>CAWGOM010000001.1:0-488569 GCA_963824165.1 uncultured Acidobacteriota bacterium
CTGGCCCTCGAGTCCGGACGGCGCCTGGTGACCGCGACCTTCGTGGCCGATCGCGCCTCCGCGCTCGAAGGGCTGCGCCAGAGCCGCTACCGCGGGATCTGGGTGCTGCCGTTCGGGCTGTCGCCGGGAGGCCCCGCGCCCTCGTTCATCGGCGACAACACCGACCGGTTTTCGTTCGAGGCGCTGCAGTCGGCCCTCGGCCAGATCTGGCAGGAGGTCGCGGCCCCGAAGAACGTTCCCCCCGCGGCGCCGCCGGTGCGGCTCGAGGCGTATCCGTACCTCGACTACCTGACCTACCTCGGCCCGGCGGTCGTCTGCCTCGCGATCTTCATGGGCTCGATGGTCTCGGGCGGCCTGCAGGTCCTGGAGGACCGGATGTTCGGCTACCACGAGGGCTACCTCGTCACGCCCATCTCGACCGGGACGCTCGTCGCGGGCCACATCCTCGCGGGAGCGATCGTCGCCTCGATCGCGGGCGGGTTCGTGCTCGCCGGCATCGTGTTCTTCACGCCGCTGCCGACGGTCGGCGGGAAGAGCCTCGCGGCGGCCGGATTCACGGTGTTCCTGACCTCGCTCTCGATCGCCGCGCTCTGGTTCCTGCTCTTCGCCCGCGCGCGGAGCGCGAGCCTCCTGCGGGGGATGTTCGGCATCATCAACGTGCTGCTCTTCTTCCCGTCGGGCGCGCTCTATCCGATCGAGTCCTACCCGCCGTGGCTCGCGAAGGTCTCGGCCGTCGATCCGCTGACCTACGGCGTCCGGGCGCTGCGGAACCTGCTGCTGCGCGGCGCCGAGCCCTCGGCGGCCTACGCGGACTGGGTGTTCCTGGCGACCTTCACGCTGGTCGCCGGGGTGCTGACGAAGGTGCTGTTCCGCCGCGAGGTGTAGGGAGGGCGGCCGCAAGGGCCGCCCCTACGACGGAGGCCCCTGGCGGCGCGGCACGCTCCGGTCGTAGGGGCGGGGCTTGTCCCCGCCCCGTTGAGACACGAATGGGGCTTCGGGCCCGGCCCGCCCGGGCTCGCGACAATCAGGTTAGAGATGGACTTGTCGACTCTTTACTTCTCAAGTAGGAATTCCTACCATATGGATATGAAAGCCACGGTGTCCGAGAAGGGCCAGGTGACGATCCCGAAGAAGCTGCGCGACCGCCTGGGAATCCGGCAGGGTCAGGTTCTCGAGTTCGAGACGCGCGACGGACTGCTCATCGGCCGTAAGTCCGCAGCGGAAGATGCGGTTGCCGCCGTGACGGGAATCCTGCCGCCCATGGACGTTGACGCAGCGATCGACGAGATGCGCGGCGGGGCCTGGGATCCGAAGATCGACGATCCTCATGCGAAGCGCCGTTGACTCGAGTGTCCTGCTCGATGTTCTGAGCCGTTCGCCTCACGTGGAGGCCTCGAGCGCGGCTCTGCGACGCGCCACGCGAGAGGGCGCCCTTGTCGCCTGCGAGGTGACGTGGGCGGAGGTCCGAGCGGGCTTCTCCGACCCCGACCTGTTTGATCGAGCGATGGAGAGTCTGGGAGTGGAGTTCGACCCGTGCGACGCCGAGACAGCGAGTGCGGCGGGCGAGGCGTGGCGGGAGTACCGTCGCCGGGGCGGAAGCCGCTCCACGCTCGTCCCCGATTTTCTCGTCGCGGCGCATGCGCGGCTGCGGGCCGATCGCCTGATCACGCGCGACCGCGGATTCCTGCGGAACGCGTTCGCCGGCCTGAAGGTGCTCGACCCGACCGAGACCTGACGCCTCAGACCCCACGGTAGTAGTTCTCGAACTCCTCCGGGTGCGCCGCGCGGGCGCGGGCGTCTTCGAGCTCGACGACCCCGTCGCGGACGAGCCGCGCGAGCGACTCCTCGAGCGTGACGGAGCCCTGCTTCTTGGTGATCGCGATCTCCTGGTGGAGGTGCTGGAGCGCGTTCTTGCGGATGTGCTGGCGGGCGCCGTAGGAGACGAAGAGCAGCTCGGCTGCGGCGACCCGGCCGCCGCCCTTCTTCGGGAGAAGCGTTTGCGTGAGGACGGCCGCGAGCGCCATCGAGAGCTCCTGGCGGATCGTGTTCTGGCGCTCCGGGGGAAACGAGTCGGCGACGCGCGACACGGTCGAGGCGGCGTCGGTCGTGTGGACGGTCGAGAAGACGAGGTGGCCGGTCTCGGCGGCCGCGAGGGCGATGCGCATGGTCTCGGGGTCGCGCATCTCGCCCACGACGATGATGTCCGGGGCCTGGCGCATCGCCGCGCGAAGGGCGGTCGGGAAGTCCGGGGCGTCGATCCCGATCTCGACCTGCTCGACGAGGCTGCCGCGGTGCGGGTGCTCGTATTCGATGGGGTCCTCGATCGTCACGATGTGCCGCGCGTCGCGGCGGTTGATCTCCTCCACGAGCGCCGCGAGCGTGGTCGTCTTGCCCGAGCCGGTCGGGCCGCCGAGGAGGACGAGCCCGCGCGGCAGCCGTGTCAGCGCCTCGGCGCCGGGCGGCAGTCCCAGCGTCGCGAGCCGCGGGGGCTGCGACGGCAGCGCGCGCACCGCCGCTCCCGCGCGTCCGCGCTCCCGGTGCAGGTTGACTCGAAAGCGCCCGAGGCCGCGGACGCGATGCGAGGCGTCGGCGATGCCCGCGGCCCGGTACATCTCGCGGGCGTGGCGGGGGAGCGCGGGGAGGACGGCCTCCTCGATCTCGTCGCCCGAGAGGGGGCCGGCCGAGAGGGGCAGGATGCGCCCGTCCACCCGGATCGAAGCCGGCGCCCCGGCGACGAGCAGCAGGTCGCTGCCCGCGCGGGTCACGAGCTCCGCCAGCCAGGCATCGAGCCGCACGGCCTCGGCCGGCGTCTCGGCCGCCGTCCCGAGCCCGCCGGAGGGACGGTCCTCGTTGAGCTCCCGGATGAGCTGGTTGATGTCCTCGGTGTCGGCCATGGTTCCCGGCTTTCCCTTACGGATGCGGCGGCGGATTCGTTGGCCGTGGAGGCTCGCCTAGCCCGCCAGGTGCCAGTCCGTGTGGGGCGTCTTGTTCTCGAAGATCCAGGCCCGGAAGAGGCGGCCGTAGGTCGTCGGCTTCCAGCCGATCTCGTCGAAGAACGGGCGCAGCGCGAAGTGGAGCCGGCGCAGCTTGTAGAACGGCACGCCGGGGAAGTAGTGGTGCTCGAGGTGGTAGGCGGAGGAGATGTACCAGAAGTCCCAGAAGCGGCTGGGCTTCAGGATCGAGCCCCACTTGGCCGGGTCGGTCGGGTCGATGGCGTAGTGCTGGCCGAGCCGGTTCAAGGCGAAGGCGATCGGGAAGACGAGAAACACCGGGACGAGGTAGACGCGCGCGGCGACGGCCGGTCCGCCGACCGCCCACACTGCGGCGAGGACCGACAGGTGAAAGAGGATCGTCACGCGCCGCTCCCACGCGATCTTCCTCCGGAGCTCCGGCGGATAGGTGGCCGTTTCCTTTCGCGCCGCGCGGAAGTAGATCGGGAAGAGCGCCGGCGTGAAGTAGAGGAGCTTGAACCAGGGCTTTACGATCTTCGGCGAGAGGTAGTGCCGCTTCGGGTCGGCCTCGGCGTCGCCGAGCTCGGCGTGGTGCGTCAGGTGCCAGCGGGTGAACTGCGAGGCCGAGATGCCCGACGGGATCGCGTAGAGGAGCGAGAGGGCGCGGTCGCCCTTCGGGTGCGGCCCGTTGAAGACGGCGTGGTGCAGCGCGTCGTGCAGCAGGACGGTGAAGTTGAAGACCGTCCAGCCCGAGACGAGCGCCGCGGGGATCCAGATCCAGGGCTGCGGATAGATCCAGGCCGCCGCGGAGGCCGCGATCAGCATGGCGAACTGCCGCGCGGCCACCAGGAAGTGGCGGGCCGGGCTCTTGTGGTGGAGCTCCTTCAGGAGCTCGTGCGGGATCGCCTTGTTCAGCCGGTGGCGCAGGTCCTTGGAGACCTTCGACCAGTAGTGCTCCCCCGGCGCAAGCTCGTCGGGGCGGGGCAGCGTGCCGGTGGGGGGAGTCGGGTTGGCGCTCATGAGAGTGGCCCTCCTGCAAACCCGCGGGAGGACAGCCCTATTCTCACACAGCGGGAACGCCTTACTCTCTGCTGTCCATGGCCGTCCGCGATCCGCGCCGCCTGCTCGAAGCGCTCCATGTCGCCGCGCTGGAGGCTTCGGACCCGGAGGCCGCCGTGCGGCGGGTGCTCGCCTCGCCGGCGATCCGGCGCCGGCTGGCCCGGGCGAGGCGCGTCGGCGTGTTCGCGGCCGGAAAGGCGGCGGCCGGCATGGCGCGGGCGGCGCTGCGGGAGGTCGGTCCCGTCCCGGCGCTCGTGGTGCTGCCGCGAGGGCATCCCGCCCGCGGCCTTCCGCGCGGCACGGTTGCGTTCGCCACGCACCCGGAACCGGACGCCTCGAGCGTGCGCGCCGCCAGGCGAGCCCTCCGGTTCTTCCGAGGCTTCGAGGACGGCGACCTGGTGCTGTGTCTCGTCTCCGGCGGGGCTTCGTCGCTTCTCGCGCTGCCGCGCGCGGGTGTGACCCTCGCGCAGAAACGGCGCGCCGTCCGAGAGCTCGCGCGCTCGGGCGCCGGGATCGCCGAGCTCAATCGCCTGCGCACCGCGCTCTCGGCCGTCAAGGGCGGCCGCCTCGGCCGCGCGACGCGGGCGAGCCTCGTGACGCTCGTTCTCTCGGACGTTCCGGGCGATCGGGCGTCGCTCGTCGGGTCGGGGCCGACGGTGCGCGGGCGGCGCGAGGATCTCGTTCGGATCGTCGGCTCGAACCGCATCGGCCTCGAGGCAGCGGCGCGCGAGGCGCGGCGGCGCGGCTTCGCGGTCGTGTGCGAGACGCGGCGGCTCGCGGGGGAGGCGAGCGAGGCCGGGGCGAAGCTCGCGCGCCGAGCGCTCCGGCTGTCGCCTCGGGCCGTCCTGCTGTCCGGAGGCGAAACGACGGTCGATCTCTCGAGCCGGCGCTTCCCGGGGCGGGGAGGCCGATGCCTCGAGCTCGCGCTGGCGGCGGCGCTGGCGCTCGAGGGCGATCGGTGCATTCACCTTCTCGCCGCGGGCTCCGACGGACTGGACGGCAGCTCCGGCGCGGCCGGGGCCTTCGCCGGCGGCTCGACGGCCGAGCGCGCACGGCGTCGCGGCCTCGACCCGGAGCGAGCGCTGGCTCGTCACGACACGCTTTCGGTCTTCGCGCGGCTCGGGGACCTCTTCCGAACGGGGTCGACCGGCACGAACGTGGGGGACTGGGTCTTTTTGATACGTCTCTGAGCGGGGGAGGGAGGGCGGGCCGGGCGCGCGGAAACCCCTATAATTCGCTCTCCCGCATGCCCGCCACTCCCGTCAACCGCGAGCGCGCCGCGCTCGAGCGCTTCACCGAAGCGCCCAAGCGCTTCGGCGCGTACCGCGTCGCGCTCGGCTTCCCGAACTCCTACGAGGTCGGGATGTCGAACCTCGGCTTCCAGTGGGTCTTCCGGCTCTTCAACCGGGTCCCCGACGTCGTGTGCGAGCGGTTCTTCCACGAGGAGGGCGAGCCCGCCGCGACCTTCGAGTCGGGCACGGCGCTTTCGGAATTCGGCCTGCTCGCCTGGTCGCTGTCGTGGGAGATGGACATCGTCCACATCCTCCGCACGCTGCAGAAGGCCGGGATTCCCGTCCGCCGCGAGGCGCGCGACGAGCGGCACCCGCTCGTCCTCGTCGGCGGCGACATCGCGCGGATGAACCCGTCGGCGCTCTCGCCGTTCGTGGACGCGTTCGCGTTGGGCGACGGCGAGCGGCTCGTTCCGCGGATCGCGGAGCTGCTCGCCTCGGGGCTCGACCGCGACGGCTTCCTCGAAGCGGCGGGCAAGCTCCCGGGTCTCTTCGTGCCGGCGGTGCACGGCCCGCGCGCCGAGGCGGCGGAGAACGCGAAGGTCGTCATCCAGCAGCCGATGTCGAGGAAGGACATCACGCCCGAGTTCGAGGTCCCGCACACGACGATCCTGACGCCGCGGACCGAGCTCGCCGACAAGCTGCTGATCGAGATCTCGCGGGGCTGCACCGAGATGTGCCGCTTCTGCTGGGCCGCCTACGCCATGGCGCCCGTCAAGCAGTACCCCGCGTCGTCGATCCTGAAGGTCGCGCGCGAGGCGCGCCCGCTGACCGGCCGGACGGGCCTGATCGCGACGGCCGTCTGCGACCACCCGGAGATCATCCCGATCCTCGAGGGCCTGGCCTCGCTCGGGTACCACATCGCGCTTTCCTCCATCAAGATCGACGCGATCGCGGACCCGATCCTCGAGGTCCTCGCCCGACAGGGCGAGCGCGCGCTCTCGATCGCGCCGGAGGCCGGCAACGAACGCCTGCGGCGCTTCATCAACAAGAAGGTCTCCGACGCCATGCTCGACGAGAAGGCGCGGCTCGTGTTCGCCCGCGGCTTCACGCGCCTGAAGCTCTACCTCCAGGTGGGGCTGCCCTCGGAGACCGAGGACGACGTGCGCGACATCGTGCGCCTGACCGAGCGGCTCCACGGAATCGCCGTCGAGGAAGGGCGGCGCCTCGGCCGCGTCGCCGAGATCGTGCCGTCGGTCAACGCGTTCATCCCGAAGCCCCACACGCCCTACGAGGACCAGCCGCTCGCCGACGAGGACCTCCTGCGCGAGCGGCTCGGGCTCCTGCAGCGGGAGCTGTCGCGGATCCCCAACGTCGTCTTCCGCGGGATGCCCGTGGGCGAGGCCGTGTGGGAGGCCTTCCTCGCCAAGGTGGACGAGTCGGGCGCCGACATCCTCGAGGAGGCCGCGTCCGGCGTGCCCGTCCGCCGGCTCCTCAAGACGCACCGGGCCCGCATCGCCGCCGTCGTCCGGCCCGAGGCCGTTCCCCCTTCCGGGGGCGCCGCCGCGCCGTGGTCGTTCATCGCCAAGCGTTGACCGTAGAAGGAGGCCTCGTGAAGCTCCGCATCGCCGCTCTCGCCCTGATCCTGGCCGCCGGTTCCCTCGCCGCGCTCGACTACCCCGTGATGACGCCGGACCCCGCCGCGTACAAGGCGCGGCGCGAGACGTTCATGGCGCAGCTGCCCCCGAAGTCGATCGCGGTCCTGCGCTCGGCGCCCATGCGCAACATGACGAACGACGTCGAGTACCTCTACCGCCAGAACTCCGACTTCTACTACCTCACCGGGATCGTCGACGAGGAAGTGACGGTCGTCCTGCGGCCCGACGCCGCGGACGGGAAGAAGTTCATCGCCTTCGTCCGCCCGCGCGACCCGCGCCGTGAGTCCTGGGACGGCATTCGCGTCGGCCCGAACGAGGCGGTCGCGAGCTGGGGCGTCGACGCGGTCTTCGAGCACAAGGACTTCGACTCGAAGATGTCGGAGTTCGACCGCAACACGTACCGGTCGAGCGGGTATCTCGCGGAGGCGGAGACGCTGTACCTCCTGGACGGCGACGACGAGGAGTGGCTCGAAAAGTTCCGCGCGAGCTTCGACCCCTTGAGCTCGCGGCGCACCGGGCCGTCGACGCTCGTCGACGCACGGGCGCTGCTGCACCAGATGCGCCTGATCAAGGACGAGGAGGACATCCGTTTCCTGCGTCGCGTCGCCGAGATGTCGGCCCAGGGCCACCTCCGCGCGATGCAGACGGCGGCTCCCGGCCGCTGGGAGTTCGAGGTGCAGGAAGCTCACGACGGCTTCTGCGCGAGGAACGGCTCGCGGCGGATGGCCTATCCGTCGATCGCCGGGTCGGGCCCCAACTCGTGCATCCTCCACTACCACCAGAGCGATCGCCAGATGAAGGACGGCGAGGTCCTGCTGAACGACTCCGGGTGCGAGTACGGGCTGTACGCGACCGACATCACCCGGACCTATCCGGTCAACGGCCGGTTCTCGCCGGAGCAGCGGGCGATCTACGACATCGTGCTCGCGGCGCAGAAGGCGGCCCTCGCGGTGGTCAAGCCGGGCGTCTCGCACGACGAGGTCGAGAAGGCGGCGGCGCTGACCTGCGCCGAGGGGCTCGTGAAGCTCGGCCTGCTGACGGGGGACCCCGTCGAGATCATCAAGTCGTTCGGCCATCGCCGCTTTACCCTGCACGGCGTCTCCCACTGGGTCGGGTTCGACGTCCACGATCCGAGCCCCTACGCGCTGCCGGGGCAGAGGTCGCGCCCGCTCGAGGCGGGGATGGTCTTCACCATCGAGCCCGGGATCTACATCCCGGCCAACATGCAGGGCGTCGATCCGAAGTGGTGGAACATCGGCGTGCGGATCGAGGACACGATCCTCGTCACGGCGGGCGGCTCCGACTGCCTCTCGTGCGCCGCGCCGAAGGAGCCCGGGGACGTGGAGAAGGCGGTCCAGTCGGGCCGCAAGGGGAAGTGAGGCCTCCTATGGGCTCGGGACGATGACGTTCACCGCGACCGAGTCCACGCGGCACTCGACCGGCGTCTTGAGCACGCAGTCCCCGTCCACCTGGATGTCGACCGGGTAGGGCTCGAGCGTCCGGATCGCGACCTTCCGGCCCCGCACGACCCGTGCGAGGCCGCTCGACAGGTGCTCGCCCCGCCGCCGCATCATCCCCCGGAAGAGGCGATACAGCTTCGCGCGGTCGCGGTGATCGAAGAGCAGGACCTCGAAGTCGTCGCCGTCGAGCCTCGCGTCGGGCGCGATGATCCAGCGCCCGGCGTAGTGCCTGGCGCGGCAGACGACCGCGAAGGTGGCGGCATGCCGGGCGCCGTCGATCTCGACTTCGAGGCGCGGAAACTCGTACTGCAGGAACTCCGAGAGGGCCGTCCCGAAAATCCCCGCGCGGCCGAGGTGGCGCTTGAGCGCGAGGTTCATCTGCCCCATGACCCGGGCGTCGAGCCCCACCCCGGCCCACAGGAGAAAGGGCCGGCCGTCGGCATGGCAGACGCGGACCGGGTGCGTCGCCTCGCCGACGAGGAGGGCTTCCGCGTGCTCGAGATCGAGCGGAATGCCGAGCTCGACCGCGAGGACGTTGGAGGTGCCGGCCGGGATCACGCCGAGAGGCACGTTCGAGCCGACGAGCCCGCAGGCGGCCTCCGAGATCGTGCCGTCGCCGCCGCAGACCACGACGAGGTCGAGGCCGCGCGGCAGGAACGACTGGACGATTTCGGTCGCGTGGCCGCGCCCGGTCGTCGGCGCGTTGACGAGCTCCAGCCCCCGCTGCCGCATCCGGTCGATCAACCCGCTCATCCGCCGGCGCACGTCGCGCTGGCCGGCGGTGGGGTTGTAGACGAGGAGGCCGCGTTTCACGGGGAGGTCGAGCTCTTCAGAAGAGCTCCCCGTCCCGCTTCGGCGCGGTGATCCCCAGGTGCCGGTACGCCGCCGGGGACGCGACCCGGCCCCGGGGCGTGCGCTGCAGGAAGCCGGCCTGGAGGAGGTAGGGCTCGTAGAGGTCCTCGAGCGTGCCGCGGTCCTCGCCGAGCGACGCCGCGATCGCGCCCACGCCGACGGGGCCGCCGCCGAACTTCTCGATGATCGTCGAGAGGATGCGCCGGTCGAGCTCGTCGAAGCCGTGCTCGTCGACCTCGAGCCGCGCGAGCGCGGCCCGCGCCGTCTCCAGGTCGATCGTCTTCTTGCCGGCGACCTCCGCGAAGTCGCGCAGGCGGCGGAGAAGGCGGTTCGCGATGCGCGGCGTTCCGCGGGCCCGGGAGCCGATCTCGCGGGACGCCTCGGGCGTGATCGGGATCGAGAGAATCCCGGCGGAGCGCTCGATGATCATCGACAGCGCGCCGACGTCGTAGAAGTCGAGGCGCAGCGTGATGCCGAACCGGCCGTGGAGGGGCTGGGAGAGAAGGCCCGGCCGCGTCGTCGCGCCGATCAGCGTGAAGGGCGGCAGGTCCACCTTGACGGTCCGCGCCATCGGGCCCTCGCCGATCATCACGTCGAGCCGGAAGTCCTCCATGGCGGGGTAGAGGATCTCCTCGACGGCGGGCGAGAGGCGGTGGATCTCGTCGACGAAGAGCACGTCCTTGGGCTGCAGGTTCGTCAGCAGGCCGGCGAGGTCGCCCGCCCGCGCGATCATGGGGCCCGCCGTCAGGCGCAGGCCCGCGCCCATCTCCTTCGCGACGATGTGGGCGAGCGTCGTCTTGCCGAGGCCCGGCGGGCCCGTCAGCAGCACGTGGTCGAGAGGCTCGCCCCGGCCGCGCGCGGCCGAGAGGAACACCGAGAGGTTTTCCCGGACCTTGGTCTGCCCGATGTACTCGGCGAGGGACTGCGGCCGCAGCCGCGGCTCGACTGCCGTGTCCTCCTCGAGGGCCATGCCGGCGAGAATCTCGCTGGACTCGGTCATTTCTTCGAGCCGAGTCTATCGTCAGCCCGACGTGAGCCGGCGGAGGGCTTCCTTCAGGAACTCGCCGAAGTCCGCCGGCGCGCCCGCGCGGGCGATGGCGTCGACGGCGCGTTCGGCTTCGGCCTTGCGGTAGCCGAGGTTGACGAGGGCGGAGATGACGTCGTCGGCGGCGACGGCGGCCGGGGCCTTGCCCGGCGCCTCGCCCGGGATCCGGCCGGCCTTGTCGGCGAGCTCGAGCACCATCCGCTCGGCCGTCTTCTTGCCGACGCCGGGCACCGCGACGAGGCGCCGCACGTCCTGGCGTCGGAGCGCGTCGACGAGCTCGCTCGGCGGGATCCCCGAGAGCACCGTCAGCGCCACGCGCGGCCCGATGCCCGTCACGCCGAGGAGCAGCAGGAACAGGGACCGCTCCCGCTCGGTCAGGAAGCCGTAGAGGGCGAGCGCGTCCTCGCGGACGTGCGTGTGGATCCAGAGCGACGCCGGGCTCTCCTGCGCGGGCAGCTCGTAGAACGTCGACAGCGGGATGTGGACGAGGTAGCCGACGCCGGCCACGTCCAGGAGGACCTGATCCGGCGCCTTGGAGGCGAGGCGGCCGGTGAGGCGGCCGATCATGATGCGATTCTAGCGGCCGTCGTCCCGTGGACGGGCGGCCGCCAGGGCCGCCCCTACGACCGCCGTCCGCTCTCGTCCCGCAGGAAACTCGAGAGCAGCTGGTCGTTGACCTCGACCTTTTGCTCCGCCCGCATCTGCTGGAGGTAGGAGCGGGTCAGCTTCTCGGCCTCCCGGGTGCGGATCGTCTCGCGCAGCTGCTCCTTCTGGGCCTGCATGGCGTCGCGGCTGCCCTCGGCGCGGGTCAGCACGCGGAAGAGCACGAAACCGCCCGGGACGGCGACGGGGGGGCCGGCCTGGCCCTGCGGCGTCTGGAAGACGGCGACCGCCAGCTCCGGAGCGGCGCCGATCTCGGGCACCGGCCCGCCCGGGCCGAACTCGGTCGTGGTCTTGACCTCGGTCCCGTAGCGCGGCGCGAGGGCGGCGAGCGTCGCGCCGGCGGAGAGCTCCTTCGCCGCGGGCTCGAGCTGTGCCAGGGCGTCCTTCTCGCGCCGCTCGACCTTCCAGTCCTGCTCGAGGCGGGCCTTGAGCTCCGCGAAGGCCGGCAGGCCCGCCGGCCGCTCCTCGGACGCCTTGACGAACGCGACGCCGCGGGCGGTCGTGACGGGCACGGCCGAGACCTTGCCGATCGACAGGCCCCAGGCCTCGTCGGCGAACTTCTGATTGGCGCCGATGCCCGGGATCGGATCGCCCTTGGCCGCCCACTCGGTCGTATTGAGGTTGACGACGTCGGTCTGGAGCTTGCGCAGCTCCTCGTCGGTCGCCGAGGACATCTTCTTCAGCTTCTCGGCGAGCTCGCGCGCGATCCGGTCCACCTCGCCGGAGGCCAGCCGCTCGGAGAGCTCGGCGTTCAACTGCGGCCGTGCTTCGTCGAGCGAACGGGTCCGGGCCGTGGTCTTCGAGTTGAACTTGATGACGTGATAACCGAACTGCGTCTTGATCGGGCCCCGGATCTCGCCCGGCTCCATGGCGAAGGCCTGCGCCTCGAACTCCGGGACCATCTGGCCGCGGGTGAAGGGCGGCAGCTGCCCGCCGCTCGTCTTGCCGCTCGGGTCGTCCGTGTTCTCGTTGGCGAGCTTCGCGAAGTCCGAGCCCTTGACCCGCGCGCGCGCCGCAAGGGTCTCGGCCTTCGCCTTCGCGACCTCGTCGGCGTTCGGGCCACCGTCGGGCTTGACGGAGACGAGGATGTGCGCGACGTTGACCTGCTCGGGAACCGCGAACGTGTCCTTCTTCTTCTCGTACTCGGCCGAGATGTCGGCGTCGGTCGGCTTCATCTTCGAGCGGATCTTGGCCTTGTCGACGAGGAGGTACTTGAGGCGCCGCTGGGCGGCCGTGCGGTAGCGCTCCTTGTGCTTGTCGAGGTACTGCTGGAGATCGGCGTCGGTCGCCTGCGCGGCGCTCTCGATTCGGCTCGACGGCACGAGGACGTACTCGATCGTCGCCTTGTCGTTCTTGGCGGCGTACTCGCGCACGATCTCCGCCTCGGGGACGACGACGGAGGCCTTGACGAGCTCGCCGTACTTCTGGAGCAGCATGTCCTCGCGGACCTCGTCCTCGAACTGCTCGGGCACGAGGCGGTTGGCGCGCAGCATCTGCTCGTACTTCTCGCGCCCGATGAACTGGTTGTTCTCCTGGAAATACGGGAGCGTCACGATCTTCTGCGCGAGCTCTTCGTCGGAGACCGAGAGCCTCATGCGGCGGGCCGACTCGAGCCGGAGCATGCGCTCGATCATCGAGTCGAGGACGTTGCGGGGAAGGTCGAGCGCCCGCTCGAGCTCGGGCGAAAAGTTGCCCTGGTACATCTGGCGGTAGCGCTCCACCTGCGCGCGGTACTGCCGGTCGAACTCGACGGCCGTGATTCGCTCCTTGCCCACCCGGGCGACGACCTGGCCGGAGGGGTCGGCGGGATCGGATCCGCCGGAGAAGAAGACGAACCCGAGGATGAAGACCGCGATCACGAGGAACAGCGTCCACTTCAGGTGGTGGAAGCTGTTGCGCATCGTCTTGAGCATCGAAGACCCCTCTCTGACGAAAATCGAGAACGCGCGACTATATACCGTCGCGGGCGGTCGTCCGGGGCCCTGCGCCTTCGGCGCACCGCCCTGCGGCTCGCCCGGATGCGGGCTCGACCGCAGGTCTGGACCCCGGCCGCCCGCCCGCTCCCGCGGCGCGAGGCGTCCTCCGCTGCGCTCGCGGAGATTCCTCGCGCCGCGAGCCGATGGAGCAGTTCGCAAGAATCGGAGACTGGGAGGGGCGGCGTCACTGCCGGGAATCGGCCAAGTGTGTTATAAGTCAGAGGGATAAGTCTCGCCGTTTCGGGAGTTTATGCGCAAAAGGAAGGCCGGCCAGCCGGCCGGTACGGATCTGGACTGGTTCGTCATCCCGATCCAGCAGATCCGAAAATGGGGGCTGATCCTCGGTCTGCTGGTGGTGGCCGGGATCGTCGGGTATCTGCTCTACAGCCGTGGCCGCCGCTCGCCCCAGGAGCGCGCCCGGGCGGAGATCGCCGAGGCGGAGTCGGTGCTTTCCCGGGCGACGCGCGCGGTGGGCGCCGTGCGGCCCGGCTCGAACGTCGCGCAGGCGCGCGACTTCCTGCGCGACGCGCGCGAGTCGTTGACGGCGTCGCGCTACGAAGAAGCCTTCCGCCTCGCCGTCGAGTCCCAGTCGTACTCGCGGCGTGCGCTGGGGGGCTCGGGGCCCGGCGAGCAGGGCGACGCCTCCTTCATCTTCGTCGAAGGGGACGTCTCGCTGCAGCGCGCCGGGCGCTCGACCTTCGAGCCCGCGCGGCAACGCCAGCCGCTCTTCGACGGCGACTTCGTCAAGGCGGGCAAAACCGGCTCGGCCGAGATCATGTTCTTCGACGGCACGCTGTACACGATCCGGCCGGGCTCTCTCTTCGAGTGCCGCCGGCCGGCCTCCTCGGAAGCGCCGGGCAGCCAGATCAAGATCGTCTCGGGCGCCGTCAACGTGTACACGTCCAACGCGGCCTCGACCGTCGACACCGACGCGGCGACGGCGGCGATCGACCGCGACTCGCGGGTGTCCGTCGACGTGGCCCCCGGGGACAAGACCGAGGTCACGAGCTACCGCGGCCGGGCGACCGTCTCGACCGGCAGGGAGACCGTCGTCCTCGAGGGGCGGGAGCGCGTAGCCGCCCAGGCGGCGACCCGCCAGTTCACCGCCAAGGAGACGCTGCCCGATTCGCCGCAGCCGGCGCTCCCGGCCGACAACCGGATCTACGACCTGAAGACGGGGGACCAGGTGGACCTGAAGTGGTCCAAGGTCCCGGAGGCCGTCCGCTACCGCCTCCAGATCTCCCGCTCGCGCCTCTTCGTGCCGGACGCGACCGAAGTCGACCTCGACGACCGGGTCCAGCCGCAGGCGCGCGTCAAGGTCTCGAAGGAGGGCTCCTACTTCTGGCGCGTCGCCGCGATCGACGGCTCGGGCCTGGCCTCCGACTGGAGCTTCGTGCGCCGCTTCAAGATGATGCTCGAGCCGATCGCCTCCGGCACGGGCGACGGCGTCGCGCCGGACCTGACGGTCTTTCCCCCCCAGCAGATGGGCAACCTCTTCCTGATCTACGGCAAGACGGAGCCGGGCGCGATCGTGACGGTCAACGCCGAGCCCGCTGACGTCGAGCCGGACGGGTCCTTCAAGAAGACGATCACCGTGGAGCGCGACGGCGCGGCGATGCTGGTGGTCAAGTCGGTGGACGCCTCGGGCAACGAGACGGTGCGGCGGGTGAGGGTTTTCGTCGAATCGCTATGATGGGGCGGCGAGTGTCGAGTTCCGGGTGTCGAGCGAAACGCGGGGCGGCGCTCGATACCCGAAACCGGACACCCGGGCAGGGAGGTTTCGTTTGAGCTGGAAATCCATCTTCTCGATCTTCTCCAACGACCTGGCGGTCGACCTCGGCACCGCCAACACGCTGATCTTCGCCCGCGGCAAGGGCATCATCGTCCGTGAGCCGTCGATCGTCGCGGTCAACACCCAGACCAACCGCGTCGAGGCCGTCGGCGCCGAGGCAAAGGAGATGCTCGGCCGCACGCCCGGCAACATCGTCGCCATCCGTCCCATGAAGGACGGCGTCATCGCCGACTTCGAGGTGACCGAGAAGATGCTCGACTACTTCATCAAGAAGGCGCACGGGCGGTCGCTCTTCGTGCGCCCGCGCATCGTCATCTCGGTGCCGTCCGGCATCACGCAGGTCGAAAAGCGCGCGGTGCAGGACTCGGCCCTGCGCGCCGGGGCCTCGGAGGTCTTCATCATCGAGCAGGCGGTCGCCGCGGCGATCGGCGCCGGACTGCCGATCACCGAGCCGACCGGCAACATGATCGTCGACATCGGCGGAGGCACGACCGACGTCGCCGTGATCTCGCTCGCCGGCATCGTCTACAGCCGCTCCGTGCGGACCGCCTCCAACGAGATGGACGAGGCGCTCATCCAGTACTTGAAGCGCAAGTACAACCTCCTGATCGGTGAGCGCACGGCCGAGCAGATCAAGATCGAGATCGGATCGGCGCACCCGCTCGACGAGCCGCTGACGATGGAGGTCAAGGGCCGCGACCTCGTCGAGGGCGTGCCGAAGACGCTCACGCTGACGGACGAGGAGGTCCGCGAGGCCCTCTCGGAGGTCGTCGCCGCGATCGTCGAGACCGTGCGCGTCGCGCTGGAGCGAACGCCGCCGGAGCTCTCGGCCGACATCATGGACAAGGGGATCATCATCACGGGTGGCGGCTCGCTGCTGCGCAACCTCGACCGCCGTCTCTCGGAGGAGACGGGCCTGCCGATCTCCTACGCCGAGGACCCCCTCGCGTCGGTCGCGCTGGGGACGGGCGCGATGCTCACCGACATGGACCTCCTCCGGAAGATCAGCATCCCGTGAGGGCGCCGGGAGGCAGGGTGCAGGAGGCGGGGAGCAGGTAGATCATGCCCGGCTCGAGCCCCGCGTTCGTTCCGCCGTCCGCCGCCTGCCGTCTGCCGCCCGACCGCCGATGAGAACCAAGAACCCCCACGTCGAGATCGCGGCCGTCAACCCCCGCCGGGGCGGCGCCGTCCTCGTGACGGTGCTCGTCGCGTGCGTGCTGATCCTCTCGGCGCAGGCGCCCGGGCGCGGCGGCCGCGGCACGGTGCTGCAGTCCTGGATCCTGACCCTGTCCGCTCCGCTGGCGTCGGCCGTGTCGGCGGTCTCCCAGGGGGTGTCGGGGGCCGTGCAGTCGACCGGCGAGATCTTCGCCGCGCGCGCCGAGAACGAGCGGCTGCGCAGCGACCTCGAGGCGCGGGAGCGCGAGCTCTTCCGGCTCCGCGCCGAGGCCCGCCAGGCCACGGAGGAAGGGCGCCTCGTCCGGGAGGGCTCCGCGCTGCCCGGCGTCGTCGGAAGCGTGCCGATCCTCCTGCTCGAGCGGCGTTCGGGCGTCTACAGCGTCCTCGTCGGGGCCGGCGCGGACGACGGCGTCGTCGCCGGGTCGCCGCTGGCCGTGCCCGCCGGCCTCGTCGGGAGGGTCGTCGTGGTGGGGCGGTCGGTCTCCCGGGCGCAGCTCCTGCTCGACGCCTCGGCCGCCGCGGGCGCGCGCATCGCCCGGACCGGCGAGCTCGGGGTGGTGCGGGGCGACGGCCGGGGCGCGATGGCGTTGAACAACATCGCGACCACCTCGTCGGTGGCGAAGGGCGACCTCATCGAGTCGGCCGGCATCGACGGCATCTACCCGCGCGGCGTTCCCATCGGGATCGTCGAGTCGGTCGAGCGCGGCAGCAAGATGTTCCTGCAGATCCGGGTGGCGCCGTCGGCGGACTTCGCGCGCCTGACGGACGTCCTCCTGCTCGCTCCCTCGCCCGCGGCGCGCGAGAACCCGGAGGTCGCGAAAGGTGCCGCGCGGTGAAGCTGTCCCGGATCGCGCTGCTGCTGGCAGCGGCCGCGGTCCTCGAGTTCTTCACGGGGGGCTCGAGGTACCGCCAGGTGCTGCCGGTCGACTGGTTCCTCCTCGCGACGGCCGCGGTCGCCCGCAGCGGCGATTTCGTGCGGGCCGTCCTGACGGGCGCCGCCGCCGGGTTCGCCGAGGACTCGATCTCGCAGCCGCTCCTGGGGATGAACGCCTTCGCCAAGGCGATGCTCGGGTACGCGCTCACGCTCGTGTCGGTGCGGGTCGTCTTCGGGGGAGCGCTGGCGGTGGGGGCGGCGCTCGCCGCCGCCTCGCTCGCCAACGAGGCCATCGTCGCGGTGCTCTCGGCGCTGCTGTTGCAGGCGCCGATGGTCGTCGTCTCCCGCGAGGCCCTGTGGCGCGCCGCCGCGACGGGGATCGCCGGGGGGGCCCTCGAGGCCGCCTGGGGATTCCCCTGGCGCGACTGGTGGAAGCGGCGGCAGCTGCGGAGGCTGCGGTGAGCCGGGGCCGGCCATGCTGAGGATCCGCGAAGACCGCCAGGCGCTGATGCGCCGCATCGAGGTCTCCCGGGTCGCGGTGGGCGCCGTCCTCTCGGGGCTGGCCGTCGCGTACTGGTTCATCCAGATCGTCCGCGGCGACTACTACTTCTCCCTTTCGGAGAACAACCGGATCCGCGCGGTCAAGATCACGGCGCCGCGCGGCTACGTGCTCGACCGCAACGGAGCGACGCTCGTCGAGAACGAGCCGGCGTACACCCTTCACCTCTACCGCCGGGAGGCGAAGGACCTCGAGGCCTCGATCGACTTCGCGGTGGGCCTGCTCGGACTCCCGCGCGACGAGGTCGCGGCGCGCGTCGAACGCGGCCGCAGGGAGCCCGAATTCGTGCCGATCCCGGTGGCCGAGAATCTCGGCATCGAGGAGGTGGCGGCGATCGAGGCCCGGGCCATCGAGCACCCGGAGTTCGCCATCACGGTGTCGCAGCGCCGGCTCTACAAGCACGGCGGCGCCGCGGCGCACGCGCTCGGCTACCTCGCCGAGGCCACCCCCGAGCAGATCAAGGCCGCCTCGGGCGTCTACCAGGTGGGCGACTGGATCGGCCAGAAGGGAGTCGAGAGCGCGTACCAGGGCCTCCTCGCGGGGTCAAACGGCGAGCGGCGCGTGATCGTCGACTCGCACGGCCGCGAGGTCGCCGAGGCCAACCGGCTCGAGGCGAGGCCCGGGCAGAACCTGTTCCTCACCCTCGACCTGAGGCTCCAGGAGATCGCCGAGGAGTACTTCCGGGAACGCGTCGGGACGGTCGTCGCCATGGATCCGAGGACGGGCGAGATCCTCGCGCTCGTGTCCTCGCCCTCCTACGACCCGAACTGGTTCACCCGCCGCGTGACCTCCGCGGAGTGGACCGGCCTGATCGAGAACCCCGACCGGCCGCTGCAGAACCGCACGATCCAGAACATGTACTCGCCGGGGTCGGTCTTCAAGGTCTTCATCGCGTACGGAGCGCTCGCGCGCGGTCTCGTCGACCCGGAGGCGCGGATCTTCTGTCCCGGGCACGCCATGTACTACGGGCGGGAGTTCCGCTGCCACAAGCGGGGCGGGCACGGCTGGGTCGACCTGCGCGAGGCGATCAAGGTCTCGTGCGACGTCTACTTCTACGCCCTCGGCCGGCGCCTCGAGATCGACCGGATCGGCGAGATCGCGACGTCGTTCGGCTTCGGCCAGCCGACGGGCGTCGACCTGGCCTTCGAAAAGTCCGGTCTGGTCCCGTCCGAGGAGTGGGCGAAGACGAAACGCGGCGCGCGCTGGTACCCGAGCGAGACCATCTCCGTCTCGATCGGGCAGGGGCCGCTTCTCGTGACGTCGATGCAGGTGGCGCGGGCGCTCTCGGGGCTGCTCGAGGACGGAAGGCTGCCGACGCCGCACCTCTTCTATTCGTCGCAGGACCCGCGGACCGGGGAGCAGCTGCGCTACAAGGCGGAGTTCCGACAGGCGACACCGCTCGAGAAGGACAAGCTCCAGATCGTCAAGGACGGGATGTGGGCGGTCGTCAACGAGCCGGGCGGGACGGCCTACGGCTCACGGGTCGCGGGCCTGGAGATGGGCGGCAAGACGGGCACGGTGCAGGTGGTCGGCCGGGATACGGCGATCCGGGCCGGCGCCGACCGCGCGCGGCTGCAGGACCATGCCTGGTTCACGGGCTTCGGTCCGGTCGACGACCCGCAGATGGTCGTCGTGGTCTTCGTCGAGCACGGCGGCCACGGCAACCTGGCCGCGGCGCCCCTGGCGAAGGCGCTCTTCGAGGCGCGGTTCGGCGTGACCCCCGCGCCGCCGCCGGCGGGGCTCTCCGCCGCCGCGGCGCCGCCGGCCGCGCAGGTGGCGCCGGCGGCCCTGCGGGAGTCGCGATGATCCGGCACGTGCTCCCGGGCTCCCGGCGGCTCGACCTGGTCGTGCTCGGCTGCGCCCTGACGCTCGCCGCCCTCGGCGTGCTCTTCATCGCCTCGGCGACGACGGGCACCCGGTACGAGGGGCTCGCCGCCAAGCAGGCGATCCTGATCGGGGTGGGCCTGGCGGGCATGACGGTCATGATCCTCTTCGACTACCGGATGCTCCTGAAGTTCTCCTTCGCGATCTACTGCGTGTGCCTCCTGCCGCTCGTCTACCTGTTGTTCTTCGGCGAGAGCATCGCCAACGTCCGGTCCTGGATCCGGATCGCCCAGTTCCAGTTCCAGCCGGCCGAGCTTTCGAAGATCGCCACGGCGCTGCTCGTCGCGTATCTCTTCGAGAACGAGGACGACGTCCGCCTCCACGCCCCGACGCTCGTCAAGCTCGGTGCGATCGTCGGGCTGCCGATGCTGCTCGTCTTCCTGCAGCCGGACATGGGCCTGGCCGTCACGTTCCTGCCGCTCCTCTTCGTCGGGCTGTACTTCGGCGGGTTGCCGGCCCGCGGCTGGATCGCCATCGCGCTCATCGTGGCCGTCGTGCTCGGAATCGGCTGGTTCCTGCTGAAGGACTACCAGAAGGCCCGCATCGGGACGTTCCTGAACCCCGACACCGACCTTCTCGGCTCGGGCTACCAGGTGCGGCAGTCGAAGATCGCGGTCGGCTCGGGCGGGTTCTCCGGCAAGGGCTTTCGCAGCGGCACACAGAGCCAGTTGCGCTTTCTGCCCGTGCAGCACACCGACTTCATCCTGGCGGTGATCGCCGAGGAGTGGGGGTTCCTCGGCGTCATCCTCATCCTCGGGCTCTTCGCGGCGCTCTTCCTGCGGGCGATGAAGCTCGCCGGGACCGCTCGCGACCGGGGAGGCGTGTTTCTCGTGCTGGGGCTGACGGGGATGATGCTCTTCTCGGTCGTCATCAACGCGTCGATGATGATCGGCCTCGCGCCCACGACGGGCATCCCGCTGCCGCTCGTCTCCTATGGCGGCTCGTCGGTCGCCACGACGTTCCTCGCCATCGGCCTGATTCTCGGCGTCGAATACCGCCGGTTCGCCAACGCGTGAGAAAAGAGCTCCTCGTCAACGCGACGCCGCCCGAGACGCGCGTCGCCCTCACCGAGGACGGCCGCGTCGTCGAGGTCCTCCACGAGCGGCGCGGCCGGCAGAGCCTCGTCGGCAACGTGTATCTCGGCCGCGTGCACCGGGTCCTGCCCGGGATGCAGGCGGCCTTCGTCTCGATCGGGCTCGACCGCGATGCGTTCCTGTACGTCGAGGACGCCGCGCCGGCGGTGGAGGTCGATTTCGGCGACGAGGCGCCCGAGATTCTCGCGAACGGCCCGGAGGAGCGGTCCGACCGGCCGCGCATCGACGATCTCGTCAAGGAAGGCCAGGAGATCGTCGTCCAGGTGTCCAAGGACCCGGTCGCCTCGAAGGGCCCCCGGGTCTCGACGGCGATCTCGCTCGCCGGACGCACGCTCGTGTACCTGCCCTCCGCGCGCGAGGCCGGGGTTTCGCGCCGGGTCACCGAGCCCGCGGAGCGCGAACGCCTGCGCGCGCTTCTCGAGGCCCTTTCCGGGGGCGGCGGCTTCATCGCCCGCACGGCCGCGCTCGGGAAGACGGCGGAAGAGCTCGCGGCGGACCATGCCTACCTGACGGACCTCGCGGCGCGCATCGCGCGGCGGCAGGAGAGCGCCGCCGCGCCCGCGCTCCTCCACCGGGAGCTCGACCTGGCGCTGCGCAGCGTGCGCGACCTCGTGCCCGACGACTGCGACGCCATCCGGGTCGACGACGAGGCGACGCTCTCGCGGATGAGGGACCTGCTCGACGCGGTCGCCCCGCGCCTCGCGCGCCGCCTCGAGCTCCACGCCGGGCCGGAGCCGCTCTTCGAGCGCTTCGGCGTCGAGGCGGAAATCGAGAACGCGTTGAAGAGCCGGGTCGCGCTTCCTTCCGGCGGATCGATCGTGCTGCACCAGACCGAGGCCCTCGTGGCGATCGACGTGAACACGGGACGCTTCGTCGGCAAGGACGGGCTCGAGGAGACCGTCTTCGCCCTGAACCTCGAGGCCGCCCCGGAGGTCGCGCGGCAGATCCGCCTGCGGGACCTCGGAGGGCTCGTCGTCGTCGACTTCATCGACATGGAGGACCCGGAGCACCGGCAGGCCCTCTTCGAGCGTTTCCAGGAGGAGATGGCGCGCGACCGGGCGCGCACCCGGATGCTGCCGGTCTCGGAGTTCGGGCTGATCGAGATCACCCGGCAGCGCTCACGCGGCAACCTCGAGCGGGTGCTGACCCGAGCCTGTCCGGCCTGCTCGGGCAGCGGGCGCGTCAAGACCGACATGACCGTGGCGCTCGACCTGCGGCGCCGGCTCCTGGAGACCGCCGCCGTGTTTTCCCGGGGGGAGACGGTCCGGGTGCGGGTACGCCCGGGCGTGGCGCGCCTTCTCGCCGAGGAAGACCCGAGAATCCTTTCCGAGACCGAGGCGAGCCTCGAGATCCGGGTCGAGCTGATCGCGGACGAGGCGCTCGAGGCGGAAGGGTTCGAGATCGACCGCGGCTAGAAGTTTCGCTCGCTCAAATATTTACGAGTCGAAATATTCGCGCGGGGGTCCCTGTTGCAAATGGCAGCACGCGATACCTTCCTTCCCGGCCCTGACCTTTGAGTCGGGGCCGCCTTTTTTTTGGCGCTATTTTCGAAGGCCCGCGAACATCTCGAGGGCCCTCGCCTTCTCCGCCGCGTGGTCGAGGATCGGGCCGGGGTAATCGGCGCCGATTCGGCAGCCCGAGGCGGCCTGCTCGGCGGCCGTCATGGTCCAGGGCTCGTGGACCTTCCCGGAGGGAACGCGGGCGAGCGCGGGAACGAACCGGCGGATGTAGCGGCCCTCGGGGTCGAACCTCTTCGACTGCAGGACCGGGTTGAAGATCCGAAAGTAAGGCGCCGCGTCGGTGCCGCTTCCCGCCGCCCACTGCCAGCCGCCGTTGTTGCTGGCCAGGTCCGCGTCCGCGAGCTCCCGCTCGAACCACTTCTCGCCGCGCCTCCAGTGGACGTGGAGGTCCTTGGTCAGGAACGACGCCGCGACCATGCGGGCGCGGTTGTGCATCCAGTGCGTCGTCGAAAGCTCGCGCATCGCCGCGTCGACGAGGGGATATCCCGTCTCGCCCCGGGTCCAGGCCTCGAAGCCCGCCGCATTCTCCTCCCACGCCATGCGGTCGAACTCGGGTCGAAAGCTCTCGCCCTCGACGCGCGGAAAGTGAAAGAGGACGTGGTGGTAGAACTCGCGCCAGGCGAGCTCCAGCACGAACTCGCGGACGTCGCCGCGGGCCTCGGGCGCGAGCTCGCGCCACGCGGCCTCGGCCGCGGCGCGGACCGTGCGGGGCGAGATGGTCCCGAAGTGCAGGTGCGGCGAGAGGCGCGACGTGCCCGCGCGGTCGGGCCGGTTTCGGTCGTCGGCGTAGCGCGCGGCGGGGCCCGCGAAGAACCGGGAGAGCAGCGCCAGGGCCTCCGGCTCGCCGCCCCTCGGCGCGCGCGGATCGGGTGCGAGATCGCGCCAGACATGCACCTTCGCGACGGGGACGCTCGCGAGCTCGGGCGTGTCGAGCGAGGCCGGTGACGGTCCCGGGTCGCGCTTTTCGGCCGCCGTCCACTTTCGCGAGAAGGGCGTGTAGACCGTGTACGGGTCGCCGGCGCCGGTCGCGATCGCGTCGGGCTCGACGAGGAGCGCGTCGGGGAAGAGCCGCAGCCGGCCGCCCGCCGCCGCGATCGCCGCCGCCGTTGCGGCGTCCCGGCGCTCGGGGTACGGGCCGATCTCGGCGTTGGCGTACACCGCCGCGGCCCCGGTCTCGCGCAGCAGCTCCGGCAGCGCGCGCTCGGCCGGTCCCTTCCGTACGACGAGGCGGCCGGAGAAACGCGGCAGCGACTCGGCCAGGGCCTCGAGGCTCTCGCGCAGAAAGCGGAACCGGGCGGGACCGACGTTCGGGTCCGCCGCGTAGTGGTCGTCGAGGACGAACACCGGGACGACGCGGTCGGCGTCGCGCGCGGCGTGGGTGAGCGCGGTGTTGTCGGCGGCCCGCAGGTCGCGGCGAAACCAGTGGATCAGCGCGGACACGGCGAGCCGGCCGTCACCGCGCCTGCGTGGCGCGACTTGGCGGGAAGATTTCCTCGATCGCCCGGCGGCGGTACGCGAAGATCTCCTCGAGCTGCCGCCGCACGGCGAGGCGATGGACGAGCCGCCCGAGCGGACCGAAGGGAAGGGCGTAGTCGACGTGGTCCTCCATCAGGACCGCGTCGCCGCGGCGCGAAAAGCGGTGCGTGTGGACCCAGTCCGCGTACGGGCCTTTCTCCTGCAGGTCCTGGAACTCGGACGGCACCCGCCACTTCGTGATGCGCGTGACCCAGCGCAGCCGGAACACGAGCCAGCGGATGCGGTACTCGATCCGGCTGCCCTCGCCGAGCGCGGCGGGCGCCGCGCCGTGGATGCGGAACCCGAGTCCGGGCGGCGTGATGCGGGCCAGGTTCGCCGGGTCCGAGAAGAAGGCGAAGACCTCCTCCAGGGAGGCGTCGATCTCCTGGGCCTGGTCGAGCGCGTGCACTCGCCGAGCGTATCCCGCGGCCGACGGCGCCGGTGCGGACTGTCGAGCTAGGGCAGGCGAGGCAGGGGCTGCAGGCCGAAGAGCGGCAGCGTCACGACGGTGTGGAGGCCGGCCGGCGCCGTCACGATGAACGGAATCGCGTTGACGACCGTGCCGATCGTCGAGCGGTCTCCGTGGAAGCCCCCGGCGGCGGTCAGGTGCAGGGGAGGGTCGCCCTCGATGTCGATCCGGTCGGCAGGATCCGGAGCGCCGACGGCCATCGTCAGGTCCAGCACCACCTTGACCTCGTCGCCCGCCTGGACGAGAGCGACCTGGTGGAGGCCGAGCACGCGGCCCGGCGCGATGCCGTCGGTCTCCCGGTCGGCGATCACCGGCTTGATCGTCTCGGTGATCTCCTCGATCGGCAGCCCCAGGCCGAGCGCGATGATCGCCGCCGACTCCGAGAGGCCGACGTGGCCGAGCTTCTTCGCCGCCACGCCGGCGACGAACTCGTCGCGCGAGAGGCCCGCCCCGACTTTCGCGCGCAGCGGCCCGCGCCGCTTGGCGGCGTCGACGACGCGGGTGACCCGGACCGAGTCGACCCGCACGCAGGCGCCGGCGGCGGCGAGCACGAGACGGTCCATCACGAGTCCCGGGTTGACCCCGGTTCCGACGACGGCGACGCCCTTCGCTTTCGCCCTCAGGTCGATCTGCCGCGCCATCGGGCCATGGCGCAGTTCCGGATAGGCGAGCTCCTCGCACGTCGAGACGATGTGGAGGCCGGCGTCGATCGCTTCTTCGATCTGCGGCCGCATGGCATGGAGGCGCGACCCCGTGCAGAGCACCGCGACGTCGGCGCGGGTCCGCGAAGCCGCCGTCCGGGCGTAGAGCGCGCCGGCGGTCGGCGCGACGTCGAGGCCGGGGAAGGCCCCGTCGAGAAGGGACGCGAGGGGCCGGCCGGCCTTGTCCGGCGCCGGGTCGGCCGCGCCGGCGAGCTCGATGCCCTCCCGACCGGCCAGGGCCTTGCCCACTTCGATTCCGATCGGCCCGAGGCCGATGAGGCAGACGCGCGCGCGCGATGTCGTCATGATCGTTGCGGCATTGTATGAGACGCCGGCCCCGCGGCAACACCCACGTCCGGCACGCCGCGCAGAAGCCCCAGCGCCACCGCCATCATCACCGCGAGCGAGGCCACGGCGATGCGGTACGCCGTGTTCCGGCCGAGCGGAGCCGCGAGGCCGTCGACGATCGCGGCCCAGAGGAGCGGTCCGACGATCGCCGCCGCGCGCGCGGAGAGCGAGAGCAGGCCGAAGAAGCGGCCCGCCTCCCCCTCGGGCACGAGCGTCAGCAGCAGCGGCCGCTCGGCCGACCAGATCCCTCCGAACGCGAGCCCGACGATGAAGCCGCCGATCCAGAACCCGTCGAGCGAGGGCGCCAGGGCGATCGCCACGAGGCCCGCGATCCAGGCGGCGAGCACGGCCGAGAGCGTCCGGCGCGGCCCCCACCGGTCGCAGGCGAAGCCCGCGAGCGCCGCGCCGACCACGGCCGGGATGGTGAGCGTGACGAACAGGCGGATCTCGCCGCCGGTCGGCAGGCCGAGCACGGTGACGGCGTAGAGCGCCATGAACGAGATCGCGGTGCCGAGCGCGTCCTGGTAGAAGTACGACGCCACCACGAAGCGCCGGAGGCCGCGGTGACGCCCGGCTTCGCGGAACGCGGCGGCGAGCTCGCCGAAGACCGACCCCCACCGGACGCGGGACGGCCCGCCGCGGGGGAGGGCCCGGCGGTCCCGGCAGAACAGGAAGAACGGCAGCGCGAAGAAGAGGAAGAGGAGCGCGGTGGGCGTGAAGGCCGCCTGCCGGCCGCCGGGCGGCAGTCCCCATCCCCCCGTGACGAAGGGGGCGACGAGGAGCACTCCCGCGATCGAGCCGACGTATCCGAGCGCCGTTCCGAGGCCGGACAGGCGGCCCCGGTCCGGCGCAGGTGTCAGCTCCGCGAGCATCGCGTTGTAGGGCGGAAGCGCCAGCTGGTACGCGGTATTGGCGAGCGCGAAGGCCGCGAGCAGGATCAGGATCCCGCCCCCAGCGCGGGCGAGCGGGGAGAAGGCGAGCGTCGCGGCGACGCACACGAGCGTGAAGCCCACGACCCAGGGCCGGCGGCGCCCCGAGGCGTCCGAGACCGCGCCGACCCACGGGGCCAGAAAGAGGACGGCGAGCGACGAGAGGCTCGTCGCCACGGAGTAGGCGGTGGCGCTCGACCCGCGCTCCGTGACGATCCAGACCGCGAAGTAGAGCGTCACGATGTTCATCGAGAAGATCGTGTTGGCGAAGTCGTACAGGGCCCAGCTCCAGCGCTCGAGCGCGGGAGCGGACGCCGACACGAGGGCCCGGCTGACCGGCTCGGGAGGCAGGCGCGGGTCGCTCATGGCGGGCGCCCGTAGGATAGCCTCCCGGGCGGCGGGGGGTTCGCGCCCGGAATCCGGGCGGGCCCCGGAGCGTTGAGGAACATCGAGGCATTCATGCAGAGAGCGATTCCGGCGGTGATCCTGATCGCGGCGAGCATCCTGGCGGCGGCCTGCGCCTCGGGAGGCAAAAAGGACCCGGGGTTGGGCGTCCGGACCCTGGACTGCGTCGTGGTCGAGCGGGAGGAGGCGACCGCGGGATCGAGCGGCACGGGCCGCAGCTACGCGACCACGGGCGACTACTACATGGTCTTCGAGGCGAAGGAGGGCGAGGCGACCTCCCGGTACCGCCTGCAGGTCACCCGGACGCAGTGGTTCCGGTTCCCGGAGGGCTCCCGCGTCCGGATCACGCTCAACAACAACATCCTCACCGACATCCGCTCGATCGAGTGACGCCCGGCCGTCCGTCCGCATCCGCGGCCGGAGCCGTGAGCCTCGCGCCCCGCCGGTGGGTGTGGCTGCTGGTGCCGCTCTTGGCCGCGGCCGCGTCGGCCGCGCTGACGCGGGACCGCTGGATCCACCCCTTCGTCGACGGGTCCCGCGAGCTGCAAGTCCCCGCCCGGCTGGCGGCGGGCGAGCGCCTGTATCGCGACGTCGCCTACTACTACGGTCCGGCCGCTCCCTGGGCCAACTCCATGGCGATCCGCGCGTTCGGGCGAAGGTTCGGCGCGCTGGAGGCGATGGGCGCGGCCGGCGCGGCGGGGCTCCTCGGAGCGCTCTACCGCCTGGCCCGGCGAGCGGGCTCGCCGCTCTCGGCGGGCGCCGCCGTCACCGTCGCGGCGGCGATCTGCGTGGGGGCGCCCAACGGGGGCGCGTTTCTCTTTCCGTACGCGTTCGCGGCGCTCTTCGCCGTCGCGGCGGGCTTGGTCTGCCTCGCGGCGGCATCCGGAGCGCCCTCGAGCGGGCGGACGGCGCTCGCCGCGTTCGCCCTCGGCGTCGCGCTCCTCTCCAAGGCCGAGATCGGCGGCGCGACCGCCGCGGCGCTCCTGCTCGCGGTCCTGCGCGGCGCCGAGGGCCGGTCCCGGCGCCGGCAGACCGCGGCGATCCTGCTCGCCGGGGCGGCCGTCGCCGCGGCCGGCTACGCGATCGCCTTCCGGGGAATGGGATGGGCGGAGCTGTCTTCCGAAGGGCCGCTCGTGCTCCTCTCGCCGCCGCCGGAATGGCGGCAGGTGTACCGGCTCATCTCGGGCCTCGACGATCCCGCGGCGTCGCTGGCGCGGCTGGCGACGGCGCTCTTCCTCGGACTCCTCGTGCTCGGGGCCGCGTACCTCGTGGCGCGCGCGTCCCGGGGCGGGGGACGGCCGGGCGCGGCCGACCTCGTCTGGTGGGCGGTCCTGGCGGCGGTCGTCGCATTCTGCGCGACACCGGCGGGTGGGAGCCTGGAGGACCGGCTGCCGGCGCTGCTGTCGCCGATGCCGATCGCCGCCGCCGTGGCGGCGCTCGCCCTGGTCGCGCGCGGGCCCCGCGACGCTCGGGAGCGGGCGCGTCTACTGCTCTTCGCCTTCTCGGCGCTGGTCGGCTCGCGCATCGCGCTGAATCTCTCCTACGGCTACGTGACGACGCCGTACTCGATCCTGGCGTTGCCGGGCCTGGCGGCTTCGGCGGCCGTGCTTCTCCTCGACGTGCTCGCGCTGCGGACGTCGCGTCCCGCGGGAATGCGCCGCGCGGCGGCGGCGGCGCTTCTCGCGCTCGCGGCGGCGGGGCTCGTGCGTCTCGACCGGGCCCGCCGCAGCCAGCCCCGGGTCGCGGTCGAAACGGCGGCTGGCCGCCTCCTCCTGCCGCCGGCACGGGCGGACGCCGTGCGGGAGACGCTCGACGTTCTGGCCACGCTCGCGCGCCCGGGAGACACGCTCGCGGGCCTGCCGGAGGCGGGGATCTTCAACTTCGTGACGGGTATGCCCAACCCGCTGCGGCAGGAGCAGGTCCTTCCCGGCCACCTCGATCCGGCCGCCGAGCTGCGCGTCGCCGGGCGGATCCGGTCGTCCGGGCCGCGGTTCTTCGTTCTCGCCGCCGAGGCGCCGCCCGGCTGGGCCGCGGCGCGCCTGGGCGCCGATTACGCGCTCGAGATCGCGGCGGAGATCGCCCGGGACTACGTCACCGTCGCCGTGGCGCCCGCCCGGGCTCGCCCGCCCATCATTCACCTGCTCGAGCGGCGGCCGGCCCCGTAAGATAGCGGAGCGTGACGAGCGCCTGGCTTCCCAAGACATTTCGCGAGCCGGCCCCCGCGGCCACTTCGGGCGTGAAGCTTCCGCCGCCGGCCTTCTACGCGCTCGGCCTCGGGGCGGGGTTTCTGGCCCGGAGGTGGTGGCCGGCCTCGGTCTGGCCGGGCACCCCCTCGCGTCGCGGGCGCTCGGAATCCTCGGTTTCCTCCTCGGACTCGGATTCGCCGGCTGGGCGGTGCTGACTTTCCGGGCCGCGGGAACGAGCCCCAACCCAATGCGCCCGACGACGTCGCTCGCGTTCGACGGTCCCTACCGCTTCTCCCGCAACCCGATGTACGTGGGGCTTGCCGTCGCGAGCGCCTGCTTCGCGCTCTTCTGGAACGCGCTGTGGCCGCTCTTGTCGGTCCCGGTCGCGATGGCGCTCGTGTGGCGCTTCGTGATCGCCCGCGAGGAGCGCTACCTCGACGCGAAGTTCGGCGAGGAGTACCGGCGCTACAGGGATCGGGTGCGCCGGTGGATCTGAGATGAGCCCCGCGGCCTGGGACGGCGAGAAGGTGCTCGAGCGCTTCGATCCCGAGACGGGCGCGACGATCCTGATCGCGTTCCACTCCTCGCGCCTGGGACCGTCCTCGGGCGGCACGCGGATGAAGACCTACCCGGATCTGGCGGCGGCCCGGCGCGACGCCGAGCGCCTGTCGGAAGGGATGACCTACAAATGGGCCGCGGCGGGTTTCCCGCGCGGCGGCGGCAAGGCGGTGATCGCCGTGCCGCCCGGCCTCGATTCCGGACGGCGCGACGCGCTCCTGCGCCGCTACGGCGCGTTCATCCAGGAGCTCGCCGGCCGGTTCTGGACCGGCGCCGACGTCGGCACATCCGCGAGGGACATGGACGTGATCTCCGAGACTGGCGCCCCGTACGTATTCAGCCGGACGCCGGAGCACGGCGGGCGCCGGCGACTCCTCCGGCTGGACGGCGCTCGGCGTCGAGGCGGGCATCCGCGCGACCTGCGCGCGGCTCTTCGGCGACCCGTCGCTCGCGGGGCGGCGCGATCGTCGTCCAGGGCGCGGGCAGCGTGGGCGGAGCCCTCATCGAGAGGCTGCTCGAGGCGGGCGCCGCGGTCGCGTTCAGCGACGTGTCGGAAGGATCGGTTCGGCGTTTTCGCGACGAGCGCGGCGTCCCGTTCCTCGATCCCGCGGCCGTTCTCGAGACGCCCTGCGACGTGCTCGCGCCGTGCGCGCTCGGCGGCGTTCTCGACGCCGGCTCGATCGCGCGCCTGCGCTGCCGCGGCGTCGCGGGCGCAGCCAACAACCAGCTCTCCGAACCCGAGGACGCCGAGCGGCTGCGCGCGCGGGGAATCCTCTACGCGCCGGACTTCGTCATCAACGCTGGCGGCGCCGTCGGGATCACCGGCCAGGAGTCGCTCGGGTGGTCGCCGGAGCGCGCGCGGCTCGAGGTCCTCAAGATCGGCGCGACCCTCGAGCGCGTCTTCGCCCTGGCGCAGGCGCAGGGCATCACGACCGACGCGGCCGCCCGGCGGATCGCCGAGGAAGAGGCTGGCGCTGGCCGGTCCGTCTAGCGCGCCGCCTGGCGGGGAGCGCTGACGGAACCGCCGGCCGGTAGTCCGGGTCGATCGTCTTCATCTTCGCCTCGATGTCGGCGGCGAGGGTGGTGCGGCCCGCGCGGCGCGCGTCGGCGGCGATGCGGTCGAGGCGGAAGAGGCCCTCGCCCCAGGCGTCGAAGCGCGGGTTGAGCGCGAGCTCGGTGGCGACGCGGCGGATCGAGGCCTCGGCGTCCGCGGGGTCCTTGCCGCGGAGCGCGATCTCGGTCTCGAGCTGCGTGACGTAGGGAGCGACGAACCAGTCGAGGTAGCGCCCCTGGGGGCCGAGCGCCGCGCGCCCCGCGTCGAGCCGCTCCTGGGCCCGCCGCGCGGCGGCCTTCGCCTCCTCCTCGCGTCCGAGCGCCAGCAGCGCCTCGCCCTCGACGACCGTCGCGACGATGCGGGCCGCGGGAGTGCGCGTGTCGACCTGGAGGGCGCGGGCGACGGTCAGGGCCGCGGCCGGCTGGCCGCGCAGCAGGTAGAACTCCGCGAGGCTCGCCTGCGGAGCGCCGCGGTAGGGCAGGCGGGCGGGCGTGTCGAACGCGCGGCGGAAGGTCTTCTCCGCGTCGTCGATGCGGTTCAGGCGCAGGTACGTGTAGCCCAGCAGCTGCAGGTTGTGAAGGTGGTGCCAGTCGTCGCCGGGCCGCAGGTTCTCGGCCTTCGCGTAGGCTTCCTCGATCGCATCGGCCTTTTCGAACTGAGCGAGCGCCTCGTCCCAGCGGCCGAGCCGCGGGAGCACGTGCCCGTACATGTGCTGGGCGTGCGCGACACCGGGGCTCGAGCCGGAGTAGATCTTCCCGTGCGCGGCCGCGTCGGCGTGGTGGCCGATGTTCTCGTAGGAGTGGACGAGGTAGTGGTGGGCGCCGAGGTGCCCGGGCGAGCGCACGAGGGCGGTCTCGTAGAAGGCGATCGAGGCCGAGCCGCCGAACTGCCCCCGGCCCCAGGGGCCCGGCTCCTCGGCGTTGCCGCGCCAGATCCAGAGCTCGGCATCCTCCGGGTATGCGGCGAGGGCCTTCTCGAGGGCCGCCTGGTACGCGGCATGCTTGTCCTTCTCCTCGGCGGCCGGCGCGGCCTGCGCCTCGATCTGCTGCGCGCGCAGCGCGATGAACGTCTGTTCCTTCGGCGAGGCCTTCGCGGCGAGCGTCTTCGCCTTCGCGATCGCCGACGCCGTCGCGTCGGGAAGCTCCAGCCCCTGGTCGGCGCGGGCGAGGCCCATCCAGCACATCGCGCAGTCCGGGTCCGAGCGCAGGGCCTGCCGGAACGAGCGAGCGGCTTCGATGAAGACGTAGTGGTGGAGGAAGGTCAGGCCCTGGTCGTAGAACGCCCGGGCGTCCGCCGAGCCCGTGGTGATCGGCTGGTGGACGCCGCCGACGTCCGTCCGGAGCTTCGAGGGCCTCTCGAGGAGGGCCGGGTCGACGGGGTCGCCCGGCGCCGCGCACCCGGCGTGCGAGACGGGGAGGTCCGTGGCCGGCGCGGCGGCGCCGAGGAGCGCCGCGGCTAGGGCGGCGGTGCAAAGCGAGCGGATCCCGATTCTCATGGGCGTTCCTCCCGGATGGCGTAGGGTCGGCCATCCTTCGAAACGTCGAACTCCCGGGACTTGCCCTTCGGTATCGACAGCGAGACCCAGCGGGTCCCCGCGAAGTGCCGGGCGAGCAGGACGATCTGGCCGACGTGGTAGGCGTAGTGCGTGACCTGGCGGTTGATCGCCTGCATCACGGTGTGCGGCTCGCGCCGGATGGCCACCCTTCGCAGGAGATCGGCGGGCGAGAGGGCGGCGAGCGCGCCGAAGAGGAGCGTCCAGCCCGCCTCCCACCGATCGAGGAGGGCCGCCTTCGTGTCCCCGGCGGCGAGCTCGAACTCGGAGTCCCGATCGCGGTCGGGTTTCTCGCCGTCGGAGGTCAGAAAGTCGCGCCAGCGCGAACGCATGTTGCCCGACAGGTGTTTCACGACGAGGGCGATGCTGTTGGACCCCGCGTCGAGCGACCGAAAGAGGTCCGCGTCGCCGATCTGGGCGAGCGCCCGGTCGGCGAGGTCCTTGTATTTGCGAAGCTGGAGGGCCGCGTCCTCGAGGAACACGGCCTCCGGAACGGCCTCTTCCACGCCGCGATCGTACCCTGCCGGGCCCGCTCGTAGAATGCCGGCGTGAGCCGAGACCCCCTCGCCGGTTTCCAGGCGCCCGTGCGGGACTGGTTCCGCGCCTCGTTCGCCGAACCGACGGCCGCGCAGAAGAAGGGCTGGCCCCCGATTCAGGCCGGCCGCTCGACGCTGCTGCTCGCGCCGACCGGCTCGGGCAAGACGCTCGCCGCGTTTCTCGCCGCGATCGATCGCCTCATGTTCTCGCCCGAGCCCGCGAAGAAGGAGCGCTGCCGCGTCCTCTACGTCTCGCCGCTGAAGGCGCTCGCCGTCGACGTCGAGCGCAACCTGCGCGCGCCGCTCGCCGGCATCGCGGCGACGGCGTCGATCCGCGCCGAGGCGCGACCACATCCCGACGGTCGCCGTCCGCTCGGGCGACACGCCCGCCGCCGAGCGCGCGCCGGATGCTGCGCGACGCCGCCCGACATCCTCATCACGACGCCCGAGTCGCTCTATCTGCTGCTCACCTCGCAGGCCGCGCGAGATGCTCGCGTCGTCGAGACGGTGATCGTCGACGAGATCCACGCGATCGCGGCGGCAAGCGCGGCGCGCACCTCTTTCTCTCGCTCGAGCGGCTCGAAGCGCTGCGTGCCGCGAGCCGGCCCGCTGCAGCGCATCGGGCTCTCGGCCACGCAGCGGCCGCTCGAGGAGATCGCCCGCCTGCTCGGGGCGGCGAGATCGCCGGACGGCGACGCCACGTGGCGCCGCGGCCGGTCGAGATCATCGACGCCGGGAGCCGCAAGACGCTCGAGCTCTCCGTCGAGGTGCCCGTCGAGGACATGGCGCGGCTCGGCGAGGCGGCTCGAAGAGATTCCGTCCGGGCCGGCCTCGCGCGGGCCGCCCGGCAGTCGATCTGGCCCGCGATCCATCCGCGCCTGGTCGAGCTCGATCCGCGCGCATCGCTCGACGATGATCTTCGTCAACAGCCGCCGCCTCGCCGAGCGGCTGGCCGGCGGCGCTCAACGAGATGGCCGGCGAGGAGATCGCGCTCGCCCACCACGGCTCGATCGCGCGGGAGAAGCGGCTGGAGATCGAAGACCGGCTGAAGCGCGGCGAGCTGCCGGCGATCGTCGCCACGTCGTCGCTCGAGCTCGGCATCGACATGGGCGCCGTCGATCTGGTGATCCAGATCGAGGCGCCGCCGTCGGTCGCCTCGGGCATGCAGCGCATCGGCCGCGCCGGCCACCACGTCGGGGCGGCCTCCACGGGCGTCATCTTTCCCAAGTACCGCGGCGACCTGCTCGCCTGCGCCGCGGCGACCGCGCGGATGGCGCGCGGCGAAGTCGAGGAGACGCGCTACCCGCGCAATCCGCTCGACGTGCTCGCCCAGCAGATCGTCGCGATCGTCGCGTGGCATCCGATCCGCGTCGAGCGACCTCTATCGTCTGGTGCGCCGCGCCGCGCCCTTCGCGAGCTGCCCCGCGCGTCCTTCGACGGCGTGCTCGACATGCTCTCCGGCCGCTACCCGTCGGACGAGTTCGCCGAGCTGCGCCCGCGGATCACCTGGGATCGGTCGGCGGGGACGATCCGCGCGCGCGAGGGCGCGCAGCGGCTCGCGGTCCTCAACGGCGGCACGATTCCCGATCGCGGCCTCTACGGCGTGTTCCTCGGCCGGCGACGATTCGCGGCGCAGCCGTCGCGTCGGCGAGCTCGACGAGGAGATGGTCTTCGAGACGCAGCCGGCGACGTGTTCCTGCTCGGCGCCTCGTCGTGGCGGATCGACGAGATCACGCACGACCGCGTGCTCGTGACGCCCGCGCCGGGCGAGCCGGGCAAGATGCCGTTCTGGCACGGCGACCGGCCCGGGCGGCCGCCGAGTTCGGCGCGGCGATCGGCGAGCTGACGCGCGAGCTCGTCGGCCTGCCGAGGCGCCGACGCCGAGCGGCGCCTGAGGGACACGCACGGCCTCGACGCCCGCGCCGCGACGAACCTCGTCGGCTACGTCGCCGACCAGCGCGAGGCGACCGGCGAAGTGCCGAGCGACCGGACGCTCGTCGTCGAGCGCGTTCATCGACGAGCTCGGCGACTGGCGCGTCTGCGTGCTCTCGCCGTTCGGCGCCCGCGTCCACGCGCCGTGGGCGATGGCCGTCGCTCGCGCGGCTGCGGAGCCGAGCGCGGGTCGACGTCGACTCGATGTGGTCCGACGACGGCATCGTGTTCCGCCTGCCGGAAACCGACGAGCCGCCCGCCGGTCGACTGCTTCTGCCGGCGTCGGACGAGGTCGAGGACGTCGGTCGTGCGCGAGCCTCGGTCAGACCGTCGCTGTTCGCCGCGCGCTTCCGCGAGAACGCCGCGCGCGCGCTGCTGCTGCCGCGGCGCGCACCGCGGCAGGCGCACGCCGCTCTGGGCGCAGCGGAAGCGCGCGGCGGACCTGCTCGCGGTCGCGTCGCGCTACGGGTCGTTTCCCATCATGCTCGAGACCTACCGCGAGTGCCTGCGCGACGTGTTCGACCTGCCGGGGCTGATCGAGATCCTGCGCGAGGATCGACGCGCGGCAGATCCGCGTCGTGACCGTCGACTCGCCGCACGCCGTCGCCGTTCGCGGCGTCGCTGCTGTTCTCCTACGTCGGCCAACTTCATCTACGACGGCGACGCGCCGCTGGCCGAGCGCCGCGCCGCAGGCGCTCACGCTCGACCACGCGCAGCTGCGCGAGCTGCTCGGGCGAGGCCGAGCTGCGCGAGCTGCTCGACCCCGAGGCGATCGATCGCTCGAGCGCTCCCTGCAGCGGCTCGAGGCGCGCCGGTGCGCCACGCCGACGGCCTCCACGATCTGCTGCTGTCGCTCGGCGATCTGGCGGAGGAGGAGATCGCGCGCGCGCTGCGAGCCGCCCGGCGAGGTCCGCGCGTGGCGTGGACGCCCTGTTGCGGGAGCGCCGCGTGATCCCGGTGTCGATCGCCGGGGAGCGGCGCCTGGCCGCCGCCGAAGACGCCGGGCAGATTGCGCGACGCGCTCGGCGTCGCGCCGCCGCCGGGCTTCCCGAGGCGTTCCTCGAGCCCGTCGAGGATCCGCTCGGCGACCTGGTCTCGCGCTACGCCCGGACGCACGGGCCGTTCCGGCTCGAGGACCCGGCGGCACGGCTCGGCCTGCCCGTCGCGGATCGTGCGCCGGCGCTCGACCGGCTCGCCGAGCGCGGCCGCGTGCTCGAGGGCGAGTTCCTGCCCGGCGGCTCCGCGCGCGAGTGGTGCGACGCCGGCGTGCTGCGGTCGATCAAGCGCCGCTCGCTCGCGAAGCTGCGCAGCGAGGTCGAGCCGGTCGAGCCGGCCGCCTTCGCCCGCTTCCTGGCGGAGTGGCAGGGCGTCGCGCGGCCGCGCGCCGGGCTCGACGCGCTGGTCTCGGCGGTCGAGCAGCTGCAGGGCGCGCCGATGCCGGCGTCGGCGCTCGAGACCGAGGTCCTTCCGGCGCGCATCGAGCGATACCGGCCGGCGGACCTCGATTCCCTGCTCGCGTCGGGGGAGATCGTCTGGCGCGGCCTCGAGCCGCTCGGGCCCGCGGACGGCCGCGTCGCGCTGTACCTGCCCGACCGGGCGGCCCTGCTGGCGCCGCCCTCCTCGCAGGCCTCGGGCGAGCTCGCGGCGCAGGTCCGCGGGCTGCTCTCCGAGCGCGGGGCGCTCTTCTTCCCGGACCTCGCGGCCGAAACGGGCGTGTTCTCGGGGGATCTCGTCGAGGCGCTCTGGGACCTGGTCTGGTCGGGCGAGGTCACGAACGACACGCTGGCGCCGCTGCGCTCGTTGCTTTCCGGCTCGTCCTCGAAGAGCGCGCCGCCGGGTGCGCGGCAGGGCGTTCTCGGTCGGGGCGCCTGGGGCCTCCGGGCAGCGAGGGCGCTGGAGCCTCCGCCCCGCTCTCCGGAAGCCGCCGACCGAGACCGAGCGGCGGACGGCCCTGGTTCGAGCCCTCTTCGAGCGGCATGGCGTCGTGACCCGGGAAGCCGCGGCCGCCGAGGGCATCGAGGGCGGATTCTCCGCCGTCTACCCGGTTCTCAAGGCCATGGAGGAGGCGGGCCAGGTGCGCCGCGGGTACTTCGTCGCGGGCCTCGGCGCCACGCAGTTCGCGCTGCCCGGCGCCGACGACCGGCTGAGGGGCTGCGGGAGGCGCCGGAAACCGAGGAGTCGCAGACGCTGGTTCTCGCGGCCACGGATCCCGCCAACCCTTACGGCGCCGCCCTTCGGTGGCCGCCGGGCGCCGGGGAGGCGCGGCCGCAGCGCGCCGCCGGCGCGCAGGTCGTTCTCCGGGACGGCGAGCTGCTGGCGTGGATCGGCCGCACGGAGACCAATCTCCTGACGTTTCTGCCGTCGGAGGAACCGGCGCGGAGCGCGGCCGCGCGGGACCTGGCCCACGCCCTCGCGCGCCTGGTGGAGACCGGGCGGCGGCGCGCCGTCCTCGTGGGCCGGGTCGACGGGCGCGACCCGCGCGAGTCGGCGCTGGCGCCGCACCTGGCCGAGGCGGGGTTCTTTGCCGGATCGCGCGGATACCTGAAACGGATGTCGCCGGCGCCGGATGGCCGGCGGCAGGCGGCGGACGGCTGAGGATGCCCGAAGGCGACACGATCTTCCGCACGGCGCGCACGCTGGCGAGAGTCCTGAACGGGAAGACGCTCAGCGCGGTCGCGTCGACGCTTCCGGCGGTCGCGTCGGGGGGCTCGCCGGACGGGCCGTGGCGAAGGTCGAGGCGCGCGGGAAGAACCTGCTCGTGCACTTCGACGACGGGCGCGTCCTGCACACCCACATGCGGATGACCGGCTCGTGGCACGTGTATCGGCATGCCGAGCGCTGGCAGCGGCCGCGGCGCGAGGCGCGGGTCGTTCTCGCGACGGCCGACTTCGTGATCGTGTGCTTCAGCGCGCCGGTCGTGCGCCTCCTGACGGCTTCGCAGCTTGCGCGCGATGCGGCGCTTCGGGCCTCGGCCCGGACATCCTGTCGCCGGACTTCGATCTCGGGCAGGCGCGCGGACGGCTCCGGGAGCTCGGAGAGCTTCGATCGGCGAGGCCGTCATGCGCCAGTCCGCCGTCGCCGGCGTCGGCAACGTCTACAAGTCGGAGACGCTCTTTCTCTGCGGCGTCGATCCCTTCGCGCGCGTCGGCGAGCTTCCCGATCGCACGCTCCTCCTCGTCCTCGAGAAGGCGCGCGCGCTCATGTCGGCCAATCTCTCGGGCGGCGGGCGCGCGACGCGGCCGAGCCTGACGCGCGAGCGGACCTGGGTCTACGGGCGAAACGGCCGGCCGTGCCGGCGTTGCGGGACGAAGATCCGCATGCGCCGCCAGGGCGCGGACGGCCGGTCGACGTACTCGTGTCCGGCGTGCCAGCCGGGCCGGGACGACCCGGCCCGGCTCAGGTTTTCCGGGTTTTCCGGTAGATCCAGAGCAAGAGGATCGCGCCGAGCAGCGCCCCGACGAATCCGGCGGGCTCGCCTTCCTGGTAGAGCCCGAGCACCCGGCCGAGGAAGCCGCCGACCACCGCGCCGACGATGCCGAGCAGCGTCGTCACGATCCAGCCGCCCGGGTCCTTGCCCGGCATGATGAGCTTGGCGAGCGCGCCGACGATGAGGCCGAAGACGATCCAGCCGAGGATTCCCATCATGGCTTGCCTCCTGCGGAGAAACCGGCCGCGATTCTCGCCCGACGATACATCGGGGTCGGGGAATCCTGCTAGGCTTCGCGCCATCATGAAGCGCCGCACGACCGGAATCCTCGCCCTCGGACTGCTCGCGACCCTGCTGCCGGCGGGCGCGTCCGCACAGACGGAGCCTCCGGCCCGGCCGAAGATCGGTCTCGCCCTCGGCGGCGGCGGCGCGCGGGGAATGGCCCACATCGGCGTCATCCGCGCGCTCGAGGAAATGCACATCCCGATCGACTACGTCGCGGGCACCAGCATGGGCTCGATCATCGGCGGCCTCTACGCCTGCGGCTTCACCACCGACGAGATGGAGAAGGTCGTCAAGGAGATCAAGTGGGGCACGCTCTTCGAAGACGCGCCCGAGCGCGCCCAGCAGTCCTTCCGCCAGAAGGAGGACGACTTCGACCACCTGATCCCCCTCGAGTTCGGCCTGAACCTCAAGAAGGGCGGCCTCGTGCTGCCGCCGGGCCTCATTGCCGGCAGCAAGCTCGGCTTCGTGCTTCAGAGCGTGACGCTGCCGTGCTCCACGGTCTCCAACTTCGACGACTATCGCATTCCGTTTCGCGCCGTCGCGACCGACATCCGGACGGGTCAGCCGTACGTGATGTCGAAGGGGAACCTCGCGCGCGCCATGCGCGCCAGCATGGCGATCCCGGCGATCTTCACGCCGGCGGAGATCGACGGACACGTGCTGATCGACGGCGGCGAGTCCGAGAACCTTCCCGTCCAGACCGTAAAAGCCATGGGCGCGGACATCGTGATCGCGGTCAACGTCGGCTCCTCCGGCGCGGAGATCGTCGAGGCGCCGACCAACGTCGGGGGGATGATCAGCCGGCTCATCGACCTTCCCCTCCAGCAGAACACGATGGCCTCGGCCAGGCTCGCGACCATCGTGATCACGCCGGATCTGACGGGGTACACGTCCGCCGACTTCCTCAAGGGGACCGACATGATCCCGCTCGGTTACAAGGCGGCGGAAGCGGAGCGGGCGAAGATCGAGGCGTGGTCGGAGCCCGAGAGCGTCTTTCGCGCCTGGAAGCAGGGCCACGATGCCGCGCTGGCGCCGCTGCCGTACATCGACGAGGTCATCATCGAGCCGGTGCCCGAGGTCGATCCGAGGCGCATCGCGTATCTCGTCGAGACGCAAGCCGGACGAGTCCTCGACACGAGGGTCCTGGGAAGCGATCTCAAGCGGATCTACGCGATGGGGATCTTCGAGATCGTCAGCTACTCGATCACCCAGGAAGACCGGAAGAATGTCCTGCGCATCAAGCCGACCCCGAAGTCCTGGGGCCCGACGTATCTGAAGCTCGGACTCGCCCTGGGGACGGACTTCCAGTTCACGACGGAGTTCGGGGTCGTCGCGCTCGTGGACGCGACCGAGCTCAACAGGCTCGGCGGCCAGTGGAAGACGACGTTCACGATCGGGAGCCCACTCGAGATCAAGTCGCGCTTCTACCAGCCGCTCAACTACCAGGGGGGCCTCTTCGCGTCTCCGTACGGGGCGTGGCGTCAGCAGAACGTGCAGGTCTTTCTCGACGAGGACGCCGTCGGCACCTACCAGGTGTCCCGCGGCGCCGTGGGCTTCGATCTCGGCTACGACTTCGGGACGTGGGGGGAGGCGCGCGTCGGCTACGTGCGGGCGTTCGGGAAGGGCACGCGCAAGGTCGGCGACCCGTTGTTCCCCAACCTGACGTGGGACGAGGGCGCGTTCGCCACCAACTTCACCGTCGACCAGATCGACAACGTGAACCTCCCGCACGCGGGCTACCTCGGCCGGGTGGAATACATCGCCAACCGCGAGAGCCTCGGGGGCACGACGTCCTACGACCGCCTCGAGGCCGGTCTGATCGGAGTGCAGACGATCGGGCGCTGGACGGGCCTCGCGAGGATCGGGGGCGGCAGCGGCCTCGGCAGCAACATCCCGTTCTACGACCAGTTCTTCCTGGGCGGCCTCTTCCGCCTGTCGGGACGGCCCACGGGACAGCTCACGGGCAACACCTACGGGCTCGGCGCGTTCCTGCTGTATTACCGGCTCAACGAGACGACCGGTCTCGTTCTCAAGAACCTGTCGGTCGGCGTCTCGATCGAAACCGGAAGGACGTGGGCGTACCAGGAGCCGGTGACCTTCGAAGGATTCAAGCTCGCCGGCAGCGTCTACGTCGTCGCCGACACGATCCTGGGCCCCCTCTTCGTCGGCTACGGCCACTCCGGCAGCAACAACTCGGCCTACCTGACCCTGAACCGAAGTTTCTAGGGGTCAGGTCTCGATTTTTCGGATTCCGGACACCAGCAAACTCAAGCAGCGGTCGGGCTGAAATCCGAAAAATCGAGACCTGACCCCACGATTTTTCGGATTCCGAAAAATCGAGACCCCAGCTACAGCCGGTTCAATCCGTCCAGGCCCGCCACCTTGTAGGCCTCGGCCATCGTCGGGTAGTTGAAGACGGCGTCGCGGAAGTAGTCGATCGTGCCGCCGAAGGCGAGCACCGCCTGGCCGATGTGGACGATCTCGGTGGCCCGCTCGCCGAAAATGTGGACGCCGAGGAGCTTCTTCGTCTTCGGGTCGAAGAGCAGCTTCAGGAGCCCCGCCTCGACGCCGAGCATCTGCCCCTTGGCGAGCTCCTCGAAGCGCGACAGGCCGATCTCGTAGGGGACCTTCGCCTTCGTCAGCTCCTGCTCCGTCTTCCCGACGATCGAGATCTCGGGAATCGTGTAGATGCCGTAGGGGATCACGTCGGGCCGGGTCTCGCAGTACGTGCCGAACATGTGACAGCTCGCGAGCCGGCCCTGCTCCATGGAGGTCGAGGCGAGCGCCGGGAATCCGATGACGTCGCCCGCCGCGTAGATGTGGGGCACGGCGGTCTGGAAGAACTCGTTGACCGCGATGCGGCCGCGCTCGTCCGCGGCGAGGCCGGCCGCCGGCAGATCCAGGAGGTCCGCGTTGGTCTGTCGGCCGACCGTGTAGAGCAGCGAGTCGCCATGGATCTCTTTTCCGCTTTCGAGGCGCGCGACGACACGCTGCTTGTCGTCGTAGCCCACCGAGACCACCTTCTCGCCGAGCCGGAAGGTCGCGCCCCGCTGGCGCATGAAGTACATGAGGGCCTCGATCATCTCGGTGTCGACGAAGTCGAGGATCGTCGGACGCGCCTCGATGACCGTGGCCTTGATGCCGAGGGCGGTGACCATCGAGGCGTACTCGAGCCCGATGACCCCGGCGCCAACGACGATCACGTCCCGCGGCAGGGTCGTGCCCCTGAGGAGCTGGTCCGAGTCGATGATCCGCTTGCCGTCGAGCGGCACCGTCGGATCGTGGGCGGGCCGTGTGCCGCAGGCGATGAGGATGCGCTCGCCGCGCAGGGTCACGGCCGGTCCCTCCGCCGAAGCCACCTCGAGCGTGTTCGGGTCGGTGAAGCGCGCTCCGCCGTGAACCGTCGTCACGTGGTTGCGCGCGAGCTGGGCGCGGACGACCTCCATCTCCTTCGCGAGGACCTTCTGCACGCGGAAGGCGAGGTCGGCGACGGTGATCTCCTTGTTGACCGCGTAGTCCTTGCCGTAGAAGCTTTTCTCGCGAAAGCCCGAGAGGTAGAGGATCGCCTCGCGCAGCGTCTTCGACGGGATGGTCCCCGTGTGGAGGCAGACGCCGCCGACCATCTCCTTGCGGTCGATGATCGCCACCTTCTTGCCGAGCTTCGAGGCGGCGATCGCCCCCTTCTGGCCGGCCGGGCCGGAGCCGATGACGACGAGATCGTAGGCGCCGCTTTCCATCGCGGTCAGCTTCTCACGAGGCCGGTGAAGTCGGCGTGGAGTCGGTTGGAAGCATCGCGAGCTCGCCCGTGTGCAGGAAGAACAGTCCCGCGAGGGTCGGCCGGCCCGTCAGCTTCTGCCAGTACCGCCGGTAGTGGGCGATCTGGCCGGCGTAGAAGGCCTCGAGGGCGGCCCGGTTCTCGGGCGTGACCGTGTCCGACTTGTAGTCGATGAGGACCCAGCCGTCCTCCTCCTCGAAGACGAGGTCGACCGCCCCCTGGAGCACGGTCGACGCCGGCGCGCCGGGCAGCCGCAGCTCCGCCGGGTCGACCGGCAGTGCGAAGGGCACTTCGGCGAGCCGCTTCTTCGAGGCGAGGGCCCGCTTCCAGAGCGGCGACGCGCGAGCCCCCTCGACGATGCGCAGAACGTCCTCGAGGTCGCCGGCCGGACGCTCCTCGGCGGCGAGCAGGTTCGCGGCCGTGAGGCGCAGGTCGGCCTTCGGGTCCCGCATCGCCGCCTCGAGCGCCCCGTGGAGCACGCGCCCCCAGGACATGCCGCGGCCCGTTCGCTCCCAGGCCGGCTTCTCCCGGGCGTGGGCGACGTCGGTCACCGAAACGACGGCGTAGGTCGGCGTCGCGCAGGCAATCCGGCGCCGGCCCCGGCGGAGGCGGAAGGCGTCGAGCTCGGCCGCCAGGTCCGGCAGCGGCGCCGGCGTGCTCCCGGCTGCGGCCGGAGCCGGCTCGGGCAGGTCCTCGGTCAGGTACGGCGCGAGCGCGCTCCACGGGCCCTGCGCGTTCTCGCTCTTGCCCTGCTTCCATACGCTCACGACGAGCGTTTCCTGAGCCCGCGTCGCGGCGACGTAGAGAAGGCGGATCCTTTCGGCGTCGTCGAAGGCCTCTTCGGCCGCCTCCATCTCCTCCCAGCCGGGAGGCTCGGCGCTCTCGACGACGCCGAAGCCCTCGGTCTCGCGGATGACGCGCCAGTGGCCACGCGCGCGCTCGCCGCGGCGGTCGATCGTGAACCGGACCGGCTTGTCGCGCTCGCGGCGGGGGTCGGCGAGGAACACCACGGGGGCCTCGAGGCCCTTGGCGCCGTGCACGGTGAGGAGGCGCACCGCCCCGGGCCGGCCAGGCCGGGCGCTCATCTCCTCGATGTAGCCCTCGCTGGTCAGCCGGTCGAGCTCCGCGACGACCCCGGCGAAGTCGAGGCCGTCGGCCGAAAACGTGCGGGCCGCGGCGATCGCCTTCAAGAGGTTGCCGGCGCGGCTGTCGCCCAGCTCCCGCGCGGCGGCGTACGCGGTCCACCCGAGCCGTCCGCAGAGCTTCGCGATCGCGGCGGCGGGAGGGAGGGTCTCCGCGAGCTCCTCCCCATCGCGCAGCAGCTCGCACGCGCGGGCGATCCGCGGGTCGGGCTCCGGCGGCAGCGCGGCGCGGAACGAGAAACGGCCGCCGGCGCGGAAATGCCGGTACAGCGCTTCGTCGTCGACGCCGAAGAGCGGCCCGCGAAGGACCGCCGCGAAGGGGACCGGATCGTCGGGGTCCGAGATGGCCGCGAGCAGCGGCAGCAGCGTCTGCAGCTCTTCCGAGTCCCGGAACGCGCCGCCGCCCGAGAGCTCGTAGGGAATTCCGCGCGCCTCGAGCGCACGGGCATACTCCGACATGAACTTCCGGGTGCGGAAGAGCACGAGGAAGTCCCCGGGCCGGCGCTCGCCCCGGCGCACCGCCGCCTCGATGGCGCGCGCCACGCGCAGCGAGTCCTGTTCGACCACCGGCGCCGTCGCCGGCCCCGTGGTCCGCGTCTGGAGGCGGAAGACGCCGGGGGCGCCCGGTTCGCGCGTCGGCGACAGCGCCACCCAGGCGGCCTGCTGCGCGGTTGCGGCCGCGGGAAACTCACGCGAGAACGCCCCGTTGACCCACTGGCAGAGACGGCCGGTGGATCGGAAGTTGGAGCTCAGGTGGAGAACGCGGCCGCTCGATTCGATGCGCTCGCGCACCGCGCCGTAGGTTTCGATGTCGGCCCGCCGGAAACGATAGATGGACTGCTTCGGGTCGCCGACGACGAAGAGGCTCCCCGGCCGCGGCGCGAGCCTCTTCCAGTCCTTCTCCTCGGTGTCGGCGCCGGTCAGGTAGAAGAGGATCTCGGCCTGGATCGGGTCGGTGTCCTGGAACTCGTCGACCAGGATCGGCAAGAAGCGCTCCTGGAACGCGAGTCGAACGCGCGGATGGTCGCGCAGGAGGTCGCGCGCGATCAGGAGCAGGTCCTGGAAGTTCAGCCGGCCGTTCCGGCGCCGCCAGGCGGCGTACTCGGCGGCAGCGGGCGCGACCGCGCGCATCAGGATCGGGTGGAGGTACTCCCGCCAGCGCGAGAGGCCCGGCGCGATCGTGTCGCGGCAGAGCGTCTCGAACTCGGCCCGCACCCGGCCGGCCTCCGTGGCCTTCTTCTTCGCGCGATCGAGGGCCTCGAGGACCTGGGCGAACGCGGGGGCGTCGGAGGTGTCGCGCAGCGCCACGAGACGCGCGGCCCGCCGGACCGCCTCCTGGAAGTCGGTCCAGCCGCCCGGGGGCATCTCGGGCGGGATCTCGGCCGTGGCCCGGGCCAGGAACCTCTCGACCGCGGCCCGTTCGGCGGCGAAGTCGGGCGCTTTGCCCTCGCGGCCGAGATCGGGCGCGACGTCCTCGTTGTCCGAGAGCGTCTCGTAGGTCTGGCGCAGGTCCTCGAGCCGGACGTTCAGCGCCGAAAGGCGCGGCAGGATCGGGCTCTCGTCGGTGAAGAGACGCTCGGTGTACCGGCCCCACGCCTCCAGCCGGGCGGCGGCGTTGGCCGGCTCGTCCATCTCCGCGAAGCCCGGGTCGACGCCCGCCTCGACCGGCCGCTCGCGCAGGAGGCGGGCGCAGAACGCGTGGATGGTGCCGACGAACGCGGAGTCCAGACGAGACAGCGCCGCCTCGAAGCGCGGCCGCTCGTCGCCCGCCGCCTCGCGCGCCGCCTTCTCGAGGCTCGTCTGGAACCGCTCGGAGAGCTCCGCGGCGGCCTTGATCGTGAACGTGACGGCCGAGATCCGGTCGATCGTGGTCGCGCCCGTGCGGATCAGCGCGGTCATGCGGTCCACCAGGCTCGTCGTCTTTCCGGTGCCGGCAGCCGCCTCGACGAGCAGCGAGGTGCCGAGGTCCTCGCGGATCGCCTTTCGCGCAGCGTCGTCCGGGAGCGGCGGCCGCGCCTCAGCCTTCGCCATGGATCTCCCGGAAGGCCTGCAGCGCCGGCAGGCGTGTTTTCGCCAGCTTCACTTCCGCGCGCCGCGCCGCCGCGAAGGACCCGCCGCAGACCGCCTCGTAGTCGCAGTACCGGCAGTCGTCCTTGTGGGTGGCATGAGGGAACGTGCCGGCCCGGAGCAGGTCGAGTAGCCGCGCGAGGACCTGTCGCGTCTCCTTCAAGTCGAGGACCATCGCCATGCGCTGCCCTTCGCCCTTGCGGCCCGGGAAGAAGTAGCCCGACCGCGACACGGGCGCCGCGATGCCCGCGCGGGAGAGGAGAACCTCCAGCGCCATCGCGTACAGGGCGTGCTGGATCTGCCGGCCGCCGTGGATGCCCCGCTTTTCCTTGTGGCGCCAGGTGCCGCCGGTCTTGTAGTCCCAGACGTGGAACGAGCCGTCGGGCGCCTCGTCGACCCGGTCGATCGACCCGCGCAGCGCGAAACTCTCGCCGGCCTCGATGGCGATCGCGACCGGCTCCCGGCTGGCGATCGCGGCGCGCGCGTCGGCCCGCGGCAGGCCGAAGGGAACCTCGAAGAAGCGGGGCGTCATGTCGCGGCAGTGCTCCTCCTCGAGTGCGAGAAACGTCCGACAGGCGACGAGGATGTCGTCGCGGCGCTGCCCGAACGCGAGCTCGGAGGGCGGCGGCACCTTCTCGCGCCACGCGGCCATCTGTTCGGCGGCGATCTCCTCGAGGAGGCGCCCGTGCCGCGCCGCCTCCGGCTTCTCGCCGGCGGCCGTGACGCGCTCGAAGAAGAGGCGGAAGACCTCGTGCAGGAGAGAGCCCGCCGTCATCGGGTCGAGCCACTCGGTCGTGTCGCGCTCGAGCTCCTTCGGCGGCTCGATGCGCAGGACGTGCTTGAGGAAGTAGCGGAACGGGCACTGCGCCAGCGTCTCGAGCCGCGAGGCCGACTGGGGCTCGCCGCTGCCGCGCGGGTCGAGCTCCGGCGTGCCCGCGCGGACCCATCCGTCGTAGACCGTGAACTCCTCGGAATCCCGCGCCGCCTCGGCCCGCTGACCGTCGTCGAGGTGCGGGTAGAACGCGCGAACCGCGGGAGCGGCGGCGCCGGCCGAGGCGGCGGGCCCGGCGGCCTCGAGCTTCGAGAGCCACCACTCGGTCTCGTCGAGGGCCGCGTCGACGCCCGGCAGGAATCCCTCCGGCTCGGGCAGCGCCTCGACGAGGTCGCTGTAGTCCGCCTGCGGCGCGCCCGCGCGGACGCGGTGGAGGTCGAGGAAGAACGGCGAGGGGAACTGCTCGCTCTGCTGGTCGAGGCTTCGCAGGTTCCAGCTCGAGTAGCTCGCCGTCAGCTCTCCCGAGACCCGCGCCACGCACGACCGGAGGGCGCGCGCCGACTCCCGCGGCCGGTCCCGGTAGAGCGGGAGCGCGAGCGGCGCGAGAATCCGGTTGATGCCGCGGCGCTCGGCGTCGAGCAGGACCGGGTCCTCGAGGTCGGCGCCCGGGTGCCGCGCCTCGTCGAGGCCGAGAAGGAACGTGTGCCGGCGGCCCGAGAAGCCGCCCGCGCGGTAGTCGGCGACGTGAACCCGGCCGGGGCGCGGCCGGTCGGCGTCGATGGACAGGGCGCGCACGGCGTCCGCCAGGCGCGCGGCCGCCTCCGCGGGAGGCAGCGGCGTCGACGGGAGCACCTGGAGCTCCTCGAGCAGCTTCTCGAGGGCGGCGAGCGCGGTCGCGTCCATCGGGCCCGCGATGCGCGCAAACTCCGCGATGAAGTCGCGGCAGCCGCGCGCCAGGGCCCGCAGGTCGCAGGCCGCCTCCGTCGCGTCCGAGGCGAGCTCGAGAGCGCGGGCGGCGAAGTCCCGGGCGCGGACCGCCGCGGCGAGACGACGGCTTCGACGCTCGGCCCGGTCGGCCTTCTCGCTCTCGGCGGCATCGTCGCCGTCGCGCCCCGGCTCCTCGGGCCGGGCGAGCTCGGCGATCAGGCGCTCGAGCGCCGCGCGGTGGCGCCGGGCGCCCCAGCCGATCTGCGCCTCGCGAATCGCGCGCGCGACGGCCCGCGTTCCCGGCGAGTCGCCGGCGGGGCCCGGGAGCCGGTCGAACGTCAGGGCCCCCGAGGCGAGCGCGCGCCGGAGCACGTCGGCCTCGAATCCGCCGCCGATCCAGTCGAGAAACGCGAGGGCCGCCTGGCCGGGGTGCGTGAACGTGGCCGCCACGCCCCCCGAGAAAGTGCACGGGATCTCGTGCTCGCAGGCGAGCTCCCAGGCGAGCGCGGGATACGCGGCCGGGTCGGTGTGGAGGATCTCGACGTCGTCGAAGGGGATCCCGTCGGCGAGGATGCGCCGGAAGACCTGGCGGATCTCGTTCTCTTCGCCGATGGCGCGAACGAGCGTCGCGCGCGCTCCGGCCTCGGTCCAGCGCTCGGGAGCCTCGCCCGGAAGAGTTTCGAGGCGCCCGCCGGCGACCTTCTCGAGGAGCGCGCGTTCGACGGCCGTCAGGTCCGCGTCCCCGGGGACGAGATACACGCCCGCGGACGGATCCGGCTTCGCCGCCGCCACGGCGCGGCGCAGGACGGCCGCCGAGTCGATGAAGCGCCCCTTCTCGAGGTCGGTGTCGTAGCGGGCGAGGACTCCCTTCAGCTCTTCGAGCTTGCGCGGATCGTCGAAGGCGCCGGGCGGGAGCGCCGCGGCGGAGAGGCCGGCCGCGCGAATCTCCTCGAAGGTGCGCTGCAGCGCGCGGTGGAAGCCCGGCCGGTCGCGCAGCTGTCCGAACCAGGATTTCGGGGTCAGGAACTGCGCGCAGGCCTGCTCGACGAGCGCCAGCGCCTGGGCGCGCGAGAGCAGGCGCAGCCCCTCGCGGGCGAGATCCGGCCCGACCAGGTCGAGAGCGATGGTGCGCGCCGTGGCGACCCGGAGGTTCATCCACGGGTGACCCGCGCGGGCGAGCCGCTCGACGAGCGTGTGGCCGATCGCGAGCGAAGGCGCCACGAGGATCTTCTCCTCGAGCGGACGTTCGCGGCAGGCGAGTGCGAGCGAGTCGATCAGCCTCGCCGCGGCGGGCGGCTTCGGGGGCTGGCGCCGGGCGCGGCTCGGGCTCGCCGAACGGGAGGAAAGGCTGTTCCGCCATGAACGGCGCCCATTCTTTCGCACTCCGTGGACAAACGCCGTCCGACCGAAGGGAGTAGACTCCGGCCCGAACGGGGGAGCCCACTCCTTCCCGCCGGGGAGGACGGCTGAGAGTCCGGCGCTCGATCCGCGACGCCGGAGACCCCGCGAACCTGATGCGGGTAATGCCGCCGTAGGGAGGTCGCATGAGCACGCCTCGCGAGGCGCTTCCGAACAACTCGTCCCTCGACCGTTCGCCCTTGCCCGGCTCGAGGAAGGTCTACGTCCCCGGCCCGCACGGGATGCGCGTCCCGTTCCGGGAGATCGCGCTGTCGCCGACCCGCGGCCTGCGCGGCGAGGCCGAGCTCAATCCGCCGTTTCGCGTCTACGACACCTCCGGCCCCTGCACGGATCCCGCGGCCGCGATCGATCTGGAAGCCGGGTTGCCGGAGCTGCGCCGGCCCTGGATCCTCTCGCGCGGCGAATACGACCGCGCGGTCCCGCGCCGGCAGAGCGCGCCGGGCCTCGGCATGGCGAGGCCGCGCGAGGTGCTGCGCGGACGCGGCAACGTGACGCAGATGCACTACGCGAAGAAGGGCGAGATCACGCCGGAGATGGAGTTCGTCGCGATCCGGGAGGGGATGGCCGCGGAGCTCGTGCGCGACGAGGTCGCGCGCGGCCGCGCGATCATCCCGGCCAACATCAACCACCCCGAGTCCGAGCCGATGGCGATCGGCCGGAAGTTCCTCGTCAAGATCAACGCGAACATCGGCAACTCCGCCGTCACCTCCACGATCGAGGAGGAGGTCGAGAAGATGACCTGGTCGACCCGCTGGGGCGCCGACACGGTCATGGACCTCTCGACCGGCCGCGAACATCCACGAGACGCGCGAGTGGATCCTGCGCAACTCGCCCGTGCCGATCGGCACGGTCCCGATCTACCAGGCGCTCGAGAAGGTCGGCGGGAAGGCCGAGGAGCTGACCTGGGAGATCTTCCGCGACACGCTCGTCGAGCAGGCCGAGCAGGGCGTCGACTACTTCACGATCCACGCCGGCGTGCGCCTGGCGTACGTGCCCCTGACGGCGAAGCGCGTCACCGGGATCGTCTCGCGCGGCGGCTCGATCATGGCGAAGTGGTGCCTCGCGCATCACCGCGAGTCCTTCCTCTACACCCGGTTCGAGGAGATCTGCGAGATCCTGAAGGCGTACGACGTGTCCTTCTCCCTGGGCGACGGCCTGCGCCCCGGCTCGACGGCCGACGCCAACGACGAGGCCCAGTTCGCGGAGCTCGACACGCTGGGCGAGCTCACGAAGACGGCCTGGGCCCACGACTGCCAGGTGATGATCGAAGGGCCGGGCCACGTTCCGATGCACCTGATCGCGCGAGAACATGGAGCGGCAGCTCCGCGTCTGCCACGAGGCGCCCTTCTACACGCTCGGCCCGCTGACGACGGACATCGCGCCCGGCTACGACCACATCACCTCCGCGATCGGCGCGGCGATGATCGGCTGGATGGGAACCGCGATGCTCTGTTACGTGACGCCCAAGGAGCACCTGGGGCTTCCCGACCGCAAGGACGTGCGCGACGGCGTGATCGCCTACAAGATCGCGGCCCACGCCGCCGACCTCGCCAAGGGCCACCCCGGGGCGCGGGCCTGGGACGACGCGCTGTCGAAGGCGCGCTTCGAGTTCCGCTGGGAGGACCAGTTCCACCTCGCCCTCGACCCCGAGACCGCCCGCTCCTTCCACGACGCGACGCTTCCGGCCGAGGGCGCCAAGCTCGCCCACTTCTGCTCGATGTGCGGGCCGCACTTCTGCTCGATGAAGATCACACAGGAGGTGCGGGACTTCGCCGCGGCCGAAGGCCTGAAGGAGGACGAGGCCCTGGCGAAGGGTCTCGCGCGAAAGTCCGAGGAGTTCCGCGAGGGCGGGGGCGAGGTTTACCGCAAGGAGTAGCGCCGCGGAGGGGTCAGCCCGTCAGCGGACGCTTCCCATCAGCGCCTGGACCCTTTTTCGCAGCACGACCAGGATCGCCGCCGAGAGCAGCAGTCCCGCCGCGATGCCCCCGTAGAGCCGGACGAGAGTCCCGGGGTCGTTCGCCACGAAGAACCCCGAGAGGTAGCCGGCGAGCTTGTTGCCGAGGGCCGCGGCCAGGAACCAGACTCCCATCATGATGCCGAGAAGCCGGGCGGGGGCGAGCTTCGTCACCGTCGAGAGCCCGACGGGGCTCAGGCACATCTCCCCGGCGACCTCCAGAAAGTACAGACCCACGAGCCAGAGCGGGCTGATCCGTCCCTGCGCCGTCAGAGCGGCTCCCGGCACCAGCAGCACGTAGCCGAGGCCGATGAACGTCAATCCGAGCACGAACTTCATGGGGCTCGTCGGCTGGCGGCGGCCCATCCGTACCCAGAGGACGGAGAAGATCGGAGCCAGCGCGATCACGAAGAACGGCGTGAGCGACTGCAGCCAGCTCGACGGAAACCGCATCCCGAAGATCTCGTTGCGTACGAGGTGCAGAGCGAAGAGGTTGAGGCTCGCGCCCTTCTGCTCGTAGGCCGCCCAGAAGAGGATCGTGAAGACGAAGAACACGAAGATGGCCCCGATCCGCTTCCAGTCGGAGGGCGTCAGCGGGGCCGCCGCCGGGGAGGCTGCCGCGGAAGCGCGATTTCGCCGCGCGGGCCGGCCCCCGACGTGCGCCAGCCGGCGGTGGCTCGCGAGGAAGACCACGAGCCCGAGCGTCATCCCGACGCCGGCCGCGCCGAACGCCCAGTGCCAGCTCGTGGACGGGTCGTAGCCCATTCGGGCGACGAGCGCCTTGAAGCCCTCGCCCTGGGCCATGTAACCGCACACGAGCGGCGCGAGGACGGCGCCGACGTTGATGCCCATGTAGAAGAGCGAGAAGCCGCTGTCGCGGCGCGGATCGTTCTCGCCGTAGAGGCTTCCGACGAGACCGCTGATGTTCGGTTTCAGGAGTCCGGTCCCGACGGCGATCAGGGTCATGCCGGCGTAGAGCGCGGCCATCGAATCGAACACCATCGAGAAGTGTCCCGCGGCGATGACGATGCCGCCGACGAGCACCGCGAGGCGGCCGCCGAGGAACCGGTCGGCGGCGAGTCCGCCCGGGATCGCCGTCAGATAGACGGCCATCGTGTAGGTCCCGTAGATCGACGCCGCCTTCTTCGTGTCGAACCCCAGGCCGCCCTGCGCGGCGGGCGCGACCATGTACAGCACGAGGATCGCGCGCATTCCGTAGTAGCTGAAACGCTCCCACAGCTCCGTGAAGAAGAGCGGAGCGAGCCCGCGGGGGTGGCCGGCGAATCCGGCCTTCTCGACGGGGTCCGTGCGATCTCTCGTCAGAACTTCGCTACGATCCCGACGGCCGTTGCCGTGTCGGTGTTGTCGAACCCGAGGACGGGCTGGTTGCGGTAGAGCAGCGACCACGAAGCCTGGAGCGCGAAGATCTTCGAGATGTCGGCGGTGATCGCGGCCTTTTCGGTGATGAACCAGTTCTCCGTGTCGTCGAGGTCGAGGAGAAAGGCGAAGTCGTTGGTGAAGGCGGCCGACTTGGTGAACTGCCATTTGTAGCTGACGGCCGCGCGCGCATTCATGTAGCTGCGCGAGTCCTGGACCAGGCCGAGGATGATGTCTTCCTCGTTCGTCCAGCCCAGGCCGCCCTCGACGCGCAGGAACTGAGTCGGGGAATTGAGGAGCTTGTAGCCCGCCCCGGCGTCGAGGCTGATGAGGTTGTTGATGCCGGAAAAGGTGTTGCGCAGGTAACCCGCGCCGACGAAGACGTCGAGACGCTCGGTCAGGTCCCGCGAGGCGCGCAGGCCCAGGGTCGTGGCCTGCGCGGTCGTTTCGCCCTCGGAGGAGGAGTAGAGGTACGCGCCCTTGAAGGTGAAGAGCCACGGCTTCGGGTTGTAGTTGACTTCCGCGGCCCCGCCGATCGACGTCGTGTCGGTGTTGCCGGAAGTGGACAGGAACGAAAAGTTGAGCTTGCCGAACCAGACCGGCGGCGGCGGGGGCGGGGGCTCCGGGCACGGGCACGGAGGCGGCTCCTGCGCCAGGGCGCTTCCGGCGGCAATCCAGAGCAGCAAGATCGTTCCGAGAAGTCTCCTCACGGGGGCCTCCTTTTCGTGTCGGCCCGCATCCTAGCCCACATGCACGCCCGCTCGTCGAGGCGTCCGCCCTTTCGCCGGGACTCAGAAACCTTTGCCCTCGGACGTCGAATAAGCTCGGAGGCGCACCGCGCCCGAACGAGGAGGTTTTCATGACCGAAGTGACCCGACACGACCCCGGCTCCTTTTCCTGGGTGGAGCTCGCCACGAGCGACCCCGCGGCGGCCAAGGCCTTCTATTCGGCCCTCTTCGGCTGGACGCCTGCGGACACGCCGATGGGCCCCGGTCCCGAGGACGTCTACACGCGTCTCCAGCTCGCCGGCAAGGACGTGGGGGCCCTCTACAAGATGATGAAGGAACAGGCCGAGCAGGGCGTGCCGCCGAACTGGCTCTGCTACGTCACCGTCGACAGCGCCGACGAAGCGGCCAAGAAGGCGAAGGCGCTCGGCGCAACGGCGCTCGCGGAACCCCTCGACGTCGAGGACTACGGCCGGATGGCGGTGCTGCAGGACCCCGAGGGCGCGGTGTTCGCGGTCTGGCAGCCCCGCACGCACATCGGCATCCAGCGGGTCGACGAGGTCGGCACTCCGTGCTGGTGCGAGCTCTCGACCCGGGACGCCGCGAAGGCGGGCAAGTTCTACTCGAGCCTGTTCGGCTGGGGGCTGAAGACGTCGGATCCGGCGTACCACGAGATCGTGCGGGGCGGTACGCCGATCGGCGGCATCCTGCCGATGGGGCCGGAGATGCAGGGCGTTCCGGCCCACTGGGGCGTCTACTTCCAGGTCGCCGACTGCGACGCGTCCGCGGCGAAGGCGAAGTCGCTCGGGGGCCAGATCTGCTTCGGGCCGCACGACATCGCCAAGGTCGGCCGGTTCGCCGTGATCCAGGACCCGCAGGGGGCGGCGTTCTCGGTGATCCGGCTGGGGTAGCGACGGACTCGTCCCCTAGATCTTGACGAAGATCCGCCTCCGGTAGAGCAGGCCGAAGACGCCCGTCCAGAGGGCGAGGTAGGCCAGCGCGAAGAGGAGCGACCCGAGACGCGGGTCGGCGAAACGGTCGAAGACGGCGCGGTAGGCGGCGGTCCAGAGCGACCGCGGCGTGCCATCGGGGCCCGGGATCCGGATCGCGATCAGCGCCACCGCCGTGAGCGAGGACAGCAGGAACGCCGCGATGGCGTTGCGGCCGAGCCAGACGAGCGGCGCGGCCCACTTTCGCAGGCCCGCGACGTCGATGGCGGCGATGCAGCCGGCGAGCGCGACGGCGGCGAGACCCGACATGAGCAGGGCGTAGGACGACGTCCAGAGGTTCTTGTTGATGGGGAAGGCCGTCCCCCAGGCGAGGCCGACGGCGGTTGCGAGCGCCCCACCGGCGAGGATCTCGGCGAGCCTGCGCGAGGTCGGCGCCGGGGAGCGCAGGCGCCCGCCGGCAACGACGCCCAGCAACGTCGTCGCGATGGCCGGCAGGGTCGACAGCAGGCCCTCGGGATCGAACGCGGGGCGGAAGGTGTGCGGTCCGAGGGCGAGCCGGTCGATGCGCGAGGCGAGGTTGCCCACGGGGTCGAGTGGGCCGGAGACCATGAGTCCCCAGTAGCCGAGAAGCAGCGCCGCCGCGCCCCAGGCCGCACCGCGGGCGCCTGCGGCGAGATAGATGGCTCCGGCGAAGAGCACGCAGAGGCCGATGCGCTGGAGCACGCCGGGGATCCGATAATGCTCCCGGTGAAACGCGATAAAGCCGACCAGGTTCAGCAGCAGTCCGAGCACGATCAGGATGCCGGAGCGGATCACGAGCTTGCGCAGGAGCGCGTTCACGGAGGCCCCGGCATCGCGCCGGCCGCCGAGCGAGAGGGCCATGGAGACGCCGACCGAGAAGAGAAAGAACGGGAAGATCGTGTCGGTGTACGTCCAGCCGTGCCACGCGGCGTGTTCGAGCGGCGGGTAGACGGCCGACCAGGTCCCGGGGTTGTTGACGAGGATCATCCCCGCGATCGCCGCGCCGCGAAGCGCGTCCACCGACTCGAGGCGGGGCATCGGGTTACTCTACTCCGCGTGAAAACGCTCGCGGCGCTGGTGCTCGGTGCGGGAATCGCGACGTCCGCGTTCGCCGCGGACCCGCCCAGGCAGCGCCAGGGACCGTACGAGATCACGCTCATGCTGCCTCCGGCCGGCCTCTACGCGGAGGAGGAGATGGAGATCGAGTTTCGCGTCGAAGACCTGGAGACCCTCGACGCTGCCGGCGCGCCGAAGCCGCTCGCCTTCGCGCGCATTCGCGGCGAGGCGGACATGCCGAGCATGCCGTCGATGGCGAAGTTCGACGAGATCGCGCACCGCGAGGGCATCCCGGGCGTCTTCGGGGTGCACCCCGTGTTCCCGCACGGCGGCGAGTACCGGCTGTGCCTGACGATCCTGCCGCCGGAGGTCCAGCCGGTCGGCGACCCACGGCCGCCGACGGCGTACACCTTCGACTTTCCGCTGACGGTCCATGACGCCACGTCGAGCCCGACGCCCGTGCCCCGGCGCGTCCGGCCCTACGAGCTCGAGGTGGCGATGAGCCCGAAACACCCGGTCGCGGGAGAGCCGGCCGACCTCGACCTCGCGATCCGGATGACGGGGAGCTTCGAGCGGCGCGAGGTCACGGCGTTCGACGTGCAGCACGAGAAGCTGATGCACCTCTTCGTCGTGCGGGACGACCTCGCCTACTTCGCGCACGAGCACCCGGAAATGACGTCGCCCGGCGCGTTTCGCCTGCGGTACCGGTTCCCGGCGCCCGGCCGCTATCGGATCTTCGCCGACGTCGCTCCGAAGGACGCGGGGGCTCAGGTCCTTTCGGTGGTCGTGAACGTGGGCGGAGACGCGGCCTCCTCGGCGAAAGCCGCGCCGTCCGGCCCGACCCGGGCCGCCCTCGAGCTGCCGGAGGGCGGGGTGCGCTCCGGGCGGACCTTCACGGCCACGGTGACGCTCACGGACGACCGGGGCCGTCCGGTGAAGGACCTCGAGCCCTGGCTCGGCGCGATGGGGCACCTGTTGCTCGTCAACAAGGACGCGGAGACCTTTGCGCACGCCCATCCGGACGACCGGGAGCCGGGCGTTGGCGAGAACGGCCGGATACCGTTCCTCGTGCGGCTGCCGAAGCCCGGGCCGTACAAGGGCTGGCTGCAGTTCCAGCGCCGAGGGAAAGTCGAGACGATCGAGCTCGCGATCGAGGCCGCGCCGCCCTACTAGCCGAAATTCGGGGGTCGGTCTCGATTTTCGGTTTCCGGCGATCCGAAAAATCGAGACCTGACCCCTCAGTTTTTCGGAAAGCGGCCGGCGAGGCCGTCGGGTTCCTTGCCGGTCGTCCAGGCATCGATGACGCGCAGGCCGTCGAGATCGAGCACGACGACGACGTCGGCGTGCGTCGCCGCGACCCAGGCGCGCTTGCCGTCCGGAGCGACGAGGAGGCCGACCGGCGCGGGGCTCGCGCCGAACTTCTTCTGGAAGACCCGCGCGTTGCTGCCGGCCACGGCGTCGCGGCCGAGGGGGATGCGTTTGATCTCGGCGCGCGTGGCCACGTCGAAGACACCCACGTCGCCGGAGCCGGTGAACGAAACGAGCGCGCGCCTGCCATCGGGCGTGATGCGCACGCGGATCGGAAACGCAGCGGCCTTGATGGTCGCGACGACCTTCGCCGTCTTCGCGTCGACGACCGAGATCGTGTTGGCTTCGCGGTTGACGACCCAGACCTCGCGGCCGTCGGGCGTGACGTCGACGCCCTCGGCGCCCTTGCCGGTCGGCACGTCGCCGACGACCTTTCCGCCGGGCAGGTCGATCACCGTGACGAGGCCGCTCCGCAGCGACGTGACGTAGGCGGTCTTCCCGTCGGGCGACGCCGCGACCATGTGGGAAAGTTCGTGGCCGGTCGGGATGCGCACCGTGACCCTCGCCGTCTTCGGGTCGACGACGGCGAGCTCCTTCTTGCCCTCGGCGGTCACGAGGAGGCGTCCGTCCTTCAGCGCGACGAGGCCGTGGGGCCGCGCGCCCTCCCCGAGATCGACCCGGGAATTCACCTTGCCGGTCGCCAGGTCGACGAGCGAGACGATCCGGCCCGGCGAGCCGGCTCGCCCGTAGTCGCTGACGGCCACGGTCTTGCCGTCGGCGAGGACTTCCACCTCGTGCGGGCCGCTCTCGATGGGCGCCGTCCACTTGAGCTTGCCCGTCGAGGCGTCGAGGATCGAGAGCGAGTTGTCCGACTTGTTCACGACGACGAGGACGTCGTTCGAGGGCCGGGGCGTCGGTGTCGGCGAAGGCGGGGGAGTCGGCGAGGGAGACGGTCCCCGGCCGCGAGGCGTCGCGCGCGGGGTGGCGGTCGGCCGCGGGCTCTCGGAGCCGGTTTCGCCGGGCACGACGTTGGGCGAGCCCGAGGCGGTCTGCAGCGTCAGGAGCCCGGCCAGCGCGAATTCGAGCATGAGTGCCATCTAGTTTACGGGCAGGACCTTCAAAGCGCCGGGGCGGGTCGACAGGCCGAGCGGGCCCCCCGACCCCTGCACCGCGTAGTCGTCCTCGATCCGCACGCCGAACTTGCCCGGCAGGTAGATCCCGGGCTCGACCGTCACCGTGTTGCCGGCCTCGAGCGGCGTGTCGTTGCCGCGAACGAGGTACGGGGGCTCGTGCCCGTCCATGCCGAGCCCGTGCCCGAGGCGGTGCGTGAAGTAGGCGCCGTAGCCCGCGGCCTCGATGACCTTGCGGGCTGCGGCGTCCGCGTCGGCTCCGGACGCGCCGGCGCGCAGAGCCTCGATGCCCGCGGCCTGCGCCCGGTCGACGAAGCCGTAGACCTTCCGCACCTCATCCCCCGGCGGCCCGAAGCTGACGGTTCGCGTGACGTCCGACGTGTAGCCGCGGACCTTGCAGCCCGCATCGATGAGAACGACGTCGCCCGAGGCGAGCCGGCGGTCGCCGGGGCCGCCGTGCGGCAGCGCGGAGGAAGGGCCGAACTGCACGAGGCCGCCGCCGCGCACGCCCTGGAGCCGGAACTGCTGCTCCAGAAGGTCGGAGACCTGGCTCTCGGTCATGCCGCGGGAGAGCTTCCGGTGAACGGCCTCGATGGTCTGCGTGGTGCGGCGCGCCGCCTCGCGGATGAACGCGAGCTCCTCGGGGCCCTTGACCATCCGCAGGGCGTCGAAGAGGGCCGCGGCGTCGCGCGCGTCGATCGTCGCGGAGGCGTCGAGCTGCGCGGCCGTGTGGTAGGCGGTCGAGCCCTCGATTCCGACCGACTTCGCCCTTCCCAGCGCCCGGGCGGCGAGCGCCATCGGGTCCTCGTCTTCGTTCCAGGTGACGACGTCGTCGGCCACGACGTCCCGGCGGTGGTTCTCGGCCTCGAAGTACGGCGTCACGAGGACCGCGGGACCGTCCGTCAGCAGAAGAAGCGCCGTGAGGCGCTCACTGCGCCCGATCGCGAGATTGGCGGACCAGGCGAGGTTGGTCGAGGGCGTGACGAAGATCGCGTCGAGCCCGCGCGCCTTCGCCGCCGCCCGCAGCCGCGCCTGCCGGTCGCGAAAGACGTCGGGTGAGAGAGGCGGCGGCAGCGGCGCGGGGGAGGGCGCCCCTTCGAGATCTGCGGGCCAGGAAGCCGCGGCGGCGGTGGCGGCGCCGGCGGTCATCCAGCGGCGGCGAGTCAGGCTCATGCGGCGCGTAGGATACCGAATCGCCCCGCGCGGGTCGCCGCGGCGGCGGAGCTCAGTGGCTCTCGCGCCGGCGCTCGCCCTGGCGGCGGTCGATGCGTGAGCCGTCGGCGGGCGTGTAGCGGTCGTGGGCGCGGCGGTCCTCGGTCCGCCGCTCGTTGCGGTCGTCCCGGCGCTCGGAGTCCGGGGCGCTGGTGGCCTGGTCCTGGGTCATCGTTCGGGCTTCCTTATTCCTGGGCGCATTCGAGTTCGGGCGACACTAACGCCGGGGCCGCCATGGGCATTCCCGCGGCATCAATAGACGCCCCCGGTGAGGTGGACGATCGCGGTCCAGAGGCCGCGGCTGAATCGAAAGGTCACGAGCGGGATCACGATGGCGGCCGCGCCCCACACGCCGAGCAGGATCGGCAGCGGCCAGAGCGGCGAGAACGCCGACGCGATCATCAGGCCGAAGGCGACGACGAAGGTGTTGATGTCGAGCGAGCCCACCCACTGGCCGTGCTCGCGCGCGAAGCGCACGCCGCAGCTTCCGCAGGACTCGTGCATCGTGAAGTAGGTCTTGAAGAGCCGTCCCTGGCCGCAGACCGGGCAGCGGAGCTGCAGCCCGCGCCACAGGACCGTGCGCCAGTAGCCCTCGGGCCAGCCGGTGCGGGGATGCGCCGCGGTTCCGCGCAGGGGAAGAACGGGAGAGGGCTCGGGACCCGGGGACGCCATGGAAAGGCGATCTTACACGTTCAGGGCTCGGGCGGCGCGGCGAGCGGGATGCGCTGTCCCTCGCGAGCGACGCCGAATCCGCGCGCGTCGAGCGCCGCCAGCGCGGCCGGGTCCCAGAGCAGCCGGTTGGTGTGATTGAGGTGGACGAAGAAGACGCGGCCCCTCGCCGACGGCATCGCGGCGAGCAGCGCCTCGGTCTCGGGAACGAGCGGGTGCGGGATCTCGGTGATCGCGCGGCCCGGGATCTCGTCGGCGAGAAGAACGTGCCGTCGACGAACGCGGTCAGCGCGGGGTCCGCGAGAAGCGTCGTCGAGGCGGCGGTCCCACTTCTCCCACTTGTCGATGTCGGGCAGCCAGAGGACGGAGCGCGACGGGCCGCGGACGAGCCACGCCACGGTGTCCGAGTCCTCGTCGCGGTGGGGGACGCGGAGGGCCGTCGCCGAGAGGCCCGGCGAGAGGACGATCGGCTCGCCCGGCGCGACCTCGCGGATCGCGATGTTCTCGAGCGCGACGAGACGGCTCCAGGGCTTGTTCTGCGCGGAGAAACCGCGCCATCGACGGCGTGCAGTACACGGGCACGCGGCGCGCGCCCAGGACCTCGCGCCCCAGCTGCGGCGAGGCCGAGGTAGTGGCCGACGTGGGCGTGGGTCAGCAGGATCCCGTCGGGAAGGCCGCCGAGGGCCTCCATCTGCTCGCCGAAGTCCGGCGTCGCGTCCACGAGGAAGCGCTTTCCGGCGGCCGGGTCGAGAAGCCCGAGCGCGGCCACGCGGACGCGGCGCGCGGGGTCCCGCCGCGCCTCGGAGCAGAGCGGCTGGTGGCAGCCGGCGTGCGGAACGCCCCCGTCCTGCGCGATGCCGAGGACCACGGCCTCGGGGCCGGGGGCGGCCCCGGAGGAAGCGAGGAGCATCAGGAGGAGGCCGAGCATTCGCGGTCTACTGTAAACTCCTCAGTCCCGAACTGGAGGAACCATGGCACGCAAGAGTCTGTCCCGCGCGACCGCCGAGGCCCTCGGCCCGATCGTCGTTCCGCTGTTCACGAAGGTCGCCCTGCCGATCGCCATCGAGAGCCTGCGCCGCGGCGGCAAGTTCGACACCGACCGCTTCTATGCCGAGGCCAAAGAGAGCCTCGCCAGGGGCTTCCAGAAGAGCAAGCCCGAGATGGAAGACCTCAAGGACGAGCTCTCCGAGCGCGGCTCGGACCTCTACACGGAGGCGCGCAAGCACGGCGCCGACCTGCTCGAGGCCCTGACCGAAAAGGGTTCCTCGATCGCCGAGGACTGGATGGGCCGCCGTCCGCGCCGCCGCCGATTCCGCCTCGTCCACGCGCTCGGGATTCTCGCCGTGGTCGGCGTCTGCGCCGCCCTCGTCGGCCGAAAATAAGCGGGGTCAGGTCTCGATTTTTCGGTTGTCCCGAAAGCAAACGGGGTCAGGTCTCGATTTTTCGGTCAAGGTCAACGAAGAACCGAAAATTCCAGACCTGACCCCATTGTTTTTCGGTTAGCGGGCGGCGAGCTTCTTGTACTTGATGCGGTGCGGCTGGTCGGCCTCGATGCCGAGGCGGCGTTTCCGGTCGGCCTCGTACTCCTGGTAGTTGCCCTCGAACCACACCGCCTGGCTGTCGCCCTCGAAGGCGAGGATGTGCGTGGCGATGCGGTCGAGAAACCAGCGGTCGTGGCTGATGACGACCGCGCAGCCGCCGAAGTTGACCAGGGCCTCCTCGAGCGCGCGCAGCGTGTCGACGTCGAGGTCGTTGGTCGGCTCGTCGAGCAGGAGCACGTTGCCTGCCTTCTTGAGCGTGCGCGCGAGGTGCAGGCGATTCATCTCGCCGCCCGAGAGGTCGGCGACGCGCTTCTGCTGGTCCTGGCCCTTGAAGTTGAACATGGAGACGTAAGCGCGCGCCGGAATCTCGCGTTTCCCGAGAACGAGCTTCTCCTGCCCGCCCGAGATCTCGTCGAAGACGGACTTGGAAGCCTCGGGCTTGTCACGGTCCTGGTCGACGTAGGAGGGCACGACGGTGTCGCCGACGACGCAGCTTGCCCGCGTCGGGCTTTTCCTGGCCCATGATCATCTTGAAGAGCGTCGTCTTGCCCGCGCCGTTGGGGCCGATGACGCCGACGATGCCGCCCCGCGGCAGGTCGAACGTGAGGTCCTCCATCAGCAGACGGTCGCCGAAGGCCTTGCGGACCCCCTCCGCCCGCACCACGACGTCGCCCAGGCGCGGTCCCGTCGGGATGAACAGCTCCTGCGTCTCGCCGCGCGTCTCGGCGCCCTGATCGGCCAGCAGCGCCTCGTACCGGTCGATGCGGGCCTGCTCTTGGCGTGCCGGGCGCGCGGGGACATCTTGATCCACTCGAGCTCGCGCTGCAGCGTGCGGCGCTTGGCCGACTCGGCCTTCTCCTCGAGCTCGAGCCGCGCTTCCTTCTGCTCGAGCCAGCTCGAGTAGTTGCCCTTCCAGGGGATGCCCGCGCCGCGGTCGAGCTCCAGGATCCAGCCGGCGACGTTGTCGAGGAAGTACCGGTCGTGCGTGACGGCGACGACCGTGCCCGGGTACTCGGCGAGGTGCCGCTCCAGCCACGCGACCGACTCGGCGTCGAGGTGGTTGGTCGGCTCGTCGAGGAGAAGAAGGTCCGGCCTCTCGAGGAGGATCTTGCACAGCGCGACGCGGCGCTTCTCTCCGCCCGAGATCTTCGTCACGTCGGCGTCGGGCGGCGGCAGGCGCAGGGCGTCCATCGCGATCTCGAGCTGCCGGTCGAGCTCCCAGGCGTTGGACGCTTCGATGGCGTCCTGGACGCGCTGGTACTCGGCCATGACTTTCTCGCTCTCGGCCTCTGAGAGCTCCTCGGCGAGCTTCTCGTTGAGCTCCTCGAACCGCTTCAGGAGCCCGCGGGTCTTCGTGACGGCCTCCTCGACGTTGCCGAGGACGGTCTTCGAGGTGTCGAGCCTCGGGTCCTGCGGCAGGAACCCGATCCGCGTTCCCTCGGCCGGGAACGCCTCGCCGGCGAAGTCCTTGTCGACCCCCGCCATGATCCTCAGGAGGGTCGACTTGCCCGCGCCGTTCAGGCCGAGGACGCCGATCTTCGCTCCCGGCAGGAAGGAGAGATAGATCCCCTTGAGGATCTCGCGCTGCGGAGGCACGACCTTCCGCAGGTTGACCATCGTGTAGATGTACTGGTGCGCCATAGGGCGGGGGAGTCTATACCAGCGGGGTCAGGCCTTGAATCTGTACCGGACGAAGCGGAAGGCCGATCGAGCGCCGAGCCCCGCCTCCTTCTGGCGCCGCCAGTTGCTACAATCGACCTTGTGAGTTCTTCGCTCAGAGACCTCGAGCCGGGGCGTCGGCGGATTCTGAAAGTTTCGGCAAGCGACCGGGACTCGGATCTGCGCGAACTGGAGTTCGAGCTCGATTTCTTCGCGCGCCTCACTACGGCCGAGCGATTCGAGTTGATGTTCCAGAGGTCCCGCGAGATGGCCAAACGGCTGAGGGCGCATGGATACGGAGAGCCTGCTCCGATCCTTAAACGCCAGTAAGGCTCGCTACGTCGTCATCGGAGCGACGGCCTTCCCGGTCCACGGATATGCGCGCGCCACGCTCGACGTGGACCTCTTCATTGACGCGACTGCCGGGAACGCGGCTGCGGTTCGAGGCCCTGTCCAACTTCGGCTTCGATGTCTCCGACCTGACCGTCGAGGACCTCCGGGACAAGAAGATCCTCATTCGCGAGTACGTCATCCAGGTCGACATCCACCCCTTCGTGGCAGGGGGGATCGCGTTCGACGAGGTCTGGGCCAATCGGGTTGAGGATCAGATTGGCGGGACACGTGCCCCCTTCGCCGGACTGGACGACCTCATCCGCATGAAGGAGGCGGCAGGGCGCCCCAAGGACCTCGAAGACCTGCGAGCCCTCCGGGCGATTCGCCTGCGGCGCGACGCGCCGCGCTGATCAGCCCCGGGATGGCGGCGTCTCGCCGCGGTTGATGCCCATGGTCCCGAGCAATCGCGTCTCGACCCGCGCATTCGCGAAGCCGGCCTCGCGCATCAACTTCTCCACGCCGCGCTGCCCGGGATACCGCGCGAGCGACTCCGGTATGTAGCGGTAGGTGTCGGCGTCACCGTGGAAGATCCAGCCCATGAGCGGCATGGCGGCGCGCAGGTAAGCGCCGTAGAGAGCGGCGACGACCGCGTTGTCGGGCTTGCCGAAGTCGAGCACGACGGCCCGGCCGCCGGGTGCCAGAACGCGACGCATCTCCGCGAGCGCCGCCGGGATGTCGGCGATGTTGCGCAACCCGTAGCTCACCGTGACGGCGTCGAAGGCACCGTCCGGGAAGGGGAGCCGCAGCGCGTCCGCCTGGACGAAGCGGCTGCGCCGGCCCGACGCCGCCCGGCGCCGCGCCACGGCGAGCATCGGGAGGGCGAAGTCGGCGCCGGTGACGGAGGCGGCGCCGAAATCCTCCGCGAGGAAGCACAGGTCGCCGCTCCCGCAGCACAGGTCGAGGACCCTCGCGGAGCCCCTCGGTCTTCCCGCCAGCGCGAGCCGCACCGCGTGGCGTTTCCAGCGGCGGTGCATGCCGAAGCTCATCAGGTCATTGACGAGGTCGTACCGCCACGCGATCCGCGAGAACATTTCGCGGACCTTCGGCGCCCGGTTCGCGTCGTAGGACAGGTACTTGTTGGTCACGAGTTCGTGCGCCCGACTCTGGCAAGACCGGTGAAGCAGTTCAGGTCCGCCCCCGCCAGTAGTTCGGTTTCCGCCTTCCGTGGGCGATCGCCCAGATGAGGCACTGATCCTCGAGAAGCTCGAAGTAGACCGCATACGGGAATCGCTTGAGAAAGACCCTTTCGACGGAGTGGCCGCCGCCGGTCTGAACCCGGAGACCTGGAAGGGACCGATCGGCCAGTCTGTCCAGGACGGCTTCGACCTCATCGTGAAACTCGGTCCCGAGCCCGGCTTGCCCGCTCGTACCAGAGCGCCGCCTCTCGCAGCTCGTCGCGCGCGGCGGGATGGAACCGGATTCGGGCGGTCACCCGCGGCGAAGGGTCTCTCGAACCTGGGAGCTGACGGTTTCTCTGTCCACCAGCTTCGCCTCGCCCCGAGCGACCTCTGCGATCCGCCGGTCGACTTCGGCAAGCCAGGCCGCTTCGACTCCCGCCTCGGCTTCTCCATCCAGGCTGGCGATCAGTTCAGCGGCGATTCGCGCCCGGTCGCCGGGAGGCAACTCGAGAGCCGACTCGAGCAGCGCTTCGAAGCGGGTAGCCATGGATGGATTCTACAGCCTCGGCGTGGCGCGGTCCGGGGTTCGGATGTTGTAAGGTTTCCAATCGCATGGCCGAAACGACCCCGAAACCCGTCAGCGCCGACGAGGCCCGCCGCGTCGCCGAGGAGGCCCGCGAGACCGAGTGGAAGGCCCCATCCTTCCTGAAGCAGATCTTCCTCGGCAACTTCCGTCTCGACCTCGTTCATCCCTTCCCGGCGGCCCCGCCCGAGCGGCCCGAGTTCCGGGCGTTCATGGAGCGGCTCGACCGCTTCCTCGTCGAGAAGGTCGACCCGGACGCCATCGACCGCGAGGGCAAGATCCCGCCGGCGGTCATCAAGGGCCTGCGCCGAGCTCGGCGCCTTCGGCATGAAGATCCCGACGGAATACGGCGGCCTCGGCTTCACGCAGCGCGAGTACGGCGACGCGATGAAGCTCATCACGCTCCCGCGACGGCAACCTCGTGACGCTGCTCTCGGCGCACCAGTCGATCGGCGTGCCGCAGCCGCTGAAGCTCTTCGGCACGAAGGAGCAGAAGAAGAAGTACCTGCCGCGGCTCGCCGCCGGCGCGATCTCGGCCTTCGCGCTGACCGAGGCGCACGTCGGCTCGGATCCCGCCAACCTCTCGACGACCGCGACGCGCGACGCCCGAGGGCGACTACGTCCTCAACGGCGAGAAGCTCTGGTGCACCAACGGCACGATCGCCGAGCTCTTCGTCGTCATGGCGCGCCACCCGGACGACGAAGAAGATCTCCGCCTTCATCGTCGAGAAGTCGCTCGCCCGGCGTCGAGGTCGTGCATCCGCTGCCACTTCATGGGGCTTGCAGGCGATCGACAACGGCGTCATCCGCTTCACCAGGACGTCCGCGTGCCGAAGGAGAACCTGCTCTGGGGCGAGGGCAAGGGCCTGAAGCTCGCGCTCATCACGTTGAACACCGGCCGCCTCACGCTGCCGGCCTCCTGCCGCCGCCCTGGGCAAGCGCTGCCTCGAGATCTGCCGCGAGTGGTCGAACGAGCGCGTGCAGTGGGGGCTGCCGATCGGGCACCACGACGCGATCGCGCAGCTGCTGGCCGAGATGGCGGCGACGACCTTCGCGATGGACGCGGTCTCCGACCTGGCCTCGTCGATGGCCGACATGGGCGACCGCGACATCCGCCTCGAGGCCGCCGTGGCCAAGATGTGGAACACCGAGGAGGGCTGGAAGATCGTCGACCGCACGCTGCAGATCCGCGGCGGCCGCGGCTACGAGACGGCGGATTCGCTGCGCGCGCGCGGCGAGGCGCCCGTGCCCGTCGAGCGGATCATGCGCGACTTCCGCATCAACCTGATCTTCGAGGGATCCACCGAGATCATGCGCCTCTTCATCGCGCGCGAGGCGGTCGACCCGCACCTGCGGCGTCGCCGGCGGCGTTCGCGGACGCCAAGGCGTCGATCGGGACCAGGCTCGCGGCGCTGCCGAAGATGGCGGGCTTCTACGGCTGGTGGTATCCCTCGCGCTGGCTCGGCTGGGGGCGCTGGCCGCGGTTCTCCGAGTTCGGCGCGCTCGCGGGTCACGTCCGCTTCGCCGAGCGCACCAGCCGCAAGCTCGCGCGGACCCTCTTTCACCAGATGCTGAAGCTCGGGCCGAAGCTCGAGAAACGCCAGGCCCTGCTCTTTCGCGCCGTCGACGTCGGGGCGGATCTTTTCGCCATGACCGCGGCGCTCTCCCGCGCCGAGGCCCTGCGCCGCGCCGGCGCTCCCGAGGCCGCGACGGCCGCGGAGCTCGCCGACGTCTTTTGCCGCGGCATGCGCCGCCGCATCGCCGAGCACTTCCGCGCGATCCGCTCCAACGACGACGTCGCGAAGTATCGGACCGCGCGGCGCCTGCTCGACGGCGAGTTCGCGTGGCTCGAGGAGGGGCTGACGGCAATGGATCTGGAGCCGGGGCGCGCGGAGCCGTCGCGCGCGGCTTCCCGGTAGAGAAGCCCGGGCCCCGGTACCCGTGAGGAAAGCTCTCGCCGCCTTCGCACTGCTCGCGGCCCTCGCGGGCGCCTTCGCGTACGGGTTCGCCGTCCACAAGTGGCACCTGTTTCCGTTCCGGCTGCTCCGGGCGGCGTACCAGAAGACCCGGCCGGTGCCCCAGTCCCACCGCTTCGTCCGGACGCCCGGCGACCCGTCGCGGCGGGCGCAGCGGGAGGCGATCGGGAACCTGACGTCGCTGCCGTATCTCCAGGGGTACAACCCCGCCACGAATCAGAGCGGAGTAATCCTCAACGACGCGGCCCGCGCGTTCCGCGGCTGGAACTTCGCGGTTTCCGCGCACGCGGCCCAGGCGCTCCTGCTCGACATGTCCGGGGCCGTGCGCCACCGCTGGGCCCTAGACGCCCGCGCCGTCTGGTCGGAACGCAAGCCCAGCGCCGACGGCTACGACCAGTACTGGCGGCGCGCGGAGCTCCTGCCGGGCGGGGACCTCCTCGTGATCTGGGAGTACATCGGGCTCGCCCGCATCGACCGGCAGTCGCGCCTGAAGTGGGCGAGCCTCAACGGGGCGCACCACGACCTCGCCGTGGACGCCGACGGCACGATCTACCTCATCACCCGGGAGATGAAGGTCATCCCCGACGTCAACCCCGAGGACCCGGTCTCCGAAGACTTCATCACGGTCCTCACGCCCGACGGGCAGGTCGTGAAGAAGATGTCCGTGCTCGAGGCCTTCGAGCGGTCCGACTACGCCGCGGCCCTCGCGCCGATGCAGCGCGACCCCGACATCCTCCACACCAACGCCGTCCAGATCCTCGACGGGTCCCTGGCGAGCCGCTCGCCCGCCTTCGCGAAGGGCAACCTGCTCATCTCGCTGCGCTCGCTCAACATCGTGGCCGTCCTCGATCCGCGCGACGGGAAGATCGTCTGGGCGCTCTCGGGCCTCTGGCGCGGGCAGCACGCGCCCCGCATCCTCGGCAACGGCCGGATGCTCGTCTTCGACAATTTCGGCCTGGAGCGCGCGGACTCGTCGCGCGTGCTCGAAGTGGATCCCTTCTCGCAGGAGATCGCGTGGCGCTACGGTGAGCGCGAGGGTCAGGGGATCTTCTCGGAATCCAACGGCGCCGCCGAGCGGCTCGGCAACGGCAACACGCTGATCGTCGAGTCCAACGCCGGGCGGGCCTTCGAGGTCACGCCGGAGGGCGAGACCGTCTGGGAGTACCGCAACCCGTACCGCGCGGGCGAAAAGAAGGAGCTCGTCGCGACCCTGAAGCAGTTCTCGCGGCTCGATCCGGGGTTTGGCGTCGACTGGGCGGACCGGCCGGCGGGCGGGCCCTAGTTCGAGCTGCGTCGCGAGTCCGGCACTTCCTGCGCTAGACTCGCCTCGAATGCGTCATTCCCGGGTCTTGACGGGTGTTCTCTGGCTTCTCCTCCCGGCGCTCTCCTCCGCCGCCATCTTCACCGTCAATTCGACGAACGACCTGGACGACGGCGCGTGCGATGCGACGCACTGCTCGCTGCGGGAGGCGATCGTCGCCTCGAACGCGATCGTCGGGGCTGACACGATCCGCTTCGTGATCGGGTCGGGGCCGAAGACGATCCAGCCATCCTCGCCGTTTCCGACGCTGACGGAGCCCGTCACGATCGACGGCACCACGCAGCCGGGCTTCGTTTCGTCGCCGATCATCGAGCTCGACGGGACCAACGCCGGGCTGGGCGCGAACGGCCTGCACATCACGGCGGGTTCGAGTGTGGTGACCGGGCTCGTGATCAACCGCTTTCGTGCGGCGTTTCCGGCGACCGGGGGCAGCGGGATCCTCCTCGAAACCGGCGGCGGCAACGTGGTCCGGGGCTGCTACATCGGGACGAACCTCGCCGGCACGGCGGCCCTGACGAACGGGGGCGACGGAGTGCAGATCCTGAGCTCATCGGACAATCTCGTGGGTCGGACGAGCGCCTCCTTCCGGATCAACGTGCTGTCCGGCAACTCGGCGTACGGCGTGCGGATCACGGGCGCCGGGGCCAGCGGCAACACGATCGCCGGCAATCGCATCGGGACGAACGCGGCCGGAACAGCGGCCGTCCCGAACTCGGTTGCCGGGGTCGGCGTGACGTCGGGCGCCGACAACGTCGTCGGTTCGGGGATCGTGGGCGACACGCTCGCCTCCGGCAACGACGGGGACGGCGTCGTGATCACGGGATCGGCGACCGGCACCATCGTCACGAACTGCTGGGTCGGCGTCGACGTCGCCGGCACGGCGGCGCTGGCCAACACGGGACAGGGCGTCAACCTGACCGGCGTCTCCGGCAACACGGTGGGGCCTGGCAACGTGGTCTCGGGCAACGCCCAGAGCGGCGTGCTCATGATCAGCCAGTCCACGGGGAACACGGTTGCCGGCAACCTCGTCGGCTTGAACGCGCTCGGGACCGCGGCCGTGCCGAACCTGCTCAACGGCATCATCGCGTCCAACTCCGACGGCAACACGCTCGGCCCGGGCAACGTCGTCGCCGGCAACGGGACGAACGGGGTCCGCCTGCGGACCGGCGCCGACGCGAATGTCGTCAAGGGCAACCTCATCGGGGTCAACGCGGCCGTCACGGCGGCGATCCCGAACCTCGCCGAGGGCGTCCAGGTCAACGACGGCGCCACCGGCAACACGGTGGGTGGGCCGGGTGTCGACCGCAACGTCATCTCGGGCAACGGCGCCAACGGCGTGCTGCTCGTTGACGAAACGACGACGGGCAACGTCGTGGCCGGCAACTTCATCGGCTCCAACGCGACGGCCTCGGCGGCGATCCCGAATGCGGCCAACGGCGTGGCGGTCCTGGCGGGCTCGAGCGCCAACGTGATCGGGGGCACGGCGGCCGGAACGAAGAACGTGATCGCCTTCAACGGCGCGCGAGCCGTCTACGTGGAATCGGGGACGGGCAATTCCATCCTGGGCAACAATCTCTCGTTCAACGCCGGTCTCGGCATCGACCTGGGGCCGATCGGAGTGACGCCGAACGACGTGGGCGACCCGGATCCGGGCGCCAACCTGCTGCAGAACTTCCCGGACCTTTCGGCGGTCCTGCTCGACACGGCGACGACGCAGGTCCAGGGGTCGCTCAACAGCGTCGCGAGCTCGAGCTACCGGCTCGAGTTCTTCTCGAGCGTCGCTTGCGACGCCTCGGGCAACGGCCCGGGGCAGCGCCTGCTGGGCTCGGCGGACCGGAAGACCGATCCGGGCGGCAACGTCGCTTTCGTCGCGTCGCTGCCCTCGGCGGCGCTCGGGCCGTGGATCACGGCGACGGCGACGGACTCGGCCGGAAACACCTCGGAGTTCTCGGCGTGCCTGGCGATCCCCGGGCCGACCGTCGCGTCGATCGATCCGACGTCCGGCCTGGCGGGCGCCGCGACGCCGGTCACGATCGCCGGCACGAACTTCCAGAACGGCGCGACGGTCACGATCGGCGGAGCGGCCGCGGGCGGGGTCGCCGTCATGAGCGGATTCGAGATCGACGCCGCGACGCCGGTCCTCGCGCCCGGGACGCTGAACGACGTCCTGGTGAGGAACCCGAGCGGGCTCGCGGCGTCGCTCTCGGCGGGCTACCTCGCGGATTTCACCGACGTGCCGCAGGACAACATCTTCCACGACGACGTGGAGACGGTCTTTCGCGCCGGCATCACCGCCGGGTGCGGCGCGGGCAACTTCTGCGTCGCCAATGCCGTGACCCGCGCGCAGATGGCGGTGTTCCTGCTCAAGGCGGAGCACGGCTCGAGCTACGTGCCACCGGACTGCGCCGGTGTCTTTATCGACGTTCCGTGTCCGTCGGCTTTCGCCGCCTGGATCGAGCAGCTCTCGGCCGAGGGGATCACGGCCGGCTGCGGGGGGGGCAACTACTGTCCGGACAATCCCGTCCGCCGCGACCAGATGGCGGTGTTCCTGCTGAAGACGGAAAACGGCGCGGCGTACGTTCCTCCCTCCTGCACCGGGGTGTTCGGCGACGTCGTCTGTCCGGGGCCGTTCACCGACTGGATCGAGCAGCTCTACGCGGACCTGATCACCGGCGGCTGCTCGGCGTCGCCCCTGCTGTATTGCCCGGGCTCGTCCAACACCCGAGGACAGATGGCGGTGTTTCTGGTCAAAACGTTCTCCCTTTGAGGTAGGTTGACGCCATGAAACGAACACCTTGCGTCCTGGCCTCGGCCCTGCTGGTGGCCTCGATATCCGCCGCTGACGACCAGAAGGCCGCCGGCGAATTCTCGGCCACCGCTTCGATCGGCACGCGGTCCGGGACGCGAAGCATGGGCTTCGACGTCGTCGTCTCGAACCCGCGGAGCTTGGAGGAGATGGCTCCCCTGAAGAAGGTCCTCGAGGACGGCGGGCAGCAGGCCCTCGCCAACGCCATCCGCGGGAGCGGCCAGGGCCAGATCAAGCTCGGAGCGCTCGTCTATCCGGTCGACCTCGTGATGGTCGAGAAGATCGAGGACGGTTGGCGCTACTTCATCGTGACGACCCGCCCGATCAAGAACACCGAAATCGAAGAGGACGGCGGGGCGTCCCTGGATTACCCCTTCGCCGTCTTCGGCTTCGACTCGACGGACTTCAGCACGGGCGACGGGATCATCTACACCCGCGCGGCCCTGTCGATCGACCCCGACGGGCACCTCCAGGTCTCCCAGTACGACGGGGATCCCGGCACGCTGCGAGACATCCGCCGCATCAACTAACCGAAATTCGAAGGGGTCAGGTCTCGATTTTTCGGTTTCGGCGCCGAACCGAAAAAACGAGACCTGACCCCATGGTTTTTCGGTTCAGGCGCCGGGTACCTCGTCGGTTCCCTCGTTGATGCCCTCGAAGAGGATCGTCGAGAGGTAGCGCTCGCCGGTGTCCGGCAGCATCGCCAGGATGACCGAGCCCCTGGGCGCCTTCGCGGCCACCTTCTTCGCGGCGGCGAAGGTGCCGCCCGAGGAGATGCCGCAGAAGATGCCTTCCTTCGCGGCGAGATCGCGCGCGGCGTCGCGCGACTCGAGGTCGCCGACCGTGACGATCTCGTCGTAGACCTTGCGGTCGAGGACGGCGGGGATGAAGTCCGGCGTCCAGCCCTGGATCTTGTGGGGCTTCCACTCGGTCCCGGTCAGGAGCGCCGCGCCCTCGGGCTCCGTGACCACGATCTTGATGCCCGGCCGCGCCGCCTTGAGCATCTGCCCGGCGCCGGTCAGCGTGCCGCCGGTGCCGTAGCCGGTGACCCAGTAGTCGAGGCGCTTGCCCGCGAAGTCCCGCAGGATCTCGGGTCCGGTGGTGTTGCGGTGGTACTCGGGATTGGCGGGGTTCTCGAACTGCCGCGCGAGGAACCAGCCGTTTTTCGCCGCGAGCTCGGCGGTCCTCCGGACCATCCCCGAGCCGCGCTCGGCGGCCGGGTGGAGGATGACCTTCGCGCCGAGGATCCGCATCAGCTTGCGCCTCTCGATCGAGAAGCTGTCGGACATGACCGCGATGAAGGGATAGCCCTTCACCGCGCAGACCATGGCGAGGGCGATGCCGGTGTTGCCGGAGGTGGCCTCGATGACGGTCTGCCCGGGTTTCAACGCTCCCGAACGCTCCGCGTCCTCGATGATGGCGATGGCGAGGCGGTCCTTGACCGAGGAAAGCGGATTGAACGCTTCGCACTTGACGTACATCGTGACGTCCGGGGGCGCGAGGCGGTGGATCTTGACGACGGGTGTGTTGCCGATCGTTCCCAGGATGCTCTCGTGAATCATGGACATTCCCCCTTTGCCAGGTCCGAGGGCGTTAGGATACCGGTTCATGACGCGCATTCGCACCTGTCTTATCCTTGTCACCCTCTTGGCCTCCGCGATCGCGCCCGCCGCCGCTTTCGGGGCCACGCCCCGCACGATGCGGATCGACTACTTCCACACCGGCAATGCGACGGAGGAGCGATTCAGCCTCGACCGGATCGTGCTGGAGCCGCTGCCCTGGCCCGGCAATCCGAAGCGGCCCGTCGACGACACGAACCTCGGCAAGTACCTCTTCGAGGTGATCGACCGGACCTCCAATCGCGTCGTCTACTCCCGCGGCTTCGCGTCGGTGTACGGGGAGTGGGAGACGACCGGCGAGGCGAAGGAGCTCTCCCGCACCTTCTCCGAGTCGCTGCGCTTCCCGGTGCCCGAGGCGCCCGTCCAGATCTCGCTCAAGAAGCGCGACCCCCGCAACGTCTTCCGCGAGGTCTGGGTCCTTCTCGTCGACCCGAAGGACGTCTTCATCGACACGGCCGCGCCGGCGTCGCCCGGCCCCGTCGTGACGATCCAGAAGAGCGGGGACCCGGCGGACAAGGTCGACTTCCTCATCCTCGGTGACGGCTACACGGCGGCCGAGCGCGGCAAGTTCGAGAAGGACGCGCGGCGGCTGGCCGATCTCCTCTTCGCCGTCGAGCCCTTCAAGTCGCGCCGCGGCGATTTCAACGTCTGGGCGATCTGCCCGGCATCCGAGGAGCCGGGCATCTCGCGGCCGTCGGTCGGCATCCACCGGCGCACGCGGATCGGCTCGACCTACGACGCCTTCGGCAGCGAGCGCTACGTCCTGACCTTCGAGAACCGGTCGTTCCGCGACGTCGCCTCCTTCGCGCCCTACGAGTTCGTCGAGATCCTGACGAACAGCCGCACCTACGGCGGCGGGGGGATCTTCGGGCAGTACGCGCACGGTCGCCGCCGACAGCCTGTGGGCGCCGTACGTGTTCGTGCACGAGTTCGGCCATCACTTCGCGGCGCTCGCCGACGAGTACTTCACCTCGCCCGTCTCCTACGAGCCCGCGACGGGGCAGAAGCTCGAGCCCTGGGAGCCGAACGCGACGGCGCTCCTCGACCCGGCCAACGTGAAGTGGAAGGCCCTCGTCACGCCCGGCACCCCCCTCCCGACCCCGTGGAAGAAGGAGGAGTTCGAGAAGGCCTCGCGCGACTTCCAGGCCAAGCGCCGGGAGATCCGGAAGGCCAACGGGCCCGAGGACGAAATGGACAAGCTCTTCACGGAGGAGCTCGTCTACGAGACGAAGCTCCTCGGGACCGACCAGCACTCGGGGAAGGTCGGCGCCTTCGAGGGCGCGCTCTACGAGGCGAGGGGGTACTACCGGCCGCAGGAAGACTGCATCATGTTCACGCGCGACGAGGTGCCGTTCTGCGCCGTCTGCCGCCAGGCGCTGACGCGCGTGATCGACCTGTACACCCGCTGACCGTGAGTCGATGAGCTTTCGCCGGGGCCTCCGGCTCGCGGGTTTCGCCCGGCGGCATCTGGGCCGGATGAACGAGGGCCGAAGCGCGGTGACGGCGCACCTGGCCGCGCCGCGCCCCGACAACCTGCCCATGCCGACGTTCGTGCAGCTGCGCGTGACGAACCTCTGCAACCTGCGCTGCAGGATGTGCGGCCAGTGGGGCGACACCGGGATCTTCCGTTCGCACTCGGGCTCGGGCGCCGCGACGGACGGGACGGTCGAGCGCGATCGCATCCGGGAGCTCATCGGCTTGAAGCGCCAGCTGGCGCTGCCCGACTACGTCCGTCTCCTCGACGAGCTCGCGCCCTCGCGGCCGATCATCAGCCTCTTCGGCGGAGAGCCTCTGCTGTATCCCGACATCGTTCCCCTGATCGGCGAGATCAAGCGCCGCGGCCTGACCTGCACGATCATCACCAACGGCGGCCGGCTCGAGACGCTCGCCCGCGAGCTCGTCGAGAGCGGGATCGACTCGATCGCGGTGTCGTTCGACGGCCCGCCGGAGGTCCACAACCGGATCCGCGGGCAGGCCGACAGCTTCGAGAAGGCGGCGGCCGGCGTTCGCGCGGTCGCGGACTGGCGTCGCCGGCTCGGCCGCGCGCTGCCGATGCAGATCGCGATCCTGCCGGTCACCGAGCACAACCTGCGATGCGATCGCGCCGGCCATGGCGGCGCTGCGCGAGCTGCCGCTCGACACGATCAACGTCGGGCTGCGCTGGTTCATCCCCGAGGCGGTCGGCGCCGAGTACGAACGGGTGATGCGCGAGGATCTCGGCGTCGAGGCGACCTCCTGGAAGGGCTTCGCCTTCGACGGCGCCCTCGATCGCGGCGACGAAGGGGCGGCAGCTCGCCGAGCTCGTGAAGCTCCTCAAGGGCCTGAGGCGCCGCCGGTTCGTCGATTCGACGTTCGGCCGGCCCTGGACCTCTTTCGTTCCCGACGTTCCGGCCGAGCGCCTTCCCGAGTATTTTTCCGACTTCGGGGAGACCTTCGGCCACCGGATGTGCCCGGTCGCCTGGTACTTCGCGCAGGTCGAGCCGGACGGCGAGGTCACATTCTGCGGGGACTTTCCGGACTACTTCATCGGCAACGTGCGCCGTCAGAGCTTTCGCGAGATCTGGACGGGGGAGAAGGCCGGCCGCTTTCGCGCCAGGCTGGCGAAGGAGCCGCTGCCGATCTGTGCCCGTTGCTGCGGGAACTACGTCTACGGCAAGTGGGATAGGCCGGGGGTCAGGCCTTGATTCTGTACTCTCGTCGGGCGTGGCAGTACAGATTCAAGGCCTGACCCCATTTAGGACCGCAGCGCGTCCCAGAACTTGTAGAAGTTGAACCACTGCGTCGGGTACCGGCGCACGACGCCCTCGAGGTCCGCGGCGACGCGCGCCATGATCCGGACCGCGTCGTCGTCAGGGGAGAGGGCCGGGTCCGCCGCGATCGGCTCGCCCCAGACGTTGAAGTAGCTGCCGTCCGGGTTGCGCAGGAAGAAGCCGGGCAGGATCTCGCATCCGCAGAACCGGGCGAGCAGCGCGGGCGAGCGCAGGAACGGCGTGGGCCGGCCGAAGAAGGGAACGACGACCCCGTCCTCCGGATAGGCCCGGTCGACGAGCAGGGCGACCGCCCGGCCGGCCTCGACGGCGCCGCGCACCTTGAACGCCGTCGACATCGAGGAGCCGATGTCGATCGACTCGACGCCGAGCCGCCCGCGCAGCTGTTGCCGCATCTCCTGGACGTTGGGATCGAGCTCCGGCTGGCCGACGACGGCGGGCACCAGCTCGTGGGCGCGCAGGGTCACGGCCCCCATCTCCCAGTTGCCGACGTGCCCGGTGACGAGGAGAAACCCGCGGCCCCCTCGACGCACGCGGGCCAGCACCCGGGCGTCCTCCGTGAGCGTCGTCACCCGGGGAACGAACGTTTCGCTCCGGAGCTTCCAGACGTCGATCGTGTGCCGCCCGTACTCGAAGAACTGGCGGCGCGCGAGCCGTTCGGCCTCGGCGTCGGGCACGCCCAGCGCCTTGTGGAAATTGTCGCGGATTCCGGCCTTCGTGCGTCCGAGAAAGGTGACGGCCAGGCCGTTGCCCACGAGGTTGATGGCGTTCAGGACGGACATCGGCAGCCAGCGCGCGCCGTAGTGCAGCCCGCCGTAGACCACGCGGTTCGAGAGGCCGTGGCTGACCCACTTCTTTCGCCCCCGCCCCGACGAAGCGGTCGGCGGCGGCGCCTCGGACGGGCCGGAATCGGGCGCGATTTCTTCCATGGGAGTGTCGAGTTTACAATCCGCTCTGACCTCCATGAACGTCCTGTTGATCCGCCCCGATCCGGGCAACGAGCGGTTCGGGCTGGGGCCCTTCTTTCGCGTCGAGCCCCTGGGGCTCGAATACGTGGCGTCGGCCCTGCGCGCCCGCGGCCACGAGCCCGCGATCGTGGACCTGCGGTTCGGGCACGGCGTGCGCTCGTGGGTCCGGCGGACCCGCCCCCGGATGGTCGGCATCTCCTGCATGCACGCCCTGGAGTACGACCGGGTGATCGAGACGGCCCGGGAAGTCCGCCGCGCCTCGCCCGAGACGTTCATCCTGGTCGGCGGCCACGCGGCCGCGGCCTTCCCGGGGCCTCTCCAGGCCCCGGAGGTCGACGCCATCTGCGTCGACGACGGCGAGGAGGTCGTGCCCGCGGTGGCCGACGCCCTGGCCGCGGGGCGCCCGCTCGCCGAGGTCCCGGCCCTGCTGCTCCGGACGCGCGACGGCTGGATTTCGACGCGCGCCCTCGAGGACCGCACCGGCCTCGACGCGGTGCCGCATCCGGCGCGCGATCTCGTCGAACGGGACCGCCACCGGTACCACTGCCTGCTCTTCAAGCCCGTGTGGCTCGTCGAGACGGCGCGCGGCTGCCCGTTCCGCTGCAACTTCTGCTCCGTCTGGCAGCTCTACGGCCGGTCGTTTCGCGAGCGGTCGATCGGAGCCGTCGTCGACGACATGGAGAAGGTCGGCGACGCCGTCTTCATCGCGGACGATCTCTTCTGGAACCACCCCGAAAGGAGCCGCGAGCTCGCGAACGCGCTGAAGGCGCGCGGCGTGCGCAAGCGCTGGATCCTCGTCCAGACGCGCACCGACCTCGTCTGCCGCCACGCGGACCTGCTCGAGGCCTGGCGCCCGCTCGCGAAGGACTTCGACATCTTCTTCGGCCTCGAGGCCGCCTCCGACGCGGGCCTGGCGAGCGTGACGAAGGACGCCGGGGTCTCCTCCTCGATCGAGGCGGCGCGGATCTCGCGCGCGCTCGGCTACGGCGTCACGGGCAACTTCCTCGTCGATCCCGACTGGGACGAGGCCCACTTCCAGGAGCTCTGGGACTTCGTCGCGGAAAACGGCTTCCAGCGCGCCGGCTACACGATCCTGACCCCGCTGCCGGGCACCGAGCTCTTCCAGAAGCTCGCCCCGATCCTCGAGGGCCAGCCCTGGTTCAAGTACGACATGCACCACGTCCTCTGGGAGCCGAAGCTCGGGGCGAGGCGCTTCTTCGAGCTCTACGCCGAGACCTGGCGGCGGTCGATCCTGAATACCTCGGGGGAGAAGAGCTGGATCGAGTGGATGCGCCAGATCAAGCCGGCGCAGATCCCGTACCTGGCGCGCGTGCTCCTGCGGACGCAGCGGATCATGAAGGCGGAGGCGTACCTGAGGGAGCACGAGGAGGCCCAGCGGGTCAGCCCGCTGAGGAGAGCGCCGCCCCAGGCCCTCGAGGCTTCCTGAGCCCGACCGGTCTCGACCGGGCGCTGCCGGACGGCGAGCGCCTCTCGCGCCACGAGATCCGGATCCGCGCGACGCCCGAACGGATCTGGCGGGCTCTTCTCGAAGCGGATCTCGGCGCGTCGCCGGTCACGAAGGCGCTTCTCTTTCTCCGCGGATACGGGGGTCGTGCGTTTCGGAGAAGCACGGGGACCTTCCCTGAGCGGCTCGTCCGCTTCGGCTTCACGAAGCTGGACGAGGTCCCGCAACGCGAGATCGTCTTCGGCATCGCGGGACAGTTCTGGCGGCCGAGCGGAGCGTTGCGGCCGATCGCCGACCGGAGCGCCTTCCTCGCCTTCGCCGACGACGGCTGCGTCAAGGCCGCCTGGAACCTGCGGATCGACGCCGCGCAGGCCGGCGCCTCCACGCTTTCGACCGAGACCCGCATCCGATACTTCGGCCCCGCCGCCCGCCGCAAGTTCCGCCGCTACTGGACGCTCGTCGGCCCGTTCTCCGGTCTCATCCGCCGGTCGCTCCTCCGAGGCGTGCGGCACCGGGCGGAGGCCGCCGACGAGATTCGAAGGAGAACAGGATCAGGTCTGTGAAAGTGTGGATTCGGGTCCAAGGTCACCCGTTCGCAGACCTGACCACTTCCAACTTCTCAGACCTGGCCCCTTTCCTTCTGCCCACGGGGAGTCCCGCGCCGCGCTTGCGTAGCCTCGCTCTTACTCTGGCGTGTGATTGAGGGTGAAGGTCGTCTGCTCGGTGCCAATGAAGCCGGTCGCGGTCACCGACTGCAAGTACTCCCTCTTGGCGAGGAGAGCTCCATTCAAGATCGGCTCCCACCGAAGCAGGAGGTAGTTCGGGTCGTCCCCGTCACCGAGGAATTCCGAACGGTGGAGAGCCCGGTATGCGTCCCGGAACGTGGTGAAGGGTGGATATCCGCTCTGCGGGGGATGGTTCGGGCAATGGATGGTGATATCGAAAGTGGGATTGCCGGGCCGGTAGGTCATGTCGGCGGCGAACAGGAGGTTCCGGAAAAGCGCGTCGAAACTGGCGGAGATGCCGTCCACCGACATCCGATCGATTCGGAAGCTCCCCGAGCTCGGCGCGGTCGCGAGGCGACAATTGGAAGGGAGGCCGGTGTAGGAAAGCTGCGACGAGTTGAAGTTCACGGGCGCCTCACCGGAGAGGATCATGTGTCCGGCGCTTTCGAGCCGAACGGGAATCACGGCGTGAAGCCCGAGCTGGCCCTGAATGCCGGCGCGGCCGGCTTCAGCCGTGACGCTTATCTGCGTATCGAAGGACACCTCGAATCGGAGGCATTTCTCGACCTTGTCGAAGATTGCGGCCCACTCATTGTCGTCGAGCAGGTGAGCCTTCTGAAGGAAACGGCCGATCTCGATGATGGCCCAGGCCCGGGAGATGTCGTGGTCGTTCTTGCAGTGCTGGTATGCGTCGTCGATGCACTTGAGGAGGATCGCTTTGATCGTATCGTAAAAAATCTCCCGCTTGAGCTGGCTGAATGCCGGATCGGTGATCCAGGTGTCGACGACGTGAAAGTACTCGAGGCCGAGCTCGATGACGGGCTGGAAGACCGCGGGCTCACAATCCTCCTTGAGCCGCTCGAGCTCCGGATAGACCACGTCGTTCCACGCTCCTTCCCAGATGGATGTCGATTGAGCCGCGAGCTCCGGGTAGGTGATCTCTCCGCATGCCTGGGCGATGATGAGCGGGACCATGCGCCGAATGTAGCCGTCGAATCGGCGAGAGCTGGTCTGCCGCACGCGAGCGTCGAGAATGAGCCGGATCGCCTGGCAATAGGTGAGCCCTTTCAACTCTTCCTGTGTGAGTGCGACGCCATCGCCGTAGCCGGAGAAGTGAGAGAGGCGGAGGACGACCTGGCCGCCCTCCGTCACTCCGGGAAACTCGATGAAATCGTCTCCGGTTCCTCGATACGCGAACGTCACCCGAGCGGCCGGGTGCGGAGGCTGCACTGCGGACTGGATCGTCAGGGTGGCCGGCTCCCAGAGGAACAGGCCCTCCGGCTCGAGTTGGACGCCTGCCTTCGCTCCACCCGTGAACGGGAATCCGTCGACGCGGACGAGAGGCGTCATCGTGATTCTCTTCGGGAAGACCAGCGCATCAGGAGGGATTTCGAGTCGGAAGGAGCTTCCGTCGGCCGCCGTCGCGGAGATGGTGCCGCCCTGTTCGTCGATGTCCGCGGACACGGCTCGCGCATCGTCCGGGACCGCGGTGACGGATGGGCCGGTTGGGAAGGCGCCAGTGTCGCCGACCGATGCCAGCGTTCCCCCGGGGTTCCGGTAGAGCTTGACGACGCCGGTCAGCAGGTCCGTGACGGCGAGCTCGTATTCGACGTTCGAGAGCGCGCCGTAGAAGACCCAGAAAGTTTCGTTGATGGCCCGGGCGTCGAGAACCTTGACGACCAGCTCCACGTTGAATGGGCTGAAGAACCAGAAATAGCCGGTGTCGTTGGTGAGCTGGACGGCGTTTCCCTGGCCCGTTCGGCCGCGCGCGTCGCGCCAGGCCACGCGCAGGGTGAAGCGGCAATCGCTGAGCCCGAGTATCGGCGAGGGCCCGAGGCAGGGCGTGAACGCGGCCGCCGCTTCGGAAGAGGAAGCATCGATGAACTCCTGGATGGACGCCATGGATTCCGGCGGCGCGAAGGATCCCGCGGTCTCCACCGTCTCCCTCCGCGCGACCAAGGCGGGTCCGGGGTCGAAGGCGCCCGTGTCCCCCACGCTCGCGAACTGGCCGAGAGGGTTGTGGTACGTCTTCGAGGCGCCCGTGACCGTGTCGGTGACCGTCAGGTCGAACTCGACCGACGAGAGCGCCCCGAAGAAGACCCAGTACTTCTGGTTGATCGAGCGGGCGTCGAGCACCTTGATGACGAGCTCGATGTTGGCCTCGGAGAAGAACCAGAAGTAGCCGGTATCGGCGGTGATGGGGACGGCCTGGCCCACCCCGGTTCGTCCCCGGGAGTCGCGCCAGGCGACTTCGACCTTGAAGCGGGAGGCGTTGAGGCACAGGGTGGTCGGTGACGTGGAGCACGGAGCGGCGGCGAGGCTGCCGGCGGCCAGTAGGAGCAGACCTGCGACCCACGCGGTCTTTCGCATGGCATTCCCCTTTGCAAAGACGCGCAGCAGGCCGGCGAAAGGGATCACCGCCAAAGCGAAATTTCTGGGGGGTCAGGTCTGAAATCTTCGGAGTTGCCGGTCGGACGAACCGAAGAATCGAGACCTGACCCCCCTGGACCCCCTACTGGACTTTCGTCGGCTCCCTCTCCGGTCTCATCCGTCGTGCGCGCCTGCAGGGCATTCGTCGCCGGGCCGAAACATCTTCGTAGCGGTCACTCGGGTGTATGAGTCAGGGTGAACCGCGTGATCTCCGCGGTTTTCACGGGCCCTGCCGCGCGGGTCGTCGCCACGACCGCGACGGCCCATGGGTCTTTGCGGCCGGTCGGCAACCAACGGGTCTCGATACGCGTGTATCCGTCCTGGCCGTAAAGGTCCTGGTCGCGATGGGTGAAGTCGTAGCCCCCGAGCCAGAAGTTCTGGCCGATCGTGGAAGGCTCCCCTCCGCGGCATGAGACCTTGATCTCGTCGGTCGGGGTTCCCCGATCGTAAGGCAGGGCGATTCGTTCGGCGGTGTTCCAGAAGAGCTCCGCTTTGAAGATGGAGGGCGTCGACGAAGCGAGCTTGAAGCATTCGGGAATGGGGGTCATGTCGACGTTCGTATGTCTGATCTCTCCCTCGCCCGTGATCCTGAGGTCCTCCTCGGCCTGCGCGAATCGGCCCTGCAGCACGATCTCGTCGGCGAGCACCGCCGTCGTCACACTCCCGGCCGGGCCGCTTTCCACGATCGTCGATTCGAACCTGAGCTTGAACTTGAGGCAGCCGAACACGCTTTCGACGTCGGCCTGCAGGCTCGGGGGTGTCTGGATGATGTGGTGGTTGTAGCCGATCTGGACCAGCGGAAAGATGTCGAGTATCGCGATCGCGTTCTCAGAGCACCGTTCGTGGATCTTCCGCAAAGCCTTCCGCATGATCGTCTTGAAGAGCACGAGGATTTCCTCGGATCGGCCGGCGGGCAAGAGCTCCGCCAGAAGTCTCAATCTGTTGACCTCGTGTTTCCAACGGATCGTCGCGACGATGAGTCCCCGAACGGTGGCGGGATCTCCCGTGGCGGCCTGCATTTGCGCTTTGAGAGACTGATACTGATCCTCCATTCGCGCTACGAGGTCCGACCTCCAGTCCGCCGTCTGCGAGGTGGACTTGTGCTCCACGGGCGCAGGCGACGCAGCGAAAGCCGCCTCCCGGCCTCGACGGAGCATGGGCGATATTTCGTGGCTGAACAGGTCGTGGAGTGCCAGCGGCTCGCGCCCGATCTGTGTCTGTCGCTCGGCGTCGGTGGCGCGGGCGACTCCGTAGCCTCCGAAATGAGAGATGTCCAATTTGAGGTCTCCCGACTCCGGGTTGGGAGGGAAGAGGAAAAAGTCCTCGCCCGAGCCATTCCAGGCGACCGCCGTCTCCGCGGCGCGGGAGATTTGAGCCGGAGTATAGATCGACAGCGTGGCACCCTCCAGCAGCAGGGTCCCGGGCGGCCCGAGGACCACGCCGGCGACGAGCCCGTCCGCGAAGGGGAGATGGCCGGTCGCGCGGACCGGCGTGATCGAGACCACCTCGTCGAAGAGAAGCGATCGGGCGGGAACCTCCAGGGTGAAGATGGTGCCGTCGGCGGCCGCGACCGAGAGCGATCCTCCCTGCTCGACCGACATCGGGCCGGATACGCCCAGTGAGTCGTCGGTTTCCACCGAGATCGGGTAGCCTCCTCGAAAGGCCGAGGTGTCCCCGACGGAGGCGAAGGCGCCCAGAGGGTTCGAGTAGGAACGGACTTCGCCGCTGACCGTGTCGGCGACGGTGAGCGTGTATTCGACGCTCGAGAGCGCCCCGAAGAACACCCAGAACTTTCCGTTGACACTCCTCGCGTCGAGTACCTTGACCATCAGCTCGACGTTGGCGTCGTCGAAAAACCAGAAGTAGCCGGTGTCGGCAGTCAGCTGGACCCCCTCACCGGCGCCCTGGCGTCCGCGCGCGTCGGCCCAGTGAACGTCGATACGGAAACGACAATTCGCCAGGTAGAGAAAGCCTCCGCCGTCGGTACACGGCGTGAAGGCTTCGGCGGACTTGAAGATCGACTCGTCGATGAAGGCCTGAACCGCGGCGAGCGACTCGGAAGCAGCGGAGCTTTCCGCGACCTGGATGATCTGGTGACCGCCCGCAGGCGGAACCGGGCTGAACGCTCCCGTGTCGCCGACGCTGGCGAAATTGCCGAGGTCGTTGTGATAGGTCCTGACGGCTCCCGTCAAGGTATCGGTGACCGTCAGGTCGTACTCGACGCTCGAGAGCGCTCCGAAGAAGACCCAGTACTTCCCGTTGACCGATCGTGCGTCGAGGACCTTCACGACGAGCTCGATGTTGGCCTCGGAGAAGAACCAGAAGTAGCCGGTGTCGGCGGTGATGGAGACGGCCTGGCCGACGCCGGTGCGGCCTCGGGAGTCCCGCCAGGACACCTCGACCTCGAAGCGCGAGGCGTTCAGGCAGAGGGTGTTCTGTGACGGGGCGCACGGGGCCGCCGACAGGCCCCCCGCGGTGAGGAGCAGGAGGCCGCCGACCCACGGGGCGATATTGCGCATGGCTTAGTCCTTTGACCAAGACGCGCAGACCGCCGCCCGGCGGGATCACCGCATCCGAAACTTCGTGGGGTCAGGTCTCGAATTTTCGGACCGGGGCTAAACCGAAAAAACGAGACCTGACCCCAGCGGATTTCGGCTACTCGAGCTTGAACGTCTTGACCAGGAAGACCGCCATCTGCCCGCGGGTGTTGGGATTGAGCGGACAGTAGTTGCCCCCACCGCACCCCCCCGTGATCGCCTCGGCGGCGAGCTGCTCGATCCAGTCGGCGAACTGCGACGGGCACGTGACGTCCGGGAAGTCGCCGTTGCAGGGCGGCGGCACGTAGCTCGGGCCGTGCTCGGCCTTCAGCAGGAAGACGGCCATCTGGTCGCGCCGCACGGGGTTCTGCGGGCAGTAGTTGCCGCCCCCGCACCCTCCCGTGATCCCCTCGGCGGCCAGAGCCTCGATCCAGTTGGCGAAGGTCGAAGGGCAGGGGACGTCGGAGAAGATCCCCGTGCAGGGAGGGGGCGCGTAGCAGACGCCGTGGCGGCCCTTGAGCAGGAACACGGCCATCTGCTGCCGGAGCGTCGGGTCGTTGACGCCGTAGAGCCCGTTGCCGACGCCGACCGTGATCGCGTTCGAAACGAGGGTGGTCACGAAGTTGTAGAACTGCTGAATGCCCGGGACGTCCAGGAAGTCCACGATCCAGGCTTTGCTGAGGATGCCCGACGTCGCGTCCGTGTTCGTGACCTCGATGTCGTTCACCGTCGCGGCGGGCAGAACGGGAGCCGTGACCGTCATCGTCGTCTCGTCCGTCACGTTCGGGGCCGTGCCCGCGACGCCGCCGAACGTCACCGTGGCGCCGGCGAGGAAGTGCGTGCCGGTCAACGTGACGACCACGCCTCCCGCGGGCGGCCCCGACCGCGGGCTCGAGGCGTAGATCACGTTCTGCGAGAACTCGGAGGTGTTGCCGTTCGGATCCGTCGCCGTCAGGGAGATGGGCGGCTGGGTCGGCGCGTTCGCGTCGTTGACCGTGATGTCGAGGACCGCGTCGCCGGCGCCGTCCGTCGTGACCTGAACGGAGCCCAGGTAGTACGCGCTCTGGAGGAGCTGCCGCGGCCGCGGCGTGCACGAGGGGCTCTCGAAGATGTCGAGGTCGAACGTCGTGTTCGGGCTCGACTTGAGGATCCCGTGCACCGTGACGCTCGTCGCGCCGTAGTCGACCGACGAGATGAACGGGAAGTTCTGGAGCTGATTCGGTCCCGTGTCGCCGTCGCCGGCGTCGTTCTTGGTGACGCCGTCCCCGTCGTTGTCGATCCCCGGCCCCTGATTGAAGAAGATCGGATTGGCGCGGATCGCGTTGCGGAGGCCGTAGTTCAGCACGCCGGTCTGGTTCCACGCGATCGCGTTCGCCTCGCCGGCGGCGACTCCTCCGACGAGCGCGTCGGTCGCCGCCACGTACAGCTGGATGCCCGCATGACCGTTTCCGAGCGGCTGCGTGGCCCCGGGGTCCGTGCCGATCGTGTTGCCCTTCACGATCGAACCGGAGCTGCTGTTGATGTAGATCCCGTCGAGGGTGTTTGCGGAGATCAGGTTGCCCTCGCCGGCGGCGAAGTCCCCGCCGATGATGAGACCCGGATGACTGGTGGCGTAGATTCCGTACTGGTTCGGCAGCGCCTCCGTCCCGGCCGCGTTCGTGCCGATGCGGTTTCCCTGGATCGTGCAGCCGCTTCCGTTGATGACGAAGATGCCTTCGCCGGTGCTCGCGGCGACGACGTTGACCTGGCCGGGATCCGGGCCCCCGATCAGGAAGTCCGTGGTTCCCGTCAGGCTGATGCCGCGGCCGTTCGAAACAGGTGAGCTCCCGGTGATGGACGTTCCGATGAGGTTTCCCTGGATGACGTTCGCGCCGCCGCCCGTGGACTGGATGCCGGTGGTGTTGCCGCTGATGAGGTTCCCGGCGCCCGCGGCGGAGCCGCCGATCAGGTTGCCGGTCACCCCCGAGGTCATGACGACGCCGGTGCCGTTTGGCACCGCAAGCGTCCCGGTCGGATCCGTCCCGATGAAGCAGGCTTCGAGGTGGTTGTCGTTCGACTCGATCTGGATGCCGGCGGAGAAGTCGTTGACGCAGACGCCGCGGATCGTGTTCCCGCCCGTTCCCGTCATGCGGAGACCCGCGCCGCTGAAGGTGGAGATCTCGATCAGCGGCGTGCCGGCGTAGCCCGGCTGGGTCGTGGCGTCGAGGGTCGTCCCCCCGGCCAGCGGCGGCAGGATGCTGGCCGGAAGAATCTGGAACGGGCCGGTGCCCGGGATGTCGAAGTCGATCGTGTCGGGCCCCGCGTTGGCGTTCGCGTCGAGGATCGCCTGGCGCAGCGACCCTCCGCCGGAGTCGTTGGCGTTGGTGACGGTGAACGTCGCCGCCCTCCCGGCCGCGGCCAGACCGAGCACCAGGGCGAGCGCTGAGGGGAACGGCCGGTGGCTCATCGCGCGTCGACCACGATCGAGTCGGCGACCAGATCGTGGAGGGCCCGGTGGTCCCGGTGCAGGTAGGCGACGATGCAGTCGACGAAGAGGACGTTGCCGGCCGTCATCCCGACCAGGCGCAGGAAGGCCCGGCCCACGCCGATCGGCGTCTTCGACTCGAGGGTCCCCGGGCGGGTGACCGTCAGGCCCATCATCTTCTTGCCGGGTGTCGCCCCTTCGAGGCCCCAGAAGTAGACGAAGTACCCCGTGACGATGACCGCCGCCAGCGCCGCCATCCCGAGGATCTCCGCCTGCCGGACCGCCTCCGGCAGGACGGCCAGGATGAGGTGCGCCGCCAGGCCGGCGACGACGGCGACCGTGCCGACCAGCACGACGTCGACGGCCGTCGCGGCGAGGCGAGGGCCGAGCCGGGCCGAGGCCGGCGCGCCCGCGGCCACCAGGTTTCCATGAAGCTCCAGGGTTCTCGTCGTCATGAACTCCTCCTCTCCGCCCGCGCCCCGCCGAACCTGCGGCCCGGCGTCCCACCGCCGGCCGTCTCCGGGACCTGACGACAACGCGCAGAACACGCGGAAACGGGATCACCGGGAGTCCGTGTGGTGTAATCGCGCGAGAGGGAGCCCCCATGGCTGTGCTTCCCGAGCGGGACATCACCGCGCTTCTGAAGGGCTGGAGCGGTGGCGACCGCGAGGCCCTCGAGCGGCTGATGCCGGTCGTCTATGCCGAGCTGCGGCGTCTCGCTGCGGCGCACCTCAGGTCGGAACGGCCGGACCACACCCTCCAGCCGACGGCGCTCGTCCACGAGGCGTACCTGCGCCTCCAGGGCCAGCGGTCGGTCGAGTGGGCCAACCGCGGACACTTCTTCGGAATCGCGGCGAGGATCATGCGGCGGATCCTGGTCGATCACGCCCGGCGGCGGCGCGCCTTGAAGCGGGACGCGGCCGCGCTGCACCTGGCGGCGGCGGAGCCCGAGGCGCCGGACCAGGCTCCGGAGCTGATCGCGCTCGACACGGCCCTGACGAGCCTGGAGAAGCTCGACCCGCAGCAGGCGCGGGTGGTCGAGCTGCGGTTCTTCGGGGGGATGACGGTCGAAGAGACCGCCGAGGCGACCGGCATCTCGACGGCGACGGTCAAGCGCGAGTGGCGGACGGCGCGTGCGTGGCTTCGCCGCGAGATCGGGCTGGGGGCCTGAGAAGTCGATGTCGAGCCGCACCGATCCGGGACGGTGGCGCGAGGCCAAGCGGATCCTCGACGAGGCCCTCGAACGCCCGGCGGCGGACCGGGCCGCCTTCATCGCCGACGCCTGCGCGGGCGACGAGTCCCTGCGCGGCGACGTGGACTCGCTCGCCGCCGCGGCCGACGACTCCGAGAGCATCCTCGACGCTCCGGTGCCGGTGATGTTCGCCGACCTGGCCCCCCGCTCGCGCGTCGGGGAGCGGATCGGCGCCTACGAGGTCCTGGGCGAGCTCGGCCGGGGCGGAATGGGCGTCGTGTTCCTGGCGCGCCGCGCCGACGACGAGTTCGAGAAGAAGGTGGCGATCAAGCTCGTCCCCGGCGGCCTCGCGGACGCGGTCGCCCTCGACCGCTTCCGCAGCGAGCGGCAGATCCTCGCCTCGCTCGACCATCCGAACGTCGCCCGGCTTCTCGACGGCGGCACGACCGAGGCGGGCGAGCCGTACTTCGTCATGGAGTACGTCGAGGGCGAGCCGCTGCTCGAGTACTGCCGAACGCGCGGACTCTCGACGCGCGAGCGGCTGCGCATCTTCCGCGACGTGTGCGCGGCGGTCCAGTACGCCCACCAGAATCTCGTCGTTCATCGCGACATCAAGCCCGGCAACATCCTCGTGACCCCGGACGGGGCGGCGAAGCTGCTGGATTTCGGCATCGCCAAGCTCCTCGATCCCTCGGCGGCGGGCGCGCGGGACCGCACGGCGACCCTGTACCGGATGCTCACGCCCGACTACGCCAGCCCCGAGCAGGTCCGCGGCCAGCCGATCACGACGGCGAGCGACGTCTACGCGCTCGGCGTCGTGCTGTACGAGCTGCTGACCGAGCGGCGCCCGTACCACGTGACGACACCCGAGCCCGCGGAGCTGCTGCGGCTGGTGTGCGAGGAGGACCCGGAGAAACCGAGCACCGTCGCGCCCTCGCGCCACCTCGAGGGAGATCTCGATGCCATCGTGGCGCGCGCGATGCGGAAGGAGCCGGAGCGGCGTTATGCGTCGGCGTCGGCCCTCTCGGAGGACCTCGGCCGGCACCTCGAGGGCCGCCCCGTGCTGGCCCGGCGCGGCACGACGTCGTATCGCGCCGGGAAGTTCCTGCGGCGTCACCGGTTCGGCGTGGCGGCGGCCGCGGTCGTGCTCGTGGCGCTCGCGGGCGGCGTCTGGGCGACGCTGCGGGAGGCCCGGCGCGCGCGCGCGGCCGAGGCGAGGGCGGAAAGGCGGTTCAACGACGTCCGCAAGCTCGCGAACTCGTTCCTGTTCGAGTTTCACGACGCGATCCGGGACCTGCCCGGCTCGACCGAGGCGCGGGCCCTCCTCGTCAAGCGCGCGCTCGAATATCTGGACGGCCTGTCCAGGGAATCCGCGGGGGACCGCGAGCTTCGGCGCGAGCTCGCCGAGGCGTACCGCCGGGTCGGCGACGTGCAGGGCAATCCCTTCATGGCGAACCTCGGCGATCTCCAGGGCGCGCGCGCGAGCTACGGCAAGTCGATCGCCCTGCTCGAGCCGGCCGTGGCGTCGAAAGACGCCTCCGACGACGAGCGCGCCACGCTCGCGACGGCGTATCTCGTCGGCGGGGGACTGGAGCTGAACGCCGGCGAAGCGGGTCGCGCCGTGTCGATGGCCGAGAAGGGGCTGGCGCTGCGCCGGGGTCTCGCCGCCGAGGCGCCGCAGGACGCCCGCCGGCAGATGGACCTGGCCCAGGCCTGGCAGTTCGTCGCGTTCGATCTCGCGGCCGCCGGCCGCGACGCCGAGGCCGCGGCCGCGCTTTCGGAACAGGGCGCGATCCTGGAGGCGCGGCGCCGGGCCGACCCGGAGGATCGCGCGGTACGCCGGATGCTGAGCCAGAACCTCTATCTCCGCGCCGAGGCGCTGCTCAAGGCCGATCGGCCGGTCGAAGCGCTGGAGGAGTACCTCCGCGCCGCGGACATTCAGGCGGGCCTCGTCCGCGACGATCCCGCGAGCGTCGGCTACCGCCGGGACCTCGCGCACACCCGGATGCAGGCGGGCAACGCCGAGCTCGCCCGGGGCGACGCCGCGGCGGCGCTGGAGCACTACCGGTCTTCCCGCGCCCTCTTCGAAGAGCTCGCCGCGGCCGACCGGAAGAGCATCGATCCGGTCGTCGGGGTCGCGATGAGCCGCCACAACGCCGGCGAAGCGCTCGAGAAGCTCGGAAGGCCGGCCGAGGCGCTCGGCGAATTGCGGGGCGCCCGGGAAAGCTATGAGCAGGTGGTCGCGGCGTCGCCGTCGAACGCGTGGGTCGCCGGAATGCTGGCCATGGTCCTGGTGCGGATCGCCGATTTCGAGGCCGCCGCGGACCCGCAATCCGCCTGCTCGCTCTACCGGCGGGCCCGCGACATCTTCGGTCCTGCGGCCGCCGAGGGTTTCCCGCCGGACCGCCGCGTGCTGCTCGAGCGGGCCAGGGCTCGCTCGGCGGAGTGCGCCGGCGGCTCCCCCTCCCGCTGACGCCGCGCGGCGCCGATATGATGCGCCGCGACGGCGAAGGAGGGGACGCATGAAACGCTTCGTGTGCGCGGTGCTGTGGCTGCTCGGCTCCTGGAGGGCCGGAGCGCAGTCGCCCGACGGGATCTTCGCCACGGGGACCATCGGCGCCGTGCTCGACGGCTGGCATGCCGCGGCGGCCGCGGCCGACGAGGCGAAGTACTTTTCCTACTTCACGCCGGACGCGGTGTACCTCGGAACCGACGCGACGGAGCGCTGGACGCGCGACGAGTTCCGCAAGTGGGCGCACCCCCACTTCGCGAAGGGAAAGGCCTGGAGCTTCCGGGCGGTCGCGCGGTGGATCGCCTTTTCGCCCGATCGCAACGTCGCCTGGTTCGACGAGACGCTCGACACGCCCAACATGGGCCCGTGCCGCGGATCGGGGGTCCTCGTGCGCGCCGGAGAGACCTGGAAGATCGCTCAGTACAACCTGTCGATTCCGATCCCCAACGACCTGGCGGACGCCGTCGTGAAGCAGATCGCGGACGACGCCAGGACGAAGAAAGGCCGGTGACGATGCGCCGTGGAATGCTCGCCTCCCTTCTCGCCCTGGGGATCGCGGTCCAGTCGGGCGCCTCGCCGGCCCCGCGCCCCGCCGAGCTGGTGTTGCGCGGCGGGGCCGTCTACACGGTCGACGATGCCCGGAGCTGGGCGCAGGCCGTGGCGGTGTCGGGCGGGAAGATCGTCTTCGTCGGGACGGACGCCGGCGCGAAGGCCTGGATCGGGCCGAACACGAAGGTCCTCGAGCTTTCCGGGAAAATGGTCCTCCCGTCGTTCCACGACTCCCACGTCCACCCGGTTTCGGGAGGGGTCGAGGCGCTCGAATGCGACCTGAACGGCCTCACGACGCAGGCGGCCATCCTCGATAGGGTGAAGACCTACGCCGCGGCCCACCCCTCGGATCCGTGGGTCCGCGGGGGAGGCTGGGACCTGACGGTGTTTCCCGACGGCAATCCCTCGAAGGCGCTGCTGGATGCGATCGTCCCGGACCGCCCGGCGTACCTCTCGGCCTCCGACGGGCACTCGGTCTGGGTCAACTCGAAGGCGCTCGCGATCGCGGGTGTGACGAAGGCGACGCCGGACCCGCCGTACGGGCGCATCGAGCGCGAACCGGCGACGGGGGAGCCGAGCGGGACGCTGCGCGAGGACGCCGCGGCGCTCGTCTCGAAGTTCCTTCCGGCGCACAGCGCGAAGGAATACGCCGACGGGCTGCGTCATGCCCTGAAGGTCGCGAACCGGTTCGGCCTGACCTCGCTCGTCGAGGCGAGCGCCTCGGAGGAGGACCTGGAGGCGTACCGGACGCTCGAGGAGCGCGGCGAGCTCTCGGCGCGCGTCCTCGCCTCGCTCTACTGCGACACCGACAAGGGCACCTCGGAGGCGGCGCGGCTGGTGGCGGTGCGGAAGAAGTACGCCGCCAAGAGGCTGCGGACCAACGCCGTCAAGATCTTCGCCGACGGCGTGCTCGAGACGCGCACGGCTTCGGTGCTCGAGCCCTACGTCGGGTTCCCGGGCGATCGCGGCAAACCGAACCTGGAGCCGGCGGCCTTCCAGGCTCTCGCCGTCGCCTTCGACAGGGAAGGGTTCCAGATCCACGTGCATGCGATCGGCGATCGCGCGATCCGCGACGCGCTCGACGCGCTGGAGGCCGCGCGGAAGGCGAACGGCGCGCGCGATGCGCGGCACCACCTGGCGCACATCGAGCTGTTCGACCCGGCGGACGTCCCGCGGTTCCGGCGCCTGGGCGTGATCGCCAACTTCCAGCCCTTCTGGGCCAACGGCGACAAGTACATCACCGAGCTCACCGAGCCCAAGCTCGGCCCCGAGCGCTCCCGGTGGCTCTATCCGATCGCGAGCGTCGTCGCGTCGGGCGCGGTGGTGGCCTTCGGCAGCGACTGGAGCGTGTCCTCGATGAACCCGCTCGACGGCATCGAGGTCGCGGTCACGCACCGTCAGCCGACGGAGGGCCCGGGCCCCGCGTGGCTGCCCGAGGAGCGGATCGCGCTGCCCGACGCAATCGCCGGGTACACGATTCGCGCGGCCTACCTGGATTTCACCGAGAAGGAGTCCGGGTCGATCGAGGCCGGCAAGTCGGCCGACCTCATCGTCCTCGACCGGAACCTGTTCGAGATCCCGCCCTCGCAGATTCACGAGGCGAAAGTCCTGCTGACTCTCCTCGAGGGCAGAGAGGTTTACCGGGGGTCAGGTCTCGAAATTTCGGATAACGGCAAACCGAAAAAATGAGACCTGACCCCCGCGTTTTTCACCTGACCCGGGTGTAGGTGAACGTGCCGACCTGGTCCTTGCCCTTCGCCCGGGAGGTCCAGGCCTGGGAGAAGTGGTCCGGGTCCTGGAACGTGATGACGAGGCTCCGCATGAGCTCGACGTCCGGGCCCGCCACGTTCGTCGCGTCGACGAAGGAGAAGGCGAGCGTCTTGCCCCCGCCGGTCAGGCCCGGCGCGACCATCCGCGGCTGGTTGCCGACGGCGCAGTAGTGGGTCGCCATGACGCGGCTCCCGTCGGGGTGATAGACGGTGATCATGCTCGTGTCGTGCGCGCTCTCCATCGTCTCCATCAGGCTCGTGCCGTTGGAGACGAGCCTGTACGAGATGAGGACCTCGCCGGGGCCTTCGGCGTCGTTGCCGGAATAGGTTCCCTTCCAGTCGCCCACGAGCGTCTTGAGCTGGCTCCAGGCCGGGTTGGCTGCCGGCGCGTCTGCCGCCCGGAGGGCCCCCGCCCAGGCCAGGACGGCGAGCGCCGCCGCGATCGATCCTGCCTTGCGCATGTTCGTCACTCCTGTTCGACGAGGCCGCCCAGGCGATCCAGGCAGCCGATCCAGCCGGCGTCGTGCTCCGCGCGCGCCCTCTCCGTGGCGAGGCGCTCGTGCGTCACGACGAGCTCGGTCTCGCCGCCGCGCTCGAGGAACTCGACGGTGACGAGCGTGTCGCTGCCGACGGGGTCTCCGAGGGCGGGATCGTTGTCCCAGGTCCAGGTGTAGACGAGTTTCGCCGGGGGCTCCACCTCGAGGTATCGGCCCTCGATGCGCCAGGGCTTGCCACGGTCTCGGCCCTCGAGGGCGTAGCGGCCGCCGACACGCAGGTCGAGCTCGCGCACGCGCATCTCGCCGTCCGGCTCGATGAACCAGCGCATCAGGAGCTCCGGGTCCGTCCACGCCCGGAAGACCCGGTGGCGCGAGGCCTTGAACGTGCGCGTGACGCGGACCGGCGGCGGCGCGGCGGTTTGGGACCGGGGCTGGACCATGGTTTCTCCTCCTCGTCCTTGCCTTCCTCTACGGATTCCTCCAGGTAGCGTTGCAGGGCGTCGAGTCGGCCTTCCCAGAACTCGCGGTAGTGCGCGATCCAGTCGGCGGCGCTCCGCATGGGGCCCGGCACGAACCGGCAGTGGTGCACGCGGCCCTCGCGGCGCCGCGCGAGCAGCCCGGCCTCCTCGAGCACCCGCAGGTGCTTCGAGATGGCCGGCGGCGACATGTCGAACGGCCGCGCCAGCTCCCCGACCGAGGCGTCGGGCGCCTGCGCGAGCTTCGCCAGGATGGCGCGCCGCGTCGGGTCGGCCAGCGCCCCGAAGGTCGCGTCGAGGGCGGCGCCGGCCGAATGATTAACCATATGGTTAACTATATCGCGACAGAACCGGCTGTCAAGGCCCGAAGGCGAGGGTCAGGGGGTGGTGACCGAGACGCTGTCGAAGGTGGACGTGTTGAGCGTACCGTCCAGGTGGCTCGTCACGGCGAGGCCCAGGTAGACGTTGGATCCCATGGCGATGGTCTCCGAGCCGACCAGCGTCCAGGCGACGCCGTCGGGCGAGGACCAGGCGGTCAGCGTCGAGCCGGCACGGACGAGCTTGACCCAGTGCGGAGCCGCCACCAGCGCGCCGCCGGTGTGGAGGCTCGGCCCGCCGGTCGCCACGCGGCGCTGGAACGCGAGGCCCTTCGTCGGCGTCAGGACCATCATCGCGTGGCGCGAGTTGTTCGCGAGCGTCTCGCGGACCATCACTCCGGCCTTGGCCCAGGCGTTGGTGTTCTGAACGCCGGCCACCCGCGCAACGATCGTCGCGTCGCCGGCGATCGGCCGATAGACGAAGTGGAACTCGTCGACCGCCTCCTCGATGTCCGCGCCCGAGCCCAGGACCGTGAACGTCGAGCCCGCGAACGAGGCGGTGCCGGCCGCGCCGACCGCGCCGATGTCGGCGTCGAGCCAGGGGGCCGGCAGCGCCGAGACCGTGACATTCACGGGCGGCGAAGCGCCGGTCGCGTTCAGGTTGTCGGTGGCGACCGCGGTCAGGCTGTAGGCGCCGGCGGGGACGTTCGGCCAGGTGAAGCTGTACGGCGCCGTTGCGTCCGTCCCGAGGAGCGTCGACCCCTGGTAGAAGTCCACCTTGGTCACCGTGCCGTCGGTGTCCGCGGCCGTGGCCGTGATCGAGATCGTGGCGGGGATCGTGAACGTGGCGCCGTTGGCGGGCGAGGAGATCTCGGCCGTCGGGGCCGCGTTGGGCGGGCCGGTCAGGATCCAGACGTTGTCGAACGTCGAGGTGTTGAGCGTGCCCCGCCTGTGCGCCGTGACCGGGAGGCCCACGAGGACCGACGCCGGCAGCGGGATGGTCTCGGATCCGACCAGGGTCCAGATGTTCCCGTCCGGCGAGGCGAATCCGCTGAAGGTGGAGCCCGAGCGGACGAGCTTGACCCAGTAGGGCGGGGCGACGAGAGCGCCTCCGGTGTGGAACGAGCCGCCTCCCGTGGCGAGGCGGCGCTGGAATGCGAGCCCGCGCTGGGCGGTCAGGGCCATCATCGCGTGACGGGAGCCCGGCGCCACGCTCTCGCGGATCATGACGCCGGCCTTGGCCCACGGGTCCGTGTTCTGGACCGACGCGATCCGCGCCACGATCGTCACGTCATTGGTCACGGGCTGGTAGGCGTAGTGGAACTCGTCCGCGGTCTCCTCGATGTCGGCGCCGGAGCCGACCACCGTGAACGTGCCGCCGGCATAGCCGGCGCTTCCGGCCGCGCCGACGTTGCCGATGTCCTGGTTCGACCAGGCGGAGAACGCCTGCGCGCCGACGGCGATCGGGGCTGACGTACCGCTGGCGGCGAGATTGTCGGTCGCCACGGCCGTCAGCGTGTAGCTGCCGGCGGGGACATTCGACCAGGTGAAGCCGTACGGCGAGGTGGTGTCGCTGCCGAGCAGCGTGGAGCCCTGGTAGAAGTCGACGCGGGCGACCGTGCCGTCGGCGTCCGCGGCGACGGCGGTCAGCACGATGGTGGCCGGCGCCGTGAACACGGCGTTGGCGATCGGGGACGTCAACGCGACCGTCGGCAGGAGATTCGATCCCGGCGGTGTCGGCGTGAGTGTCGGCGTTGCCGTCGGCGGCACGGGTGTGGCCGTCGGGGTCGCCGTCCGCGTGGGCGTCGCGGTCGCGGTGGCCGTTCGCGTGAACGTCGGCGTGGGCGGCAGAGGCGTGGCCGTGGCCGTCGGAGTGAACGTCGGCGTAGGCGGCAGAGGTGTCGCGGTCGCGGTGGCCGTGCGTGTGAACGTCGGCGTGGGCGGCAGAGGTGTCGCGGTCGCCGTGGCCGTGCGTGTGAACGTCGGCGTAGGCGGCAGAGGTGTCGCGGTCGCCGTGGCCGTCGGGGTGAACGTCGGCGTAGGCGGCAGAGGTGTCGCGGTCGCCGTGGCCGTCGGGGTGAAGGTCGGCGTGGGCGGCAGAGGTGTCGCGGTCGCCGTGGCCGTCGGTGTGAACGTCGGCGTAGGCGGCAGAGGTGTCGCGGTCGCCGTGGCCGTCGGGGTGAAGGTCGGCGTGGGCGGCAGAGGCGTCGCGGTCGCCGTGGCCGTCGGAGTGAAGGTCGGCGTAGGCGGCAGAGGTGTCGCAGTCGCCGTGGCCGTGGGAGTGGGAGTGAACGTCGCCGTCGGTGGCGGAGGCGTCGCGGTGGCCGTGGCGGTCGGAGTGAACGTCGCCGTCGGCGGCGGAGGCGTCGCCGTAGCCGTGCGCGTGAAGGTCGGCGTGGGCGGCAGAGGCGTCGCGGTCGCCGTGGCGGTCGGTGTGAACGTCGGGGTCGGCGGTACCGGCGTCGCGGTGGCCGTGGCGGTCGGTGTGAACGTCGGGGTCGGCGGTACCGGCGTCGCGGTGGCCGTGGCGGTCGGTGTGAACGTCGCCGTCGGCGGCACCGGCGTCGCGGTCGCCGTAGCGGTCGGGGTAAGGGTCGCGGTCGGCGTATTCGTTGCGGTATTGGTCGGCGTGTTCGTCGGAGTCGGCGTCGCCACGGGCCCGAGAGTCACCAGGACGTTGTCGAACACGGACGTGTTGAGAACGCCGTGCCGGTGCGCGGTCACCGGGAGCCCGATCAGGACGTTCTGGGGCAGCGCAATCGTGTCCGAGCCCACGAGCGTCCACGCGACGCCGTCCGGCGACGAGTAGCCCTGGACAGTCGAGCCCGAACGGATGAGCTTGACCCAGTACGGGGCGCCGACGAGGGCTCCCGCGGTGTGAAACGAGGTGCCGCCGGTGGTGAGGCGCCGCTGGAACGCGACGCCGCGCTGCGGGGTCACGATCATCATCGCGTGCCGCGAGGTTGCGGAAAGACTCTCGCGAATCATGACGCCGGCCTTGGCCCACGGGTCGGTGTTCTGGACCGACACGACGCGGGCGACGATCGTGGCGTCGCCCGCGATGGGTTGGTACACGTAGTGGAACGCGTCCAGGTTTTCTTCGATGTCCCAGCCCGAGCCCACCACGGTGAAGGTCGGGGCGTTGTACGTGGCGCTTCCCGCGGCGCCGGTGGTGCCGATGTCCTGGTCGGCCCAGGGCGGCGGTACGCCGCCCGAGGGGGCGAAGGCCGCCGTGTAGGTGGCCGGAGCCGAGGCCGTTACGGTGTGGTTCAGCGCGCCTCCGTCCGACCAGGACGAGAAGGTGTAGCCGCTCTGCGGTGAAGCGGCTCCAATCCCGACGAGCGATCCGAGGATGGTCGTCTGGACGAACGGCGCGGCCCCGGTGAACGTTCCGGCGCTCAGCTGCAGCCCGGTCGGGTTCGACTGGAACGTGAGGTTGACGACCTGCGGCTGAATGCTGGTGCTCGTCGTGTGCTGGAGGCCTTCGCCGTCGGTGGCGGTCATCCGGATCTCGAGATACGACGGGTACTCGTGATCGGGAGCGGGAAAGGAGCCGCCCGCCACTCCATCGAAGGTCTGGTACGTGTGCGAGTGACAGTTCGAAGGGCAATGCTGAATCAGCACGACCCAGGACAACGCGCTCGCCGGAAGCGTCCCCTGCTGCGGATCCGTGGCGTGGCCCGAGAAGACGATCGTGTCGTTGACCTTCCAGGTCAGCGACGACAGGGGCGCGTCGATGAACGCGGTCGGCGTATCGTTGCCGGCGTTGATCGTAATCGGGCTCGACACGTTGAACGCCCCGTGGTTGTCGGTCACCTTCAGCCGGACCGTGAAGGTCCCCGGGTCGGCGTACGCCTGGACGGGATTCGGTAAGGTCGAATCGTCGTACTCGCCGTCGCCGTCCAGGTCCCAGGCGTAGGTGATGGTGTCGCCGGTCTGAGCCGGGGCCGAGCCGGCGGAGGAGAAGTTGACGGTCAGGGGAGCCGGACCGGACGTCGGCGTGGCGGCGGCCATCGCGGCCGGGCCGTACTCCACGCGAAAGATCCGGCCGCCGTCGAAGTCGGCGTAGTAGAGGTTCCCGTCGGGCCCGATCTGCAGGTCCACCGGGCCTCGCGCGCTCGCGGCGAACTTCGCGCGTGTCGCCGGATCGGGCGTGCCGCCCGTGCCGGGAAACATGACCCACATGCACTTGCGCGAGTAGTCCGAAAAGAAGAAGGCGTTGTTGTACGACGCCGGGTAGTTGCTCCACCCTGGTAGAAGGCCATGCCCGCCACCGAGGAGCTGCCGGTCGTGCAGCCGTCGTCGGTCACGACCGAGGCGCCGTGGTTGTACGTGTAGAACGGCGTCGTCGTCTGGCCGATCGTCGAGGGGCAGATGCTGAGGCCCGTGTACTGGCCCCCGTTGCCCTCGTAGCAGGGCCAGCCGAAGTTGCGGGCCGAGTTGAGGTCGGGGATGCGGTTGATCTCCTCCCAGGTGTTCCAGCCGACGTCGGCGATCCAGACCTCGCTGGTACCGGGCTTGACGATCATGCGGAACGGATTGCGCAGGCCGTAGCCGATGATCCGCTGCTCCACGGCATCGGGGCTCGAGAAGAGCGGGTTGTCGGGCAAGGGGTCGCCGGTCGCCGGGTCGACGCGGAGGATCGCGCCGTTCAAGAGCCGCGGCTCGCCCGGGGTGCGCCTCGGACTCTGGCTGCGCAGCGCGCCGCCTTCGGCCGTCGGCTTGGTCTGCGGGGTGCCGACGGGGAAAGGCGGGTCGGCGCAGGGATCGGCCGGCGTGTAGTAGGTCCAGGCTGTCCCGGGATCTGGACGGTGCCGCCGTAGTTGCCCCAGTCGGCGTTGATGAAGCTCGCCCCGTCGCCGCCGCTGACGTAGAGCTTCTCGTCAGCGCCGAAGTCGAGAGCGCCGGTCGCGTGGCTCGGGTACTGCTGGCACCAGCCTTCGAGGAGCATCTCCTCGCTCCACGCGGAGCCGGTCGCGAGCAGACGCGAAAGCTGTCCCGTCACGACGCAGCCGTCGGTCGTCGCGCCCGGACCCGCCGTCGGCGCCGGGCAGGGGTCGGACGATTGCGGCGGGTCGACATTGGCGCCCCATTTCGGCGGAACGCCGCCCGGCAGCGAGTCGCGGGTGTAGAGGACGTAGACGTACCGGCGCCACGTCTCGGCTGCAGCCGGGTCGAAGCCGGGGGGCACCGCGAGGCCCAGGAGCCCGCGATCCCAGAAGTTGTGAACACGTAGCCGGAGGTCGGCGACGACGGTGGGCGTCGTGTCCGATAGGCTGTCGAACATCTTGACGAGCCCGCTCTTCTCCGCGACGAGGACACGGCCGTCCGGCAGGAACCGGACGACCGTCGGGTTGACCAGTCCGCTCAAGACCGCCGTCTCGTGGAAAGAGGGCTGTTTGTAGACGGTCTGCGCGGCGGCGACCGAGCAGAGCAGCAGCAGGCCCGCGACGATCGGGCCGCGAATCCTCCGCCTCGCCGAAGTGCGCGATGCCTGCAGGGAGCCCTCCCCCTTCCCCGGGTTTGGATCCGGTGAGTATTTCGCCGCCTGTCCGCCAGATCAAGTGTTACCTGCCCGCAGGGTCAGGTCGTGAGGCCAGGCCGGACCTCGAGAGCGATGGATGTCTTTTGCCGACAGACGTTTAGCCTTCTGGCCCGTCCCCGGCTCGACTAGAAGCCGAAGGCCTTCACCAGGAACACCATCATCTGGCCCCGGGTGTTGGGGCTGAACGGGCAGTAAAGAAGCGGCGAGGCCTGGCACCCCCCCGTCACGCCTTCGGCGTAGAGCTGTTCCACCCAGGGCGCGAACGGGTCCGCCGCCGGCACGTCGCCGAACACCCCGGTCGCCGCGGGCGGGACGTGGGCGCTGCCGTACTTCGTCTTCAGGAGAAACGCGGCCATCTGCCGGCGGGTGACCGCGGCGTCGGGGCAGTAGTTCCCGTTGCCGCAGCCGCCGGTGATGCCGAGATCCGCGAGCTCCTCGATCCAGGGTGCATACGGATCGCCCGCCGGCACGTCGCCGAAGATGGTCCCGGTGGCCGGCGGCGGGACGTGGTCCGCTCCGAGCTTGCTCCGCAGCAGGAGCACCGGCATCTGCTTTCGGGGGATGGCGAAGTCGCGGCAGAAATTGCCGAGGTGGCAGCCGGCGGTGATCCCGGCGCGGAAGAGCTTTTCGATGAACGGGTGGAACGGGTCCGGCTGCGGAACGTCGAGGAAGTCGGACAGCCAGCCCCGGGTCAGGGTCGAGGAGGAGGTGTCCGGGTTCGTGACCACGACGTCGTTCAACGTGCCGGGCGAAAGCGCCGGGGTGGTCGCCGTGAGGTGGGCCGCGCTGTCGACCGAAACGCCGGTCGCCGGAACGCCGCCGATCGAGACGGTCGCACCGATCTGGAAGCCCGCGCCCGTGATCGCGACGCCGGTTCCTCCGGAGGAGTGCCCGGAGGATGGAGCGATCGTCACGTCCGCCTCCGCGCCGGCTTCGTAGGCGCCGAGATCGGGCGAGGCGTCCCGCATGCGGCCGAGGATGTCGTCCGGCGGCGAGGAGGCCGGGTCGGCCTGGCCGACGGCAGGACTTCCGACGCCGATCGCGCCGTACAACGCGACGAGCCGCTCGAACTCCTGGCGAATGGTGGCGCTGCCGCTCGGGAAGGCGGTCCCGTTCCAGCGCGGCAGCACGATCGCCGCCTGGCCGGGCGAGCAGCGGGTCGGCGACGATGGCGTTGGCATCGTCCGCGAGCGGGCTCACCAGGTCGCCCGGCGGGATCGCGGCGCCGCCGTTCCAGTAGAGGTTTCGGTCGAGGACGAGCCCCGTGGCCTCCGCCGGCGACCCGTCCGAGAAGTCGTTGGTGCCCCCGCCGACTCCGCGCCCATCGTGCCGGTCGGGTCGCGACCAGACGTTGCCGCGAAAGCGCGACGTTCTCGTTGACGCGGATTCGCGCCCTCGCGGTTCAGCCGCATCGCGTACGCCAGCGACGGCAGGTCGCCGACGACCGTGTTGGCGCGGAAGGTCACGTTGCGCCCGCCCTTGACGCCGAAGGCGGCGCGCATGTCGTTCGGCGCGTTGCCGATCATCAGGTTGTTCTCGACCAGGATCGACCGCGCCCTCGAAGTACGGCATTCCGTCCTCGCCGACCAGCACGAAGTTCGAGCCGCTCGATGCCCTGCCAGTTCAGGAAGACGTTGCGCCGCACGGTGATGCGCTCGTCGCCGACTGTCCGTCGTCGGCTCCGTTCGAGTCCTTGATGACGATGAAGGACGGTGTCGTTGGCGTTGACGCGGCCGCTGCCGGCGAAGTCGTTGAAGAAGACGTTGTCCTGGACCACCACGTCGGTGACGCTGTTGACGTCCATGTGCTCGTCGGAGCCCGCCTGGTTGTAGAAGACGTTGCTCTCGACCGTGACGAAGCGGGCACCGTTGTTGATCTTCAGGATGTCGTTGTTCCAGGAGTCGTGGAACACGTTGTCCCGGATGGTGATGTTCTCGGCCCAGAGGCCGTTGCCCTGCTGCACCTGCATGACGAGGCCGCCGGCGCCGGGGCCGGTGTGGCGGATCTCGAAGCCCTCGAGGATGATGTTCCTCGCGCCGAAGAGCTTGACGACGGTGCCGGGATACTCGAGAACCGCGCGATAGCGGTTGGCGGCCTTGAACGTGGTCGGCGTCGTGAAGCGTTCGTAGAGACTGTGCGTTCCGGAGTAGACGCCGTCCTGGAAGTAGACGGTGCACGTGTCGTCCGGGACGGCCGCGGACGCATGGTCGAGGGTCGCCCAGGGCGATCCGAGCGTGCCCGGGTTCGCGTCGCTCCCGGCCGGCGACGGCGCGACCCACCTCTCACAGGGCTGCGCCGCCGCGCGGATCGGCAAGGCGAGCAGGACGGAAAGCGCGAGGAGACCGACTCTCATCCGCTCATTCTGCAGCGCTCCGCGGCCGGGGGGCCGTGATCCAGAGCACGGTCCGGGGTCGGGAGCGCGGCCTACTCGAGGTCGAACGTCTTCGTGAGGAACGCCGCCATCTGCCCGCGGGTGACCGGCGTCGCCGGGCAATACATCAGCGGCGACGGTTGGCAGCCGCCCGTGATCCCCCGGTTGTAGAGATCCTCGATCCAGGCCGCGGCAAACGCGCCCTGCGGCACGTCGCCGAAGAGCGTCCCGGTCGCGGCCGGCGGCGCGTAGTCGAAGGCGAGGAGCGTCTTCAGCAGGAACACCGCCATCTGTCCGCGCGTGACCGGCGTCGCGGGACAGAAGTTGCCGCCGCCGCAGCCCACGGTGATCTGCAGCGACGCGGCCTCTTCGATCCACGGCGCGAACGGGTCCGCGGCGGGGACGTCGGCGAAGAGGCCGACCGCGGCCGGCGGCTCGTGGTCGGCGCCGTACTTGCTCTTCAGGAGGAACACCGCCATCTGCGCCCGCGTGTTGGAGGCGTCGGGGCAGTAGTTGCCGCTGCCGCAGCCGGCCGTGACGCCGTTCGACGCGATGGTGTTGACGAAGTCGTGGAACACGTGCGGCGGCGGCACGTCGAGGAAGTCGACCTGGACCCGGCGGGTCGCCGCCGGAGAGGCACAGGCCGTGTTGGTCTCCACGACGGAGAGCTCCATCGTCGTTCCCGGCGCTCCGGCGTCGAACGTGACGGCGGCGGTCCCCTGGCCCGATGCGATCGAGCCACCCGTGAGCGTCCAGGCGTAGACGGACCCGTCGTGCGCCGCAACGGAGGCCGGGAGCCCGGTCGCGCCGACGGCGGCCGAGAGCGGCGCCGCGATCGTCGGCGTCTCGACGGGGTCCCCGACGACGACCTCGGCGGACCCGGTCCCGACGGAAGCGCAGTGCGCGTCGGTGACCGAGACCACGGTGTAGGTCGTCGTCGACGCCGGGCTGACGACGCGGTCGGCCGGCGACGTGGGCGCGTAGTGAATGACGCCATCCGACCAGACGAGCGTCCACGGTCCCGTGCCCGTGAGCACCGCGGTCAGCTCCGTCGAGCCACCCGCGCAGATCGTCGCGGAGCCCGAGACGGTGGCGGCCGGGAGCGGTCGCACGAGGACGTTCGTCGTCGCGGCCGCGGACGCACAGCCGTCGAGCGAGACGGTCACGGAGTACAGGCCCGAGGCGGCGGCGGTGGGATTCGGAATCGCCGGGTTCTGGGCGCTCGACGTGAACCCGTTCGGCCCGGTCCAGGCGTAGGTCGCGCCGGGCGCGCCGCTGGCAGACAGCTGCAGCAGCTCGCCCGCGCACACGGGACCGTCGTTCGAGGCCGTCGGGGCCGGCGGAATCGCGTTGACCGTCACCGTGACCGTGGGCGCATTGGTCGAGACGCAGCCGTCGGCGCTCGTGACGGTGAGCGTGTAGGTCGTCGTCGCGGCCGGCGAAGCCGTCGGCGCGCAGCTCGAAGCGTTCGAGAGCCCGGTTGCCGGCGCCCAGGAGCAGGACGCACCGCCGGAGCCCGCAAGCGGCGTGGAGCCTCCGGCGCAGATCTCCGCGGAACCGCCCGCGACGGCCGTCGGCCGCGGGTCGACGGTCACAACGGCGCTGCCGGAGCCCGAGCCTCCGCCGCAGCTCGAGTCGGAGACGGACGTCACGGTGAAAGTCGTCGTCGCGGCCGGGCTGACCGAGCGGGTCGCCGGCGAGGCGGCGACGCCGTTCTGCGTGAAGCCGTCGGACCAGATCACGTTCCACGGGCCCGTGCCCGTCAGGGCGGCCTGGATCGACGTCGAGGTGCCCGCGCAGATCTCGGCCGAGCCGGAAACCACGGCTCCCGGAAGCGGCTTGATCGTGACGAGGGCGCCGCCCGAGGCCGTGCCGGCGCAGTGGGTGTCGGTCACGGAGGTGACGGTGTAGTTCGTCGTGGCGCCGGGGCTGACCGAACGGGTGGCGGGCGATGCGGCGACGCCGTTCTGCGCGAAGCCGTCGGACCAGATCAGGTTCCACGGTCCGGCGCCGGTCAGAGCCGCCTGGATCGTCGTCGAAGCGCCGGCGCAGATGGTCGCCGAGCCGCTCACCGCTGCGGTCGGCTTCGGCTGGACCGTCACGGTGACCGTCGGCGCGTTGTTCGAGACGCAGCCGTTGGCGTCGGTGACCGTGAGCGCATAGGTCGTGGTCGCCAACGGCGACGCGATCGGGGCGCAGCTCGAAGCGTTCGAGAGGCCGGCCGCCGGCGCCCAGGAGCACGAGACGCCGCCGGAACCCGCGAGCGGCGTCGAACCGCCCGCGCAGATCTCGGCCGTTCCGCCCGCGACGGCTGTCGGCCGCGGATTGATCGTCACCAGGGCGCTGCCCGAGCCGCTTCCGGCGCAATGGGCGTCCGAAACCGACGTTACGGTGTACGTCGTTGTCGAGGCCGGGCTGACGGAGCGTGTCGCCGGCGAGGCTGCCACGCCGTTCTGCGTGAAGCCGTCGGACCAGACGACCGACCACGGGCCCGTGCCCGTCAGCGCGGCCTGGACCGACGCGGAGCCGCCGGCGCAGACGACCCCGCCGCCGGAGACCGAGGCCGTGGGCAGCGGGCGGACGGTCGCGACGGTCGTCGCCGGCGCGGACGTGCAGGAGTCGACCGTCACGGTGACGCTATAGGTCCCGGCGGCGGCCAGCGTCACGCTCGAGATCGTCGGATTCTGCTGGCTCGAGGTGAATCCGTTGGGCCCCGTCCAGGCGTAGGTGGCGCCGGCGACGGTCGAGGCCGTCAGCTGCAGCGTTCCGCCGACGCAGACGGCGCCGCCGTTTCCGGCGGCCGGCGCGGACGGAATGGCGTTGACGGTCGTCGAGGCGTTGGACGAGTTGTTCGCCGCCGAGGGGTCGTTGACGGCCGAGGAGACCGCGGCGGTGTTCGTCGCGATGCCCGGCGAGGCCGGCGCGTTGATCGTGATCGAGATCGCCGGCGCCGCGCCGACGGCGAGCGAGGCCCGCGTGCACGTGACGGTCGTCGTCCCGCTGCACGACCAGCCGGACCCGGAGGCCGACACGAACGCGGCCCCGGCCGGCAGGGTGTCCGAGACCGAGACCGACGTCGCGGTCGACGGGCCGGCATTGGAGACGTTCAGGGTGTACGTGATCGGCTGTCCCGTGCAGATCGAGGCCGGCGCGCCGCTCTGCGTTACGGAAAGGTCCGCGCGCGCGAACACGTTCGAGCTCGTCACGGTGTTGTTGTTTCCGTTGGCGGGGTCGGCGATCGCCGAGGTCACGGTGGCGGTGTTGCCGGTCGTGCCGGCGTCCGGCGGCGCGGTCACGACCACCGAGATCGGCGGGGCGGCCGCGATCGCGAGGGAAGGCCGGGTACAGGTCACGGGCCCCGTGCCCGAGCACGACCAACCCGAGCCGGTCGCGGAGACCAGGGCGGCCCCCGCCGGGACCGTGACGCCGACGGAGAGGGAGCTGGCCTGCGAGGGGCCGGCGTTGGAGACGTTGACCGTATAGGTGAGGTTCGCCCCGGCTCCCACGGGCTCGGGTGTCGCCGTCATCGCGACGGCGAGGTCGGCGTTTCGAAGGAACGTGGCGGTGTAGGTCGTCGGGGACGCGGGCGCCGTGATCGTGTGGCTCTGGGCGCCGGCGTCGGACCACGAGACGAACTCCCAGACGTCGGGGAAGGCGCCCTGCGGCGAAGGCGCTTCGGCGCCGTTGGCCGAGCCCACGATGACCGTTCGCGCGAAGGGCGTGGTCGACGGCGTGATGCCCACGACGAGATCGAGTCCCGGGGGAACGCTCTGGAAGCTCAGGTCGACCGTTTGAGGCTGGATGCTGACGCTCGCCGTGTGGGTCAGGCCCACGGGGTCCGTCGCGGTCAGGCGGATCTCGATGTACGACGGGTATTCGTGGTCCGGGGCCGGGACCGACCCGCCCGTCACGTCCTCGAAGGTCTGGTAGGTGTGCGTGTGACAGTTGGAGGGGCAGTGATGGATGAGGATCTCCCAGGACAGCGCGCTCGCGGGGAGCGCGCCGGTCTCGGGGTCGCTCGCCGAACCGGTGAACGCGATCGGATCGCCGACCTTCCACGTGAACAGGGAGGAGGGCGTGGCAATCGTCGCCGTGGGCGGGTTGTTGCCCGGGTAGACGGGAATCGGGTCGCTGATGTCGAACCCGCCGTGGTTGTCGGTGATGCGCAGGCGGACGTTGAACGTCCCGGCCGAGGTGTAGTTGAAGGAAGGCTGGGCGGCGGTGGAGTCGTCGTACTGGCCGTCGCCATCGAGGTCCCAGGCGTACGTCAGCGTGTCGCCGGGCCCGGCCACCTGCGAGCCCGTGCCGTCGAAGGAGATCATCAGGGGCAGCGGACCGACGGTCGGGCTCGTCGCCGTGGCGACCGCGTTCAGGCCCCAGACGACCCGCACGATCGTGCCGCCGTTGAAGTCCACGTAGTACAGGTTGCCGTCCGGGCCGATCTGGAGGTCGACGGGGCCCGTGACGACGCTCGAGGCGAACGCCGCCCTCGAGGCGGGGTCGGGGTTTCCGCCGCCGTCCGGGAACATGACCCAGATGCACCGGCGCGAGTAGTCGGAGAAAAAGAACGCATCGTCGTAGCCGGCGGGGTAGTTGCTGCCGCCCTGGTAGAACGCCATGCCGGCGACCGAGGAGCTGCCGGTCGAGCAGCCGTCGCCGGTGACGGCCGATGCGCTGTGGTTGTAGGTGAAGAGCGGGGCGGTGGTCAGCCCCTGCGCGGGGCAGATGTTCAGCCCCGTGTACTGCGTCCCGTTTCCCTCGAAGCAGGGCCAGCCGAAGTTGCGCGCGGTCGTGATGTCCGGGATCCGGTTGATCTCCTCCCAGGTCCCCCAGCCCACGTCGGCGACGAAAACCTCGTTCGAGCCCGGCTTGACGATGGTGCGGAAGGGGTTGCGCAGGCCGTAGGCGACGATGCGCTGCTCGTTCTCGTCCGTGCTCGCAAAGAGCGGGTTGTCCGGCAGAGGGTCGCCCGTCCAGGGGTCCACGCGGAGAATCGCGCCGTTCAAGAGTCGTGCCTCCCCCGGGGCGCGCCTCGGGCTCTGGCTGCGCAGCGCCCCGCCTTCGGCCGTCGGCTTGGTCTGCGGCGTGCCGAGGGGAAAAGGCGGATCGGCGCAGGGGTTGGCCGGCGTGTAGTAGGTGCCGGGGTTGCCCGGATCCTGGATCGTGCCGCCGTACTGTCCCCAGTCCGCGTTGTTGAAGCTGGCGCCGTCGCCGCCGGAGACGTAGAGCTTCTCGTCGGCGCCGAAGTCGATGGCGCCGGTGGCGTGGCTCGGATACTGCTGGCACCAGTCCTCGAGAAGGACCTGCTCGTTGGCCGCCCAGTCCGGGCCCGTCGCGAGCAGACGCGAGAGTCGCCCGCTCACGACACAGCCGTCGGTCGTCGGACCCGGCCCCGTGGGCGGGGAAGGGCAGGGGTCGCCCGTGCCGTTCACGACTCCCCACTTGGGGGCCGTGCCGCCGATGACGGCGTCGTGCGTATAGAGGACGTAGATCTCGCGCCGCCACGGGTCCGGGGACGCGGGGTCGAATCCCGGCGGCACCGCGAGCCCGAGCATTCCGCGGTCCCAGAAGTTGTGGACGTTGGTCCGCAAGTCCGCCACGACCGTCGCCGTCGTGTCGGTCATGCTGTCGAACATCTTGATGAGCCCGCTCTTCTCGGCGACGAGCACCCGGCCGTCGGGCAGAAACCGCACGACCGTGGGGTTGGTCAGTCCCGTGAAGACGACCTTCTCGGTGAACCCGGGCTGCTTGTAACTGGCGGCGGCGCGGGCGGAGGTCGCGGCGAGAAGGTACGCGAGCGCCAAAACGGTGCCGGGAAGACGGGTTCGATTGGAATGGAACGGCATCGACAAGCCCGCCTCCGGCAGCAAGGAGCGACTGGATTGAATTCGGAACGGAGAGTATCGCGTCGGCCTGCCCTTCCGGTCAAGCGAAACCTGTCCCCAGGTGCAGGCCTGTGCGCCAGATCACACGTGGGGGTTCAGGCGAACCGCGAGCGGAGGAGTCGTCAGGGCAGCTCGAACGTCTTCACCAGGAACACCGACATCTGGCCGCGGGTGTTGGGGCTCGCGGGGCAGTAGAGAATCGGATCGCCGCCGCAGCCGGCCGTCACGCCGCGCGCAAACAGGTCTTCGATCCAGGGCGCGAACGAGTCGGCGGCCGGCACGTCGGCGAAGATCCCGACCGCCGCCGGTGGCGCGTACCCGGAGCCGAGGAGGGACTTGAGCAGGAAGACGGCCATCTGGGCGCGGGTCACCGCCGCTCCCGGGCAGTAGTTGCCGCCACCGCAGCCGCCCGTAATTCCGAGAGCTGCGAGCTCCTCGATCCACGGCGCAAACGGGTCGCTGATGGGAACGTCGAGAAAGACGGTGCCGGTCGCCAGGGGAGGCACGTGGTCGGAGCCGTACTTGCTCTTGAGGAGGAAGACGGCCATCTGGGCGCGCGTGACGGAATCGGCGGGACAGAAGTTGCCGCTCCCGCAGCCGGCCGTCACGCCGGCGCGAGCCACCGAGACGACGTACGCATGGAAGGGGTCGCCTGGCGGTACGTCGAGAAAGTCGACCTGGACGACGAATCGGCCGGCCGGAGAGCTGCACCCGGCATCGGTCTCCACGGCCTCGAGTACCATCGTGGATCCCGCCGGCCCGGCGTCGAACGTGATCTGGCTCGTGCCCTGGCCGCCGGTGATCGTGCCCTTGGTGAGCGTCCACGCATACGTCGCGCCGGGGTGGTCCGGAACCGAGGCCGTCAGTCCGGTCGCGCCCACGGCGGCCGAAACCGGCGCGGTGATCGACGGCGCGGCGATACCGGCGCTGACCATCGTCGACGTCTGCGCCGTGTTGTTCGCGCCGATGATGTCGCTCGTCGTCGAGCCGACCGTGACGGAATTGTCGGCCGAGCCCGCGCCGGCGGGAGCGTTGGCGACGATCGTGATCGTGGGCGCGGCGCCGAGGTCGAGGACGGGCGCCGTGCACGTGACGACCGCCGACCCGCTGCAGCTCCAGCCGGTCCCGCCCGCGGAGACGAGGGCCGCGCCCGCAGGAAGGGTGTCGACCATCGTGACCGCCACCGCCCGCGACGGACCGGCGTTGGCGACGTCGATCGTGTACGTGATCGGCAGCCCTCCGCAGATGGTCTCGGGAGCGGCGCTCATCGCGATGGAAAGATCGGCGTGCACGGCGAAGCTCGCCGTGAAAGTCGCCGGCGCGGCCCCGGCGGTGACGGTGTGGCTCTGCGCGCCTCCGTCGGACCACGAGGCGAACTCCCAGAGGACCGGGTAGGCGCCCTGCGGCGACAGGGCGACGATGGTGTTGGCCGAGTTGACGATCACGGTCTGGGCAAAGGGCGTCACCTGCGTCAGCGTGCCCGACGCCACCAGCAGACCCGATGGGACCGACTGGAAGTTGAGCGTCGTCGTCTGCGGGTTGACGTTGACGCCGGTCGTCGACGTGAGGAGACCCGAGTCCGTCGCGGTGAGCCGGATCTCGAGGTAGGCCGGGTACTCGTGATCCGGCGCCGCGAACGAGCCGGACGAGACGCCGTCGAAAGTCTCCAGGGTGTGCTCGTGACACGCCGACGGGCAGTGGTGGAGGATGATCGCCCAGGAGAGCGCACTCGCCGGGAGCGGTCCCTCCTGCGGGTCGGTCGCTTCACCCGAGAAACCGATCGTGTCCCCGGCCTTCCAGGTCAGCGACGAGGAGGGGGTCAGAATCGTGGCCGTCGGCGCCTCGTTGCCGGCTTCGATCAAGATCGGGGGCTCGCTGATATCGAAGCCGCCGTGGTTGTCCGTCACCCTCAGCCGCACCGCGTACGTTCCGAGCGTCGAGTAGAGGAACGAAGGCTGCGCGAGGGTCGAGTCGTCGAACGCCCCGTCGCCGTCGAGGTCCCAGGCGTACGTGAGCGTGTCGCCGGGCTGCGCCGGTACGGATCCGGTGCTGTCGAACTGCACCGACAAGGGCAGCGGGCCGCTCGTCGGGTTGGCCGAGGCCGCCGCGTGCAGCCCGTAGACGATGCGGAAGACGCGGCCGCCGTTGTAGTCGACGTAATAGACGGCCCCATCGGGACCGAGCTGCATGTCGACGGGCCCCTGCGCGTTCGACGCGAAAGGGGCCGTCGTCGCCGGGTCCGGGGCGCCGTTCCCGTCGGGGAACATCACCCACAGGCAGTTGCGCGTGTAGTCGGAGAAGAAGAACGCATCCTCGTAGTTCGGCGGATAGTTGCTGCCGCCGAGGTAGAAGGCCATTCCCGCCACGGCCGAGCCGTTGGAGGTCACGCATCCGTCTCCCGGAACCGGGGCGAAGTTGTGCTGGTACTTGAAGAAAGGCGCCGTCGTCTGGCCCGAGGTGGGACAGATGTTCAGGCCCGTATAGATGGTGCTGCTTCCCTCGAAGCACGGCCAGCCGAAGTTTCGCGCGGTCGTCAGGTCGGGGATCCGGTTGACTTCCTCCCACGTGCTCCAGCCGACGTCGCCCACGTAGATCTCCCCTGTGCCGGGTCGGAGAGTCAGGCGAAACGGGTTGCGGAACCCGTGGCCGATGATGCGCTGCTCGTTCGGGTCCGTGCTTCCCGACAGGACGAACGGGTTGTCCGGCGCGGCCAGGCCCGTGGCCGGGTCCAGCCGCAGGACCGACCCGTTGAGGACGCGGGGCTCACCGGCCGTCCGCCTGGGGCTCTGGCTGCGAAGCGCCCCGCCCTCCGCGCCGGGCTTGACCTGGTCGCCGCCGACGGGCACCGGAGGGTCGCCGCAGGGGTTCTTGGGCACCAGCGGCGGCGGACCACCCAGCGTCCCCCCGAACTGGCCCCAGTCCTGGTTCGCGAAGCTCGCGCCGTCGCCGGCGCTCACGTACAGGTAACCGTCGGCGCCGAAGGCGAGCGCGCCGACCGAGTGGCTGGGAAACTGCTGGCACCAGTCCTCGATCAGGACCTGCTCGCTGCCGGTCCAGTCCGCGCCGACGGCGGTCAGCCGCGAGAGATGGCCGCTGACCACGCAGCCGTCCGTGAGCGGGCCGGGAGGCGTGGGGCACGGGTCCGAGGTCCCGTCGCCTGGACCCCAGGTCGGCGCGGTTCCGCCGATCGGTGCGTCATAGGTATAGAGGAGGTAGACGAAGTTGTTGGACGCGAAGTTCGGGTCGACCGCCATGCCGAGGAGGCCGCGATCCCAGTAGTTGTGCACCTTGGGACGAAGGTCGGCCACGACCGTCGCGGTCTTGTCCGCGATGCTGTCGAACTGCTTCACGAGCCCGCTTTTCTCGGCGACCAGGACCCTCCCGTCGGGGAGAAAGCGCAGGGTCGCCGGGGCAGTCAGCCCGCTGAACACCTCCGTCTCGGAGAAGCCCGGCTGCTTGAAGACCGTCGTCTGCGCCCCGAGGGGCGCCGCGAGGGCCAGCGCCGCGGCGGCTGACGCCGCCCAGGACCGCAGCTTCGCCGCCGTCTCCTCCTTCATCTTCTCGTTCATGGCCTGAATCTCCGAGTATTTGGTCCCCGAACGTCCCGGTCAAGGTCTGCCCAGGATCTTTTAGGTGCTCTTAAAAGTCCGGTTGGGCCCCTCGAGCCGAACAAGCCGGAAGCAATCGTGACGACGCCATGACGAAGTCGAAGGCTGGACGGTTGACTCCGACTCCTCACGTCGCCTCCCACGCGAATTACGCCGGGAGGCGCCGCACGGGATTTCCGGAGAACCTCGATCCGCCGAGGTCCTCCGGAAAAGCCGTCCGACTCCCGGCCCCATCAGGGCCCTCTAGTGTAGACCTCGGATCAAGCTGGCCGGAGGGACAGGCGGCCGTCGCTACGGATCGAACGTCTTGAAGAGGAACGCCGCCATCTGCCCGCGCGTGTTCGCGCTCCCGGGGCAATAGCGCAGCGGCGCGGCGGCGCAGCCGCCGGTCACGTTGCGGGCGTACAGTTCTTCGATCCAGGCATCGGCGAAGGAACCGACCGGCACGTCCTCGAACACTCCGGCCGCCGGCGGCGGAACGTAGGCGGAGCTCTCGCTCGTCTTCAACAGGAAGACGGCCATCTGCGCCCGCGTGACGAGCGCGCCGGGGCAGTAGTTGCCGTTGCCGCAGCCGCCGGTGATGCCGGTCGACGCGAGCTCCTCGATCCAGTCGGCGGCGAAGTCGCCGGCGGCCACGTCGCCGAAAACGCCGCCGGTCGCCGGAGGCGGGACGTGGGCGGCGCCGTGCTTGGCCTTCAGCAGGAAGACCGCCATCTGCGCGCGCGTCACCGGAAGGTCGGGGCAGTAGCCCCCGCCGCCGCAGCCGGCCGTGATGCCCGAAAGCGCCGCGGCCTCGACGAAGGCATGGAAGGGATGGGCCGCATCGACGTCGAGGAAGTCGGCGAGGTACGCCGAGGGCAACGTCGCGGCGGTCTGGTTGGGGAGCGCGACGACGACTTCGTTGACGGTTCCCGGATCCAGGGCCGGCGCCACCGCGGTGATTCCGGTCGTTCCGGTGACGACGACGCCGGTCGCGGCCACGCCGCCGATCTCGACGGTCGCGCCGTTCTCGAAGCTCTCGCCGGCGAGCGAAACCGCCGCACCGCCCGCCGCCGGGCCGGATCCGGGGCTCGCGGAGTGGACCGACAGGGTGTCGTCGTCGAGGATCGTCCCGGTGCCCTGCCCGTCGGCGACCGTGGCGCGGCTGACCGACGAGAGGTTCACGACGAAGAACTCGTCGGCCTCGTCGCGGTCGTCGCCGCGGACCTGGACGTCGATGACCTTCGTCGTCGTGCCGGCGGGCAGTCCGGCCGCCGCCGTGCGGGAGACGAAGTCGATGCCGGCATTCGCCGTCCCGCTCGCGGTCGTGAGCGTCGCCGTCACGTCCTGGCCGCTCGGCACCGAGAGCGACACGACGAACGACGCGGCGACGTTTCCGGACTCGCCCTCGGCGACGACGACGTCCGACACGGACAGCGCGGGAAGCGGATCGTCGTTGACGATCGTGCCGATCGCGATGCCGTCGGCCATCGAGGCGCCGTTCGGATTCGCGAGCGCCAGCCGGAAGGTCTCGTCGGTCTCGTTCAGGAGGTCGCCGTACACGGTGACGTCCACCGTCCGGCTGGTGACGCCGGGATCGAACGTGAGGGTGCCGGCGACGCCTTCGTAGTCCACGCCGGCCGTGGCCGTCTGGAGCTGGGTCTGATAGCCGACGGTGACCGTCTGCGGGACGGCGACCGAGAGGCGCACCTCGAAGGAGAGGACGCTCGTTCCGGTGTCGCCCTCGCCGGCCGAGGCGTCGGCCGCGATCAACGTCGTGGGATTCGGGTTCAGGTTGGGCCGGACGACGAAGAGCCCCTGCTCGATTCCCGAGAGGATCACGTTGCCGCTCGGGAAAAACGGGTAGTTGTTCCAGTTCGCGTTGAACTCGGGATCGTCGTCGGCCGGGTAGATGTCGAAGTACGCCACCTCGGCGAGCGAGGCCGTGGCGACTCCCGTCACGTCGAGGATCCGCAGGCCGGCCCGGTAGTTGGACTCGAAAGCATAGCCGCCGCGAACGTAGAGGTTGTGGTCGATGGCGGGCGTGGGCCCGGTGTAGTGGCCGAGCAGCACCGGCGCGTCGAGGTCCGCGAGGTCCCAGACGTAGGTCCAGCTGTTGTGGCCCTCCTCGACCTCGTCGAGCTCGTCGTTCAGGAGGAAGTGCCTCTGGTCCTCGGTCAGCCAGCCCTGGTGGGTGTAGGCGGCGGTCGCGTAGCCCGTCCGCGAGATCTGGACCGGGTTCGCCTTGTCGGTGACGTCGACGATGGTGAGGGTATCCACGTTCGCGCTGAAGCAGATCTCGTGGCCCGCGTAGTCGGCGTCCGGGCCGGCGTACGTGACGCACTGCGTCTCGTGCGTGTAGCCGTCCTCGCTGACGCAGCCGGCGAAGGTCGGGTTCACGGGGTCCTGCGCGTCGATCATGTGGAGGCCGCCCGCGCAGGTGTTCGTCCCGGCCGCATAGACATACCCGGTGTCTTCGTTGATGGCCACCGTGTGCGTCGTCTCGACGCCCTCGTAGAGCGCGGTCTCCGTGAAGGTCACCGGCGGCGAGACGACGTCGCGCAGCTGCGTCAGGTCGAAGACCTGGATGTGGTGCTCGGCCTGTTCGCTGACGACGAAGGCGTGGTTGGCGTAGACGCGCACGTCCCGCCAGAGGGAGTCGCCCTCATGCTTCGGCGCAAAGGCGGCCGTGCCCGGGCGCGCCTCCCCGACGTGGTCGTGCTCGTGCGTCGGAAGGCGGCCGAGATACACGGGGGCTTCGGGCACGCTGATGTCGACGAACGAGATGCCGTTGTCGCAGCCCATCAGCGCGTACTCTTTTTCATCCAGAGGGTCGGTCCAGCCCCACAGGCTGTTTCCGCCGCCGCAGCCCATCGCGGCCAGCGGCACGTGGGCCATCAGGTGGACGTTCTTGCAGGGGTACGGCCCCGCGAAGCCGGCGACGCAGAGGACCGCGGATGACGTCTCCTCGGGCGCGGGAGCCGCGCTCGAGGGCGACGGCCGGCATGCGACGGGCTCCGGCGTGCCGGACAGCGGCGCCGCCAGGATCAGAAGGCCCAGAGCGCAAGCCGACAACGCGCGCCGCATGCGGACCTCTACTCGAGACCGAACGTCTTGACCAGGAGCACCGCCATCTGCCCCCGGGTGTTGGCGCTGTCCGGGCAGTACCGGAGCGGCGAAGCGCCGCAGCCGCCCGTGATGCTGCGGCCGTACAGGTCCTCGATCCAGGCGTCGGCGAAGGAACCGACCGGCACGTCTTCGAAGATCCCCGCCGCCGCCGGTGGCGCATGGGCGGAGCCGAGGAGGGTCTTCAGGAGAAAGACCGCCATCTGCGCGCGGGTGACCGGGGCGTCCGGGCAGTAGTTGCCTCCGCCGCAGCCCGCGGTGACGCCGAGGGAAACCAGATCTTCGATCCAGTCCGCCGCGAAGTCGCCCTGCGCGACGTCGGAGAAAACCGTTCCCGTCGCCGTCGGCGGCTCGTGCGCGGCGCCGTACTTGCTCTTCAGAAGGAAGACCGCCATCTGCGCGCGGGTCACCGGGCCGCCCGGACAGAAAATCCCGGTCCCGCAGCCGCCCGTGATTCCGTTGCGCGCGACCGTGTTGACCGCGTCGTGGAAGATGTTCGAGGGAGGCGCGTCGGTGAAGTCCACCGAGATCGCCGCCGGCTCCGCCGGGACCTCGCAGGCCCCGAGCGAGTCCGTCAGCTCGAGGAGCATTGTCGTTCCCGGATCTCCCGACTGAAAGGTCGCCGTGCTCGTGCCCTGGCCGCCGGTGATGAGCCCCCCGGTCAGCGCCCACTGCGCGTCGTGCCCGGCGCCGGAGTCGGAGGAGGCGGTCAGCCCGTCGGTCGAGGGGGGCACGGAGACCGGCGCCGTGATCGTCGGTGCGGGAAACGGGCACTCCAGGACAGCGGTGTTCTCCGTCGCCGCGTCGTTGGCGGAGACCGGGTCGCGCCGAGCCCCGGACACGGCCGCCGCGCTCGTCAGCGTTCCCGTCGCCGTCGGCGTGACCGTGACCACCACGGCGGCGGAGGCGCCGCTCGCCAGCGATCCGAGCTCGCAGGTCACGGCATGGGCGAGCAGCGTGCAGGAGCCCTGGGTCGCAACGGCCGACTCGATCGTCGCCGCGAGCGAAAGCGTGTCCGAAACTGAAACGCCCGCCGCCGAACCGGGGCCGAGGTTCTCGACGGTGAGGGTGTAGGCGAGCGGGACGCCGACCAGGGCCGGGTCCGGCGCATCCGCCTGCGAGACCGCGAGGTCCGCGGCCGTCGCGTCGACCGAGGCGAGGGCGTCGACCCGGCCCCAGCCGAACGTGTTGTTGGGGATCGCGCTGCCGGGCACGCCGCCGCACGTCTGCGACGTCGTTCGCGGGACGGCGGTCGAGGTGATGGCCGTCTCGATCGCGTCCGGCTCCCCGGAGAGGTCCGGGCTCGCCGACAGCAGGAGCGCCACGAGTCCGGCGACGTGCGGGCCCGCCATGCTCGTGCCGTCGAAGACCGCGTAGCCGCCGCCGGGCACGCTCGAGCGCACGCCGACCCCGGGCGCGCTGATGTCCGGCTTCATGCGGTTGCTCCCGTCGACCGTGACGGGCCCGCGGCTCGAGAAGCTCGCGATCTGGTCGGTCAAGCCCGTCGCGCCGACCGAGAAGGAGGCGTCGTAGATCGCGGCGGGGTCCTCGACCGTCGAGCAGCTGGATCCGCTGTTGCCGGCGGAGACGACGACCAGGATTCCCGCCGCCCGCGTGTTCTCGACGACCGTCTGGAGCACGGCCGGGTCGGTGCAGCCCTCGCTCGGCGGGCAGCCCCACGAGTTGTTGATCACGTGCGGCGCCTTCGCCGGGTCGGGGTTCTGGTTCTGGAGGTTCGTCGGAGCGATGAACCACTCGAAGCACTCGCTGTAGGTCGCCGGCGTTCCGGCGCCCTCGTCCATGTTGCGGCACCCGATCCACTTCGCGCCCGGCGCCACGCCGATCTGGTTGGCGCTTCCGTCGTCGCCGACCATCGTGCCCATCGTGTGGGTGCCGTGCGAGTTGTCGTCGCACGGCGCCGTGGCGTCGGCGCCGCAATCCCCGCCGCCCGAGTGAATCGCGTCGTGCCAGTTGTAGTTGTGGTTGGCGCCGAGGCCGAGCCAGCCCCGGTACTTCGACTTCAGCGCCGGGTGGTCCCAGTCGTAGCCCGTGTCCTGTCCGCCGACGACGACGCCCTGGCCCGTGTAGCCGAGCGCCCAGACCTCGGGCGCGTGGACCTTGGCGACGCCCCACTCGATCGCGTCCGGCACGTCGGGCACGGCGCCGGCGGCGTGCTGCGCGACCGGCCCGTCGAAGCGGACGCTCGGGTTGGCGTAGACGTGAAAGACGTCCTCGCGCGCCGCGATCGCCTCGACGAGCGCCCGGTCGCCGCGGACCTGGACCATGTTGGCGACCCAGAAGGCCCGGTGCGGCGCGGCGCGCTCGGCGAGGAACCGGAGCAGCGACGCCTGCGTCGCCTCGGCGTGGGCACGGAGGGTGTCCGCGACGAACGCGCCCTTCTCCGTCCTGGCCGCGAGCGACTGCGCGCCCCGAAGGTCCGCCTGGTCCCGGAGCATGACGAGGAACTCGGCGTCTCCTCCGGAGGCCTTCTCGAGGACCCAGGGATCGACTTTCTGGGCGAGGGTCTCGGCGTCAACCGCGGCCGCGAGCGCCAGGGCCAGAGCGAGTGAGCAGACCAGGGTCGTCCGGAAACGCATGGATGGGCCTCTCCCTTTAAGACAGGATCCGCGGATTATGCCCGATTCGCGAAGCCGGGTCGTCGTCGGCTCTACAGCCCGAACGTCTTGACGAGGAACACGGCCATCTGACCGCGGGTGTTGGCGTTGCCGGGGCAATACAGCAAGGGTGAGACGCTGCAGCCGCCCGTGATCCCGCGGGCGTAGAGGTCCTCGATCCAGTCGGCGGCGAACGAGCCCGGCGGCACGTCACCGAACAGGCCCGTCGCCGCGGGCGGGACGTACGCCGCACCGTCCTTCGTCTTCAGCAGGAACACCGCCATCTGCGCGCGCGTGACCGGTTTGCCGGGGCAGTAGTTGTCGCCGCCGCACCCCGACGTCACGCCCTCGGCCCCGAGCTGCTCGATCCAGGCGGCGAAGGAAGACGGGCACGGCACATCGTCGAAGAGGCCGGCGCAGGGAGGTGGCGCGTAAGTGGCGCCGTGCTCGGCCTTCAACAGGAGCACGGCCATTTGCGCGCGCGTGACGGAGGCGTTCACGCAGAAGTTCCCGGCGCCGCAGCCGGCGGAGATCCCGGCGCGAATGATCGACTCGACGGCGTCGTGGTACAGGTTGGACGCCGGCACGTCGAGAAAGTCGGCGAACCATGCGGCTGGAAGAACGACGGGCGCGGCATCGTCGCTGGTGACGGTGACGTCGTAGAGCGTCCCGGCACCGAGCGGCGGCGACATCGCGAAGATCGTCGTCGCGTCGAGGCCCGTGACGCCGATCGCCGGCGTCCCGCCGAAGGCAACCGCCGGGGCGGGTGAGAGGTGCGAGCCCGACAGCACGACCGACCCGCCCCCGTCCGCGCGTCCGGAGGAAGGACCGATCGCGGCGAGCGATGGCGCATGGCCCTCGGGCGAGAAGCGATAGAGAACGCCGTAGCCCGCAGCTCCGCCGTAGAGGACAGTTCCGTAGAGATCACCGTCCGACGCCAGCAGCACCGGCGACCCGGGAGTGATCCCATCCTGGAGGCGGAAGCTCCAGAGAGTCTCGAACGGCTGACCCTCGAGGCCGAGCCGGAAGATCGTGCCGAGTCCTTCGGAACCGCCCGCCGCCGTCGTGCCGTACACGAAGCCGTCGGGGGCCTCGACCAGGCCGCCCACCGGCCCTTCGCCGTCGGGACCCGAGAATGTGTGGAACGACCCGAAGCCGGCCCCCGAAAGGTCGATGTGAAACAGCATCGCCCCCGTGGCCCCGTACAGCTTCCCGTCCGAGCCCGCGAGCAGGCGGCCTCGGGGCGACGACGTCGCGATGTCGAACTCATGGATCACGGTGACGTCGTCGCTCGAGTCGAGGCGGTAGATCGTGCCGTAGCCCGGCTGAGGGCCTCCGCCGGCGATTCCGTAATGGTTCCCGTCGACGGCGGGGATCGGCTCGTCGAAAATGTACGCCGGTCCCGGCCATCCCGGGAGCGCATACAGCGGTGTCACCTCGTCGTCGGCCTCGAGGCGATAGATCACGCCGAACTGGTTCGCTCCGCCATAGGCCACGCCGAGGAACGTGCCGCCCGGTTCGGGAGTGAGCCCCGAGGAGGGCAGCTCGCCTTCTGCGCCTCCGGCGAACGAGTGGAGTGTGGTGAACGCGCCATCGAGTCCCAGGCGGAAGGCTGTCCCGAGATGGAGAGCGCCTCCGGTCGTCGTGGTGCCGTAGAGGGCCCCGCCGGCCTCGGACAAACCCCATCCCGAGCCTGCTCCGCTGGTCTCGAAGAAGTGGTGAACGACTTCGTAGGCCCCCGACGGAGCAATGCGGAAGATCGTTCCGGCGTTGCCCTGACCGCCGGCGCTGGTCACACCGTAGACCAGGCCATCCGAGGCCTGGATCAAAGTGCCACGGGGATAGAAGCCGTCTCGGGGGCGCAACGCGTGCAGGGTGGTCACCGTCTCCCCGTCCAGGCGGAACACGCTGCCGAACCCGTCTCCGGTCCGGGACGTGACTCCGAAGAGACTTCCGTTGGCGCCTTCGACGAGGGCGGCCGCTCCGACATATCCCTCCGAATCGTCGAAGGCGTGGACCGGGGTCACTTCGCCCTCGAGATCGCTCCGGAAGACCGCCCCGTTGGGATAGGCGCGGTCCGTCGTGCCGTAGAGGTAGCCGTCCGAGGCCTGGATGAGGTGGGACTGCGAGCCTCCCAGGCTCGAGTCGAAGTAGTGGAGGGTCTCGACGCCCGTCGGTCTGACGCGAAACAGCGTGCCGTTCCAGCCGGAGGCCGCCAGTGTTGTGCCGTAGAGATTGCCGTCCGAGGCGAGGCAGAGTCCGGCGTAAGGGCGGGCCCCGTCGACGAAGCCGAACTCGTGGAGCGTCGTCAGCGTCCACGACGAGTCGATCCGAAACACGGTTCCGACGCTGTAGAAGTCGTTGCCGCCGTCGCTGGTGACGCCGTAGAACGCGCCGTCGGTTCCCTGCACGGGCTCGCCGCGGGGGTGGATGCCCTCCGGATCGGCGAAGGTATGGAGCAGCGTGTGATGTCCCTCTTCGTCGATCCGATAGAACGTGCCGCCGGTGGCACTCCCGGCGCCCGTCCATGTCAGCCCGTAGAGAAAGCCGTCGGTGCCCAGGACGAGGCTTCCCGACGGTCCGGCCCCGACGGAAAACGCATGGAGCGTGGTGAAGCGGCCCTGAGGGTCGATCCGGAAGATGGTTCCCTGCTCGAGGACGCCGCCCACGGATGTGGTGCCATACAGGGCGCCGCCGGGCCCGGCCGTCAGCGACGACGCGGGCTCGGCGCCGTCGGGTCCCCGAAACTCGTGGAGGGTCTCGTACGCATATCCGCCGAGGCCGTCGGGGCGCAGAACGAACACGGCGCCTCTTCCGAACACACCCCCGAGGGACGTCGTACCGTAGAGCGCCCCGTCCGCTCCCGGCAGGAGACCGCCGACGGGATACCCTCGTTCGTCGCCGAAGGCGCGCACGATTTCGTAGCTCGCCCCGAACGCGGCGCCGGCGACGCCGAAGATCAGCGCCGCGAGGGCGAGGCGTCGGCCGCGCCGCCGTGGATCCGCGCACCTGGGCAGAGACCTGACGAGGCCAGACGGCCCCCGAGCGTCGGAAAGACCGGTGCGAGACGGCGGAAACAGCGGCATCGTTTGCACGAGCCTATTCCGCTGCGCACGAAACGCGCAAGGCCGCTCGGGTTGGAAGCCGCCGCGCTGGCGCCGGAGAGGGGCCGTCCCTACTGCAGGTTGAACGTCTTGGTCAGAAACACCGCCATCTGCTGCCGGACGTTGGTGGCGGTCGGGCAGTAGCGGAGCGGGTTCGTGATGCAGCCGCCGGTGATGTTGCGCGAGTAGAGGTCCTCGATCCAGGCGTCGGCGAAGGAGCCGAGCGGCACGTCCGCGAAGATGGTCCCGGTCGCCGTCGGCGGCACGTAGAAGGAGTCGTTCAGGGCCTTCAAGAGGAAGATCGCCATCTGGGCGCGGGTGACGGGATTCGACGGACAGTAGTTGGTGCCGCCGCAGCCGCCGGTGACGCCGAGCGCGAAGAGGTTCTCGATCCACGCGGCCGCGAATGCGTTCGTCGGAACGTCGGTGAAGACCGTGCCGGTCGCCGGGGGCGGGGCGTAGGTGGAGCCGTACTTCGCCTTGAGGAGGAAGACGGCCATCTGGGCCCGGGTGATCGGCGAGGTGGGGCAGAAGTTTCCGAAGCCGCAGCCGGCGGTCACGCCGTTGCGCGCCACCTTGACGATGAAGTCGTGGAACGGGTTGATCGGCGGGACGTCGAGAAAGTCGACCTGGATGTTGGTCGTGGCCTCGGGCGAAACGCAGCTCGCCGCGCTCTCGATGACGGTGCAGATCATGGTGGTCCCGGGAGGGGCCGCGTCGAAGACGATCTGCCGCGAGCCCTGGCCCGCGGTGATGACGCCGCCCGAAAGGGTCCAGGTCCACGTGGAGCCCGCGTGGTTGACGGCGCTGGCCGATGCGCCCGATGCGCCGACCGGGACCGAGATCGGCGCCGTGATGACCGGCAGGCTCGGCGTCACGTTGACGGTGACGGTCGCGGTGGACGCGTTGGTCGAGGCGCAGCCGTTGGCGCCCATGACCGTCAGCGAGTAGATCGTGGTCGACGCGGGGCTGGCCGTCGGCGTGCAGCTCGAAGCGTCGGAGAGCCCCGCCACCGGGAGCCACGAGCAGGAGACGCCTCCGGAGCCGATGAGCCCGGCCGACTCTCCCGTGCAGACCGTGCCGCCGCCCGAGGCCGCCGCCGTGGGACGGCCGTTGATCGTGAGGAGCGCCGGGTTCGACGCGATCGCCTGGCCGAAGCCGTCGGTCACGACGACGTCGTAGTCGCCCGTGTCGCCCGTGACCGTCGGGTTGATCGTGAGCGTGTCGGTCGTGACGCCGGAGATCGCGCCGCCGTTGTTGAGGTTGACCCCGTTCTTTCGCCACCGGTAGGTCAGCGTCGGCTGTCCGGTCGCGGCGACCGAGAACACGGCCGAGGGTCCCGAGCAGAGGGTCTGGTCCGGCACGGTCGTCACGGTGATCGGGATCCGCTCGTACGCGCCCATGTCGACGTAGGGCGGCGTCAGGCCGGCGCCCGTGTCGGCAACGTCGGGATCGTCGAAGAAGCGGGGAAGCCCCACGACGTCGACGGTGACGCCGCCGGGGACGGCCGAGTTGTTGCCCGCGTCGACGACCGGCGAGAGCGGACCCGGACGCAGGTCGGCGGGCGCGCCGATGAAGAGCGGGTCGGCGTCGATGTTCCCGGTGCCCGCGATGCCGCCGCCCTGGATGTCGCTGTAGGTGACGGTCGCCGAGCCCGTGCACGGGGCGCCGAGGCAGAGCTGCCCGGTCGTGTTGCCCCAGAAGATGGAGTTGGCGATCGAGTTGCCGGTGCTCGACAGGAACGCGGCGCCGTAGGCGCTGTTCGCGGTGAAGGTCGTGTTGTCGATGACGCTGCCGTTGGCCGAGGAGACCTGGAGGCCGTTGGGGCTGTTCTGGGCGACGATCGAGTTGATGAGCGTCACCGGCGTGCCGTTGGTCTCGATGCCACCGCCGCCGGTCGTCGCGCTCGATATGGAATTCGAGCGAAAGACGCCGCTCTGCGCCGTGATGGATCCGCCTCCATCGGCGTATATGCCTCCGCCCTTTCCGCTGAAGGGAACGGAGTTGCCCAGGAAAGTGCAGCTCAGGAGGATCGGAGCTCCGTTCGTCACGCGCAGCCCGCCGCCCTGGGCCAGGGCGAAGTTCCCGCTGAAGGTCAGCTGGGCCAGCGTCGGCGAGCCGGCGTCGATCCACATTCCGGCGCCGCTGTCGTTGGGACTACCCGCATCGGCCTGCCCGGCGGTGATCGTGAATCCGTCGAGGACGCCGGAGGAAGTGACCGTTGCCGCCCGCCGTGACGACATGGTGGCTGTTGTCGTTGGAGACGCTGGGCGTGCCGATGTCGCCGGAGAGAGTCGTGACGTGGGCCTCGGGATCGCGCTGCGAGCGCTGGGTTTCGGTCCCGAGGAAGCCGCCGTAGATGCCGACGCCGTTCTTCATCGCGAAGGACACCGTCCGGTCGGAGGCGTGGGGCTTGTACGTGCCCGCGGCCACCCAGAGCTCGTCGCTCGCGTTGGCCGCGCCCAGCGCGGTCTGGAGGCTGGTGTAGGCGTTCGTCCAGCTCGACCCGTTGTTGGAGCCGCTGGCTGCGGCGTTGACGTAAATCACGGCGGCAAAAGCGGTTGAGGTCCCGGCCGCGCAGAAGATGGCCATGGCGGCCATGAGACGCGAAGCGAGTCGCATGGAAGTCCCTCCGTCAATTTTCGACACTTCTGAGCCATTGTCGCGCGTTCTGGCCGTGAAGTCAGCCGTCCAACCGGACAGGCAAACGGCCGGGTGTCCGCAGAAGTCAGAGATGCAGGTCAGGCACCAGGAGTCAGAAATGCAGGTCAGGCACCAGCGGACCCGAGGCGGGTGATGAGGGCGGCGGCGAGGGCGGCGCGGTCGGGGATGGACGAGAGGACGACGTGCTCGTCGACGGCGTGCGCGCCGTCGCCGTCGGCGCCGAGGCCATCGAGCGTGGGGATGCCGAGGGCGGCGGCGAACGACGCTTCCGACGCGCCGCCGGTCGCGATCTCCTCGAGCGGGGGAAGGCCGAGCTCGGCGGCGGCCTCGCGGGCGGCCCGGAAGACGGCCTCGACGTGGGGCCCGCGCTCGAGCGGCGGGTAGAAAGCCGACGCCTCGACCTCGAGGGCCACGCGCGGGTCCGTGGGCCGAAGCGCCTCGAGCGCGGCGCGCGCGGCCTCGCCGTCCGCCAGCGCGCGAAAGCGGACGTCGAGCTCGGCCTCGGCGAGATCGGGCACCACGTTGGGGCGCGTGCCGCCGCGGACCGTCCCGACGTTCACCGTGATTCCGCGCGGCAGGTCCGTCAGCGCCGCGGCGTCGAGCAGGCGCCGCGAGAGCTCGAGGATGGCGTTGGCGCCGCGAGCGAAGTCCGCGCCGGCATGCGCCGCGGCGCCGCGGGCCCGGAGCGTGAAGGAGGCCGAGCCCTTGCGCTGCGTCTTCACGGCGCCCCCCGGCCAGGCCGGCTCGAAGTCGAGGACGGCTCGGCAGCCGCGCATCTCCGCCTCCATGACGTCGCGGTAGCCCTCGCAGCCGACCTCCTCGAGGGGCGTGAGGAAGACCGACACCGGGGGGAGCTCGCCGCGGGCGCGGAGCGCCTTCAGCGCGAAGACGAGGACCACGATGCCGCCCTTCATGTCGTAGGAGCCCGGTCCGGAGAGGCGGTCGCCCTCGATGCGCACGGGCCGACGGGCGAGCGTGCCGAGGTCCCACACCGTGTCGAGGTGGCCGAGGAGCATGACGGGCCGCTCGCCCTTTCGCGCCCGCAGGATCGGGCCGCTCCCGTCGACCGGGACGAGCTCGCCGGGAAGCCCCAGCGGCGCGAGCTCCCGCTCGATCCGGCGCGCCAGCGCCGCGACGCCCGCCGGGTCGGTCGAGGGCGATTCGATCGCGGTCAGCTCCGACAGGAGCGTCGTCATCGCGCCCTGCCGCTGGCGGCACCAGTCGAGGAGGACGCTCATGGAACGCGCGCCGCCGCGGCCTGCCGCGCGATGCGCCGGAAGCCCTTCGCCGCCGCGTCCTTCTCGACTTCTCCGAGCTTCGATGCGGCCGCGGCCTTCGATCCGCCTTCCGCGAGAATCTCGCCCTCGAGGAGGCGGGCTTCGAGCGGCCACGCGACGAGCCCCTGCTTCTCGGCCCGCGCGGCGGCGTCGGCGAGGCTCTTCGCGGCGGCGGCCGCGTCCCCGCGGGCCGCTCGCACGGTCGCCGAGGCGAGCAGGAATTCGCGGCGCACACCGTCGTGCTGGCTCGCCGCGGCGAGCGGCCGCGCCCGCGCGAGCGCCCGGTCCGCGTCGTCCCTCCGGCCCTCGGCCGAGAGCGCCCGGACGAGGATCGCCAGCGCCGCGGCTTCGTCGTCCGAGATCTTCTGGCGGCCGAGCTCGTCCGCAGCGGCCCGGGCGAGCTCCCGGGCCTGCGCCGGGTCGCCCTGGGCGAGCGCGAGCCGCGCCAGGTCGACACGGCTCTGCTCGGCGGCGGCCGGCTCGCCGAGGTCGGTTCGGATCTTCAGGGCCTCGTCGAAGCTCTTTCGGGCGTCCGGGGCGCGGTCCTCGGCGGCCGCGACTGCCCCGAGGTAGGTCAGGACGTAGGCGGACTCGTGCTTGTCGTCGGAGTCCCGGCAGATCTGCAGCGCCTCCTCGAGCATCGTCCGGGCGGCGGCCAGGTCGCCCGTCTCGATCTTCACGCTGGCGAGGCCGACGAGCGGGTAGGCCGCCTTCGACCTCTGGCCCGAGTCGCGGAAGATCTGGAGCGACCGGGCGAAGTGCTCTCCGGCCGCGGCGACGTTCGACTCGTGCATCTCCATCTCGGCCACGTTGTTGAGGGCGATCGCGAGGCCGCCGGAATCGCCGATCCTTTCGTGGAGGGGGAGCGCCTGCTCGAAGAGGGCGCGCCCGCCGCGAAAGTCCCCCGCCAGCACGAGGGCCGCGCCCATGTTGTTGAGCGTCTCCGCCTGACCGGCCTCGTCGCCGATCTCGCGAAAGAGGGCGAGCGCCTCCTCGGCGTGCTTGCGGGCGGCCGCGAGCTCGCCCTGATCGCCCATGACGTTGGCGAGGTTGTCGAGGGCGCCCGCCTGGCCGCGTTTGTTGCCGAGCTCGCGGTAGATCCGGAGAACCTCCTCGTAGGCCTTGCGGGCGCCGGGCAGGTCCCCGAGGTCGTACCGGCAGTTGCCCATCGTGTTGATCGCGGAGGCGAGCCCGGAGGGATCCCGGGTCTCGGTGTAGAGCTGGCGCGACTGTTCGGCGATCGCGAGCGCCCCCTTCGGGTCGCCGAGATTGCGGCGCGCGATCGCCTGGTTCAGCCGCGCGGTGCCGGCGAGCAGCCGCGAGCCGTCGGCCTCGGCGAGGGTCGCCGCGCGGATCGCGGCCGTCTCGGTGCGCCGGAAGTCCGAGATCGCCCGAGCCGTCTCCGCCTCGGCGAGGGCGATCCGCGCGCCGCCGTCGGGGAACGCGCGCGCGAGGGACGCCACCGTCGCGAGCCCGTCCTCCGGCTTGCCGGAGCGCGTCTGCGCGCGGACGAGCTGGAGCCCGTAGTCGAGGTTGTCGGGGAAGAAGGTGTAGAGCGACCGGTAGATCTCGACGGCCTTCGACCACTCGTTGCTCATCGCCCGATAGCGGCCCTCGATGAGGAGGCGCGTCTCCCGCGACAGGTCGCTCGAGAGCTCGAAAGCCTTCTTCGCTTCGGCGAGCGCCCTCGCGTCGTAGCCGAGACCGGACCAGGCCGCGGCCAGCGCCGAGTGCGCCAGCGGGTGCCCCGGCTCCGCGGCGACGGCGCGCTCGAGAAGGTCGCGGGCCGCGACCTCGTCGTGCACGCGGAGCTTCGCCAGGCCCTCCGCGTAGAGCCTCGCGGCCTCGGGGCTCGAGGGCAGCGAGGCCTTGACCGCCGCCGCGTCGGCGGGCGAAACGGCCGGCAGGCCGAGCTTCTCGCGCAGCTGCGCTCCCGCCCGCGTCGCCAGCGCGTCGAAGTCCGCGACCGATCCCTTCTCGGAGACGACCGCGATCGTCTCGCCGGCCGCGGTGTCCTGAAGCCGCAGGTCGAGCCGGATCGGCCCGCCCTCGCCGGGACCGGTCGCGAGATAGGAGCCGAGGAGCACGAGGTCCGCACCCGTGTTCCGGCGGACCCGGGCGAGCGTCTCCTTGCCGAGCGTGTCGGCCTCCGGGATCGCGAGGTCGTTGCGGAGGCGCGCAACGTCCTCGCTCGGGATGGCGCGCAGCGTCTCTCCGGCGGCGAGCTCGGTCGTGAGCATCTCGGCGAGCGCCGTCGAAACCCAGGCCTCCTCCGGCCTTCCGGCGAGGTTCTTGAACCCGATCACGGCGATCGAGCGGCGCGGAACGCGCGCGGTGGCGGCGGCGGCCGGCCCAGCCGCCGGGCGGAGCGAAAGCGCGCGGGACGCGAAGAACCCGGCGGCGGCCGCGAGCAGGACGCCTCCGGCCACGGCGGCGATCCGCCGCTGCCGTCGCCGGAGCGTCGCCGGCCCCGTCGCGGACGCCTCGCCGCGGAGCACCCGCACGACTTCGCCGGCGGTCGAGAAGCGGTCGGCCGGCGCGCGCTCGAGGCAGCGCAGGATCGTCTTTTCCCACACGGGCGGCAGGTCCGGAGCGAGCCTGCGCGGCGAGGGCGCCGCCTCCTTGAGCTTCTTGAGCGCGACGGAGAGGGGAGTGTCGCCTTCGAACGGCTGCTCCCCGGTGACCATCTCGTAGATCACGACCCCGAGCGCGTAGACGTCGGTCGCCGGCGTGATCGCCCGGCCCTCGATCTGTTCGGGCGCCATGTAGTCCGGCGTGCCGAGCACGGCCTCGGTCTCCGTCAGCGGCGCGGCCGAGCCGCGACCGGGCCGGTCGCGCCGCGCGAGGCCGAAGTCCGTGACGACGGCGCGCACGCCTCCCGGCCGGCGCTCATCGGGCTCGAGCATGACGTTGGCGCTCTTGAAGTCGCGGTGGACGACGCCCGCATCGTGCGCGGCGGTCAGCGCCGCCGCCATCTGCTCGACGAGCGGCAGGGCCTCCTCGGGAGTCATGCGGCCGGCCTTCGAGAGCCGCTCGGCGAGGGTCTCTCCCGAGAGCAGCTCCATCGTCAGAAACGCGAGCGCGCCGTGGTGGAAGACGTCGAACGTGCGGCTCACGTTGGGATGGGTGACGCTGCGCGCCAGGTGCACCTCGCGCAGGAAGCGCTCCATCGTCCGCTCGTCCCCGGCGACGTCGGGCCGGATCGTCTTCAGCGCCACCCGCTCCCGGAGGGTCTGGTCCTCCGCCTCGTAGACCTCGCCCATGCCGCCCCGCGCGATGAAGCGGACGATCTTGAAGCGGCCGGCCAGGACCTCGCCTTCGGCGAGTCCGGGCGCCCGCCACATCTGCTTGCCCGAGCCGGACGGGGGGGTGGGGCGCGTGGGCGCGTTGGGATCACTCATCGGCCGGGGGGCGGGACTCCTTCTGGCGCTCGAAGTCGACCTGGGCGCCGACCTTGGCGATCCGGTCGGCGAAGATGACGACGAGATCGTCGCGGCGCGCGGTCGAGAGGGCGCGGCGGACCGCGTCGGACTCGTTCTTCGCCTCCTCGATCGCATCCGCCTTCATCCCGTGGCGGATGAGACCTTCGCGCAGGTGGCCGACGACCTCGCCCGGAGGGCGCCCGCGCAGGTCTTCGTCGTCGCGCAGGATGACGCGGTCGAAGTGCGGCGCGGCCTCCTTCGTGATCGCGTCGAAGTCCTCCAGGCGCCGGTCGCCCGGGGCGTTCAGGATGACGACGAGCCGGCCGCGTTTGATGGACGCGAGGAACGGCGCCACCATCGCCATGCCGTGGGCGTTGTGGCAGTAGTCGATCATGACGCGAAAGTCGCGGAACTCGTAGAGGTTGCCCCGGCCCGGGGCCTGGAAGGGCGTCGGGTGGAACGTCGTCAGGCCGCCGCGGATGTCGTCCATCTCGATGCCGGCGGCGAAGCTCGCGAGCGAGGCCGCCAGGGCGTTGGCGATGTTGAACCGGGCCTTGCCGTCGAAGGTGATCGGGACCTGCCGAGCGTGCACGAGCGGGATGCGCAGCGTCGACCGGTAGAGGCAGAGCGTGTCGTGGCGGTCCATCACGGCGCCGAGCCCGCCCGCGGCGACGTGGGCCTTGAAGCGCTCGTTCTGCGGATCCAGGGAGAAGTACGCGATCCGCGCCTTGACGCGGTCGGCGATCCAGGGCGTCATCGGGTCCTCGGCGTTCAGGACGGCGACGCCGTCGGGGAACAGGCGCTCGACGACGAGGGCCTTGAGTCGCGCGAGGTCCTCGAGCGTCTCGATGTCGCGCAGTCCCAGGTGGTCGGCGGCGATGTTCGTGACGACGCCGACGTTGGCCCAGTCGTAGCCGAGACCGAAGCGCAGGAGTCCCCCGCGCGCCGTCTCGAGCGCGGCGAAGGTCACCGTCGGGTCGCGCAGCACCGCCTGCGCCGAGGCCGGGCCGGTGCAGTCGCCCTTCATGATCTGCTCGCTGCCGACGTAGACGCCCTCGGTGGTCGTGAGCCCGACGTGGTGGCCGGCGTAGCGCGCGACGTGGGCGAGCAGGCGCGTCGTCGTGGTCTTGCCGTTGGTGCCGGTGACGGAAACGATGGGAATGCGCGCCGCCGTGCCCGGCGGGTAGAGCATGTCGATGACGGCGCCCGCGGCGTCGCGCGGCGTGCCCTCGGTCGGGTCGGTGTGCATCCGGAAGCCCGGGCGCGGCGTTGACCTCGACGATGCCGCCGCCGATCTCGGCGATGGGGTGCTCGACGGACGGTGCGATGAGGTCGATGCCCGCGATGTCGAGGCCGACGATCCGCGCGATGCGCTCCATCAGGTGAATGTTCGACGGGTGGACCGAATCGGTCACGTCGCGCGAGATGCCGCCGGTCGACAGGTTCGCCGTCGATTTGAGGTCGACGGACTCTCCGGAAGCGGGGACGGACCGCGGCGTCAAGCCCCGGCGCGCCAGCAGCGCCAGCGACAGGTCGTCGATCTCGATCTTCGTCAGGATCTTCTCGTGGCCGATGCCCCGTCGCGGGTCCCGGTTGACCTCCTCGACGAGCTCCTCGATCGAGCGCTTCCCGTCGCCGACGACGAAGGCCGGCACCCGCTGCGCCGCGCAGATGAAACGGCCGGCGATGACGAGGAACCGGAAATCGTGGCCGTCCAGGAACTGCTCGACGATGACCTCGTCGCGGAACTTCAGGGCGTCCTTGAACGCGAGGCGCAGCTCCGACTCGCTCCGGATGTTCGTCAGCACGCCGCGGCCGTGCGACGCGTCGAGCGGCTTGACGACGACCGGCCAGCCGAGCTTCTCGGCGATCTCGACCGCGTCGTCCTCGTCCTGCGCGACCTCGCCCTTCGGGACCGGGACGCCGTTGTCGCCCAGGAGCTTCTTCGTCAGGCTCTTGTCGCCCGCGATCTCGACGCCGAGCTGCCCGGTCGTCGAGGCGATCGTCGCCTGGATGCGCTTCTGGTGGACGCCCGTGCCGAGCATCACCAGGGACCGGTCGTTCAGCCGCAGGTGCGGGATCCCGCGCGACGCCGCCACCGCCACGATCGAGCGGGTCGAGGGCCCGAGCGCCCAGCGCTCGCGGGTGCGCTTCAGCTTGTCGATCGAGGCGCCGAGGTCGAGGTCCACGTCGAGGCCCGCGCAGTGCTCGACGACGTCGAGCGCGAGCTTGCCCGCGCGCACGCCCACGCGCTCCTCCTCCATCTCGTACACGAGGTTGTAGACGCCGGGCGTCTTCGTCTCGCGCGTGCGCCCGTAGGAGACGGAGATGCCGACCTCCTGCTGGATCTCGATGGCCACGTGCTCGGCGACGTGTCCGAGCCAGGTCCCCTCGGCCATGCGCTTGATGAACCCGCCGGCCGCGCCCTCCGAGCAGTGGTGCTCCTGCAGGCCGGGCAGGAGCGTCTGGAGCTTTTCGCCGAAGCCGCGGATCTCGCTCGTCGGGCTCTCGGCGAAGGGGCCGAGGTCGATCCGCATCCAGACGCAGGGGCGGTAGGACCAGTAGTTCGGCCCGTTCAGGACGAGTGTTTCCAGAAGACGGATGCCTTCGGCCATGGGCCCCCCGTTGCGGGGGAAGACTATAGCTAGTTCGCGGCGATGGGCTTGCGCTTCTCGACGTCGAACCGGTCGCCGGCCGTCAGCACGTGCAGGAAGGCCCCGGAGAGGGAGAAGGGGCTCGCCGGGTCGGTCTCCGAGAGTCCGTGGGCGACGGCGCGGCTGCCGTCGATCACGAAGACCTGGCCCGAGCCGATGACCTCGATCTCGCCCGAGCCGTAATAGACGATCGCGGTGTCCTCGTCGATCCCGACGCCGAGCTTCGAGGGCTCGATCGCCACGGCCGTGAGCAGCCGTCCCAGCCGCTTTCGCTGCGAGAAGTGCTGATCGATGATGAGACGCGTGATCACGCCGAGCCCCGGCGCGAGATCGACGCCGTCCCGCCGAAGCTGCAGCCCGCCCTCGCCGCCCGTGATCATGGTGGCCGAGAAGGCCGAGGCGCCCGCCGAAGTCCCCGCGAGCGCGCCGCCCCCGACGAGGTTCGCGTGGATCGCCGTCAGCGCCGGGCTGCCGGTCAGGATCGCGACGAGGCGCGACTGGTCGCCGCCCGTCATGAAGACGCCCGTCGAGCGCTCGATGGCTTCGAGGTTCGCCGGGAGGCTGGCGTCCTCGCGAGAGACGATCGGCAGCGCAAACGCCTCGCCGGCGCCGATCTTCTGGAAGACGTCCTGGTAGAAGAGCGCGCGCTCGGCCGGGATCGCCGAGGCCGTCGGCAGGATCGCGATGCGCGCCTCCGCTCCGCCGGCTTCCGCCACGAAGCGCTGGAGGATGTCGGGCTTCTCGAACTTCTCTTCGCCGCCGCCGACCGCCAGGATGGAGCCGTGCGGGCGATTCTTCCGGGGGGATTTCATCCTCGGGAAGGCAGGGTACGCGGCGCGGAGAGGAAGGTCAACCGGGGCGGCTCAGCGCGATGAGAGTCGCCAGCGGCGCCGGAGCCTCACTAGGGTGACCTTGAGCCGGACGACGTCGGAGATCGGCTTTGTCCTGGTTACAGCGTCCTCACGTACTCGCTCTGATCCATCTTCCACACCACCACGCCGCAGAACCGGTCGCCCTCCGGGCAGATCGGCCGGACCTGCGCGTGGTGCCGCAGCGTGCACGGCGGCAGCAGGCACCGGCCGATGCGGGGGTTGACGTCGCGGATCTGCAGCGCCTCGTCCTGCGAGGCGCGCCAGATCTCCTCCTGCGCGTTGTAGCAGAGGCGCATCTTCGAACTTGTGGTGGAGGTGGAGCAGGTCCGCCGACTCGGTGAAGCGGATGGCGACGGCGTTGGGCAGCAGGTACGCCGCGAACTCGTCGGAGACGCCGCGGGAGCGCAGCTGCCCGATCGCCTCCCAGGTCTCGCTCCATCGTCTCGCCGTAGAGCGCGGCGCGCCTCGGGCACGTCGTCGACGAGCATCGGGGACGACGTAGTCGGGCTCGTCGGAGAGGTACGCCGGCAGCGCCGGGCGCGAGGCCGGCGTCATGCGGTGGCGCTGGTCCTGGCTGTCGGCCGTGTGCGAGAGCTTCTTGCGGAAGGTGTACGACGCGTGGAAGAGCGCGCGCGAGAGCTTGTCGAGCGTCGTCACGTTCAGGGTCTCGCCGAGGATCCGGTTCTTCGACGGGTCGAGGACCATGCGGATCGCGTCGTCGTCGGAGAGCGCCGCGCGCGGGACGCCGAGGATCTCGCGCACGGCGGCGGCGAGGACTTCCTCGTTGTTGGCCTTCCAGTCCACGAGCCGCGAGACGCGGTCGCCGAGCTCCGCGTCGAACTCCGCGGCGGAACTCGCGGGACGAGCCGCGCACGCGCGGGCAGCGGCCTGGAACGCGGCGTACTCGGGCGTCTCCTCGAGCGGCAGCGGGTCCTGCGAGGACCGTCGCGAAGAGCGGATCGTGGCGCAGCACCTCGGCCACCATCTGGCCGACGACCTCGCGCTGCTCGGCCGGCGCGTCCATCGACTCGCAGAGCCGCCAGTAGCGGAACAGCGTGACGCCCGAGACCGTGTGGTACAGGTACGAGAAGCGTCGCGACCGGCAGCACGTAGCGCGCGATCTCCTGCGCCCGCTTCTTGATCGCGCCCGAGAACCGCGTCCGTCCGTCGCCGCGCGTGCGCCCCGGGAAGAGGCCGAAGTAGCGCTCGCCACGAGCGGCGTCAGCAGCTCCGTCAGCCGTGGCATAGGCCTCCTGCTGGCGGCGCGCGGCCCGCTCGTAGATGTCCCGCTCGGGCGCGCCCGAGCGGCGGCACCGCGTAGTTGCCCTTGCTGACCTCGACGTAGCGCTGGGACACCTGCTCGGAGTTGTAGAAGGGGTGCGAGTGCAGGAAGGTCCACAGGAACTGCCGCGAGACGTTCTCCATCGCGAACTGGAAGTGCGCGTGCTGGAAGCGTCGTGTGGTGGCCGGCCTCGTAGATCGACTTCGCGATCGCGTCGCGGCGGTCGGGCCGGGCGGAGGCCTGGTCCTCGGTGATGATGCCCTTGGCCGAGTAGCAGGTGCGGGCCGTGGCCACGACGTTCTCGTACGGCCGGTCGAAGGCGTGGACGAGGCGAACCTTCGGCGGGGGAGAGGAGAAGGCGAAGCGGCTGTGGGGAACGGGGAGGCTCGACATCGAGTCTCCCATTCTAGTCCCCGAGTCGCGCGAGGTCCGATACCATCGCGCGGGATGGACGAACGGGCCGACACGCAGCTTCTCGAGGCCGCGCGCCGTGGCGACGCCGGTTCCCTCGAGGCCCTGCTCGAGCGTCACCAGGCGCAGGTGTACCGCTTCGGCATGAAGATGTGCCGGGACCCGGAGGACGCCCAGGACGTCCTGCAGGACACGCTGCTGGCGATGGCGCGGGGCGTTCGCGACTTCCGGGGCGCCTCCTCGATCTCGACGTGGCTCTACACGATCGCCCGCAGCTTCTGCATCAAGAAGCGGCGGCGCAGCAAGTTCGCGCCGGAGCCGGAGCGCTCTCTCGAGACCGACGCGGCGCCCGAGACGGCGGAGCTCGCGGATCCCGGGCCGGAGCCCGGACGAGGTGCTCGCCGGCAAGGAGGTCCGAAACGCGCTCGAGCAGGCGATCGGCGCGCTCGATCCCATGTACCGCGAGGTCCTGGTGCTGCGGGACGTGGAGGGCCTCTCGGCCGCCGAGGTCGCCGAGGTGCTCGGGATCGGCGTCCAGGCGGTGAAGAGCCGCCTGCACCGCGCGCGGATTTCCGTGCGTGCGCAGGTCGCCCCGCTGCTCGGGATCGCGCCGGAGGCCGGCGACGCCGCGCCGGGAACCTGCCCCGACGTGCTCGACCTGTTCTCCCGGCACCTCGAGGACGAGATCAGCGCCGACGTCTGCGCGGAGATGGAGCGCCACCTCGCAGGCCTGCGGCCGCTGCCGCGGGACCTGCGAATCGCTCAAGCGCACGCTCGCCCTCTGCCGGACGAGCCCGTCGGCCCCGGTGCCGCCCGGCGTCCAGGACTTCGGTCCGCGGCGCGGTCCGGAACTTCCTGGCGGAGCCGTCCTGAACCCTTTTCGCGGCGACGGGCTCTGACCGGGCGTGGAGGGCAGGATGAAGACCGTCCAGGTGACGGAGGAGACCTTCGAGGCCACGGTCCAGACGGGGATCGTGATCCTCGACTTCTGGGCCGCCTGGTGCGGCCCGTGCCGCGTGTTCGCCCCGGTCTTCGAGGCAGCCGCCGAACGCCACCCGGACGTCGTGTTCGGCAAGGTCGACACCGAGGCCGAGCCGGGGCTCGCCGCGGCTTTCGACGTGCGCGCGATCCCGACGCTCATGGTGCTGCGGGACGGCGTGCTCCTCGCGGCCCAGCCGGGGGCGCTTCCGGCCGCGGCGCTCGACGCGCTCGTCGAAAAGGTGCGGGCCCTCGACATGGACGAAGTGCGCAAGAGCCTCGAGGCCGCGAGAGCGGCATCGGGCGAGGCCGCGGACGGGGAGGGCGCCTGATGTGCCGGCGAGTCGCCTGCTCGAGGTGCGGACGACCGACGTTCGCCGGCTGCGGCGCGCACGTGGAGCGCGTGCTCGCCGACGTGCCGCCGTCCGATCGGTGCCGCTGCGACGAAGAGAGAGCCGGCCGAGGACGAAGAGCGCGGTCCGGCAACGCGGCGATCGTGGTTTTCGGGCCGCGGCGTCGAGGGAGGACTGACCGGACATGGATCGCTGGATCGAGCTCGTCGCGCTGGTCGCCGCCTGGATCGTTCTCCAGCGCTGGTTGCTGCCCAGGCTCGGGGTGCCGACCTGAGCGGTCCCCTCGCCGCGCCGGTCGGCGCGAAGGAAGGCCCCGGTGGACGCAGGCGATCGAGAGGACGGTTGCCCGTGACGCGGCGGCTCCTCGCGATTGCCGCGCTCGCCGTGTCGCTCGGATGGGCCCACACGCGCGCCGAGGCGCCGACGCCGACTCCGACGGCGGCGGTGCTCGTCAACGAGCGCCACCCGCTGCCGCGCGTTCTCACCGGCGGCATGCCGAAGGACGCGACGGGTTTCCCGGGGCTCGCCGGCGCCGGTGTGCGGACGGTCGTCGACCTTCGCTCCGATTCCGAGGTCTCTCCGGAGACGCGCGCCGCCGCGGAGGCCGCGGGGCTCTCCTACGAGCGGGTCCCGGTGCGCGGCGAAGCCGATCTCGACCTCGTGAGCGCCCGGGCGCTCGACGCGCTGCTCGACGATCCGGCCCGCTATCCGGTGGCGATCGTCTGCTCGAGCGGCAATCGGGTCGGCGCCCTGCTGGCCCTGCGGGCCTTCTGGCTCGAGGGCTCGACACCGGAGTCGGCGCTCGCGCTCGGCCGCGACGCGGGCCTGACCCGATTGGAGCCGACGGTGCGTTTGCTCCTCGGGCTGCCCCCGGCGCCGGAGCCGACCCCGCCCCCGGGCCCGACGCCGAGCCGGCCGAACTGACCGCCCCGACCCCTCGTCTGGCCTGAAGGCAGGAGCTCGCGGCCTGGCGAACCCTTTCGCGGCGGATCTGGCTCATACCGCCCGGGAGGACGCCATGCAAACGAACGAAGCCACCTGGGATCGCGTGCTGCGGGTCGTCGTCGGGCTCGGCCTGTTGTCGATGACCGTGGTCGGGCCGCAGACGCTCTGGGGCCTCGTGGGGCTCCTGCCACTGGTGACCGGGCTGTGGGGCTTCTGCCCGCTCTACCGCGTGCTCGGCATCAGCACCTGCCCGGTCAAGGCGTAGAAGAGGCGGGAACGCAGCGCACCGACGGCGCCAATGAAACTGGCCCTGCTGCTCGCGGTCCTCGCCGCCCCGGAACCGCTGACGCTCCAGCAGGCCGCGTCCCTGGCGGCGGGCGGGGCTCCGTCCGTCGAGCGCGCGCGGGGTGAATCCGAGCAGGCGCGCGCGGCGGAATCCGCGGCGCGCGCGGCGCTGGGCCCGACGCTCTTCGGAGACATCGGCTTCCTCTCTTCGAACAACCCCGTGACCGTGTTCTCGCTCGCCCTCGAGCAGCAGCGCTTTTCCGCGCAGGAGTTCTTCCAGTCGGACCCCAACGACCCGCCGTTCACGGAGGACTGGAGCGCGGCCGTCGCCGCGGCGTGGGCGATCGATCTCTTCGGGTCGGCGCGGGCCGCGGCCCGCGCGGCGGGCAGCGCGGCCGAGGCCGCCGAGCGCGCGGCGCGCCGGACGGGCGACGGCGCGGCCCTGCAGGCGATCGCTGCATTCGTCGAGGCGCGGCGGGCCGAGGACACGCTGGCGATCCTCTCCGCAGCGGCAGGTGGACGCCGAGCGGGACGAGGCCCTGGCCCGCTCGCTCTTCGAGGAGGGGCTGGCGACGTCCGCCGATCCGGCGCGCACGCTGGCCGTGCTGGCCGAGGTCCGCGCGGAGGCCGCCGGCTACCGTGCCGCGGGCGACTCTTCGCGGGCGGCGCTCGCGGCGCTGATCGGGGAAGAAGCCGCTTCGAGGCCCCTCGCCCCGCTGCCGGGACCCGCACCGGCCCCCGTGGCGCCGGCCGCACCGCGCGACGACGTCGTCGCCGCGGAGCTCTCCGTCGAGGCCGCGCGCGAGGCCGCGCACTCGGCCGACGCGTCGCGGTGGCCCGCGCTCGTTCTGACCGGGCGCTACGAGCTGCACGCGCCGACGCCCGGCGGCCGATATGGAGACTCCGCCACTTTCTTCGGCGGATTCCGCATTCCGGTGTTCACGTCCGGCGCCATCAAGGCGCAGGTGGCCGAGGCGCGGGCGCAGGCGCGCATCGCCGAGGCGACGCTGACCGAACGGCGGCGGACGGCGCAGAGCGAGATCGTCTCCGCGCGGGCGCGGGCCGCGGCCGCCGCGGAGAGCCTGGCGGCGTTCGACGAGGCGCATTCGGCGGCGCGTCGCGCACGGGAGATCCAGGAGGCCCGGTACGAGGAAGGCGCGACCCGCCTGTCGGACCTGCTCGACGCCCGGTCGGCGGAGCTGCGCGCGCGCATGGGGACGGTCAAAGCGGCGGCCGACCGCGTGCTCGCCGAAGCGAACCTGCGCATGGCCCTCGGCCTGGCGCCGGAAGGGGAGGGAGCGCGATGAAACGAATCGCCGTTCTGATGGCGTTGGCGGCGGTCGCCTTCGCCGGCTGCTCCCGGAAGGCCGCCCACGAAACGGCCGACGCCGGGCAGCGCGCGCTGAAGACGGCGACCGTCGAGCACAGCGTCGCGGCGTCGTCGGTGGAGGTCGACGGGACCGTCGTCGGCGCGACGGAGGCGGTCCTGTCGAGCCGCCTCGCGGCACCGGTCGTGGAAGTCCGCGCGGTTCCGGGCCAGACGGTCCGGGCCGGCACGGTGCTCGTCCGCCTCGCGGACCGCGAGTCCGAAAGCGCGCTCGAGGGCGCCCGGTCCGCCGTCGCGGCCGCCCGCTCGTCCTGGGAGATCGCCTCGCGCAACCGGGCGCGGTTCGAGCGGCTCGAGGGCAAGGGCGCGACCACCGCGATCGAGATCGAGCGCGCCCGTCAGGACGAGGCCTCCGCGGCGTCGGGCCTCGCGTACGCGCAGGCCGCGCTCGCGCGAGCGGAGGTGGATCGGTCGCAGTCGGTCCTGGTGGCGCCGTTCGACGCGATCGTCGTCGAGAAGATGGTCTCGGCGGGAGATCTCACGGCGCCCGGGCGCCCGCTCGTCCGGCTGTCCTCCGCGAAGGGACGGCGTGTCGAGGCGGCGCCCGGCGAAGAGGAAGCCGCGCGGCTCTCCGTCGGCGGCGTGCTGCCGGTCACCCTCGGCGACCAGGTCGTGGAGGGCCGGATCGTGGAGATCGTCGGCGCGGTCGATCCGGAAACCCGCCGCCGCATGGTCCGCGTGGATCTGCCCGCGGGCGTCGAGCCGCCGGTCGGCAGCTTCGCGCGGCTGCGACTCCCGGGGCCGCCCGCGGCGAGGCTGGTGGTGCCCGCGCGCGCGATCGCGGCGCGGGGCGGCCTCGAGGTCGCCTGGGCGGTCGGCAGCGACGGTCGGGTCTCGCTCCGGTACGTCCGGACGGGGCCGTCCGCGGGCGCCGGCCTCGTGGAAGTCCGGTCGGGGCTCGAGGCGGGCGAGCGGGTCGTGCTCGATCCGCCGGCGGACCTCGCGGCCGGAACACGGGCCGTCTCGTGACGCTCGACCCGCGGACGCGGCTCGCGCTCGAGCGGGAACGGCTGGGCGTCGCCGGGCGGCTTGCCGCCGCCTTCATGGACTCCAAGCTGACGCCGCTGCTCGTCGGCTTCGCGCTCGCGCTCGGGGCCCTCGCCGTGGTCGTGACGCCCCGGGAGGAGGAGCCCCAGATCAAGGTCCCGATGATCGACGTCTTCGCGTCGCTTCCGGGCCGCGGCGCGGTGGAGGTCGAGCGCGAGGTTTCGGCACCCCTCGAGAAGGCTCTCTGGTCGATTCCCGGGGTCGAGTACGTCTACTCGACCTCGTCGCCGGGCTCGGCGTTCGTCGTCGTGCGGTTCCGCGTCGGGGAGGACCCGGATCGCGCGCTCGTCCGGGTCCGCGCGAAGCTCGACGCCCTCGCCGACTCCTGGCCGCGGGATCTGCCGCCGCCGCTCGTGAAGCCCCGCTCGATCGACGACGTGCCGATCTGGGCGCTCACGTTCTGGAGCCCGACGCAGGACCCGGCGACGCTGCGCCAGATCGCCGCGGAGGTCGAGAACGAGATCAAGACGATTCCCGAGGTTTCGGACACCGCCCTGATCGGCGGTCTGCGGCGCGAGTTTCGCGTGGAGCTCGATCCGTCGCGCCTGTCGGCGCGGGGTCTGCCGCCCGGCGCGGTTCTCGCCGCGCTCGCCGCGGCCAACCGACGGACCGTGGTCGGGGAGCTCGTCGCCGGCGACCGGGGCCTCGTGGTGGAGGCGGGCGGCTTCCTCGAGTCCGCGCGCGAGCTCGGGGAGGTCGTGATCGCCGAGCGCGGCGGGCGGCCGGTGCGTCTTGCCGACGTCGCGTCCGTGGTGGACGGACCGGAGCGGCCCGCGTCCTACGTGACGCACGGCGAGCCCGGCCGACCCGGCCGCTTCGCGGCCGTCACGCTCGCCGTCAGCAAGCGCCGCGGAGCCAACGCGATCTCGGTCGTGCACGCGATCGACAGGAAGCTTTCGGCGCTCGGGCCGCGGATCCTGGCCGCCGACGTCCACACGACCGTCACGCGGGACTACGGCGAGACCTCCTCGGAGAAGTCCAACGAGCTCCTGAAGCACATGGCCCTCGCGACGCTGTCGGTGGCGCTGCTGATGGCCTTCGCCCTCGGCCGGCGGGAAGCGGGAGTGGTCCTGCTCGCCGTGCCGGTCACCCTCGCCCTGACGCTCTTCATCTTCATGCTCTTCGGCTACACGCTCAACCGGATCACGCTCTTCGCCCTCATCTTCTCGATCGGCATCCTGGTGGACGACGCGATCGTCGTCGTCGAGAACATCGTCCGGCACCTGCGGCTGCCCTCCTCGCACGGCCGCCCGCTCGCCCGCGTCGCGATCGAGGCCACCGACGAAGTCGGCAATCCCACGATCCTCGCCACCTTCGCGGTCATCGCGGCGATCGTGCCGATGGGGTTCGTCGGCGGGCTGATGGGGCCGTACATGCGCCCGATTCCGGTCGGCGCCTCGGCCGCGATGCTCTTCTCGCTGCTCGTCGCCTTCGCGATCTCGCCCTGGGCGGCCCGGCGGCTCTTCCGCGGCGCCGGCGTCGAGAAGGCCGGCCACGCCGAGGGCGAGCGCAGCCGCCTCGCGGTCCTCTACCGGAGGGCGATGACGCCGCTCGTCTCGGAGGGCGGGGGCCGTTCGCGGGCGATCTTCTTCGGAGTCATCGCGGCGCTGCTCGCCGGAGCGCTCGCGCTCCTGCCGCTCGGCGTCGTCCACGTGAAGATGCTGCCCTTCGACAACAAGAACGAGTTCCAGGTCGTCGCGGACTTTCCCGACGGCACGACCGTCGAGACGACGCACCGCGCCCTCGTCCGAGATGGCGGACGCCCTGGCGTCGCTTCCCGAGGTCGTCGGGACCGAGGTGTACGCGGGCACGGCGGCCCCGTACAACTTCAACGGCCTCGTGCGCCACTACTTCCTGCGCTCGGCCCCGCACCAGGGCGACATCCAGGTCTCCCTCCTCGGGAAGGGCGACCGGCGCCGCGCCTCCCACGCGATCGCCCGGGCGGCCCGCCCGCTCCTCGAGCCGATCGCCCGCCGGTACGAAGCGCGGGTCAAGATCGCGGAGGTGCCGCCGGGACCGCCCGTGCTGCAGACGCTCGTCGCCGAGATCTACGGCCCGGACGACGCGGGCCGCCGGGAAGTGGCGCGGCAGGTGCGCGACGTGTTCCTGCGGACGGAAGGCGTCGTCGACGTCGACTGGTATCTCGAGAGCCCGCGCGAGAAGGCCGTCTACCGGCTCGACCGCGAGAAGGCGGGGCTGTCGGGCATCCGCGAGGCCGACGTCGCGGCCACGCTGCGCCTGGCCCTGTCGTCCGACGCGGCCGGGGAGATCCACCTGCCCGGCGTCCGCGAGCGGATCCCGCTCGTCGTGACGCTGCCCGACGACCGGCGGCACGATCTCTCGGCGCTCGCCGCCCTGTCGGTGCCGGGCGCGGGCGGCCGCCTCGTGCCGCTCTCGGAGATCGGGCGCTTCGAGACGGAGTCGGCGGAGACGTCGATCTACCACAAGAACCTGAAGCCGGTCGTCTACGTGACGGCCGACGTCGCCGGGAAGCGCGAGGCGCCCGTCTACGCGATCGCGGCGCTCGAGAAGGGAATCGCCGGGATCGCGATGCCGGGCGGATACCGCATCGAGACGCGCACGGCCACGGCCCCCTTCGACACCGCGCGCTACGGCCTGAAGTGGGACGGGGAGTGGCACGTCACGTACGAGGTCTTCCGCGACCTCGGCCTCGCCTTCGCGGCCGTGCTCGTCCTGATCTACGTCCTCGTCGTGGGCTGGTTCAAGAGCTTCACGGTGCCGCTCGTCATCATGGCCCCGATCCCGCTGACGCTCGTCGGGATCCTGCCGGCCCACGGCCTCTTCGGCGTCTTCTTCACGGCGACCTCGATGATCGGCTTCATCGCCGGCGCCGGCATCATCGTGCGCAACTCGATCATCCTCGTCGACTTCATCGAGCTGCGGCGGCGCGAGGGGATGGGCCTCTCCGAGGCCGTGCTCGACGCGGGCGAAGTGCGATTCCGCCCGATGCTCCTGACGGCGGCCGCCGTCGTGGTGGGCTCGGCCGTGATGCTGCTCGATCCGATCTTCCAGGGCCTCGCGGTCTCGATGATGGCGGGGGAGGTGGCGGCCACCCTCCTGTCGCGGGCTGCCGTGCCCGTCCTCTATTACATGCTCAAACGCGCGGAAGCGACGCGGGCGGCGACGGCGCCTGCCCCATCCTCCGTCGAAACGGAAAGGAGCCTCGCATGACTCGAACGGTCGACGACTGGCTGCGCGGAATCGCAGGGATCTTCGTCATCGCCTCGGTGGCGCTGGGGTGGTTCGTCCACCCGGGCTTCTTCGTGTTCACGGCGTTCGTCGGCGTCAACCTGCTGCAGTCGGCCTTCACCGGGACGTGCCCGATGATGTGGCTGCTCAAGCGGCTGGGCGTGGGCGAGGCCGCGGCGCGCTCGTGAAGCTGCTCCTGCTCGTCGTTCCCCGGGAGCTGCGCGACGACGCGGAGGCCGCCCTCGAGGGCGCCGCCGGAACGGGCTTCACGGAGATCCCCGGCGTCTACGGCGAGGGGAGCACCGGGCCGCGCTTCGGCTCCCGCCAGGCGCCCGGCGTCTCGGACCTGGTGTTCGCCGCGATTCCGGACGGGAAGCTGCCCGCGACCCGCGAAGCCCTGGCCGCCGCCGGTGCCCGGCGGGGCCACGCGATTCGCGCGTTCGTGCTTCCCGTCGAGGAAGCCTGGGGGTGACGGCCCGTCCCTCTAGCCCCAGCGGGGCGGCTCGTCGAGGTTGATGCCGAGGGCCGTCTTGGCGACGACTTCGTGGGTCAGGGCGGAGTTGGCCGGGTGGAAGCGGCCCGCGCGGGCGTCGCGGAAGAGCCGCTCCAGCTCGTTCTTCTTGAACATTCCGGCGCCGCCCGAGAGCTCCATGGCCGTGTCGACGACCTTCCACACGCCCTCGGTCGCCCGGTGCTTCGTCGCCATGATGATGGAGGGCCAGCGCCCGCCGTGGTCGACCCCCATGGACCAGTCCGCGGTCGTCCGGTCGATCAGGGCCTCGAGCGCTTCCAGCTCCATGACCATTTCGGCCACGCCGTGCTGCATGGCCGGGTGATGGGCCATGGATCCCGAGACCGCGAGCGAGGTCCGTTTCTTCAGCGACTCGAGGGTCAGGGTCAGCACGCGGCGGCCGAGCGCGGAGTAGACGTGGGCGAACCCGAGAAGGGCCCAGGCGAAGATCGAGAGCACGAAGAGATCGATGCCGGCCGCGCCCGCGGGCACCACGCGGCTGATGCGGTCGTCGGGGATGAACGCGCTCTCGAGAATCGTGTCGTCGCTGCGGGTGGCGCGCATGCCGAGCACGTCCCAGGTCGGCTCGATGCGATAGCCCTCGGCGTCGCGCCTCAGGAACCCATGGACGATCTTCGGCGCCTTCGGGTCGGTCGCGTCCATGCCGTGGACGCCGAGAAACGTCCAGACGGGCGTGAGGCTGCCGAAGGACTTGCGGCCGGTGAATCGATAGCCGCCGGCGACGCGTTCGGCGCGCGTCGTGGACAGCAGTACGGGCAGGTCATGACCCGCCTCGGCGTGGCCGGCCGCGAAGACCGCGCCCTGGCCGGCCGCCTCGAGGATCCAGTCGCAGGAGGAATCGCCGGAGCGCCGGACCTGCGACGCCACGCCGCACCAGTAGGTGTGCATGTTGACGCCGAGCGCGGTGGCCGGCGCCCAATAAGCGAGGCTCCGGGTTTCCCGCATGCAGTCGGCGAAGGAGAGACCGAGCCCGCCGAGGTCGCGGGGGACGGCCATTCTCAGGTAACCGGCCCCGCGCAGGTCCTCGAAGTCCTCGCTGCAGAAGCGGTTCTCCCGGTCGTACACGGGGGCGCGCTCGTGGAAGCTCCGCAGGAGCTCATCCGAAAGGACCGGCAGGGGATCCGTCATTGCCGACGCTCCTTTCCCGAGGCACGCAAAGTACGTCGGCGAGCCGGCAGATTCAAGGGCCTTCGCCGAGGCCGATAGAATAGGCGGCCCATGCAGCTTCCGATCTACCTCGACTACCACTCCACGACACCCGTGGACCCGCGGGTCCTGGAGGCGATGACGCCGTACTTCACGCGCGTCTTCGGCAACCCGGCCTCGCGCGGCCACGTCTTCGGCTGGGAGGCCGAGGCGGCGGTCGACGCGGCGCGCGACCAGGTCGCCCGGGCCATGAACGCGTCGGCGAAGGAGATCGTGTTCACCTCCGGCGCGACCGAGTCGGACAACCTGGCGATCCTCGGCGTGGCGCGTCTCTTCCGGGAGAAGGGCGGCCACGTGATCACGGCGCCGACCGAGCACTCGGCGGTGCTCGACTGCTGCCGTGAGCTCGAGCGCGAGGGATTCGCGGTCACCTACCTGACGCCCGAGAAAGCGGGGGAGGTGCCGCCCGAGCGCGTTCGCGAGGCGATCACGGAGAAGACGGTGCTCGTCTCGCTGATGCTCGCCAACAACGAGATCGGCACGATCCAGCGGATCGCCGAGATCGGGGCGATCTGCCGCGAGAAGGGCGTCTTCTTCCACACCGACGCCGTGCAGGGCTTCGGCAAGATCCCCTTCGACGTCGAGGCCATGAACGTGGACCTGGCCGCGATCTCGGGACACAAGATCTACGGGCCCAAGGGCGTGGGCGCGCTCTACGTGCGCGCGCGCAACCCGCGCGTGCGACTCGAGCCGATCGTCTTCGGCGGCGGGCACGAGCGGGGCATGCGCTCGGGAACGCTCAACGTGCCGGGCATCGTGGGCCTCGGCAAGGCCGCCGAGGTCGCGGTGAGCGAGATGCCGGAGGAATCGCCCCGCATGCGGCGGCTGCGCAAGCGCCTGCACGACGCGATCGTCCCGCGCGTGTCCGACGTGACGCTGAACGGCGCGCCGCTGCCCGCGATCGGGCCGGACGGCGAGCTTCTGCCCGGGGTCGACGAGCGCCGGCTGCCCGGGAACCTCAACCTGTCCTTCGGGGGTGTCGAGGGCGAGGCGCTTCTCGTCAGCATGAAGGACGTCGCGGTGTCGTCCGGCTCGGCCTGCACCTCGGCCTCGCTCGAGCCCTCGCACGTCCTGACGGCGATCGGCGTGCCGGCGGACCTGGCCCACGCCTCGATCCGGTTCGGCGTGGGACGCTGGACCACCGAGGAGGAAGTCGACTACGCTGCCGAGACAGCGGTCGCGGCGGTGTCGCGCCTTCGGGAAAAGTCGCCGCTCGCCCGCGCGTAGGATTTCGGTTTCGGTTTGACCCGGTTGCTCACGGACCTCGTCCGCGGTGTCCCGTCGTACACCGGCCTCCTCGAGAGGGTCCGGCGGGGAGAAGACCGCCTCGTCGTGGCCGGCGGAGTGGGCGCGCTCCCGGCGACGCTGCTCGCGGCCCTCGCCCGGGACCTCGGTCGGTCGCTGGCCGTCGTCGTCGCGACCGAGAAGGACGCCGAGCCGTGGCTCGCGGACCTCGACGCCGCCGGCCTCGATCGCATCTTCCACGCCCCGGCGCCGACGCTCACGCCGTACCAGCGGATCCCGGCTTCGCTGAAGTCGCGGCGCGACGAGTTCTCGCTGCTGACGGCGCTCTCGGCGGGAGGGCCGCCGATCGCCGCCGTGCTCCCCGCGCGGGCGCTCTTCACGCGCCTGCCGGATCCCGCGCGGCTTCTCCGGGCTCTTCGTCCGGGTGCGGGAAGGGGAGGAGCTGTCGCTCCCGCGGACCGTGGAACGGCTCGTGCGCCTCGGGTACCGGCGGTCGGACCTCGTCGTCGAGACGGGGGACCTCGCGGTGCGCGGCGGCCTCTTCGACGTCTTCCCCCCGGACCGCGACCTCGCGGTGCGGGTCGAGCTCGACGGCGACACCGTCGCGTCGCTGCGGCTCTTCGACCCCGACACGCAGCGCTCGCGGGAGCGGATCGCGGAGATCGCGCTCGCGCCGTTCGCCGCCTCGGAGGAGTCGGAGGAGGCGCGGCGGCTCATGGCGGAGCGGATCGGCCGGCCCCCGTCGGAGGCCGAGCGCCTCGTCTTCGCGCCGGCGGTCTCGCCGATGCCCGCGGGCTGGCTCGACCATGCGGCGGCGGCGCTGACCGTCGTCGTCGAGCCCGCGTCGGTCGAGGAGGAGCTCGCGGCGTTCGCCGAGCGCGTGGCCGTCGGACCGCGATCCCGACCGCGACGCGTTCGCCGCGGAGGAGCTGGTGCACCCGGCCGCGCGCATCCGGGAGCGCCTGGAGACGGCGGGCCTGCGGTTCGATCGCCTCGGCGCCGGAGCGCCGGCCGCGAGCACGATCCGGCTGCCGGCCGAGGCGATCGCGAGTCACGACGGCCGGGCGGCCGAGGCGGCCGCGGACCTCATGCGCGCGCTCGCGTCGGGCGAGGAAGTGTTCGTCGCCACGCGGCCGACGGGCGGCGCGGAGAAGCTGCGGCGCCTCGCGATCGAGTACGGGTTCCACGTCTCGTCCGAGCGCCGCGAGGGCGTCGTCGTCTCGGTCGCCGCGGAGATCTCGGCCGGCTTCCGCCTGCGCGAGCCGCGCCTCGCGGTCTACGCCGAGGAGGAGATCTTCGGCGAGGAGCGCCGCTCCGCGGCCGCGCGCCGCCGGCCCACCGAGGCCTTCCTCTCGGACCTGCGGGACCTGAAGCTCGGCGACGCGGTCGTCCACGCCGACTACGGCATCGGCCTCTTCCGGGGCTTGAAGCGCGTTCCGGTCGAGGGCGAGGAGCGCGAGTTCATGGAGATCGAGTACGCCGAGAAGAAGGCGCTGCTCCTCCCGGTCGAGCGCCTCGATCTCGTCCAGAAGTACTCGGGGGTCGAGGGTGTCGAGCCGGTGCTCGACCGGCTCGGCGGCGCCGGCTGGGGCAAGCGCAAGGCCTCGGTGCGCAAGGCCATGCGCGACATGACCGACCAGCTCCTGAAGCTCTACGCGCGGCGATCGACCGCCGACGGCTTCGCGTTCTCGAAGGACTCGCCCTGGCAGAAGGAGTTCGAGGACGCCTTCGAGCACGTCGAGACGCCCGACCAGGCGCAGGCGATCGCCGACGTCAAGCGCGACATGCAGTCCTCCAAGCCCATGGACCGGCTGCTGTGCGGAGACGTCGGCTACGGGAAGACGGAAGTGGCGATGCGGGCGGCCATGAAGGCGGTCCTCGACGGCAAGCAGGTCGCCGTGCTCGCGCCGACGACGATTCTCGCCGACCAGCACTTCCGGACGTTCCAGCGGCGCTTCGCGGCGTTCCCCGTCGTCATCGAGCTGCTCTCGCGCTTCCGCTCGCGGCAGGAGCAGAAGGCGGTCGTCGCGAAGGTCGCCGACGGCTCGGTCGACATCCTGATCGCCACGCACCGGATGCTCGGCAAGGACCTCGCGTTCCGCGACCTCGGGCTCCTGATCGTCGACGAGGAGCAGCGGTTCGGCGTGGCGCAGAAGGAGCGGCTCAAGGAGTGGAAGGCCTCGATCGACGTGCTCGCGATGTCGGCGACGCCGATCCCGCGCTCGCTGCACCTGTCGCTCTCGGGCCTGCGCGACCTCTCGGTCATCGAGACGCCGCCGCGGGACCGGCTGGCGATCGAGACGCAGGTCGTCCCCTCGAAGCCGGAGGTGATCCGCGAGGCGATCGAGGCGGAGCTCGAACGGGGCGGCCAGGTCTTCTTCGTGCACAACCGGGTCGAGTCGATCGGCCGCGTGAAGCAGACGCTCGAGGAGCTGCTGCCGTCCGTGCGCATCGTCGTCGCCCACGGCCAGATGCCCGAGGCGGAGCTCGAGAAGGCGATGGTGAAGTTCTTCACGCGCTCGGCCGACGTGCTGCTCGCGACCGCGATCGTCGAGAACGGCCTCGACATCCCGTCGGCGAACACGATCCTGATCGACCGCGCCGACACCTTCGGCCTCGCGCAGCTCTATCAGCTCCGCGGCCGCGTCGGCCGGAGCGACAAGCCGGCGTACGCGTACCTGCTCGTCGAGCCGGACGGCGGCGCTCTCCGAGGTCGCTCGGCGGCGCCTCGCGTCGATCCAGGAGTTCTGCGACCTCGGCGCGGGCTTCCGCATCGCGGCCAAGGACCTGGAGATCCGCGGGTCGGGCAACATCCTCGGCGGCGAGCAGTCGGGCCACATCGCGGCGGTCGGCTTCGAGACGTACCTGTCGCTGCTCGAGGAGGCGATCCGCGAGATGCGCGGCGAGGAGGCGATGCCGGAGCGCGCCCTGACGATGTCGCTCGGCCTCGATCTGGCCATCCCGCACGACGTACGTGGCCGACGAGAGCTGGCGGATGATGATCTACAAGAAGGTGGCGCGGGCCTCCGACGACGCGGCCCTCGAGGAGGCCCGCCGGGAGATCGCGGACCGGTTCGGCGAGCCCCCGCCGGCGGTCGGACGCCTCATCGCCTACGCGCGCCTGCGCGCGGCCGCCGAGCGGCTGGGGGTCACGTCGCTGACCCGGCAGGCGGGCCGGGTGCACGTGCGGTTCGCCGAGAACGCCCCGGTCGACCCCGAGCGGCTTCTCGCGTTCGTTCGGGGGCGGCCCGGCGCGAGCTTCTCGCCGGCCCGGGTGCTCACCCTCCCGGCGCCCGAGGGCGACGCGCTGCTGCCGGCCCTGAACGACCTGCTCCCGCTCTTCGCGCGGGCCGCGGCCTGACCGGGCGACCCGGAAATTCCCCGGAAACGGCTGTGTTATGAAGGGCCGCATGAAACGGACGATCCTCGCACTGGCGGCCCTCTTCGCCGCCTCCGTCCTGCCGGGCGCCGAGCTCGTCGAGCGCATCGTCGCGCGCGTCAACGACCGGCTCATCACGCAGTCCGAGTACGACAAGCGGCTCTCGGTGGCCATGAAGTCGATGCGCGGCTCGGGCGACCAGGCGCAGCTCGCGGATCCAGATCCTCGAGGACATGATCCGGGAGAAGCTGCTCGACGAACGGGCCAAGGAGATGGCGGTGACGCGCGACCGACGAAGAGGTCGAGGCCGCGGTCCAGCGGGTCAAGGCACAGTACAACCTGAAGTCGGACGCCGAGTTCGACGCGGCCCTGGCGGACTCGGGGATGAACCGGGACGACCTGCGCCGCCAGATGCGCGAGACCATCACCCTGCAGAAGGTCATCGGGCGCGACGTGGCGTCGCGCATGGACCTCTCCGACGACGCCCTGCGCGTCGAGTACGAGCGCCGCAAGGAGCAGTTCTACGCCGTGCCCGCGTCGGCGCACGTGGCGGAGATCGTCGATCCGGTTCGCGCCCGGCGACGCCGAGGCGCAGGCGCAGGCCGTGGCGAAGATCGAGGAGATCCGCGTGAAGATCAAGGGCGGCGCCGCCTTCGCCGACCTCGCGAAGGAGTCCTCGGAGGGCAACACCAACGACCGCGGCGGCGACCTCGGGACCGTGTCCAAGGGAGAGCTCGTCGAGGCCCTCGACGTGGCCATCTTCTCGACGCAGGACGAGTACCCGGCGCCCGCGCTGCTGCCGGATTCGATCCATCTCTTCCGCGTCACCGAGCGCAAGCCCGACGGCTTCAAGCCCTTCGCCGAGGTCAAGGACGACCTGCGCAAGCGCATCTCCGACGAGCTCTACGAGAAGCGCTTCACCGAGTACATGGACAAGCTGCGCCGCGAGGCCTTCGTCAAGATCTACGACCCCGAGCTCGCCAAGGCCGACGAGAAGGCCGAGAAGAACGCGAAGAAGGCGTCCTAGGCTGGCGCTCCGCCTCCCCCTCCCACCCCACTTCTCCTTCGACGCGGTCGTGCGGTCGCACGGCTGGTACGACCTGCCTCCCTTCGTTTACGACCGCGCATTCCGGAACCCTTCGTACGCGCGTCGCGTCGGGCGAGGTCGTCTTCCGGGAGCGCGGGGGCGCTCTCGAGGCGTCGGGACGCGGGCTCGCGCGGGCGGAGATCGCGCGGATCGCGCGCCGGGTCTTCTCGCTCGATCTCGACCTCTCGGCCTTCGGCGCGTCGCTCGAGCGCGGATCGCCGCTCGCGCGCGGCCTCGAGCGCGGGGGAGGACGGATGCTCCGCGCCCCGGGTCTCTTCGAGGACGCCGTCAAGATGCTGCTGACGACCAACTGTTCCTGGGCGGCGACCCGCGGCATGGTCGTGCGGCTCGTCGCGCTCGCGGGCGCGGAAGGCGCGTTCCCCGGCGCCGGAGGCGGTCGCCCGGCTCTCGCCGGCGACGCTGAAGAGCCGCGTGCGCTGCGGTTATCGCGCGGTCGCGCTGTCGCGGTTCTCCCGCCGCGTGGCCTCGGGCAGGCTCGATCTGGCGGGATGGGAGCGCGCGGCGACGCCCGCCGGCCAGATCCGCGAGGCGGTCCTCGCCGAGCACGGCTTCGGCCCCTACGCCGCGGAGGGGCTGCTGCGCATCCTCGGGCGCCACGATTACCTCGCGCTCGATTCCTGGGTCCGGAAGAAGTACCGACAGCTCCATCGAGGCCCCGCGAAGACGGTCGACGGCGCGATCGCGCGGCGCTACGCGCGCTACGGGGAGTTCCGCGGCCTCGCGCTGTGGCTCGACTTGACGAACGACTGGCACCAGGACCGCGAGACCGTCTGGCCCTAGGCTCCGCTGCGCTCCCGGTCCGGCGCTGGTCGTAGGGGCGGGGCTCGTCCCCGCCCTCGGCGCGGTCGCTCACGCCGCGAGGCACCACGGTTGGGACACTCGCCCCGTGCGATGCACAAGCCCTTGTGCGATGAAGCCTTTCGGCCGCGAGCGCAGGGTTGCGCCCGTTTAGCGCTCCGAATTTTTTAAGGCAAACAACTTCCCTTGACTAATAAAGCTTGGCGCTCCTAACATCCCGCGCAGTGGCCAAATCTGGCTAAAAGTGGGAGAAAGTGGTCCCGGACCTCCGACGGGACTCCAAAATTGAATGGATCGCTTTCGAGGAAGCGCGCCGGCCCGTCTCGACGAGAAGGGGCGGCTGAAGGTGCCGAATCTCTTTCGGCAGCAGATCGAAGAGGCGTTCGGACGCGACCTCTTCGTGACGTCGATCCACGGCCGCAACTTTCTTCTGTATCCGCTCAACATCTGGCGCCAGCTCGAGGAGAAGCTCGCGGAGCTTCCGGCGATTCACCGCGCGAAGAACAAGTTCCTGGAGCGCGTCAACTACTACGGACAGGACGCGGCGATCGACGGCCAGGGGCGCGTGCTCGTTCCGCAGATCCTGCGCGACTCCGCGAAGCTCGCGCCGGAGGTCGTCGTGACCGGAAACATCGATCACCTCGTCGTCTCCGACCGGGGCGCGCTCGCCAAGCGCCTCTCGACCGAGGAATTCGGCCCCGAGGACTACGACGAGCTCTCGAAGCTCCTGCTGTGAACGCGAGACGAAGCCATTGAACCTCAGCCGCCGCACACGCCGGTCCTCGTGGACGAAGTCGTCGAGTGGCTCGCGCCCGAGCGCGGCGGCTTCTTCGTCGACGCGACCCTCGGCGCGGGCGGCCATGCGGAGGCGCTTCTCGCTCGAGGCGGGGGCGTGCGGCTGCTCGGCATCGACCGGGACCCGGACGCGCTCGAGCGCGCGCGGCAGCGCCTCGATCGCTTCGGCGAGCGCGTGCGGTTCGTCGAGGCCGATTTCGGCGACCTCGAGGCCGTCCTCGACGGATCTCCGCCGGCCGACGGGATCCTCGCCGACCTCGGAGTCTCCTCGATGCAGCTCGATCGCGGAGAGCGCGGCTTCTCGTTCCGGCGGGACGGGCCGCTCGACATGCGCATGGGAAGAAGCGGCCGGAGCGCGGCCGACATCGTGGCCACGGCTTCGGTCGAGGAACTGACACGGATTTTCCGTGATTTTGGGGAGGAGCGAATGGCGGCAAAGATCGCGCGCGGAATCGTAGCGGAGCGGACTCGGGGTCCCATCCAGACGACTCGCCAGCTTGCCCGCATCGTGGCGGAGGAAAAGGGGAGTCGGGAGAAGATCGATCCCGCCACGCGCGTCTTCCAGGCGCTGCGTATCGAGGTCAACCAGGAGCTCGTCGCGCTCGCTCGATTCCTCGCGGCCGCTTCGGCGCGCCTGAACGCGGGCGGCCGTCTCGCGGTCATCTCCTACCACTCCCTCGAGGACCGCATCGTCAAGGACGCGTTCCGGCGCGAGTCGGGCGTGTGCCTCTGCCCGCCCAAGCTGCCGGCCTGCGTGTGCGGCGCCCGGGCGGCGCTGAAGGTCCTGACGCGCCGGCCGATCCGGCCGGGCGAAGCGGAACTGCGCCGCAACCCGCGCTCCCGGAGCGCGCGCCTGCGCGTCGCCGAGAAGGCCGCCGACGCGGCGGAGGCCCTGGCGCAGGTCGGCTGAGGCCCCGACGATGAGCACCGTCTACGCCCAGACGAAGCGCGTCGAGAACCTGCACCTGACGCGCGAGCGCGACCGCCGGCGCGGCCGCGAGCTCGCCACGTTGATGCTCGTCGGGCTGCCGGTGGCGTGCGCGTTCCTGGCGTACGCGGCGCTCCACATCGAGACGGTGCGGGTCGGGATACCTGCGCGAGGCCCGCCAGAAGGCGATCGCCGGGTTGAACGAGGAGAACCGCCGGCTGCGCGCGGAGCTGGCGCAGGCCTCCTCGCCCGAGCGCGTCGCCGCCGTCGCGAAGCGCAAGGGGCTGCGGCCGCCGCACCCGGGCCAGGTCCAGGTCGTCGAGGCGCCCGCGCCGGAAGGCCCGGCCCGGTGAACGGCGTCAAGCGCGGCCGGACGCGCCTGCTCGCGCTCCTCCTCGCCCTCTGGGGCGCGGTCGTCGTCGGCCGCCTCGTGCAGATCCAGATCGCCGACGGCTCGCGTTACCGCGCGAGAGGCGCAGCGGCAACAGGAGCGGCGCATCGAGATTCCCGGCCGTCGGGGCTCGATCCTCGACCGCGAGGGCCGCGAGCTCGCGGTCTCCGTCGAGGCGGCCTCGATCTACGCGATCCCCGACGACGTCCGGGACCCGCGCGCGACCGCCTCGCGGCTCGCCTCCGTGCTCGGGGTGCCGTCGCGCGAGATCCTCGAAAAGCTCGAGAGCGACCGGGGATTCGTCTGGGTCAAGCGGCAGCTCGACCCGGAGGCGGCAGACCGGATCCGCGCCTGGAAGCTCGCGGGCATCCACTTCGTCGCCGAGCCGAAACGCTTCTATCCCAAGGGCCGCCTCGCGGCCGCGGTGCTCGGCTTCGTGGGAACGGACGCCGTGGGACTCGCCGGCCTCGAGCATTTCTACGACCGCGCGATCCGCGGCAAGCCGGGCGAGCTCGTCGCGCTGACGGACGCGCGGCGCAGCCGCTACGGCGAGGCCGAGGCGGCCAACAGCCGCCCCGCCGAGGAAGGCGCCTCGCTCGTCCTCTCGCTCGACTCGGGCGTCCAGTTCGCGGCCGAGCGCGAGCTCGCCGAAGCGATGCGCGAGCACCGGGCCCGCTCCGGATGCATCGTCGTCATGGACCCGGAGAACGGCGAAGTGCTGGCGATGGCCTCGGCGCCCGACTTCGACCCGAACGCGTACGGCCGCTACTCGCCCGAGGCCTGGCGCAACCGCGCCATCGCGACGCCCACGAGCCCGGCTCGACCTTCAAAATCGTCACCGGCGCCCTCGGCCTCGACCGCGGCGTCGTTTCGCTCGACGAGGTCATCGACACCGGCGACGGCACGATCCGGGTCGCGAGCACGACGATCCAGGAAGACAAGAATCACCGGTACGGCGCGCTGACCCTCGCCGGCGTCTTCGAACGCTCCTCGAACATCGGCATCATCCGGGTGGGCCTGCGTCTGGGCGCGCGGCCGCTCTACGAAGGGGCGAGCGCCCTCGGCGTGGGCCGGCCCACGGGCGTGGACCTCCCGGGCGAGAATCCCGGCATCTTCCGGCCGGTCGCGAAGTGGTCCGGCCTGTCCGTCGCGTCGATCTCGATGGGACAGGAAGTCGCGCTCAACGCCCTGCAGCTCGCCCGCGTCACGGCGGTCGTCGCCAACGGCGGGTTTCTCGTCGAGCCGCACCTGGTCACGCGCATCGTCGAGCCGGGAGGGCGCCCGCGGGCCCTTCCCGCGCGGGAGCGCACGCGGGTGCTCTCGCCGGCGACGGCGCGCGCGATCTCGAAGATTCTCGTCGGCGTCGTCGACCACGGGACGGGCGCGAGGGCCGCGATCCCGGGCTTCGCCGTCGCCGGCAAGACCGGAACGGCGCAGAAGGCCGGCGTCGGCGGCTACCAGGCCGGGCGCCACGTTCCGAACTTCGTGGGCTTCGCGCCCGCCGACAACCCGCGCTGCGTCGCGGTCGTCGATTCTCGAGGAGCCGCAGGGCAAGTACTACGCGGCGGAGGTCGCGGCGCCGCTCTTCTCGCAGGGTGGTCGCGCAGGCGCTCGGAATCCTGCGCGTCGCGCCGCGCGAGCAGCAGGTCCCGGAGACGCTGCTCGTCCAGGCGCCGCCGCCGGTCCGGTACGAATCGGGGGTGATGCCCGCCTCCACCCGCCGCGGGCGGCCGGCCCCGTCCGTCGAGACCGCCGACGCGCCCGACCGCACCCCGAGCGCCGTGGGCCTGACGGCGCGCGAGGCCATCGCGCTCTTCGCGCGGGCGGGCCTGCTCGCGCGTCTCCAGGGCAGCGGCCTGGTCGTCGCTCAGGACCCTCCCGCCGGATCCTCGATCCGGACCGGCTCCGTTCACACGCTCTTTCTCGCCGACAGCGCGGACGCGCCGGCCCCGGCGGCCGGCCGCCGTGCGGAGGAGACGGCTCCGCCTCCTTCGGGTCCGTGAAACTGATGGATCTCGCCGCGGTGCTTCCGGGTGTAGACGTTGCGCCCGAGGCGCGGGCCGTCGAGGTCGAGCGCGTCGCGAACGACTCGCGCCGGGTCCGGCCGGGCGACCTGTTCGTCGCCCTGCGCGGCGCGAAGTTCGACGGGCTCGCGCACGTGCCGGAGGCCGTGGCCCGCGGGGCGGTGGCCGTGGTCTCCGACCGACCGGCGCCGGAGGGCGTCACGGTGCCCTGGGTCCGCGTCGAGGCGCCGCGGCGCGCGCTGGCGCTTCTCGCCGCCCGGGTCCACGGCCACCCGGCCGAGCGCCTCGTGCTCGCGGCCGTGACCGGCACCAACGGGAAGACCTCCACCACGACTCTCGTCGAAGCGATTCTCGCGCGCCGCTACGGCCAGGCCGGGCTTCTCGCGACCACGGTCTACCGGACTCCGCGACGGCAGCTCGAGGCCGGCCGCACGACGCCCGAGGCGCCGCTCATCCAGGAGCTCCTCGCCGAGCTCGTCGCCGACGGCGTGCCCGCCGCGGCCATCGAGGTGTCGTCCCACGCGCTCATGCTCGACCGCGTCGAGGGCTGTCGTTTCGACGCGGCCGTCTTCACGAACCTCACGCGGGACCACCTCGACTTCCACGGCACCATGGACGAATACTACGAGGCCAAGAAGCGCCTCTTCGCCATGCGCAAGCGCGACGGCTATGCCGTGATCAACGTCGACGACCTGTTCGGGCGCCGCCTGCTGGCCGAAGTGGCGCCGCCGCTCGCCAGCTACTCGCCCTCGGGGGCGCCGGCCGATTTCCGGGCGGAGGCGATTCGCTGCGATCTGTCCGGGACCTTCTTCGAAGTCGCGCACGCCGGGGGGCGATTCGCGGTGGCCTCGCCGCTGCTCGGCCGGTTCCAGGTCGGCAACCTCCTCGCCGCCGCGGCGGCCGGCGCCTGCCTCGGCGTTCCCGAATACGACATCGCGGCGGCGATGGCCGGCGTCGCGAACGTGCCGGGCCGCCTCGAGCGCGTCCAGGCGGGACAGTCCTATCCGATCCTCGTCGACTACGCGCACACCCCGGACGCGCTCGAGCGGCTGCTCGCGGCGGTCCGCGAGCTGACGGACAAGAAGATCATTCTCGTCTTCGGCTGCGGCGGCGACCGCGACCGCGGCAAGCGCGCGCCGATGGGGGAGATCGCCGGGCGCCTGTCCGACATCGCGATCGCGACCTCGGACAATCCGCGATCGGAGGAGCCGGAGGCCATCCTGCGCGAGGTCGAGGCCGGCCTCGTCGCGTCGGGCGCGACCAAGTACCTCAAGGTGGTCGATCGGCGCGGCGCCATACGCGCCGGCGTCGAGCTCGCCAACCCCGGCACCGTGCTGGTGATCGCCGGCAAGGGCCACGAGACGACGCAGTCGATCGGCGGCGCGGAGCTGCCGTTCGACGACCGGAAGGTCGCCGCCGAGCTCGCGGGGAAGTCGTGAGGTTCACGCTCGACGATCTGGCGGCGGCGGCCGGCGCGCGGGCGCAGGGGAGCGCCTCGCTTTCGGGTGTCGCGGTCGACTCGCGCAGCGTTTCGCCGGGGGACCTCTTCGTCGCGATCCGCGGCGCCCGGGTCGACGGCCACGACTTCGCGTCCGAGGCCGTAAAGCCGCGGGGCCGCGGCGCTGCTCGCGGAGCGCCTCCCCGCGGACCTGCCGCCCGAGACGCCGGCCGTCCTCGTCGAGAAGCCCGTCGAGGCGCTGCAGAAGCTCGCGGCCGCCCTGAAGCGCGCGGCGGGGTTTCGCCTCGCGGCGATCACGGGCTCGGCCGGCAAGACGACGACCAAGGACTTCACGGCGACGATGCTCGCGCGCCGGTTCGAGGTCGAGAAGACGCCGGGAAACCAGAACAGCCAGATCGGCTTCGCGATGTCGGTCGTGAACCTGCCGCGCACGCCGCAGTGGATGGTCGGCGAGATGGGCCTCTCCGAGCGCGGAGACCTGTCGCGCCTCTCGCGGGCCTTCGAGCCCGACGTCGCGGCGATCCTCCTCGTGGCCGCGGCGCACCTCCAGTACTTCCGGTCGGTGGACGCGATCGCCGAGGCGAAGGCCGAGATCCTGGAAGGGCTGAAGCCCGGCGGGGCGTTCGTCGCCAACGCCGACGACCCGCGGGTCGAGGCGATCGCCGTCGCGCCACCGCGGCCGCGTGGTGCGATTCGGGCGTTTCGAGTCGAGCCCCCGGCGCGGATGTGACGGCGCGCGGACGTCGTCGCGGACGGCGAGGGCAGCCGCTTTCGGCTCGCGACGCCGGCCGGCGAGGCGGCGGTGCGCCTGCCCCTGGCGGGCCCGCACCAGGTCGTGAACTTCCTCGCGGCCGCGGCGATCGCCTTCGTCGTCGGCCTCTCGCCCGCCGACTGCGCCGAGGCCGCCTCCGACCTGCTTCCGGCCGCGCACCGCGGCGAATGGCGGCGCCACGCCTCCGGGGCGCGCCTCTACGACGACAGCTACAACGCGAACCCCTCGTCGATGCGGGCCGCGCTCGAGACTCTCGCGGCGCTGCCCGCGCGCCGGCGCATCGCCGTGCTCGGCGACATGCTCGAGCTCGGTCCCGAGGAGGAGCGCTGGCACCGGGAGGCCGGCCGCGCCGCCGCCGGCCGCGTGGACCTGCTCGTCTGCGTCGGGGAGCGGGCGCGCGTGCTCGGCGAGGGCGCCGCCGAGGCGGGCCTGCCGCCCTCCGCGATCCGCCGCGCCGGCTCGGCGGAGGAGGCCGCGCGGATCCTCGCCGGGACCCTCGCCGACGGCGACGTGGCGCTCTTCAAGGCCTCGCGCGGGATCGGCCTCGACCGCGCCGTCGAGGCCCTGGCGACGGCGAAGAGGAGCTGACGTGCTGTACTGGCTGCTCTACCCGCTGGCCGACCGCTTCGCCGTGCTCAACGTGTTTCGGTACATCACGTTCCGGACCGCGATGGCCGCGGTGACGGCCCTCGTGATCTCGCTCGTGCTCGGCCCGATGACGATCCGGCTGCTGAAAAAGTTCCAGATCGCCCAGTCGATCCGCGCCGAGGGGCCCAAGACCCATCTCGCCAAGGCCGGGACGCCCACGATGGGCGGGCTCCTGATCCTTCTCGCCGTCGGGGTCGCCACGTTCCTCTGGATGGACCTCCCGAACCGCTTCGTCTGGATCGCGCTCGGAACGCTCGCCGGCGTCGGCGCGGTCGGTTTCGCCGACGACTTCGTCAAGGTGACCCGGCGCCGCAGCCTCGGCCTGACCGGGCGCGGGCAAGCTCGTCCCGCAGTTCCTGATGGCCTTCGCCGTCGGGTACGCCATCGAGCACTGGGCCGGTCACGCGACGTTCTCGACGGTCGTGACCTTCCCGTTCCTGAAGAAACTGCTCGTGGATCTCGGCATCTTCTATATTCCCTTCGTGGCGGTCGTGGTGGTGGGAGCGTCGAACGCGGTGAACCTGACCGACGGCCTGGACGGCCTCGCGATCGGCGCGGTCGGGATCGCCGCCGGGACCTACGGGATCCTCGCGTACGTCACGGGCAACGCGGTGGCCGCGCGCTACCTGCAGATCACGTACATCCCGCAGTCCGGCGAGCTCGCCGTCTTCTGCGGGGCGCTGGTGGGCGCCTCGCTCGGCTTCCTCTGGTTCAACTGCCACCCCGCCGAGGTGATGATGGGCGACGTCGGCGCGCTCTCGCTCGGCGCCGCGGTCGCGGCGGTGGCCGTGATGACGAAGCAGGAGATGCTGCTCGCGATCGTCGGCGGGCTCTTCGTCATCGAGGCCCTCTCGGTCATCATCCAGGTCGCCTCGTTCAAGTCGACCGGAAAGCGCGTCTTCAAGATGGCGCCGCTCCACCACCATTTCGAGCTCCTCGGCTGGGCCGAGTCGCGCGTGATCATCCGGTTCTGGATCCTGGCGATACTCTTCGCGGTCGTGGGCCTCTCGACCCTGAAGCTGCGATGAGCGCGCTGCCGATGAGCATGGACGCGAGCCTTCCCGCGGGTCTCCCGGAGCGGATCGCCGTGCTGGGCCTGGCCCGGAGCGGCCTCGCGCTCTCGCAGGCCCTGCTCGAGCGCGGCGTGACGGTCGCGGCGGGAGACGCCCGCAACGCCGCCGAGCTCGAGGGCGTCGGGGCGCTGTCGGGCCGCGCCGAGCTCTTTTTCGGCGGGCCGGGGGAGGGCTTCCTCGACGGCGCCGGCTGGCTCGCGATCTCGCCCGGCGTGCCGCTCGATTCTCCCGTCGTGAAGGCGGCGCGGGCGCGCGGGATCCCGGTCTACGCCGAGATCGAGGTCGCCTATCGCATCGCGGAGGCGGAGGCGCCCGGGGCGCACCGCTGGATCGCGATCACCGGCACCAACGGCAAGTCCACGACGACCACCTGGATCGCCGAGATCCTGAAGCGCGCGGGGCGGCCGGTGGCGCTCGCGGGCAACATCGGGGCGCCGCTCTCGGGCTTTCTGCGCGAGAGGGGCGGCCGCGACTTCGTCTGCGAGCTGTCCTCGTTCCAGCTCGAGGCGGTCGACCGCTTTCGACCGTTCGTCGCCGTCCTGACGAACGTCACGCCCGATCACCTGGATCGCTATGCGTCCTTTTCGGAGTACGCGGCGGCCAAGGCGCGGGTGTTTTCGCGCCAGGGCCCGGCCGACTTCTCCGTCGTCAACGCGGACGATCCCGAGGCGATGGCCGCGCCGACCCGCGGCCGCCGTGTCCTGTTCTCGCGCCGCGGCCGGCCCGAAGGGGGCGTCTGGGTCGAGTCGGGGAACCTGATGTCGAACCTCTCCGGGGGTCCGCGCGCCCTTCTGCCGGTCGAACGGCTGGCGCTGCCGGGCGCGCACAACCTCGAGAACGCGCTGGCCGCGGCGGCGGCGGCCGAATGCCTCGGCACGCCGTCCTCGGCGATCGTCGACGCCCTGACGCGCTTCGACGGCCTGCCGCACCGCAGCGAGCTCGTGGCCGAATCGCGCGGCGTGCGGTGGGTGGACGACTCGAAGGGGACCAACGTGGATGCCACGGCGAAGTCGCTCGAGGGGTTCGCCGACGGAAGCGTCGTTCTGATCCTCGGCGGGCGGGACAAACACGGCGACTTCGCGGCGCTCCGGCCGCTCGTGTCCGGCCGCGCGAAGGCGGTGCTCACGATCGGCGAGGCCGCGGAGACGATCGAGCGGGCGCTGTCCGGAGCCGCCGCCCTCGAGCGCTGCGGGACGATGGAGGCGGCGGTCGCGCGGGCCGCCGCGCTCGCCCGTCCCGGCGACACGGTCCTGCTCTCGCCGGCCTGCGCGTCCTTCGACCAGTACAGGAACTACGAGGAGCGCGGGCGGCACTTCGCCCGGCTCGCCCGCGCCGCCGCGGAGGCCTCCCATGGCGCGTAAGCTCACCTCGGACAAGATCCTCTTCGGAACGCTCGTCGCGCTTTCGCTCTTCGGCTGCGTGATGATCTACAGCGCGTCGGCGGTCTCGGCCGGCGAGACGTCGGGCAACCCGTACCGGTTCCTGATCAAGCAGATCGCGGCGCTGGCGCTGGGAGGCATCGCGGCGTTCCTCGTCTACCGGATCGACTACCGCCGCTTCGCGAAGCCCTGGGTCGTCTACGGCGCCTACGGCGTATGCCTCGCCGCCGCGGCGTACGCGCTCCTGCGCCCGCCGATCAACGGCGCGCGGCGGTGGATTCCGCTCGGCGTGGCGATGCTGCAGCCCTCGGAGCTCCTCAAGGTCGCGCTGGTGCTGCTGCTCGCGTACCAGCTCTCCCGCAAGACCGAGCGGGCCGGCAATCCCGAGCGCGCGCTCGTGCCGGCGCTCGTCTTCTCGCTGGCCGCGGCGGGCGTCGTCGTGCTGCAGCCGGATCTCGGGACGGCCGCGTGCTACGTCATGCTCTGCGCCGTGCTCCTCTGGGTCTCCGGGGCGCGGGCGCGCTGGTTCGTGTTCGGCGCGCTGGCGATGCTCCCGGTGCTCGCGGCCCTGATGCTTTCGGCCGACTACCGGCGAGCGCGCCTCCTGTCCTTCCTGAATCCCGAGGCCGATCCGCTCGGCGCCGGGTTCCAGGCGATCCAGTCGCTCATCGCCGTGGGCGCGGGCGGCTGGTTCGGCAACGGCCTCGGCGGAAGCCGGCAGAAGCTCTTCTTCCTGCCGTTCCCGCACACGGACTTCATCTTCGCCATCGTCGGCGAGGAGCTCGGGTTCGTCGGGGCCGCCGGCCTCGTGACCTGCTTCGGCGTCGTCGCCTGGCGGGGCCTGCGCGCCGCCCGCCGCGCCCCCGACGCCTTCGCGGGCTTCCTCGCCGCGGGCGCGACGGCCATGATCGTCGTCCAGGCCGCGATCAATCTCTCGGTCGTGCTCGCTCTCGTGCCGACCAAGGGAATCCCGCTGCCCTTCGTCTCCTACGGCGGCTCCTCGCTCGTGGCCTCCTGGATCGCCGGCGGTCTCATCCTCAACATCTCGCAGCACGAGGTCGCGGAGTCACGTGATGGGGATGACCGACCTCGGCGCCTTCGTCATCGCCGCCGGCGGCACGGGCGGGCACATCCTTCCCGGGGTCGCGCTCGCGCGCGAGATCGTCGCCCAGAGGCCCGGGGCGACGGTCGTCTTCGTCGGGACGGCGCAGGGCCTGGAGGGCAAGATCGTGCCCGCGGCCGGGTTTCCGCTCGAGCTCGTGGATGCCTCCGGGTTCGTCGGAAAGACCCTCGGCCCGGCAGGCCGCGGCGCTCGCGAAGCTGCCGAAGGGCTTCTTCGAGGCCCGGTCGCTCCTGAAGAAGCACCGCGCCCGCGTGGTCGTGGGCGTCGGCGGCTACGTGATCGATGCCGGTGCTGACGGCGGCCCGCTCGCTCGGGATCCCGACGCTGATCCACGAGTCGAACGCCGTTCCCGGCGTCGCCAATCGGTTTCTCAATCGCTTCGCCAGCCGGACGGCGGTGGGCCTCGCCGTCGACCAACGCGCACCTGCGCCGGCCCGGCGTGGTGACCGGAACACCGGTGCGGCCCGAGTTCTTCGCGATCCCGCCGCTCGACCCCGCGGCGTCGACGCGGCGCCTGCTCGTCTTCGGCGGCAGCCAGGGCTCGCGCGTCATGAACCGCGCGCTGGCGCGGGCCGCGGTGCTGCTCGAGAAGTCGGGCATCGAGGTGATCCACCAGACCGGCGACAAGGACCTGGTCGCGCACGCGCCAGCGGTACACGCGCATCCCGGCCGACTGGAAGCTCGTGCCGTTCCTGCCGAAGCTCCACGAGGAGATGGCGTGGGCCGACCTCGTGCTGTGCCGGGCCGGCGCGATGACCGTGTCCGAGCTCGCCGCGGCGGGCCGACCCTCGATCCTCGTGCCGTTCGTCGCCGCCGCCGGCGGGCACCAGATGCAGAACGCCCGGGCGCTCTACCGCGCCCGGAGCGGCGGCGGTCATGGAGGAGAAGAACCTGACCGCCGAGAATCTCGCGGGCGGCGTGGCCGCGCAGTTGAAGGACCGCGAAAAGCTCGTCCAGATGGGCCTGATGGCGAAGACGCTCGGCCAGGCCCGACGCCGCCAGGGACCTCGTGAAGCTGATCTTCGGCCTCGAGGGTTCCCGGTGAGGTTCCTGCGCCTGCGGCGCCTGCACTTCGTCGGGGCCGGCGGCGTGGGCATGAGCGGCATCGCCGAGATCCTGCTCCAGTCGACGCCGCTCGAGATCTCGGGCTGCGACCTCGCGCGGTCGGAGAACACGGCGCGGCTCGAGGCGCTCGGAGCGAAGATCGCGCTCGGCCACGACCCGGCGCACGTCGAGAGCGCGGACCTGGTCGTCATCTCCTCGGCGGTCGGCGGAGTCGAACGCCGAGGTCGAGGCCGCACGCGCCCGGGGCATCCCGGTGATCCGCCGGGCCGAGATGCTCGGCGAGATCATGCGGCTGAAGCAGGGGATCGGCGTGGCCGGCACGCACGGGAAGACCACGACGACCTCGCTGACGGGGATGGTCCTGACGGAGGCGGGCTTCGATCCCGACGATCGTCGTCGGCGGCCAGGTCCACATCCTCGGCACCAACGCGCGGCTGGGAAAGGGCGAGTACCTCGTGGCCGAGGCCGACGAGTACGACCGCTCCTTCCTGGAGCTCACGCCCGTGGTCGCGGTGATCACCAACGTGGAGGCCGATCATCTCGACACGTACCGGGACCTCCCCGACATCCTCGACGCCTTCACGGCGTTCGCCAATCGCGTTCCGTTCTACGGCGCGGTGGTCGATCTGCGCCGACGACCCCGGCGCGCGCAGCCTCATCCCGCGCATCGACCGCCGCGTCGTGACGTACGGGCAGTCGGTCGAAGGCGAGTCTCTCGGCGCGGGACGTCCGGCTCGAGGCGGGCGGCACGACCTTCGAGGTCGTCGACGCCGCGCAGGGCCGGCTCGGGACCGCGCGGCTGAAGCTGCCCGGCCGCCACAACGTGGCCAACGCGCTGGCCGCGATCGCGGTCGGACGCGAGCTCCTGATTCCCTTCGAGACGATCGCGCGGGCCCTCGAGGCGTTCACGGGCGTGGTGCGGCGCTTCGAGCGCAAGGGCGAGCGGGCGGGCGTGCTCGTCGTCGACGACTATGCGCACCATCCCACCGAGATCGCGGCGACCCTCGAGGCCGCGCGGCAGGTCTATCCCGGAAGCGCGGCTCGTGGCGCTCTTCCAGCCGCATCTCTTCTCGCGGACCCGCGACTTCTCGCGAGGAGTTCGGCCGGGCGCTGGCGGCGGCGGACGCCTCGGTCGTCATGGACGTGTATCCGTCGCGCGAGAAGCCCATCCCGGGAGATCACGGGGGCGCTCGTGGCCGACGCCGCGCGCAAGGCGGGAGGCGGCCAGGGTCGTCTCGTATGTCGCTGAAAAAAAAGAGGTTGTCGACTGCCTGGAGCGGACGCTCGTGCCCGGCGACCTGCTGGTGACGATGGGGGCCGGGGACGTCGTGAAGTTCGGCGAGGAGTACTTGAGACGTGGCGCCGGGCGATAAAGAGCCTCCGTTCCTGCGCAAGCCCCAGGCCGTGCCGCGCAAGCGGAAACGCCCCGGGGCGCTGCGCCTGGCGATCGTCGGCGTGCTCGCGCTCGGCGCGGGCGTCGGGCTGGCGGAGTTCCTCGCGGGCCCGCGCTTCGCGCTCGCGGCGCTACGACGTCTCGGGCAACACGCGCGCGCGGACCGAGGACGATCCTCGGCGCGCTCTCCGAGTGGAAGGGCCGCAACCTCGTCGCGCTCGATCTCGCTCCGCTCGCCGCGCGCCTGGCCGCGCATCCCTGGATCGAACGCGTCACGCTCGCGAAGCGATTCCCGGACGGTCTCGCGGTTCGAGTCACCGAGCGCCGCGCGATCGCTCTCTACCGCGAGGGCGAACGGTTCTGGTGGGTCGGGACGGACGGGCGCCTCATCGCGCCCTACGATCCGCGCCGCGACCGCACCGAGTACGTCATCCTCACGGGCGAGCGCCGCGCGATTCCGGAGGCCGTGGGCCTGCTCGAAGACGCTGCGCGCCGAGCGCCCCGAGTATTTCTCCGCGCTCTCGGAAATCGCCTCGCTCCCGGACGGCGGATTCGGTATGATGGATGCGATCTTTCGCAGGCCGGTTCGCGTTCTTCGGGCCGACGCCCCGGAGAAGATTCGCGCGCTGCTCGAGGCGCGCGTTTTCATTGAAAGTCGCGGGTGGGGGGCAGGGGCCATCGATCTTCGTTTTGCCGACCGGGTCGTTCTCGTAGGCGCCTACGGCGCAGGGAATAGTCTCTGATGTCGCGCCTCCCCCAACTCTGATGGCCAAGCCCGAGTCCTTCCTCGTCGCCTGCGACATCGGCACCTCCAAGATCTGCGTCCTGATCGGCGAGCAGAACGCCGCCGGCTCGCTCGACGTGATCGGGAAGGGCGCCGCCGCCAACCGCGGCACCCGCAAGGGCAACATCATCAACGTCGACGCCACGATCGAGGCCATCAAGCGGGCGGCCGAAGAGGCCGAGATCATGGCCGGGGTCCAGATCTCGCGCTCGTGGGTCGGGGTCTCGGGCTCCCACGTCCGGTCCTTCAACAGCCGGGGCGTCGTCGCCGTGGCGGGCAAGGACCGCGAGATCTCCAAGGACGACGTCGCCCGGGTCATCGACGCGGCCCGCGGGGTGCAAATCCCTCAGGATCATGAAGTTATCCACGTCGTTCCGCGGGATTTCGCGGTCGACGGGCAGGACGGAGTGGCCGACCCGGTCGGCATGATCGGCAGCCGGCTCGAGGTCGACGTCCACGTCGTCACGGCGCCGGTGGCCGTGACCCAGAACGTCGTGACGTGCATGAACAAGGCCGGGATCGAGGTCGTGCAGCTCGTCCTGGAGCAGTTCGCGGCCGCCGAGGCCGTCCTGACCCCGGACGAGAAGGAGCTCGGCATCTGCCTGATCGACATCGGCGGCGGGACGACCGAGGTCGCCGTCTACCAGAAGGGCACGATCGCCCACACGGCCGTGGTCCCGATCGGCGGCGACCACTTCACCAACGACCTCGCCGTCGTGCTGCGCGCGCCGATCACCGACGCCGAGCGGCTCAAGAAGAAGCACGGCTGCGCGCTGCGCAGCGCCGTGTCCGAGGACGAGATGGTCGAGGTCCCGATGGTCGGCGGACGGGCGCCGAAGCTCTGCCCTCGCTCGACGCTCTCGGACATCCTGCAGCCGCGGGCCGAGGAGCTGCTCGGTCTCGTCCACGAGGACATCAAGCGCCTCGGGCCTCGACAAGGAGATCCGCTCGGGCGTCGTCCTGACGGGCGGGGGCTCGGAGCTCGAAGGGGTCGTCGAGATCGCCGAGAGCGATCTTCGACGGGCCGGTCCGGCGGGGAATCCCGTCCGGGGTGGGGGGCTCGTCGACGTCGTTTCCCGGCCGGAGTGGGCGACGGCGACGGGTCTTCTCTTATATGGTCACCGCTACAAGCCGTCGCGACGGCGGGCCAAGGCGTTCTTCCAGGCGGCGAACTCGGTGTCCCGGTTCATAAGGGATTTTTTCTGATGCCCAAGAAACGCCAGGCGCGACGGAGGGAAGGTCCGATGATCGAGTTCCTCGAAGACGACAAAGACGGCCTCTCGATCGAGCTCGACGGCGGCGACGCTTCGCCCGCCACGATCCGCGTCATCGGCGTGGGCGGCGGCGGATCGAACGCGGTCAACCGGATGATCGCGGCCGGGGTGAAGGGCGTCGAGTACTTCGCGTGCAACACCGATCTGCAGGCCCTGCGCCGGTGCGCGGCGCCGAACAAGCTCCAGATCGGCGGCCGGCTGACCAAGGGCCTGGGCGCCGGGGCCGACCCCGACGTCGGCCGCAACGCCGCGCTCGAGGACCAGGACCGGCTCGCCCAGGCCGTCTCCGGCGCCGACATGGTGTTCCTCGCCATGGGCCTCGGGCGGCGGGACGGGCTCGGGCGCCGGGCCCATCATCGCCAAGCTCGCGGCCGAGGCCGGCGCGCTCGCGGTCGCCGTGGTGACGAAACCCTTCGAGTTCGAGGGCAAGAAGCGCATGCGCCAGGCCGAGCGGGCCTCGCGGGAGCTGCGCGACCACGTCGACACGCTGATCACGATCCCGAACCAGCGCCTGCTCGCCTTCGTCGAGCGCAACACGCCGCTGAACGAGTCCTTCAAGATCGCCGACGACGTGCTGCGCCAGGCGATCCAGGGCATCTCGGACCTCATCAACTGCCCGGGTGAGATCAACCTCGACTTCGCCGACGTGCGCAAGATCATGTCGGACATGGGACGCGCGCTCATGGGCACGGCCGATCGCCGACGGCGAGAACCGCGCGATCCACGCGGCGCAGGCGGCGATCAGCTCGCCGCTGCTCGAAGACGCCTCGATCGAGGGCGCCCGCGGGGTCCTCATCAACATCACCGGCGGCCACGACCTGACGCTCTTCGAGGTCACGGAGGCCGCGCAGATCATCCAGCAGGCGGCCGACCCCGAGGCCGAGATCCTCTTCGGCTGCGTGCACGACGAGAAGATGGCGGGCCTCGTCAAGGTCACCGTCATCGCCACGGGCTTCGACCGCCTCGAGCGCGACCTCGCCGACATCGACCGGGAGGAGGAGCCCAAGCCGCTGACGGTCGGCACCAAGCCCCTGCGTCCGCCGTTCCTGCGCGGCGACGACTCCGGGGGCTTCGGGCCGAACGCGTCGGCGTCGCGGGACGACTTCGACATCCCGACGGTTTTGCGCCGGCAGATGGACTAAACGTCGCGAGCGCTGCGCTCGCGGTCTGCGCCTGCGGCGCACCGGCGAGCGGCTCGCCCAAAGGGGCTCGACCGCTCGCCTGACCCCTCGCTCCGCGCTCGCTCCCGCGGCGCGAGGCGTCCTCCCTGCGCTCGCGGGAGATTCCTCGCGCCGCGAGCGGATATTCCGCGCGGCTGGCTCGGTCGTAGGGGCGGGGCTTGTCCCCGCCCTCTCACGAGGGTCGGCGTGCCGTCGGTCACGTCAAGACGTCGGGCCAGGCGGCTCGAGTCACTTGTGGTGGCGGTGAGTGGCCTCGTCGAGCTTGACCTCGATTTCGTCTCTCATGTGCCTGGCCTTCCGGATGAGCTTCAGGCGGCGCTTGCGGCTCTTCTCGCGCCACTTCGCGTAGGCGTTGTCGACGCTCGGGTGGCGCTGGCGGAACCGGCGCAGCGCCCGGCGCAGGCGCGGCGAGACGAGGGAGAAGAAGAGGGCGGAGAGGAAGAAGAAGACGACCTGGGGCATCACGGGCACGAGAATCCCGATGACGCCGAGGACGAAGAACGAAGATGCCGAGCGCGATGTTCCGGGTGGTGCGGCGCTGGATCGGCGTGCGGTCGTGCGCGTGGCGTCATGCCGGCGCCACCGCGGCCTTGATCAGGTTGGTGCTGCCGCACGACGCCCATGGGGATCCCGGCGGTGATGACGGCGGTCTGGCCGGGCTGGAGCAGGCCGCGGGCCGCGGCGAGGCGCGGGGCGCGCTCGAGCATGGCGTCGGTGTTCGGGCCGCCCTCCGCGACGAGCGGAATGACGCCCCACACCAGGGCGAGGCGGCGGGCCGTTTCGGGGCGGGTCGAGAGGGCGAGGATCGGGCCGGCGCGGGCGGTGCCGGGCGACCAGGCGGGCGGTCGCTCCCGACTCGGTCCACGCGACGATGACGGCGGCCCCGACGTGCTCGGCGAGCTCGCACGCGGCGCCGGCGACGGCCTCGGGCAGGCTCTGCAGGCTCTTGTCCTCGAAGCGCCGCATCCAGGCCTCGAAGGGAAACGCGGCCTCGGTGTCTTCGGCGATGCGGCGCATCGTCTCGACGGCTTCCGCGGGGTAGCGGCCGACGGCGGTCTCCTCGGAGAGCATCACCGCGTCCGTGCCGTCGAGGATGGCGTTGGCGACGTCGCCGACCTCGGCGCGCGTGGGCCGCGGGCTGTCGACCATCGAGAGCAGCATCTGGGTCGCCGTGATGACGGGCTTGCCCGCCCGGTTGGCGCGGTCGATCAGCATCTTCTGGAGGAGCGGCACGTGCTCGAGGGGCGTCTCGACGCCGAGGTCGCCGCGGGCGACCATCAGGCCGTCGGCCGCGGCCAGGATCTCGTCGATCCGGGCGAGGGCCTCGTGCTTCTCGATCTTGGCGATCAGCGGAATCGCGGCCTGCCGCGCGTCGAGGAAGCGCCTCGCCTCGAGGACGTCCTCGGCGCCGCGCACGAAGGAGAGGGCGACGTAGTCGACTCCCTGCGCGACGCCGAAGGCGAGGTCCTCGCGGTCCTTGGCCGTCAGGCCCGGCGCGGCGATCGAGCGGGACGGCAGGTGGATGCCCTTGCGGGAGGAGAGCGTCCCGCCGGCGACGACGCGGCAGCCGATGTCCGTCGCGTTGGCCGTCTCCACTCGCAGCTCCACGTCGCCGTCGGAGAGCAGCAGCGGATCGCCCGGGCGCACGCTCGCCGCCAGGTCCGGGTAGTCGAGCGAGACCTCGCGCGCGTCGCCCGCGACGGCGCGACGGGTCAGGGTGAAGTCCGCTCCCGGCTCGAGGCGGACCGTGCCGGCCGCGATCGCGCCGATGCGGATCTTGATCCCGGCCAGGTCCTGGAGGACCGCGATCGGCCGCGCGACGCGCTCGGAGATCGCGCGCACGGCCGCGAGGACCGCGGCGTGCTCGTCGTGGGTGCCGTGCGAGAAGTTCAGCCGCGCGACGTCCATGCCCGCCTCCGCCAGGCGCCGCGAGCGCTTCGGGGGAGCGGGAGGCCGGCCCGATGGTGCAGACGATCTTGGTGCGGGGCATGGAGCCGCCTAATCTAGCGCGAAAAAAAGCCGCCGCCCGGCAAAGCGGACGGCGGCCTTCCCGCGGCTCGAGCGCGAGCTACGGCTTGGGCGTGATCGCCTTCTTCGCGGCGTCGGCTGCGTCCTTGGCCGCGTCGCCGACCGCCTCGCCCGCGTCCTTGGCGGCCTCGCCGACCGCCTGGCCGGCTTCCTTCGCCTTGTCGGCCGCGTCCGATGCGGCCTCCCCGACGGCCTCGGCGCCTTCCTTCACGGCCTCGCCCGCGTTGCCTGGCCGGCGTCCTTGACGGCCTCGCCCGCGTCGGACATTTCCTTCTTCTTGCAGGCAACCGACAGCCCGGCCGCGAGAACGAGCGCCAACAGGGAAACCCACGTCTTCTTCATCGATTTCACTCCTTGTAACGAGGTCTGGTGGGCGCTTTCTATCACGGGCGGCTGCCCGGCGGGGACGCGAGGGGGCTTGGTAGGATCGACGGGCCGCCTCGAAGGCGGCGACCTCCCGTGAAGACACGCTTCCTGTACCGGGCGTTGAAGGCCCGTTATCGCGACCAGGGCGCGGAGATCCGCGCCCTCCTCGGCGCGCTTTCCGCCGGGGACGTCGCCGTCGACGTCGGCGCCAACAAGGGGGCTTACCTGTACTGGATGCGCCGCGCGGTCGGGCCGGCCGGCCGGGTCTTCGCCTTCGAGCCGCAGCCCGGCCTCGCCCGATACCTCGAGACGCGTTCGCGCGCGCATGGGATGGGACAACGTGAGTCGTCCGGGAGTGCGCGCTCTCGGATTCGGCGGGCGCGCGCGTCCTCCACGTGCCGGGCTTCGAGAACTCGCCGGGCGCGTCCCTCGAGGACGCCGTCGCCGCGGCGCCCGCCGTCCGCGACCGCGAGGTCGCCGTGGACACGCTGGACCATCAGCTCGAAGGGGCGGGGAGGGTCGCGCTGATCAAGGTCGACGTCGAGGGGCACGAGCTCGCCGTGTTTCGGGGCGCGGCGAGGACGCTCGCCGAGTCGAGGCCCGTCCTCCTCTTCGAGTGCGAGGCGCGGCACCTGACGGGCCGCGCGCCGCGGGACGTCTTCGCGCACCTGGAAGGGCTCGGCTACCGCGGGCAGTTTTTCTCGCCGCGAAGGTCTGCAGCCCGTCGCCGCGTTCGACGTCGCGGTGCACCAGCGCCGCGCGCCCGGACGCTTCTGGGAGGCGCCGGGCTACTGCAACAATTTCCTGTTCCGCGCGGGGTAGGGGAGGGGCTTACCGCCGTCCTGCGGACGGCGTTCCCCACTGGCGTGGGTCTGCCTCGGTGGACGGGTCGTCCCCTCCCCGTTGCGCCGGGCGGCCGCAAGGGCCGCCCCTACGACCGGGGCCGGACCTGCGTCAGGCGCACCCGTTGCAGGACTCGCCCTACGGCGCCGGCGGCAGAGCCGCCTGCAGGTCCGTCCAGGAAGCTCTTCATGATCCCGGCGAGCGCCGTGTTCCAGGCGTCCGCGGCCGCGGCGGCCGTGCGCTCCGGCAGGGGGACCTTCTCGGTGTAGGTCTTCAGGAGGAGCTCCCGGACCGGCGACGCGGATCCGGGCGGAGAGAGCACCCGGAACTGCAGGGTGAGAACGGCCGCGGCCGGGTCGCCGAGATCGGCGTAGAGCTCGATCGCGCGCGCCTCGATCGTCGCGGAGGCGGGCACGCCGTCTCCGGGGGAGACCACGTCCCGGACGAACGGGGCGTTGCTCAGATAGCCGCGGATGGCCGAGGTCAGCATCCAGCCCGGGCGAGACCGCCCAGCTCGCGTACGGGTCGCGCTCGATGCCGTGCACGCCGGTGCGATAGACGAACGACGGGCCGCCGTAGGGAGGCGCCACGTCGACGCGCAGGAGCGACAGAACGCGCGCGCCGGCGGCGGGGGCCGGGGCGGCGGCCGGCGGATCGATCGCGTAGATCTGCGGAACCAGGGCCGGCTTCGAAACGCAGCCGGCCGCCAGCAGGAGCGTCAGGAGCGTGGGTGGGATCCGGCGCGCAGGGCGGGACATCACTTCTTCTCCTTCTCCAGGCCCGCCGCGGGCGGCGGGGGCCCTCCGAGGAGGAAGCCCGACGGGTACTTCTTGAGATCCTCGATGGCCTCGTTCAGGTTGCGGGCCGCCTCGCGCGTTCCGCCGAGCGTGTCGTTCAGGGCGTTGACGTCGATCGCCGACAGCTTGTCGAGCAGGACGGTCATGCGCGCGTCGAGGTCGTTGACGAGTTTGTTCGTGTCCGCCCCGATGGCCTGGAGTTTCATTCCCTCGAGATCCGTCCGGGCGTCGGCGACGAGTCCCTTGATCTCGGAGACCGTCGCCGACGGCCTCCACCAGCACCTGGTTCGCGTTCTTCGAGATCCCCTGGACGTCGAGCTCGGAGAGCCGGCGCAGTGCGCCGTCGGCGGAGACGAGCGTCGAGTCGAGGCTCTTCGAGAGCTTCCCGACGTCGAGCTTCTCCAGGTTCGCGAGCGTCCGGTCGACCGAGGCGAGCAGCCGGCCGAGCTGGCTCGGGGCCGACGGGACGTAGAAGTACTTCGGGCGTCCAGGGGACCTTGAGCGGCGGGTACAGCTCCGGGTCCATCTTCTGGAGCGCGACGATGCTCGAGCCGGTGATGCCGTTGGTCTGGATGACCGCCCGCAGGCCCTCATCGACGATCCTCTGGAGCTCGTGTCGACGTCCTTCAGGTAGGACTCGGGGGGATGATCTCGCTGGTTGACCGCGCAGCGCACCACGACGCACGTCGGCTGGCCGACCTCGTAGAGGTTCCAGCTGAAGCCGATCTGGGTGACCTTGCCGACGGCCACGCCGCGCAGCTCGACGACGGAGCCGACCGAGAGGCCCGTCGACGTCCCCGGTCACGTAGGTCTCGAACTGTCCTTCGGCTGGAACGCGCTCCGGATGCCGAAGAGGAAGAGCGCCAGCGAGCACGATCGCCACGCCGACGGTGACGAAGATCCCGATCCGAAACTGGCTGGCCTTTTCGCTCATGCAGTCGGACTCTCCTTCGTCCCCGCGGCCGGCTCGGCCTGGCGGAGAAAAAACTGACGCACGTACGGGTCCTCGGAGTGGTCGCGCAGGTCGGCGGGCTTTCCCTCGGCGATCATGGTCTTCGTCCGCGCGTCCAGCATGACGCAGCGGTCGGCGATCGCGTAGATGCTCTGGAGCTCGTGCGTCACGACGACGAACGTGATGCCGAGGCCCTTGGCGAGCTCCAGGATCGTCCGGTCGAGCCCGGCGGAGGTGATCGGGTCGAGGCCCGCCGACGGCTCGTCGAGGAAGAGGATGCCCGGATCGAGGGCCATCGCCCGGGCGATGCCGGCCCGCTTCTGCATGCCTCCCGAGAGGGCGGACGGCTTCTGCGCGGCGGCCGGCAGAAGGCCCACCTGGTTGAGCTTGGCCATGGCCACGAGGTCCTTCTCCCCCGGGCCGAGGTCGGTGAACTCGTCGAGCGGCAGGCGCACGTTCTCGAGCACGGTCATCGAGCCGAAGAGGGCGCCGCTCTGGTACATGACGCCGAACTTCCGCAGCAGCCGGAGCCGGTCGTCGCCCTCGGCCGTCACGATGTCGTCGCCGTCGAAGAGGATGCGGCCGGTCGGCGGCCGGTAGAGGCCGATCATGGTCTTCAGGAGCGAGCTCTTGCCGCAACCCGAGCCGCCCGAGAATCACGAAGACCTCGCCCCGGCGGACCTCGAAGGAGATGTTCTTCTGGACGACCTTGTCGCCGTAGGCGATCGTGACGTCCTCGACGGCGATGACGGCGGGCGGCAGGCGGTCCGGCCGACGGCGTCGCGCTCATACGTGCAGCACGTAGGTCAGGACGCTGTAGACGGCGTCGACGACGATGATCATCAGGATCCCCGCCACCACGGCGCGGGTCGTCGAGTCGCCGACGGCGTTGGGGCCTTCCTTCGTCTGCATGCCGCGCAGGCAGCCGAGGCCCGCGATGATCGCGCCGAAGACGAACGACTTCGAGACGCCGACGAGGACGTCGCGGACGTGGAGGGCGCCCACCAGCTGGGCCCAGACCTGCGACAGCGTGAAGCCCATCGTCAGCATGACGAGGACGCCTCCGAAGACGCCGAGGAGCATCGAGTACGCCGCGAGAACGGGCATCAGCATCGTCCCGGCGAAGACTCGCTGGATCACCAGAAAGCGCATCGGATCCAGGCCCATCGTCTCGAGGGCGTTCAACTCCTCGTTGACCTTCATCGTTCCGATCTCCGCCGCGAAGGCCGAGCCGGAACGGCCCGCGAAGATGATCGCCGTGAAGATCGGCGAGAACTCGCGGATCATCACCAGGCCGATCATGTCGGCGATGAAGATCTGCGCGCCGAACATCTCGAGAGGCTGGGCCGCCTGGAAGGCGATGACGAGCCCCATGAGCAGGCTGATGAGCGACACGATCGGCAGGGCGTTGACCCCGGCCTTCTCGAACACCACGGCGACCTCGCGCCAGCGCATCAGGCGGGGCCGACGGAGCACGGCGGCGAACCCCTGCACCACGCCGCCGATGAACCGCAGCTGCGCCGCGACGTCGGCGAACATCGAGGTCGTGGCCGCGCCGACCTCGCCGAAGGATGCCCCGCGCTCGGCCGGCGGCGTCGGGAGCGCGGCGAGGGCCTCCGGCGTCGGAAACGCCGCGAGCAGCGTCTGGAACTCGGGACGCACGCCCTTCAGGTGGCGCGGACGCCGGGCGAGAAGGCGTCCCTGCGCCAGCTCGTAGAGCAGCGGCCATCCCCGAGACGTCGCCGCGGTCGATGCCGCTCGCGTCCACCTCGAGGGCGCCGCGCGGCGCGCCGGGAGCCGCGGTCGACGAATCGCGCCGGGCCGCGGCCGCGGTCGAGACGTCGAACGCGCCCGAGAGCGTCAGAACGGCGCTCTGGCCCGGGCCCGGGCGCAGCTCCACTCGGGCCGTCGCGGGGGAGCTCATCGGCGCGGATTCTATGACGCCGGCGAGGCGCCGGCGCGCCGGGCCGTGATCTAGAAGTAACCGAGCTCGATCGCCTTCAGCATCGCGCGGTTGCGGTCCCGCACGCCGAGCTTCTGCAGGATGCTGTGGACGTGGTTTTTGACCGTCCCCTCGACCACGCCGAGCGCCTCGCCGATCTCGCGGTTCGAGAGGCCGGCCGAGAAGAGCCGGAGGACCTCGCGCTCCCGTCCGGTCAGGGATTCCGGAAGCTCCGAGCTCTCGAAGCTCTTCGGCGTGGCGGCGAGGCTGCGGAGTGCGCGGTCGGTCATCCCGGGCTGGATGAGGCTCCCGCCCGCCGCCACCGCGCGGATCGCCTCGGTCAGCCGCTCGAACGTCACGTCCTTCAAGAGGAACCCGCGCGCCCCCGCCTTCAGCGCCTCGAGCAGCAGCGCGTCGTCGTCGAACGTCGTGAGGATGAGCGTCGGCGGCAGGCTCCCGCGAGCCGAAAGCTCCCGGAGGACCTCGAGGCCGTTCATCTTCGGCATCCGGATGTCGAGCAGCAGGACGTCGGGGGAAGTGCGGTCGACGGCCGCGAGCGCCGCCTCGCCGTCGGCGGCCTCGCCGGCGACCTCGAGGTCTCCGGCGTAGGCGAGCAGGCTCTTCAGGCCTTCCCGGACGATCGTCTGGTCTTCGACGAGGAGGACCCGGATCGGGCCTCTCACGGCACCCATACACGGGCCTCGAAGCCGGGCGGGCCGGGGGAGAGGCTGAGGCGCCCCCGAAGGGCGAGCAGCCGTTCGCGCATGCCCGCGAGGCCGTTTCCTTCGGCGAGCTCCTCCGCGCCCCGGCCGTCGTCCCGCACTCGCAGGTCGAGGCCGCCGTCGAGAGGCGCGAGCTCGATCCAGAGGTTCTCGGCGCCCGCGTGGCGGATCGCGTTGGTCACGCACTCCTGTGCGCAGCGCAGGATAGCGCGGGCGCGTTCGGCGTCCACGGGCGGAAGCTCCTCCGGCACGCGGAGATGGATCCTCGGGTGCGGGATGGCGGCGGCGATCGAAGCGAGCGCGGCCGAGAGGTCGGTGGCGTCGTCCTGGCGCAGGCGGCTGACGACCGCGCGCACCTCGGCGAGCGTCGTGCGCGTCAGGGCGCGAGCCGTGTCGAGCGCTCCCGTGGCGTCGGGCGGCCCGGGCCGCCGCTCGAGCGCCGCGGCCTCGAGGTTCAGCGACAGCGCGCTCAGGTGGTGGCCGAGCACGTCGTGGAGCTCGCGGGCGATGTGCAGGCGCTCGGCGGCGCGGCCGCCGTGGATCGCGAGCTCGCGCGTCGCGAGAAGCTCGCGGTTGGCGCGGGAGAGCTCCTCGCGGGCGAGACTCTCCCGCCGCTTGAGGTGGGCGGCGAGCACCGCGAAGGCCTGCAGGCCGGCGAGCGCCAGCGTGTTCGCGAACCAGATCGACAGGGGAATCGGGTGCTTGGGATCGTTTCCGGGAAACGGCACCATCAGCAGGCCGAAGGCCGCCGTCTGCGCGGCGATCCAGAAGCCTACGCGCCGCAGGCTCAGGATCTGCGCCGCCTCCCAGGCCACGAAGACGAGCGGCAGGCCGCCGAGGTGCGAAGGCCACCAGCGGTTGACGAAGACGACCGAGACGCTCGCGACGGCGAGGAGCGCGAGCACGATCCCGCGCCGCCCCTCGCGCTGCCGCCAGGCGAGCGCCGAGGCGGCGATGCCCGTCGCGAAGCCGACGACCCAGACCCAGACGCAGTAATCGGAGAAGAGGTCCCGGTCCTTCGCGTACTTGGCGAGAACGGCGATTCCGATGACGACCCACGTCACCAGGCTCGTGATCCGGAGCGAGCGCGTGATGCCCACGCCCGGATTCTAGGAGAATCGCCGGCCCGGGGACCCGTATCGGAAGGCACAGAACGGCCATGTGCCTTCCGGTACTGGGTTTCGGGGGTCTTCCCGCCGCAAGATCCGCCTCGACGAGGAGGACCCAATGCACTTTCCCGCTTTCGTGATTCTCGGCGCCGCGTCGATCGCCGCGGCGGCCGCGCCGGCGGCGAGCGAGCGAGCGGCCATCGAGGAGACGATCGGCCACTACTTCATCGCCGGAGACACGGCGAGCTCGGCGGAGCTCCGCCAGGCCTTCCACCCGGCCGCGATGATGTTCTTCGTGAAGGACGGCGGTCTCGAAGGCGTCTCGCAGCCCGAGTGGTGGGCGCGCTCCGACGCGAACAAGACGCCGGTCCGCGCGCTCTCGCGGAAGATCCCCGTCGTCGACGCGACGCGGGACACGGCGATCGCGAAGGTGCTTTCCGAATACCCGACGCACCGCTTCGAGGACTACATGTCGCTCGCGAAGCTCGGCGGGCGGTGGTGGATCGTCGGCAAGATCTTTCACCGGACCGTCCCCGCCGGCGCGCCGCCGCCGGACTCGGCCGCCGTCGCCGCGGACCGCGACGCCATCCGGACGGTCCTCCAGACGCTCTTCACCGCGCAGGACGCGAACGACGGGCCGCTCGCCGCGAGCCTCGCGAGCCCGCGCACGATGACCTACACGGTCCTCGACGACCGGCTCGTCGGGGTCTCCGCGCCGGAGTGGGAGGCGCGGCTGGCGGCGCGGCGGGCCGCCGGCGGCGAGACGCCGAAGGCCGTGCGGCGCGTCGCGATGGTGGACTCGGAAGGGGACGCCGCGGTGGCGAGGCTCGAGCACGAGCTACCCGGGCTGCGGTGGATCGACTACGCTTCTCTGCTGAAGGTGGGCGGAAAATGGCAGATCGTGGGCTTCCTCTACTACCGCGAGAGCACGGCGGGAAGATGAGCGGCGCCTCGAGCCTCAAGGCGACGCGGCGCGACTTCCTGCGGATCTCGGCCGTCTCGGCGGGCGGGCTCGCGCTCGGCGTGCGGTTCGCCCGGGCGGCCGAGGAAGCCGCCGGGGAGTTCCGCCCGAACGTCTGGGTGCGGATCGACACGACGGGCAAGGTCGTCCTGACGGTCGACAAGTCCGAGATGGGGCAGGGCGTGCGCACGTCGCTGCCGATGATCCTCGCCGAGGAGCTCGAGGTCGACGTCGACTCGGTCGAGCTCTTCCAGGCCTCGCCGGGGCCGGACTTCCAGGACATGGGTACCTACGGCAGCCGCAGCACCCGCACGCTCTGGCTGCCGCTGCGCACGGCGGGCGCCGCCGCGCGCGAGATGCTCGTCGCCGCGGCCGCGGCGAAGTGGGCAGTCGAGCCCGCCTCCTGCCGGGCGGAGAAGGGCCGCGTGCTCCACCCGCCCTCCAAACGCAGCCTCGGCTACGGCGAGCTCGCGGCGGCCGCCGGCCGTCTCCCGGTTCCCGCCGCCCCGGCGCTGAAGCCGCGCAAGGACTGGCGGATCATCGGAAAGGACCGGCGCCGCGTCGACGGGCCGAAGATCGCCGCCGGCGAGGCGACGTTCGCTTCCGACGTGCAGCGGCCGGGGATGAAGGTCGCGACCGTCATCCGCTGCCCGGTCGTCGGCGGGAAGCCGAAGAGCTGGGACGAGGCGAAGGCCCGCGCGGTCGCCGGCGTCCGGATGGTCGCGCCGATCGCCTCGGGCCTCGCCGTGATCGGCGACGACACGTGGGCGGCGCTGGCGGGGCGCGAGGCCCTGGAGCCGACGGTCGTCTGGGACGAGGGCGCCAACGCCGCCGTCGGCTCGGCCGAAGTTCTCGCGAGCCTGCGCGCGGGACTGGAAAAGCCGGGCCGGGCGCTCTCGCGCGGCAGCCGATGTGGCGGCCGCGATGGCGGCGGCCGCGCGGCGGATCGAGGCCGACTACTTCTACCCGTACCAGGCCCACGCCCCGATGGAGCCGATGAGCGCGGTCGCCGACGTCTCGGCCGGACGCTGCGAGATCTGGGCGGGCACGCAGGGGCCCAACTCCGCGCAGTCGGCGGCGGCGAAGCTGCTCGGCATCCCCGAGTCGGCCGTGACGGTCAACGTGACGCTCCTCGGGGGCGGATTCGGACGCCGCGGCCGGACCGACTTCGTGCTCGACGCCGTCGAGGCCTCGAGCGCGGCGCGGGCGCCGGTCAAGGTGCTGTGGACCCGTCCGGACGACATGCGCAACGGGGACTTCCACCCGATCTCGCTCCACCGCATGACGGCGGGGCTCGACGCGTCCGGCGGCTCTGACCGCGTGGCGCCATCGCGTCGCCGCGCCGTCCTGGCCGCGACTGGCCGGACGGCCGCAGAGCGAGGAGCAGCTTCGCGGGGATCTCCGCGGCGCCTACGACGTTCCCTACGCGATCGGCGCCGTCGAGGCCGAGGCGGTCGAGGTCCCGTCGCCGGTTCGCGTCGGCTCCTGGCGCGGCGTCCAGCACAACCACAACGTCTTCGCCTCCGAGTGCGTTCTTCGACGAAGTCGCGCGTGCCTCCGGCCGCGATCCCTTCGAGTACCGGCTCGCTCTGCTGAAGCGGGAGAGCGGGCGTGGTGGGCGGCGGGCGCGAGGCCGCGCCGGTCGACCGCGCGCGCCTGGCGGCGACGCTCGCGCTGGCCGGTGAGAAGGCGCGGTGGCCGCTCGCCCTAGCGGCCGGGCGCGGCAAGGGTGTCGCTTGCGCGTCGTACGACGGACGAACGCCGGCGGCGATCGTGGCCGAGGTGACGGTCGAGCGGGGCGGCGCCTACCGGGTCGATCGCATCGTCTGCGCCGTCGACTGCGGCGTCGCGGTCAATCCCCTCGGCATCCGGGCGCAGGTCGAGGGCTCCGTCGCGTGGGCGCTCTCGGCGCTCGCGACCGAGATCACGGTCAAGGCGGGCAGGGTCGAGCAGGCCAACTACGGCGACTTCCCGATCCTGCGGTTCCGCGACATGCCGAGGGTCGAGACGCACATCGTCGCGAGCGACGCGGCGCCGACCGGTATGGGGGAGCCGCCCGTTCCGATCGCGGTGCCCGCCGTTCTCAATGCGCTGGCGGCCGCGACCGGCCGCCGCGTGCGGCGTCTGCCGGTGCGGCCGGACGATCTGAAAGGAGCCTGAGGTGGCGCGAACGACGATCCTGGTCAACGGCAAGCCCCGCGAGGTCGACGCGCCCGCGGACATGCCTCTGCTCTGGGTGCTGCGCGACCGGCTCGGCCTGACCGGCACGAAGTACGGCTGCGGCGTCGGCGTCTGCGGCTCGTGCACGGTCCACGTCGACGGGGAGGCGGTGCGGTCCTGCCAGACGCCGATTTCGGTGATCGGGACGGGGCGCGTCACGACCATCGAAGGCCTGGCGGCTCAAGGGCTCAAGCAGGCCTGGGTCGTCGAGGACGTTTCGCAGTGCGGTTACTGCCAGGCCGGCCAGATCATGCAGGCCGCGGCGCTGCTCGGCCGGACCGCCAATCCGGGCGACGACGAGATCGCCGCCGCGATGAACGACAACCTGTGCCGGTGCGGCACGTACCTGCGCATCCGGGCCGCGATCCGCCGCGCGGCCGAGGTCGAAGGCCTGCACTACTGAGCCTTGCCTCCCGGGCCCGATCGGTTACCCTGTCCGACAGATTGCCTTTCTCGACTCGTGGACGGTCCGGTTGGCTCGCGGCGCTGGCGGCGATCGCGCTCGAGGCGGCGCTTTCCGGCGCGTCGGTCCCGGTCCCGTTCTGGGGGGCGAAGGAATCCGAGCCGGTCGGCACCGACCCGGCGAGGCTGAAGCCCGGGCAGTTCATCTGGGACGCCGGCGCGGCGCCGCAAGGCCCCATCGTCATCGTCGTCAGCCTGCCGGATCAGATCGCCACGGTCTACCGCAACGGCGTGCAGATCGGCGTGGCCAGGGTCTCGACGGGAAAGCCCGGCCACGTCACGCCGACCGGGATCTTCACGATCCTCAACAAGGACAAGGACCACCGTTCCAAGAAGTACAACGACGCGCCGATGCCTTACTCGGAGCGGCTGACCTGGGACGGCATCGCCCTGCACGCCGGAGGATTGCCGGGGTACCCCGAGTCGCATGGGTGCGTGCACCTGCCGTCGCGGTTCGCCGAGCTGCTCTTCGGCGTCACGAGCGTCGGGATCACGGTGGTGATCGCCAACGACGCGAGCGCGCCGGCGGACGTCGTCCACCCGTCCTTTCTCTCTCCGGTCAGCGCCAGGGGCACGGAAGATCGCTCCCCGCGTCTGCCGGCGGGCGACACCTGGCGCTGGCAGCCCGAGAAGTCCGCGACCGGCCCCGTCACGGTCGTCGTCAGCGGCGCGGATCGGCGCATCCTGGTCATGCGCAACGGGGTGGAGATCGGGCGGGCGGCCGTCACGATCGAGTCCCCGGAGAAGGGCCTCGGCACCGAGGCGTTCATCCTGAAGTCGGACGCCGGCGCGGCGGCCAACCCGGAAACGCCGGGCGGAACGCGCTGGACGGGGATCGCTCTGCCGGGCGCGCGCGTCGCGGGAGGGGTTGCGATGGATCCCGGCAACGCCGCTCGCGTCGCCGTGCCGCCTCCGTTCGCGGCGGAGGTCCTGAAGATCCTGACGCCCGGCGCGACGCTCTACGTGACCGACGCGCCGGTGCTCGAGTCCACGACCGGACCGGCGTTGAACGTCCTCAACTCGGATCCGCCCGCGAAGTCCTGAGCGCGGGCGCGGTGTTCCCGAGGAAGGCCGAGCGCGTGAGCCAGCCGGCGTCCGGGTAGTAGGCGACGACGAGCGAGCCGCCCTCGATCGCTTCGATCAGCTTCCGGGCGATCGCCGGCCGGACGGCCGGGCAGCCCCAGCTCCGGCCCAGCCGCCCCTGCGCCGCGATCATGGCCTCGCTCACGTAACCGGCGGCGTGCATCACGATCGCGCGCTCGCGCGCCCGGTCGTTGAAGCCCGGCTCCAGCCCGTCCAGGCGCAGCGACAATCCGTGCTGGCCGCTGTAGGTCCCGCCGGAACGGAAGACGCCCAGGCTCGACATGTGGCTGCCGTCCCGGTTCGAAAAGCGCTCGGCGGAGTTCTCGCCGCTGCCGCGGCCGTGCGCCACGAGCTCCGCGAAGGTCACGCGGCTCGCCTCGAGGTCGAGCACGAAGAGCCGCGGCTCCGTGGAGGGGCGGGAGTAGTCGATGAACGTCAGGACCTCGGGGCGCCGGACCGCGCCGGACCGCGTCGCGTGGCTCCAGGCCGCCAGCGCCGCGTCGAGGGCGGCGTGCGAGGCGCGGGGCACCAGGGCCTCCAGGGCCGTCCGCGACGGCCCGGCGGGGGCGGTCGCGAGGGTCGCGGCGAGAAGAAGGGCGTGCAGCATGCGGTCTCAGGGGAACAACTCCCGCCGGCAGACATTCCCGCCACCCTGGCCGGTCTTCACATGGATCGTGGAGAATGGGCGGCCCATGAAGACCCCGCTGCCTTCGCGTGTCTTCCTCGCCGCGGCCGGCGCGGCGGGGCTCCTGCTTCTCTTCGCCGCCGGCTGTTCGAACAACCCGAAGACCGAGTCGGCCGGGCCGCGCATCGAGGCCCTGGGCGTCACGAACCTCCAGGCGGCCGACCCCGCGAGCCTCGCCGAGTGGTACGCGAAGCGGTTCCGCCTCGTGTTCCAGCCGGACGGGGCCGGCTACGTCAGCAAGGACGACACGAACCTCGGCACGATCTGGATCGTCATCGAAAAGGCCCCCGGCCCCGGCAAGCCCGCGCCGATCGACGTCTTCTTCTTCGTGCGCAATCTCGACCGCCTGCTCGGCGAGCTCTCCGATCTCGGGACCTCGCCGCTTCGGCTCGACACCGACGAGCACGGCCGGCCGAAGGCGATCGTCCTCGACCCGGAGGGAAACCGCATCGAGCTCGTCCAGCGCTGACGGCAGGCTCTCTCGCCTATCATTGCCTGGCAATCCCCGACGTCAGGAGGACACATGGATCCGGCCGGCAACCTGCAGGTGCTGAGCGACGCCCAGCGCACGATGGCTTTGAGCGAGACGCTGCACGCGCTGCCGCCTCCGGAAGCGGCGGAGAGGCTGTGCGAGGAGACCGACGAGATCGCGGCGCGCGTGCTCTCGCTTCTGAACCCCGCCGAGGCGGTGGACGTGCTCGGCCACGTCCCGCCCGAGCGGCGCGACCGCATCATCGCCGCGGCCCCGGACGGACGGGGCGAGCAGTGGCGCGTCGACCTGCGTTACGACGAGTCGAGCGTCGGAAGGCTGATGGAGCGGGCGCTCGCGGTCTACCGCCCGGAGACGACCGCCGGGGAGGCGATCGAGAGCCTCCGCGAGCTCGTCCAGAAGGCCTTCATCACCTACGTGTTCGTGACGGACGCCGGCGGGCGCCTGGTCGGCGTCCTCGCCTTTCGCGAGCTCCTCTTCGCGCGCCGCGACCAGCGGCTCGAGGAGATCATGCTCCGCGACCCGTTCTCCCTGAAGCCCGACATGCCCCTCGTCGACGCGATGCGGACGGTCGTGACCCGCCACTTTCCGGCCTACCCGGTCACCGACGACGAGGGCCGCCTCGTCGGCATGGTGCGCGGCCAGGCCCTCTTCGAGCGGCAGGCCTACGAGATCAGCGCCCAGGCCGGCAGCATGGTCGGCGTCGGGAAGGAGGAACGTGTCGGAACGCACTGGTGGCGCAGCTTCCGCTTCCGCCACCCCTGGTTGCAGCTGAACCTCCTGACGGCCTTCGTCGCCGCGGCCGTCGTCGGGTTCTTCCAGGACACCATCGACCGGCTCGTCGTTCTCGCCGTCTTTCTGCCGGTCCTGGCCGGCCAGTCGGGCAACTCCGGCTGCCAGGCACTCGCCGTGACGCTGCGGGGGATGACGCTGGGGGACCTGCGCAACGTGTCCCCGCGCCGGCTGGTCTTCAAGGAGGCCGTGCTGGGACTCTTGAACGGAGCCCTGGTCGGCCTCGTCGCCGGGGCCGGCATGTGGTACTACGCTCGCTCGCAGAACACCGGCAACGCGCTGCTTCTCGGCGGCGTCGTCTGGTTGGCGATGACGGGCTCCTGCACCATCAGCGGCATCTCCGGGGCCCTCGTCCCGCTGACCCTGAAGCGCCTCGGCGCCGACCCCGCGACCGCGTCGAGCATCTTCCTGACGACCGCGACCGACGTCGCGAGCATGGGCATGCTGCTCGGACTGGCGAGCGTGCTGGTGCGGTAGGCGGCTCCGGGGTCAGCGCAGCAGCGCGTCGATCGCGGCGGAGAGGCGCTCGTCCGTCATGCGGTAGGGCAGGTACTGGACGACGACGCCGTTCGGGTCGACGAAGACGAAGGTCGGCGTCGCGGACGCGCCGTAGCGCAGCATCGCCTCGTCGCTGATCGGCGCCGGGACGGAACCCGAGAGGCCGTAGAGCTCGCTCCAGGATTTCTCGATCCTCGTCTTCTCTTCGGCCCGGTTCTCGTCGTAGAAGCGCGTCGGCGCGACGAACGCGACGCCCTTCGGCGCGTATTTGTCGACGGTCCGCTTGAGCGCGGCCGCCTGGGACTTGCAGTCGCCGCAGGCCTCCCACCAGAAGTACAGGACGACGGGCTTTCCGCGCAGGGCCTCGAGGCCCGCAAACGCCGGCCCGACCCGGTCCTCGGCGCGGATCGAGGGAGCCTTCTGCCCGACGAGCTCGATCTGGTTGCGGCGCTTCTGAATGCGCGCCCGCAGGTTGTACGGGGCCTTCTCCTGGGCCCGCGCGCTCTCGTCGAGGAAGCGCAGGGCCTGCGCCTTCTTCCCCGAGGCGACCAGGGCCTGCGCCTCCACCTCGATCGAGGTGCCGAGCGCGTACTGCGCCCCGGTCGCGTTTTCCCAGTCAGGCGGCGCGCCGAGCCGCGCGACGGCGAGGTCTCGCGCCGCCTTCGCGTACCGCGAGGCCGCCGGCCAGTCTTCCATCAGAGCGGCCCCGCGCGCGAGCCACGCGAGCCCCAGCAGGTACTCGCCATCCTCACCCTTCTCGGCTCGATGCACCTCCAGGATCGACTCCGCGCTCGGCAGGTCCCCGGCCGAGATCTTCATGCGGACGCCCCGGAGCGCATCCATCGCCGGGCGCGCGGGCGGGGTTGGCGTCGGGGTCGGCTGAGCCTGTTGAGCGGAGAGCGCGGCGAGCGCGAGGCAGGCGGCGAGCAGGGCTGTCACCGGGAGAAGACGCTTCATCGCGGACTCCTTCGCTGTACGCGCGTCCGAACCTTTCGGCGGAGCGCTCAATTCCCCCAAAGGTCCGAACTCGTCCTTGCCGCGTGACAACGCGACCCAGCCTCGACCATGACGCCCCAATGATCTCCGGGCACGCTGCTGGGTAGACTTTCGGGCCGTGGTGATGGCAGCTCGCGGGGACAGTCTCTTCCCGGGGAGGGCCGCCGCCATTCTTGCGGCCTCCTCGATCGCCCTCGCCGGCGTGTGCGCCGCTCAAGCGGGGACCTCGAGTGACCTGCTGCGGTCGCAGGCGCGAGCCGCGGCCCTCCTGGAGCGGAGCATCGCGGCGCACGGCGGAGCCGAGCGAGCCGGCCTGGCGCGGACCTTCGATCTCACGGCGACGCTCGAGAACCAGCGCGTGCATCAGAGCCCGGACCCGGAGCCGCCGTTTGGCACATGGTCGGTGAAGGCGAGATACGTCTCCGATCCCGAGCGCGATCGCTTCTTCTTCGAGTCGGATGTTCAGTTCCCGAGCTTCCGCAACTTCACGCGCACCGTGAGCACGAAGGGGGACGGGTGGCTGATCGACTTCCTGGCGAAGACGAAAGTGCCCGAGACCAATCTCTCGGGCGCTCAAAGCCTGATGGCTCGGCTGCTGCCGCAAAACCTCCTTCTCGAAGCCCGCCGGCGCGGCGCGACCCTGCGCTGGGTCGGTGAGAGCACGGACGCGGGTCGAAGACTTCAGGCGATCAGTTACGTTCGACCGAGCGGCGAGCTCTACACGCTTTCCTTCGACGGTGAGACTCACCTACTCGCCGGGCTCGAGGCTCTGCAGGCGAACACGCTCGACGGCGACGTCGTGTTCCGTCACGCCTACGGCGGTTATCGCGACGTCGCAGGCCTGAAAGTGCCCTCGCGATACGAGATCCGGCGCGGGCCCTGGAGCGTGACGAAGGCCACGATCACGAAGCTCGAGATCGGCGCGGTGTCGAACGATGGCGACTTCGCGGTGCCCGCGGACTACCGGAGGATCGAGTCCTACGACCCGGCGATGCGGATGGAGACGATTGCTCCCGGCGTGCACGTCGTGCGGTACGTTCCCGACGGATACAACGTGCTGTGTGTCGAGTTCGCCGACCACCTCGCGGTCGTGGAGACGCCCGAGGGCAACAGCCGCGCAGGGCTCTCGGAGCAGGTCATCGCTTTCATCGAGCAGTCGCTGCCGGGCAAGCCGATCCGCTATGCCGTGCCGACGCACCACCATTCCGACCACGTGGGCGGAGTCCGCGGTTACGTGGCCGAGGGCGCGACCATCGTCAGCACGCGCGGGAATCAGGCGCTCTTGACGCAGCTCGCGGCAAGACGGTCCTCGATCGCTCCGGACGCCCTCGACAAGAGCGCGGCCGCGCCGAAACTCGAGTTTCTGTCGGGCGAGACGATGGTGTTGCAGGACGAGACGCAGGAGCTGCGCCTCTATCGCATCGGACCGACACCGCACGTGAACGACATCCTGATCGTCTACCTGCCGAAGGAAAAGATCCTGTTCCAGACGGACCTCTTCAACGCCTGGTCGTGTTTCAAGAGCCCGGTTCCCAACGAGGACATCGGGCACACGACGGCTCTCGGCGACACGCAGGCCCTCATCGCCGCGGTGGAGCGTCTTGGATTGCAGGTCGATCGCGTCGTTGGCGGGCACGGGCGCGACGTCGAGTGGGCGTGGATGAAGGCCTACACCGCCCGGCGCGCGGCCGACGGGCTGCCGATGTGGGCATGCGGTGTGGAGGAGATGCGGTAGAGAAGCGGCCCGGGGGAAGCCCCGGCCGATCTGTTCTCGAGCGTTGAGCCGTCGCTCGCCACGGCAGGTGGTACTCCCCCTCGACCAGGCCGAGGGTTCCAGCCCGGCTCGCTGATCGCGGGTCCCCGCTCAAGGCTCCTGCTGCAGCGTCTCCCCGAAGAAGCCCATTGCGCGCTTCAATCGCTCGCTGATCCGATTGTTGTGGTCGCCGTCGGCGTAGATCAGACGTGGGGAATGTCGCGCTCGGCCAGGGCGTCGGAGAAGTGGCTGGTAAGAGGATGGCCAGACAGTAGTATGGTTGCCGCAGCAGGGCCGCAAGGGTCCGATTCCGAAGGGAGATGAGCGCGATCATCAGGCGGCGCCGCCGGCGAGTCGCTCCCTCGCCGAGGTCAATTGGCCTCGCATTCGCTCTCGTGTGGCTTGCCGCTGCAACGCTGGCCGCCCAGAGCTACCGGGTGCTCCACCACTTCGATCTCCAGCCAATCCATCCCCACGGCGCGCTGATCCTCGACGAGTCCGGCAACCTCTATGGGACGACGTCGGAGGACAGCGCGTGGGGTCACGGGACGGTCTTCAAGCTCGATTCTTCAGGCGTACTGACACGGCTCTACACGTTCAACGGCGGCGATGGCTCGACACCCTACGCTTCCTTGTTTCGGGATGAAACCGGCAACCTCTACGGGACGACTGCAGGCGGCGGGGATCGCGGCGCCGGCACGATTTTCAAGCTGGACGGCTCGGGGACGCTGACGACGCTGGGCAGCTTCACGACCCTCAACACCTATTACGGCGCCAACCCCTACGCCGGGTTGATCCGGGACGAGTCCGGCAATTTCTACGGAACGACCCTCCTTGGCGGCCTCAAGACTCCCGAGCCGAACGGTACGATCTTCATGCTCGGCAGCTCGGGGACCCTGACGACGCTCCACGGCTTCAACGGTGCGGACGGCGCCAATCCCTATGGGGCCCTGATCCGGGACGCCTCCGGCAATCTCTACGGGACGACCGTGTTCGGCGGTGAAGCCGGTCGGGGGACGGTCTTCGAGCTCAGCAGATCGGGGACCCTGACGACGCTCCACAGCTTCAGCGGTCTCGATGGCGCAAACCCTCATGCCGCGCTGATCCGGGATGCCTCGGGCAACCTCTACGGGACGACTTCCGGCGGCGGCGCTGCCGGAAAGGGGACGATCTTCAAACTCGACGGGTCGGGTACTCTGACTCCGCTCTACAGCTTCGACGGTTCCGACGGCGAGCAGCCCGATTCGGCGCTTATCCGCGACGACTCGGGGACCCTGTATGGAACCACGGTCCGTGGCGGAGCAAGCGGCAAGGGGACGGTCTTCAGGCTCGACACGACGGGGAACCTCGTCACGCTCCACGCCTTCGACGGATCCGACGGTGCAGCCCCGTACGCTTCCCTGGTTCGGGACTCCTCGGGCAACCTCTATGGGACGACTTCGAGTGGCGGGGCGGGCGGCGACGGCACGATCTTCAAGCTCGACGCCTCGGGGACGCCCACGACGCTGCACGACTTCAACAGCTCCAACGCCGGGGCGTATCCCTACAGCGGATTGATCCAGGACGCCGCGGGGCACATCTTCGGGACGACTTTCTTCGGCGGCCGTGAACGCTACGGGACAGTGTTCGAGCTGGACGGCTCGGGCGGCGCGGCGACACTCTTCAGCTTCGCCCGTTTCGACGGTCTTCCGAGGACGGCGCTGATCCGGGACGACGCCGGCGATCTCTACGGCACGACGCTTGGCCTCAATGCCAACGGGACGGTTTTCAAGGTGGACGCATTCGGGGCGCTGACGACGATCCACAGGTTCAACTGGCTCGACGGCGCCAACCCTGCGGGTACCCTGGCCCGGGACCGTTTCGGACGCCTCTACGGGACGACTGCGCAGGGAGGCGTGAACGGCGTCGGTACGGTCTTCAGGCTCGACGACACGGGAACGGTGACCACTCTGCACAGCTATGGTCCCGGCGACCGCGCCGGCCCGTATTACAGCCTGCTGTACCCGGATGACGGCCTGGTGCTCGACGGGGCCGGGAATCTCTATGGGACAACCAAGACCGGCGGCGCAAATGGCCGCGGGACGATCTTCGAGATCGACGCGTCGGGGGCGTTCACGACACTTCACACGTTCGACGGCGACGATGGGGCCTTTCCGTACGCCGCCTTGACCCGGGACGATTCCGGAAACCTGTACGGGACCACTTCCCAGGGTGGCGCGGCCGATGTCGGAACCGTCTTCGAGCTCGAGCCTTCGGGGACGCTAACGACGCTGCACAGCTTCAGCGGCGACGACGGCGCCTACCCGCTGGCCGCCTTGCTGCGAGACGCCTCGGGCAACCTCTACGGAACGACTCAGAGAGGCGGCGCAGCCGACGCCGGGACGGTCTTCAAGCTCGGGCCTCCGGGAACGCTGACGACGCTGCACAGCTTCAGCGGCGCCGACGGCGCGTACCCCATGGCGCCGTTGATGCAGGGTTCGGAGGGTAGCCTCTATGGCACCGCTTCCGAGGGCGGCGAAGCCGGAACGGGAGTCGTCTTCGTGCTCCGACTGGCAACTGACCGGACGTCGCCGCTTTCGGCGGACCCTGGACCGCGGTCTCCCCGCGCGATTCCGGGCCAGCGAGCCTCAGCGGGGGAGCCGTAGGGCGTCTCGGCCTTTCTTGTTCGGCTAGAGATTCGGTGTCACGACTTCTCGAGCCGCTGGAGCTCGATCAGGATCGGGTGGTCGGGGTCGGCGAAGGCCAGCAGCTTCGAGAGCTCCGCTTCGACGGCCCGGGCGTCTTTGACCCGGTGGGCCTTTCGGTAGAGCCGGGCGAGCTGCAGACGGTTCCTCAGCCAGAACGCCCCCGTCGTGCCCCGGGTGACGGAGTCGCGTCCGTCGGAGTTCCGCTCGAGAACCTGGATGGCGCGCGGCACATCTCCCGCTCTCACCAGGGCGGTCGCGAGCGATTCCCTTGCCAGGTAGAAAGTGGGAATGAACGGCCCGTCACCGGGATCCTTGTCGACGACCTCGAGCTGTCGAATTGCATTCGCCACCTTCCCCTGGGCCAGCGAAACCTCCCCGCGGACCAATTCCAGCGTATGCGTCCCCTCGTCGACGACGACGGTGTTCGAGTAGGACTCCGGATCCGGCAGAGTGCCGACGCCCTCGCGAGCCTGGAGAACGAGGGTCGTGTCCAGGAACCCCTCGGAGACCCTTTTCGAATGTCGGTCTCCTTGAGTACGCAGGTACTGGCGGAACGCGAGGGCATCGCCCTTGACGAACGCGACCTGCGCGAGCATGTCGTTGCGGACGATGGGATCGACGATCCTTTCGGAGATTTCGGCGGCTGCCTCGAGGCGGCCGAGCGTCAGGTACCCCAAAGCCACGTGTACGGCCAGGCAATCTCTGGCGCGCCCGCCAAAGGGGTCGATCTTCGCAGCGACGCCATCGATCTGGGCGGCCGCGGCCGCCAGGTCCCCATTGGCCCAGCTTTCGGTAAAGGGCACGAGACTCACGTAGCTGACCCCGATGGGATACATTCCTGCGACCTCGGGCGTGATGAGCTCCGTGGCCCGGCGCAGATACGGCGCCGCTCGGGCCGGGTCGGGAATCGCGGCGACGTAGTCGAACACGAGCATCCAGTTCCAGTGGAAGTCGTTCGGACGCGAGTCCGCGATCCGGGCCTCGACCTGCACGCCTTTCTCCCGCTGTCGGGGATCGGAAAGCCAATCGTAGAGGTGCGTCAGGTTGGCGGCAGCCCAGTAGTGATCGGGATACAGGTCGAGGAGAGTCTCGTAGGCGGCGATGGCTTTCTCCCGCTCGCCCTGGAAGAATTCGTAGCTCCCCCGAATGAAGTATTGCTCGCGCTCGGTCGCCGTCTCCACCAGGCGCATCGCCGTCGCGGCGCAAGTCAGGACCTCCGCGCGCGGCTTGTCCTGATTGGCAAGCGCGAAGGCCAGATGTATCCAGGCCGACGCGAACGCGGGGTCTTCGGCAACGGCTTGCCGCAGAAGCTGCTCGGCGACCGGATGGGCTTCATTCGCCCCTCCCGCGAAGACGGTTTCGCCCACGTCGCGCATCAGCGCGTCGGCCCGTGAATAGAGCTGGAGCGCTCTGAGGCTCTTCGTCGTGACCTTCGCGAGTCCCTCCGCTTCGGGGTCGGCGGGCGGGGGCTGCTCCCCGATGGAAACTCGGACGCGGTTCGAAATCTGCCGCATCGCTGCGAGCGAGCCGTCCTGCCCGGCACTCTCCTCCCGGAACCCGGCCAGAGTCGTGCCCTGCTTCGGGTCAACGAGCTCCACGCTCACGAGATATTTCGATCCCAGCTTCTCGACTCGGCCGGTCAAGAGGGCCCGAATCCCGCCGTCTCGGAGACAGACTTCGCGCGCCATCGCGGCGTCGAGCGGTGCGTCCGGGGGCTTTCGCATCAGGCGCAGCGCATCCCCGACCCGCTCGCGCGAAACGACGTTGACGCGGCGCGAGTTGGAGAGCTCCAGGCCGAGCGCGTAATCGAGGGTACCGTCGAAGAGCTTTTCCCCGGTGCGGTTGTCGAATCCTGCCACCAGGACCCACTCCCGGTCTTTGAAGGGGAGCGCGTGAAGCGCGGGTTCGCTCCTCGACAGCCAGGCGACGGCGCCCACGAGAACGATCGCCAGGGCGAAGCCGGCGGCCATCAGCGCGGCGCGGCGGGGCTTCTCCGTCCTGCGCCGGACGTTTTCGAGCGCAGCGAGCATGTCTCGCGCGGACTCGAACCGCTTGGACGGATTCGTCTCGATGGCCCTGCCGATGACGGCGGCCAGCGCCTTGTTCACTCCCGGAGCCTTCGCGGCGAGGTCGAGCCGCCGGCCGCCCGCGTGCGACTCGCCGACTTCCCTGATGGTCGAGCCGCGAACCGGGTACGCACCGGTGAGCAGATGGAAGAGCAGGACGCCCGTGCTGTAGATGTCGGAACGGACCGTGGCCTGGGCTCCGTCGAAGATTTCCGGAGCCAGATACAGCGGCGTCCCGGCCGCGTCGACCGTCGAGCCCGGCGTCGTCTCCAGCTCACGCCCCGTCCCGAAGTCCATCAGGACCAGGCGTCCGTCGGCCGCCTGCATCAGGTTCTGCGTCTTGATGTCGCGGTGGACCAGGCCCGCGGCGTGCACCGCCGTCAGCGCCCGGCAGAGCTCGATGCCGATTCCCGTCGCCTCGCGGTCGTTGAATTTTCCTCGCTTGCCGAGAGCCTGCTCCAGGTTGTGCCCGTGGATGAACTCCATCCAGAGGCCGACCCGGCCTTCGATCTCGTCGGCGTCGTAGACGATGGCGACGTTCGGATGGCGGACGCGCGCGAGGAGGCGAGCTTCCTTGAGAACCGTGGCGCCCTCGGGTTGCTCCTGCCGGCGTGCAGGAGCTTGACCGCCACCTCGCGGTCGAGCTTCGAGTCCCAGGCGCGGTAGACGTCGCCGAAGGACCCGCTGCCCGATGCGCTCGAGGATCTTGAGCCGTCCCCAGCGCTCGAGGTGGTCGTCCGGAATTTCGGACTGGTTCGACGAAGCGCGTCTCGTCGGTGAGATTCCGATGGAGCTCGGCGATGCCCGCCAGGACCTTGAGCTGCCGGACAACCTCGCGAGCCGGGCGCGTCCGGAGTCGACTCGGCGGAGGCCCAGTCGACCGGCTGTCCTTCGAGGACGGCGTCCGCCAGCCCTTCGAGCGGGTCGTCCTCAGCGTTCCACGGGACATTTCTTCGGCCAGGCGCACGAGAGCGCGCTTGGTCGCCTTGTGCGCCGCGCCCGAGGTCGGCTTCCCGAGCAAGTGGGCAAGCTCTTCGTAGCTGTGGCCCAGCTCGACGCGGAGAATGATCGCCTCCCGCTCTTCCGGGCGAAGCCGCCCAGAGGGCTGACTCGTACCGCTCGAGTTCCTCCATCCCGACCGCCAGCTCGAGCGGTGAGCGCGCCTGGTCGATCTCGGTCCCCTCCAGCTCGCCGTGGGCGGGTCTACGCCCGACGCGGCGAATCTCGTCGCGGATCCGGTTCATGACCGCCTGCCGGAGGTAGGCCTGCAGGGCCCCCTCGCGCTCGGGTTCAAAGACACTCATCCGGTTAAACGTCTGAAGCAGGGTTTCCTGGACAAGGTCCTGCGTGTCGGCCATGTCGCGCGCCCATCGCGGCAGCCGCCCCTTCGCCCAGCGCTGCAGCCGGGGAAGGTGCCGGGCGAAGAGCTGCTCGAGCGCCTCCTTGTCGCCGCCGCGAAAGCGCTGGATGAGGCGGAACGTGGATTCGGCCTCGCCGGTTGGGCCGGTTTCTGATGCGTGCGGGCTGCCCGGATCGGGGGCCTTCATGTCACGGAACAGTTGCGCCTTTGCCTAGTCTAGTCCGCAGTCCAGCCCCTCCCACATTTTCTGGGGACTTTCGGGTTTCTGCGTCCAGAAACCTCGCCGGCGTCGTTACTAGAGAAAGACACACGATCGGTTACGCCTCCGACCGGCTAAGAAAGGGGAAAGCGAAATGACGACGCCCTGGCTGAGGAGTCTGGTTGCACTTCCGGGACTCAGGATCGCGGTTCTTGCACCGGTGCTTACGCTCGGCTTACTGGCAACCGCCCTCGATGCCAAGCCGTGCACGAACACTTCGGTAACGACGACGATCACCGATGTCGATCCTGCCGGCAATGCCTACACCATCGCGAGCGATGGGTTGGGGAGCTACTTCAATGGTGTGGGCAACGTCATCTCGATCCTGACGTGCAACGGCTACAACGGGATCAAGAATGGAGACTGGCAGTTCAATAAGCCCGTCATCAAGAAGGGCAAGCGGGCGAACGCCCGCAACCTGGGTGTCAGCCTGAACGTCAGCGACGCCATTCAGCCCGGAGATCCCCATTACACGGCCCCGGCCAACCCGCCGTTCTGGGGGACCGAGATCCGGTACGCCTACTCGGAGGTCAAGTGCACCCTGCTCAACCAGAGCATGTTGACGATGACCGCGGGAACTGCGATGACCTGCCCGATGATCTTCTCGTTCTTCACATCGACGGATGCGCAGTACGGTCTGAACCCGGCGCATTCGTTCAACAACTTCCCGGAGACGACCGACGTCCAGGTCTCCTGCAACGCGGTGAACTCGGGCGGCTGCACGGACTGGCTCATCGAGCCCATCGGCTCTCTCCAGGCCGTCGGGCGCCTCGTGCCTAACGCCGACTCGTCCAATCAAGGGGACTTCTACATGAGGTTCAAGATTCACGTGACGCGGCCGTAAGACGCGAGCCGGAACCAGGTCCTGAACAGCCGGGGTCGCCCCCGGCTGTTTCTTCTCCGCGGGAGGTCAGGCTAGGCTTGCGGCATGCTACTTCGCCTCCTCGTCGACCGGACTCGGACGCCGATCGGCGAGCTGATCCTCGTGGCCGACGGCGAGGGGAGCCTGCTCGCGGCCGAGTGGACCGACCACGCGGCGCGCCTGACGCGCGCGCTCGACCGGCAGTACGGAGCCGGCGGCTACATCCTCGAGCGCAGGCGCAACCCGGGCGGACTGACGGCCGCGGTGTCGGCCTACTTCGCCGGAGACCTCGCGGCCATCGACCGGCTTCCGGTCGCCGCGGCGGGCACGCCCTTCCAACGGAGAGTCTGGAAGGCGCTGCGTCGGATCCCGTGCGGAACGACTCTGACCTACTCGGCCATGGCGCGCCGGATCGGCCGTCCGACTTCCGTCCGCGCGGTCGGGCACGCGAACGGCTCGAACCCGGTCAGCGTGGTCGTGCCGTGCCATCGCCTGGTCGGCAAGGACGGGTCCCTCACCGGCTACGGAGGAGGGATCTACCGCAAGCGCTGGCTGCTGGCGCACGAGGCCTCGGCCGGGCGCCGTCCGCGGCGGTCGCGGCCTACGTCTTAGGCGCCGTGCCCTTGAGCTGGTCGAGCTTTCCCTGCGCGCTCTGGCGGATGGCGACGCGCTGTTCTTCGGTCTCGGCCGTGTCGGCGTCCACGAGCGCGAGAGCTCTTCTCGGACGCCTCGCGGGCCTTCTCCTTCTGGCCGTCGGCGAGGTAGGCGTCGCCGAGGCTGTCCCACGCGTTGGACGAGCGCGGATTCGCGTCGACGTTCAGCTGCAGGATGGCAATCGCCGCCTTCGTGTCTCCGGCCGTGATGGCCTCGTAGCCGAGCTGGTTCACGAAGGGCGCGGCCAGCATCGCGGACCCGGGGTTCTTCTTTCGCTCGGCGGCGAGGCTCTCGGCCGCGCGCGCCGGCCCGCCCGGCTCGTCCATCATGACGAGCAGGCGCGTCGTCGAGTCGACGGTTCGGGGTCGCGCTTTCGCGGTGACGCCGGGGCCCTTGCCCATCAGCGTGAGCTCGAACCAGGCCACGATCTCGCCGGGCAGCTCCGGGTGCGCCTTGAACATGTCCGTGCCGTGTCCGCCCTTGGAGTACTGGATGAAGCGGTTCGCCTTGTTGCCCGAGGACGCGTCGATCACGGCCATGGCCGACACGACGCCGCCGTCGTCGTCGGCGGCCGCGATGAGCAGCGGCAGCCGGGGCGAGCCGCGCAGGTGCTCGCGGCCCTTGCGGTCGGTGTTGCCCGAGAGCAGGACCAGGGACTTGACCTCCGGGTGGCGCAGCGAGAGCTGGATCGAGTTGTTGACGCCGCAACTGGCGCCGGCGGCGCCGATCGCGTCGACGCGCACGCCCGGCTGCGCGCGCAGGTACGCGAAGGCGACGTCGATGTCTCCGGGCCACACCTGCGTCGAGATCCGGACCCGCTCCTGGAAGGAAATCTCGTTGAACCGCGCGCCGCCGCTTTCGCCGTAGCCCCGGTAGTCGAACGTCAGGACGTTGAACCCCTTGCCCGCGAGGTCCGCCGCGAGGGCATTCCAGCTCGTACGGTCGCGGTTGCACTGGTGGAGGAGGAGGATCCCGGGCCCGGGGCGGGCGCTGGGGTAGTACGTCGCCGCGAGCTTGGTCCCGTCCGGCGCCGCGAGGCTCGCAGGGCGGCCGGGAACCGGTTGGCCGGCCGCAAAGAGGACGGCCGGGAAGGCGAGCGCCAGCGACAGACGCAGGACGTGCTTCATGGGAGGCCTCCGTCCTCGTTTACGCGGGAGGGGAAAGAAAGTTTGAACCCTTCGCGTTGGTCCGGGTGTTTCGGGGTCGCAGAGGAGAGGATTGCACCATGACGTCCCAACAGAATGCCGCTGACCTCTTTCGCCGCCTCCACCAGGAGGGACTGCTCCTTCTTCCCAACGCCTGGGACGGCGGGAGCGCCCGGCTCATCGAGAGCCTCGGCGCGAAGGCGATCGCCACCACCAGCGCCGGCGTGGCCTGGTCTCACGGCTTTCCGGACGGGGACCGGCTGCCGGTCGGGCTGCTTCTCGCGACGGTCGCGGACATCGCGCGAGTGATCCGGGTGCCCCTGACCGTCGACGTCGAGGGCGGCTATTCGAGCGACCCGGCCGAAGTCGGCGAGACGGTCGGCGCCGTGATCGAGGCGGGCGCCGTCGGGATCAACATCGAGGACGGCTCCGGTGCCCCGGACCTGCTCTGCGCCAAGATCGAGCGGGCGAAGAGCGCCGGCGCCCGGCTCGGCGTGGACCTCTTCGTGAATGCGCGGACGGACGTTTTTCTGAGGGGCCTCGTGCCGGCGGAAGGCCGCGTCGCCGAGACTCTCGCGCGCACGGGGCGCTATCGGGCCGCGGGCGCCGACGGGATCTTCGTTCCGGGCGTCGCCGACGCCGGGGAGATCCGCGCCATCGCGAAGGCCTCGCTACTTCCGCTCAACGTCCTGGCCTGGCCCGGACTGCCGTCCCCGGCCGAGCTGGAGGCGCTGGGCGTTCGCCGTTACAGCGCGGGATCCGGAATCGCCGGGGCGGTCGTCGCGAGAACGGCGTCGCTCGCCGCGCAGTTCCTCCGGACCGGAGGCTTCGACGGCGCGGTCGACGTGGCCATGCCCTACGGCGAGATCAACGTGCTGATGAGGGGCCGGGCGTAGCGAGGAGGGGCCCGGACTACTTTTTCCGGGGTTTCTTCTTCTCTTCGGCCGCGCGCTTGCGCGCCGCCTGCGCAAACGCGGCCTGACGTTCGGCCGGAGACACGAAGGCGAGTCCTCGAGCCTCCTCCGGATCCCTCACGACAGGCGCCTCGCCTCGGCTGAGAGCCTTGACTCGGGCCTTTGCGGCGGCCGACTGGGGTCTGCGGTTTGGCGAGGAGTGCTTCATGGGTTCATGCTCGCTTGGCGACGGTCGTGGTAGCCCATACGTTATACCGAGCGGCGCCGGGACTGCCCGGCCAATCGAACCCGTTTCGCGCCCGGAGGGCGCGCTCAAAAGAGTCGCCTCGAGAGGGTCGCGTCCGCAGGACGCGGCTGGGTCTAGCGAAGGCCGAGGGATCGGGTAGCCCATACGGGCACCAGATCGAACCCGTGTCGCGCCCGAAAGGGCGCTCAAGGGGATCTCCAGTCGGTGGCGTCAGGCCTCATCTGGACGTCGCGCGGCTTCGCGGCGACGGCGGGGTCATTGCGGTGTCGAGCGATGCGGAGATCGCCTTCGCGTGGAACTCCCACGGGATGAAGCGCGCGGGCTTCCGTCGGATCCAGGTTTATCGAGCATTCGCGCGCGCGATCTGCAATTCGAGACGCTTGACCTCGCGCAAGACGCGGTTCGATTCCATTCGAAGCCAGAACCACAACTTCAGAAAGCCGACCATCACCATCAGCATGACGGCGCCGACGCCCCAGCGCGCGGCGTCGATTGCCTCAGCCGCACCGAAGAACTTCCAGCCGCAATAAACCGCGCCCAGAAACAATGCAAACGTGAAGACCGTGGCAAGAGCCGCAAGGCGGCCCATAGCGCCGGAATAGACGCCGAACCACTGGCCAAGCACGCCCTGCTCGCCGAACTTCTCAAGGATGGCGCGGTCTTCCATGCTCAGGGCTTCCTCAATTTTTCGATCAAGATCATCCATGGTCTTCTCCTTTTAGCGCGGCGCGCAATTTCGCCCGCGCATGCATCAGGCGGGTCTTCACGGTGCCCACTGGAACGCCCGTCGCCGCGGCGGTTTCCGCGACGCTGAAATCCTCGATGTAGAACAGCGCGACTGTTGCACGTTGATCCGGCGGAAGGCCTGCGATCGCTTTCGCGAGCGGTCCCGCATCCGCTGCCGTCTCCATCCGTCCTGCCGTATCGTCCGCTTGCGGAGCTTGCGCGGCGTAGGCCGTTCCGATCCTTCGCGCGCGGCCGCGCTTCCTGATCGCATCCGCAGCGCGACGCGACACGATGCGATAGGCCCAGGCGGGGAAGAGGGCGGCATCGTCGAGACGCGCAAGCCCGCGCACGATGTCGGCCCAGGTGTCCTGCACGACATCGCGCGCCGCCTCCGCGTCTCCCATCAGCCGCCAGGCGTGGGCCAAGAGCTTCGGCTGCCAACGTTCGGCGAGGCGGCCGAAGGCCTCGCGATCGCCGGCGCGCGCAGCGGCGGCGAGATATTCGTCGAAGACCCGGGTGGTTCTGCGAGTCATCCACCGATTGTCCCTTCTTTGTTCGCGTGCATCCTGAGTAAAGTCGCGCCTCGCGGCAAACCGGTTCAGTCGTGTCGTCGTGTAGGAAATTGCTTTTTTCCGCCGGGAATCGAACCCGAGTCGCGCGCGAAGCGCGGGCTCCACGAGTCGCCTTGAGAGGGTCGCGTCCGGAGGACGCGGCGTGGGGCCGGCAGGGTCGCGGGACCAGGTCAGCCGAAAGGGAATCGAACCCGTGTCGCGCCCGCAGGGCGCGCTCAAAGGAGTCGCCTTGAGAGGGTCGCGTCCGGAGGACGCGGCGTGGAACTAACGAAGCCGCAGGGATCCTGGTAGCCCATACGGGAATCGAACCCGTATTTCGGCCTTGAGAGGGCCGCGTCCTAACCGTTAGACGAATGGGCCGAACGGGGCGCGAAAGTTAGCACAGGCCGAGTGGGTCCGCAATCCGGGCGGGTCGAGTGCGGGATCCCTCGCTGTGCTCGGGATGACGGCGGTTGGCGCCCGTCTGCAAACGGGGGCGAGTTGAGGCCGGGATCCCTCGCTGCGCCCGGGATGACGGCCGGCTGCTGCCGACCGGACGACGGGGGTTTGAACCCCTTCCCCTACGACGGCTTGGACGCCGGCTGCGCCACCTTTCCCGGGGAGTAGCGCACCCAGCGCAGGATCTCCGGGATCGTGGGCTTCTTGCCGTACATGAGGATTCCGACGCGGTAGACGCGGCCGGCGAACCACGCGAGGCCGATGGTCGTGGCGATCAGGATCGCGATCGAGAGCAGGATCTGCCAGGCCGGCGGCTCGGAGACGGCGGTCCGCAGGAACATCACGAGGGAGGACGTGAAGGGGAAGAGGGAGAAGAAGAGCGCGACGCCGCCGTTGGGGTTGTTCATGACGGCGGGGTAGACCATGAAGCCGGCGAGGATGAGGATGACCGGGATCATCATGAACTGCGTGGCTTCCTGCTCGCTGTTGAAGGGCGCGGCGATCGTCGTGTAGACGCTGGCGTAGACGAAGTAGCCGAGGATGAAGAAGAGGATGAAGTAGCCGAGCATCGCGATCGGGATCCTGGGAACGCCGAGGTCGCTCGACGCGACCACCGTGGCGATCCCGGGCAACGAGAGGTTCATCGCGACGAGCGACCAAACGAGGTACTGCGTCAGCCCGACGAGGCCGATGCCGATGATCTTGCCGAGCATGAGCTCGGTCGGCCGCACCGAGGCGATGACGATTTCGACGATGCGGCTCGACTTCTCCTCGATGACGCCGCGCATGACCTGGCCGCCGTACACGAAGAACGTCGTGTACATGAGCACCATGAAGATGATCGCGGCGATGATGCCGGCGCCCTTCTCCTCGGAGGTGCCCTTCTCGGTGACCTTGAAGGCCTTGAAGTCGACGCGCTTCTCGAGCTCGGCTCGCGAGGTCCGTCGGCAGGCCGCGCTTCTGCATCTTCTCGCGCATGCCGGACGCGGTTGAGCGACCGCTCGAGCTGGTTCAGGGCGATGAAGTCCGAGACGGTCGTCCGAGTAGTACTCGACCTCGTCCCGCTCGATCTTCTCCGGCTCGAGGATCGAGGTAGCCGTTGATCTGCTTGGCGAGGACCTGCTTGCGCAGAGCTCTCCTTGGCGGCCGCGAGGTCCCCGCCGGCCGCGCCGGGCTTCAGGTTCCAGTGCGGTCCCTTGTCGCCGATCCCTTCGCCTTCTGCTCGGCCTCGGTCGCCGCGAGCTCGGCCGCGAGCGGCGCGTAGAGCGTGCCCGTCAGATCGACCACGACGATCGTGCGCTCGCCGCCGGTCTTCCGGGACGAGGAGATCTGGAAGGCGATGTAGGCCAGGAACAGGAACGGGATCAGCAGCGTCGCGATCCAGAACGACTTGGTCCGGACGCGCTCGATGTACTCGCGGCGGACGATGGCGAAGGTCTTCTTCCAGTTCATTCGGGCCTCACTCGATCGTCCGGGTCTCTTCCATGCCGGCGCTGTGCACCGCGTCGATGTAGATCTCCTCGAGGTCGGGCTCCTTCTGCGAAAAGGCCTCGACCGTAGTAGGTGTCGAGCGCGCGCTTGACGAACTCCTTCTGGGAGACGCCGGCGGCGAGATCGACGACGAAGGCCCCGTCGACGGCCTTGGCCGAGGCGACGCCGGGCAGCGCCGAGACGTCGGCGAGGCTGGCGTTGAGCGGAGATCCGCAGCTGGCCGCTGCGAGTTGCGCCGCTTCAGGTCCTTCAGGCTGCCCTCGAGGATCTTCTTCGACTTGGCCATGAGGCAGATCTCGTCGCAGAGCTTCTCGGCCTGCTCGAGGACGTGGGTGCAGAAGATGATGGTCTTGCCGCGCGCGCGGAAGTCGAGGAAGTACTCGCGCATGAGCGCGACGTTCAGCGGGTCGAGGCCCGAGAACGGCTCGTCGAGGATGAGGATTTCGGGATCGTGGACGATGGTCGCGATGAACTGGATCTTCTGCTGCATGCCCTTGGAAAGCTCGTCGACCTTCTTGTTGAGCCAGGGGCGCAGCTCCATCTTGTCGAGCCAGGCTCGCGATGCGCTCCTTCGCGGTCTCCCGGTCGACTTCCTTGATCGCCGCCAGGAAGTAGAGGTGGTCGATCACCTTCATCTTCCGGTACAGGCCGCGCTCCTCGGGGAGGTAGCCGATGCGGTTCTGCGTGACGCGGTCCATCGGCTTCCCGAGGATCCGGATCTCTCCGGAATCGGGCGCCGTGATGTTCATGGTCATCCGTATCGTCGTCGTCTTGCCGGCACCGTTGGGGCCGAGCAGGCCGAACATCGAGCCCTTCGGGACGGAGAGCGAGAGGTCGTCGACCGCCTTGAAGCGGCCGAAGCTCTTGGCCACGTGGGTCAGTTCGATCGCGGGTTCCATGGGGCTCGCGGATTATTACGGATTCCTTGGGGCGGGGTTTAGGAAAATGCCCGGGGCGGGCGAGTATCCCTCCCCGTGCGGGAGAGGAAGTCCGCTGTGCCGGTCGAACGCCTTCCCGAAAACCCTTCGGGGGTTCGCGAAACACGACGAGCAGCCCGAGGTGGCGGAGGACCTGGCGGGGCCGGGGAGCGGCCGCGGCGAGCCCGGGGCGAGGGTCGACTGCGTTTTTCGCGGCGTTCAGCTCGCCTTCATCCCCGACCGCTAGTTTCCGGCGCGGAGGATCCGAGCCATGAGAGAGCGACTCCTGAGGACCGAGCACACGACGACCTGGCCGCTGAAGTGCACGCAGTGCGGCGACCGCATCCGGATCGAGTTGCCCGCAAACACCGAGGAAGGCCGTACGGGCACCTCGAAGTGCCGCCGCGGGCACGAGCTCGTGTTCGGTTACGACGGCGTGACGGTGCGGCTTCTGGAGTTCGTCGGCGAGGAACGCTAGGCCGGCGGATGAAGCCTCGAGTCCCCCAGTCGGGGAGTCGGGAGGGTTCCCGGAGCGCGGACTCTCCGGTACCATTTCCGCCATGTGCCGCAACATCCGCACCCTCTCCAACTTCGCGCCGCCCGCGACCTCGGCCGAGATCCGCGCCTCCTCCCTGCAGTTCGTCCGCAAGTTGAGCGGCGCGAACAAGCCGTCGAAGGCGAACGAGGCCCTGTTCCAGTGCGCCGTGGACGAGGTGGCCGCGGCCGCCGAGCGGCTGGTCCACGGTTGGGTGACGAGCGCGCCGCCGAAGGATCGGGACGTCGAGATCCGGAAGATGATCGAGCGGTCGCGGGTGCGATTCGGCAAGGAGCCCCGGCGCACGCCCATCGACCCGATTCGGTAGGTGCACAAAGACTGGCGGAGAGGGTGGGATTTGAACCCACGAGACCCTTTCGGGCCTACCGGTTTTCGAGACCGGCCTGATCAACCACTCCAGCACCTCTCCGCGCGGGTGGAACGGCGCATCCTAGCGGAATCGGGGCGCGATGTCAGGTGTGCCGAAGATCCTCCGCCGGATCCGAAAAATCGAGACCTGACCCCCTACCGTTTCGCCTGGAAGAACTGCTTGAGGAGGTCCGCCGACTCGTCGGCCAGGAGGCCGCCCTCGACCTGCGGCCGGTGGTTCAGTCGCGCGTCGCCCGGGATGTTGCCGAGGGTGCCGCAGTAGCCGGCCTTGGGGTCGGCGCAGCCGTAGACGATCCGGCGGATCCGGGCATTGACCGCGGCGCCGGCGCACATGGGGCAGGGCTCGACGGTCGCGTAGAGGGTGCAGTCCTCGAGGCGCCAGTTGCCGACCTCCTGGGCGGCCTCCCGGATGGCCTCGATCTCGGCGTGGTGGGTGGGGTCGGCGAGGCGTTCCCGGCGGTTGCGTCCGCGGCCGATCATCCGGCCGTCCCGGACGACGATCGCGCCGATGGGGACTTCCTGCTCGGCATAGGCGATCCGGGCGAAGGCCAGGGCTTCGGCCATGAAACGGCGGTCGGCGTCGGTCGAAAGGACACCGGGGCAGGCTACCCCAGGTCGAAATGGTGCGCCCAGAGGGAGTCGAACCCCCAACCTCCTGATCCGTAGTCAGACGCTCTATCCAATTGAGCTATGGGCGCAGGGGGCGGAAGGCTAGCGAAAAGCCCCAGTCTTTTCAATGGGCTCTGGCGGGAATTGAACTTTCCGGGAGCCCTTCCGTAGAAAGGAATACGCAGGAAAACCGCGTTAGACCGGAGGATTGAGGGCCATGTCGAAGAGGACCAAAATCATCGGGGGGGCCGTCCTGGGGGTCGTCGTCATCGGCGCCCTGACCGCCTTCATCCGGGGCAAGGACAAGGACGTGCCGCGCGTGACGACCGCCAAGGTCGAGAAGCTCGACCTCGTTTCGAAGGTCACCGCCAACGGCAAGATCCAGGCCCAGCGCAAGGTCGACATGTCCGCCCTGGTCATGGGCCAGATCGTCAACCTCGCGGTCAAGGAAGGCGACCACGTCAAGAAGGGCCAGCTCCTGCTCCAGATCGACCGGGCGCAGCTCGGCGGCGCAGGCCCAGGGGGCGCGAGGCGAGCCTCGAGGCGATGCGCCACGACCTCGACGCGGCCCGGGCGACGGCGGCGCAGGCGAAGTTCGACTACGAGCGCGCCAACCGCGAACTTCAAGGGCAACATCCTCGCCGAGGCGGACCTGCAGAAGGCGAAGTCGAACCTCGACACGGCGGAGGCGAACCTCGCCGCGACCGAGCAGCGCATGCGCTCGACGAGCGCGAGCCTCGCGGCCAGCCGCGACTCGCTCTCGAAGACCACGGTGACGGCGCCGATCGAGGGCATCGTGACGTCCCTTCCGATCAAGGAGGGCGAGGTCACGGTCATCGGCACGATGAACAACGCGGGGACGCAGCTCATGACGATCTCGGACATGGGATCCGTCGAGGCCGTGATGATGGTCGACGAGACCTCGGTGCCGCAGGTCAAGATCGGGCAGAAGGCGACGCTGTCGATCGACGCGTACCCGAACGTCAAGTTCGAGGGCACCGTCGCGGAGGTCGGCTCCTCGCCGATTCCGAAGAACGACCCGGATCTCCTCGCGCTGATCGCCAACTCGGAGGCGATCAACTTCAAGGTGAAGATCCGGCTCGACAGCCCGCCGGACACGATCCGCCCCGGCTTCTCGGTCACGGCCGACGTGGTCACGGGCCGGCGCGACGGCGCGACGGCGATCCCGATCCAGGCACTCATCGTCCGCGACGTCGAGAAGAAGGACAAGGCCGCGGCGACCGGGCGGCCCGAGACCGAGGAAGGCGTCTACACGATCAAGGACGGGAAGATCGCGTTCATGAAGGTGAAGACCGGCATCGCCGGAGAGCTGATGATCGAAGTCGAGGGCGGCCCCGCGGTCGGCCAGGACATCATCACCGGGCCGTTCAAGGTGCTGCGCCAGGTCAAGGAAGGCGACCGGGTCATCGTCGAGAAGGAAAGCGGGCCGGGCAAGGGCGGGCCGAAGAAGGCGTGACGACCTCGGAGCTCTTCCGCGTCTCGGGCTCGGCGCTGACGCGCCACAAGCTGCGCGCCTTCCTGACGCTGCTCGGGGTCATCATCGGGGTCGCCACGGTCGTCGCCGTGGTGTCGGTCATCTCGGGACTGAACGCCTACGTCAAGGACAAGGTGATCGGCCTGAATCCCGACATCGTCATCTTCACCAAGTACGGGATCATCACGAGCCGCGAAGAGTGGCTCATGGCCCGCAAGCGCAAGGACCTCACGCTGACCGACATGGAGGTCGTCCGCCGGGAGTGCAAGCTGTGCGAGTCGATCGGCGCGCGCGGCGACCGGAACCGCCCCGTCAAGTTCGAGGACCGCAAGCTCCCGCAGGTCGAGATCCAGGGCCACACGCCCAACATGGGCGAGCGCCATGAGCTTCGACATCGTCAACGGGCGCTACTTCACCGAGACCGAGTACAACCACTCGGCGTCCGTCGCGGTCATCGGCTGGGACGTGCAGGACGAGCTCTTCCCGAACATCGACCCGATCGGCCGCGTGATGAAGATCGACGGCTATCCGGTCAAGGTCATCGGCACGCTCGCCAAGCAGGGCTCGGTGATGGGGCAGAGCCAGGACAACGTCATCTACATCCCGCTGACGGTCTTCCACAAGCACATCGCGCCGACCGAGGACATCGGCATCTTCCTGAAGCCCAAGGGCGGCGTCGAGGGCGTGACGGCGGCGACCGACGAGGTCCGGACGATCCTGCGGGCGCTGCGCAAGACGGGCTTCGAGAACGACGACCCGTTCGGCCTGGTGACGGCCGAGCTCCTCCAGACGCTCTGGCGGGGCATCTCGGCGGGGATGTTCCTGCTCATGGTGCTGATCTCGGGGATCTCGCTCGTCGTGGGCGCGATCGTCGTCGCCAACATCATGTTCGTGTCGGTCGTCGAGCGGACCAAGGAGATCGGGGTCCGCCGGGCGCTCGGCGCGAGGCGCAAGGACATCCGGCGCCAGTTCCTCCTGGAGGCCGCGCTGCTGTCGACGGTCGGCGGCGTGATCGGCGTGATCCTCGGGTCCCTGATCGCCATGGCGGTCAAGCAGGTCTTTCCCGCGGAGGTCCGCCTCTCCTTCATCTTCCTCGGTGTCGCCGTCGCCACGGTCACGGGCATCCTGGCCGGCTGGATCCCGTCGTCGCAGGCGAGCAAGCTGCCGCCGGTCGAAGCGCTTCGCTACGAATAAGGGGTACGCCGCCATGTCGTCTCTGATCGCCCACCTGCGTCGCGGCTTCGGCGAGAACATGCGCTTCGCGATGCTCGCGGTGCGCGCGCACAAGCTGCGGGCCGGGCTGACCGTGCTCGGCATCGTCGTCGGCGTGTCGACGGTCATCGCGATGGTCTCGATCGTCAACGGGTTCAACAACAGCATGGCCCGGCAGTTCCAGAGCTTCGGCGCGACGCTGGTTCAGTTCCAGAAGTTCTCGATGCGGTTCGGCCCGGGGCACCGCTCGGACGCGGAGAGGAACCGGAAGGACCTGACGCTCGAGGACGCGCTGGCGCTGAAGGCGCAGATTCCCGAGATCCGCGGCGGTCTCGCCGGAGCGCTACCTCTGGGACACCAACGTTACGGTCAAGTACCGGGGCAACGAGTCCACGTCGCCGACGGTCGCCGGCGTCTACCCGGACTACTCGCTCGCCAACAACCACTTCGTCGAGCACGGGCGGTTCTTCACGGAGTCCGACATCGAGCACTCCTCCCCGGTTTGCGTCATCGGCCAGGACGTCGAGAAGGCGCTCTTCCCGAGCGAGAACGCGCTCAACAAGACGGTCGAGCTGAACGGCTGGAAGTACACCGTCGTCGGCATCATGGAGGAGAAGGGCGACTTCGGCGGCGGCTCCAGCAACCACTGGTTCTTCATTCCCTTCTCGACGTTCGACCACCAGTTCCCGCACATCAAGAGCAGCCGCGGCGACACGATCCACATCGCGACCGTCCCGTACCGGCCGGACCAGGTGGACATCGTCGTCGAGAAGGGCCGGGCGCTGCTGCGCGCGCGTCGCGCCGTGCCCTTCAACGCCGAGGACGACTTCTACATCCTGACGCCCGACAAGATGATCGACAGCTTCCGGGGCATCACCAACGGGGTGACGGGCGCGATGATCTTCATCGCCTTCATCTCGCTCCTGATCGGCGGTGTCGGCGTGATGAACATCATGCTCGTCTCGGTCACCGAGCGGACCCGCGAGATCGGCGTGCGCAAGGCCGTGGGCGCCTTCCGCCGCGACATCGTGCTGCAGTTCCTGACGGAGGCGACGACGCTGTCGCTTCTGGGAGGAGTCATCGGCGTCGTCGTCGGGGTCGCGGTCCCGGCGGCGATCAAGGCGGTGTTCGCGGCGCTTCCGGCCGAAACGCCGTTCTGGGCGATCCTCGTCGGGCTGCTGGTGTCGATGTCGGTCGGGCATCTTCTTCGGCCTCTACCCGGCCGTGAAGGCCTCGCGCCTGGACCCGATCGAAGCGCTGCGATACGAGTAGCCCCGCTTGTCGGGTTTCCTCGGTACGTCTGCGCGCGTGTTCCAGCGAGGCGCGGTTTCGGGGAGAACGTGCGCTTCGCGCTGCTCGCCGTGCGCGCGCACAAGCTGCGCGCGGGGCTGACCGTTCTCGGGATCGTCGTCGGCGTGGCGACGGTCATCGCCATGGTCTCGATCGTCACGGGGTTCAACAACAACATGGTCCGCAACTTCCAGAGCTTCGGCGCGAGCCTCGTCATGGTGCAGAAGTACGAGCCGCGCTTCGGCCCGGGCGGGCCGCGGCCGGACGGGGAGCTTCGACGACAAGACCTGACGCTCGCCGACGCCGCGGCGATCCGGGAACAGGTTCCGGAAGCGCGCGCCGTCTCGCCCCAGCGGTACCTCTGGGACAACATGAACTTCCACCTCAAGTACCGCGACAACGAGATCCAGTCGCCGCAGGGTCTTCGGCGTCGAGGAGCCGTACGCCGTGGCGACGAGCCGCTTCGTCAACCAGGGCCGCTTCCTGAACGAGCTCGACGTCGAGCACGCCGCGGACGTCATCGTCCTCGGCGCCGAGATCGCCGAGAAGGTCTTTCCCCGGGAGGACCCGCTCCAGAAGCGCGTCCTGCTCGGGCACGACACCTACACGGTCATCGGCGTCTTCGAGAAGAAGGGCAAGATGTTCGGCGAGTCGCAGGACAACTTCGTCGTGATCCCGCTCTCGACCTTCGACCGGCGCTTCCCGTGGATCAAGGTCGGCGGCGTCGACGGCGACGCGCTGCGGATCGCGATGGTGCCGCACCGGCCGGACCAGGTGTCGGACCTCATCGACAAGGTGCAGCAGGTGCTTCGGACGCGGCGCCACGTCCGCTTCGACCAGCCGAACGACTTCGGCATCGTCACCCCCGACAAGATGATCGAGAGCTTCCAGGGGATCACGCGGGGCATCACGCTCGCCATGGTCTTCATCGCGTTCGTGTCGCTCCTGATCGGCGGGGTGGGCGTGATGAACATCATGCTCGTGTCGGTCACTGAGCGGACCCGCGAGATCGGGATCCGCAAGGCCGTCGGCGCGTTCCGCCGCGACATCGTGCTGCAGTTCCTGACGGAGGCGACGACGCTCTCGGTCCTGGGCGGCGTGATCGGCGTGGCCGTCGGGATCGCGGTGCCGGCGGCGGTGAAGGCGGCCTTCGACGCGCTTCCGGCCGAGACGCCGGTCTGGTCCGTGGTCGTCGGGCTGGTGGTGTCGCTTTCGGTGGGGATCTTCTTCGGCCTGTATCCGGCCGTCAAGGCGTCGCGCCTCGATCCGATCGAGGCTCTGAGGTACGAGTAGAGGGGCCCGCTCGCGCTAGAGGTAGAGCTTCCAGAACTCCAGCATCTTCTGGGCACGGTGCCGGATCGCGGCGCGGTCGACGAAGCCGTGCTTGCGCATCGGGTAGACCATGACGTCGAAGGGCTTCCCGGCGGCGATCAGGGCGTCCGCGAACGCCCATGCGTTCTGCGGGTGGACGTTGTCGTCGTACGAGCCGAAGACGAGGAGCAGCCGGCCGGACAGGTCCTTCGCGCGCTTCACGAACGACGTGTATGCGTAGCCCTCGGGGTTCTCCTCCGCGGTCTTCATGTAGGACTCGCCGAACTTCGTGTCGTAGAAGTGCCAGTCGGTGACGGGAGCGCCCGAGATGCCGGCCTTGAACTCCTGTGTGCGCGTCATCGCGAGCAGCGTGTACGACCCGCCGCCGCTCCAGCCCCAGATGCCGAAGCGCGCCGGGTCGGCCCAGGGCTGCCCCTTGAGCCACTTGACGGCGTCCTGCAGGTCGGAAAGCTCCACGTCGCTCATCATCTTCCGCATGACGAGGTCCTCGAGCTTCTTGCTCCGGCCGGTCGCGCTGCGCGGGTCGAACGCCGCCACGACGTAGCCGCGCGAGGCGAGGAGCTGGTCGAAGAGGCTCTCCCGGTCCCAGCGGTCCTGCACGATCGGCGAGCCGGGCCCGCCGTAGACGTGGATCAGCACCGGGTACTTCTTCGACGCGTCGAAGCCCGGCGGTTTCAGCAGGCTCGCGGGCAGCGCGAACCCGTCGGCGGCGGGGATCGTGAGGAGCTCGCGCTTGCCCAGGGCGTAAGGGGCGAGGAGGTCCGTCCGGCTCTCCGCGAGCATCGCCACGCGCCGGCCGGAGGCGTCGTAGAGAGCGACCGAAGGCGGCGCGTTCCGGTTCGAGTAGGCGTCGACGTAGAAGCGTCGGTCGGGCGAGAACGCCACCTTGTGCGTGCCGTCCTCCGTCGTGATCCGCGCCATCCCCGTGCCGTCGAGCCGGATGCGGTAGAGGTGCGACTCGAGCGACGATTTCTCGATGGCCGTGAAGTAGACGACGCCGTTCGCCTCGTCGACGAATGCCGAGCCCTGGGGCGCGCCGTAGGATCGCCCGCCGCGGACCGACCAGGGTCCCTGGGTGATCGCGTTCCGGCGGACTCCGTCTGCGCCGTAGCGGAAGAGGTGAGTGTGGCCGTCGATCTCGAAGGACACGATCCAGGTCTTCCCGCCGTCGGCGAACTGGAGCTCCTTCTGGTAGACGAGGGCCGGGTCCGTGTCGCTGACGACCCGGGTCGCCTTCGCGCCGGCGCGGTCGAATCGCCACACGTCGAGCCTCGTCTGCGCGCGGTTGGTGGTCTGAACGGCGACCGCGCGGCTGTCGGGCAACCAGTCGACGCCGAGGACGTACTCGTACGGGACCTCGGAGGGCTCCATCCACGCGATCGCCTTTCCGGAGACGTCGGCGATGCCGAGGCGCACGGTCGGATTGGCGCCGCCGGTCCGGGGATACCGCTGCTTGATCACGCGCGGGACGGCGGGCGCAAAGTCGGTGAAGAGCGACACGTCCACGGGCGACTCGTCCGTGCGCAGGAATGCGATCGCGGAGGAGTCGGGCGACCACCAGTAGCCCGTGTCGCCGCGATCGAAGATCTCCTCCCAGTAGAGCCAGGACAGCGTGCCGTTCAGGATCGTGTCGCTCCCGTCGGAGGTCAGGCGAGTCTCCGCTTTCGTCGCGAGGTCGAGCACCCAGAGGTCGTTCCCGCGCACGAAGGCGAGCTTGCGCCCGTCGGGGGAGAGCCGCGGCAGGCTCTCCGCCGCGTCGGAGCGCGTCAGCCGCTCGAAGCGCGACGCGGCCAGGTCGAGCGCGTAGAGGTCGTCGCCGAAGACGTAGATCGCCGTCCGGCCCGCGGGGTCGAGGGCCTCGGGCCACGGCAACGCGTCGGGGGCGCCCTTCGGCGAGAGCGTCTTCAGGCTGGCGAGGGCGGCCGGCGCGTCGACGGCCGGTGCGCGCACGCCGGTCTTCGCGGCCACGCGCTCGAGCGTCCGCGTCGCCGTGGGACGGGTCTCGTCGAGGATCAGCAGCTCGTCCCCGCCCGTCCACGCGAACTTCGGGACCTTCGCGGCCGCGGCGGCCTCGTCGCCGTAGATCCAGTCGACGGTCAGCTCGCGGGGCGCCTGCGCCGCCAGCGGCAGGGCCCCGAACAGGAGAAGGAGCGAGGCGAAGCGAAGCGACGGCGCTGGTCTCATGTCGGCCTTTCGATCGGGCAAGCGCGGCAAGGATATTCCACGAGAGCGGGTAGAATCGCGCCACAGCCCGATGCCACTTTCCGCGGGCACCCGCCTCGGCCACTACGAGGTCCTCGCGCCCCTCGGGGCAGGAGGCATGGGGGAGGTCTACCGCGCCCGCGACTCGATGCTCGATCGCGACGTGGCGATCAAGGTCCTGCCGGAGAACCTGGCCCTCGATCCGGACGCGTACTCGCGCTTCGAACGCGAGGCGAAGGCGGTCGCGGCCCTCTCCCACCCGAACATCCTCGCGATTCACGAGTTCGGGATCCACCAGGGAGTCACCTACGCCGTCACCGAGCTCCTCGAGGGAGACACGCTGCGCGGACGGCTGGACGCGGGCCCTCTCATCGAGAGCGCAGGCCGATCGACTACGCGCTCCAGATCGCCCGCGGCCTCGCCGCGGCGCACGAGAAGGGGGTCGTGCACCGGGACCTGAAGCCCGAGAACATCTTCGTGACCGATGCCGGTCACCTGAAGATCCTCGACTTCGGGCTGGCGAAGCGTGTGGGCGGCGAGCTCCGGAGGTCCGGAGAGGCCGGCGCACACCGATCCGGGACTCACCGAACCGGGCGTCGTGCTGGGCACGGCCGGCTACATGTCGCCGGAGCAGGTTCGCGCCGGCCAAGGTCGACCACCGTTCCGACATCTTCTCGTTCGGGGCGATCCTCTACGAGATGCTCTCGGGCCAGCGCGCCTTTCGCCGCGGCTCGGCGATCGAGACCATGACGGCGATCCTGCGCGACGAACCGCCGGATCCGGCCGAATCCGGCCGCGCGATCGCGCCGTCGCTCGACCACGTCGTGCGCCACTGTCTCGAGAAGAACCCGAACCACCGCTTTCAGTCGGCCAAGGACGTCGTCTTCGCGCTGTCGGAGGCCTCGCACGCGGCGGGCAGCGGCCCGCGGCCGATCGCGCCGGCAACGCCGGTTCCCGCGCCCCGGCGGCGCAAGCGCATCGGCCAGGCGCCGTGTGGGCCGCGATCGCGTCGTCGCCGCGGCGGGCGCCTTCCTTCTGCTGGGGCCGCAGCGGCCGAAGGGGGCGCCGCCGCCGCGCCGGCGGCCCCGGCGCGCCTCGCCGTCCTGCCGTTCGAGAACCTCGGCGCGCCCGAGGACGAGTACTTCGCCGACGGGATCGCGGACGAGGTCCGCGGCAAGCTGACCCTGCTGCCCGGGCTGCAGGTGATCGCCCGCGGCAGCTCGACTCCCTACCGGAAGACGACGAAGACGCCGCAGCAGATCGCGCAGGAGCTCGGCGTGCGATACCTCCTGACCGCCACGGTGCGCTGGGACAAGGCCGCGGCCGAGAGTCGCGTGCACGTTTCGACGGAGCTCGTCGAGGTCTCGGGCTCGCAGGCGCCCGCCTCGAAGTGGCAACAGCCCTTCGACGCCGCGCTGACCAACGTGTTCCAGGTGCAGTCGGACATCGCCTCGCGCGTCGCGCAGGAGCTCGGCGTCGTGCTCCAGCCGGGCGAGAGCAGCGTCTCCGGGAGAGGCCCACGAAGGATCTCGCGGCCTACGACGAGTTCCTCCGCGGTGAGCAGGTCTCCCGGAGCATGGGCGTCCAGGACCCGCCGAGCCTGCGGCAGGCCCTCGCCTTCTACGAACGGGCCGTGGCGCTCGATCCCGGGTTCGCGCAGGCCTGGGCGAGAGTGTCGAGGGCGGACTCCATGCTGTACGGCAACAGCGGGCCGACGCCCGCGCTGGCCGAGGGCGCCCGGAACGCGGCCGAGCGGGCCGTCCGCCTCGCGCCGAAGCGCCCGGACGGTTACATCGCGATGGGCCAGTACGAACGGCTGGTGGCCAAGGACGCCGACCGAGCGCTCGAGCAGTTCGCCCGCGCCCGGGCCCTCTCTCCCGGCAACGCCGACCTGCTCTCGGCGATCGCCGTGGCCGACGTCGCGCGGGGACACTGGGACGCCGCCCTCGCGACGCTCCAGGAAGCCGAACGGCTCGATCCCCGTTCGGTCAGCGTCCTGCGCCGGCTCGGCGACGCCTTCTACTGGCTTCGCCGGTTTTCGCCGGCGCGCGAGGCCTTCGATCGCGGCCTGCGTCCTCGCGCCCACGCACCTCGGCCTGATCGAGGGCAAGGCGATGACATTTCTCGGAGAGGCGGATCTCCCCGGGGCGCGGAAGGTGCTCGCCGCGGCACCGAGCGAAGTCGAACCGGCCGCTCTCGTGGCCTACGTCGCGGCCTACTGGGACGTGGTCTGGCTCCTCGACGACGAGCAGCGGGACCTTCTGGTGGGCCTGGCGCCGGCCGCCTTCGACGGCGATCGCGCCACCTGGGGACTCTGCCTCGCGCAGGCGTGGGCCCTGCGCGGCGACGAGGCGAAGACGCGCTTCCATGCGGTGGCGGCGAAGAAGGCGATCGAAGAGCAGCTCGCAGTCGGCGCCCGAGGATGCGCAGCGCCACGTGGGCCTCGGTCTGGCGCTCGCGTACGCGGGCGACACCGCCGGCGGGCATCCGCGAGGCACGGAAGGGCGTCGCGATGCTGCCGATCGCGAAGGACGGGTTCACCGGCCCGTTCCTGCAGCACCAGCTCGCCCGGATCTACGTCCTCGCCGGCGAGCCCGAGAAGGCCCTCGACGAGCTCGAGCCGCTCTTGAAGATCCCGTACATCCTCTCGCCAGGCTGGCTGAAGATCGACCCGAACTTCGCCCCGCTGCGCGACAATCCACGCTTCCAGAAGCTCGTCGCGGGAGCGTAGCCGGCGCGCGTCGTAGAATCCCCCCGACTTGACTCTCGCCGCCGGAACGAAGCTCGGTCCCTACGAAGTCCTCGCGCCGATCGGCGCGGGCGGAATGGGCGAGGTCTACCGCGCGCGCGACGAGCGGCTCGAGCGCGACGTCGCCGTCAAGGTCCTGCCGGCGGCCGTCTCGCGCGACCCGGAACGGCTGCGGCGCTTCGAGCAGGAGGCCCAGACGCCGCCGGCGCGCTCAACCATCCGAACATCACCGCGGTCTACGACGTCGGCAGCGACGACGGCGCGGCCCGTACATCGTGCACGGAGCTGCTCGAGGGCGAGACGCTGCGGGCGCGGCTCTGCCGGCGGCGCGCCTGCCCGTCCGCAAGGCCGCTCGACTATCGCGACGCAGATCGCCCGCGGCCTCGCGGCGGCGCACGAGAAGGGGCATCGTCCACCGCGACCTCAAGCCCGAGAACCTCTTCGTCACCAAGGACGGCCGGGTCAAGATCCTCGACTTCGGCCTCGCGAAGCTGACGCGAGCTCGACCACGAGGACGGCGACCCCGCAGCCGAACCTGCCGACGGCGGACGGGACCGAGCCCGGCGTCGTCCTCGGGACGCTCGGGCTACATGTCGCCCGAGCAGGTGCGCGGGCGAGCCCGCCGACGCACCGCTCGGACATCTTCGCCTTCGGCGCGGTGCTCTACGAGATGCTCTCGGGCGCGCGCGCCTTCCACCGCGACACGGCGGCCGAGACGATGTCGGCGATCCTGCGCGAGGAGCCGCCGGACCTCTCGGCGACGAACAAGGACGTGCCGCCGGGCCTCGAGCGCGTGGTCCGCCACTGCCTCGAGAAGAACCCCGAGGAGCGCTTCCACTCGGCGCACGACCTCGCGTTCGATCTCCAGGCGCTCTCCGGGTCGACCCCGGCGCGCGGCCGCCGCGCAGGCGACGGGCGTCGCGATGTCGCGGCCGCGTCGGGCGCTGCTCCTCGTCGGCGCGCTCGCGCTCGCGGGGATGGCGGCGACGTTCTTCCTCGGCCGCGGCACGGTGAAGGTCGATCCGCCTACGTTCCGCCAGCTCACGTTCCGCCGCGGCACGATCTACGCGGCGCGCTTCGCACCGGACGGCCAGACGGTCGTCTACTCCGCCGCCTGGGACGGCGGCCCCATGGAGATCTTCGTGGGCCGTCCCGAGAGCCCGGAGTCGCGGCCGTTCGGCCTCGTCGGCGCGGAGGTCCTCGCGATCTCGCGAACGGGCGACATGGCCGTGTCGCTCGACCGGAGATCCGTGAGTGGGTTCCGGCGCCAGGGAACGCTCGCACAGATCTCCGTCGCGGGGGGCGCGGCGCCACGCGAGATCCTCGAACGGGTGGAATGGGCGGACTGGGCGCCCGACGGCAAGGCCCTCGCGGTCTCTCTCCGAGGAGCCGGAAAGAGCCGAATCGAGTACCCGGTCGGCAAGACCGTCTACGAGACGAGCGGATGGGTCAGTCACCTGCGCGTGTCGCCCGACGGCGAGCTCGTGGCCTTCGACGACCATCCCACGCCAGGGGACGACGGCGGGTCGATCGCCGTGGTCGACCGCTCCGGGAAGAAGCGGACGGCCTCGCAGTCGTTTGCAACGGCGCAGGGGCTGGCGTGGGGCGCCGACGGGCGGATCTGGTTCACGGCGACGGAGGTCGGGGGCAACCGCGCTCTCTACGTGACCACCCTTTCGGGGAAGGCGGCGCTCCGCGCCGCGGTGCCGGGGTGCCTCACGCTCCAGGACATCTCGCGGGAAGGCCGCATGCTGGTCACGCGCGACACGCTTCGTTCGGAGATGGTCGGCCTGGCTCCAGGCGAGACGAAGGAACGCGACATGACCTGGCTCGACTGGACGCTCGGCGCCGCCATCGCCGCCGACGGCCGGACGATCCTCTTCTCCGAGACCGGGGAGGGAGGAGGCGCCGGGTACTCCGTCTACATCCGGAAGACGGACGGCTCGCCGGCCGTAAGGCTGGGCGAAGGCGGAGCCCGGGACCTGTCGCTGGACGGGGAGTGGGCGCTGGCCATCCAGCGCACGTCCTCCGATCCGCGCCTCGTCGCGTATCCGACCCGGGCGGGAGAGATGAAGGTCTTCAAGACCGACGGCCTCAGGGTTTTCGGAGCCGCGGTGGGTTCCGGACGGAAAGAGCGTTCTCATCGAGGCGGCCGAACCGGGCCGCGGCTCGCGCGTCTTCCGGCTCGATGTGGCGGGCGGCAAGCCCCGGGCCCTGACTCCGGAGGGCTACTCGCTCGTCGGTGTCACCGCTCCCGACGGAGCGTGGACCGTGGTCGGCGGCCCGGATCGCCGGCGTTACCTCTATCCGCTCGCCGGCGGAGAACCTGCTCCCATACCGGGGCTCGACGACGACGACTCGGTCGACCAGCGCAGCGCCGACGGCCGCTTTCTCTATGTTCACCGACGCAGCGAAGTGCCGGCGAAGATCTACCGCCTGGAGCTCGCCACGGGGAAGAAGGAGCTCTGGCGAACGCTGATGCCGGCCGACGCCGCGGGCGTCTCGAACATCAATCCGGGACCGGCGAGCGACGGCCAGTCCTACGTCTACGGCTACTTCCGGCTGCTGTCGGATCTCTACCTCGTCGACGGCGTCAGGTAGTGATCCGCGGTTAGAATCCTGCCGCCTCAATGACGCTTTCCGCCGGAACGAAGCTCGGTCCCTACGAGATCCTCGCGCCCTCGGCGCCGGCGGGATGGGAGAGGTCTATCGGGCGAAGGACCCGCGCCTGGGCGCGCGAGGTGGCGATCAAGGTGCTGCCGTGCGTCCTTCTCGCAGGACCCGGACCGCCTCAAGCGCTTCGAGCAGGAGGCCCGCGCGGCGGGCGTCCTGAACCATCCCAACATCACGGCGGTCCACGACTTCGGGACGCACGACGGGGCGCCGTACATCGTGACGGAGCTTCTCGAAGGCGAGACGCTGCGGGTGCGGCTTCTCTCGGGGTCGCTCCCGGTGCGCAAGGCCGTCGACTACGCGATTCAGATCGCGAAGGGCCTCGCGGCGGCCCACGAGAAGGGGATCGTGCACCGCGACCTGAAGCCCGAGAACCTGTTCCTGACGAAGGACGGCCGGGTGAAGATCCTCGACTTCGGCCTGGCGAAGCTGACGCGGCCGGAGGGGCAGTCGCCCCCGCAGACCAACCTGCCGACCGCCAGCGGGACCGAGCCCGGCGTCGTCCTCGGCACGCTCGACTACATGGCGCCCGAGCAGGTCAAGGGCAAGCCGACCGACGCACGCTCGGACATCTTCGCGTTCGGGAGCGTGCTCTACGAGATGCTCTCGGGCGCGCGCCCCTTCCGCCGCGACACCGTGGCCGAGACGATGTCGGCGATCTTGAATGAAGAGCCGCCGGACCTTTCCGCGAGCAACAAGAACGTCCCGCCGGGCCTCGAACGGGTCGTGCGGCACTGCCTCGAAAAGAACCCCGAGGAACGCTTTCACTCCGCCCACGACCTGGCGTTCGATCTCCAGGCGCTGTCCGGATCGGCCCCGGCGGCGGCCGCCGCGGCGGCGAGGGGTGTGGCGATCTCGCGGCCGCGCCGGTGGCTTCTCCTCGGCGGCGCGCTGGCGCTCGCGGTAACGGCGACGGCGCTCTTGCTCGGCCGCGGCACGGTCGAGCTCGAGCCGCCGTCCTTTCGCCAGATCACGTTCCGTCGCGGGACGATCTACGCGGCGCGCTTCGCTCCCGACGGACAGACGATCGTCTATTCCGCAGCCTGGGACGGCGGCCCCATGGAGATCTTCGTGAGCCGCCCGGAGAGCCCCGAGTCGCGGCCCTTCGGTCTCGTGGGGGCCGAGGTGCTGTCCGTCTCGCGCTCGGGTGACATGGCCGTGTCCCTCGACCGGCGGGTTCCAGGCTTCCGGCGTCTGGGAACGCTCGCGCAGGTCTCGGTCGCGGGAGGGGCCGCGCCGCGCGAGATCCTCGAAAGGGTGGAGTGGGCGGATTGGGCGCCCGACGGCAAGACTCTCGCGGTCTCCCTCGCGGGAGCCGGAAAGAGCCGGATCGAGTACCCGGTCGGCAAGAGCGTTTACGAGACGAGCGGATGGGTCAGCCACCTGCGCGTTTCGCCCGACGGGGAGCTCGTGGCCTTCGACGATCATCCCACCCCGGGCGACGATGGCGGATCGATCGCAGTCGTGGACCGCTCGGGCAAGAAGCAGGTGCTGTCGCCGGCGTTCTCATCGGCCCAGGGGCTCGCCTGGAGCATCGACGGGCGCCTCTGGTTCACGGCGACACCGGTCGGAGGCGACCGGGCCATCTATTCGACGACACGGTCGGGGAAGGCGTCGCCTCGCGTCCGGGTGCCGGGCTCTCTGCTGCTCCAGGACATTTCGAGGGAAGGCCGCATGCTCGTCACGCGCGACACGCACCGGTTGGAGCTGGTCGGCCTGGCCCGGGGGGATTCGAAGGAAAGGGACCTGACCTGGCTCGGCTGGACGGTCGGCGCCGCCATCACCGCCGACGGCCGCACGATCCTCTTCTCGGAGATGGGGGAGGGAGGCGGCGCGGGCTACTCCGTCTACGTCCGGAAGACCGACGGCTCGCCGGCCGTGCGGCTGGGCGAAGGGGGGGCCCAGGACCTGTCACCCGACGGGAAGTGGGCGCTGGCCATCCAGCGCCCGACGTCCGATCGGCGGCTCGTCGCGTATTCGACCGGCGCGGGGGAGACGAAGGTCTTCGAGACGGCAGGCCTCACCATTTTCGCCGCGGCATGGCTCGCCGACGGAAAGGGCATTCTCATCGGAGCGGCCGAACCGGGCCGCGGCCCGCGCGTTTTCCGGCTCGACGTTGCGGGCGGCAAGCCCCGCGCCCTGACTCCGGAGGGTTACTCGCTGGACAGGGTCACCTCTCCCGACGGCAAGTGGACCGTGGTCACCGGCCCCGATCGCCGGCGCCATCTCTTTCCGCTTGCGGGAGGAGACCCGGCTACCATAGCGGGGCTCGAGGATGACGACGAGATCGACCAGCGCAGCGCCGACGGCCGCTTTCTCTATGTTCACCGGCGCGGGGAGGTGCCGGTGAAGGTCTACCGGCTGGAGCTTGCCACGGGGAAGAAGGAGCTCTGGCGCACGCTCATGCCAGCCGACGCCGCCGGCGTGCCGAACGTCCGTCCGAGACCGTCGGCGGACGGACAGTCGTACGTCTACGACCTTTTCCGGTTTTTGTCCGATCTTTATCTCGTCGAAGGCGTGAAATGACCCTCTCCGCCGGAACGAAGCTCGGTCCCTACGAGATCCTCGCGCCGATCGGGGCGGGCGGGATGGGGGAGGTCTACCGGGCGCGGGACCCGCGGCTGAGCCGCGAGGTGGCGATCAAGGTGCTGCCCGCGTCGTTCTCGCAGGACGCGGACCGGCTGAAGCGTTTCGAGGCCGAGGCGCGCGCCGCCGGGGTGCTCAATCACCCGAACATCACGGCGGTGTTCGACTTCGGAACGAATCCCAGCGACGGCTCGCCTTACATCGTCACGGAGCTGCTCGAGGGCGAAACGCTGCGGAGCCGTCTCGGTCCCGGTGCGATCTCTCCGCGGAAGGCGATCGATTATGCGGTGCAGATTGCGAAAGGCCTCGCGGCGGCCCACGAGAAGGGAATCGTTCATCGCGACCTGAAGCCGGAGAACATCTTTCTGACGAAAGACGGCCGGGTCAAGATCCTCGACTTCGGCCTGGCCAAGCTGAAGCTGGACGGCGGCGAGGGCGGCCAGACGGATGCCGGGACGGTCTCCGGCGGAACGCAGCCCGGCGTCGTGCTCGGGACGATGGGCTATATGTCGCCCGAGCAGGTGCGCGGCAAGCCGGCGGATCGGCGGAGCGATCTCTTCTCCTTCGGCACGATCCTCTACGAGATGCTGTCGGGCCAGCGGGCGTTCCGTGGCGACACGGCGGCGGACACGATCACGGCGATCCTGTCGAAGGAGCCGCCGGATCTCTCGCAGACGAACAAGGACGTGCCACCGGGGCTGGACCGCATCGTGCGGCACTGCCTGGAGAAGAACCCGGAGGAACGGTTCGAGTCGGCGAGGGATGTCGCTTTTGATCTGGAAGCGCTCTCGGGCGTCTCCACCCCCAGGGCCTCGACACAAACGCACGTACCGGTGACTCGGCGCCGCCGTCTGCCGTTGCTGCTCGGCGCGGCCGTCGTGCTGATCGGTGTGGCCGCGGGTGCCTACGTGGCCGGCAAGAGGGCGGGGCATCTCGCGCCGGCGACCTTTCGGCAGCTGACGTTTCGCCGCGGTCTGATCGGTTCGGCGCGGTTCGCGCCGGACGGGCACACCATCCTGTACTCGGCAAGCTGGGACGGGAGGCCGATGGAGATCTTCCAGACCCGCCTCGACAGCCCCGAGTCGCGCCCGTTCGGACTCCCCGGAGCCGAACTGCTCTCGATCTCTCGCTCCGGAGAAATGGCGGTCTCGCTCGACCGCCGTGCTTCGATCCCCTTTACGAGGAGTGGCACGCTCGCCCGGCTCAGTATGACGGGGGGAGGCTCGCCGAGGGAGGTTCTCGAAGACGTTCAGTTTGCGGACTGGAGCCCCGACGGCCAGAGCCTGGCGGTCGTCCGGAACCTCGGCGGAAAGGTCAGGCTCGAGTTTCCTGCCGGAAAAGTCCTCTACGAAACGGCCGGCTGGATCTCTCATCCGCGCGTCTCGCCGGGCGGCGACGAGGTCGCGTTCCTGGATCATCCCGTTCAGGGGGACGACGGGGGTTCGGCGGCGATGGTGGACCGCTCGGGAAAGCGCCGTTCGCTCTCCGAGTTCTTCGCGAGCGCGCAGGGGCTCTGCTGGTCGCCGGACGGCAAGGAAGTCTGGTTCACCGTCGCGTCCGTCGGATTCAACCGCGGACTCTACGCCGCGACGCCGGCCGGAGACGTGCGTGTGCTGGTCCAGGGGACCGGCGGTCTCATCGTCGAGGACTCTTCGAAGGACGGCCGAGCGTTGATGGTTCAAGACAAGGCGCGGCTGGGGATCTCCGCTCTGGTTCCGGGAGCGGAGAAGGAGCGGGACTTCTCGTGGCTGGACTGGTCGCTCATCCGAGATCTGTCGGCGGACGGGCAGACCCTGCTTTTTGGAGAGAGCGCCGAAGGAGGCGGACCCGGCTACTCCGCCTACGTCCGCAAGGCCGATGGCTCGCCCGCCGTGCGTATCGGTCCCGGAAATGCGTTCAAACTCTCTTCCGACGCCCGGGTTGCGGTGGCAACCGTGGGGGATGCCACGGCGCAGCGGCTCCTCCTGTATCCGATCGGAGCGGGGGAGCCGAAGACCTTTCCCGTGACCGGCCTCCGCATTGACGTGGCCACCTTCCTTCCCGACGGGCGCAAGATCTTGTTCTCCGGGGCCGAGCCCGGTCGCGGCGTACGGCTTTGGGTGCAAGGTGTCGAGGAGGACAAGCCGCGCGCCATCTCTCCCGAGGGCTATCGGATGCTCTGGTCGGGATGTTCCGCGGACGGAAGGGTCACGGTGGTCACCGGACCGGATCAGCGCTTTTACTTCTACCCGGTGGCAGGGGGCGAGCCGACGCCGATTCCCGGACTGGTCGCCGGGGACATTCCGCTTTCGTTTTCGGCCGACGGCCGCTCCCTCCTCGTTCGCCGGCGAGGAGAAGTTCCGGCCCGGGTCATGCTGCTCGACATCGGCAGCGGCAAAAAGGACCTGTGGAAAGAGCTCATGCCCCCCGACCCCGCGGGAGTCATAACCATCAGCCCGGTCGTCGTCACGCCCGACTGGAGGTCCTACGCCTATTCCTACCAGCGGAGTCTCGCGGACCTCTACGTGGTGGAAGGGCTCAAGTAGATGTCTCAGACCCTTAGCGGCCCGCTTCGCGGGCCAACCGACCGGAGACGGGAAGTCGCACATGGACCCTCTCCCGTTTTAGAGACATGACCCTCACCGCCCGCACGAAACTCGGCCCCTACGAGATCCTCGCGCCGCTCGGGGCGGGCGGGATGGGCGAGGTCTACCGCGCGAGGGATCGCGCGCCTGGGCCGCGAAGTGGCGATCAAGGTGCTGCCGCGTCTTTCTCGCAGGACCGGACCGCCTGAAGCGCTTCGAGCAGGAGGCGCGCGCGGCCGGGGTCCTGAACCATCCCAACATCACCGCGGTCCACGACTTCGGGACGCACGACGACGCGCCGTACATCGTGACGGAGCTTCTCGAAGGCGAGACGCTGCGGGCGCGCCTTCTCTCCGGATCGCTCCCGGTGCGCAAGGCCGTCGACTACGCGATCCAGATCGCGAAGGGCCTCGCCGCGGCGCACGAGAAGGGGATCGTCCACCGGGACCTGAAGCCCGAGAACCTGTTCCTGACGAAGGACGGCCGGGTCAAGATCCTCGACTTCGGCCTCGCGAAGCTGAAGACGGAGACGGGCGAGGACGGCAAGACCGACATGCAGACGGTCTCCGGCGGAACGCAGCCGGGCGTCGTGCTCGGGACGATGGGCTACATGGCGCCCGAGCAGGTGCGCGGGTAAGTCCGCGGACAAGCGGTCGGACCTCTTCTCGTTCGGGACGATCCTGTACGAGATGCTGTCGGGGCAGCGCGCGTTCCGCGGGGACACGGCGGCCGACACGATCACGGCGATCCTGACGAAGGAGCCGCCGGACCTCTCGCAGACGAACAAGGAGATCCACCCGGGCCTGGATCGGATCGTGCGGCACTGCCTCGAGAAGAACCCGGAGGAGCGTTTCGAGTCGGCGCGCGACGTCGCGTTCGACCTGGAGTCGCTCTCGAGCGTCTCGGCGTCGACGGGCGTCGTCGCGGCGCCGGCCGCGTCGAAGCGGATCGCGGTGGGTCGGGCCGGCTCTTCTCGCCGCGGCGGTGGCCCTCGCGGCAGGTTTGGCGCTCGGCTACGGGTACGGCAAGCGCGCCGGCTTCGTCCCCCCGCCGGCGTTCCAGCAGCTGACTTTCCGGCGCGGCGAGGTTTATTCGGCGCGCTTCGCGCCCGACGGTCAGACGGTGGTCTACGCGGCCGCGTGGGACGGAAGGCCGGTCGAGCTCTTCTCGACGCGCACGGACCGCCCGGAGTCGCGCGTGTTCGGCCTCGTCGGCGCGGACCTGCTGGCGATTTCGGAGACCGGGGAGATGGCGGTCTCGCTCGACCGTCACAACGACGGGCCGTTCACCCGAAGCGGCACGCTCGCCGAGGTCGGCGTCAGCGGCGGCGTCGCTCCCCGCGAGATCCACAAGGAAGTGCAGTGGGCGGACTGGGGGCCGGGCGGCAAAGACCTGGCCCTCGTTCGCGACGTGAACCTGCGCAACCAGCTCGAGTATCCCGCGGGCAAGGTGCTCTACCAGACCGCCGGCTGGATCAGCCATCCGCGGGTTTCTCCCGACGGGAACCACGTCGCTTTCCTCGATCACCCCCAGCGCGGAGACGACGGCGGGGTGGTCGCGGTCGTCGACCGGTCGGGACAGAAGACCTCGCTCGCCGGGGAGTTCTCGTCGGAATACGGCCTCGCGTGGTCGCCGAGCGGGAAGGAGATCTGGGTCACCGGGGCGAAGGTCGGCGGCAATCGCGCCATTCACGCCTTCTCGCTGGACGGCGGAGAGCGCCTGCTCGCCCGTGTGACGCAGAGCCTCACGCTCCAGGACGTGTCGCGGGACGGGCGCGTTCTCGTCGCGCACGACTCGATCCGCATCGGGATTCTTGCGGGAAGGGAAGGCCAGGCCAAGGAGAAGGAGCTCGCGTGGCTCGACTGGTCGTCGCTATTCGACCTTTCCGACGACGGGAAGACGATTCTCTTTTCGGAAACCGGCGAGGGCTCCGGCCCTGCCTATTCGACGTTCATTCGAAGCACGGATGGCGCGCCTCCAGTGCGTCTCGGCGAGGGCGGCGGCCAGGCCTTGTCGCCCGACGGACAGTGGGCCGCAGTCCAGGTCGGACGTCCGAAGCGCACGATCACGCTCTATCCGACGGGCGCCGGTGAGAAGAAGGTTCTTCAGACGGGCGATCTCGAGACCCAGGGCGGCAGCTCGTTCACTCCCGACGGAAAGAACCTCGTCTTCACGGCCAACGAGCCCGGCCGTGGACCGCGGATCTACGTCGTCCAGATCGACGGCGGCAAACCGCGCGCCCTGACGCCGGAGGGTTACCGGTCTTTCTCCGGCGGCGTCACGAGGGACGGCGCCCGGGTCCTGGTCAGCGGGCCCGACCGGAAGCGTTACTTCTATCCGCTGGCCGGCGGGGAGCCCGCGCCGGTCCCCGGCCTCGCCGACGACGAGTCGCCGAGCGGGTGGAGTGCGGATGGTAAGTCTCTCTATGTGTTTCGGCGGCGTGACCTCCCGGGGCGGGTGTTTAGGCTCGACCTCGGGAGTGGAAAGAAGGAGCTGGTTCGCGAGGTGATGCCGGCCGACGGCGCCGGGATCGTCGACATCGCGCCCATCATCATGGCTCCGGACGGCGCTTCCTACGTCTACGGCTTCCAGCGCACGCTGTCGGACTTGTACCTCGTCGAAGGCCTGAAATGACGCTTTCTGCGGGAACGAAGCTCGGTCCCTACGAGGTCCTCTCGCCGCTCGGCGCCGGAGGGATGGGAGAGGTCTACCGGGCGAAGGACCCGCGTCTCGGTCGCGATGTCGCCATCAAGGTGCTGCCGGCGACTTTCTCGCAGGACCCGGATCGGCTGAAGCGGTTCGAGCAGGAGGCGCGGGCGGCGGGGGTGCTCAACCATCCCGGCATCACTGCGGTCTACGACTTCGGCATGCACGACGGCGCTCCGTACATCGTGACGGAGCTTCTCGAGGGGGAGACGCTGCGGGCGCGACTGCTCGCGGGGTCGCTTCCGGTGCGCAAGGCGATCGACTACGCCGTGCAGATCGCGAAGGGTCTCGCGGCGGCGCACGAGAAGGGAATCGTCCACCGGGACCTGAAACCCGAGAACCTGTTCCTGACGAAGGACGGGCGGGTGAAGATCCTGGACTTCGGCCTGGCGAAGCTGAAGACCGAGCGGGACGAGCACGGCCAGACGGACATGAACACGGTCTCGGGCGGCACCGAGCCCGGCGTCGTGCTCGGAACGATGGGCTACATGGCGCCGGAGCAGGTGCGCGGGAAGACGGCGGACCGGCGTTCGGACATCTTCGCCTTCGGGACGATCCTCTACGAGATGCTGTCGGGCCAGCGCGCGTTCCGCGGGGACACGGCGGCGGACACGATCACGGCGATCCTGACGAAAGAGCCGCCGGACCTCTCGGCGACGAACAAGGACGTGCACCCGGGCCTCGACCGGATCGTGCGGCACTGCCTGGAGAAGAACCCGGAGGAGCGGTTCGAGTCGGCCCGCGACGTCGCTTTCGACCTCGAGGCGCTCTCCGGCGTGTCCGGGACACTCGACCGGCGTGCGCGCGCTTCCGGCGGAAGGCAAGAAACGTCGCCCGTGGGCGGCGCTGGCGCTCGCGGCGGTCCTCGGCGCGCTGATCGCGTCGCCCTTTCGTCTACTCCGCCGGCAAGAAGTCCGGCTTCGTCGAGCCGCCCGAGTTTCACCAGATCACCTTCTCGCGCGGGGAGGTCGCCGGCTCGCTCTTCGCGCCGGACGGCCAGACGGTCGTCTATTCCGCCGCCTGGGAAGGGAGCGCCGTTCGAGATCTTCATCAACCGGCCGGAGAGCCCGGAATCCCGGCCGTTCGGCCTGCCCTCCGCCGAGGTGCTCGCGATCTCGAAGGGCGGGGAGATGGCGATCAAGCTGGCGCCCCGCCGCACCAAGGCGTTCGTGACGACGGGCCGGCTCGCCCGGATATCGATCGCCGGAGGCGCCCCGCGCGACATCCTGGATGACGTCCAGTACGCCGACTGGTCTCCCGACGGGAAGGACCTGGCGATCGTGCGGGACGTGGGCGCGAGGTGTCGGGTCGAGTATCCGATCGGGAAGGTTCTCTACGAGACCTCGGGCTGGATCAGCCACCCCCGGATGTCCCCGGACGGAGAGCTCGTCGCATTCCTCGATCATCCCGTCCCGAACGATGACGGCGGGCGCGTGGCGGTCGTGGATCGGGCTGGAAAGGAACGGGACATTTCTCCCCTCTATGCGACCGTCCAGGGCCTCGTCTGGAGGCCGGACGGCGGCGAGATCTGGTACACGGCGGCCGTGGGCGGGTTCAACCGGGCCGTGCACGCAGTGACGCTTTCCGGCCGGGTGCGCCTGGTCGGGCGCGTACCGGGCATCAGCACGATCCGCGACATTTCGCAGCAGGGTCGGGTGCTGATGACCAACGAGAGCGCCCGCCTCGGGATCCTGGCGCGCGGGCCGGGAGAGGAAAAGGAGCGGGAGCTTTCGTGGCTCGACTACTCCCTCGTGACCGACATCCGCTCGGACGGCAGCAAGATCCTCATCACGGAGTCGGGGGAGGGGGGCGGTCCCGCCTACTCCGCGTACCTGCGGGGCTTCGACGGCTCGCCGGCGGTGCGCCTCGGGGATGGCTCGACCGAGGCGTTCTCGCCCGACGGCGCGTGGGCGATCGCGATCACCCACACCGCCACGCCGCAGATCCACCTGCTTCCCACGAGCGTGGGAGAGCCAAGGGCGCTGTCGCACGACGGCCTCGACGTGTTCAACGCCGACTTCCTCCCCGACGGCAAGACCCTGATCTTCACGGCGGCCGAGGCCGACCATGGAACGCGGCTGTATCTGCGCGACTCCTCGGGAGCGAAGGCCCGAGCGATTTCTCCGGAGGGCTATTCGCTGTTCCGGGGGGCCGTGACGCCCGATGGGAAGTCCGCCGTCGTGAGCGGCCCGGATCAGCGGGTCTACCTCTATCCCGTCCAGGGAGGCGAGCCGACGCCCCTTCCGGGCCTGACCTCACGGCACCGCCCGATTCGGTGGACTCCGGACGGGGGGACTCTGTTTGTGCAGGACGCCAACCGGGTCCCGTCGCAGGTCTTCAAGTACGACGTGGCCGCCGGTCGGCTGGATCTCTGGAAGGAAGTCTCGCCGGCCGATGCCGCGGGTCTGGCGGGCGCCAGCCGGTTCGTCGTGACGCCCGACGGCCGCTACTACGCGTACAGCTATCTGCGGGTGCTGTCCTACCTCCAGCTCGTCGAAGGCATGAAGTGATTCGCGGTTAGAATCCCGCCGCCCCTCATGACGCTCGCCGCTGGAACGAAGCTCGGACCCTACGACATCCTCGCGCCGATCGGCGCGGGGGGAATGGGCGAGGTCTACAAGGCGCGCGACGAGCGTCTGAAGCGCGACGTCGCGATCAAGGTGCTGCCGCCGGAGCTCGCGGAGGATCCCGAGCGGCGCGGCCGGTTCGAGCGGGAGGCCCGGGCGGCCTCCGGCCTCTCGCACCCCAACATCCTGACGGTCTACGACATCGGCACCCACGAGTCGAACGTCTACATCGCGATGGAGCTCGTCGAGGGCGGGACGCTGAAGGACCTCGGCGCCTCGGGGCCGGTGCCGGTCAAGAAGCTCCTCGACGTCTCGGTCCAGATCGCCGACGGCCTCGCGGCGGCGCACGCGGCCGGGATCGTGCACCGGGATCTGAAGCCGCAGAACGTCATGATCTCCAGGCACGGGTTCGTGAAGATCCTGGACTTCGGTCTCGCCAAGCTCGTGACGCCCGAGGACCAGGAGGTCTCGGCCCTGCAGACCTCGGCGGGGGACCCGACGCGTCCCGGCATGGTGATGGGGACGATCGGCTACATGTCGCCCGAGCAGGCGGCGGGCCGCACGGTCGATTTCCGCTCGGATCAGTTCTCCTTCGGCTCGATCGTCTACGAGCTCGCGACCGGCAAGCGCGCCTTCGAGCGCTCGACGACGGCCGAGACGATGACGGCGATCATCCGCGAGGAGCCGGCGCCGCTCGGGCAGTTGAACCCGAAGGTGCCCTCGCCCGTGCGGTGGCTCGTCGAGCGCTGTCTCGCCAAGGATCCCGAGGACCGCTTCGGCACGACCAAGGACCTGGCGCGCGACCTCGCCGACGTGCGCGATCACCTGTCGGAAGCTTCGTTCTCGACGACGACGGACCAGACGGCGGCAGCCTCGGCCGCGGTACGGGCGGGGCGGCGGATCTGGCCGTGGGCCCTCGGCGCCGTCCTGCTCGCGGCCGCCGTCGGAGCAGCCGCATTCGCCGCCGGCCGGAAGGCGACGCCCGCAGCCCTGCCCTCTTTCAAGCAGCTCACGTTCCAGCGCGGCGAGATCTACTCGGCCCGGTTTGCCCCGGACGGGCAGACGGTCTTCTATTCCGCGGCCTGGGAGGGCCGTCCCGTCGAGGTCTTCGCCAGCCGGATCGAGAGCCCGGAGTCGCGTCCCTTCGGCCTGCCCGAGGCGGAGGTGATGGCGATCTCGCCGAGCGGGGAAATGGCCGTCACCCTGAACCGCCGCTACGGGGGCGCGTTCACCCGGACCGGCATGCTCGCGCGCATCGGGATCACCGGCGGCGGGACTCCCCGGGAGATCCTGGACGACGTCCACTGGGCCGACTGGATGGCCGACGGCTCGGGGTTCGTCATCGTGCGGGACGTCGCGGCCCGGGAGCGCCTCGAGATGCCCGTCGGCAAGATCCTCTACGAGACGACCGGGTGGATCAGCAATCCGCGGATCTCGCCGGACGGGGACACGGTGGCCTTCCTCGACCACCCGGCGCGGGGGGACGACGGGGGCTTCGTCGCGATCGTGGACCGTGCCGGCAAGAAGACCACGCTCACGAAGCTCTTCGCGACCGCGGGAGGCCTGGCCTGGGACCCGAGCGGCGACTGGATCCTGTTCACGGCGGCGGAGGTCGGCGGGAACCGGGCCCTCTTCGCGGTCTCGAAAGCGGGCGTGCAACGCGTCGTGGCGCGCGTCACGGGGAACCTGACGCTCCAGGACGTCGGGCGGGACGGACGGCTCCTGATCACGCACGACACGCTGCGATCCGGCATCCTGGCGCTTCCTCCGGGCGGCGACAAGGAGAAGGACCTGTCCTGGCTCGACTGGTCGACCGTCAATGCGCTATCACCCGACGGGACCCAGATCCTCTTCGGCGAGTCGGGGGAAGGGGGCGGAGAGGGATACTCCGTCTACATCCGGAGCATGGACGGGTCTCCTCCGGTGCGGCTGGGGGAGGGTGCCGCGTACGGATTCTCGCCCGACGGGCGCTGGGTGACGGCGGTGACCGAGATTGCGGCGGAGGCCCGACTCTCCCTGCTGCCGACGGGAGCCGGCGAACCGAGGGCGATCCCCCTGCCCGGGGTTCTCCCGATCTCCGCGATCTTCGAGCGGGACGGCCAGGGGCTCGTCCTGAACGCCCAGGAACCGGGCCGGGGGTCTCGCATCTATCGGCTCGATCTTCGAGAGCGGCAAGCCGCGCGCCCTGACGCCCGAGGGTTACCGCTACGTGGGCTCGGACGTCTCGCCCGACGGAAAGACCATCCTGGTCGCGCGGCCCGGACCGCAAGTTCGCTCTCTATCCGCTGGCGGGTGGCGAGCCGACGCCGATTCTCGGGCTCGAGAATCTGGAGGCGCCGCTCGGCTGGACAGCGGACGGGCGCTCGCTCTTCGTTTACGCTCGGGGTCGATACCCCGCGCGGGTCTTCCGGCTGGATCCGGCCGACCGGGAAAGCGGGAGTTCTGGCGCGAGCTCGCGCCGCCGGACCCGGCCGGAATCCTCACGATCTCGCCCCCCAGCATCGCGCCGGACGGCAGGGCGTACGCCTACTCCTACAACCGGATCCTCTCGGACCTCTTCCTCGCCGAAGGCATCCGGTGATCCTCGTCCCGAAGAACGTCCAGGTCGTCGGCCAGGAGCTCGCGATCGTCTGGAGCGACGGGCGCGAGGACTATCTGCCGCTCGCGGGCCTGCGACGCGCCTGCCCGTGCGCGATGTGCAAGGGCGAGCCCGACCTCTTCGGCAAGGTCTACCGCGGACCGGACCGGCCGCTCACGCCGCTCTCGGTCCAGGCGGCGGCGCACCGGTGGGTCGGGTCCTACGCGCTGCAGATCGACTGGGCCGACGGCCACAACGACGGGATCTACTCGTTCGAGACGCTGCGGCGGATGGGGTCGGAGCGGCTGAGGCCACGGCTCAGACCGTCGGCTTCGGCGGTGCCTCCGGCGAAACGCCCTGACCTTCATCAGGTTCCCGCAGGTCCCCATCGCGCACCACTGGCGGCGGTGGTTGCGCGTCGCGTCGTAGAAGTAGAGGACGCAGTCCGGGTTGCCGCAGCGGCGGATCAGGCGCGGGTCGCGCGCGGCGAGCAGGTCCGCGGCGGCTTCCGCGACGCTGCCGAGCAGCGAGATCGGTTGGGTCGGCCGCGAGGTGAAGCGGGTGCGGAAGCCGCCGCCGGTGCGCTCGAGCCGGAGGTTGCCGTCGTTCTCGGCGAGGATGAAGTTGATCGCGGCGAAGCCTTCGGTCGAGACGCCGCGGCCCTTCGTCAGGCCGTCGACCATGGTGCCGCAGCGTCTCCCGGAGAGTCCGCGCCCGCTCGGCGATGCGCGCGCCCTCGGGCCCCTCGCTCCAGCGCTTCAGCGCGTCGGCGGCCCCCCGCGCGTCGAGCCGGCCCGCCCGGCCGAGCCAGCGGACGAAGCTCTCGAAGTCCGGCAGCATCTCGACCGCCTGGCCTCGCACCACCGGCCGCGTGTTCAGGAAGTCCAGGCACGGGATGCCCCGCCAGGAACACGAAATCGGGCGCCCGCTCGCCCGTCACTCCGAAAGTGTAACCCCTCTAACCCCAAAACGCCGGGATTGGGGTCAGCCCTGACAGTCTGACACTTGGGGTCAGCCCTGACAGTCTGACAGTTGGGGTCAGCCCTGCAAGTGAGGCTCCTGCGGCTGCAGAGCGGGGGGAGTCGGAGAGCCCGGTCCGTTGTGGATTCCCCGCCCCCGGAGAGGTGTCCGAGTGGCTTAAGGACACGCTTTGGAAAGCGTGTGTACGCAAAACGTACCGGGGGTTCGAATCCCCCCCTCTCCGCCACAGCTGGGAATTCTAGCGATCGCCAAGGGCCTCGTCATCTCAGCGCAAACGTCAGATTCGTCAGGGCTGACCCCAAACGTCAGTTATTCAGGGCTGACCCCCATTTCCGGAATCAGCCCGGTCCGGGATAGCGTACTTTTCGATGGCAGACGATCCCAACGCCTCCGACCTCGAGCTCGTCCGGCGGATCAAACGGGGCGACGATCAAGCCTTTCGAGACATGGTCGACCGATACAACGCTCGCGTCTACTCGCTTTCCTACGGCGTCCTCCGCAACCCGGAAGACGCGGAGGAAGCGACCCAGGACACCTTCCTGACCCTGTACCGGAAGATCGGGACCTTCGACGAGTCGAAGAAGTTCTTCTCCTGGTTCTACCGCGTCGCCCTCAACTCGGCGTACACCCGCGCCCGCCGGCGCAAGTCCGCCGGCGCGACCGTCTCGCTCGAAGACTACCGGCCGCGCTCGGCGGCGACGGCGAGGCCGCCTCGCCGGAGTTCACGGCGTGGGTCGACGGGACGGAGAACGAGACGATCGCCCGGGACCTGGCCCGGCGCGGCCGAGGGCTTCATCGCCGAGCTGCCCCCCGCCTACCGGGACGCGATCTGGATGGTGGACGTCGAGGAAATGAAGCCGGCCGACGTCGCCGAGACGCTCAAGATCTCGCTCGCCGGCGCTGAAGTCGCGCCTCCACCGCGCGCGGCTCTACGTGCGCCAGCGGCTCACGGAGGTCGCGTCCGCGCCGGCCGGCCGCCGCGCGGCCGAGCGGAGGGCGGCGCCATGAGCCACGACGAGATCTCCTGCCGCAAGCTCATCCTCGAGTATCTCGGCGGACTACGAGGACGGCTCGATGCCGGAGGCCGACCGGAAGGAGCTCGAGCGGCATTTCTCGCACTGCCCGCCGTGCGTCGTTTTCCTGCGGACGTATCGCGCGACGGGCCGCACCCTCAAGATGCTCAAGCCGCGCGAGATTCCGAAGAACCTCGCCGAGGCCGTCAAGGACTTCGTCCGGGCGCGGTGCCGCGACAAGGAATGACGCCGGCGCGCCTGGCCGTCGCGGCCGCGATCTGGCTCGCGCTCTTCGCCGTCTCTTCACCGCCGGCGCGGCCCTCGGGGCGTGGCCGCCGCCGCCCGAGGGCGTTCCTCCAGGGCTCGGATCTCGCCGCGGGCCTCCTGTTCGGGCGGCGTTGCTCCTCGTCACCTTCCTCGCCCCGCGCCGCCGCGTCCGCGTGGGATAGAATCGCTCGTCCGGCGGCGGAAGATGAGTTCGGGCCCTGTGCGACGGAAGTCTCCGAACCTCGTCAGGTCCGGAAGGAAGCAGCGATCAGGAGGCGCCACCGGGCGCCGCAGGTCAACCTGAGCTCATCTTCGGCCGCCGGCTGAAAAATCCGATGCACCTCGCGCTTCCCCGCAAGTGGCGTCCCCGCGTCTTCGAGGACCTGGTCGGCCAGGAGGCCGTCGCGCGCACGCTCTCCAACGCCATCGCCGACGGCCGCGTGGCCCAGGCCTACCTTCTGACGGGCCCCCGCGGCGTCGGGAAGACCTCGACCGCCCGGATGCTCGCCCGGGCGCTCAACTGCGACAAGGGGCCGACGATCCGACCGTGCGGCGAGTGCGCCTCCTGCCGGGAGATCCTCGACCGCGGCGAGTCGCTCGACGTCCACGAGATGGACGGCGCCTCGAACCGGAAGATCGAGAACGCCCGCGAGCTCATCGAGACCGTCCGCTACGCGCCGCAGCGCGACCGCTATCGCATCGCGGTCATCGACGAAGTCCACATGCTGACGACCGAGGCCTTCAACGCGCTGCTGAAGACCCTCGAGGAGCCGCCGCCCCACGCGCGGTTCATCCTCGCCTCGACCGAGCTCCACAAGATCCCGGCCACGATCGTCTCGCGCTGCCAGCGCTTCGCCTTCCGCGCGCTGACGGTCCCGGAGATCGTCGGCGCAGCTGGCGAAGGTGGCGAAGGCCGAGAAGATCGAGGCGACGCCGGGGGCGCTGCGGCTGCTCGCCGGGGCCGCGGAGGGGAGCATGCGCGACGCCCTGTCGCTGCTCGACCAGGCGGCGACGCTGGCGGCGGGCAAGGTCGACGAGGCGCGCTGCGCCGAGATCCTGGCGCTCGTCGACTCGGCGGTGCTCGAGGGAATGTACTCGGCCGTCGCCGGCGGCGACCGCGCCGCGGCGATCGCGAGCCTGTCGCGCCTGACCGAGGGCGGCGCGGACCCGCGGCACGTGCTCCGGGAGTTCGTGGCGTTCCTGCGGCGGGCGCTGCTGGCGGCCGCCGGAGCCACGAGCGACCTGCCCAAGGAAGAGCAGGCGCGGCTGAAGGCGCTCTCGCAGGCCGATGCCCTACGAGAACCTGCTCCGCGCCGTGTCGCTGACGCTGCAGGCGGAGGAGCAGGTGCGCCGGGTCGACGACCCGGGCCTCGTCGTCCAGATGCTCATCCTGAAGCTCGCCGAGCTGCCGCGCCTGCGGGACATCGAAGCGGCGATCGGGTCGGCGCCCCCGGCGCGCGTCGCCCCCGCGCCGACGCCGGCGCCCGCGCGCGCCGCGGACGCCGGCCCGCGGATCGTCTCGCTCGTTCCGGTCGAGCCGGAGCCGGAGGCGCGGGAGGCGGCCTCCGCGCCGTCCGCCGGCGATCCGATCGAGCGCTTCCACGAGATCCTCGACTCGCGCCGGCGCGTGACCGCGGCCCAGGTCAGCCTGGCCGAGTCGATCGGCGTTTCCGGCGAGGACCTCGTCCTGCGCTTCGGGATCGACCGCGCGGCGGCCAAGGAAGCGCTCGAGGAGCACGCGGCGCGGAAGCTGCTCGCCGAGGTGGCGCGCGAGGCCTTCGGGCGGCCGCTCAAGATCGTGCTGAAGACCGGCCCGCCGGCCGACGGCGACCTCGGCAAGGCGGCGCGCGAGGTCCCGCGCTCGACGATCTCCCGCGAGCGCGCGAGCACGCGGGCGGAGGCGGACCCGATGGTGCGTTCGGCCATGGAGCTCTTCCACGGGGAGCTGACCGAGATCAAGGAAGAGGAATGAACATCCAGAAGATGATGCAGCAGGCCCAGGCCATGCAGACGAAGATGCAGGAAGAGCTCGCCGCCATGCGGATCGAGGCCACGTCCGGCGGCGGCATGGTCAAGATCGAGATGTCGGGCGCCAAGGAGATCCTCTCCGTCCACATCGAGAAGGCGGCCGTCGACCCGGAGGACGTCGAGACGCTGCAGGACCTGATCCTCGCCGCCTCGCGCGAGGCCTCGCGCCGGGTGGACGAGGCCGTGCAGAAGAAGACGGCGTCGCTGCTCGGCGGAATGATGCCGGGGATGCGCTAGGCCCGACCTTGCCCGGAACGCCGAAATCCCTCGAGCGCCTCGCGTCCGAGTTCCAGCGCCTGCCCGGCATCGGCGCCAAGAGCGCGGCGCGGCTGGCGTACTACCTGCTCCGCTCGCCGGCCGAGGACGCGGAGCGCCTCGCCCACGCGATCGCCGAGGCCCGCTCCGCGGTCAAGCGTTGCTCGACCTGCAACACGCTGACCGAGGAGGACCCCTGCGACATCTGCTCGGACCCGCAGCGGGACGCGTACGCTGCTGTGCGTCGTCGAGGAGCCGGGCAACCTCGCGGCCGTCGAGAAGACGCGCGAGTTCAAGGGCCGCTACCACGTTCTCTGGGGGGCGCTCTCGCCGCTGAAGGGCATCGGGCCCGACGAGATCGACGTGGCGGGCCTGGTGTCGCGGGTCACGCCGGAGGTCCGGGAGGTCGTGATCGCGACCAACCCGAACGTCGAAGGGGAGGCCACGGCCCTCTACCTCGCACGGCGGTTGAAGCCCTCCGGAGTGCGCGTGACGCGGATCGCCTTCGGGCTGCCGGTCGGCGGGGACATCGAATATGCCGACGAAGTCACGATGGCGCGGTCGCTGGAGAACCGGCGCGAGCTCTAACAATGCCGTCAGAGAATGCTGTTAGAATAAGTCCCATTAGGAGAATCAGTTAATCCATGACGATGCCTGACCTCGTCCTCTACGACGAGGAGTTCCGGAAGATCAAGGAGTCGCTGAACCGCCTGGCGACCGACGCCAACGCGAACGTGGTCTTCCTCGTCGACAAGAACGGCCAGCAGATCGCGGCCGTCGGGGACCTCCAGTCCCTCGACACGACGTCGCTCGCCTCGCTGACGGCCGGCAACGTCGCCGCCACCGACGGCCTGGCGCGGCTGATCGGGGAGAAGGAGTTCTCGATCCTCTTCCACGAGGGCGAGCGCGACAACATCCACATCTCGATCGTCGCGCAGCGGGTCATCCTCGTCGTGATCTTCGACGAGCGGACGTCGCTCGGGCTCGTGCGCCTGCGCGTCCGGCGGGCCATGGCGGAGCTCGAGACGATCTTCCAGGACATCGCCCGCAAGGCCGAGAAGGAAAAGCAGGCCCTCCAGGCGGACTTCGACTTCGCCCCTTCGCCGAGATCACGGACGAGGACATCGACCGTCTGTTCTCGGAGTAGGCGGCGGGCAGGGTCGGATCGGCAGGCCAAGGCTTCATGACTTTCATCAACTACGCGGCCCGGGAGATCAACTGCAAGATCGTCTACTACGGGCCCGGCCTGTGCGGGAAGACGACGAACCTCCAGTACATCTACGACCGCACGAACCCCGCCGCCAAGGGAAAGCTCATCTCGCTCGCGACCGAGACCGACCGGACGCTCTTCTTCGACTTCCTGCCGCTCGACCTCGGCACGGTCAAGGGCTTCAAGACCCGGTTCCAGCTCTACACGGTCCCGGGCCAGGTCTTCTACGACGCCACGCGCAAGCTGATTCTGAAGGGCGTCGACGGCGTCGTCTTCGTGGCCGACTCGCAGGAGGCGCGCCTCGAGGCCAACATCGAGTCGATCCGGAACCTCGACAAGAACCTCAAGGAGCAGGGCTACGACATCGCCAACGTCCCGTACGTGCTGCAGTTCAACAAGCGCGACCTGCCGACCTCGATGCCGGTCGACGAGATGTACCGGCGCCTGCAACATCAAGGGCGAGCCGACCTTCGAGGCCGTCGCGACGACGGGCGCCGGCGTGTTCGACACGCTGAAGGCCGTCGCGCGCCAGGTGCTGATGGACCTGAAGAAGATAGATAGCGGGGTCAGGTCTCCATTTTTCAGCTCGGGGCCACGGTTCGCGACATCCGAAAAATGAAGACCTGACCCCCGGCGTTTTTCAGCTTTCGCCGGACCGTCCCACCAGCGGCTCGAAGCAGACCCGCTCGTCGGTGCACTCCTCCGGCAATGCCAGGTCGCCGTCGGGGCCGTTGGGGCGCATCGTCCGGAGGCACCAGTACTGCGCCGTCGAGGGCGACTGGCGGGGGTCTCCCTCGCCGAAGGCGTCGGGGGAGAACCACGTCTTGGTGCGCAGGTGCCGGCAGAGCAGGGGATCGGGCTCGACCTGGCCGGCCTCGCCCTTGCGGGCGAAGCGGCGCATCGGCGCCAGCGGGTCGTCGGTCAGGCGAAGATCTCCTTGAGCGCCCGTTCGAGCTCCACTTTCGCCAGGCGCACCCGGTACGCGTTCTGGGAGAGCGGCCGCGCGGAAGAGACGGCGGCCACGGCCGCCTTGCGGGCGAGCTCGGGGCTCGGGCGCGCGCCGGCGAGAACGGCCTCGGCCTCGGGCGAGCGGTGCGGGGTGGGCGCGACCGAGCCGAACACGACGCGGGGATCCCGGATCGTGCCGCCCGAAAGCGTCAGGGCCACGGCGACCTCGACGAGCGGCCAGTCGAAGGACTCTTTCTCCTTGAGCTTTCGGTAGACCGAGCGGGCGCCCGGCGCCGGCGCGGGCAGCACGACTGTCTCGACGATCTCGCCCGCCTCGAGCGTGTTCTCGTGCGTGGCGTCCTCGACCGGCCGGAAAAAGAACTTGTCCATGCTGAGCATTCGCCGGCCCTTCGCCGAGACGATCTCGAGGCTCGCGCCGTAGGCGAAGAGCGCCGCCCCCGTGGCCGAGGGATGGACGCAGCAGCAGGTGAGGTTCGAATCGAAGATGGCGTGGAACTCGTTCTCGCCGTCGACGGCGAAGCAGTCGTTGCCGCCCTTCTTGCGGCAGTCGAACTCCTCCAGGCGGTAGTACCAGCAGCGGGGCCGCTGGCAGAGGTTCCCGCCGAGGGTCGCCATGTTGCGGATCTGCGGCGTCGCGGCGCCCTCCGCGGCCGCCGCGAGGGCCGGGTAGTGCTTCCGAAGCCCCGGGTCCGCGGCGATCTTCGCCAGGGTCGCGAGCGCGCCGATGCGGCCGGGCGGGCCGGCCTGGATCCCGTCGAGACCGGAAATGCCGGCGATCGAGACCACGGTGGTCGGGCTGTCGCAGCCCTCCTTCATCCGATCGAGCAGGTCGACCCCTCCCGCCTTGAGCTCCGTGTCCGGCTTCGCCGCCGCCCGGGACGCTTCGGCGAGGGAAGTCGCGTGCACCAGCGTGAACGCCTTCATGACCGGCCTCCCTTGCCCCGCGAGGCCGCGTCGACCGCGGCCAGAACGACCTCCGGCGTGATCGGGAGCCGGGTGATGCGCGCCCCGATGGCGTGGGACACCGCGTTGGCGATGGCCGCCGCGGTGGGGACGGTCGCCGGCTCGCCGATGCCGGCCGACTGGGTGTTGTTGACGCCGTCCCAGACCGGGACGATCACCGTCTCGATCTCGGGGCAGTCGAGGGACCCCGCGATCTTGTACTGCTCGACGTTCGGATTGAGCATGCGGCCGCTGCCGCGGTCGAGCACCCGGTTCTCGAAGAGGGCGTAGGACAGCCCCTGGATGACCCCGCCCTGGATCTGGCTCTCGGTCGTCAGCGCGTTGATCGCCAGGCCGCAGTCGTGGACGGCGACGACCCGCTCGACCACGACCCGGCCCGTCTCGGTGTCGACGACGACCTCGGCGAACTGGGCGCCGGCGATGAACCGCTTCCAGGCGCCCTCGTTGTTCTCGGCCCGGTCGGCGGTGGCGGAGATCGCCTTCCTCCGGCAGGAGCTTGCAGGCCTCCTCCCAGTCGGCCCGCCGCGCGGGCTCTCCCGACGCCGTGACGCCGCCGCCGTCGACCGAGACCGACTCCGCGGGGACCTTCCATTCCTTCGCGACGGCCGCGGCCATCTTCTGCCTGGCCTGCCACGCCGCCCGGCGGATCGTCGGCGCGCTCGAGGGCGTCGTCGTGGAGCCGCCGGAGGCCGGGCCGAAGGGCATCCGCGTGTCGCCGATCCGGACGGAGACCTTCTCGAGCGGAAGCCCCAGCTCCTCGGCGGCCACGATCGCGACCATCGTGCGCGAGCCGGTCCCGAGGTCCTGGACGCCGTGCTCGACCTCTGCCGAGCCGTCGCGGTTGATCGTGACGGTGGCGCGCGGGCCCGTGCCGCCGGTGTCGTACCAGACGGCCGCGCCGACCCCCACGCCGCGCTTGACTGCCGGGTCCGCCGTCTGCCGCCGCGCGTTCCGGGTCGCCCAGCCGATCTTCTCGGCGCCGATCCGGAACTCCTCGCGGCGCACCGGGGACGGGTCGTTCTTCAGCCGGAACTCGAGGGAATCCATGCCGAGTTTCGCGGCGAGCTCGTCCATGGTCGCCTCGAGCGCGAAGGCGCCCTGGGGGTGTCCGGGCGCGCGCATGGCGGCCGAGGGTCCCGCGTTGGTGAAGACGTCGTACTCCTCGACCTTGAGGTTCTCGCAGGCATAGATGTTCTTGATCGGGCCGGAGGTGCCGGTGCCGCCGTTGGTTCCGCCGGTGCCGCGTTCGATGAGGTGCATCGCCGTGAGCTTCCCGTCCTTCGTGGCGCCGGCCTTGATCCACTGGATCGAGGAGGGGCGGTTGCCGCTCGCCGTCTGCTCCTCTTTCCGGTCGAGGAAGAGCTTGACCGGGGCGCCGGCCTGTTTCGCAAGGCGCGCGGCGGCGACGCCCTCGATCCGGGCGCCGAACTTGGCCCCGAAGCCGCCGCCCATGTACTCGGTGATGACCTGGATCCGCGAGGCCGGGATCTTCAGCGCCTCGGCGAGCTCGTCGCGGACGGAGAAGATGCCCTGGGTCGAGGCCCAGACCTTGAGGTCGCCTCCGTCCCAGTGCGCCACCAGGCCGTGGGTCTCCAGCGCCGTGTGGACCTGGACCTGCGTGACGTAGGTGGCCTCGACGACGGCGTGGGCCTGCCGGAACCCGGCCTCGACGTTGCCCCGGTTGGTCAGCCGCGGGCCCATGACGTTGCCCTTGCGCGGCAGGCTTGACTTGCGCTCCTCCACCTCGCCGGCGGACGTCTTCTGCTGCGCTTGCCCCTCGAAGACGAGGGGCGCGTTGGCCTTCGAGGCGGCGTCGATCCCGACGACGAACGGACGCTGCTCGTAGACCACGACGATCGCCGCGAGGGCGTCGCCGACGCGCTCGGGGGTGTCGGCCGCGACGGCGGCGACTTCCTGGCCGGCGAAGCGGACCTTCTCGCCCGGCTCGGCCAGGGCCAGAGCGGCCCGGACGCCCGGGAGCTTCAGGGCGGGCGCGAGGTCGATGGACTTGACGGTCGCGGCGGCGAACGGGCAGCGCAGGATGCGCGCATAGAGGAGCCCCGGCAGCCGGACGTCGATCGAGTAGCGGGCTTCCCCGGTCGCCTTGGCGGGGCCGTCGAGCCGCGGCACGCGGGTCCCGACGATCGAGAGCTTCGCCGAGGGGTCCCAGGGCGCGGGGTCGCCGGGCGAGACGGCGACGTCCTTGGTCTGGAAGTCGCCGTTGAAGCCGACGCGCACTTTGTCGCTCATGTCAGGCCTCCTCGGCTTCGAGGGCTTCGGCGGTGGCGGAATCGACGCGGAGGTCGTCGAGGAGCCGTGGGGGGCCGGCGGTCGGCGGTCGTGAGGCGGCGTAGAGGGGAACGGCCTCCTCGTCGGCGACCTTGAGGCCGGCGACGCTCTCGACGGCGTCGAGGACGTGGGGGTACGTCCCGCAGCGGCAGAGATTGCCGGCGAGCGCCGCGCGGATCTCCGGGCGCGTGGGTTTCGGATTCTTGTCGAGGAGGACCTTGCAGGAGAGGACCATCCCGGACGTGCAGAAGCCGCACTGCAGTGCGTCGGCGGCGACGAAGGCCTCCTGGAGGGCGGAGAGGCGTCCGTCCGGAGGCGAGGCCCTCGATCGTCGTGATCGAGCGGCCGCCGACCTCGTGGGCGAGCGTCAGGCACGAGCAGACGGCCATGCCGTCGATGAGCACCGTGCACGAGCCGCAGGCGCCGCGTCCGCAGACGCTCTTCGTGCCGGTCAGGCCGATGCGGTCCCGCAGGGCGTCGACGAGGGTGACGCGGGGCTCGACCGAGAGCCGGTGCACGGCGCCGTTGACCTTGAGCTCCAGCGGGGCGGCGCCGGGCCCCACGATTCCGGTCTCGGCCGCCGGGAGCTTCGATCGCCGCTCCGGCGGCGATCGCTCCGACCAGGGTGCCGCGGACGAGGTCTCGACGCGTGAAGCCGGCCTTCGGCTCGTCGCTCATGATTCCTCCCTCGCGCTAGCGATCATACGTCCGTCGCGGGCCGCGTCCAGGCTTTTGCGGCGAGCCGGGGCGCGGTCGCGCCGGAGGGCGTCCCGTGCCCGGGCCCTCGAGAAAGCGGGCGAGCGCGCGCCGTTGGGCGGCGGCGGCCCGCCGAGCGAAGCCGCGGGTTCCGCCGGGGTCGGGCAGCGCCTCCAGCCGGACGGCCTCGGCGTCGAGGGCCGCCGCGAGCGCCGACTGGACGGTCCGCCGCGCCGCCGGCGGCAGGGCCTCGAGGAGGGCGATGCGGGCCAGGAAGGCGTCGTTGCCGCGGGGCGCCGGGGGCGTCGCCGCCAGCCACCGCTGGAGCTCCCGCCGCCCGGCCGCGGTCACCCGGTAGAGGAGCCGCGGGGGGCCCCGGCGGGGGCCGAGGGTGCGCAGTCGGACCCACCCGTTCCGGCGCAGCCTCGCCAGGGCCGGGTAGATCTGGGAGAGGCCCGCGCTCCACGCCGGGTCGATCTCCTCCGCCATCGCGCGGCCGAGGTCGTACCCGGTGCGCGGCTCCGCGTGGAGGAGACCGAGCAGCACGTGGGGGAGCGACACGCCCGAACTATATCAACATAGATATAGTCCGCGGCCGGGTTTCGGCCCGGCGGTGTCCTCCGGGGGAGAAAATCAAGGCACAAAAAAAGGGGGCCCGCAGGCCCCCGAGAAACCGTGTTCGAAGCTGTAAGTGCTTGACTTACTTCTTCTTCTTGGTCGCCTTCTTTGCTTTCTTCGCAGCCTTCTTCTTCGTAGCCATTACGTCACCTCCCTCCCGACAGCCAATTGACAGCCTTCGGGCGAGATGCTAGTTTTTCCGCCCCCGTCAAAGGGCGTATCGCCTTCCGTCTGTCGCTGCCGAATGATTGATGGGTCATACGCTCGTCAAACTCGCCGGTTGGGCCGCAACCCAGCCGGCGATTTGATTTTAGAAGTATCCCTCGTGTCGGTACAAGATTTTTCCTTGCAATCGCTCTTGACTTCATTGTGGCGTTCGCGGGCGCGCAAGTCAAGTCGCGGCGGGTCCCGCGGCGTCTCCGGGAGCCGCTCGGCGCCGTCGGCTGCGAATAGAATCCGCCCGTGACTTCCGCCGAGACCATCACCGTCGCGCACAGCCCCGACTCCGACGACGCCTTCATGTTCTACGCGCTCGCCGAAGGGCGCGTCGACACCGAGGGCCTCGCCTTCACGCACGAGCTCTCCGACATCGAGTCGCTGAACCGGCGCGCGATGGCCGGAGAGCTCGCCGTCACCGCCGTCTCCTTCCATGCGTACACGCGCCTGGCCGACCGCTACCTGCTTCTGCCGCACGGCGCGTCCTTCGGCGACGGCTACGGTCCGGTCGTCGTCGCGCGCGAGCCGATCGGGCGCGCGGCGATCGCCTCGGGAGACGTCGTCGTCGCGTCGCCGGGACCGTGGACGACTGCGGCGCTCGCGCTCCAGCTCTGGGCGCCCGGCGTGCGCATGCAGCCGCTTCGCCTTCGATCGCATCCAGGAGGCCGTGACCTCCGGCGAGGAGCGGGCGGGCCTGCTCATCCACGAAGGGCAGCTCACGTTCCGCGACGAGGGACTGACGGAAATCGTGCGACCTCGGCCGCTGGTGGAAGGAGGAGACCGGCCTTCCGCTGCCGCTCGGCGGCAACGTCGTCCGCCGGGACCTCGGCGCGGAGCGGATCGGCCGGATCTCGCGAGCCCTGTCGCGGTCGATCGAGTACGGCCTCGCCCACCGCGGCGCGGCCCTCGACCACGCGATGAAGTACGCCCGGGGCCTGTCCCGTGAGAAGGCCGACCGCTTCGTCGGCATGTACGTCAACGCCTGGACGCAGGGCTACGGCGAGGCGGGCCGCACGGCCGTCCAGACGCTCCTCGACCGGGCGCACGCCGCGGGCCTGACGCCGGCGGTCCGGGCCGAATGGGCGCCGTAGCGTGAGGACCGAAGGCCGGCTCGACACGCTCGTCCTGACCGTCCACCTCGCGGCGATCGCGCTCGCCCTCGCGCCCCCGGTCTTCTTCGGGGCCGTGGTCGCGCCGTCGGTCTTCCGGGTCCTTCCGACACGCGACCTGGCGGCGGCGGTCCAGAGCCCGATCCTCTCGAAGCTGTGCCTGATGGCCGAGGCGAGCTTCGCGGTCCTCTTCGTGACGTCCTGGCTCCTGACCCGTCGCGACGCGCCGAAGGCGACGCGCGCCCTGCTGACGCGGCTGCCGGTCCTCGGCTTCTTCGCCGCGCTCGTCATCCGGCAGCTCCTGATCCCGCCGATCGACCGGATCCGGCAGGAGGCGCCGGGTCTGATCGACAGCCTGCCCGCGGCCGATCCCTCGAGGGTCCTGCTCGACCGCTATCACCGCCTCGCGACCGGCTTCTTCTCGCTCGAGATCGCGGCGGCGGCGCTCATGCTCGTGGCACCGCGGGGCTGCTGGCGGCACGTCGCGGCGGCGCCGGCGGCCGACAAGCCGAAGGAAACGGTGAAGGTGCTGAACCTCGACTGATCGACGGAACGTCGAGCTACAGCGCTCCTTCGGCCCCGCATGCCCTGCACCACGAGCAGCACCCCGGCCGCCACGAGCGCCCACGGCCAGAGCCTCCACGCGATCTCGTAGAGGCTCTCGGGGATCCGGATGTTCTGCGCGAACGCGGTGACCGCCGCGATCGCGACGAGCACGAGGCCCGGCGCCAGCGTCGAGGGATGCCGCTCCCGTCCCGCGAAGCGGTCGACGGCGGCCGCCAGCAGCAGCCCGCCGCCGAGGAAGAGAAGCAGGCGTCGCCCAGTGCGGCATCCAGGGCTCGAAGGGGTCGCGCAGCAGGAACCCCGACGCCGAGGCCGATGAGCACCCCGGCGGGCACGACCGGGCCGCGGAAGCCGCGCAGGGCCGAAGATCGCGAAGAGGACGGTCCCGATCAGGAGCAGGATCGGACCCGGGCCCGAAAGGTGCAGCTCCCGGCGCAGGAGAAAGAAGAGGCCGAGGGCGGTCAGCGCGATGCCGAGGTTCAGGCCCCTCCGGTCGGGGACGTTCATCGTTTCTTCGCGAGCTCGGCCGCCCGGCCTCCGGGGCCGACCGCCTTCTCGCCCTCCCAGCGGTAGAAGCCCTCGCCGGACTTCCGGCCGGTCCGCCCCTCGGCGACGAGGGTGCGCAGGATCTCGGGCGGCGCGAAGCGTTCCGAGGGCAGCTCCGCGGCGAGCGTCTCGGCGATCGCCAGGCGCACGTCGAGGCCGACGAGGTCGGTCGTCTTCAGGGGGCCCATCCGGTGGCCGTAGCCGAGCTCGAGGGCCCGGTCGATGTCCTCGGCGCTCGCGATCCCTTCCTCGACCATCCGCATCGCCTCCAGCCCCAGCGCGACGCCGAGGCGCGAGGTCGCAAAGCCCGGCGAGTCGTGGACGCGCACGGACTCCTTGCCGAGCGACCGCACGAGCTCGAGGGCCCGGCCCTCGGTCTCCGGCGAGGTTTCGCGTCCGAGGACGATCTCGACCAGCGGCATCGCCGCCACGGGGTTGAAGAAGTGGATGCCGATGACCCGGTCCCGCCGCCCGGTGGCCTTCGCGATGCGCGTGATCGAGAGCGAGGAGGTGTTGGAGGCGAGGATGGTCCGCGGCGGGCAGAGGTCGTCGAGCTCGGAGAAGAGCATCTGCTTGAGCTCGATCGCCTCGGGAACGGCCTCGATGGCGATGTCGACCTCGGTCGCGTCCTTGAGCCTCTCGATGATCCGCAGCCGATGGCGGGCCCCTTCCGCCGCCTCGGACGTCAGCTTGCCCTTGTCGATCGCCCGGCCCCAGGCCGACTCGACGTGGCCGCGGACCGCGCGCTGGGCGTCGGGGTCGGCGTCGAAGACCCGCGTGTCGTGGCCCGCGAGGGCGCAGGCGCCGGCGATGCCGCGGCCCATCGTGCCCGCGCCGATGACGAGGACGGAGGCCATGGGGGGATTATATGGACCCGTCGAAGACGCGGAGGGCGTTGCTCCAGAGGATGCGCTCGCGGGCCTCCGGCGAGAGCGGCAGCGCCAGGAAGTCCTCGACGTTCTTCTTCATGGACGCCACACCCGGGCTCGGGTAGTCCGTTCCCCAGAGGCAGCGGTCGGAGAGCTCCTCGAGGCGCGGCAGGTACTCGAGCAGCTTCTTCGGCGGGATGCCGGAGAGCTCGAGGTGGACGTTCGGGTGCCGCCGCACCAGGAAGGCGGCCGTCTCCATGTAGAGCGGGCGGCCGGCGTGGGCGAGCAGGATCTTCAGCTTCGGGAAGTCCACCGCCACGTCGTCGACCGGCATCGGATCGGCGAAGCGGTTGCGGGCGCCCGGGAAGATCGAGGTGCCGGTGTGGATCGTGACCGGCCTCCCGAGCTCCTCCGCGACGCGGTAGACCTCGGCGAGTCCCGGCTCGCCCGTGAGATACGCGTTGGCGGCGAAGAGCTGGTGGGGCGGGTGGATCTTCAAGAGCCGGATGCCGAGCTCTTCGATCAGGCGGCGCGTTTCGCCGGCCGCGTCCCGCGTGTGGCGGGGGTGGACCGATCCGACCGCGTAGAGGCGGTCCTCGTGCCCGCGCACGTAGCGGGCGACCCAGTCGTTGGCGGCGGGCGTGAAGCCCATCACCTCGGGCGCCACGTAGTTGATGAGAGCGGCCTGCTCGACCCCCTCCCGGTCCATCAGGGAGAGCAGGGCGCCCGGGTCCGACAGTGCCTCCTGGATCCCGGCGAGGTCCCGGCGGCCCGCCGTCATGAGGGCGCGCACGTCCGGCTTCATCTGCTCCCAGGGCTGGACGTGGACGTGGCAGTCGAAGACGCGCATCACGCCGGGTAGCCTAATCCAGCGGCCCCCGAGTCCTGTAAAATCCCGACATACCGATGACTCGCGACAATCGAGCCCCCTTCGTCGGCGCCTGCGCCCTCGCCGCGGCCCTCGGCGTCTCCGCGGGGGCCGCGGCCCAGACCCCGCGCCCCCGACCGACCGGTGGCGCCGACGGCGATCCCCACGCCGGTTCCGCCCGAACGCGAAGGCCGCCAGCACAAGGGCGCGGCGTCGGGCACCCGCGTCACCCGCTACGAGAACCGCCACGTGAGCTTTGCGAAGCTCGCCCGCGTCGAGGAAGTCGATCTCGACCGCGACGGCGTCTTCGAGGCGCTCGTTCAGGGCGTCGGCTCGTTCCGGAGCCTTCCGCCGGACATCCCGGTGGTGGGGTTCGTGTCGCGCACGCGCCTCCCGTTCGAGAACCCGATCCTCGCGGTCTTCAAGCGGGGCAGGGGGGCCGAGTGGGAGCTGCTCCTGGCCGGGCACCTTCCGCTCCTCTGCACGCAGCGCGACGATCCGGCCAGGTGCGACGAGCTGCTGGCCTTCCGCAGCGTGGAGTTCCGGTTCGACGACCGGCCCCAGGTCGCGCTCCAGATCGTCCATCCCGGCGACGCGCGGCTCTCCGAGACGCACATGTACCGGCTCGACCGGGGTCGGTTCGACACGACCTTCTCGATCGCGCTGCCGCGCTCGGCCGTCGAGGTCGATTTCGGGCCGCAGGGGATCACGCGCCGGATCGCCGTCGACACGTTCATCAACAAGGAGCTGCCGCCCCGTTACCGCAGCTTCACGCTGACGACCAACTACGTCTTCGGCGAGCGCAAGTTCCGGATCGCCTCCGAGAGCCTGGAGCCCGAGTGGTCCGAGGCCGGCCGCCTCGACCTCTCCTACTGGGGCCTCGTCCACCAGTCGACCTTCGCGAGCGACCTCGCCCGGCTCCAGGAGCGGCAGAGGAGAGTGGTCGCGGAGGCGCCGTGGGCGCTCGACCCGACCGAGCTCGTCAAGAAGCGCTTCCCCGACGCGCGGGACGTGCGCGTCACGCTCCGGCAGCCGGGACTGGCCGTCGTGAACTTCGAGCGCGTCAACTGCCCGGCGCACATGGTCGTCTTCCAGCCGCTGCGCGAGTGGGAGGGCGACAAGAGCCTCTGGGACTTCGCCGTGATCCGCTCTCCCGAGGAGCCCGCCTACGAGTGCCTGGGCGAGGCGCCGCTGACGGGCGCGCCGTAGGGCGCAAGGCGGGAGCAGCGGCGGCGCCGGGGCCTACTCCGCGTCGAGCGGCACCGGGCGGAAGAGGCGCAGCAGGACGAGCGTGATCGTGATGCCCGCGGCGCCGACGAGAAGCGGCGTCGCCGCCCCGAAACGCTGCGCGACGATTCCCGCCTGCAGGCTCCCGAGGGGCACGAGCCCGAGCCAGGCCAGGGCGTAGAGCGAGATCACCCGGCCGCGCATCCGGTCGGGCGCGTTCTTCTGCAGGAGCGTGTTGACGAGCGAGGCCGTCGAGGTCATCGAGCCCCCCAGGAGGGCGAGGAACGCGAGCGACAGCCCGTAGCTGCGCGACAGCGCGAGACCGGCGAGCGAGAGCGCGAAGCCCGAGGCCGCGGCGAGCGTGCCCGCGCCCTTCCGACGGAAGTCGCCGCCCGAGGCCATCAGCAGGGCCGTGGCGACCGCCCCGAGGCCGACCGCCGAGAGCATGCCGCCGAGGCCCTCCGGGCCGACACCGAGCAGGTTCTTCGCGAAGAGCGGGGCCATCGTCACCGCCGGCGTGCCGAAGACGGCGAGCGAGGCGATGAGGATGAGCAGCTGCGGGATCAGCGGATGGCGGCGCGCGAAGCGCAGGCCCGCGCGCAGGTCGATCCAGGCGCTTCGCGCCCGGCGCCTCGGGGGCGGCATCGCGGGCAGTGTCGCGAGCGGCACGAGGATCGCGACGAACGAGATCCCGTTCAGGACGAAGCAGGCGGCCTCGCCGAGCGCGGCGATCGAGAGGCCGGCGAGCGCCGGGCCGACGATCCGCGAGAGGTTGAACTGCATCGAGTTCAGGGCGATCGCGTTGGTCAGGTCCTCGCGGCCCACCAGATCCAGGAAGAGCGTCTGGTGGGCGGGAGTCGTGAGCGCGTTGGCGACGCCGTTGACGACGGCCACGCCCGGCCACCAGCGCCACCGAGGCGAAGCCGCCGTAGACGGCCGCGGCCAGCGTGAACGCGCAGGCCATCTGCGTGGCCTGTGTCGCGAGCAGGAGCCGCCGCCGGTCGAGCCGGTCCGCGGCGACCCCCGCCAGCGGCGCGAGCAGCAGCGTCGGGATCGAGCCGGCGAACCCGACGAGGCCGAGGAGGAAGGCCGAGTCCGACAGGCGCAGCACGAGCCAGCCCTGGGCGACCGACTGCATCCACGTGCCGACGTTCGAGAGGAAGAGCCCCGTCCAGTAGCGGCGGTACTGCCGGTGGGCGAGCGAGGCGAACATCCCGCGGCGCGGCGCCTCGGCCCCGCGGGGCGGCGCCATGCCGAGGTTGGGCCCCGCCGGCTTGACGAGCTCGGGGTGCGCCGTCGTCGCGCCCGCGCCACCTCATGCGCGGGACGGGGCGCCGCGCCGGGTCGCGGCGCCGGCCGGCGAGAAAGGCCGCGGCGAGGACCGCGGCGTTGACGGCGGTCCCCGCGAGGACGGGGTCGCGCCCGAAGGAGAGCGCCGGCGCGAAGCGGCCCGCGGCCGCGACGGCGCCGCCGGCGACCATGGCCGCGATCGCGCCGCCGCGTCGGGATCCGCCGCGCGGCCCGGCAGAAACGCCGCGAGCACCGGGAGGATCAGGCCGGCCGCGAAGATGGAGTAGCCGAGCTTGAGGGTCGCGAGCACGTTGCGGTCGAGGGCGAGCGCGACCGCGAGTCCCAGCGCTCCGTAGAGCGGGGCGAGCAGTCGCGCCGCGGGAAGCCGCATGGGCCGGCCGAGGACCGCGGGCGCGAGGTCCCGCGCCGTGACGGCCGTCGCCGAGAGCAGCACGACGTCGGCCGAAGTCTGCATCGTGGCCACCAGGGCCACCAGGACGAGCGCCGACAGGGCCGGCGGCGCGAAGCCGAGGACGGCGGCGGGCAGCGCCTCGGCCGGCGTTCATGGGCGGCAGCGCCTTGCGGGCGGCCAGCGCGATCGCCGCGACCGAGAGACCGAAGAGGACCTTCGACCCGGCCGCCAGCAGCGCCGAGCGCCGGGCGGTGTCCTCGTCGCGGCAGGAGAGGAGCTTCGCGTAGACGTCGCTGCCGACGAGATGGGGCAGGCCGATCAGGACGAGCATCGCCACGACGTCGGAAGCGCGGAAGGTCGCGGACGTCGGGAAGCTCCAGACCTCGGGCGGCAATCCCGAGAGCCCGCCCGCGCCCGAGAGCGCGCAGTAGAGCGCGACGCCGGGGATCCCGACGAGCATGAGGCCGTACTGGAGAAGGTCCGTCCGCACGACCGCGAACTGGCCCCCGAGCGCGGTATAGGCCACGAAGACGGCGGTCGAGAGGAGGATCGCGGGCAGCGGCCGGATCCCGAGGGCCGCGCTCAGGACGACCTGAGTCGTCTCGGTCAGCAGGGCGAACCACACGATCTCGGAAACGAGGACGAGCGCGCGCCGCGGTCCGCCGCGCGGGAGTCCCGTAGTAGCGGCCGATGATCTCGGGAAGGGTCACCGCCGCCTCGCGCCGCACCCGCCGCGCGAGGAAGAGCCCCAGCGCCGCGAGTCCCAGGACGCCGGCGAAATCGAGCCACAGGCCGGTGACGCCGTGCGTGTAGACGAGCGCGGCGAGCGCGATCGTCGTCGAGCCGCCCGTCGTCAGCGACGCGAGGCCCGTGAATCCCCAGAAGGTGTCGAGCGACCGGTCGGCGAGGTAGAAGGAGGCCTCATCGCGGCCCGCGCGGCGGCGCCAGGCGAGGCCGATCGCGAGGACCGCGGCGAGATAGGCGACGAGGGCCGAGATCAGGAGCGTCGGCACGGCGCGGCATTATGGCCTGCGGGACGGGCCGCGGGAGTCCCCGGACCCGGCCGGCGCCGGATCAGAGGCGCCGCGCGATCTCCCGCGCCGCCGCTTCCAGGACGAGGGTGCCGATGACGAGCGCGCGCTCGTCGAGGTCGAACCGGGGCGAGTGGTGGGGCCGCAGCTCGCCCTCCCTCGCGCACCCGACGAAGAAGAAGGCGCCGGGCACGCGCTCGAGGTACACGCACATGTCCTCCCCGGCGAGGGTGCGGGTGTCCGTCTCGACGTTCTCCTCGCCGAGGAGGCGCGCGGCCGCCTCGATGACGATGTCGGCGATCCGCGGGTCGTTGACGGTCGCGGCATTGGTGCGCTCGTACCGCAGTCGCGCGGACACGCCGCAGGCGGCTGCCGTGCCGAGGACGATGCGCTCGATCTTCTCGGGAAGCGCCCGCCCGGTCTCCGGCGTGAAGGAGCGGGCCGTGCCGGAAAGGGTCACGGTCGACGGGATGACGTTGAAGGCGGTGCCGCCGTGGATGCTCCCGACGCTCACGACCGCCGAGTCGAGGGGCGAGATCTCGCGCGAGACGATCGACTGGAGCGACTCGACGATCCGGGCCGCGGCGAGGATCGGGTCCGCCGCCTCGTGCGGCATCGCGCCGTGCCCGCCGCGGCCCTCGATCTCGATCGAGAAGCTGTCGACGGCCGCCATCAGGGCGCCCCGGTTGAGCCCGACGCGGCCGAGCGGGCAGCGGGCTCCAGAGGTGCAGGCCGAGGGCCGCGGCGACGCCCTCGAGCGCGCCGTCCTTCACGCAGGACTCGGCGCCGCCGTGCCCCTCCTCGGCGGGCTGGTAGAGAAACCGCAGACCCCGTTCCGGCGGACGGCTCACGAGCCGTTCGGCCGCCGCCAGCGCGATCGCCATGTGGCCGTCGTGCCCGCAGGCGTGCATGCGGCCGGGGCTCTTCGAGGCCCAGGGCTCGCCGGTCGATTCCTCGAGCGGCAGGGCGTCCATGTCGGCGCGCAGCATCAGGCGCGCGCCCGGCGGCCCGGCGTCGGCGAGCACGCCCGTCCCGCCGACGCCGGTGCGGGGCACGAGGCCCAGCGCGGCGAGGCGGTCCGCCACGACCCCGGCGGTGCGCCGTTCCTCGAACGCGAGCTCCGGGTGGGCGTGAAGGTCCCGTCGCGTCTGAGAGAGCCGCGCGAGCTCGTCGGGCGGGAAGTCCGCGAGCAGCTTCTCGACGCGGGGGGAGAGGAGGGGCACGGCGCGGATTATAAGAGCCGGCTCTCGGCATAAGATCCGCCCATGTCCGACATCGTCCCGGCGGCGCTCGACCGCTACATCCTCGATCTCCTCCCGCCGCGGGACCCGGTCGTCGCGGAGATGGAGGCGTACGCGGCCGAGCACGACGTGCCGATCGTCGGCCCCGCCGTGGGGACGCTGCTGGAGATCCTGGCGCGCTCGATCGCGGCCGACCGGGTCTTCGAGCTCGGCAGCGCGATCGGCTACTCCACGGCCTTCCTCGCGAGCGCGGTCGGGCCGGGGCGGTCAGGTGACCTACACCGACGGCAGCGCGGAGAAGGCGGAGCAGGCCCGCGGGTACCTCGAGCGCCTGGGCTTCTTCGACCGCGTCGCGATCCGCGTGGGCGACGCCGTCTCGGCGCTCGACGCGACGACGGGCTACTACGACTTCATCTTCATCGACGTCGACAAGGACGGCTACCCGAAGGCCCTCCAGGCGGCGGCGCCGCGCGTGCGCCGCGGCGGATACCTCGTCGCCGACAACGTGCTGTGGTCGGGGAAGGTCGTCGACGCGAGCGTCTCCGACGCCGCGACCGAGGGCATTCGCCAGTTCAACCGCACGCTCTTCGCGCTCCAGGAGTTCAAGACCGTCATCGTGCCGCTGCGCGACGGAGTCGCGATCGCGCGGCGGGAGTCGTGACGGAGATGGCGGGCGAGATGGATCTCGACGGAGCGGTTCCGGCGCTACGCCGGGACGGCCGAGCTCGACCTCTTCGAGGGCGCGCTCCTCGTGGCGGAGCTCGTGGATCCGGGGGAGGATCTCGACGAGGCGCGGGAGTCGGTCGCGGCGCTGGCCGCGCGCGTCGAGGAGAAGGCCGCCGCCGGCGCGGCGCCGCACGCGGCGCTGTGCGACGTGCTCTTTGCCGAGGAGGGGTTCCGCGGCGACGACGAGGACTACGACGAGCCCTCGAACTCCTCGGTGGCCCGCGCGCTGACCCGCCGGCGGGGGCTGCCGATCACGCTCTCGATCCTCACGATCGAGGTCGGACGCCTCGCCGGCCTGCGGCTGACGGGCGTCGGCCTGCCCGGCCACTTCGTCGTCGGCGGGCCGGACCTGCCCGACGGCATGTACCTGGATCCCTTCGACGGCGGGGCGCTGTACGACGCGGGTGGCCTGGCGCGCCGGCTCGCGTCGATCTTCGGCCAGCCGGTCGCCGTGGGCCCCGACGTCCTGCAGCCGGACCCGCCGCGCGCCATCCTCTCCCGCGTGCTCCTGAACCTGCGCCGCTCCTACGAGCGGCGCGACCGCTGGGAGGAGGCGCTCGACGTGCTGGAGTTCGCCGAGGCCCTCGAGCCCGAGGACCCGGTGCTCGCTCGCGAGCGCGGGCTGCTGCTTCTCAAGTGCGGCCGGACCGAGGAGGCGCTTCCGGTCCTCGAGGCCTTCGCGGCCGCGGCGGAGGGCGAGGACGCCGAAACGGTCCTGCGGCTCATCGAGGCCGTGCGCTCGCGGGAGGCCGGCGAGGACGTCGGCGACGAGCCGGGCGAGCACGGCGAGGACGACGAGTCCCCGGCCCCGGAGCGGCGCATCTTCACGCTCGAGCAGGCCCGCGAGCTCCTGCCGCGCGTCCAGGAGATCACCTCGGAGGCGGTGACGCAGTATCTCGAAGCTCCCCGGCGACCTCGAGGAGGCGCGGCAGGAGGTCGTTCGCGCCTGGGCGGAGGAGCTCCAGGCGATGGGCCTGGAGATCAAGGGCGTCTGGCTCGTCGACTTCGACTCGGGCGGCGGCTACTACTGCTGGAAGTACCCCGAGACGGGCCTGAACCACTTCCACTCGTACGACGAAGGCTTCTCCGGCCGCCTGCCGCTGAACTAACCGAAAAACGCCGGGGTCAGGTCTCGATTTTTCGGACTCGGTCTCGCATTTTGCGAGACCTCAGGGATCCGGTGATCTGCGCAGAGCGAGACCTGAGATCCGAAAAATCGAGACCTGACCCCCTAGACTTTCGCCCAGTCGATCCGCGGCGTCAGCACCCGCACGAACTCCTCGAGCCCGGCGCGGTCCTCCGCGTCGAAGCGGTCCGTCTCGGGCGCGTCGACGTCGAGCACGGCGCGCAGCGCCCCGCCCTCGAGGATCGGGACGACGATCTCCGAGCGCGAGGCCGCGTCGCAGGCGATGTGGCCGGGGAAGGCGTGGACGTCCGGGACGACGAGGGTCTCGCGGCGCGCCGCGGCCGTTCCGCAGACGCCCTTGCCCATCGCGATGCGCACGCAGGCAGGCTTGCCCTGGAAGGGCCCGAGGACGAGCTCGCCCGAGCGCACGAGGTAGAAGCCGCACCAGTTGATCCGGTCGAGCGCCTGCGCCAGAAGCCCCGACGCGTTGGCGAGGTTGGCGAGCGGGTCGGTCTCCCCCTCGAGGAGCGCCGAAAGCGACGCGGCGAGGTCGCGGTAGAGCGCCGGTTTCGCGAGGCTGCGGTCGAAGGAGGCCTCGAACACCGCGCGAATTCTATAGGATGCGCGTCCATGTCCGCGCTCGCCGGCCGCAGGCTGCTGATCTACGTCGGCCTCTGCGCGGTCTGGGGCTCGACGTGGCTCGTCATCAAGATCGGTCTCCGGGACCTGCCGCCCCTCTGGTTCGGCGGGATCCGCATGGTGCTCGCCTGCGCGCTCGTCGCCCCGTTCGCGCTCGCGCGGGGAGGCCGGGAGGGCGCCCGGGGAAAGACCCGGCGCATCCTCTGGAGCGGGACCCTCCAGATCGGGGTCAACTACGCGTGCGTCTTCGTCGCGGAGCTGTGGATCGACTCGGGCCTCGCGGCGATGCTCTTCGCGACGTTTCCGATCTTCGCCGGCCTCTTCGCGCACTTCATGCTCGAGGGCGAGCCCCTGACCCGGCAGTACCGTCGGCTCGGCGGCCCTGGGCATCGCCGGCGTCGTCGTGATCGAGGCGCCGGCGCTCGCGACGCTCTTCTCGGGAGAGACGCGCCTGCTCCTGGCGGGCAGCGGCCTGATCCTCGTCGCCTCGCTCGTCGCGGCCTACGCCAACGTCTACAACAAGAAACACCTGGCGACCGTGCCGCCGGCCTGGAACGTGTGGCTGCAGACGCTCGCGGGCTCGGCGCTGCTGCTGGCGCTCGCGGCAGTCTTCGAGCGCGGCGCGGCGCTGCGGTGGACGCCGACCTCGATCGGCGCGCTCGTCTACCTGGCGGTGTTCGGGACGGTGCTCCCGTTCGCGGGCCTCTTCTGGCTCATCCACCGCGTGCCCGTCTCGGTCATCGGCACGATCCCGATCGTCGACACGGTCATCGCGGTCGTCCTGGGGGGCCTCATCCTCGGTGAGTCCTTCGCGCCGCGCGTGCTCGCGGGGGCGGCGTTGATCCTGGTGGCGGTGCTTCTCGCCTCGGCGCGGTCGCGCCGGCCGGCGCAGGCGGCGCGCTGAGCAGTCCGGCGCGGCAATCGGCACCGGGCCTCCTTCTTGCACAGGAGGGGCGCGGGAGGCCTGATGTCCAACTCGTCCCTGCACCGCGGCTCGAGCTTCGCGCCGGCGCCTTCGCGCTCGAACGCGGATCCCGTCCCGGACGCGATCGCCGTCCGGGCGGGACGCTTCGCCGTCGTGGGAGACCTCCAGCCCACGTCCGGCCTGGAGGTCTGGAGGGAGTCGAACCACGCCGAACGCCGGACGATCGTCCGCGCCGTCGCCCGCGAGAAGCCGGACTTCCTCGCGATGATGGGCGACCTCGTCTTCTGCGGTTCCTCGGCCTCGGCGTGGGCGGATTTCGACCGCCTCCGCGCGCCCCTCGACGCCGGGCGGATTCCCGTCATGCCGGTCCTCGGGAACCACGAGCTCTGGCTGAGGCAGCGGGCGGCGCTGCCCAACTACTTCGCGCGGTTTCCGCACCTGCGCGGCCGCCGCTGGTACGCCGCGTCCTACGGGCCGGTGGGGCTCGTGTTCCTCGACTCGAACTTCCACTGGCTCTCCGCGGGAGAGTGGCGCGGCCAGCTCGCCTGGTTCCGGAGCATCCTCGCCCATTTCGACGCTTCGCCCGGGACCCGGGGCGTTCTCGTGTTCCTGCACCACCCGCCCTTCACCAACAGCCGCGTCACCTCCGACACGGTGCACGTCCAGAAGCACATGCTCGGGCCCTTTCAGGAAGCGACGAAGACCCTCGCCCTGCTGTCGGGCCACGTCCACAGCTACGAGCGGTTCGACCGCGCGGGCAAGGTCTTCCTCGTGACGGGGGGCGGCGGGGGGCCGCGGGTGACGCTCGCCGAAGGGCGGCGGCGGCGGCATTCCGACGACGCGTTTGCCGGACCGCCGCTCCGGTCCTTCCACTACATGAACGTCTCGCTCGCCGACACGGGCCTCGAGGTCGAGGTCCTGGGGCTGGAGAAGGGCGGGACGGATTTTGCCCCGATGGATCGCTTCCGCCTGGAATGGCCGGCGGGCCCGGGGCCGGCGCGCCTTGACGTACCTGGGAGACTCCGGTGTGCGGGCGCGGCTCGACCGCGTCGTGCGCGGCCTGCTTCGAGCGGCCTCCCGGGCGCGCGCCGGAGCGCGGCGTCCGGGTCGTCGGCCACCGGGGCTCGCCCCGCTTCGAGGCCGAAAACACCCTGGCCTCCTATGGGCGGGCCCTCGAGCAGGGCGCCGACGCGATCGAGGTGGACGTCTGCGTGACGGAGGACGGCCGGTTCGTGCTCTGGCACGACGCCGATCCCGACGGGCCCGTGGCGCTCGTGCGCCAGTCCGGCGGGGAGGGCCTGCTCTTCCGGCCGGAGGTACCGCCGGCCGGCCACCCGCTGCGCCGCCCGGTCCGCCGGCTCACCGAGGACGCGCTGCGGCGCAATTACCGATACGTCCGGGCGGAGGGCCGCGCGCCCGACGGCGCGACCCGCGCGCGCGAAGCCGCGATCGAAACCCTGCCGGAGCTCCTCGCCTGGGCGCCGGGTCAGGAGCGCCTGACCGACGTGCTTCTCGACGTCAAGCTCGAGGAGGACCAGACCGCCGAGGCGGAGGCCCTCGCCGGGTTCCTGCAGGACGCGGTCGCATCGGGCGCGCTTGCCGGCATCACGATCCGGCTCCTCTGCCCGCAGGCCGAGATCGTGAGGGCCCTCGCCGAGAGCTGGCGCCGGCGGCCGGACGGGATCCGCGTCAGCGCGGACTTCGAGCTGCCCGGCGCCCCGGAGCAGGGCTCCCGGCTCGGGCGCCCCCGACGTGAGCCTCGGCCTCGGCCAGCGGCTCTGGCCGGGCTTTCGCCGGGACGTCGGCAGGTGCGTGGAGGGGCGCGAGCGGGGCGAGTTCGGGGCCGTGATCGCCTGGACGGTCAACGACCCCGGCCGCCTGCGGGAGCTCGCCCGCATCGGAGTCGACGGCATCCTCACGGACGAGGTGGCCGCCCTCCGAGCGATCGTCGGGGCGCCGCCGGCCCCGGCTCAGACGCCGGGAAGGAAGTAGAAGGACACCGACGGCGATCAGGTAGAGGGCCAGGAGCTGGACGCCCTCGAGCCAGTTCGTTTCGCCGTCGAGCGAGACGTAGGCGAAGATCGCCGTCGAGGCGAAGAGCGTCACGAGCTCGATCGGCTGGAAGATCAGGTCCATCGGGTGGAACAGCAGGCTCGCGAGAACCAGGAACGGGGCGACGAACACGGCGATCTGGGTGGAGGAGTTGGCCGCGATGGAGATCGAAAGGTCCATCTGGTTCCGGCGTGCGAAGGTGATCGCGCCGTAGTGCTCGGACACGTTGCCCACGATCGGAATCACCACGAGGCCCACGAAGAACTGCGAAAGCCCGAGGGACTTCGAGACGGGCTCGACGGCGTGCACCAGCAGCTCGCTCGCGACCCCGGTCCCGACCACCGCCGCCGCGAGAACGCCGAGGGAACGGGCCAGGCTCCAGTGCTTCCCCGCGGGGGGCGGATGCACCCGGGAGGCGTTCTCCGCGCGGGCCTCCCGTGAGAAATAGGAATAGAAGATGTACGCGGCGTAGGTCGCGAGCAGCAGGATCGAGACGCCGACCGAGACCTCCTCGCGGATGAACGCGCTCTTCTCGACCGTCGCGAAGACCGCCGGGCAGCGTCATGGCCGAGACCGCCAGGATCATCATGGCCGCGTGCCGTCCCGTGGTCTTCACGTCGAAGCGCTGCGTTCCGTGCTTGACGCCGCCTGCCAGGGCGGAGAGCCCGAGGATCAGCAGGGTGTTGCCGATGATCGAGCCGGTGATCGAGGCCTTCACGAGGTCCGTCAGCCCGCGGCGCAGCGCAAAGAGGGTGATGATCAGCTCCGCGGCGTTCCCGAACGTCGCGTTGAGTAACCCCCCGAGGGAGCTGCCCAGGCGCGCGGCCGCATGCTCCGTGCCGAGCCCGATCCAGACCGCGAGCGGGAGCAGCGACAACGCGGAGGCCGCGAAGATGGTCCACTCCGGGGCGTGGAGGATCCGGCACAGGATGGCGACCGGAAGCCCCAGGATGAGAACGCCGATCCAGCGCATCACGCTCTAGCGGACGCCGACGCCGCACGGCTCCACGCCGTGGAGGATGTTGTCCTCGAACGTGTCGCCCTCGTCCTTGAGCGCGGATGTCGAGGGTCGTCTCGAAGACCCCGTCCGCGCCCTTCACCGGGCTCTTGACGAAGGCGAAGCGGCCGAGGGCGGCCGACTCCGCCTTCTGCGCCGGCCGGACGAGCGGGTCGTCCGCGAAGAGCAGGTCGACGTTCCACTGCGGCGGCACGCCGGGCCCCCAGAGCTGCGTGTGGATGTGGGCCGGCTCGGTGCGGTTGGGATAGGGCGCCGGGCGGATCGTCAGGAACTCGAAGCGGCCCGCCGCGTCCGTCCGCATCCAGCCGTGGATGCGGGGATCCGCCCCGCGCTCGCGCGCGTAGAGGCCGGTCGCGTCGGTCTGGTAGACGTAGAGGATGACGCCGGGAGCCGGCGTCTTGCCGTCGCTGCGGTAGACCGTGCCGCGGACCCGCAGCGGGACCCCCGGCTCGCCGGGTTGGACGAGCGTGGCGCTCGCCTTTGCCCCGGCGCAGGGATCCTCGGCCGCGCAGGCCCGCGGAGAAGAGCGCCGCGGCGGCGGCACCGGGCGAGCGCGCGGCGGCGGCGCCCGGCGACCATCACCGGGCGTAGATCGGGATCCAGGCGCGGGTCAGAGTAGTCCGACGCCGTGATCAGGATCAGGAAGCCGAGGAAGAGCACGCTCGCCGAGACGACGAAGAGCGTGAGCTTCGGCGAGCCGCGCAGGTGCATGAAGATCCAGGCCACGAGCAGCGCCTTCGTCACGGCGACGGCGAGCGCCACCGGCGTGTTCCAGACGCCGAGGTGCTGGAACGCGGCCCAGACGGTCAGCGCCGTGAGGATCATCAGCGCCGCGAAGACGGCGAGGTACGCGCCGATCCCGGAGCCGTGCGCTGGCATTGTCGCTCACAGCGTGTGCCTCCCGAGCAGATAGAGCAGCGGGAAGAGGAAGATCCAGACGATGTCGACGAAGTGCCAGTAGAGGCCGACCATGTCGACCGGCGTGTTGTAGCGCGGCGAGAACGCCCCCTTCCGGGCCTTGACGACCAGCCAGATCAGCAGGCCGATCCCGATGATCATGTGGAGGGCGTGGAGGCCCGTCATGCAGAAGTAGAGCGAGAAGAACATCTCGCTCTGCCGCGGCAGGCCGTGGGGGACGACGAAGTGCGGCCCGGGGACCTCGTGATGGGCGAACTTCTGCTCGTACTCGATCGACCTTGACGCCGAGAAACACCGCGCCGAGCACGATCGTCAGCACGAGGAAGAGGATCAGGAGCTTCTTCTTCCCCTGCGACGACGCCCAGACCGCCAGGGCCATCGTCAGCGAGGAGAGGATCAGCACCGCCGTGTTGAAGGCGCCGAGCTTGATGTCGAGGAGGTTCGAGGCGCCCTCGAAGGCGCTCCGGTACGTCGCGCGGTAGATGACGTACGCCGTGAACATCCCGCCGAAGAAGAGGACCTCGGTCACGAGGAAGACCCACATCCCGAGCGTCGAGGCCGTGCTTCTGGGCCTCGAGGTCCACGAAGTGGTGCTGGAGCTCCGGCGGAGCGTCGTGGACCGCGGCGGAGCGTGGCCGTCAGCCAACGGCGGTCTCCTCGCGTCCGGTCAGGTAGTCGTAGGGTCGGCCCGTCACCGTCGGCGTCACGGGGAAGTTCTCGGTCGGCGGCGGCGAGGGCGTCTGCCACTCGAGGCCCGTCGCGCCCCACGGGTTGTCGGCGGCGTCCTTGCCGTAGCGCATGCGACCAGAAGAAGTAGACGAGCGGGATCAGGTAGCCGATGCCGAGGATCGAGGCGCCCGCGGTCGACATGACGTTCAGGACCTGGAACTCCTCGGGGTAGGCGTGGTAGCGCCGCGGCATCCCGAGGTAGCCGACGATGAACTGCGGGAAGAACGTCAGGTTGAAGCCGATGAAGATGACCCAGGCCGAGACGCGCGACCAGTACTCCGGGATACAGCTTGCCCGAGATCTTCGGCCACCAGTAGTGGAGCCCGCCCAGGTACGCCATGATCGTGCCGCCGACCATGATGTAGTGGAAGTGCGCCACGATGAAGTACGTGTCGTGCACGTGGATGTCGAGGCCGAGCGCCGCGAGGAAGAGCCCCGTCAGCCCGCCGAACGTGAACAGGCCGATGAAGCCGAGGGCGTAGAGCATCGGCGTCTGGTACGACACCGAGCCCTTGTAGAGGGTCGCCGTCCAGTTGAAGACCTTGATCGCCGAGGGCACGCCGACCATGAACGACAGGATCGAGAAGACGAGCCCGGCGTAGACCGACTGGCCCGAGACGAACATGTGGTGGCCCCAGACCAGGAACGAGAGCGCCGGCGATCGTGACCGAGGAGGCGGCGATGAACTTGTAGCCGAAGATCGGCTTGCGCGCGAAGGCCGTGACGAGCTCGCGAGATGACGCCCAGCGCCGGCAGGATCATGATGTAGACGGCCGGGTGCGAGTAGAACCAGAAGAGGTGCTGGAAGAGCACCGGGTCGCCGCCCTGGCGCCGGGTCGAAGATGCCGAGGTGGAAGAGCCGCTCGGCGGCCACGAGCAGGATCGTGATCGCGATGACCGGCGTGCCGAGGATCTGGATGATCGCCGTCGCGTACATGCGCCCAGCAGAAGAGCGGCATGCGCGTCCAGCCCATGCCCGGCGCGCGCATCGTGTGGATCGTGACGAGGAAGTTCAGGCCGGTCAGGATCGAGGAGAAGCCGGCGATGAAGATGCCGACGGCCGTGACGACGACCCAGCCGTTCGAGTACACCGTGCGAGTACGGCGTGTAGAACGTCCAGCCCGTGTCGACGCCGCCCTGGACGACGGCCCAGAGCGAGATCAGGCCGCCGATGATGTAGAGGTACCAGGACAGCAGGTTCAGGCGCGGGAACGCCACGTCCTTGGCGCCGATCATCAGCGGGATGAGGAAGTTGCCGAGCACGCCCGGGATGCCCGGGATCATGAAGAAGAAGACCATCATGACGCCGTGCGTCGTGAACATCTTGTTGTACGTCTCGGACTGGAAGAAGTCGCCGGCGGGCGTCAGCAGCTCCAGGCGGATCGCGGCGGCGTAGAGGCCGCCGATCGCGAAGAAGAAGGTGACGCCGATCAGGTAGAGGATCGCGATCCGCTTGTGGTCGATCGTCAGGAGCCACGACTTCACGCCGTAGCCGCGTGTTCAGGTAGTTGGGGCGGACGGCGCGGGGATCGGTCGGGGCGTGGGCGCTCATTCTTGCGGGCATCCTTTCCGGTGCGGGGGCGGCGGCGGGCGCCGGACGGCCGGCGCCGACGCGGCCGCCGGGGACAGGGACTTGATGTAGGCGGTCAGCTGCAGGAGACCCTCCTCGCTGATGAGGCCCTGGTAGGTCGGCATGATGGGCGGATAGCCCTCCACCAGCCGCGCCTGCGGGTTGGTGATCGACTCGCGCAGGTAGGCCTCGTCGACGACGACCGTCGCCGGTCTGCGTGCGCACGGGCTTGCCGTAGATGCCGATCGAGCGACGGGCCCCGCGCGCCCTTCACCTCGCCGTGGCAGGTGTTGCAGGCCTGCTCGACGAACCGCCGGGCGCCGGCCGAGGCCAGCGACTCGCCCGCCGTGCCGCCCGAGAGCCACGCCTGGTAGTCCGCCGGCGTCATCGCGTAGATCCAGCCGATCATGCCCGAGTGACGCGTGCCGCAGTACTCGGCGCAGAAGAGGTGGTACTTGCCGGGCTTCGTGGCCTCGAACCAGGCCGTCGCGAAGCGGCCCGGCACGACGTCCCGCTTGAAGCGGAAGGCCGGGACGAAGAAGCTGTGGATGACGTCCTCCGAGGCCATCGTCAGCCGGACCGGCTGGCCGACGGGCACGTGCAGCTCGTTCATCTCGCGGTGCCCGTCGGCGTGCTGGATCTTCCACATCCACTGCTTGGCCGTGACGTAGACCTCGATCGCGTTGGCCGGCGGGCGCGTGATGCGGAACCACACGGCCGCGCCCCAGAAGAACATGACGAGCACGATCCCGAACGGGAGGATCGTCCAGGCGATCTCGAGGGTCCCCGACTCGTGGATCTCGGTGGCGACCTCGTGGTCCGGGCGCCGGCGGTACTTGATCGCGAAGACGACGACGAGCGTGCCGATCAGGATCGAGAAGAACGCCGTCACGGCGATCATGAAGCCGTAGAGGGCGTCGACGTGCGGCGCGAAGGAGGAGGCCTGCTCCGGGAAGCAGCTGCGGCATCAGCGGGCCTCTCCGTGCGCGCCGGCGAGGGCGCGGGCGCGGCGCCGCGACATCAGCAGGATCCCGAGGCCGATCAGGGCGACCGTCGACCAGGCCCGCCAGCCGGACGATGTTGACCACGACGGCGCCGTACTTGCCGCTCGCCGGGTCGTAGTGGAAGCAGTAGCAGGAGGATCTGGTCGACGGGCGTGCCGATCTTCCCGGCCGAGGCCTCGACGAGCCCGAGCCGCAGGTCCCGCGGCGCGTACTCGATGCCGTAGAAGTAGCGCGCGAGGCGGCCCTCCGGGGTCGCGACCATGATCGCGCTGGCGTGGGCGAACTGCTCGAGGTCCTCGTCGTAGCGGTAGCGGAAGCCCGCCGCCTTCGTCAGGGCCTCGACCGAGGCCGCGTCGCCCGTCAGGAAGTGCCAGCCCGCGGCCGCGGCCGGGTGCTTGTAGCGCGACAGGTAGGCCTTCTTCTTGGCCGCGGCCATCGCCGGCGTCTCGCGCGTGTCGAAGCTGACGGCGACGACGTCGAAGTCGCGGCCGGCCTCGAGCGACATCACGTTCAGCGCCCCGACGAGGCCGTTCAGGACCAGCGTGCAGAGCATCGGGCAGTTGTAGTAGACGAGCGCGAGCATGACCGGGCGCTTGCCGAAGTAGTCGCCGAGCGCGACCGTCCGGCCGGCCTCGTCCCGGAAGGGGAGCGCGAGCGGGAGCTGCTCGTCGAGGCGCTGGTCGATCCCGATCTCCTTGCAGGAGCTCCGGCTTCTCGTCGGCGCGCACGATCTGTCCCGGCGCGGCGGCGACATGGCGGACTGGGCGCGCGAGGCCGCGGCGCGCCGCCGAGCGACCCCGCGCCGCCGAGAGACGCGGTGAGCGGCCTCGGATCGAGCGATGCGCAGCGCCTCACTTCTTCACCTCCGCCGGCGCCGCCACCGGCGCCGCCGCGAGCGGCGCCACGCCGCGCTCGGCGACGAGGTCCATCGCGCGCTCGATCGGGATGTGCACGGCGCCCGAGCGAGCGGTCCATCCAGCCGTAGGTCGAGCAGGCGCTCGCGTCTCGGCGTCGCGGAAGTCCTTCCAGTGCCGGACCGGCTGCACCTGGAGCCGCGGCGCCGGCGGCACGGCGTTCTCGCGGCGCTCGAGGCCGGCCGCGGCGATCGAGGCCGCGTCCTTCTTCTCGGCGCCCTTCTCGAAGCCGCCGGAAGAGCGACGAGCGTGAGGACGACGGCGACGACGCTCGAGCCCGCGAGCACCAGCCCGAGCGCGACGGCCACCGACGTCGCGACGCGGTCCGGCTCGGCGGCGACGCCGTGGGCGTTCGCCTTGCGGTTATTCGCGTCCATGCGCGAGCGCCTCCTCGAAACCGGGGTCGTGGACGGGCAGGAGCGGCCGGGCGGCGAGGTTGTTCGCGTAGAGCGCCAGCCACACGCCGCCGAGGCCGATCGGCAGGGTCAGGTCGAGCCAGTGGATCCGGAAGCCCCCGGCCGAGAAGGCCGGGAGCACCAGCCAGGCGACGTCGAGAAACCGCATGAACACGAGCAGGCCCGCCGCCCCGGCGAGCGTGCGCGGGTTCCGGTTCGCCTGGCGCGAGAGCAGCAGCAGGAACGGCAGCACGAAGTGGAAGAGCAGGATCGCGAGTCCCAGCGCCCCCCAGCCCCCGCGGAAGCGGGCGAGGTACCAGGGGATCTCCTCGGGCAGGTTGCCGGACCAGACGATCAGGTACTGCGAGAAGTTGATGTAGGCCCAGATCATCACGAAGGCGAACATCATCTTGCCGAGGTCGTGCAGGTGCCGGCCGCCGAGGAAGGTGCGCACGGGCTCGAGCCGCGACAGGCGCAGGACCGCGAAGGCCGCCAGCGCCAGCGCCCCGAGGGCCTGGTTGACCATGAAGATGACGCCGTACATCGTCGAGTACCAGTGGGGCTCGAGCGACATGACCCAGTCGACCGACGTCAACGTCACCGTGAGGGCGTAGAGCACGAGGCCGCCCGCCCGAGAGGAGCTGGAGCTTGCGGTCGATCGCCCGGTGCTCGGCGGCGGCGTCCTGCTGCCGCGACCACCGGCGAGGAAGTGCGCGATCAGCATCCAGACGGCGAAGGCCACGGCCGCGCGGACGAGGAAGAAGGGCATGTTCAGGTAGGCCACCTTCTTCTGCAGGAGCTCGTCCTTCGCGACGACGTCGGCGTGCGTCCACTCGTAGAGCCGGTGCATGCCGAAGGCGATCGGCAGGAAGGCAGGGCGCAGCAGCGGCAGCGTGCGCGCCGCCGCCTCGAGCTCGCGGCGGATCGCGATGCCCCAGGCGCCGCCGGTCAGGTACTGCATCATCAGGACGGCGAGCGAGCCGACGCGCGAGGCCGTTCCAGAAGACGAAGGCCACCAGGTACGACCGGTAGAACTGGTCCGGGCTCGCGAAGCCCCCGAACGCCGAGACGGCGAGCGCCAGGACGCCGACGGCGAGCGCCCGCCTCGCGATGCGGCCGGTCGCCTGCGGCAGGCGCGGGTCGTTCGTCGCGTCCATGCTCAGTGTCCCGCTCCGCCGGGGGTCGAGAGGTCCTTCTCGATCTCCAGCGCCTTCTTCCAGTCGTCGGGGTCGACCGGCAGCGGCGCGGCCTTCGGCGCGGCCTCGGGGCTCTCGAGCGCGCCGCGGTCCTCCGCCGGAACGTCGTCGAGCGCGGCGCGCTGGGACAGCTGCAGCGCGCGCATGTAGGCCGCGATCGCCCAGCGGTCGGCCGGCGGGATCTGCGCCGCGGTAGTCCATCATCGCGCCGAAGCCGTTGGTCTGCACGTCGAAGAAGTAGCCCGACGGGAGACGCCCGCAGGCGATCGGTGTGGAAGGTCGGCGGCTGCCGGTAGCCGCGCTGCACGACGATGCCGAGGCCGTTGCCCGTGCAGGCCGTGGCAGGGCGAGCAGAAGATGTCGTAGCGCTCCCGGCCGCGCGCGAGCAGCTCCGCGCGTCAGCGGCACGGGCAGCTCCGCGACCGGCTGGCCGTCCGCCTTGCCCGTCAGGAAGGGCGTGTCGCCGTAGGGCAGCCCGCGCGCCACGGTGCCCTCGACGACCGGCCGCGCCGACGCGGCGGTCCTCGAAGAACGCCGACCCGCGCAGGTCCTTGTACTTCGGCTGGTCCTGCATGTCCTGGCGGCAGCGCCGCGAGCAGCCGCCAGCAGGACGAGGGGGAATCGCGCGGCGCACGCTCATTCCTCCACGTCCATCACGACCCGCGGCCCGAGCCTGCGTCAGGAACGCCCAGCGTCTCGTCGCGGTCGAACTTCGGATCGGCCGCCTCGATGCAGAGGAAGAACCGGTCGCGCGAGGCGAGCGCGAAGCGCGGCACGTTGAAGACCGGGTGGTACGGCATCGGCAGGCCGTTCAGGGCCAGCATGCCGAGCACCGCGGCGAAGCGCCGCGAAGAGGATCGTCGTCTCGAAGGTCGGCACGATGAACGCCGGCCAGCTGTGGAACGGGCGGCCGCCGACGTTCAGCGGGTAGTCGATGACCGAGGTCCAGTATGCAGAGCGCGTAGCCGCCGAGGCCGCCGAGGATGCCGCCGCCGAGGACGACCAGCGGGGCAGCTTGCGGTCGTGGATGTCGAGCGCCTCGGCCAGCTCCTCGATCGGGAAGGGCGAGTAGGCGTCGAGCTTCGTGAAGCCGGCCTCGCGGGCCCGGCGCGTCGCCTCGACGAGGTCGTTCGGGTTCTCGAACTCGGCCATCAGGCCGTAGAGCGGTTCCGCGCCGCTGCTCATTCGGCTTCTCCTCGGCCACCTTCGCCTCCGGCAGGATCGTCCGCATCTCGAAGATCGAGATCATCGGCAGGAAGCGGATGAAGAGGAAGAGCAGCGCGAGGAAGAGGCCGATCGAGCCGATGAACATCGACCAGTCCGAACACCGTCCCCTGGTACATGCCCCAGGACGACGGCAGGAAGTCGCGCGGCAGGCTGACGACGATGATGACGTAGCGCTCGAGCCACATGCCGACGTTGACGATCATCGCCATCACGAAGAGCGATCGGGCTCGAGTGGCGCGCCTTGCTTGAACCAGAGCAGCCTGCGGCGCGAGCACGTTGCAGAGGATGAGCGCCCAGTACATGTGCCGTACGGGCCGTGCATGCGGTTCCAGATCATGTAGCGCTCGTAGACGTTGCCGCTGTACCAGGCCATGAACGCCTCCATCGCGTAGCCGTAGGCGACGATGAGGCCGGTGGCGAGCATGACCTTCGCCATGTTGTCGAGGTGCTGCATCGTGATGAAGTCCTCGAGGTCGTAGATCTTGCCGCAGCGGGATCGCGAGCGTCAGCACCATCGCGAAGCCGGCGTAGATCGCGCCGGCGACGAAGTAGGGCGGGAAGATCGTCGCGTGCCAGCCCGGGACGATGCCGACGGCGAAGTCGAAGGACACGACCGTGTGCACCGAGACGACGAGCGGCGTCGCGAGGCCGGCGAGCAGCAGGTAGGCCGTCTCGTAGCGGTGCCAGTGCCGCGCCGAGCCGCGCCAGCCCATCGCGAGCATGCCGTAGACGATCTTCGGCCCGAGCTGTCTTGGCCGCGGTCGCGCAGGGTCGCGAGGTCGGGGATCAGGCCGACGTACCAGAACAGCAGCGACACGGTGGCGTAGGTCGAGACCGCGAAGACGTCCCAGATCAGCGGGCTGCGGAAGTTGCGGCCACATGCCCATCGTGTTGGGGTACGGGCAGCAGCCAGTAGACGAGCCACGGCCGGCCCGTGTGCAGCAGCGGGATAGAGGCCGGCGCAGGCGACGGCGAAGAGCGTCATCGCCTCGGCGAAGCGGTTGATCGAGGTGCGCCACTTCTGGCGCAGCAGCAGCAGGATCGCCGAGATCAGCGTGCCGGCGTGGCCGATGCCGATCCACCAGACGAAGTTGATGATGTCGAAGCCCCAGCCGACCGGGACGTTGATGCCCCAGATGCCGACGCCCTTGAAGACCAGGTGGGTGATCGTCGCGAGCAGCATCATCGTCAGCACGAAGCCGACGGCGACGCCGAAGAACCAGCCGCGCGGCGTGCGGCGGCGACAGCACGATCGACGCGATCTTGTCGGTGAGCGTGGCGAACGTGTAGCCCGGCGCGAGGATCGCGCCGGGCGGCGTCGGCGGGCTTCTCGCCCGCGCGCTCGGGCGTCGGTCGCTCATGCGCCGTGGCCCTCCTCGGGCTTCGTTCCGGGTCCGCCGGAGCGCCGGCATCGGGTTCGAGAGCGCGCGAGGTAGCGTCGTGCGCGGCCGCGTGTTGAGCTCGGCGAGCAGCGCCGTAGTTGCGCGGCTCGGCCTTGGCCTTCGACGACCCGGCTCTCCGGGTCGTTGACGTCGCCGAACGACGATCGCCCGCGCCGGGCAGGCCTGCTGGCAGGCCGTCCGGATCTCGCCGTCGCGGATCGGGCGGTTCTCCTTCTCGCGCCGAGTTCCGCGCGCGGTTGATCCGCTGCACGCAGTAGCGTGCACTTCTCCATGACGCCGCGGCTGCGGACGGTGACGTCCGGGTTGCGCACCATCTTGAGGATCTCGGTCGTGCAGTCCGCGTAGAGGAAGAAGTTGAAGCGGCGCACCTTGTACGGGCAGTTGTTCGAGCAGTACCGCGTGCCGACGCAGCGGTTGTAGACCATCTCGTTCAGGCCCTCGGTCGCTGTGCACCGTCGCGTTGACCGGGCAGACGACCTCGCACGGCGCGTTCTCGCAGTGCATGCAGGGCACGGGCTGGTGGATCGTCTCGGGGTTCTCGAGGCTCGCCCGCGTAGTAGCGGTCGATCCGGATCCAGTGCATCTCGCGGCCGCGCTGGCACCTGCTCCTTGCCGACGACCGGGATGTTGTTCTCGCGACTGGCAGGCGATCACGCAGGCGTTGCAGCCGATGCAGCGTCGCGAGGTCGATCGCCATGCCCCAGGCGTAGCTGCCGTCGCGGCAGCTGCGGGTACAGCGTGTCGTTCGGGCCGGGCGGCTTCTCGCCCATGTGGGCGACGAAGTCCGGGTTCGCGCGGTACTCGCTCGACCGTCACGGCGCGCACGAGGTCCCGGCCCTCCATCGAGTGGTGGTGCTGGGTGCGTCGCCAGGCTCGTGCGCTCGCCGGTCTTCGCGAGCTGCGAGGCCCGGGCCGCCCACAGGGCGCCGCTCGTCGCGCAGCGCGTAGGCGTCGAAGCCGGCGCCGTTGCCGACCCGGCCGCCGCGCGTGCGGCCGTAGCCGAGGTGCACCGTGACGCGTCCCGTCGGCCTGCCCGGGCATGACCCAGACCGGCGCCTCGCACCGTGCGGCCGTTCAGCGTCAGCTCGACGACGTCCTCGGTCGTGACGCCGAGCCGCTGCGGCGGTCGCCGGGGCGATCAGCGCCGCGTTGTCCCAGGTGAGCTTGGTGAGCGGGCTTGGCAGCTCCTGGAGCCAGCCGTTGTTGGCGTAGCGGCCGTCGCCGATCGTCGGGTCGGGGCGGAAGAGCAGCTCGAGCGAGCCGTCGGCGGCCGGCGGCGCCGGGCGTCGAGGCGGCGAGACGCGCGCAGCGTCGACGGCCTTCGCCGGCGAGGCGGAGCCCTCGACGACGCCGTCGTGCAGCGCCTTCCGCCAGACGGCCTCGTCGCCGCCCCCGGCGCTTTCCGCTTCCAGGCGTCCTGGACGATGTCGTGCGCGCGTGCGCTCGGGCTCGGCCGAGAAGGCGGCCAGCATCTCGTGCGCGGTCTTGCCGGCGTAGAGCGGCGCGATCAGCGGCTGCAGGATGGTGACCGTGCCGTCGAACGCGCGGACGTCGCTCCAGCTCTCGAGGTAGTGCGCCTCGGGGACGTGCCAGTGGCACAGCGCGCGCGGTCTCGTCGTCGTAGAGGCCGAGGTGGATGCGCAGCGGCACCTTGTCCAGGGCCCGCCGAACTCGAGGTCGGCCGGCGCGGTGAAGACCGGGTTGCCGCCGACGATCGCGCAGCGTCGCACGCGGCCCGCGCGCCATGTCGTCGACGAGCTCCGCAGCGCCGCGGCCTGGACCACGGGCTCGCGGCCGACCGGCGCCGTGTACCGGACCGTCTTGCCGACGTTGCCGAGCGCGGCGTTGATCGCGTGCGCGAGCGCGTGCACCGCCGGCGGCTGCGCCTCGCCCGCGACGACGAGGCTCGAGCCGCGGTGCGCCTTCAGGTCCTCGATGACGGCCGCGGCGAACGGGTCGGCGGCGGCTCCCGCCGGGAATCGCCCCGACGCCCGCCGCGACCGCGCGCGCGAAGGCCTCGATCCCGGCGGGCGACATGGGCCGGCGGTGGTCGGCGCGCGCGCCGGTCAGAGTCGGCGTCGACTCGACGGCGTAGAGCCGGTTCATCGCCGTCGGGCCGGCGGCGCGACGTGAAGTCGCGCACGTGGCGGGGCATCGAGGGCCCCGAGCCGAGGAAGTCGCAGTCGAGCGAGACGACGACGTCGGCGTCGGCGAAGGCGTAGATCGGCTCGAGGTCCTCGCCGAAGGCGAGGCGCGTTCCGGCGTACGACGTTCTCCCGGCCGGCCGGCTCCCACGCGACCCACTCGCCGCCGGGAACTCCGCCAGCACCCCGGCGATCTGCCCGGCGAGCGTCGGCGAGGTCACCGTGCCGGTCAGGATGCGCAGGCCCGCGCCCCGCGTCGGCCGCTCCTTCTCGAGCGCCAGCCGCAGCGCCGCGAAGAAGGCGCTCCACGTCCGGATCTGGCCGCCGCTCGGTCAGCGTCTGCGACCGGTCCGGGTCGTACAGGTTGAGGATGAAGCCCTGGGCGAAGACGTCGGTGCCGCCGAGGCTCGCCGGATGGAGCTCGTTGCCCTCGATCTTGGTCGGCCGGCCCTCGTGGCTCTCGACGAGGATGCCGCGCGCGTACCCGCCGAGGAGGTGCGCGGTCGCGTAGGAGAGGGCCTCGCCCGGGCACGATCTCCTCGGGCGCCTTGACGTAGGGGAAGATGCGCTCGGTCGGCTGGCGCGTGCAGCCGGTCAGGCCCGCGAGCGCGAGCGACGCGCCCATGAGCGACAGGAACTCGCCGGCGGTTCACGCCGGACATCGACCGGCACGCGGAACTCGCGGTGCAGGTGCTCGCGGAAGTCCTCGGTCTCGAGGAGCTCCTCGAGCGACCGCCAGTACTCGCGCCCCTCGATCGACTCGAGGCGCTTGCGGGCGCTCGCGAGGTCCGAGCCGCTGCCTGCGCATCCTGCCGCCTGTCTCCTGGCGCTCATCGGTGGCACGTCGTGCAATCCGTCAGCTCCTGCGGCGGGCGGATCCGTGTACTCGGCCGTGAGCTTCGCTGCCGATCTCGTCCTGGCGGCCGGCCGGGACGTAGCCCATCGTGAAGACCTGGTCCCGCGGCCGCAGGTACCGCTCCGGGTCGCGGTGGCAGTCGAGGCACCACTCCATCTGGAGCGTCGGGTGCTGCGAGACGAGCGGCATCTGGTCGACGCGGCCGTGGCAGGTGTCGCAGCCGACGCCCTTGGCGACGTGGATCGAGTGGTTGAAGTAGACGTAGTCGGGCAGGTCGTAGACCTTGACCCACTCGATCGACTTGTTCGTGCGCCAGCTCTCGCGCACCGGCTCGAGCTCGGGCGACTGGGCCCAGATCTGCGAGTGGCAGTTCATGCAGGTCTTGGTCGGCGGGATGCCGGCGTAGGCCGCCCGTCTCGACCGTCGTGTGGCAGTAGCGGCAGTCGATGCCCAGCTCGCCGACGTGGTGCTTGTGGCTGAACTGGCACCGGCTGGACCCGGGCCACCCCCTGCTGGGTGGTGTAGGGCGACCGGTTGAGGGCGTCGAAGAGCCACAGCAGCAGGCCCAGAAAGAAGACCGCCCCGAAAACGGACACACGCGACGCCGTGTTCGTGCTGCGGTGGAAGATCTGGGCCATGACAGCTGGCGGGGAGCATATTTCAACCCGCTCGAAGGCTGGAAGAAGGAGCCAAGAAAGAGCATAGAATTTCCCAAGAGGTTCCCAATGAGACGACTCGGTGCGCTCGCCGCCGTTTCGCTCCTGTTCGCCCTTGCCTCGTCCGCGCAGACCCTCCCCGAGCTCTTCCACAAGGCCAAGGCCCAGGTCAAAGGGGAATCCTGGGCACAGGCCCTGAAGACGCTCGCGGCGCTCGAGGCCGAGGCGGAGAAGCCCGGCTCCGAGGACGCCCGGCGGCAGCTCGCCGCTCCGCTCGCGTTCTATCGCGGCGTCTGCGAGGCGAACCTCGGAAGAGCCGACGAGGCCCGGATGGACTTCGCGGCGTTTCTCGCCCTCGAGCCCAACGCGTCGATGGACCCGTCGATGTACTCGAAGAGAGCGATCGCCGCATTCGAAGCGGCGCGCAAGGACGCGGCGCCGCCGGTCGACGCCGACGACAGGCCGTCGGTGTTCCAGTCCTTTCAGGAGTTCAAGCTCCCGCGCAACTCCGGCGAGCAGGTCAACGAGGACTGGGCCGACGGGCCGGTCCGGTGGATCATGACGGCGGACGAGCGGCGGCGCTGGGAGGAGCTGACGCCGGGCGCGGACTGGCAGGAGTTCGTGGACCGGTTCTGGGAGGCCCGCAACCCTCAGCCGGGCAACCCGGACAACGCCTTCAGGACGGCCTTCGATCGCCGCGTGGCCTTCGCCGACGCCCACTTCGTGAAGGCCGAGGGGACGCGCGGCAGCATGACGGACCGCGGCATGGTGTTCGTGCTCCTGGGGCCGCCGACCTACGTCGGCCGGAAACCGATCCGGACGGGCGAAGACCTGAACGACGCGACCGGCCTGTCGACGGTCGGTTCGCGCGCCTCGGACTACGCCCAGCGCGCCCTGACCGTCGGCCGGGGAGCCCGCGGGCGCGACGGGCGCGCTCGCCACGGACGCCTTCTTCGGCCCGGGGGTCCGGGCGATGGACTCGAGCCCGAGCTGGCGCGAGATCTGGCACTACCGCCGGGAGCTGCTGCCGAAGTCCCTCGGCTACCAGCAGGTCGACGTCGACTTCATCACCCGCAGGGGCTACGGTGTCGGCGTGCTGCAGCGCGACCCCGCGGCGCTCGCGACGCTCGACGCGGCCCGGGCCCGCTTCGATCTGACCGCGTAGAGACGTCCAGGCCTCCATGAGGCGACTCGGCGCTTCTCGCCGTCTCGGTTCTTCTCGCCGTTCCCGCGTCCGCGCAGACGCTTCCCGAGCTCTTCCAGAAGGCCAAGGCGGAGGTCAAGGGCGAGTCCTGGGCCGACGCGCTCGAGACTCTCGACGCGCTCGAGGCCGAGGCCGCCCGTCCCGGCAACGACGCGGCCCGGCAGCAGCTCGCGGCCCCGACGGCCTTTTACCGGGCCGTCTGCGAGGCCAACCTCGGGAACGCTGGCCGGGCGAAGGCGGATTTTTCGACGTTTCTCGAGCTCCAGCCCGGCGCGTCGATCGACCCCAGGGTGTATTCGAAGAAGGCCGTGGCGGCTTTCGAGGCGGCGAGCGGAGAAGCGGCGTCGGGCGGCCCGCTCTCGCTTTTCGAGAGGTTCGAGAAGTTCAAGGCTCCGCCCAACATGGGCGAGAAACCGGACGATCGGTGGGCCGACGGACCGGTGAAGTGGATCATGACGGCCGAGGAGAAGGCGGCCTGGGGGAGCCTGACGGGCGGAGCCGAGCGTGCCGAGTTCGTCGAGAAGTTCTGGGAGAGGCGCAACCCGAAGCCCGGCTCCGAGGACAACATCGCGCGCACCGGCTTCGATCGGCGGGTCGCGTTCGCGGACACCTATTTCCAGCAGGACGAGCAGCAGCGCGGGAGCCTGACGGACGCGGGGATGGTGTTCATCCTGCTCGGACCGCCGAGCTGGACCGGCCGGAAGCCGATCGTGACGGGCGAAGACCCCTCCGACTCGGCCGGCATGTCCCTCGAGGGGCAATGGTGGATGGCCGCCCGTAATTCGGTTCACATCGACGGCGCCCGGGCCACCGACGCCTCCGGCGCCTTTCGCGAGGTCTGGCATTACCGGCGGGAGGCCTTGCCGAAGGGGGTCTCCGCGTACCAGGTGAACGTCGTGTTCATTACCAAGAAGGGGCACGGCCGATCGGTGCTCCAGCGCGAGCCCGCGACCCTCGCCGCCCTCGACGCCGCGCGCCCGGGAAGATCCGAGAACTAGCGCCTCGCCGCGCGTTCCGCTTCGCCGGGACTAGAATGCGGGACGGTGCCGCCGTGCGACGACCCGTAGCCACTTTCGCCGCCCTTCTCTTCGCCGCTTCGATTTCCGCGCAGTCGCTTCCGGAGCTCTTCCAGAAAGCCAAGGCCCAGGTCAAGGGCGAGTCCTGGACGGCCGCCCTCGAGACGCTCGAATCGCTCGCGGCCGAGGCCGGCCAGCCCGGCAACGAGGAGGTCGAGCGGCAGCTCGCCGCGCCGACGGCTTTCTACCGCGGCGTCTGCGAGGCCAACCTGGGTCAGGCCGAAAAAGCGCAGGAGGATTTCGGGACGTTTCTCGAGCTCGAGCCCGACGCGACGATGGACCCCTCGATGTACTCGAAGAAGGCGACCGCCGCCTTCGAGGCCGCGCGCAAGAGCCGGGCGCGCCCCGCCGAAGCCGACGGACGGCCCGCCATGTTCGTCGCGTTCCAGGAATTTCGCCTGCCCCCGAACGCGGGCGAGCGGGTCAACGAGAAGTGGGGCGACGGTCCCGTCCGGTGGATCATGACGGCCGAGGAGAAGCGGGAGTGGTCGCAGCTGACGTTCGGCGCCGAGTGGCAGGAGTTCGTCGACCGGTTCTGGGAGGCGCGCAACCCGCAGCCCGGCAACCCGGACAACTCCTACCGCACGGCGTTCGAGCGGCGGGTGGCCTTCGCCGACGCGAAGCTCGCCCAGGCGGAGGGGACGCGGGGGAGCATGACGGACCGCGGAATGGTGTTCGTGCTCCTCGGACCGCCGACCTACGTGGGACGCAGGCCCATCCGTCCCGGCGACGATGCGACCGATCCGTCCGGCGCGGCGCGCGGCGCCACCGTGATCGCGGGGGAGCAGGGCGTCTTCGCCAACGTGCGCACTTCGGCCAGGGCGCCGGACGCGTCGAACAGCTGGCGCGAGGTCTGGCACTACCGCAGGGAGCTCCTGCCGAAGGGCGTGGGCTATCAGCAGGTCGACGTCGACTTCATCACCAAGAAGGGTCACGGCGTCAACGTCTTGCAGCGCGACCCCGCGATCCTGGCGACGCTCGATGCGGCCGCTCGCCCGCCGCAGCCGAGGACCCTGAACGAACCCTGAAGTCGGGAGCCCCGGGGGCCGAACGGACGTAAGATCCACGCCGGAGGCCCTGCCATGAAGCGAATCGGCGCTTTTCTCGTTGCTGTCCTCCTTCTCGCCGCCGCGTCCGCCGCCCAGACCCTTCCCGAGCTCTTCCAGAAGGCCAAGGCCCAGGTGAAGGGCGAGTCCTGGACGGAGGCATTGAAGACGCTCGAGGCGCTCGACGCCGAGGCCGGAAGACCGGGTAACGAAGGCGCCAGACAGCAGCTCGCCGCCCCGACCGCCTTCTACCGCGGCGTCTGCGAGGCCAACCTCGGTCAGGCCGACGCGGCGCAGGCGGACTTCGCGACGTTCCTCGAGCTTCAGCCCAACGCCGCGATGGACCCCTCGATGTACTCGAAGAAGGCCGTCGCCGCCTTCGAGGCCGCGCGCGCGAGCGTGACGCCGCCTTCGGGCCTGGACGACGGAAAGCCCTCGATGTTCCTGCGGTTCCAGGAATTCAAGCTCCCGGCCAACGCCGGCGAGCAGATCAACGAAAAGTGGGCCGACGGTCCCATCCGCTGGATCATGACCCCCGCCGAGAAGCGCGCGTGGGCGCAGCTGACCCCCGGCGCCGAGTGGCAGGAGTTCGTCGACCGGTTCTGGGAGGCGCGCAACCCGCAGCCCGGCAATCCCGACAACACGTATCGCACCTCGTTCGACCGGCGCGTGGCCTTCGCGGACGCGAATTTCGTGCAGGCGGAAGGGACGCGCGGCAGCATGACGGACCGCGGAATGGTCTTCGTGCTGCTCGGTCCGCCGACGTACGTCGGTCGAAAGCCCATCCGCACCGGCGACGACACCAGCGAGGCCGAGGGGATGTCGACGGTCGGCGCCGAGCGATGCCCGCGTCGCGACCACGTCGGCGGTGGCCTCGTCGCCTTCCGGAAAGATCTCGAGCGGCCAGGCGGCGACGATCTCCGCCGGCTTCAGCGGACCGGGGACCGACCGCCATCGACTCGTCGCACGGCTGGCGGGAGGTCTGGCACTACCGCAAGGAGCTCCTGCCGAAGGGCGTGGGCTACCACCAGGTCGACGTCGACTTCATCACGAAGAAGGGCTACGGCGTAAACGTCATGCAGCGCGACCACCCGGTCCTGAACGACGCTCGCCGCGGCGGCCAGGCCTCCCAAGCCTCCGGCGAGCCCTGCGCCGCGCGACGCCGTAGTACGCCGTCCGTCAACCCGGCGGGGCGGCGGCGGCCGGGTCCCGCGCCGCCATCGCCCGGCGCGTCAGCCGCGCGACGTAGACGGTGACTCCCGCGGTGATCAGCGCGCCCGCGGCGAACACGGCGATGCCCCACGCGCCCGGCGGCGGCGGATTCTCGCCCGCGTGGCCCGCGGTGCGCGCCGCCGCTCCGAGCGCCGCGTAGAGGAACGTCAGCGGGATCATCCCCGCCGCGCTCGACGCGACGTAGGGCCAGAAGCGGATGGCGGTCAGCCCGTAGACGTAGTTGGACACGACGAACGGGACGACCGCCGACATGCGGAGCAGGAGGACGATCCGCCAGCCCTTCTCGCCGATCGCGGCGTCGAGCGCCGCGAAGCGCGGGTCCCTCGCGGCCGCGCGGGCGACGCGCTCCCGCGCGAGGTGCCGCGCGACGAGGAACGACGCGGCGCAACCGGCGGTCGCTCCGGCGAGGGCGATCGGCGGTGCCGGGGACGAGGCCGAACAGGAAGCCCGCGCCGATCGTCATGAGCACCGCCGGCAGCATGAGCACGGTCACGCCGACGTAGGCGGCCGCGTAGAGAACGACGCCGAGCGCGCCGAGCCCGGCGATCCACGCGCCGAACTCCGCCAGCCAGTCGCCGAACGGGAGCCAGCGGCCGGCCGCGAGCAGCGCCGCGGCGGCGGCGCCCAGGGCGACGAGGCGGATCCTCGCGCGCGTCGTCACGGAGGGAATCCTCTCAGAAACCGCCGGAGACCCGGGATTCCGGTTCGCGTTACGGAAAATCGAATTCGGAGATTCCGGAGCCGATTCTCACCGGTCGTAGGGGCGGGGCTCGTCCCCGCCCCCTCACGTCGGATCACCGCTGAGCGTGCCGCGTCTCGACTCGCACAGGAGGGGGCGCCCGCGAGGGGCGCCCCTACGACCAGGGCCCGATTGCGCCACAAAGCGTCGCCCGTTGCGCCACCGCTGAAAATACGAAGGGCGCCCGTGAGGGCGCCCTCGCGTGACGTGACTCGATCGCGTCTTACGCGCTGAAGCGACTTCCCGCAGCCGCAGCCGCCGCCGGTCGCGTTCGGGTTGGTGACCGAGAAACCGGCGCCGCGCATGTCCTCCACGAAGTCGACCTTCGCGTCCTTCAGGTAGGTGGCGCTCTGCGGATCGACGACGACCTGGATGCCGCCCGTCTCGATGAGGGTGTCTCCCTCTTTCTTCTCGTCGAACGTGAAGCCGTACTGGAAGCCCGAGCAGCCTCCGCCCTGGACGAAGATCCGCAGCGGCTTGCCCTGGGACTCGGGCATGGTGCCCGCGAAGTATTTGACCTTTTCGATCGCCTTTTCCGTCAGCGACAGGAGGGCGCCGGTGGGTCCGGTCGTGATCGGGGTCGGAATCGAAGATTCGACAGTGGACATTGAGTTCTCCTCGACGGGATTATGGTCCGCGCGGCGGACCAAACGCAACCGGCGTTCAGGAAGCCTTGGCGAGTGAGGGGGTTGCGAGCAGCGCCTCGATCGAGCGCCAGGTCGAATCGACGCCGGGTGGCGGCGTCAGGAAGGACACCTGCTTCGGGCTGACCTCGAAGTCCACGACCCCGGGCAGCCGCGAGCGCTCCCAGGCCCGCCTCAGGGTGCGACATTCTTCGTCGGCGAGAGGACGGTTGAAGTGACCAATCGCGAGGCGCGATCCGTCGACCTCGAAGACCGACCGGAACGAAACCTTCGCGGCACGTGGCTGATTGCTCCAACCCGTCATGTCGGTGGGATGCTCGGCGGCGTCTTTCCGTTTCATGCCCATGGGAACAGCAATCGCCGTGCCACTATTCCAAGCACAGCTTTCTGTGCACACCACTACATGTGGTGTTTCTTCTTGACTCGGCCTTCCAGCCGGACTTACCCTCGAAGGCAACACTGGCGGTTTCTCCGCATCGTTAAGAGGTGAGCCAGGGTTCTGGATTTTGGGGCGGAGCATTCGTTTTTGGGGTGGAAGGAGGAGGGGGAATGAGCTCGACGGAGAAGGGGAAGTGTCAGGCGGCTGTCTTCGAAAGGGCCAGGTCCGCCGGACGGGCGCTCCGGGGCCTGACGTTTTCGAGGGTCTATTCGGACCCGTCGATCTCGCCGTACGACGCGGTGGAGTGGGAGCTCCGCACGGCCGCGATCGTCTCCGAGAAGGGCGAGACGATCTTCGAGCAGAAGAACGTCGAGGTCCCGAAGTCCTGGTCGCAGACGGCGACGAACATCGTCGTCCAGAAGTACTTCCACGGCCGCATGGGCACCCCCGAGCGCGAGACCTCCGTCCGCCAGCTGATCGAGCGGGTCGCCGGGACGATCACCGGGTACGGCGAGAAGGGCGGCTACTTCAAGACGGCCGCCGACCGCGACGCCTTCCACGACGAGCTCGCCACGATCCTCGTCAACCAGGTCGCCTCCTTCAATTCCCCCGTCTGGTTCAACGTCGGCATCGAAGAGCGCCCCCAGGGCTCCGCCTGCTTCATCAACTCGTGCGGCGACTCCATGTCCTCGATCCTCGGCCTCGCCAAGACCGAAGGCATGCTCTTCAAGTACGGCTCGGGCACGGGATCGAACCTCTCGTCGATCCGCGGGTCACATGAATCTCTTTCCGCCGGCGGCACGGCCTCCGGGCCGCTCTCCTTCATGAAGGGCTTCGACTCCTTCGCCGGCGCGATCAAGTCGGGCGGCAAGACGCGCCGCGCCGCGAAGATGGTCATCCTCAACATCGACCACCCGGACATCGAGGACTTCATCCTCTCCAAGTCGAACGAGGAGAAGAAGGCCTGGGCGCTGATCGACGCCGGCTACGACGGCTCGTTCAACGGCGAGGCGTATGCCTCGATCTTCTACCAGAACGCCAACCACTCCATCCGCGTGACCGACGAGTTCATGGAAGCCGTCGAGAAGGACGGCGAGTGGCAGACGAAGGAAGTCCTGACGGGGCAGCCCTACAAGACGTACCGCGCGCGGGACCTGATGGCGAAGATCGCCGACTCCGCGTGGATCTGCGGCGACCCGGGCATGCAGTACGACACGACGATCAACCGCTGGAACCCGGTCAAGGCGACGCACCGCATCAACGCGTCGAACCCGTGCTCCGAGTACATGTTCGTCGACGACTCGGCCTGCAACCTGGCGTCGCTGAATCTGATGAAGTTCTTCAACTCCGAGGACGGCTCCTTCGACGTCGCGAGCTTCCGGCACGCCTGCGACGTCGTCGTCACGGCGCAGGAGATGCTCGTCGACAACTGCTCGTACCCGACGCCGGCGATCGAGGAGAACTCCCACCGGTTCCGGCCGCTCGGCCTCGGCTACGCGAACCTCGGCGCGCTCCTGATGGCGACCGGCGTTCCGTACGACTCGGACGAGGGGCGCGCGTACGCCGCGGCGATCACCTCGCTCATGTGCGGCGAGGCGTACCTGCAGTCCTCGAAGGTCGCCGCGGAGCTCGAGCCCTTCGCCGGCTACGCGCCCAACCGCGAGGCCTTCCTCGAGGTCATCGGCATGCACCGCCACGCGGCGTACGAGGTGCCGGCGAAGGGCGTTCCGACGGAGCTCTTCAAGGCGCAGATGGCCGTGTGGGACGCGGCCCTCGAGTCCGGAACGCAGGACGGCTACAAGAACGGCCAGGTCACGGTGCTCGCGCCGACCGGCACGATCGGCTTCATGATGGATTGCGACACGACCGGTGTCGAGCCGGACCTCGCGCTCGTCAAGTACAAGAAGCTCGTCGGCGGCGGCACGATCAAGATCGTCAACCAGACGGTGCCGCTGGCGTTGAAGCGGCTCGGGCTACGCCGAGTCCGAGGTCCACGACGATCATCGACTACATCGACGAGAAGGGCACGATCGAGGGCGCGCCCGGACTTCAAGCTCGAGCACCTGCCCGTCTTCGACTGCGCGTTCCGCGCGCTGAACGGCACGCGGTCGATCCACTACTCGGGCCACGTGCGGATGATGTCGGCCGTGCAGCCGTTCCTCTCGGGCGCGATCTCGAAGACGGTCAACCTGCCGCCCGACGCCACGCCCGACGAGATCGCCGGCGTGTACATGGAAGGCTGGAAGCAGGGCCTGAAGGCGATCGCGATCTACCGCGACGGCTGCAAGCGGACGCAGCCGCTGAACACCGGGGCGTCCAAGAGCGACAGCAAGTCGCCCGAGAAGCGGACCTCGCTCGAGTACGTGGGCAAGGCCACCGCGCCCGTCCCCACGCCCTTCCGCCGCAAGCTCCCCGACGAGCGCCGCTCGATCACGCACAAGTTCGACGTCGGCGGCCACGAGGGCTACATCACGGTCGGGTTGTTCGAGGACGGGAAGCCGGGCGAGATCTTCCTGAAGATGTCGAAGGAAGGCTCGACGGTCTCCGGGCTTGATGGACTCGTTCGCGACGGCGATCTCGCTGACGCTGCAGTACGGCGTGCCGCTCGAGGCCCTGGTCAAGAAGTTCACCCACATGCGCTTCGAGCCCGCGGGCTTCACCAAGAACCCCGAGATCCCGATGGCCAAGTCGCTCGTCGACTACGTCTTCCGGTGGCTCGGCTCGAAGTTCCTGTCCGCGAGCGACCAGCAGGGCATCGGCATCATCGCCAGGGACAGCGCCGGCAGCGAGCCCACGCCGGTTACCCAGGCCACGGTGGTGGCGCGGTCGGGCGGGGGAGAGGGCGGCTTCAAGCTGACGTTCGAGACCAGCACGGATGCGCCCGCGTGCCACGAGTGCGGGAGCATCATGGTGAGGAGTGCGGCTTGCTACAAGTGCCTGAACTGCGGGGCGACGTCAGGGTGTAGCTAGAAAACTCCGATGTTTCGAATGCGATTACTGAGGGCGCCGACCGGCGCCCTCAGCTTTTTGGGGCTACCCTCGATGACGTGCAGCCCAATCGAGTGCTAGGCGGCCGATGAAAAGTGGTCGTCGACTTCCAATCGAGGGCCCAGACATCTACCGTCTCACGATAGATGGAAAGGTCTTCCGAGTTCGGCACGAAAATGGGTCCCCACGGTTCCTAGGCCAAGCCTCTCGGCGCTGCCCAAAGCTGTACGTTGTGCTGCAGAGGAATCGGCCAATCTACGTCGGCATCACTCGACAGCCAGCTCGCGCACGTATCAGGCAGGGTCTTCAAGCTTCGGGGAAGCATGGATACCATGGATACGGATGGCGGAATGCGACAACGCCTCTTCGATTCGACATTTGGTTTCACAGAGGCCAGAATCCCAAGCACGCATATCTCGATCTCGAGACGATTGAAGCAGAGCTGGTGTTCCTAATTCGGTCTCGGGGCCAGTGGCCCAAGTACCAAACTGAAATCCACTTTCATGCTTCGTCGGCTACCCATCGGCGCGCCGCAGAGCACCTATCCAGCTTCTATGAAGCGGGCGCGTGACCCCCGGATGCGCCGGTGTAGCCCCTTCTCTTCACTCTGGAGCTCGCCGTTGACGCGCCGCCCGCTAGGTACGGCAAGCTGAGGCGACGATGGCCAAGAAGAAGCGAAAGGCTGAGTTCGCAGGTCTCGGCTGTGTCATAGAACTCATCGGGCTTGTTCTTTTGTTCGTCTTCCCCATCGGGACTGTTATTGGTATCGCCTTGCTCATCTTCGGAAGTCAGAAGGCGATCAGGCTCATCTGCAGCGACTGCGGGAACCTCGTGCAGAAGGAATCGATAATTTGTCCCCATTGCAAGGAGAGATTTGGCGAATCCAAGCCTAGCCCCACTGCAGACAAGGACAGGTCCTCGGAGCCGTGGCAGTGCCCGAAGTGCGGTGCAACGAGTTCGGGCGGTTCCTACACGTGCACGACATGTGGATACTCACTAGTCTGATGAACGAGCGGTGCCTTTCTGAGGGCGGCTCGGGGTTAATGCTGCCTTCCTGGGAGCGTTGGGGTCAATCGTGTATTCCTGTGTTCACGCCTCTGCGATCCCCAGCCTCCGCAGATACGCCCACGTCTCGCCGTAGTACGCCGGCTCCCGCGTCGGGTCGCCCGCATGACACCGGGTGGAACGAATAGGACCATCCCCTGCCGTGCGCGCGGGTGGCACGGCGTCAACGCTGACTTCCTAGAGTTAGAGGGGCGGGGTCAACGCTGATTCGCTGAATTCGTTGGCAACTTGGACGGGTCGAGGAGAAAATTCCGGCGCCGGCCTCGGTCGTCCAAAGCCCGCCGCGGGTTTCGCCGCAGCTCGGCGCGCCAAGGCAATGAGACTCAGGAAATCAACTTTGACCCCCCATCCCCAACGACGGGGGTAACACAGGATTCGCACATGTGCATCTAAGCCTCTTAGAATCACCGTTTAGGTCTGTGACGTATCCACGCGGCCTAGGAGCTGGAGCCCTCGGCGCGTCTCGCAGCCGGGTTCAGCCGACGACGCCGGCCTTCATGCAGGTGGCCGGTGCGCCCCACTGCATGAGGAAAGGGGTCAGTCCTGATTCGTTGATTCGGAAGGCGGCGGGCGTGGTGCGGAGGGACTAACGAGCAGGCGGAAGCAAACTCTGGTCGACATCGAGGCGGTCGAGAGGGCGCAGTGGGCGTCGGAGGCGTCGGGCGACGCGGCGGATGGGGATACGCGCGGATCGGAATCAGCGAATCAGGACTGAGTGCCTTGTCGGGGGGAGCGGGCTGTTGGCAGTCACCAGTCTTTCGTCCTCATCGTGATCCGGATCGTCGTGTCCGCGTTCAGTTTCTCTTTAGCGATCACAAGGTGGAAGACCTCGCGAGAGCTGTCGGTCTCCTCCACTTTCTGCTGCACCACCGTACTCGCGATGACTTCTTCACCATTGAGCACATCAAACGTCGCTGTGACCATCTTGTCGTGACCCTGGCGGACGAAGAAGTAGGCCCTCCCGTCTACGCGCAACAGTCGGTTCGGGAGCTGAGTGGAAGCGTCGGTAAACGGGATCTCGGTTCCTTTGTAGGCGATCTTACGAAGGGTCGTGTTGCCCACGCTGAAGTCGAGCGTCTGCTCCAGCCATTCCGAAGACTGCTTGATCGCGGGAAGGAACGTGACCGTGTACACGCCCTCTCGATTCTCGACGCTCTCTACGGAAGGAGCCGAAGCGCATCCGATCCAGAGCAACGGGATGAGAATCCGCGACGTCTTCATCGCGCCGTCTCCTGCGTTTCCGCCGTCTCTTGTCGTTCCAGTGGATACGCCCGCTCGCGCCCGCCCGCCTGATCTGTTTGACTCACGAGGACGCGAGGACAGAGGACACGGAGGACACGGAGGACACGGGGTCGGTCCTGATTCGTTGATTCGGAGGGCGGCGGGCGGGGTGCGGAGGGATGGACGAGGCGGTCGAAGCGGGCGCTGAAGGGGGTTTTCGGTGGCGACGCGGTGTTCGAGCCGGGCGAGCGGCCGGGGTGAAGGCAGGCATTGGGGTCAACGCTGCGGCTCAGTAGGATGAATCAAGTGTAGCCGCGAAGAGAAGCGGGCGGGGGAATTCAGGGAATCAGCGCTGACCCCCAGCATCTTCAAATTGGTTCTCAAGGCGTTATGATTCGAGCAGGAAAGCCTCAAGAGAACCCTAGCCGAGCGGAGTGGGCGCATTGAAGACAATAGCCAAGTGGGTGGCGATTCTCTGGTCGACCTTCTGCGTGGTTGGAGTGATAGTCGGCATGGCCAACGTTGGGAAGACTATCGACCCTGCTGCAAGCGATGCCGTGAAGGGCGGACAAGCAATAGGCATGGGCTGCGGCATGGCGTTTTGGATCGTGGCCTGGGTCGTGATCGCCGGCCCGGCGGTCATCGTTTATTTCGTGGCTGGTAAGAGACAACCAATGCAAGTACAGATCCATGATCCGCTGCCGTCGATAGCGGTGTCACACGTCTGCAAGGAGTGCGGCAAGTACTACGATGGCGCTCCCAGCTTCTGCCCGCACTGCGGAAAGCCGGTGACCTGACGAAAGGCGTCGGGCTGGGAACCATCCTGCGGGCCCTAGGCGAGATCGCACTGGAACTCGGCTCGATTAGGTGTCGGGTGTGGGTGACGGGGCTACTGGTTCGGTCGGGCACTGGTAGTAGTAGTCAACGTGGCCCGACGGGCCGAGTAGTGCAATTTCGGCATGAATGGCGTAGCCCCACAACCGCACTCGCGTTTCGAAGTCCATCCACGGCTCCGAGCGCACGATCTCGCCATCAGACATCTTGTGGTTGATGGACTGCATAGAGCTGGCCGATACACTCTCCAGCCGCTGGCAGCCCCTTACCTCGTCCGGATTTCCCGTGACCTGCACCTTCGAAACCTTCAGCATCAAGGGGCTGTCCATAGGCGGGGCTGGACAGAGGTACGCATCGTCTTCCTCTTCGCCGCTGCGCAGCAACGTGTTGCCCCCTAACTCGGCAGTCTTGTTCTTCCGCTGTGTGGCACGGTCTCCAGCGCCACCTATGAATCCACCCGCCGCCGTGTAGACAGGGCCGCTGACGGCCACCTTCCCGACAAACAGGCATCCAGCCACGGCCTCCTTCTTTTCCACAACCTTCACCCGGCTTCCCGCAGGTGTGGCATTGAGGGTACAAGCGCCTAGAAGCGAAAGATCGGAAGGCTAAGAACCGAGAGAATGTTTCTCATTTTGGAATCCTGCCTTGTTTCCAACTATCTCGCAGCTGGGACGGTGTGCATGATGCAGATCGATCAGCCGTGGGCCAATCGGGTCAGTCCTGACCTGCCGATTTCGGGTCGCGGTGGTGAGTCAGCGAATGGGGGGCGATAGAGGTCAGTCCTGACTTGTCGGCTTGTGAGGGGGCGCGGTCCTCACGCCTCGGCGACGCCTAGCAGTCGGAGATAATCCCAAGTCTCGTCATAGAAGCTCGGCTCGCGGGTCGGGTCGGTGGTGTCACCCGGCGGGACGAAGATGACCATACCCTGCCGTGCGCGGGTCAGCAGCACGCGATACGCGTTGAGCTGGTACCGCTTGCGATCGCTCTTGTGGATGTTGTTCCAGCCGTCTCCCCGGAACGAGTGATGGCTCCATCCGTCGGCGAGCCGGCGCAGGTCGGCATCCCACGTGACGCACACCCAATCGAGCTCGAGGCCCTGGATCTGGAACTCGGTGGCGGCGTCCTCGAGGTAGTCGCTGGACCGGGTATCGGTTCGGTCGTTCAGGAACCACTGGACCGGATTGACCTTGTATCGAATGTCGATGGCGTGGGGCTTCAGCCGTTGCGCTTCCGAAGAGGCGACAAGGCCGTAGCGTTCCGAGCCGCGGGCGTGTTCGTGAATCCAGGCCTTGGCTCGGGCCAGGTCTCGGGTGGCGGCGATGGGATAGCGAGACCCGACTTCGTCGAGCAGCTCCCGAGCCAAGGCCGTGTCGAGGTCGAGCACGGCTTTCACGAAGGCCGACACCTTCTCGGATCGGAACGATCGCATCGATGTCGCGAGGTGGAATCGCTCGTCCCACACGATGGTGTTCACGGTTCCAAGCTTCTCGAGCGCGGGCTGAGCGGCGTACTCGGAATCCGTGAGATTCGGGGACACGTAGACGCGCCAGCTCGGAAAACCCAGCCTCAAGGCTTCGATCCATTCCGCGATGCCCGCTTCGCCGGTGTGAATCTCCTGCCCGCCGCCGACGAGACACACGACGACGGCCCAGTCCTCGTGGCGATCGAGGTAGGAGATGAGGAACTCCGGCTCGGAGCGGCCGAAGTTGGGCACGCCCTTGCGACGTTTCATGAAGTCGGAGGTCTTGGCCTTCGTCCAGGCGCGTTGGGCTTCGTCGAAGATGACGACGTGGTCGTCCGGAGCGATCGCCCACTTCAGGCCGGCGTCGCGGAAGTGGTGAACGATCTGGATGAACGGCTTGACCTTCTGGCGTATGGCGCCTTTCCGCTCGGTGTTGCCTGGGCGCGCGAACTCGTCGCGGGTCAGGGCTTCCTGTAGGACGTCGACGAGGGGTTGGTTGCCGGAGAGGTAGACGGCGCGGGCTTCGCCGAGGAGTTGACGGCGGGTTGCGACGTTGAGCCCGACGAGCGTCTTGCCGGCGCCGGGAACGCCCGTGACGAAGACGATTGCCTTCGCCCGGTCGGCGCGGGCTCGCTCGATAACCTCCTCCACTCCGGCGGAGGTCACGCTGAGGTTGCGCGCACCGGCCTCGTGCCGGGAGATCGCATCGACGGAGTGCTTCGCGTAGAGCGCCCGCGCGGCCTCGACGATGGTCGGCGTCGGTCGGTACGGGGCAGCGCCCCAGGCGGTGCCGTCGATCGGAGGACCGCTGGCTTGGGCGAGCGCCGCGTCGATGGCAGGGCGGAGGCCGTCGGGGCCGCACCGGTAGGGGCGCCGAACACCGTCCGGATGCGGGGGGGACCACTCGGAATCCGAGCGCCGCGCCTCTGGTGGCAAAGAGGATGGGAAAGATCGGCGCATCGTGACTCGCGGCGTGGAAGTTCTTGAGGTCCAGGGCGTAGTCCCACGCCTGGTTGAAGTCCGCCGCGTTGAATCTCGCCTCGCCGCACTTGAACTCGATCGGGAAGATGGCGGTGCCGGAGATCAGGACGGCGTCGACGCGGCTGCCGAGGCGTGGGACGTCAAATTCGAGGAAGAGGGTTCCCGGAATCCCCTGGAGCGAGGCCTTGAGGAGTTGGATCTCTGTCACCCAGGCGCTGCGCTGGCTGAGGTCGATGTCGAAGCCGCTTTCGGCGGCCAGGTTGCCGAGGATTGTCTCTGGACCTTCGGCGAGGAAAGACGCGACAGGTGCGGAGTAGTACGCGGATGTCCCGGACGGCCGCTCGGTCACGACCAGGAGAATACAGGGCTGTCCGTGAAGCCAGCCACTTAGGGCTCGTCCTCGGGAGTCTCGGCGTCGGAAGCGTGAGGTCCTTGGAAGAGCCAGCCGAGGTAGCAGAGCATGTCGCAGAACGGCCGGGGCTCGCCGTCCGCGATGTGCAGGCTCGGGATCTGGAATCCGTAGACCGGCTTGATAGGGTAGGGCTCCCACATCAGACCGTCGCAGGAGTAGCAGAGCCGAGCCAGCATTCTGTATTGCGGGCTCGCGGCGGGCTCTTGCGCCCCGCGGGGCGTTTTCGCGGGGCATCGGTGCGGCGTGGTGACTTCACGTCGGCAACGATGTCGCGGCTCGCTGGTCAGACAGCGTCCGACCGATACGTCTAGACGCCCCCGGGTGAGGGATCGGGGGATCGCCCGATCTATTTCGCCGTAACCGGCAGCGGCGTCCGCGAATACATCCCAACAGGATGTCCAGCCGGATCGATCACGAGGGCGACCGCTCCCTTGTCATCGTTCAGGTTGAACGGGAATCCGGGAGGGATCGTGCCGCCGAGCTCTTTCGCTCTGGCGCAGCTTGCGGGCATGTCCTTCACCTGGATGTAGACCACGCCGTCGAAGGGGCTGATCTTGCCCTCGGCGACGCGGAGGGTCCCGATGGGTTGGCCGCCGGAGACGATCTCGACCGCATAGTTGCTTCCGGGCAGTGACGTGAACTCCCATCCGAAGAGCTTCGCGTAGAACTCCTTCGACTGTTGGAGATTGGACGTCGTGATGTCGAACCACGCGACGCGGCCGTCGCCCACGTCGGGCTTGGGCCCCGAGGCGGCGGACAGGCAGGTCGTCAGCGCAAACGCGATGCTCGCAGCGATGAACCTCGAGCGCATGGTTCCTCCCTTCGATGACAGGAGCGGGCTTCGGCGTCGATGCTATGCGGAGTACGACGCGGCGACAAGCGTCGTTGGATCGGGGGAGCGGCGTTGCGGCTTCACGTCAGCGGCGCCAGCGTCTGTCCCGCCGCCTCCCTCGCTTCCCCGCGCCGGCCAGGAACGTGTGCAACTGCCCGACGACCGCCGCCCTCTCGCCGATGGCCGCGCCGACGCGCTTGACGGAGCCGCAGCGGACGTCGCCGACGGCGAAGACGCCCTCGACTCCGGTCTCCAGCGGCAGGGGGACGCGGTCGGTCGAGCGCACCGCGCCCCCGAGTCAGAAAATCAAGACTGACCGCTTCTTGCTAGACCTGCCTGAGAAGGAAGAACAACGCCGCAGCCGCGAGGAGCACGGCGAAAACAGCGAGCAGCGGCGCGAGGGCGTCGGCACCGCAGCGGGCGGGCCAGTCGGCGGGTCCGGGTCACCGTCGACGCGAGAATCGACATGGCGGTCGGACTCGGACCGAAGCTCGGCGTCAGAGTCGCTGTGGGAGTCAGGGTCGGCGTCGGAGTCAAAGTCAATATGGGAGTCAGGGTCGGCGTCGGAGTCAAGGTTGGGGTGGGAGTCGGTCCCCCTCCGGGCTGGAGCTCGAACGCTCCGACGTCGCACCCGGCGCTCTGCGGCCTGGACACGCCGCGCTGGTCGGTCGCGGGCGTCGGAGGGCAGCCGGTGGTGCCGGTATCGATCGCCGGTCTGCCGGCCGTCAGCGCCATGGTCATGGTCGGGCCGCCGTTGTTGGCGAACTCCTGAAGCAACGGATCCGCCGTCGGGATGCCGGCGCCGCAGGTCGAACCCGGGAACTGCAGGTTAGCGCCGCTGTTGGTTGTGGCTCCCGTGCAATTGGTGCCGTTGTTCGCGACGATGGTGTTCGTGAGCGTCGTGGTCGCGTTCTGCGCATCGAGCGTCTGGATGCCGCCGCCCGTGTTGCTCGCGATCGTCGAATCGACGAAGGTCAGCGTGTCGCCGAAGTTGTACACCACGGCCGTCGGCGAGGTGTTGCCGCTCACCGTGACGTTGGTCAGCGTGCCGCCGCTGCCGTTGTTGTTGATCGCGCCGCCGTTCCCGCCGACGAGTTGCCGCTGAACGTCGTACCGCTGACCGCGATGCCCGCGCTGAGCGTGAACAGGCCGCCGCCATTCCCCGCCGCGCCCGCGGAGTTGCCGCCGACCGTCACGTTGATGAGCGTCAGCAGCAGACCGTTGTCGTAAATGCCGCCGCCGTCGCCGCTTGCTGTATTGCCCGTGACCGGCGTGAGGGTGAGCGTCAGAGTGTCGCTGTTGAACGCGCCGCCGCGTTTCCGCCGCCCGCGTGGTGTTCGTGGCGATCGTGCCGTTCGATGATCGTGGCCGTGGACGAGTTGTAGACGCCGCCGCCGTTGCCGCCCGTCGGCCCTGCCGCATTGCCGGTGATGGTCGTCGCGTCGACCGAGATCGTGGACGACTTGACGAGGCCGCCGCCGTTGCCGCCGCCGCCGGCGTTGTTGCCTGTGATGGTCGAGTTCGTCAGCGTCATGTCCGCGCTGTTGTTGACGCCCGCGCCGTTCCCGCCCCCGGGCACCCGTCGTGTTGCCCGTGATCGTCGCGCCGCTGATCGTCATCGTGTTCTGGTTGTTGATGCCGCCGCCGCCGCCCCCGCCACCCGTCCCGTTGCCGCTGACCGTGCTGTTCGTGATCGTGGTCGTGCCGTTGTTGAGAATGCCGCCGCCTATGCCGCTCGACGTGTGATTGTCGGTGAGTGTGACGCTCGTCAGCGTCAGCGCGACCCCCTGGAGCGATGGGGCGGGACTGAGGATTGGTGGCGACTGTGGTCAGTCCTGATTGGCTGACTCGCGAGCGAGTCCCCTGACCGGAGCTCTCCTTGGCCGCCTCGAGACGTAGCCTCTCGATTCAGATACTTGGGGGTCAGTCTTGATTCGTTGAGGCGCAAGGGGTCCTACACGGGCAGGTAGGCGATCTGCCATCGCTCCAGGGCGGCAAACGAGCCCCGGTGACGCAGGAAGCGCGCGTAGAGCCACGCCGACCACGCCAGGTTGACGAGCAGAATGAGATTCTCGCCAAGAGCCGCGACTCGGTTGGGAGTGAAGCCAAACTCGGAGATGCGGGCGGCGATCGCCGCGAGCGCCACCCCATCGACCACGAGCGCGCTGACCACGAGCAGCAGTTGCAGGCCGTCGAAGACGTCGGGCGGCGCCTGCGGGTCGCGCGCGGAGGCGGCGTAGAGCACCAGCCCAACGACCAGCACCAGCAGCAGGTCGAAGCCGATCAGCACCTCCCGCTTCACGTTGATGGGGCTGCCTGTCCACACCATCGTGGCCAGAAACACCAGCAGCAGAACGGTGAACAGCGGCGTGAACAGCCTGGTCAGCACCGGTGCCATGTTCTCGATGACACTTTGCTTCGCCTCGACCAGCCAGGATCCGATGATGACGGCTCCCGCCGCCCCGCACGGGATCAGCCAGCCGCCGACGAACCACGCGGCGTTCATCCCGATGGCGTCGAACATCATCATCGTAAAGCCGGTGAGGACGCCGCCGCCGAGCGCGATGAGCACGTAGTAGATCGCCAGCTCGCCGGAGAACCGGACGAAGTTCATGCGCCCACCGTCGGCGAACCAGCGGCCTCGGACATACGCGAAGCCGACGACCATCCAGAGGGCGATTGGCAGGTGCAGAATGGTCAGCACCTCGGTGTCACTGCCGCGCGTGCGACGAAGGGGAAGACGTTGGCGAACACGGCCCCGGCCGCGAAGGGCAGCGCCAGCCAGAGGCCGCTCGCAACAGTCCGACCCGCGCTTCCACATGAAGTAGACGGCGAGCAGCGGGAAGACGAACAGGGTGGCGTTGCGGAGAGTAGAAGGGCGGCACTTCGTCATCGGGCTGAGCCGAAGACCGAACAGCGCCGGCACCTTGACGGCCAGCGCCGCGGCGACGGCAAGGCCCAGGACGACGAGCGTCTCGGCGTGTGCGGTGTTCGCCGGCTCATCGGCGGCGTCGGGGGCCATGACCAGCTGCTTCCACAGCCGCTCGGAGTGCGCGCGTGCGAACTCGCGTGACAGCGCATCGAGGCTGCCCATGCGCTTGACCGCGACCAGGAACGCTTCATCCCCTGCCAGGCCGGCCTCGGTGAGCGCCACCAACTGGTCGCGCAGATGTCCCTCGAGCTCCTCGACGTCGGGACCGTGAAGGACCGGCCGGCGGCGGACGTACGCCCGCCACTGCGCGATTTGCTCCTCGAGCGGTCGATCGGCGAAGGTCGTCATGCCGTGGCACGCCTTCATCCAGATGCCGCGCAGGGTATCGTCGACGACCTGCCACTGCTGCCGCTGGGCGGCGAGCTGCGCCCGGCCTTCTCTCGTGATCCGGTAGTACTTGCGCTTGCGGCCGTTCTCGGACGCGGACCACTTCGCCGCGACATGACCCTGGCGCTCGAGCCGGTGCAGCACGGGATAGAGCATGCCGTCGGTCCACTGGAGGTGCCCGCCTGACAACTCGGCCACTCGCTTGATGATGGCGTAGCCGTAACTGTCGCCTTCGGCAAGGATGGCGAGCACGAGCGGCGTGGCGGAAGCAGCAACCAGGTCCTTGCTCATGTCCATACGTAGAAGCGTTATACATTGCGGTTCTATGTATGTCAAGACGAGGGAAGGCGCGCTCGAAGGTTGAAGCCCTCAGCAGATCAGGACTGCAACCGCTCGGCGATCAGCCGGTCGGCGCGCGCGAGGTCGACCTCGTCGACGCTCGCCGCTTCGCTCGTCAACTCGTCGAGGATTTCCTCCTGGATCGCTCCCCGCCGCTTCGCCTCGGCGTAGGGGATCGTGTGGAACATCACCATCGAGTAGCGGGGGATGAACCGGCCGGGGTGCCTCTCCTCGAGGCGGAAGGAAAGGTCCTTTTTCAACTGAAACTTCGGCTCCCGGACGGTCGACCGCATCTCGACGTAGTTCTCGAGGGCCATGTCGGCGATCGCGTCGGTATTGGGCCGGCGGCGACTTTCGAATTCCGCGAAGATCTCGTTCCACGCGCGATCCGCATCTTCGAGACACCGATCGAAGGCGCTGCAATCCTCGAACGCCGCGTTCATGCCCTGGCCGTGAAAGGGAACGATCGCGTGCGCCGCATCGCCCAGGACGAGCGCATGGTCCTCGAACGACCAGGGCGCGCAGCGGATCGTCTCCAGATGGCCGGTGGGATTTCCGAAGAAGTCCTCCCCGAGGCGGGGCATGAGCGGAATCGCGTCGGCGAATCGGCGTTCGAAGAGCGCGTGAACGGCCTCGGGCGTCGTCAGGGCCTGGAAGCTCTCTTCTCCCTCGTTCGGCAGAAACAGGGTCACGGTGAAGCTGCCGTCGACGTTGGGGAGCGCGATCAGCATGTACTCGCCTCGCGGCCAGACGTGCAGGGCGTTCTTGTCCATCCGGAATTGGCCGCCGGCGCCGGGGGGATCGAGAGCTCCTTGTACCCGTGGCCGAGCGGCTCCTCGTCGAGCCGTCCGCCCGTCCGTTCCAGGATCGCGGCGCGAACCGCCGAGGCGCTTCCATCCGTCCCGATGAGGACGTCGTAGGGGATCGCCTCCGGCAGCACCCGACGGTTCGCGAAATCGACGCCGCAGACCGTCTCTCCGAAGCGGATCGAGACTCTGCCGGTCGATTCGGCGGCGTCCAGGAGGAGCGCGTTCAAGCCCGCGCGCGAAACCGAGTAGATGACTTCGTGCGGCTTGTTGCCGTAGGGAATCAGCCGGAGCCGCCCTTCCTCGTCGTGAAGCATCCTCCCGGCCATCGGAATGAGCGCGCCCGGAGGTTCTCCATCGCGCCGACCTCTTCGAGCGCTGCGATGCCGCGATTGGCGAGTGCCAGGTTGATGGAGCGCCCGGCTGACGCAGGCGCCGCCGTCTTCCTGGGATCGAGGCGGCGCTCGAGGAGCGTCACGCGGTGCCCGCGCCTGGCCAGAGAGATCGCCAGGAGTGAGCCGGCGAGACCGGCGCCGACGAGCGTGATCTCGGGGGTTGCGCGGGGTGTCTTCATCGACTGTCATCCCGAGGAGCGGAGCGACGAGGGATCCCGGAGTCGATCGCACGGCTCAGGGTCTGCCGAGGACGGGGTCCCTCGCTATCGCTCGGGATGACGGCGTAAGAAATTCGTGCCGCTCTCACAGCGCGTTCCGAAGAATCTCGACGAAGCGGTGGACCTCCTCGTACCGGTTGTAGAGGGGGACGGGCGCCACCCGGATCACGTCCGGCTCGCGCCAGTCGCAGGTGACGCCGGAGGCTTCGAGTTGCTCGAAGACGGTTCTTCCCGAGCCGCTCGACTTGACGCGCAACGAGAGCTGGCATCCTCTCCGACGCGGGTTCTCGGGGGTGAGGATCTCGACCGAATCCCCGATTTCCCGCGCAAGCAGCCATTCGAGGTAGGCGGTCAGGCGGAGCGATTTCTCCCGCAGCGGCTCCATTCCCCCGGCTTCCATGAAGATGTCGAGCGAAGCTCGAATCGCCGCGAGCGAGAGGATCGGAGGGTTCGAGAGCTGCCATCCCTCCGCGCCCGGGATCGGTCGAAAGCCGGGCTCCATCCGGAAGCGCGATTTCTTGTCGTGGCCCCACCAGCCGGCCAGACGCGGCAGATCGAGCCTCCGGCCGTGCCGTTCGTGGACGAAGCAGCCGCCCACCGAGCCCGGGCCCGAGTTCAGGTACTTGTACGTGCACCACACGGCGAAGTCGACGTTCCAGTCGTGGAGGCGCAGGACCAGGTTTCCCGCCGCGTGAGCCAGGTCGAAGCCGACGACGCACCCCTTCGCATGCGCGAGGCGCGTGATCGCCTCGATCTCGAATGCCTGTCCCGTGTAGTACTGGACTCCCGGAAGCAGGACCACGGCGATCGACTCACCCTCGCGTTCGAGGACCTGGGCGAGGTCCGCGGCATCGATCGTGGGCTTTCCCGTGTGTCCATCGGGCCGCTGCCGTGCGAGCGTTTCGGCGGGGTCGAAGCCGTGGACGATGGCCTGCGACTCGACCGCATAGTCGTCCGAGGGGAACGCATGCTCCTCGATGAGAATCCGATGCCGCTCGCGGGTCGGCCGGTAGAAGCTCGCCATCATCAGGTGAAGGTTGACGGTGAGCGAGTTCATCGTCACGACTTCGGTCGGGAGAGCGCCCACCAGCCGGGCCATCGGCTCTGTGAGGAGCTCGTGGTACGGCATCCAGGGGTTCTCCCCCGAGAAATGCGCCTTGACGGCGAGCCGCTTCCACTTCTCGAGCTCTTGGTCGACGTACTTCGGAGTTCTTTTGGGGAGGAGCCCGAGGGAATTGCCGACGAAATAGATTTCTTCCTCTCCGTTCTCGCTTACGGGAATGTGGAATTCGCCCCGGAACCGCCCGAGCGGGTCGCCTCGATCCAGGGCGACCGCGAAGTCGCGTCCGGGCTGGAACGGCTCGTTCACGGTCTATCCACCGAAGCGTGCAGGGGAAATGCCGAGCCACTCGAGCGCCGTGCCGTGCAGCAGCCGCGCACGGGTGTCCTGCGGGAATCCGCACGAATCGATCAGCTCTCCCGGACGAGCCTCGCCGAGCGGGAAGGGATAGTCGCTGCCGAGGGCGATCCGATCGGGGCCCATCAGGTCCACGAGGTAGCGCAGCATCAGCGGATCGTGCACGAGCGAGTCGACGGTGATCCGCCGCAAGTACTCGCGTGGTGAAACGTCGTTGGAAACGGCGCACAGGTCGGGCCGCGCTTCGAAGCCGCGGACGATTCGCCCGATCGTCGCCGGGAAAGCGCCGCCGCCGTGCGCGAATGCGAACCGCAGGTTGGGCAGCCTCTCGAGCACTCCGCCGAAGATGAGCGAACAGATCGCGAGCGAAACCTCCGCGGGCATGCCGACGAGCCAGGGGAGCCAGTAACGCGTCATCCGATCGCGGCCGACCATCTCCCAGGGGTGGACGAAAACGGCGGCGTTGAGCGTCGCCGCCGCCTCGAAGACCGGAAAGAGCTCCGGGCTGTCGAGATTCGCGCCGTTGACGTTCGAGCCGATCTGGACACCGGAGAGCCCGAGGTCCCGCACGCAGCGCTCGAGCTCCCGAATCGCGAGGTCCGGGCTCTGCATCGGGACGCGTTCCAAGGCCGATGAAGCGCGCGGGATGCTCGGCCACGACCCCGGCGATGTGGTCGTTCAGGCTCCTCGAGAGCTCCAGCGCAACATCCGCCTTCGCCCAGTAGCTGAACATGACCGGCACCGTCGAGAGGACCTGCACGCCGACGCCCGCCGCGTCGCATTCGGCGAGCCGCGTTTCGACGTCCCAGCTGTTGCTCTCGATCTCGCGGAACAGGGATCCGTTGACGATCATGCGCGCGCGGCCGCTTCGAGGCGTTTCATGCTCGATTCGAACGAACCTCTCGCCTCCCGGCAGCTTCGAGAAGTCGGGCAGCCTCTCGGGAAGGATGTGAGTGTGGACGTCGATCTTCAGCAAGTCAGGCGACCGGCGCGGGCATCACCGTGCCGCACTTCTTGCAGGAGCGGTTCTTCTCGTCGCCGAAGAACCGGTCGAAGATCGGCGGGAAATCCTTTTCGACGTTGTGGAGAGTGAAGAACTCTTCGTACAGCAAAGACGTGCAGTTGTCGCAATACCACTGAAGCCCGTCCTTCTCGTGCGGGAGCCGCTTGCGTTCGACGACGAGACCCACGGAATCCGGCATCCGCTGGGGCGAGTGGGGGATGCGCGGCGCCAGGAGATAGATCTCGCCGGCGCGAATCGGGACGTCCACGACCTTCCCGCCCTGGATCGTCTTCAGGACCATCTCGCCTTCGAGCTGATAGAAGAACTCGGGTCCCTCGTCGATGTGGTAGTCCTTGCGGTTGTTCGGCCCGCCGACGACCATGACGATGAAGTCGTCTTCCTCGAAGACCTTCTTGTTGCACACCGGCGGCTTCAGAAAGCTCCGGTGCTCGTCGATCCACTTCTCGAAGTTCAGCGCCTTCGAAGCCATGACGTTCCTCGCGGGTAGTATATGCGGCGTGAATTCCGACCCGAAGAACCCGTCTCCGTTCACCGTGTCCTCCCGCGCGCCGCGGCCGCTCGGTCCCTATCCGCACGCGCGCCGGGTCGGGAATCTGCTCTTCCTTTCCGGGATCGGCCCGCGGCATCGGGAGACCGAGCAGATTCCCGAAGGTATCGAGGCCCAGACGCGGTCGTGCATCGAGAACGTCAAGGCGATTCTCGAGGACGCCGGGAGCTCGCTCGAGAAGGTGGTCGACGTGACGGTCTTTCTGACGAACATCGACCGCGACTTCGCCGCGTTCAACCGGGTCTACGGAGAGTCCTTCGAGGCGATCCGGCCGACGCGAACGACCGTGGGCGTGGTCGCGCTCCCGGTTCCGATCTCGGTCGAGCTGAAGGTCATCGCCGAGAGTTGACGATCATCGAGGCGTATTGAACCGGAATCCCATCCGGCTTCTCACGTCGGGAGGAAGCGTGGGAAGCGCGGACCGGGGAATGAAGAAGCTCGAAAGAGCCGAGAGGTCCGAGAAGACCTTGTGACGCTCGGCCGCCCGGTCGAGATACTCGTGACCCGACGTGCCGCCGGTGCCGATCCGGGTGCCGATCATCCGCATCGCCATCTGGGCGTGGCGCTGGCGCCAGGTCGTGAAGTTCCTTTCGATGTCCGCGAGGAGCGCCAGCAACCGGAAGGGCAGGTGCAGGATCGGCTCGTCCCGATAGAGATTGATGAGGAGCGCCGCCTGGAGCGCGCGCCGGGAAAAGTGGCGCCCCGGCGCGGCGACGGGTGCGGGTTCGCCGGCCCCCGGTTCGAACACGTCGGCGAACCGGGATGCCGTCGCCTCGACCCCTTTCAGCTGCGTGGCTCTCTCGTCTTCCGTCAGGGTCGGGTTGCTCCGGATCGAGGCGCGGTCGGCCTCCAGCATGGCGTCGACCGCCCTCCGATACTCCCGCCAGAAGTCGAAATCGCCGAAGTGGAGGAAGGGCGTTCGCTCGAGCCAGCCTTCGATCAAATCGAAGAGAGAAGGCTCCTTTTCCGAAGCCTCGACACGCGCGGCGTCTTCCTTGCTGAGGCGAGACGTGTAGGGAGCGTCATTGAGCTGAAGGCGGTCGCCCCGCCGCATTCCCAGCTTGTTCTCGACCAGGCGGAATTGAGCGCTCTGAAGGCCCGAAGCCGGCATCAGGATGTCCCGGAAATCGAGGAAGTCGAGAGGGGTCATGGTCTCCAGAACGTCGACCTGTTGAATCAGGACGCGCTGGATCTCGACGATGCGCCCGCAGCGCAGGACCGCGCGCCCGACTTCCTCCTCCGGAACGGGAGAGCGCCCAAAGGCCGCGAGCACCGCGTCGAGCTCCCACAGGATCTGCTTGAACCACAGCTCGTAGGCCTGATGAACGATGATGAAGAGCATCTCGTCGTGGGCAGGCCGGCCATGAAGGGCGCTTTGCAGCTGCTGGCTTCCGAGCAGCCGATCGAGCTGGATGTAGTCCGCATAGTAGAGAGGTCCGCGGGGCTTTTCTTTTTCCATCTTGGCTAGCTTCGTACCATGACGCCCGAAGCGATTCAAACCGTCTAAATCGCGGGATAAGGATCTCGTGGCGGTGAAACGCATCCTCAATTTCGTCGATGGCCAGTTCCGGCCGCCCTGCTCGGGTCGATACCTTCCGAACGTCAACCCGGCGACGGGGCGGGTCATCCCGGAGATCCGGAGAGCGGCTCCGAGACGTCGATGCCGCGGTCGTCGCCGCGTCCCGCGCGTTCGCGTCGTGGCGCGGACGCCCGCCGAGGAACGGTCCAGGCTCCTGATCCGGGTGGCCGAGCTCATCGAGGAGAACTTCGAGGAGCTGGCGCGGCTCGAATCGGTGGACAGCGGGAAGCCGATCGCGCTCGCGCGCCGGGTCGACGTGCCCCGAGCCGTCCAGAACTTTCGCTTCTTTGCGACGGCGATCCTGCACGTCGAAACGTCCTGCCACGTCACGGACGATCGGGCGCTCAACTACACGCTCCGGCAGCCGCGCGGCGTCGCCGGGCTGATCTCGCCCTGGAACCTGCCGCTGTACCTCCTGACCTGGAAGATCGCTCCGTCGATCGCCGCCGGGAATTGTTGTGTGGCGAAGCCTTCGGAGCTCACGCCGCTGACCGCCGACCGGCTTGCCGCACTGACCCTGGAGGCAGGCATTCCGCCCGGCGTCGTCAACATCGTGCACGGCCCCGGAGGGAGCGCCGGCCGCGCCCTCACTTCGCATCCGAACGTCCCGCTCATCTCGTTCACCGGGGGAACGAAGACGGGCGCGGATGTGATGGCCCGCGCGGGACCGCTCTTCAAGAAGGTGTCGCTGGAGCTCGGGGGGAAGAACCCGAACATCGTCTTCGCGGACGCCGATCTCGGAGAGGCCGTCGCCACGTCGATTCAGTCGAGCTTCGCCAATCAGGGGGAGATCTGTCTCTGCGGATCGCGCCTGTTCGTCGAGAAGGCCATCTACGGAGAGTTCCTCGACCGCTTCCTGGAGGGGACGAAGAAGCTCCGGATCGGAGATCCGCAGGACGCTGCGACCGACGTCGGCGCGCTCGTGAGCGAGCCCCACCTTCGCAAGGTCGAAGGCTACGTCGCGCTCGCGCGAGAGGAAGAGGGAACCATTCTCGTCGGCGGAAAGCGTCCCGGGAACCTTCCCGAGCGGGTCCGGGACGGATACTTCCTCGAGCCGACGGTGATCTCCGGCCTCGACTGCAACAGGCGTGTCATGCAGGAGGAGATCTTCGGGCCCGTCGTCACCGTCACGCCCTTCGATTCTCCCGAAGAGGCGATCGCCTATGCCAACGGCACGCGCTACGGACTTTCGGCGAGCGTCTGGACCCGGGACCTCGAGAAGGCCCATCGGGTCGCCGCGGCGCTCGACAGCGGCACCGTGTGGGTCAACACGTGGCTCCTGCGGGATCTGCGCGTTCCCTTCGGCGGAATGAAGGAAAGCGGCGTCGGGCGCGAGGGCGGGTTCGAATCGCTCGATTTCTTCACCGAAGCGAAGAACGTCTGCGTCAAGTTGTGAGAATGGGGCCTCGGGCCTAGCTCTTCTTCCGCCACGCCAGCCGCCAGAACTGCGTCTCGTTGAGCAGCGTGATCCGGTGTCCCTTCTCGCGAAGACGCTTGATCTCGAGCAGCTTCCGTCCCGCGTCCCGGCCCGCGGCCTGGAGCGGGTTCGGCCGGCCTCGGACGACGACGGTCGTTTTCGCGGACGGCGAGCCGTGGACGGTGGCTCCGGCCCGACGCGCGGCGCGGGCCGCCTCGATGCGGGGCGTGGTCAGGATGCCGGTGAAGGCGAGATGGGCTCCCTTGAGCGTCCGCAGGCGCCCGACCTTGAGCGCCGCGGGCGGATGGGTCAGCGCCTCGATCAGCTCCGGGGCGCTCTCGTAGCGCTTCCGGCGCTCGCCGATGCAGCGGTAGATGATCTCCTTGAGGTGATCGGTGCAGCGCAGCCCCCGGACCTCGCCGGTGCGAAGGCGGGCCGCGGCGGTTCCCTTGACCAGCATGCCCAGGAGCTGCCCGACCTGGTAGACGTCGTCGCGCGCCTGCCACTTGGGGGCCGCGCCGGAGAGGATGTCGCTCGGGACTCCCCACGGGTTCAGCGTCCGCGCGGCGACGCCGCGCCGGTCGCTCTGATGGCTCACGATGCCGAAGTCCCCGAGCTTCAGGCACACGCCGTCGCAGACGAAGACGTTCATCGGAGTCAGGTCCCGGTGGAGGAGCTGACCCCGGTGGAGCTTGCCGAGGACCTCGAGGATCCCCGCGATCTCGCGCCGGGCGGTCCTCTCGGGCCACCCCTTCCCGGTGCGCTGGAGATAGGACCGCAGGTCGCCGTGCTTTGCGTACTCGAGCGCGAGGCAGTAGAGGACGCTGCCGTCGGCGCGCACCAGGGGAAAGGTGTCGAAGACGCGGATCGCTCGGGCGTGCCCCGCGAGGAGCTGCCCGAAATAGGCCTCGCGCAGCCACCCGTCGATGTGCTCGCTCGCCTTGATCGCGACGACGGACGGGACGGAAAGGGAGCGCGTCATCCGCCTGGCGAGGTAGGCCTGGCCGAACCCTCCCTGGCCGAGCAGGCTGTCGATCCGATACTGGAGCCGGGTCTCGGGGCTCGTGATGACCTGCTGGGGGAGAAGCAGGGCCTTCCCCCGCGCAGAGCGGGAGGCCCTGGACATCCCGACGGTGGTGGCTCTGGAGTTGACGGTCATCGGGGCCGCTCGCAGTCTATTGGGGGGGCGGTTCTCAGTCCACGGCAGGTCCGTCGGATAGCATTCCCCCATGGGCAAACAGCCGAAATCCTCCTACGAGCTCGCCATGGAACGCCTTCGTGCCGCGGATCCCCCGGGGGCGAAGAAGAGTCCGCTGAGCGCAAAGCAGAAGGAGGCGATCGCCGAGGCCAGACGGGTCGCCGCCGCGCAACTGGCCGAGCGCGAAATCCTCTTCCAGGATGCCCTGAAACAGACGCACGATCCCGCCGAGCGCGAGAAGGCCGAGAACGGTTACCGGATCGACCGGAGGCGAATCGACGACGACTGCGAGCGAAAGGTGGAGGCGATCCGGCGGGGGCGGTAGCTCGTCTGTCGAGCCGCCAGGCCGCTCGGCCTGCCCGGGCCCCAAACCTCCCGCGCCTCTGCCTCGGAATGCCCTTTGACTCGGCGCTCTTCCGGTCGTAGCCTCTCCGGCCTGGAGGCAACGACATGGCTGCAAGGAAACCCGCGAAGACCGTCCGTGCGAAGAAGAAGGCTCCCGCGAAGAAGGCCGCGCCGAAGCATCCGCACCGAGCCGGTCGCTGAGCGTTGGTCGACGCATCGCCGACCTTCACGGTGAACGACCTGGCGAAGAGCGCCGCGTGGTACCGCGACGTCGTCGGGTTCACCGTCGAAGAGGAGTGGAAGGACGACGCCGGAAAGGTCACGGGAATGTATCTCCGCGCCGGCGCCGTGATCGTTCATGATCGGCCAGGACGACTGGAAGAAGGGCCGCGACCGGAAAAAGGGAGAAGGCTTCCGGATCTTCTGCATGACGAAGGGCAGCGTCGACGACCTCGCGAAGCGGATCGAGGCGAAGGGCGGGAGACTGGACCAGGGGCCGACCGATCAGCCCTGGGGCTTTCGCGACATCTCTCTGACCGATCCCGACGGCTTCAAGCTCACGATCGCCGTCGCGAAGCGCTGAAGGGAGGCCGCCGCATGGTTCGAGAACTCAGAGGCGGTCATCGGAGGCCCGGCTCGAAGTTTGACTTTCCTGGTCGAGCGTTTCCGCGCCGATCCGGGGCAATTGTCCCGGGTGATCCACTCCGAATCCGGCCGATTCGGGACGTAGTTCCCATTGTCGGGGGGCGGTGCCGGCGCCATCGTGAGAGTCGAAAAGGAGAGATCACATGCTTTCACACGACTACTCGTATGCGGACATCCTGAAGAACTCGCTCAAGGTGGCCTGGACGGAGCGCCAGGTGCTCGAAGGGAGGGACTTCGATTACTCCAAGCGGTTTCTTCCCAATCGACTCTCGGGAGTGAACGGCATTCGCTGCCTGAACGACGGCGAGAAGCTCAAGCTGAATCAGATCATGGGCAACGCGTACTGCCACATCTTCGCCTACGTGGAGGAGTACATCATTCCGCAGGCCCTGGAAGCCGCCCAGAGGGACATTTACGGCGATGAGACCCGGTTGCGGGCGTTGCTGCGCTTTGCCGAGGACGAGTCGAAACACCAGGAGCTGTTCCGGCGCTCGACGGCGCTGTTCGAGCGGGGCTTCGGAGTCCCATGCGGCCTGATCCCCGCCCGCGAAGAGGTGGCCAGGGTCGTGCTCAGCAAGTCGCGGCTGTGCAGCTACCTGCTGACCAGCATGATCGAGTGGTTCACGCAGCTTCACTACGTCGAGCACGTTCGCGATCGGGGCGAGCTCGACGGACTGTTCCGTGATCTGGTCAAGTACCACTGGATGGACGAGGCCCAGCACGCGAAGATCGATTCGCTCCTCATCGACGAGATCATCCAGGAGATCGGCGAAGCGGATCGCGAAACGGCCGTCGACGAGCTGCTCGAGCTCGGCGGTGCGATCGATGGACTGCTGTCGCAGCAGGCCGACCTGGATCTGGAAAGCCTCGAGAAGGCCATCGGACGGACGCTTTCGGAGCCGGAGAAGGCGGAGATCAAGCAGAACACCCAGCGCGCCTACCGCTGGACGTTCCTCGTCTCCGGGCTGGAGCACCCCAATTTCGTCAAGATCGTGAGCGAGCTGACGAGCCGAGGGCCGGCGAAGCTCAAGGCCGTCGCCAGGGCGCTGTCCAATTAAGACCGGAAGCCGCGGTCCCGCGCGAAGACGATCGCCTGCGCCCGGGTCCAAACCCCGAGCTTGTCGAACAGATTCGAGATGTGGTTGCGGACGGTCTTCTCGCTGATCGCGAGGTTTCGGCCGATGTCGGCGCTGGCGAGGCCCTGGCAAATCAACGCCAGGACCTCGCGCTCGCGGGCCGTGAGACGGGCGAAGGCGGGGTCCTCTCCCCGCGGGGCCGCGAGTCCCATGAAATCGAGGACGACTTCCTGAAAGCGCGCCCACGCCGGCTCGTCCTCGAGAAGAATGTGGTTGCGGGTGTCCAGCTCGACGAACTGGGCACCCGGGATTCCGGCGGCCAGGTGGCGCGCTTCCGAGACCGGACAGACCTCGTCATCGCGGGAGTGGATGACGAGCGTCGGCGCCTTGATCGCGCCGAGCAAGCTGGAGACGTCGACCCCCGAGCGAGCCTCGAGCAGCCTCGCCGCCATTTCACCGGTGCTGGTCCGACGGCAAAGCTCATTGAACCAGTCGATCTGCGCTCCACTGCCGCCGGGGATGAAACGGGACGTGAAGACCTGGCGGAACACCGGATTCTCCTTGCCCCAGCCGACCCTGATCAGCTCCAGCATGGCGCGGTACTGGCGCTCGCCCTCCGAATCCTCCCGCTGCGCCCAGCCGCGGGCGTAGCCACCGTAGAGAACCATCCGTGAGACCCGCTCCGGATGGCGCGCCGCATAGGCGACGCAGGTCGCTGCGCCTGACGAGATCCCGAGCAGCGCGAACGGCTCGTCGACTTCCGAGGCGGCAACCACGGCCTCGATGTCGCCGAGCCACCGGTCGAACGACAGCTCGTCGACGCTCCGGTCCGTCAGCCCGCAGCCGCGCTCGTCCCAGCGCAGGAATCGGAAGTGCTCGCCGAAGAAGCGGATCCAGTGCCCCCAGACCGGGCTCTCCAGCTCGTACTCGAGATGGGTCAGCCAGTTCGCCGCCTTGACCAGGATCGGCCCGGCCCCGATTTCGGCCCAGGCGAGCTTCACGCCGTCTTCCGTGCGCAGGTAGCGGATGCGCTGACGAAGTTTCGTGTCCATCGCCGTGGACCACGGATTGTAGCCGCCGCGTCTGCGGGCGGTCGCGGCCCGGGAGCGGAATAGCGACCTAGGTCGAGCCGTCGCTCTCTAATACGCGACGGCGGAACCGGTGCTGGGGAGGTCATCGTGTCGGAACTCAGCGGGGCGAGCGCTCCGCAGGTCGAGACTCGCCGAGCAGGCTCTCGCATCGTCACGCTGTAGCACGGACCGTGCGCGATCACCAGAGCCGCGGCTCCCGGGCGCCTGAGGCGGGAGCGCCGGAGATCATGGCCGGACGGCCCGGCGATCGACCCCGCGTCCGAGGCGGATGTCGCGGCCGTCCCGTTCAGCACTCACCGAGCACTGATGCGAGCGCGGAGGGATGCCGTCGGTGTAGGCCGAAGCGAGAGATCCTCGGTGCCGCCCTTCATCGGGAGTCGGGGCCCGAGCGTGCTGCGTCAGGACGAAGGCGGGCACGTGGTACGGCGGCTCGTCGCCCCACCAGCCCTTCCAGCTCTCGTCCGGCCACGGGCCGCGAATCGGGCCGAACATGTTCCGGCCCAGGATCCACGCGCCCGAAGCCCTCGAACCCCTTCGCCGCGATGGCGTCGTCGGCGCCGGTCTCGCCGTCCGCCTCGCCCATGCATCCGCGGAAGGTCCGCGTGCGGAAGAACCAGTCGAAGAGCTCCGGGCCGCGGACGCCCAGCGGATTCAGCAGGTCCTGGTTCGGCCCGGCGCCGAAGCCGTCGATCGAAACCGTGAAGGAATGGACGCGCAATCGGGACAACGTCTGCCTCCTGGTCAGTCCGAGCTCGCCCGCTGCGGCTTCGCGCCTCGGATCAGGAGCCAGAGGATGATCGGCAGCTCCCCGAGGGTGAGGATCCCGTGACCTGGCCGATCGCCGGCGCGTACTGCGGGAAGACGAGGTCGCCGACGGCGCTCGCCGTGTGGCCGATGCCTGCGAGCATCAGCAGGATGCCCAGGACGCGCGGGATGAAGCCCGATCGCATGACGCAGACCCCGAACGGAAAGAGCCAGAGTCCCCAGAAGACCTGCGCGACGGAGATGGCCTGGCCGTGCAACTCGAGGAACAGGTACGCCAGGGCGTCGCGCGGACCGGGGTCGATGGCCGACAGGGAGCGGGCGGCGGCGCCGCCTCCGGCGAGCTCGAGCGCGGCGACCTCGTTGACGACGTTGAGAAACGAGATGGGCATCGGGACGAGGATCAGGACCAGCATCGCCAGGGCGGGTCGCTCGCTCGTCGGCTTGAAGAGGCGGTAGAGGACCAGGGCGAGGAAGATGAAGAGGGTCATGCCGAGAAGCTCGGCCCCGATGCCCATCCGCAGAAGCGTTCCGGAAGCCCGGATGCGATCGGCCGTCGCCGCCGCGTCTCCCGCCACGATCACCTTGCCGGGGACGTACAGGAGCGAAAAGGCGCCGGGAATGCTGCTCAGCAGGTAGAGAAGTCCGGCGAGCCGGGCGGTCTTGGCGGGTGGAGTCCATCGCTGGCTTCTGTGCGGCGAGGGGTCGCGCCGGCGGATTGGGCGGGATCCGCTGCGATCGCACCTACGGACGAGGGCGCGGGGCGAACTCCTCGAGCTTCCGGAGTCGCAGCGTCGGGTCCCCGCGAAATCCTGCCTCAACCACCCGAGGTGTCCGGCGCCGAAGATCACCAGGATGCGGTCGTCGGGGCCCGCGATGAGCTTCGCGACGTTGTTGTAGATGCGGATGTTCCGCCGGTACCACTCCGCCAGGAGGTCCGGTCCGGCGTAGTCGCCGGGCTCGCCGTAGCGCGCGAAGAGATAGTAGAAGGCGACGTCCTGCGCCACCCTCTCGTCGGCGTTCATGTAGAGGAGCGTCTCGAGGATCGTGTGGGACTTCAGGTACTCGTCCTGGGCCTTGACCATCTTTCCGATCCCCGCCATCTCCGAGTCGAGCTTCGCCGACTGCCCGGTCGCCTTCGCGTAGTTCGAGACGCGCGGGAATGGGAAGTCGCCGTCGGTGTCGACGGGGTAAATGGCGGCGTGGCCCAGGTCCTTCGCGAGACGAAAGCCGATCTGCTCGATCTCGTTTCGCGAGAGCTCGTACTTTCCGGCGAGGTATTCCGCGTAGCGCTTCGGGTACTTGTCTTCGCCGAGGTTCGACTCGATGGCGATCTTCGTCGGCCGGAACTTCGCGAGCACGGCCGCGAGCTCGGCGATCTCCTTCTGGCGCTTCGGGGCGAGGACGTCGTCGGCCTGCATGTTGAAGATGTCGCGCCCGGGGTTCGCCATGTGGTACGTGCCGAGCACGAGGACCTCGGCGCGTTTGGCCGCTGGCTCGGATTCGTTGGTTTGAGCTCGGGCAACGGCGGCCACCGCGGTCAGCGTCAGAAGGCAAAGGCCGGTGCGTCGCATCATCTCCCTCCCGATGAGACAGATACGCCGGGGTTCCGGGAGTGTTCCGATGGAAACCCGAAACTTCGGGACTCGATCCCACGTACCCCTTGCTTACCGAGAGGAGCTCCCATAGACTCCTCTCGGAAACCGATATGAGCAAACCCGACCGACCTCGTCCAGGGCACTCTGGACCTGCTGCTTCTGAAGATCCTGGCCCTCGAGCCCCTGAACGGCTGGGCCATCAGCCTTCGCCTGCGCTCGATCTCGGGAGGCGTGCTGCAGGTCAGCGAAGGATCTCTCTACCCGGCCCTGCACAAGCTGGAGCAGGAGGGCTGGATCGAGGCCGAGTGGAAGCAGACGGAGAACAACCGGCGGGCGAAGTTCTACTCGCTCACGCGCCTGGGCCGGAAAGAGCTCGAGTCGGAGACGGCGAACTGGAAGCGGCTGTCGACGGCCATCTCGCACGTCGTCCAGCTCTCCGAGGCTTAGGGGGAAGCGCGCATGACCCGCAGGACGAACGCCCGAGTCGCCGGATTCACCTTCCTCATCTACATCGCCGTCGCCCTGAGCGCCATGATCCTGTCCAACCGGGCGATGAGCGGAGAGGGGACGGCCGCGAAGCTCGCGGGGATGGCCCAGAACGCGCCGATCCTGCGGCTGGTCGTCCTGCTCGAGCTCGCCAGCTGCGTCTGCGCCCTGGTGCTGGCCGTGACGCTGTACTCGATCACGCGCGACCAGGACCCGGACCTCGCGCTGCTGGCGATGATCTGCCGCGTCGCCGAGGGCGTGATCGGCGGGGCCTCCCTGCAGAGGACGGTGGGGCGGCTGTGGCTCGCGACGGCCGCCGGAGCCGATGCACCGGACCCCGCGGCCGCCGGCGCGCTCGGCGCGTTCCTGCTGAAGCTGCCGGACTCGAGCTCGACCATCTGCGCGATCTTCTTCGCGATCGGCAGCACGATCTTCGCCTGGCTCTTCCTGCGCGGCCGGATCGTCCCGGTCGCGCTGGCCTGGCTGGGCGTGCTGGCGTCGATCCTGGTCGTGGTGCTCCTTCCCCTGCAGCTCGTCGGAACCCTCGGCGGACCGATTGCGGAAGTCATGTGGTTCCCGATGCTCGCCTTCGAGGTGTGGCTCGCCCTGTGGCTCATCATCAAGGGCGCCGCCATGCCGCGGCGGAGTCCGGTTTCCGGGGCCTGAACCATGCGACCCGAACACTGGTGGTTCACGGTTCCGTTGCGGCTGAAGTCCATCTTCCGCCGCCGCCGGGTGGAGAACGAGCTCGACGAGGAGCTCCAGTTTCACCTGGAGCACAAGATCGAGGAAGGCATCGCCGAGGGGCTCTCCCCGGAGGAGGCGCGCTACCGGGCCCTGCGCGCCATGGGCGGGCTGGAGCAGAAGAAGGAAGAGGTCCGGGACGCGCGCCACATCCACTGGTTGACGGATTTCGTCGACGACGTGCGCTACGCGGTCCGGAGCCTGCGCCGCACGCCGGGACTCGCGGCCTTCGTGGTCGTCACGATCGCCCTGGGGATCGGGATGACGGCGACGCCCTTCAGCATGCTCGATACGCTGATCTTCCGGCCGTACCCCGTGCCGAACCCCGGCGGCGTGGTGACGCTCGTGAGCACGTCTCGCGACAGCGCCTTCGAGCCGTGGTCCTACCGCGAGTACCTCGACCTCCGCGACCGGACGAAGAGCTACGACGGCGTGATCGCCAACGTGCCCGTGCTGACGGTCGGCTTCGGCGCCGAGCGCGACGCCACGCCGGTCGTCAAGGGCGGATTGCTCGTCTCCGGCAACTTCTTCCGCGTGCTCGACGTCGAGCCGACCGTCGGGCGCGGGTTCCGGGACGACGAAGACCAGGTGCCCGGCCGCGACGCCGTGGTGGTCCTTTCGGCGGACTTCTGGAAGCGCGAGTTCGCGGGCGACCCGTCCGTCGTCGGCCGGATCGTCCGCCTCAACGGAAAGGACTTCACGGTCATCGGCGTCCTGCCGGAGACGTTCACCGGGCTCTACATCTTCGACCGTCCCGACCTCTACGTGCCGCTCGCGATGGCGGGCACGTTCTCGACCGACCCGCAGAAGGATTTCTTCGTCGACCGGGACGACCGCGAGCTGATGGTCCGGGCGCGCCTGAACCCGGGCACGACGCAAGAGGCAGGCGGGCAACGAGCTCGCCGTGCTCGCGCGAAACCTCGAGCGCGAGTACCCGAAGACCAATCGCGACCGCGGCGCGGCCGTCCGCACCATGTTCGAGATGCGGACCCAGGCGGGCGACGGCAACTGGAAGTTCGGCGTGATCTTCACGGTCCTCGCCCTCGTCGTGCTGCTCGTGGCGGCCACCAACGCCGCGGGATTGCTTCTCTCCCGCGCGCGGACGCGCACGCGCGAGATCGCCGTCCGGCTGGCGATCGGCGCGGGGCGCTTCCGGCTGATCCGGCTCCTGCTGACCGAGAGCCTCGTCCTCGCCCTCCTCGGGGGACTGGGCGGGATCGCCATCGGATACGTCGGCATCCACTTCATGAGCAAGTTCCGGATTCCGGCCGAGCTGCCGGTCAAGATCCCGTTCCAGATGGACACGCGCGTGCTCCTGGCGAGCCTCGCGTTTTCGGTCCTGAGCGCCCTGATCTGCGGCCTCGCGCCGGCGCTCCAGAGCACGCGTCTCAACCTGGTGAACGGGTTGAAGTCGGCCGACGGGGACGTGCCCGGAAACGGACGCAAACGCCTGTGGGGCCGCAATGCCCTGGTCGTGGCGCAGATCGCCATGTCGCTGATGCTGCTGGCGGCGTCGTTCCTGATGTTCCGGGGGTTCCAGCACAGCCTCAGCGAGGGATTGGAGTTCGCGCAGCAGGCGAAGGACCACGTGCTCATGGTGTCGTTCGATCCGCGCCTCGCGCAGTACGACGCGTCCCGGACGGAGCGCTTCTACCAGCTGCTCGGCGAACGCGTGCGGCAAGCCCCCGGAGTCCGGAGCGCGGCGTTCACGCAGAACCCCCCGCTCGCGCTGGGCGATTTCGGGCGCATCGCCTTCGTGCCGGAGGGTTTCGAGTTGCCGCCCGACCGCGAGAATTTCCGGTCGTTGATGGATACGGTCGACGAAGGGTATTTCGAGACGATGGGGATACCCGTCCTGCGCGGCCGCGGCTTCCGGCCGTCCGATGCCGCCGGCGCGCCGCGCGTCGCCGTGGTCAACGAACAGCTCGCGAACCACTACTGGCCGGGCGTCGACGCGGTGGGCAAGCGCATCCGCCTCGACGGCGCGAACGGCCCGCCGGTCGAGATCGTCGGCGTCGCGCAGACGATCAAGTACGGCGACGGCCCCACCGGTCCGATCGATTTCGTGTACGTGCCGTTGGCGCAGCATCCCGTCGCGCGCATGGTCCTCCTGGTCCGCTCGCACGACGATCCGGCGCAGCTCGTCGGGCCCGTGAAGGACGTCGTTCGCGCCCTCGATCCCAACATGCCGATGCTGCAGACGATGACGTGGGCGGAGCTCTACCGGTATTCCGCCGTCGAGGGGCCGGGCGTCGCGGTCCGGCTCGTCGGCACCCTGGGCGCGGTGGGGCTGCTGCTCGCCATCGCGGGCCTGTACGGAGTCGTGGCGTACAACGTGAGCCGCCGGACGCGCGAGATCGGCATTCGCATGGCGATCGGCGCGCGGCCCGCCGACGTGCTCCGATCGGTGATGGGCAAGGGGCTCGTGCTGGTCGCCTGGGGAACGGTGATCGGCCTGGCGCTGGGGTTCGGCCTCGAGCGGCTGATGAACTCCATGCTGTTCGACGCCGGCGGCGTGGACGTGACGGTCTATCTCGTGGTCGTCCCGGCGATGGTCCTCGTGACCATGCTGGCGGCCTAGGTGCCCGCGCGCAAGGCCGCCCGGATCCCGCCGACGATCGCGCTGAGGTGCGAGTAGGGCGACCGCCGATTCTTGGCCGACTCTTGGCGTTCGCCGGGCGCGAACGCCGGCAAACATTCCCTCCGCCCGGCGCCGTAGTCGATTCACATGCTCCGACGTCACGCCTCGTGCGCGCTCGCTCTCCTCGTTTCGGCCGCCGCGGCGTCCCAGACGACGATCTCCGTTCCCCCGGACTCTCCGCGCTGGGAGCTCGAGGGAAAGGCGAAGGCGGCGGAGTATCAGGGCCGCAAGTGCCTCTTCCTCGACGGGGGAGCGGCGACGCTGAAGGACTTCGAGCTGCGCGACGGCGTCGTCGACGTGGATGTCTCGACACCCGCGAGCCGCGGGTTCTTCGGCATCCAGTTTCGGATCGCCGGCGACGGCGCGCAACGCCGAGTGGGTCTATCTGCGCCAGCACAAGTCGGATCTTCCCGGACGCCCTGCAGTACACGCCGGTTCTCGAACACCGGCCTCAACTGGCAGATCTACAACGGGCCCGGCTTCACGGGCGCGGTCGACATTCCGAAGGACGTCTGGTTCCACCTGCGCCTGGAGGTGGCGGGGGCGCAGGCGAAGCTCTACGTCCGGGACATGGACAAGCCCGCGCTCGTGATGAACGACCTCAAGAGCGGCGTTCAGAAGGGCCAGGTGGCCCTGGCGGTCCTGACGGGCGCGACCTACTTCTCGAACTTCGAGATCCGGACGACGGCCGATTCCGCCTGGGAGCGGCGCCTGCCACCGATGCCGCCCGGCACCCTGACGAAGTGGAGCATCTCGCCCGCGTACGACGCGCTCGAGACGCAACCTGGAGCGTCCGTTGACGCCCGCCGAGAGCGCGCGCGATCCGCGTGGCAGGACGTCGAGGCGGAAGCCGCCCGGCTTCGTCGTCCTCTATCGCTATCGCGAGGCCCCGCATCCGAAGGTCTCGTTCCAGGGCGACTTCTCGAAGCGCCTGGAGCCGCAGCCCGGGATGAAGGTCGTGTACGCGCGGACCACCGTCGATTCCGACCGCGACCAGGTGAAGAAGCTCTCGATCGGCTACAGCGACGACGTCAGCGTGTTCCTGAACGGCAAGATTCTCTACCGCGGCCGCAGCGCCCAGGGCTTCCGCGACCCCGGGTTCCTCGGCATCGTCAACCCCGAGAACGACGCCGTCTACCTTCCGCTGAAGAAGGGAAGCAACGAGCTGGTGCTCGCGGTGAGCGAGCTCGGCGGCGGGATGGGGCTTCGTCTGCCGGCTGGAGGACCTGGAAGACTAGGGACTCGCCGCGCCTCTCCACGCGAGACTTCTTCTTCCATCAGCTTCGCTGAGGTATTCTCGCGGCCTTCGCGGAGGCTGCGAATGGCGTCGGACACGCAAACGCAGGTCGAGGCCCCCGTTTCGACCGACCAGAGTCTCATTCAGCTCCTCACGGGCGCGTGGGCCACGCAGGCCGTCGCGACCGCGGCGCGCCTCGCGATCCCGGACCTTCTTGCCGCGGGCCCGAAGACGGCGGACGAGGTTGCCGCGAAGGCGGAGATCGACGACGGGGCGACCTACCGGCTCTTGCGGTCGCTCGCGAGTCTCGGCGTCCTCGAGCAGCGCCCGGACGGCCGCTTCGCGCTGACGGCGGTCGGTGAGCGGCTGCGGTCGGACGTGCCGGGGACCTTCCGGGACGCGTTCATCGCCGAGACCGACACGGTGCACTGGCGATCCTGGGAGAAGGCGGCGGACGCCGTGCGCTCGGGCCTCCCGCGGCCGAAGGCGGTCTTCGGCATGCCGGCCTTCGACTACTACACGCAGAATCCGACCGAGGGCGAGCAGTTCGGCAAGGCCATGCAGAACATCTCGCGCTTCGCCGCGGCGGCGGTCCTCGAGGCCTACGCTTTCTCGGGCGTCCGCACGATCATGGACGTGGGCGGCGGCAACGGAAGCCTGGCGCTGGCGATCCTCGAGAAGCACCCGGAGATGCGCGGCAAGGTCTTCGACCTGCCGTACATGGCGCCGCATGCGCACGCGTCGATCGCCGCCGCCGGAGCGGCGCAGCGCTGCGCCTTCGAGGGCGGGGACTTCTTTGCGGCGGTCCCGAAGGGCGCGGACCTGCACGTCCTGAAGTTCATCCTGCACGACTGGACGGACGAGGAGTGCGTCCGGCTGCTGAAATGCTGCCACGCCTCGCTCGCGCCCGGCGGGCGGATCCTCGTCGTCGAGATGCTGGTGCCCGAGGAGATCCGGCGCGACTTCGTGACGCTCATGGACCTCAACATGCTCGTCATGACCGGAGGACGGGAGCGGACGGCGAAGGAGTTCGAGAAGGTGCTTTCCGAAGCGGGCTTCGAGATGACGCGCGTCATCCCGACGGCGAGCCCGTTTTCCCTGGTGGAGGCCCGGCCTCGCGTCGGGTAAAAGGAGGATCACGCGATGACGCTCAAGCGCATTCTGACGGCGGTGCTCGCGGCGGCGGCCGTGGCCGTCGCGGTGAAGGTGTCCGTGGCCGACACGCCCCCGGCCCCGGCGGTGGGCGCGGCCGCGCCGGAGTTCAAGCTCACGTCGAACGAGGGCAAGCCCGTGACGCTCGCGGACTACCGCGGCAAGTGGGTCGTCCTCTACTTCTACCCGAAGGACTTCACGAGCGGCTGCACGCTCGAGGCCCAGAACTTCCAGCGCGACCTCAAGAAGTACGAGGCCGCGAATGCCGTCATCCTCGGCGTCTCCGTCGACTCGGCGGAGTCGCACAAGGACTTCTGCGCCAAGGAGGGGCTCGCCTTCAAGCTCCTGTCCGACCCCGACGCGAAGGTCTCGGCCGCCTACGGGTCCGTCATGAGTTACCTGGGCAAGGAGCTTTCCGCCCGGAACACCTTTCTGATCGACCCGCAGGGGAAGATCGCGAAGGAGTGGATGAGCGTCAAGGTCCCCAACCACAGCGACGAGGTCCTCGCCGCGCTGGCGGTCCTTCAGAAGTAGGGGCGGGGCTCGTCCCCGCCCGGGCGGCCGCAAGGGCCGCCCCCTACGACCGGGCCGGAGCCTGGGCGCCTATGCCCGTTCGATCCGCAGGTCGTAGCACCCGGCCTGCGTGTCGCGCACGTGGAGGTAGTCCACGTCGTTTCGAGCCAGCAGCCGCTCGATGGCGGCCTCGACCTGCGGGCCGGTCGCCTGCTCCTCCGCACGATGGCGCCGCCCGCGCGCATAGCCGATGAGCGTCAGGTCGTGGGCGAGGAGGTCGGCGGGGAAGCCCCCGTGCTCCGGGTGCCGGTCGCACTCGTTCTCGTGGATGAATACGGGGCCGGGCAGCGGGAGCGGCTCGATGCCGTGGAACGGGTCGAGCGTGAAGAGCAGGCGCCGCTCGACGCCGACCGTGAAATCGCGAAGGCAAAGCCGGCACGGCCCGTAGCCCGTGGCGACCTCGGCGTGCACGGGGTGGCCGTAGCCGGGCGACCGGCGGGTCGCGCGGACCTTCTCGGCGGTGCCTTCGGGGATCGCGAGCACTCGGTAGTCCGGCATGCGCCCTCCTCTGGCGTCTGGAACACCCGCCGGGGGAAAAAGTTGCGGCATAATGTTTGGCATCGCACACTCATGAGACCCCAACCCGGCTTCGAAGACGGCACCGACCCCTTTCCCGAAGAAGAGCTCGACGCGTATCACTCGCCCGAGCCCTGGAAGCAGGAAGGGCGCTACATCCGGGACGCGGCCGGCGCGATCGTCGTTCGGGGCCGCAGCTATGCCGACGCCCGGCGGATCGTGGCCGCCGTCAACGCGACGCGCGACATTCCGACCGAGGCCCTCGAGGGCTGGCAGATCGACGACGTCTCGGACCCGAAGACGCGGCCCGCGCTCGAGGTGGCGATCGCGGAGGAGGGTCCCGCGCCGTCGCCTTACCTCGTCGTTCCGGGGGAGCGGCGCCGCGCGGAGCGCCGCGAGCGGGAGCGGCGCGTCGGCGGGCCGCCCGACTCGGCCATGGCGCTCCTTTTCGATCGCCGCGTGATGGAGCGGCGGCTCGGCGACCGGCGCCGCAGCGCGCGCGGCTGAGACTCTCGCGCCGCTGAGCGTTCGTGCTCCCGGTCGTAGGGGCGGGGCTCGTCCCCGCCCCCTCACGCCGGATCGAGTGGCATGCCGCGTCTCGATCCGCGCCAGAGGGGGCGCCCGCGAGGGGCGCCCCTACGACCGGAAGCCGGCGATCCGCTGGCGGATCGCCCCCAGGTGATACGCCGCGTGGGCCACGGCGCCGATCGAGGTCGCGAGCGCCTCGGCGGGCGCGGAAGGCTCGGTCTCGATCGCACGGAGAAGGTCCGCGTACCTGGCCCGGACGTCCCTCCGGACGCGTTCCCACTGCCCGGCATCCACTTCCCGGACCGTCCAGCTCTCCTTCCAGTCGCGGTCGGCGCGGTCGCCGCGCATCCAGGCGCTCGACATCTCGACGTGAAAGGCGATGTGGTGGACGTGCCCGGCGATCGTCGGGGCGCCGGGGAAGGGCGCGGCCGAAGCCTGGGCCGGTGTCAGCGCGTCGATGGCGGCGAAGAGCCCGGCGCGGGGGTCGTTGTCGATGAAGTAGGTGGACGGCCCGGGCGGGCCCTCGAAAGTCTCGCGCAGCAGGGTCGTGAGGGCGCCGGCGACGGCGGCCCCGGGAACGTCGGCCATGAAGTCTCCTTTCGTCACTCTCGAGACCCCGGACACGCCGCCCCGGAAAAAGGTTGCACGCCGGCTGGCCTCGGCGGGCCACTTTCGACGAGACTATCCTCAAAGAAAGGAGCCCTCTCATGCATAAGGCTCTCCGCTTCGCCGTCGCCGCGCTCGCCGTCCTGTTCGCCTCGGCGGCCGCCGACGCCGCTCAGGATTTCTCCAAGTCCCCGCAGGTCGCGGCGTACCAGGCCCTGCTCAAGGCGGTCAACGCCGGCGACTTCGAGGCGTACAAGAAGTCGATGACCAAGGCCGCGGGCGTGGGCATCGACGCGCAGATCAAGGAGATGGGGATGGACCCGAAGAAGGGCATGGAGATGCTCAAGGAGATGGTCCCCCAGAACCTCAAGTACACGGCCCTGAAGGTCGACGGAAAGAAGGCCGTCCTCGCGGCCACGGCGAAGATGATGGACACCGACCAGTACGGGACGATCGACCTCGAGGAAGAGGCCGCCGGATGGAAGGTCGCCCAGCAGAGCTGGACGAATACGAAGCCCACGAACACGAAGCCGTAGCGGGGGCCTTGCGCGGTCGCGGGAAGAGGTCTAGGCTTTTCCCCGGCCGCACTCCGGCCTTCACCCGCCCGATCCGACCCCTCTTCGGATCCCCGGCGCGGGGAAAAGGGGGATGTCCCCGGAGATGGGTGGTTTCGTCTTTGACCGCGGGTGAAGCGGGGAGGGGACGCGGAGCTCGCCGTTGAGGACGACATGCCGACCAACCTGAAGAAACTGGTTCGATCCCGGATGGAGAAGACCGGCGAGAGCTACGCGACGGCCCTGCGGTACGTGCGGCGGCGCGCCGAGAAGCTCGCTTCCGCGGCCCCGGCCCGAAAGTCCGCGTTTCCCTACGTGCGCTACAAGGGCACCGTGCCGCGCGATCCTCGCATCGACGCGTACGCCCGCTCGGTCCCGGGCCCGATGGGGACGACCATCGCCCGGCTGACGGCCCTCGTTCGCCGCACCGTGCCTTCGCACGACGAGGCGCTGGTCCACGGATCGCCCTGGTTCTGCATCGGGGGCATGCCCTTCTGTTACCTCGTCGGCCATTCAAAGCACGTCAACCTGGGCTTCTGCGACGGCGTCGCTCTGCCGGATCCGGAGGGGCTGCTCGAGGGGACCGGAAAGACGATGCGTCACGTCAAGGTGCACCCCGAGAAGGGCGCGCCCCCGACAGCCCTTTCGCAGTTGATCGCGAGCTCGGCCCGGCGCGTCCGGGAGATACAGTCGGCCGATGCGGCGCCGGTTTCGCGGCGCCGCAGGACGTAGCGACAGGAGGTCTCGATGACCGGATCGAACGCCCGTGCCCGTTTCGTGGAGCCGGCTTTCGCCCTGGTGCGGTTCTTCGCCGGCGTTCTGTACGCCTGCCATGGCGCGCAGAAGCTCTTCGGCGTCCTCGGCGGCACGGTCGCCACGGCGCCTCTCATGAAGGTGGCAGGCGTCATCGAGTTCGGAGGTGGGGTGCTCATCGCCCTCGGCCTGCTGACCTCGTGGGCGGCGTTGCTCGCGTCGGGCCAGATGGCCGCCGCGTACTTCATGGCCCACGCGCCCGGCGCCTTCTGGCCGATCCAGAACAAGGGCGAGCTCGCGATCGTCTACTGCTTCTTCTTCCTGTTCGTGTGGGCGCACGGCGGCGGGCGCTACAGCCTCGACGCGGCGCTCTCGAAGAACCGCGCGGCCTAGGCTCTCGAGAGGGGCGGCCGCCAGGGCCGCCCCTACCTGGATACGGTCGTAGGGGCGGGGCTTGTCCCCGCCCCCTCGCGTCCGAGCTGAGTGTGCCGCTTCTCGAAGCCGGACCGGAGGGGGCGGCCGCCAGGGCCGCCCCTACCTGCGGCGCAGAAAGTTGTTGTGCTGCGTGTAGCGCGCGGGCTTTCCGTCGGGGCCCATCACGAAGACGATCTCTTCGCCGAGGGTGCCGTCCTTGCGGAGGCGCCGGAAGCGGTTCTCGCCCGTCTTCTTGAGGCGCTCCAGGTTCTTGACGGGGTTCATCGTCGGCAGCTCCAGCATCGCGAGGCCGTCCTCCCAGGGAAGGATCACGACCTCGCCCGCCCAGGGCTGCGCGTCGTAGACGCCGGCGTAGCGGGAGAGCGCCGGGTCCGGCGGCTTCGCGGTGCCCGGGCTCTTGGCGGCCGCGGTAACGGCCGGGGCAACGATGTCGTAGAGACGCATCGCCCACTCGGGCGAGTCGACGCCCTGCGAGTTCGAGAGGAAAACGACGCCCACCCTGTCGGACGTGCCCACCATGATCGCGCTGCGGTATCCCGGACAGCTTCCCTCGTGGCCCGCCAGCAACTTCCCGTCGTTTTTCCAGATGCGGAACCCGAGCCCCCAGAGCGTGTCGAAGTCGGGCTCGACCCAGTGGATGCGCTGCATCTCGGCGAGTGTCGTCGCCTTGAGAACGTCCGTGCCGCCCCTGGCGAGCAGACGCAGCTGCCAGGACGCAAACCGGGCGAGATCGTTCGCGTCGGAGGCGAAGCCGGCGGCCGGCGCCACGCCTTTCATCGTGAAAAAAGGAATGGGGCTGCGGCGGCCCTCGCGGTCGAGCGAGGAGTAGCCGCGCGCGAGGCGTTTGTCGCGCTCGGACTCCGGGATGTCGGGAGTGGTGCTCGAAAGCGAGAGCGGTCCGAGGATGCTCCGGCGGACGTAGGCGGCGTACGGCTCGCCGGACTCGGCGGCGACGATCTCGCCGAGCAGCGTGAATCCGAGGTTCGAGTACTGGAAGTGCTTCTCGGGCGCGTAGAGCGCCTCGATGTCGCCGCCCTTCGCGATGAACTCTTCACGGGTCGGCATCGCGAAGTCCGGGGCCGACCAGTAGGGATATGCCGGCTCCTGCGGCAGGCCCGAGGCGTGCGTCAGGAGCCCCTCGATCGTCACGTCGCCCTCGCCCTGCGCCGACTTCAGCCGAAACCAGGGGAGGTACCCTTCGACCGGATCGTCCAGGCGGAGCTTCCCTTCGTCGCGCAGCTGCATGACGGCGATCGACGTGAAGAGCTTCGAGAGGGAGCAGATGCTGTAGAGCGTCTCGCCGGTCGCCGGGCGCCCGCTCTCGAGGTCCGCCCGGCCGAATCCGCCGCTCCAGAGGGTCTCGTCGCCGTAGACGACGGCGGCCGAGATCCCGGGGATCCGCGCGTAGGCGCGCTGGGCCTCGAGCCAGGTGCGCGCGAGCTCGAGGGCCGAGACGACGCGCGGGTCCTTCGCGACGGGGGAGGACGCCTGCGCGGTCAGCCGCGCCGCAGCGACCGTCGAGAGCAGGAGAACGGCAGCCAGTCGTCGAATCCTCATCGCCACCTCCGGGCCCGGCGATTCTAAGCGGGGCTTGGGTAGGATGGCGCTCCATGAGCGCGAAGCCGATGGCGGGCCGGACCGTCCTCGTCACCGGGGCGACGAGCGGGATCGGCCTCGAGGCCGCGCGGGATCTGGCGCGGATGGGGGCGCATGTCGTCCTCGGGGTCCGGGACGCGGCGCGCGGGGCGGCCCTGGCGCTGGAGATCGCGCGCGCGGGCGACGCCGCGGAGGTGCTGCCCGTCGATCTGGCGTCCTTCGACTCGGTGCGCGAGGCGGTGCGGCGATTCGAGGCGTCGCACGCGGCGCTCGACGTGCTCGTCAATAACGCCGGCACTGCCGTCCGCCGGCGCGAGGTCACTTCCGACGGCCACGAGCGGACCTGGCAGACGAACTTCCTCGGGACCTACCTGCTGACGTGCCTCCTGCTCCCGGCGCTGCGGCGCACGAGCCGGCCCCGTGTCGTCAACGTCGGATCGGATGCCCACCGCACGGGGCGGATCGACTGGGACGACCTGGAGCTTGCCCGGAAGTACGGGGCGTATCAGGCCTACGCCAACACGAAGCTCGCCCTCACACTCTTCACCCGCGAGCTCGCGCGCCGAGAGCCCGGCATCGCGGTGAACGTCGTCCACCCGGGGGCGATCGCAACCGAGATCTGGCGCGAGGTGCCGGAGCCGCTCAAGTGGCTGATCGGCGCGATCCTGCCGTCGCCGCCGCGTGGAGCCGCTCCGGTCGTGCGCCTCGCCGCGGATCCGGCCCTCGACGGCGTGACGGGCCGTTACTTCAGCCGCTTCCGCGAGGCGGAGCCGGCGCAGCCGGCCCGTCGAGACGAGGACGCGGCGCGGTTGTGGGACGTCGCCGCGCGGGCGACCGGGCTCGCGGGTTAGCGGCGGAAGAGCCCCGGCGTCTTCGCCATTCCCCGCCAGGCCGCCCAGACGAACCCGGCCGCGGTCAGAGCCGCGAGAGCGATCTTGGTGAAGTCGAGGACCGGACGGACCTCGACGCCCTCGGGCGAGGAAACGATCACGGCGACACTCCTCGCGAGAGAGCTTCCGCCTCCTCCGCCTCCTCCGCCGCCCCCGCGCCGAGGCTGGCCCGCGCGCTCCCCGGCCCAGCCCGATCCCGAGCCCATGCCGAAGCCCGCGACGGCCACGACCTCGGCGGCGGGGATCAACAGCCGGTCGCCGTGCGTGACCGGCGGGGCGTAGACCTTCGCGACGTCGGCCGTCGCCAGGAGCCGCTCCATCACCTGGGCCGCTCGATTCGCGGCGGCGCCCGCCGCCGCCTCGAGCTCGTCGCGATCGCTCATCCGTCACCTCCCGAAGAAACGGCGCCGGCGTCGGTGCCCGGACCGCCGCACGAGCCACGCCGCGGCCAGTCCCGCGGCGAGCAGCGTCCACTGGATCCGCCGAGTGGAATCGACGATCGGGATCCAGCGCCTGCCGGAGGCCTCCTCGACGCGAACGCCGAGCGGCCGGTTCCAGACGAGGCCGCCGCGCGCCCACGACGGGCGCAGAAGGAAAGACCTGGCGACCGGAACGAGGACTCGTCCCTCGTGCTCGATCCCGGAGCCCGCGCGCGTCGTCCTCATGGGCCAAGCTTATCGCCGCGCCGGCCGCCGCCTGTATGATCCCCGCCCATGAAGAGCGCGTGCGCCGTCATGGGGGGTCTGCTTCTGGCCTCGACGGCGTCCTCCGCGCCCGATCCCCCGCGCCCGAGCCTCGTCGAGGCAGGCGAGTTCGTCAGGATCTACGACCCGAGCGTGGGGGAGAAGGAGAAGTGGTACATCAACGACCACTGCTTCATCCGCGGCGCGGACGGGACGTGGAACCTCTTCGGCATCACGCACGCCGAGCCCTCGGACGCGCTCGACGAGGACGAGTTCGCGCACGCGACCTCGAAGGCGCTGCTCGAGCGGCCCTGGAAGAAGCAGCTCTTCGCGTTGACCGTGGCCCCCGAGGCGCCCTGGACGGAAGAGCACCTCTGGGCGCCCCACGTCGTCGAGCACGGCGGCACGTACTACATGTTCTATTGCGCCGGTGACACAGACCACGCGAAGTACAAGATTCACCTCGCGACCTCGACGGACCTGAAGACCTGGACCCGCCACCCGAAGAACCCCATGGTCGTCGACGGCTTCGACGGCCGCGACCCGTTCGTGATGCGCGTCGGCGACGAGTGGGTCATGTACTACACGGCCACGAGCGCGCCCGAAGGCGGCGCCCACGTCGTCAAGTTCGCGACGAGCCCGGACCTGACGACCTGGAAGGTCCGCGGCACGGTCTTCACCGACCCCTCGACCGGGAAGTACGGCGGTCCGACCGAGTCGCCTTTCGTCGTCAAGCGCGGGACGAAGTACTACCTCTTCATCGGTCCGCGCGACGGCGACAAGGACGTTTTCGACGGCACGGACGTTTACGTGAGCTCGGAGCCGTTCCAATTCCGGGTCGAGGACCGGGTGGGTCACGTTCCCGCCCACGCCCCGGAAGTGATTCAGGATGTCGACGGGAAGTGGTACGTCAGCCGCTGCGGCGCCGAGCGCGGCGGCGTTTACCTCGCTCCGCTGATCTGGAAGGACGGATTGCCATGAAGATTCGGAAGTCGGTTCTCGCCGCCGCCGCCGGGCTCCTCGTCGCCGCCGCTCCAGTCCTCTTCGCGCAGCCCGACCCGGGCCTCTGCGCCGGCGTCGAGCAGAAGGCCCGCGAGGTCCTCACCGCGACGGGCGTGCCGAGCGCCTCGGTGGCGGTGGTGCGGGACGGGAAGATCGCCTGCGCCGCCGCCTGGGGCGACGCGAAGCTCGAGCCGAAGACCGCGGCCGCGCCGGCGATGCGGTACTCGATCGGCTCGGTCAGCAAGCAGTTCACCGCCGCGGCAATACTGATGCTCGTCGAGGAGGGCAAGCTCTCGCTCGACGACCCGGTCTCGCGCTTCCGGCCCGACCTCACGGACGCGAAAAGCGTCAAGGTCCGGCAACTCCTGTCCCACACCTCGGGCTACCAGGACTACTGGCCGCAGGACTACGTGCCGCCATTCATGAGGCAGGAGACGACCGCGGACAGGATCCTCGACCGCTGGGCGAAGCGCCCCCTCGACTTCCCGCCGGGCTCCCAGTACCAGTACAGCAACACCGGGTACGTCATCGCGGGCCTGATCGTCGAGAAGGCGTCGGGCGTGCCGCTGATGGAGCTTCTCGAGAAGCGGATCTTCCGGCCGCTCGGGATGAAGAGCGTTCTCGACATCGACCGCAGCCTTCTGACCGAGTCGGACCCGATCGGCTATCAGCGCTTCGGCCTCGGGCCGCCGCGCGTGGCGCCGAAGGAAGGCAAGGGCTGGCTCTTCGCCGCGGGCGAGCTCGCCATGACGGCGGAGGATCTCGCGAAGTGGAACATCAGCGTCATGGACCGGAGGCTGCTGAAGCCCGCCTCCTACGCCGAGATGGAGAGGGCGGTGATCCTGACGAACGGGGTCGCGTCGGCCTACGGTCTCGGGGTCTCCGTGTCGAGCTCGACCGGGCACCGGGCGATCGGCCACGGGGGCGAGGTGTCGGGCTTCACGGCGGCGAACGTGATCTTTCCGGACGACCGCGCGGCGGTGAGCGTCCTCGTCAACCAGGATGCGATCGACGCGTCCGAGACGATCGCAAGGAAGGTCGCCGCCCTCCTCTTCGACCACGGCGACGGCGTCGCGGAGCGCGAGGCGCGCGCGCGTCGAGTCCTCGAGGGGCTCCAGAAGGGTCAGATCGACCGGTCGCTCTTCACCGAGAACGCCAGCGGCTACTTCAGCGAGCAGGCCCTGAAGGACTTCGCCTCGGGCCTCGCCCCGCTCGGGCCGCCGGTCGAAGTCAAGCAGACCCGCCAGAGCGACCGCGGCGGCATGACGTACCGGCACTTCGAAGCGAAGTTCGAGAAGCGGACCCTGTCGATCTCGGAGCGCGACATGCCCGACGGCAGGATCGAGCAGTTCCAGGTGACGGCGGAGGACTAGGCCGCGTCGTTCAGCCGTTCAGCCGGAAGGTCACGGTGACCGTCAGGAACACGCTCACGGGCCGGCCGTCGAGTCGCGCCGGCTCGTACTGCCACTGCGAGATCGCCTCCATCCCCATGATGTCGAGCACCGGGGCGGAGCTCTTGATGAGGCGAAGGTCCTCGACGCAGCCGGTTTGCGAGACGATCGCCTCGTAGATGCTGACGCCCTGCTCCCCGGCCTTGCGCGACGTTTGGGATAGACCGGCTCCACCCTCTTGACGAGCTTCGGCGCGGTCACCGTCCCGCGCACGCGCGCGACGTCGCCTTCTTCGCGATCCGCGGCCTCGGGCGGCGGCTCGACGCAGACGAGGGCCTTCGGGTCGAAGAGCGCGAGGTAGGCGAGCGGCTCGCGCGCCGGGTCGGGAATGCTCTCCGGGGCCAGCGACATGAGAAACATCGTTTCCGCGGTGCGCTGACACGAGGCCCCGGGGGGCACCGTGCGCATCGCGACCTGGCGGGGAACCCCATCCGTGCCGAAGGAGACCGACGCGAGGCTGAACCAGCGCATCCGGCTCGACCGGCAGTCCTCGACGTCGAGCAGGCTCGCGGCGACCCCGTTGGGAATGCCCGAAACCAGGCGCAGCAGGGTTCCGGGAGGCGGAGCGACGGGTCTCGTCTGGCTCGCCTTCGCATCCGGCGGCCGATCGGCGGCGTTGCGCCGCTCGATGGCCTCGCGTTCTCGGGGGGTCAGGAACTCGACGAGCGGGACTCTGCTCGAAGCCCGAATCGAGGTGGCACTTCGTGTTCGTCTCGAGGCACGCGATCCAGGCCTCGTCCTCCACCGCGGGGGATCCGAGGACCCGGCGAAGCAGCTCCGAGCCGAAGTGCAGCTCGGGGTCCGTCTCCGTCCCGGCCGGAGGCCCACCTTCCGACAGGGCCAGGAGAATCTCGGCGGCGCGGGCCGGGGGTTGGCCGCAGTACGCCCGGGCGAGGTACCAGGCGGCCTCGCCTCGAAACGTCTCCTGCTGCGATCGCAGGGCGACGTCGAACAGCGGTGCGTCGAGCGGGACGGGCAGGCGCCCGGCCGCCCCGAGGATGGCCTGCCAGGCGGCGGTGTCGTGCCGCGAGAAGGCGAGCGCCGCCGCCGCGAGCAGCGCGTCCCGCTGTTGCCGCGTGGCGATCTCGAAGAACGACTGCAGCGTGTTTGCCGAGATCTTCGAGCCCCGAATGACGTCGAAGTAGACGGGCACCGAGGCCATGCCGCGTGCGCGGGCGAGGATGAACAGGACCGGGGAATCCAGGCGCGGCGCGAGACGGCGCCGGGCCTCGAGGATCGCGGCGTCGAAGGACGGACCGCCGACCGAGACGAGCGTGCGGATCTCCTCGGTGGCGGCGTCGGGATCGCTCTCGGCCGCGAGCGCCTTCTCGACCGCCGGAAGCACGTCCGCGAGCGCGCCGACGTTGGCGACCCGCGCGGCCGCGCCGCGCACCCGGGGATCGGCGCTCTCGAGCCCGGCCTGCAGGCGCTCGGCCACACCCGGCTTGCCGGCGTGAACCGCCAGTGCCGCGATCGCCCCCGGCGAGATGGGCCGCCGCAGCAGCTTCTCGACGTCGTCGGCGCGAGCCGGAGGGCCCGGAAGGGCCAGGACCAGGGCGCCGAAGACGACCCGAAGCGCCGATTGTCTCGGTCGCATCGTCTGCTGGCCCGGAGCATACGCCTCAAGCAACTTTCGTGAACCGGTTGCGTTTGAACGGAAGAAGGAGCCTGCCATGACCCAGAAAGTGAATCCGATTCCCGACGGCAACGGCGAGCCGACGCCCTATCTCGCGATCGACGGCGCGGCGAAGGCGATCGACTTCTACAAGAAGGTGTTCGACGCCCGGGAGGTCTTCCGGCACGAGCACGAGGGCCGGGTCGGACACGCGGAGCTCAAGATCGGGACCGGCCGGATCATGCTGGCCGACGAGCACCCGGAGATCGGCTTTCGCGGCCCGAAGGCCTACGGCGGCTCGCCCGTGATGCTCCACCTCTACGTCGGGAACGTCGACGAGGTCTTCCGCCGCGCCACCGAGTCGGGCGCGACGATCGTGCGCCCCGTGGCCGACCAGTTCTACGGCGACCGGTCCGGCCAGTTCACCGATCCCTGGGGCCACGTCTGGAACGTTTCGACCCACGTCGAGGACGTCTCTCCCGAAGAGCTCGACCGCCGCGTCCAGGCCGCCAACAGAAGTGATGGGGTCGGCCCTGCATCCTGACTCCCCGCCTCAGCTGGAGTCAGCTCCGGCGTTGCGGACGCCTTCGCCGCGATCGTCCCGGGTTCCGGGGCGCTCGTCCCCGCGGTCCGGCCGGGCCTGAAACAATCCTCGGGCTTCCCCGTTCGAACGGCAGGGAGGAGTCATGCCCGAACGGAATCCCCGTCCGGCGTCTGCTCGCCGCCGTCCGCGCTGACGATCGCCGGGGCCGCCACGGTTCGCTCGCCGCCGAGTTCCCGGCCGAGCGCCAGTTCCAAACCGTCGAGGCCGCGCCGGGCGTCATCGCGTTCATCGCGGCGGAGACGAGCGGCCCGATCCCGAGCGGCAACGTGGTCGCGGTCCTCGGCGACGAGGCCGTCCTGGTCGTCGATTCGGGGCGTTTCCCGACGCTCGCTCGCCGGATGGTCGCCGAGATCAAGAAGCGGACCGACAAGCCCGTCCGCTACCTCGTCCACACCCACTGGCACCTCGACCACATCGTGGCCGACGCCGTCTTCCGCGACGCGTGGCCCGGCATCACGTTCGTCTCGACCGAGTTCACCCGACGCAAGATCGTCGACAAGCAGGTCGCCTACGTCCGGGACATCGCCAGGATCGACGGGGAGTACGCGGCGGGCCTGACCGCGTACGTCGACGCCGGCAAGCGGCGCGACGGGACGCCCATCCCCGAGAACGTGAAGCGGTACCTGCGCCAGCAGATCGCCGACATCGGCCTGGAGACAGCCGAGGTCTCCGGCGTCACGCTCGTCGCTCCGTCGCTCACCTTCGAGAAGGAGCTGACGGTCCACCTCGGAAAGCGCGCGGTCCGGATCGCCTTCCTCGGCAAGGGCAACACGGCCGGGGACGCGATCGTCATCGTCCCCGACGCGCGGGTCGTCGTCACGGGCGACCTGCTCGTCGCCCCGACCCCCTACGGCTACGGCTGCCATCCCGCCGAGTGGATCGAGGCCCTGAAGGCGGTCTCGGCGCTCGAGGCCGCCGCGATCGTGCCCGGCCACGGCCCCGTCATGCGCGACTGGAGCTACGCGGCGAAGGTCTCGGCGCTTCTGGCCGCCGTTCGCGCCCAGGTCGCCGCTGCGGTCCTGGCGGGCGCGACCCTCGAAGAGACGCAGCAGAAGGTCGACCTGTCCGCGCTCCGCGAGAGCTTTGCCGGCGACGACTTCGACCGCCGGACCGCGTTCGACGACTTCTTCGTCCGCTCCGCCGTCGACCGCGCGTACCAGGAGGCGAAGGGAAAGATGGCCGAGGAGTAGAGGCATGAACACGGTGAATCGGCGCGAGTTCCTTCGCGGGGCCGCGGCGCTCGCGGCCTCGTCGGTCCTGCCGGCGCGGCTCGCCCGCGGGCAGGAGACGTCGGCGACCCTGCGGGCCCAACGTCTCGCATGGGCGGGCGTCCGGCTCCAGCTCGGTCGGAGCGCGCTCTTCATCGATCCGCTGATCTCGCCCGAGGTCTGGGGCAAGGCGCTGCCGGATCCGCTCGTGCCGGTCGAGGGCGTCGAGGGCGCGCGCTACGTCCTCATCACGCACCGCCACAACGACCACTTCGACCGGAAGGCCGCGAAGAGCGCGCTCGGCGAGACAGGCACCTTCGTCTGCACCCCCGACGCGGCGCCGGCGGCCGCGGCGGCCGGACTGCGCGTGCGCCCGGTCGCGCTGTACGAGCCGGCGCTGCTCGGCGACTTCACCGCGACGCCCGTCCCGGCCGCCGACGGCGGCGGAGACCCGCAGGTCTCCTGGGTCGTGTCGGGTGGCGGACGCCGGATCATCCACTGCGGCGACACGCTGTGGCACGGTCACTGGTGGCAGATCGGACGCCAGCACGGCCCCTTCGACGCGGCGTTCCTCCCCATCAACGGCGCGCTGTTCCTGGATCGCAAGCCCCCGAGCGGCATCCCGGCGGTGATGACGCCGGACCAGGCGGTCGCCGCCGCCGTGGTCCTCGGCGCGCGGCTGATCGTGCCGATTCATTACGGCGTCGCCGGGGACGAGACCTACACCGAGGTGGCCGGGGCCGAGGCGCGGCTCCTCGCGGCCGCGGGCCGGCGCGGCGTCGCGGTGGAGATCGTGAAGCCCGGCGACTGGCTGACCTGGCAACCCCGGGGCTGAAGGCCCCTCAGTTCGGCTCGCGAGGCGGAAACCAGGGGCGCCGGTGGCGCTCGTCGCCCGCCCAGGGAAAGGGCGCGTGGCGCGGGTCCCGCTCCCAGGCGAGCGCCAGCAGCTCGCGAACCTCGCCGTCCGTCGCGGGCTCGAAGAACTCGTACCAGCGCCGGATCGACTCGAAGGGCTCGGGCGTCATGAGGCAGTAGACCGCGTGGACCGACGCGCGCAGGTCCTCGCAGACGCGCGCCGGCGCGGCCGGAACGGCGACCACGATTCTCGCGGGCAGCCGCTCGAGCAGCGCGCGTATGGCGGCGCGCAGCGTGGTCTCCGTCGCGGCGCCGTCGTCGACGAGCAGGACCGTCTTGTCCCGCACCGGGGCCGGCGGCCGGCCCGGGATGTAGGCGCGCTGCCGGCGGGCGAGCTCCGCTTCCTCGCGCGCGGCGATCTGCTGGATCCGGGCGTTCGAGATCCGGTGGCGGGCGAGGACCACCGGATCGAAAATCCGCACGCCTCCGGTTCCGACCACGCCGAACGACGTGTCGGCGGCCCCGGGCACCGGGAGCCAGCGCATGAGGAAGACGTCGAGGGGCGCGGCCAGCGCCCGCGCGACCTCGAAGGCCACGGGCACGCCGCCGCGAGGCAGCCCCAGGACGACGACATCCCGCTTCGAGGCGAACGGCGCGAGCTTTCGCGCCAGGAGACGGCCGGCTTCGCGTCGGTTCTTGAGCATGCGATGGCCCTCCCCCGGGGGCCGACTATCGCAAGAAGTTTGCCAGAAAAACCGCCTGCCGTCGCGAACTTATCGTCGCCTTTAGTTCGACGGGTCGTCCGTCTCGAGCTCGGCCACGTTCCCGACCGAGCTGTTGTGCACGCCGTAGATGCGGTCGACGGCGAGGCCCTTCTCCTCGATGAACCGGCGCAGGCGCTTGGAGCCCAGGACGTAATCGGCGAGATCGCCTTCGAACGCGATGCGGTGCGCGGGGAAGTAGACGAAGAGGATCTCGTCGGCGTGCATCGAGCCCCGCAGGAGGTAGATCTCCATGCGCCCGTCGCCTTCGCCGAGGACGAGCTTGCCGTCGACCGTCTCGACCCGGGCGGCGGGCGCCAGGCGCTGCGCGAGCGCGCGATTGCCGGGCGAGGTGACCAGGACGGCGCCGGGGGACCCGGCGAGAAGCGAGGGCACGCCGCCGAAGTGATCGCCGTGATGGTGCGTGGGGACGATCCGGCAGGGCGCCTGGCCGGGGAAGACCTCGGCGGACCGAGCCAGGACTTCCTTTCCCAGAGACCCCCGCGGGGACACCGCCGGCAGCGGGGCCCCGGCGCTGAAGCTCGCCGGGGCGTCGACGACGGCGAAGCAGGGGCCGAGCGACGCGAGGAGCACGTTGTAGCCGCCGACGTTGCGCAGAAGGAAAACGCCCGGGGCGACCTTCTCGGACACCGGGGACTGCTTCACGATCTTCAGGACCGGCTCGGAGCCGGGAGGCAGGGGGGCGAGCCACGGGTCACCGGCGACCTTCGAGAGACGCGCGTCGAAGACGTCGAGGTCCCGGAAGGTCCTCGCGCCGATCGTCAGGCGGAAGCCGGACGGAAAGAGACCGAGCCCCGGGATCTCCCGATAGGGCTTGAAGCGGTATTCGAACGCGGTGGGGCCCTCGACGTAGGGGGCTTCCCAGGCGTAGCCGTAGAGCAGGCCCGTCCCGCGATCGAACGCGATTCGGACGGAGCCCCGCTTCTCGAGCTCGATGGAAAGCACGTCGAGCTCGCGCCCGCCGGTCCGCTCAGTGCCGACCCAGCGCAGGTCCGCGCGCCGGCGCGCGAGCTCGAGGAGCGCGAGCCGGGGGACGCTCCACGTCCATTCCTGCCAGAGACCGCGAGCCGAATCGGCGGTCATCGGGATCGTGCGCTGCGTCTTCAGGTTCACCGTGTAGCCGCCGTTGTCGAGGACGGTGCTTCGCCAGAGAGAGGGACTTCCGTCGCTCTGAACGCCCTCGCCGCGGGCGGCCCCGCTGCGCGCCGGCACGTCGAGAATGAGCGTTTCCTGCCGCCGCTCGGGCGCCGGCTGTTCGGCGAAGCGGCCCTGGTGAACCGCGTGGAGGTCCTGCGTGCCGACCCAGACGACGCGGAGCTCCTTGACGGACTCGAGCGCCGCGGCCCCCCCGAGCGCCTCGATGGCCCGGTTCAGGACCGCGTCGGGCGTGGGATCGAGCGGCTCCGGCCGGGCTGCGGCGGCGAGCAGAAGGCAGGCCAGGGCGTTTCCGAGGGTTCGCAGCGTGTCTCCTGTTGGCATTCGACAGGAGATACGAACATCGGGCCCACGGGTTTCCGCTCCGCCGGCAGTTCTTCGCTCGTCCACACCGGGAGCCTCGTCCTACACCGGCCGGGAATTTGCAAGCGCGGCCGTCGTGAGAGGATGGAGGGCCCGATGAAGCTCGAATATGTGCAAATGCTCTCGGTCCAGCGGGACCTCTACAGGATCCCGCGGGGCCCGGACCGGTTTCGCGAGTACCTCAAGACGATGCTCGACCCGGAGACGGGCGACCCTCGGCTTCCCCTGACCATGATGAATCCCATGGCGAAGGACCACGTCCCGCGCTACCTCGACCTCCTCCAGGCGATGGGCGCCGAGGAGGCGGGAGCCCAGGCCGCCCGGGACGCCGAGGCGAAGCTCGGGAACGAGCCGGGCGCCTATCGCGTCGGCCTCGTGGTCGCGGACGACATGGGCGGCGGCTGGACCAACCGCGCGACGGCGGAGCTGTCGCACCTGCGCGGCGAGCTCGCGCTCGAGAAGCGCGGCTGGATCACCGGCATCCTGTGGGCGAGCGACACCTACGGCCCCGCCGAGATCCGCGAAGAGGTCCTCATCAGCATCTACCGCGCGACGTACGTCGCGCAGCGCGGCGCGCCGAAGTCGCTGCGCGACATCCTCCTCCAGGAGGGAACGGCGATGCGGCTGGCGGGCGCCCGCAACCCGGCGCTCGACCCGAACGCGCTCGTCCGCACCCGCGAGATCCTCGCGAAAAAGCTCGACCACGACGACCCGGCCACCCTGATCGCCGCGCTCTTCGGTGACCGCGCCGCGCGCGAGCTCGGTCACGAGCCGCTCGGGCTGCCGCCGCGGGCCGGCCTCGCCCTCGCGCTCCACGGCCGACTCGAGTCGCGCCGCCGCCGCCCGTCGCACGACGACCCGTCCGACCACGCGAGCTCCTAGGCGGCGGCTCCGCGGCTACCGCGACCCGACGGCCACCATCTCCTGGTCGAATACCCAGGCGCCGCCTTCCCGGCGCAGGATGGCCTCGCCGTGGAGCGCATCGATGAAGGCGTTGCTCCCGTCGAAGAGGACGACGGCGGTGTTCCCGCGCACGAAGCCGCCGGTGATGCGGATCGTTTTCAGCTCGGTGTGCTCGTCTTTCCAGAGGTAGTCGAGCCAGCCGTCGAGCCGCTCCTCCTTCTCGTACCTGTCGAACCGGGTCTTCATGTCGGCGTCGAGGAGGGCGCGGATCGCCTTCGTGTCGCGCTTCTCGAGGGCGGCGGCGAAGGCGAGGAAGGCCTTTCCCGGCGCGCCGCCGTCCTTCGGCAGGGGCTCGCCCCAGGTCTTCGGCGGGATCGGAACGTCGAGCGCGATCCGGAACGAGATGCCCTCGCCCTTGTACGACAGGTCGCCCTTGAGACGCTCGCCGACGGGGCGCACCGTCGACTTGACCGTCGAGTCGAAGCACCAGCCGCAGCCCGAGCCCGGCCCGAAGTCGTACGAGAGGCCGTGGTACCGGCCCGCGTCGTCGAACTCGAAGTAGACGATCTTGGTCTCCTCGTCGGCGACGAGCGTGTTGATCGCGTGCTGCCGGTCGTAGTGCTCGTCGATCCTCTCGGCCAGGAACCCGGCGTTCGAGACGGCGACCTGGATCCGCTCCTCGTCGCCCGTGCCGTTCGTCCGGTCGCGGAAGGCGTAGGCGCCGGAGAGGTCGAGCTTCCACGACTTGTCCTCGAACGTGCCGGAGGCGGTGCCGGGCGGCGGCGCGTCGGGCGCGGCGGCGAGCGGAGCGGCGGCGAGTAGGGCGGAGAGTGCGAGGGCGGTCTGGCGAGGCATGTCGGCCTCCATCGTGGCTCGGTTGCGCGATGCGATCGCCTCGGATTGTTGCATTGGCCGGTCAGCCGGGCTCTTCCTGATCGACGGCGCGGTAGGCGGGCCGTCCGGCGGCTGGCCCGCCTAGCGACGGGGAGGCCCGTCCTGTCATAACCTTGGCACGTGAAACGCCTCGTCGAGCTGACGATCGAGGACCTGGCGTCGAGCCCCGTCTGGCGCTACGAGGGAGGCAGCGGCGCGGCCGCGCTCGTTTCGCCGGCGCTGCGCGAGCTCGCTCTCGCAGACGGACGACGAAATCTTTCTCGGTGCGACGGAGTTCGATCTCTCCGACTCGACCCCCCACGTCGGGTTCTGTTTTCCGGCGGAGGGCTCCGGGGTCGATTATCTCCAACCCGTCATCGTGACGAAGGCGGGCCACGTCGCCTTCTGGTTCGACGGAACCGTGTCGGCCGCAAAAGCTCGCGAAGCAGTGGCGCGCGCTCGCGAAGGAGCCGAAGCAGATCTTCCCGGTGGCGTTTCGGTGCCTCGTCCCGGTGGACGGCAAGACCGTCGCCGGCCGCATCGAGCGCGTCGAAAGCTCGCAGGACATCGCGCCGCCGCCGCCTTCGCCGGGCAATCCCTGGCCGCCCGTGCCTCGAAGGCTGGGGATCGGCACGAGCGAGACGCGCGTGACGCGCCGCCGCCAGGCCGAGATGACCGTCGAGTTCTCGCAGGGGGCGCTCCGCGGAACGGGAGTCACCGGGGACATCTCGCGGCGCGGGATGTTCGTGCGCTCGAACCTCGTCCCGGGCACGGGGCCCGTGCTGCGGCTGACCGTCAACCTCCCCGGCGGCCGCAAGCTCGCATTGACCGGACGCGTCGTCCGCAGCGTCGACACCGGCGAGCCGGCGGGCGCGCCGACGGGCTTCGGCCTGCGCCTGGTCGACGACTGGCCCGAGTACGACGAGATCTTCGGCAAGCGCAACACGAAAAAGTAAATCGGCGCTTGAACGGCCCCCAGTCCACGGCGGGCAGCCCGTTCTCCGCCGCCGCTGCCTTCCTCTGGACGCTCGTCGCCGTCGGCGCGGCGCTGCGGATCTACCAGTACGCCTGCGACACGTCGCTCTGGTTCGACGAGCTCTCGATCGTCCGGAACCTCGTCCATCGCTACGGGGGCGCAGCTGCGACGGAGCCCCTCCGCTACCGCCAGGTCGCGCCCGTCGGCTTCATCGCGGCGGAGAAGGGGATCAGCCAGGTGCTCGGCGAGAGCGACCTCGCGTTCCGGTTCCTCCTCCTGCCCGTCGGGCTCGCGGCCCTGGTGCTCTTCGTGCCGCTCGCGCGGCGCATCCTCGACGGCTACGCCGTTCCGTTCGCCGTCGCCATGTTCGCGATCGGGGCGCCCTTCATCCGGTACTGCGCGGAGGTCAAGCAGTACGGGATCGACGTGGCGGCGGCGATCGCGCTGTCCCTCGTCGCCCTGCGCCTTCGCGACCCCGACTCGACCGCGGGCCGATGCATACGCGCCGGGATCGCCGGCGCCGTGCTCGTGTGGTTCTCCCAGATGGCGGTCTTCGTGCTGGCCGGCCTGGGCGCGGCGCTCTTTCTCGTATGGCTTCGCGACCGGGACGTCCCGACGCGCCGCGCGCTCGTCTACGCCGCCCCGATCTGGGCGGTCGGCTGCGCCGCGGCGAAGCGTCGTGGCGCTTCGCCTCATCGCGCCGGAGACGCGGGCGTTCATGGACGTCTTCTGGCGATCCCGCGGGCGGATTCCCGACGTGGCCGATCCGGAAGCCCGGAGACCTCCTCTGGCTCTGGGACCGGATCGCGCAGCTCTTCGGCGACGAAATGGTCCTCCGGTACCCGTGGCCCGCGCTCTACGCCGCCCTCGTCGTCCTCGGGTTCGTCGTCCTCTGGCGGCGCAATCGGGCGGGCGCGCTCGTCCTCCTCGGCCCGTTCGCGGCCGTGGTCGTCGCCTCCGTCGCGCAGCAGTATCCCTTTCGGACGCGTCTGGTGCTGTTCGTCCTTCCGGGCCTCGTGCTGGCGGTCGCGCAGGCGGCCGAGTGGATCCGAGCGGGATGGCCTCGCGTCTCCATCCGGCGTGGGCGTGGCGTGCATGGCCCGCTCTTCGCGGGCCCGGCGTGGGCGTTCGTGAGCGTGCCTCCGCCGTACTTCGTCGAGGACTACAAGACCGTCCTCGCCTTCGTGCGCGAGCATCGCCAACCCGGCGACGCCGTGTACGTCTATTCCCTCGCCTGCGAGGCGGTCGAACGGTACGGCCCCGAGTACGGCCTCGCGCCGGGCGACTACCGGTCGGCAGCTGTTCCGCGGAAGACCGCCGGATGGTCCTGCGCGACGTCGACCGGTACCGCGGCCTGCCCCGCGTCTGGGTCATCGCGTCCGCGGTTCCGCCCTTCCAGCCGCCGCGCGCGACGATCGAGAACTACCTCGCGACGATCGGCGCGCGGAAGCTGTCGGTCGCCGTGCCGTCCGAGAAGCCGCTGTTTCCCGTGAGCGCGGTCCTTTTCGACCTGAGCGATCCGGCGCGGCTCGAATGGCCTCGGCGGAGACTTTCCCGCTGGAGCCGCCGGGCCCGTTTCGCATCCTCTGCGGCGAGTGGGTGAGGCCGCTGCCCTAGAGAGCCGGCCGCCTACGAGTGCCGCAGCGCCTCGACCGGCGCGACCCGCGCCGCCCGCCGCGCCGGCAGGTAGCTCGCGAGCAGCGCGACGGCGGCGAGCAGTCCCACGACCACCACGAACGTGAGCGGGTCGGTGCCGCGAGTCTCGTAGAGCAGGCGGGTGAGGGCGCGGCTCAGGAGGAGCGCCAGCGGCGCGCCGATGGCGAGGCCGGCCAGGACCAGGCGCGCCGCCGTCGCGCAGGATCAGCGAGCGGATGTCCCCCGCGTCGGCCCCGAGCGCCGCGCGGATGCCGAACTCCGCCGTCCGCTGGCCGACGACGTACGACATGACGCCGTAGATCCCGATCGCCGCCAGCAGCAGCGCCAGGACCGCGAAGAGGAAGAGCAGCGTCGAGCCGAAGCGCTCCCGCGCCAGCGACCTCGCGATCCACTGGTCCATGGTCCGGACGTCGGAGAGGGGCTGGTCCTTGTCGAGCGACTGGATCGCGCGCTCGATCGTCGAGGCGGCGGCGAGAGGGTCGCAGTCCGTCCGGATCGGCAAGGGTCATGCCGTTGTAGACGAGCTGCGGGATCGGGTAGTAGGTCATTGGACGGGGCTCGGTGAGGAGGTCGGCGTGGTGGACGTCGCTGACGATGCCGACGATCTCCATCGGGAACGTTCTCGTCGGACATGTCGACCTTGATCCGACGGCCGAGCGCCTCCTTGCCGGGAAAGTAGTCGCGGGCGAAGGACTCGCTCACGGCGACGACGTTGCCCGCCTGGCGCTGCTCGAGGTCGGTGAAGAGGCGGCCGCGCAGAAGTCGGATGCCCATGACCCCGAAGTAGCCGTTGTCGCAGACGCGAACCTCGGTGCCGGGCTCCTGGCCCTTCGGCGGAGCGGGATCGCCGACGATGACGAGGTCGGTGGCGGCCCCGAGTCCCGCAAACGGCAGGAAGCTGACGGCCCCCGCGGCGCGCACGCCGGGCAGCGCCCGGATCCGGTCGAGGGCCTGCTCGAAGAACCGCATGACCTCCGGGTCCTCCTTGTAGCGGGCGCCCGGGAGGTTGACGCGGGCCGTCAGGACGCCCTCGCTCGCGAAGCCCGGGTCGACGCGGCCGAGCGTGCGCAGGCTCTTCAGCATGAGTCCGGCGCCGACGAGGAGCACGACGGCGAGGGCGATCTCGGACACGACGAAGACCTGGCGCAGCCGGCGGGTCCGCGCCCCGGCGCCGCCCTGGCGCGCGCCCTCCTTGAGCGACTCCTGGACGTCGGTCCGGGAGCCGGCGAGGGCCGGGGCGAGGCCGCAGATCGCCGCGGTCAGGATGCGACACGAACGCGGTGAAGCCGAGGACGGGAGCGCTCAGGCGGACGCGCCCGAGGCCCGTGAGGTCCGCCGGGAGAGAGGGCGAGCAGGAACTGGACGCCCCATCGCGCGACGAGCAGGCCGAAGACGCCGCCGAAAAGCGCCAGGAGGAGGTTTTCCGCCATGAGCTGCCACAGAAGGCGGGCGCGCGAGGCGCCGAGCGCCGTCCGGATCGCGAGCTCCCGGACGCGCGAGGTCCCGCGCGCGAGCAGCAGGCTCGCCACGTTGGCGCTCGCGATGAGCAGGACGAACGCCACGGCGCCGAAGAGCACGAGGAGGACCGGCCGCATCGCCCCGGAAATCTCCCGGTGCACGGGCACGAGCCGCACGGTCCAGTTCGTATCGTGGTCCGGGAACTCCGTCGCGAGCCCGGCGGCGATCGTCTTCATCTGCACGCTGGCTTCCTCGACGGTCTTTCCGGGAGCGAGACGGGCGACGGCGCTCATGTAGCGGCCGCGAGGCTCGCGGTGCTTCGCCGTGAAGGCGAGCGGCTCCCAGAGCTCCGCCGGCTTGCCGACGAGAGAGCCGCTCTTCAGGAAGAGGCCGAACCCCGGGGGCATGACGCCGATCACCGTGAAGGGCCGTCCGTTCAACTGGATCGTTCGTCCGACGATCCCCGGGTCGGCGCCGAAGCGTCGCTGCCAGAGCCCGTGGCTGAGGACCGTCACGGAATCGTGGCCGTCGGGCCCCTCGTCCGGCGCGAACGTGCGGCCGAGCATCGGGGCGGCGCCGAGCGTCGTGAAGAAGTTCGACGTCACCGCCATCGCGACGAGCTCTTCCGGCGCGGCCTGGCCGGTCAGGGCCGCACGAAAATCGACGAAGGCCGACATCGATTCGAAGGCCGTCGACCGCTCCTGCCAGCGAATGAAGTTCGCAGGCGAGATCACGTTGGGCCGGCCGGGCCGCTGCGCATTCTCCTCCCAGACGGCGACGACCCGGTCCGGCTCGTGGAAGGGCAGGGGCTCGATCATCACGGCGTGGACGATCGTGAAGATGGCCGTGTTGGCGCCGATCCCGAGGGCCAGGGTCGCGATCGTGACGGCGGTGAACCCGGGGCTCTTCGCGAGCGATCGCGCCGCGAAGCGCAGGTCGCGCAGCGCCGTCTCGACGACGGGCACCCGGCGGCGGTCGCGGAGGCTCTCCTGGGTCGCTTCGACGCCGCCGAGCTTGAGGACCGCGTCCCGCCGCGCGGCCTCGCGCGTCATCCCCGCGCGTACGGCGTCTTCGACGTGCATCTGGAGGTGGGCCTCGAGCTCCTCCGCGAGCTCGCGTTCCTGCCGGGACCGCCCGAAGACGCCGGCCACCCGCGCGAAGAAGGCCCTCAGCCCCCTCACGCCCGCTGCTCGCCCGGCGTGAGGAATCGCGCCAGGATTTCGGTCGTGCGCTCCCACTCCCGCGCCGCGAGCTCGACCTGCCGGCGGCCGGCGCGCGTCAACCGGTAGAACTTCGCCTTGCGGTTGTTGTCCGAAACGCCCCACTCGGAGTCGACGTAGCCCTCCTGCTCGAGCTTGAGGAGGGCGGGATACAGCGTGCCGTAGTTGAGGACGAGGCGATCGCCGCTCGTCTGCTCGATCCGCCTTGCGATCCCGTAACCGTGGAGCGGGCCCAGCGTCTCCAGGGTCTTCAGGACCATCAGCGCCAGGGTTCCCTGCCAGACATCGGTCTTTTCGTCCATCGCGGCTCCTACGGGGCGGGAGTGGGCGGTCATATGGGAATACAATACGAAGCGGCGCGCAAGAGGTTCTGCCGGTGTCCCCGAAAGCCGCGGGGCGACGAGTAGATTCATGAGGGACACCACCATGCTCAAGGCTCGACCTTGGCGCCCTTCTCGTCCTGGCCGCGCTCGCCGGCTCGCTCGCCTGCGGGAAGAAGGCCGCCGACCGGGGCGGCCCCGGCGACGGCGACGCCACCGGTCCCGCAGGCGGCCGAATCGAAGCCCGCTCCCTACACGTACCCGGCCCCGGTGACGGGGCACCTGAAGGAGGTGAACACGGGGGATTTCGACCTCGTCGACGGCATCGCCTACCCGGCCAGGGGCGGCGCCGGGACGGTCGTCTACGTCACGAGCAAGCCGATCGCCTCGCCCGTGCTCGCCGAGTCGCCCTGCCCGATGACGCTGGCGCGGGCGCTGACCTCGATCCGCGACGCGGGCTACGTCGAGGTGACGCTCGACGAGAAGGGCAAGTCGAAGTACTTCGGCAAGGGGACGGCGTTCGGAGGCACGGGCCGCGAGTCGGACGTCGGCGGGCGGTACTGGTCGAGCAGGCTCACCCTCGCCGACGGCCGGGTAACCGGAGACGTCGAGCACAAGCAGCACGGAGGCTTCGCGTTCGACCTTCCGCTGTCGAGCCCGAAGATCACGGAGATCAGCGAGAGCGACAAGATGGACGGGACACGGTCGGATCCGCTCGGGTGTGACGCCGACCGAGGCGCAGGTGACGGCGGCCTACGAGACCCTGCGCGAGGCGGCGTCGAGGAAGGACCTGAAGGCGCTGCTCGCGGCGCAGGGGTTCGACGAGAAGCAGATCGCGGCGATCCGCGGGCTCGAAGGCATCGATGCCGACTTCGCCGTTTACGCGGACCGGTTCCTCGACCCGGGGACGACGGGCGAGTTCCAGAACGGCCCGGGCCACGGCGCGATCGTCGGCACCGGGACGAACTCGAAAGGCGCGAAGTTCCTCAACTTCTACTGGTTCACGCCCTGCCGGGACAAGCTCGTGCTCGTCACGATCAGCGAGAACCCCCAGTAGGGCCGGGCGAGCTTCAGCACCCGGGTACCGAAATCCGACGGGGTCAGGTCTCGTTTTTTCGGATCGGGGCAAACCGAAATTTCGAGACCTGACCCCCTGGCTTTTCGGGTCAGAGGTAGCGGTCGCGGATCAGGGTCCGGTGGTGGATGTCGTGGCCGACGCTGATGTAGGCCAGGGCGCGCACACTGACCACGTTGCCGCCGGCCTTTCCGGTCCGAAGCCACGCCTCCGCCGGGAGATTGCGGAAGAAGGCGATCGTCGCGCGCCGCACGTCGCCGTACTCCGAGAGGATCGACGGCCAGGAGCGCGCGTCGGCGGCCGACGGCGCGGTCCAGGCATCGGGCTCGAAGCTCTCGAGCTCCGTCGCGTCGCCGCGGGCCAGGCGCATGGCGCGATAGACGAAGACCCGCTCGCAGTCGAGGACGTGGACCCAGGATTCGCGGATGCTCCACTTCGCGGATTCGTACCGGTGGAGGGACCTCGCCGGCGGAATCGCGTCGAGGAACGCGAGCGTCGTCGCGGTCTCGGTTTCGAAGGCGGCGAGGATGTCGTCGCCCGGCACGAGCGAGATGTACCGGTCGAAGTAGGGGACGTGCTCGGAGGACTCGGGGCGGCCGATCACAGCGGCGAAGCCTAGCAGGGGATGCGGCGGCACGCCGGTCCGAATCCTCGGGACAACCCCGGCGCCGAAGTTTCGTATCGGAGAAGAGGCCGGCCCCGGCTCGCTCGTCCGCCCCTGGCACCGGGTCGTCGAAGGCAGCGCCCGTCCGGCTTGTCGAGGGTCGAAATTGGACTTCGGGAACAGGAGAATCGAGGAGTTTTCGAGGAGTCCGCGCGTGCGCAACCCTCTGCAGAAACCGGTGTTATTCTTCCTGACCCCGCGGCCCTTCCGGGGCCGTCTTTTTCGCTCCAAACGGAATCCCGAGAGCGGAAAGCGGCTTATTTAGGGTCGGCGGGTCCCCGCGTTTCGGACGTCGGGCATGAATCTGGAGGTTTGGCCCCCATGAAGAAGCGGATGTTTCTGATGCTCGCCGCGATCGCGGTCTTCATCTTCGCGATCGGCATGGTGAAGTTCGGGCAGATCAAGAAGGGGATGGCGCAGCACGCCGCCTACCAGCCCCCGCCCGAGGCCGTGACCACGATCGTGGCGAAGAGCGAGGCGTGGCCGTCGACGCTCTCGGCGATCGGCACGGTCGAGGCGGTTCACGGCGTGACGGTGGCCGCGGACCTTCCCGGCATCGTCGAGAAGATCACGTTTCAGTCGGGGCAGACCGTGCGCGAAGGGGATCTGCTCGTCCAGCTCGACACCAAGCAGGAGCGCGCGCAGCTCGCGGCGGCGGAGGCCCAGGCGGACCTCGCCAGGCTTTCCCTCGACCGGCTGACCGGCCTTCGGCAGAAGGGGATCGCGGCGCAGGCGGATTGGGACCGCGCGGACGCGGAGCTGAAGCAGGCGCAGGCGCGCACGGGCGAGATTCGCGCGGCGATCTCGCGCAAGACCATCCGCGCGCCGTTCGCGGGCGTCCTCGGGATCCGCCAGGTCAACCTCGGCGAGTATCTCCAGGGCGGGAGCCCCATCGTCCCGCTGCAGTCGGTCCGCCCGGTGTACGTCAACTTCTCCGTGCCGCAGCAGGAGCTCGCCCGCATGAAGGTGGGCGGCGACGTGCGCGTGACCAACCAGAACGCCGCCGGGGTCGCGACGGGCCGGATCACGGCCATCGACTCGGTCGTCGATCCGGCGACGCGCAACGTCCAGGTCCAGGCGACGCTGCCGAACGCGGACGGAAAGCTCCGGCCGGGAATGTTCGTCGAGACCGGCATGGTGCTCGGTCAGAGCGACGCCGTCGTCGCCCTGCCGGCTTCGGCGATCAGCTATGCGCCCTACGGCGACTCCGTCTACGTCGTCGCGGAGATGAAGGGGCCGAAGGGCGAGACCTACAAGGGCGTGCGCCAGCAGTTCGTGAAGCTCGGCGGCGGCCGCGGCGACCAGGTCGCCGTGCTCTCGGGCATCGAGCCCGGCGAGGAGGTCGTGACCTCCGGCGTCTTCAAGCTGCGCAACGGCGCGGCGGTCGAGGTCAACAACGCGACGATGCCCGGCAACAACCCGGCGCCCAAGCCCGAGGATTCCTGATGAAGTTCACCGATCTCTTCGTCCGCCGGCCCGTGCTCGCGATGGTCGTCAACCTGGTGATCCTGATCGCCGGGCTCCAGGCGATCCGCTCGCTCTCGGTGCGCCAGTACCCGCGCAGCGACATCGCGGTCGTCAAGGTGACGACGGCCTACGTCGGCGCCAACGCCGACCTCGTCCGCGGCTTCATCACGACGCCGCTCGAGCGCGTCATCGCCAGCGCCGACGGCATCGACTACCTCGAGTCCTCGAGCGCCCAGGGCGTCAGCACGATCACCGTGCACCTGAAGCTCAACTACGACACCAACGCCGCGCTCACGCAGGTCCAGGCGAAGGTCGCGCAGGTCCGCAACGACCTGCCGCCGGAGGCCGAGGCGCCGATCATCGAGCTCGAGACGGCCGACACCGAGTTCGCGGCGATGTACATCGGCTTCTCGGCGACGGACCTCGACCAGAACCAGATCACCGACTACCTGACGCGCGTCGTCCAGCCCAAGCTCTCGGCCGTCAGCGGCGTGCAGCGGGCCGACATCCTCGGCAGCCGCACCTTCGCCATGCGGATCTGGCTGAAGCCCGAGCGGATGGCCGCCCTCGGCATCTCGCCGACGGCACGTGCGCGACGCGCTGGCGGACAACAACTACCTCTCCGCTCTCGGCCGGACCAAGGGCTCGATGGTCTCGGTCAACCTCGTCGCCAACACCAACCTCCAGACCGCCGAGGAGTTCCGCAAGCTCGTCGTCAAGGAGAAGGACGGCGTCGTCGTGCGCCTCGGCGAGATCGCCGACGTCGTCCTCGGGGCCGAGAACTACGACGACGACGTCCGGTTCAACGGCCAGACGGCCACGTTCATGGGCGTCTGGGTGCTGCCCACGGCCAACTCGCTCGACGTCATCAAGCGGGTCCGCGCGACGCTGCCGGAGATCCAGTCGCAGCTCCCGGCGGGGATGAAGGTCGGGATCCCCTACGACTCGACGGCCTACATCCAGGACGCGATCGACGAGGTGCTCGAGACCCTCACGGAGACGCTGCTGATCGTGGTCGTCGTCATCTTCCTGTTCCTCGGCTCTTTCCGCGCGGTCCTGATTCCGGTCGTCGCGATCCCGATCTCGCTCATCGGCGCGGTCTTCCTGATGCTCGTCGCCGGGTTCACGATCAACCTGCTGACGCTGCTCGCGATCGTGCTCTCCGTCGGCCTCGTCGTCGACGACGCCATCGTCATCGTCGAGAACGTGGAGCGGCACCTCCACCTGGGCGAGAAGCCGTTCGACGCCGCCATGCGCGCGGCGCGGGAGCTCGTCGGACCGATCATCGCGATGACGATCACGCTCGCCGCCGTGTACGCGCCGATCGGCATCCAGGGCGGGCTGACCGGCGCGCTCTTCCGCGAGTTCGCGTTCACGCTGGCGGGCGCGGTGATCGTGTCCGGCGTCGTGGCCCTGACGCTGTCGCCCATGATGTCTTCGAAGCTGCTCCGCGCAGGCGACACCGAGAAGGGCTTCGCGGGCATGATCAACCGGCACTTCGAGAAAGTGCGGCAGCTGTACGGGAGGTGGCTCGCGGGCAGCCTCCGGTACCGACCGGTCGTCTTCGTGCTGTGGGCGATCGTCGTCCTGCTGATCTTCCCGTTCTACATGTTCTCGGGCAAGGAGCTCGCGCCCGGTCGAGGACCAGGCGGTCGTCTTCGGCATCATCCAGGCGGCGCCCAACGCGACGCTCGACCAGACGACGCTCTTCACCGACCAGGTCTACGACGTCTACAAGGCCATGCCCGAGAGCGAATCCGTCTTCCAGATCGTCTCGCCGGGCGGCGGGTTCGGCGGGCATGATCACCAAGCCCTGGAGCGAGCGGACGAAGACCACCTCGGACCTCCAGCTCGAGGCCGCGGCGGGGTTCTCGAAGATCCCGGGCGTTCGCGTCATCTCGCTCGTTCCGCCGGCGCTGCCCGGCGGCGGCAGCTTCCCGGTCGACTTCGTCGTCGCCTCGACGGCCGAGCCGCAGCAGCTGGTCGAGTTCGCCAACCAGCTCGTCGGCAAGGCCTTCGAGAGCGGGCTCTTCATGTTCGCCGACTCGGACCTCAAGTTCGACCAGCCGCAGGCCGAGGTCGTCTTCGACCGCGACAAGCTGCGCGCGCAGGGCGTGAACCTCGCGTCCGGCGGGCCGGGACCTCTCGACGATGCTCGGCGGCAACTACGTCAACCGGTTCAGCATCCAGGGCCGCAGCTACAAGGTCATCCCGCAGATCAAGCGCAGCGAGCGCCTGACGCCGGATCAGCTCGAGAACATCTACGTCACCGGCGCCGGGCGGCAAGCTCGTGCCGCTCTCGACCTTCGCGACGCTGAAGACGACGACCGAGCCGCGGGAGCTGAAGCGCTTCCAGCAGTTGAACGCCGTCCGCATCCAGGGCGTCATTCCGCCGGGCGTGTCGCTCGACGCGGCGCTCAAGTTCATGGAGGCCGAGGCGAAGAAGATTCTGCCGCAGGGCTTCACGGTCGACTACGCCGGCGAGTCGCGGCAGCTGCGGACCGAGGGCGGCAAGTTCCTCTTCACGTTCGCGCTGTCCGCGATCCTCATCTACCTGGTGCTCGCCGCCCAGTTCGAGAGCTTCCGCGACCCGTTCATCATCCTGGCGGGCTCGGTGCCGCTGGCGCTGTCGGGCGCGCTGCTCTTCTCGTTCCTCGGGCTGCACGACGCTCAACATCTACAGCCAGGTCGGCCTGATCACGCTCGTCGGACTGATCGCGAAGAACGGCATCCTCATCGTCGAGTTCGCGAACAAGCTCCAGGAGACGGGGCAGGGCAAGCTCGAGGCGGTCGTCGAGGCGGCCCAGACGCGACTGCGGCCCATCCTGATGACGACCGCGGCCACGGTCATGGGCCACATGCCGCTCGTCTTCGCGACGGGCCCGGGCGCCGGCGCGCGCAACAGCATCGGCATCATGCTCGTCACCGGCATGATCATCGGCACGGCCTTCACGCTCTTCGTCGTGCCGTCGATCTACATCCTCGTGGCACGGACGCACCGCGCCCTGCCGAGCGAGGCCGAGACCAGCGGACCCGCGAAGGTCCCCGAGCTCGAAGAAGCCGCGGTTTGACGCCGGACCGGTGTTAATTCTCGCGAAATCGCCGGAAAGCGGGGCCCTCGCGGCAATAAGTCAGTAGGTGCGGGAAGGCCCCCTCACCTGCCCCGCTCTCTCCGGTCCCTCCGGGGAGAGCGGGGTTCCCTGTCTTGCGCGCAGCGAGAAGCCAGGATCAGGGTGCGTGAGAGCCGCGACGACTCCCGCCCGCTTCGGGTCGGCGACGGGGTCGGCATCATCCGGGTCGCGGACGCGCTCGGCGTGGGCCGGGGCCGGCGGGGCTAGCCGGCGGCTGACTCAGGCCCGCGGGGCGATCGGGACCCGGCGCCAGCGGCCCCAGGCGACGATGGCCGCGAGCGCGCCCAGGACGAGGTTGATCGGTACGGCGTTCATCTCGCCCCGCTGCAGGTGGAATCCGGCCGCGAGGATCATGATCACGAGTGGCCCCAGGGCCGCGAGCACGGTTCGAGTTTCGCGGCGCGTTCCCCGAACTTCGGCGGATTCCCGGGAGGCCGCGTGTAAGCTCCCGCCCGCCGCATGAAGATCACCGATCTGAATCTCGAGCGCGGGCCGGCGACGGTTCGGGCCAGCGCCCGGATCACCTGGGAGGATTGCGCGCGGGAGCCGCTCGATCTCGCTTTCGAAGCGGAGGCGCCGTATTCCGAGGACCTCGCGCTCGAGCCGGAGGCGTTTCTCTCGGCCTGCGCGCTCCCGGCAATGCGCGAAGGGGAGCGGCGGATCGTAATCGACGGACCGGCGTGTCCGCGCCTCGCGGAGGGCGTCGGACGCGCCGTCGACACCTTGCGGCGGTGGTACGGACCGCCGCGCGCGCCGGTCGCGATCGAGCCCGCGAAGGGCTTCCGGGAGCTTCCGCGGCGGCGCCCGGAGCGCACGGCGATCTTCTTCACCGGGGGCATCGACTCGCGGCACCTGCTCGCGATGGACCGCCGCGAGCGCCCGGTCGGCGACGCCGACGCGATCGCCGCCGGCCTCTCGACGTTCGGGCATCTCTGTTCGGCGACCGGAGCGACGCTCGATTGGAACGCGCGCGCCGTTCGGGCGCTGGCCCGATCCGCGGCCGAGGCCGGGCTCGACTTCGTCGCCGTGCGGTCGAACGTCTGGGAGCTCGCGCCCGACATCCCGTTTCTGACCTGCGAGAGCCTGTCCTCGGCGCTGGCGGCCTCGGCGCATCTGTTCCGGAGCCGGTGGAGCGCGGTCCTCGTCGCCTCGAGCCGCGAGGAGTCGCGGGCCCTCACCCGCGGCATCCATCCGGAGATCGATCCGCACTTCTCCTCGAGCGCCGTCCGGATCCGCCATGGGGCGAGCCCGCGCACCCGGGTCGAGCGCCTCGAGGCGATCGCCGCCGCGCCTGGTGGCGTCGAGGATCTCGTCGTCTGCCTGGCGTTCCCCGGCCCTCCTCATCTGAACTGCGGCGAGTGCGAGAAGTGCGTCCGCACGATGACCGGGCTCGTCGCGGTGGGGGCCCTGGCCCGCGCGCGCCACTTTCCGAAACGGGAGGTGGACGCCGGAATGATCCGAGGCGTTCCGATCGGGCTGTACGACACGGGCTACTGGACCGAGATGGTGCCCCGGCTCGCCGCGCGCGGCCGGACCGACCTCGTCGAGGTCATCCGGGAGAAGGCCGAGGAGGCGCGCCGCCTCCAGCACTGGCACGCGGACGCGGGCTGGAAGGGCCGGCTGCGGCGGTGGGACCGCCGCCGCTTCGACGGCCGGCTGCTGAAGCTGCGGCGCCGGCTCTTCGGCCAGGGAGCCTAGGGCTTCGCCTTCACCGCGGCCGGCGTCGCCGACCCTCCGGTGAGCCCGCGCTGCTCGAGCAGCGGCGCGACCTCGGGGTCGCGCCCGCGGAACGCGCGGTACATCGCCGCAGCGTCCTCGCTCCCGCCGCGCGAGAGGATCATCCGGCGGAAGCGGTCGCCGTTGGCGCGCGTCATCCCGCCGTTCTCCCTGAACCATGAGTAGGCGTCGGCGTCGAGCACCTCGGACCACAGGTAGGCGTAGTAGCCGGCCGCGTAGCTCGAGCCCCAGATGTGCGAGAAGTACGTCGTCCGGTAGCGGGGCGGCACCTGGCGAGGTCGACCCCCTGGAGCGCTCGAGCGTCGCCTTCTCGAAGGCGTCGACGTCCTTGCGGCGCCGCGCCCGGGGGAAGCGAGTGCCACGCCATGTCGAGCAGCGCCGCGGCGAGGTACTCGGTCGTCATGTAGCCCTGGTTGAAGGTCTTCGTCCTCCTGATCTTCTCGACGAGCGCCTCGCGGCATCGGCTCGCCCGTCTTGTAGTGCTTCGCGTAGTTGGCGAACACCGTCGGCTCGAACGCCCAGTGCTCGTTGAACTGCGAGGGAAACTCGACGAAGTCGCGCGGTGTGTTGCCGAGGGTCGGGTACTGCACGTTCTGGAAGATGCCGTGGAGGGCGTGGCCGAACTCGTGGAAGAGCGTGTCGACGTCGTCGAGGAGATCAGCGCCGGCTCGCCCGCGGCGGGCTTCGTGAAGTTGGTGTTGTTGGTGACGACCGGCTTCGAGCCGAGCAGCCGGCTCTGGTCGACGAAGCTGTCCATCCAGGCGCCGCCGCTCTTGGACGGCCGCGCGAAGAAGTCGCCGTAGAAGAGCGCGAGCGAGCTGCCGTCGGCGTCGAAGACCTCGAAGACGCGGACGTCGGGGTGGTAGACGGGAATGTCCTGGCGCTCCTTGAGCGTGATGCCGTAGATCCGGTTCGCGGCGAAGAAGACGCCGTCGCGCAGCACGCGGTCGAGCTCGAAGTAGGGGCGGACCTGCGACTCGTCGAGGTCGTACTCGGCCTTGCGGACCTGCTCGGCGTAGAAGTCCCAGTCGGCCGCGGTCAGCGTGAAGCCGCCCTGCGCGGCGTCGATCTGCTTCTGGATCGCGGCCGCCTCGCCGCGCGCCTTGGCCGTCGCCGCGGGCACGAGGCCGGTGAGCAGCTTCTCGGCGTTGGCCGGGCGTCTTCGCCATCTGGTCGTCGAGGACGTACGCGGCGTAGCTCGGAAAGCCGAGGAGCCTTCGCCTTCTGCGCCCGCAGCTCCGCCAGCCGCAGGACGATGGCCTTCGTGTCGTTTTCGCCGCCGTGGCCGCCGCGCGCCTCGGACGCCCGCAGGACGCTTCTCGCGCAGCGCGCGGTTCTCGAGCGTCGCGAGCGGCGGCTGCTGCGTCGTGTTCCGCAGCGGAAGGACCCACTTGCCCTCGAGCTTCTTCTCCTTCGCCGCGGCGGCCGCGGCGGCGAGGTCGCCGTCGGACAGCCCGGCGAGGTCGGCCTTGCGGTCGACGACGACGGCCGAGGCGTTGGTGTCGGCGAGGAGCTTGTCGGCGAACTGCGTTCGTCAGCTCCGGCGATCTCCGGGTTCAACTTCGAGAGGGCCGTCTTGTCGGCCGCGTTCGAGGTTGGCGCCCGGCGCGGACGAAGGTCAGGTGATAGCGCTCGACGAGGTACTTCGCCTCGGGGTCGAGCCCGAGCGTGTCGCGCTCGTCGTAGATCGCCTTCACGCGGGCGTAGAGCTTCGGGTCGAGGTAGATCGCGTCGTTGTGCGCGGAGAGCTTCGGCGCGAGCTCGGCCTTGATCTTCTGGATCGTCTCGTTGGTGTCGGACTGGTCGATGTTGAGGAAGATCTTGTAGACCCGCGTCAGCAGCTCGCCCGAGCGCTCCATCGCCTCGATCGTGTTGGCGAAGGTCGGCGGCGCCGGGTCGCCGGCGATCGCGGCGATCTCCGCGCGCTGCTGCTTCATGCCCTCCTCGATCGCCGGCTGGTAGTGGCGACCTTGATCCGGTCGAAGGGCGGCGCCTGGAACGGCAAGCGGGCTGCGCGACATCAACGGGTTGGGGTCGGGCACCGGCACCGGTGCGGACTGCGGCACGGCAGCCGCGGCCGCGAGGAACGCGGCGGCGAGAAGCGTGAGGAAGCCCGAGCGACGTGGTGTCATTTGTATCCTTTTGTCACGGGGTATCGCGGCCTCGAAAACTTCGCCCCTCCAGCAATCGGGAGCCGAAGGATATTCCCGGAAGGTGGCCGGCGCCTCAGCGTGGCGCGACGATGCGGGTCGGACGGTCCGAGGGCGGCGGTTCGGGGGCGGCGCGTTCGGGCCCGTCGAGCGCGAGGGTCGCGACGCCGCCGCGGAGAATCCCGGCGTACAGGGTCCGGCCGGACGCGTCGAGGGCGAGCGAGCGGACCGAGAACGTCGAGAGCCCGGCGCCGAGCGGCGACCAGGTCGCGCCGCCGTCGGTGCTGCGGAAGACGCCGCCCGTTCCAGCGGGGACGGACGGCGAGACGGCGGCATACACGGTCGAGGAATCGAGCGGATCGACGAGCAGGTCGTAAACCGATGCGAGCGTCGCGACCGGGAGCCGCGTCCAGGTCGCCCCGCCGTCGGCCGACCGGCACACGCCGTTCGTGACGCCGAGCAGGATGCCGTTGCCCGGGCTCTCGAAGCGCGCCGTGTTGACGCCGCCGCAGTCGGAGACCGCGGCCGGAGTGACGATCGACCAGCTCGCGCCTCCGTCGACGCTCTGAAAGTAGCCGGCGATTCCGCGGCTGACCGCGGCGACGCGCTGGCCGTCGTCCGGGTCGACGGCGACGACGCCGATCGAGAAGCCGCCCGCATCCAGAGCCGTCGGACGCCAGGTCGCGCCGCCGTCGACGCTCTTGTAGACGCGCTGGGGGTCGACGCCGTCGTAGGGATGGTCCGTGCCGGCGTAGAGCGTCAGGACGTTCGTCGGATCGATGGTCACGGCGGAGACGTGGTCGTCGGCGAGGCCCGCGTCCCGGGCGTTCCAGGTGGCGCCGCCATCCGTGCTCGCCAGGAGACCGGCGCCGAGCGTCCCCGCGTAGAGCGTCTCCTCGTCTCCCGGCTGGAGGCTCACGGCGAAGCGCAGCGCGAGGGCGGCCACGGGCTCGAGCGGCAGGCCGCCGCTCGCGCGCTGCCAGCTCCCCGCGCCGTCGGCCGTGGCGTAAACGCCGTCGAAAGCCGAGGCGAACGCCCTTCCGGGCGTCCCGGGATTGGCGACGACCGTCGAGACGAGGGCTTCGTCGAGACCGAGCGAGGATGTCGTCCAGGCCGCTGCGCCGCCGGTGCTGCGGTACACGCCGCCTCCGTTGCCCCCCGCGAGAAGCGTCGGAGACGCGCCTGGCAGATAGGCGAGAGAGTGAAGGTAGAGCTCGTTCAACCCGGCGTTGGCGGCGCTCCAGGTCGAGCCGCCGTCGGTGCTCCGGAAGACGCCGTTGCCCTGCGTCGTGATGGTGACCGCGACGCCGGAGGGATCCACCGCGATCGCGAGGATCGCCGGGTAGAACGACTCGCCGCCGAACTCGTTCTGCGGCAGGTTGCCGTTCGAGGGCTCCCAGGTCGCGCCGCCGTCGACGCTCTTGCCGAGGCCGAAGCCCGTCACGTTTCCGGCATAGACCGTCGCGGGCGAGGCCGGATCGACCGCGATCGAATAGAAGGAGATCCCGGCGTCGCCGAAGAAGCCCCAGCTCCCGCCGCCGTCGCCCGAAAGCAGCAGGCCCTGGCTCGAGGCCGCATAGATTCGCTGCGGGGCGGCCGGGTCGCGCGCGAACGCGAACGTCTCGAGCCCGAGGCCGTAACCGCCGAAGGTCCGGGGCGTCCAGGTGGCGCCGCCGTCGGTGCTGCGGAAGATCTCGGAAAACCGCGTTCCCGCGAGGATCACCTGCGGGTCCGAGGGATCGATCGACAGGGCCGGCACGTCCAGGGGCTCGATGAAGGTGAACGGATCGACCAGGCCGTCGTTCGCCTCGAACCAGGTCGCGCCGCCGTCCTGCGACTTGAAGATCCCGTCGCTCGGCGCGCCGGTCGGTGTGAGCGTGCCTGCGTAGAGCATGTTCGCGTCGGTCGGGTCGACCGCGACCGCCTGGACGCGGTCCACCGGAAGCCCGGCGCTCGCCGGCTTCCAGATCGCGCCGCCGCGTTCTCCCCGCCACACCCCGCGCCCGGTGCCGACGTAGATCGTGGACGGGCTGGAGGGCGCCGGCGCGATGCAATAGACGCTCGCCCCCGGCGGTCCGCTGGAGACCCAGGCGCCGGTTTCGGCGGCGGCGAGGGTCGAGGCGACGAGGGTTGCGGCGATCGAAGCGCGGATCATGTTTCTGCCAACCGTGGCGGCCCTCCCGGAATTGCAGACATATATATTGCCGGCATGAACGACCGCGAATTCTTTCAGCAGCGGTGGAAGACGGAGAAGCTGCTCTTCTCCCGGATGATCAAGGCCCTGCCCGCGGACCGGCTCGACTACCAGCCGCACGAGCGGTCCCGGCCGGCCGGCCGGATCGCCCAGGGGATGGCGATGGAGGCCGACGGCCTGGCCGAGATCATCGAGAAGGGCTCGCTCGACTGGACGACGGGCGCTCCCGGGACGGTCACCGGGCCCGAGCTCGTCGGGGCCTGGGAGAAGGCGGCCGCGCGGCTCTCGGCGCAGGTCGAGAGCCTCGACGACGCGAAGTGGGCCTCGCCCGGCGAATTCCGCGCGGGCGGGCAGGTCGTCTTCGCGGGCCCGGTTCGGGACCACTGCTGGTGGATCCTCTTCGACCTCGTGCATCACCGCGGCCAGCTCTCGACCTACGTCCGCCCGATGGGCGGCAAGGTGCCGGCGATCTACGGCCCGTCGGGGGACGAAGAGGCCGGACCATAGTCCCGGCGGCGGCCGGGATCCTGGCTCTCTGCGTCGCGGCCGCGCCGCTGCCGGCGAAGCCCCGGCCGGTCGAGACGAAAGAGACCTCCTTCGCCCGCGGGAAGGCGGACGTCGAGCGCAACGCGCGGATCCGGCCGGATGACCGGAAAGCCCGCAACGTGATCCTCTTTCTCGGCGACGGGATGGGGGTCTCGACGGTCACGGCGGCGCGGATCCTCGACGGCCAGCAGAAGGGGATGGCGGGCGAGGAGAACGAGCTCTCCTTCGAGCGGTTCCCCCATCTCGCCCTCGCCAAGACGTACCAGGTCAACCAGCAGGTCCCGGACTCGGCGCCGACGATGACCGCGATCGTCGCGGGCAGCAAGACCAACGAGGGAATGCTCTCGATCGCGCCCGAGGTGACCGGCCCCGATTTCGCCGCGGCCGCGCGCCCCGAGAACCGCCTGCGCACGATCCTCGAGCTCGCCGAGGAGCACGGCCTGTGGACCGGCATCGTGACGACGGCGCGCGTCACCCACGCGACGCCCGCGGCCTGCTATGCGCACACGCCGGCGCGCGACACGGAGTCGGACACGGACCTCGCGGCGTTGAGCGCTTCGGCGGCCTCCGCCGGCTATCCGGACATCGCCCTCCAGCTCGTCGACTTTCGCGTGCGGCCGACGACGATGAACGGCAAGCGGAGCCCCGGGCTCGAGGTCGCGTTGGGCGGCGGCCGGCAGAAGTTCCTCCGCGTCACCCAAGCCGACCCCGAATACCCGGCGGAGAAGGGCGAGCGCAACGACCGCGACCTCGCCGCGGCGTGGGGGGCGCGGGGCGGGACCTACGTCTGGAATCGAAACGGATTCTCGGCCATCGACCCCGCCACGACCGGCCCCGTGCTCGGCCTCTTCGACCCGTCGCACATGCAGTACGAGCTCGACCGGTCGACGGACAAGGCGGGCGAGCCGTCCCTGACCGAGATGACGGAGAAAGCGATCCGGATCCTGGAGCGCGGGCCGAAAGGCTACTTCCTCATGGTCGAGGGCGGACGGATCGACCACGGCCATCACGACAACAACGCGATCCGCGCGCTGACGGACACCATCGAGCTTTCGCGCGCTGTCGAGAAGGCCGCGGCGCTCGCCGGCGACGACACGCTCATCCTCGTGACCGCCGACCACAGCCACTCCTTCACGATCAGCGGCTATCCGGTCCGCGGCAATCCGATCCTCGGCCTCGTCGTGGAGAACGACGCGGACGGACGTCCGGAGAAGGGCCCGACGCGGGACACACTCGACCGCAGGCCCTATACGACCCTCGGCTACACGACCGGGGCGGGGGCGGTCGCACGACCGCGCGCCGATCTGAGCGGCGTCGACACCTCGGCGCCCGGCTTCCAGCAGCAGGCGGCGATCCCCATGTCCTCGGAGACCCACGGCGGCGAAGACGTCGCCGTCTACGCGAAGGGCCCGCAGGCCCACCTGATTCAGGGGACGATGGAACAGAACGCAATCTACTTCGTGATGGCCCGAGCCCTCGGGATGGAGTGAAGGAGGAAGCGATGCTCGAGTTACGGCCCGGCTGCGAGTGCTGCGATCGGGACCTTCCTCCCGACTCGGCCGACGCCCGCATCTGCACGTTCGAGTGCACGTTCTGCGTCGACTGCGCCCGGAAGCTTCGGGGTATCTGCCCCAACTGCGACGGCGAGCTGGTGCATCGCCCGATCCGGCCGGCGAAGGCGCTCGCGCGTAACCCCGCGTCGACCCGGCGCGTCCACAAGCCGGACGGCTGCGCGAAAGCGGCCGGACCCTAGCAGGCTTCTGAAGAATGGATGCGGGCGTCGTGTCCGGCACTTTGCATCCGGCGCCCGATCCGGAGAGTGACTGTCCGGTAGATGGTCGGCTTTTAGCGGGCGCCGGCAAAGACCTTTTTCAGCAACCTGCTAGACCCTACTCGGCGCGGAGCGCCGCGCTCGGGTCCACCCGCAGCGCGCGCAGCGCCGGCACGAGGCACCCCGCCGCCGTCATGAGGAGAGCCCCGCCGGCCGCCGCGAGAAATGCGGGCGCGTCGGCCGGCGAGAGGCCGGCGAGCAGAGACTGGATCGCCCGGCCCGCGGCCCATGCGAGCAGGCCCCCCGCGAGGATGCCCGCGCCGGCGAGGGCGACGCCCCGGGCGACCACCATGCGGAGGATCTCCTTCCGGCTCGCGCCGAGGGCGACGCGGATCCCGATCTCCCGCGCGCGGCGGGAAACCGTGAAGGCGAGCAGACCGTGGATCCCGATCGCGGCCAGCACGAGGGCCGTGCCGGCGAAGATCGCAAGCGCGCGGGCCTGCACGCGCCGCGGCCCGGTGTCGTCGGCCACGATCGCCGAAAGCGTCCGCACGTCGGAGATCGGAAGTTGCGGGTCCGCCCGCCCGACGATCGCGCGGATCGCGGGCAGAAGCGTCGCCGGCGCGGCCGAGGACCGCACGACCAGATGCTTCGGAACGAACCAGGTCAGGTCCCCGTCGCTCATCTGGCGGTGGGGGAGATAGGCCTGCGGCTCGCTCGTGCGCTCGAGGCCCCGCACCCGCACGTCGCCGGCGACGCCCACGACCGTGCGGTCCTCGAAGGCGAACTGGAACCGCTTCCCCAGGGGACTCTCGCCGGGAAAGTTCTGACGCGCAAAGGACTCGCTGACCACGGCCGCCCGCGGCGCCGCCGCCGTGTCCGTATCGTCGAGGAGCCTTCCGGCGCGCAGCGGCACTCCGATCGTCGCGAAGTACCCCGGCGTGACGAAGCGCAGGCTCGCGACGCGGGACTCGGCGGCGTCCGGTGTCCCGCCGGCGGCGCCCACGGCCCAGATGCCGCCGCCCATCGTCATCGGCAGGAAGCTGATGAAACCGGCCTCGCGCACGCCGGGCAGGGCGCGCACGTCGCCGAGCACCCGGTCGTAGAACGCCTGCCGCCGTTCTACGGCGTCGTACTTCGGAAACGGGAGCGGCGTGCCCAGCGTCAACAACGCCGTCGGGCGAGAAGCCGGGGTCGACCGCCTGGAGCTTCCAGAGGGCGCGCGCGAGCAGGCCCGCCGTCGCGAGCAGCGCGACCGAGGCCGCGACCTCGGCGACGACGAGCGCGGACCGGAGCCGCTCGGCCGGGCGGCCGGTGCCCGCGCGGTCGCCGTCGCGCAGCGCGTCGGCGTGCGCGTCGCCGCAGGCCCGGAGCGCGGGCAGCACGCCGAACGCGACTCCGGTCGCGATCGTCACGGCGGCGGCGAAGAGGAGGACGCGCGGGTCGACCGTCGGCGCGGCCGTCACCGGGAGGCTCTCCGGAATCAGCCGCGCGAGGCCGGGCGTGGCGAGCATCGCGACGGCCACGCCGAGGACGCCGCCGAAGAGCGCGAGGACCAGACTCTCGGTCAGGAGCTGTCGTAGCAGCCGCTCGCGGCCGGCGCCGAGCGCCGCCCGCAGGGACAGCTCGCGGCGGCGCGCGAGCGCGCGGGCGACGAGGAGCCCCGCCAGGTTGGTGCAGGCGATGAGGAGCATCGCCAGGGCCGCTCCGAAGAGCGCCGTGACGAGCAGCCGCGAGCGCTCCGAGAGGCGGTCGCCGAGCGGGTTGACCGTCGCGCCGTTCTTGGCGTTGTCCTTCGGATACGCGCGCTCGAGCGACGCGGCGATGCCGCGCATCTCCGCGCGCGCGGCGGCGAGCGAAACGCCGGGCTTCAGGCGGCCGACCACGTGGAGGCAGTAGTTCGTCCGATCCTCGTAGAAGCTCTCCGGGAACCGGGTCGGCGCCCAGAACTGCGTCTCGCGGCTGGGGTACGCGAAGCCGGGCGGCATGACACCGATGATCGTGAACGGCTCCGCGTCGAGGAGGACGCTCGTTCCGAGAACGCCCGGGTCGGCGCCGAACCGGGACCTCCAGAGGGCGTCGGAGACGAGAAGGGTCCCCGGCGCCCCGGCGCGGTCGTCCTCGGCTCCGAAGAGCCGGCCGAGGGCGGGGGGCGTCCCGAGGAGCTCCAGGACCTCGGAGGTGGCCACCGCGCCGTCGAGGCGCCGCGGCTCGCCGCGGCCGACGAGATTCGAGGAGACGGCCATCGTCGCGCCCAGCCGAGTGAAGGAGGCGCTCATGCGTTTCCAGTCCCGGAAGTTGGGGGGCGACGCCTCCATCTCGCGGTAGCCGCGGTACGACTGGTCCTGCCATACCCGCACCAGCCGGTCGGGCTCGGGGAACGGCAGCGGCCGGAGCAGGACGTGGTCGAGGATCGAGAAGGTGGCCGTCGTGGCGCCGATGCCGAGCGCGGCGACGAGGACGACCGCGGCCGCGAACCCGGGCGCGCGTCCGAGCGACCGGAACGTGTGCCGCAGGTCCTGCCGCAGGATGTCGAAGTGGGCGCGCGCCGCGTTGGGGAAGACGTCGAGGGCCGCACCGGCGATGATCGCGGCCCGTCCGACCGGGCCCTCCGCCTTCCGGAGGCGCGCCGCGACGATCGCCTGCATCTCGCCGGCGTACTCCGTCCGGAAGGATGCCGGGTACAGGAGGCGCAGCAGCCGTCCGTAGAACCGCATCAGGCCTTCTGCGGTGCGAAGCCGCTCGCCCGCGCGAGGCGGACGAGGCCGGCGAGGCGGTTCGCCTCGGCGCGCGCGACCGCCTGGCCGAAGGGCGTGATGCGGTAGTAGCGCCGGCGCTCGTCGTCATCCTCGGGCGCCGGCCGCTCCACGGGCTCGACGATCAGCCCCTGTTCGAGCATGCGCTGGATCGAGCGGTAGAGCGTCCCGGGGGAGAGGCGCACCGCGCCCTCGGTCCGCGCCGAGACGAGCTCCATGATCGCGTAGCCGTGGCGGTCCTCTTCGGAGAGCGCCATGAGGATGTGGAGGGCCGCCTGGGGCAGCGGCAGCAGAGACTCGGGGTCCGGCGTTTCGTCGCGCATGCCGGCATTATATGCATGGCGGATATATTGTCGATGGGCCGAGAGGGATTCCGTGAACTTTCCCAGGATTTCCCGCGTTGACCCGGCGCTCCGAGGCTGCTTAGAGTGGGTCTCGTGAAACGCACGACCGGCCGCTTCGCCTGTTGTTGTCCCCGCGCCGCGGGAAGGGAGCGCGTGTAGCCGGTCGACCCGAACCACCGAATTCACGACTCACGAACCCGCGACGGCCGAGCCGGAGCGGGTTTTTTGTTGCCCGCGACGGCCGCCGCGGCGGGCTCGGAAAGGACGCACGATGACACCGAATCGATGTCGGGCCTCCCGACGGGACATGCGCCGCAACGAAACGCGAACGAAAGAAGGAGACTCGACATGACCCAGATTCGAGACGAAGTGCTGGCCGCCAACGCGGCGTACGCCGGCCGATTCGGCGCCCGGAGCAAGCTCGCGATGCCGCCGGCGCGCGGCTTCGCCATCCTCACCTGCATGGACGCGCGGCTCGACCCGTCCGCGTACGCGGGTCTCGTCGAAGGCGACGCGCACGTGATCCGCAACGCCGGAGGCCGCGCGAGCGACGACGCGATCCGCTCTCTCGTCATCTCGTACAAGCTGCTCGGCACCCGCGAGTGGTTCGTGGTCCACCACACCGACTGCGGCATGGAGACCTTCACCGACGAGGTGATGCGGCGCCTGCTCGCGTCGAGCCTGAAGACGGCGTCCTACGGGCCGCAGGGCTGGGCGGACCCGGGCGGTGGCGGGTCGAGCGAGGCCGAGTTCGTGGACTGGCTCACGATCCGCAACCTCGAGGAGAGCGTCGTCACGGACGTGCGGCGCATCCGGTCGCACCCGCTCGTCCCGCCGGGGATCCCGATCCACGGGTTCGTCTACGACGTGCGGAGCGGCCGGCTCGAGGCGGTCGAGACGGCGGAGAAGGGAGTCTTCGCCCGGGCGTCGTAGGAAATCCACGTGTCGTCCTCGTCACAGGGGAGGGGCTTGTCCCCTCCCCGTCGCGACGGGCGGCCGCAAGGGCCGCCCCTACGGCCGGGGCCGACTCGCCGCCTGAGGCTTCACCTTCGCGAAGATCTGCCGGAAGCGCTCGGTGTCGCGGATGTCGGCGAGGTCCGTGTCGGTCTCCATGAGCCGCCGGTCGGCGAAGCCCGCGGCGACGGCGCGATCGAGCCAGTCGAGCGCCTCGTCCTTCTGACCGAGCAGCGAGTATGCGCAGGCGACGTTGTAGAGATCGTTGGGCGAGTCGGCGCCGAGCTTCACGGCCTTCTCGAGGCTCGCCCCGGCCGCGGCGTCGCCGATCGAGGCCTGTGAAACACCCAGGCGCATCCAGGCGATCGCATCGTCGGGGTGCGCCTTCACATACTCGGCGTAGGCCTTCGCGGCCTGGGGGTACTCCCGCCCGCCGAACCAGTGCGAAAGGGCTTTCTTGGCGAGCGAGGGCGGGCCGGCCGGGGCCGGCGGCGTGAAGAGGTCCCGGTAGAAATCGAGGGTCTCGCGCACGATGCGGCGGCTCTCGTCGGTCTCGTCGAGCGCGTCGAAGGCGTGCTGCGAGGCGGGGGCGTTCACCATGACCCAGGGGGCGTCGGCCGCGATCGCCTGCTTCCAGATCTCGGCGATGCCGGAGTTGAGCCGCGGGTTGTCGCGCCCCGCGCGCACGTAGTAGACGGGGAGGTCCTTGCGAATCGACGTCAGCTCGGCATGGCCGTAGTAAATGACCGCACCGCGCACGCCCGCGTCGACCTGCGTCATGAGAACGGGCAGCCCGGCGGTCACGTTGCCCGAGCAGGCCCAGGCCCCGATCCGATCGGCGTCGACGCCGAGGCCGGCGGCGTGACCGCGAAGGTACGCGAAGACGTCGGAGATGTCGGAGGCGGAGTTGCTGCGCGCCTCGAAGTTGACGCCGATCCAGCCCGAGGCGGCCACGAGGCGGCCCCAGGACTTGTAGATCTCCCATTCCTTGAGCGTGGAACCGGCACGGTCGCCGACGCCGTTGATGAAAACGACCGCCGGCCGCTTCGCGTCCGCGCGGTGATCCGGAGGGTAATAGAGATCGAGCCTGAGCTCCCGGCCGTCGGCCGTCTTGTATGGGACGTCGCGCCGGACCGTGACGCGGTCCATTCCGGGCACGGCGTAGACGACAAACTGCGTGGTGACTTCGTGAGCCGGGTTGGGAGGATTCGGAAGGGCCTGCAGGACGGCGGCGGTCGAGAGCGCCAGGGCGGCGGCGGCGAATCGGTGGCGCATGGATCCCCCCTCCCGCTGCATACGAGAGCGCGTCTCGATTTGTTATGGTGGCGCGGCGTGACGCCCCTGCTCGGCCTCCTGCTCGCCTGCGGCGGCGCGGCGCCCGCCGACACCGCGGCGCTCCTGAAAGAGACGCGGACGATGACGATGGAGGGCCGCTGGGACGCTGCGCTCGCGGTGCTCGATGCCGCCGACGCCCGGGCCGAGGGAGGGCGGCGACCGGCGCGCGGCGGCCGCGCGAAAGGTCGAGCGGGGCCGCGTTCTGACGGAGAAGAGCTTCCTCCATCGGAAGGACCCCGCGCCCGCCCGCGCCGCGCTCGCCGAGGGGCTCCGGCTCGCGAAGGCCGCGGGCGACGAGGCCGCCGCGGCGGAAGCGGCCCAGCAGATCGGGCGCCTCGACTACAACGAGGCCTTCGAGAGCCGGGACTGGAAGAAGCCGCGGGCGGCCTTCGAGAACGTGCTCGCGGTGCGCGAACGGCTCGGCGACCAGCGTGGCGTCTCGGATTCGCTCTTCTACGTCGGCCTGACCTACGAGCAGGACGGCCAGCCGGCCCCGGCGATGGAGCGATACGAGAAGTCGCTCGCCATCTCGGAAGAGATCGGGGACCTGGTCCTGCAGTCCTTCGCGCGGCGGCACATCGCGGGCATCCAGGAGGAACGGGGGGAGCTCGCGGCCGCGGAGAAGAACATCGGCGAGGAGATCGACCTGCGCCGCCGCGCCGGATTCGCGGTCGGGGTGCCGTTCGCGCTGATGCAGCAGGCGGACTTCCTCGCGGCCCACGGCGGCGACGCGAGGGAGGCGGTGCGCCTGCTGGAAGAGGCGGCCGCGGCGGCCGAGAAGTGCGGCGTCACGCGCGCCCTCTACGCCGCGCGGGCCGAGCTCTCTCGCCGCGCCGCCGCCGCGGGCGACGCAAGCCTCGCTTTCACGCTGGCCGAGCAGGCGCTCGCGGCCGCCCGCGCTTACGGCGGCGCATCCGAGATCCGCGAGGCCCGGGCGCTCGTCGGCGAAACCGGGCGCAAGCTTCCGAACTGACTATTCGCAGACCAGGCCGGCGGCGGCGGTCTGCGCCGGCATGGCGACGTCGAAGTCGGCCTCCCAGCTGTAGGCCTGACCCTGGTCCAGCGTCGTCTTCACCGTCATCCTCCCGACGAGCCGGCCGCCCGGCTTCAGCTCGCCGGACATCTTCTCGATCTTCAGGCCCTTGTCCCCCGGCTTGAACAGCCAGTTCTGCTGGACCATGGGCGAAGCGGCGTGATTGACGGCCGCCTCCACGTCCTTGACGGCCTTCGGGTCGGCCTTGGCCTTGCCGCCGCCCGGGCAGAACCCGAAGGACATCGCCGTGCCCTTCAAGTCCGCGTAGGAACCGAGGTGGAAGGTCTTCAGGGCGTCGGCGGAAAGGGGTTTCTCCGTGAACCAGATCGCCACGCTGTTCTGGTCGGGATACCAGGCGATTGCGCAGGCTTCGAGCTTGAAGCTCTGATCCTGCATCATTCCCCTGGCCGAGCACTTGTCGGCGGCGCGGGCGGGTCCGGCGATCGAAGCGGCCAGGGCGGCGACGGCCAGGATTCGGGCGTGTTTCATGCGGTGTCCTCCCGTTCGGATCTCGACATCCTGCGAGAAAGCAGGCCACGGCGTCGTCCGGCCGGCGCCCGCCGGGAGGAACCTTTTCCCGGCCCGCGCGTCACGGAATGCAGCGGCGGACCGCCTGCGTGAGCCCCGCCCGGGAGGACTGGACGATGGAGACCTGGCTTCAGGACGTTCGGTACGCGTTGCGCGGGCTTCGCCGCTCGCCCGGGTTCGCGGCTGCGGCAATCGTCACGCTCGCTCTCGGGATGGGCGCCACGACCGCGATCTTTTCCGTGATTCGGGCCGTTCTGCTCGCCCCGCTGCCCTACGCCGAACCCGACCGGCGCGTGATGGTCTGGAGCCGTTGGACGAGCTTCGACAAGACCTGGCTCTCGACCGGTGAGGTCGACGCCTTCCGGCGGCGGGTGCCGAGCTTCGAGGCGGTGGCGGCCTGGGAGACGGACCGCGCGAACCTGACCGGCGAGGGCGAGCCGGTGCGCCTGGGGATCGCGCTCGTCACGGCGAACACGTTCGAGACGCTCGGCGCCTCGCCGCTCCTGGGGCGCGGCTTCACGGCGGAGGAGGACGCGCCGGGCGGCCCCCCCGTCGCGGTCCTGTCGTACGGCCTCTGGCAAAACCGCTTCGGCGGAGATCCGGCGGTTCTCGGCCGGGCGATCGAGCTCGACGGCGCCCCGCGGCGCGTCGTGGGCGTGATGCCCCGCGGCTTCGCCCTCCCGACCGACTTCACGGTCGACGCGACCGAGCCCTCGGAGCTCTTCCTGCCCGAGCGCATCGACCCGATGCAGCTTTCCTACGGCAACCACGGCCTCTACGGCGCGGCGAAGTTGAAGCGCGGAGCCACGGCGAAGGGGGCGACGGCCGAGCTGAAGACCCTCGCGGCCAACCTGACGAGCGAGGGGCTGTATCCGAGGGAGATGCGGTTCGAAGCGTTTGCCGTGCCGGTCGAGGAAGAGGTCCGCGGCGGCGCGCGCCGGGCGCTCACCCTCGTTTTCGGCGCCGTGGGGTTCCTGATGCTCATGGCATGCGCCAACGTCGCCAACCTGCTTCTCTCCCGCGCCGAAGGCCGCCAGCGCGAGATCGCGGTGCGCTCGGCGATCGGCGCGGGGCAGGCGCGCCTGACCCGCCAGCTGCTGACCGAGAGCTTCGTGCTCGCGGCCGCCGGCGCCGCGCTCGGGCTGGCGATCGCGTGGGCGGGCGTCCGGATCATCGCCGCGCGCGGGACGGCGGGGCTGCCCGCGCTCGCCCCGATCGGGATCGATTCGGGCATGCTCGCTTTCGCCGCGGTGCTGACCGTGGCGACGACATTCGTTTTCGGCTTCGCTCCGGCCCTCCAGACCCTGCGCCTGAACCTGACCGAGGCGCTGCGCGACGGCGCCGGAGGGCAGTCGGCGGGCACGAAGCGCGCGAGCCTGCGGGGCGCGCTGGCGAGCGCGCAGACCGCGATCGCGGTGCTGCTCCTGCTCGGGGCCGGGCTGATGCTGAAGAGCCTCGACGCGCTCATGCGCATCGACCTGGGGTTCCGGCCCGAGGGCGTCCTGACGCTCGAGCTGCGGCCGCCGGAGGCGGCGTACGAGAAGCCCGAGTCCGTGGTGGCGTTCTACCGCGCGCTCCTCGAGAAAGTCCGCGGGCTCCCGGGCGTGACGGAGGCGGGTCTCGTCCGCTTGCTGCCGCTCGCGAGCGAGATCGGCGACTGGGGGCTCGACGTCGAGGGGTTCGTCGAATCGCCCGGCCGCAACGCCAAGGGCGACTGGCAGGTGGCCTCCGACGGGGCGCTCGAGGCGCTCGGAGAGAGGCTCGTCGCCGGGCGGGCGATGTCCGACACCGACACGGCCGGCTCGCAGCCCGTCGCGCTCGTGAACGAGACCCTCGTCCGCGCGTACCTTCCCGGGGGCGACCCGATCGGCAGGCGCATCCGCATGGGCGGCGACGACTCGGGCCGGCCCTGGATGACGGTCGTGGGCGTCGTGCGCGACGAGCGGCACAACGGCCTGACCGGTGCGATCAAGGAGAAGTTCTTCGTCCCCTATGCGCAGTTCCCGGCCGCCCGCGGGGGAGACGCGGCGCGCAACATGTCGCTCGTGGTCCGCACCTCCGGCGACCCGACGGCCCTCGCCGGCCCGATCCGCGCGGCCGTGCGGGAGCTCGATCCGGCCCTGCCGATCGCCAACGTGCGCCGGATGACCGACGTCGTCGCCGCGTCGATGGCCACTCCGCGGCTGACGGGCTCGCTCCTGACGATCTTCGGCGGCCTCGCGCTCTTCCTGGCCGCGGTGGGAGTTTCGGGGGTCCTGTCGTACCTCGTGAGCCGGCGCCGGCGCGAGATCGGGATCCGCATGGCGCTCGGCGCCTCGCGGGCCAGCGTCCTCGGGCTCGTCGTGCGGCGGGGCGTCGTCACCGCGGCCTGGGGCGTCGCGGCCGGCGTCCTCGGCGGCCTCTTCCTGACGCGGCTGATGGAGGGGCTGCTGTACGACGTCGCCCCGCGCGACCCGAGGGTCTTCGCGGCCGTCGGCCTCCTGCTGATCGTCATCGCGGTCGCGGCGAGCGCGGCTCCGGCGTTGCGGGCGGCGAGGGTCGATCCGCTCGAGGCGCTGCGGTCCGAATAGGGAATGGGCTGGGAGTTTTTCGAGGGTCCGCCGGCCGCGGCCCCGTGTTATAAAAGTGCGAGCCGCGCGTGAACGCACGGAGAAGCCGGGTCGCAGGCGATCCGGTGCGAGGAAAAAGCTGAGGCGAGCCTTCGAGGTCCAGCGGAGAACGTGAGCAGCCGGGCGCCGCAAGGCGCCCGTTTCTTTTTCGACGATTCGAATTCGGAGAGGCGGGAGGCGGTGGTCATGACGATGACGCAGGCGGGTCGAGCCCGGGAGGTCCGAAGCGCGCGGCGGCTGGTTCAGGTCGCGGGATTGATCTTCTATCTCCTCGCGGTCCAGGGGCTGGTGGCCGCCGGCGTGGGCGCCCACGTCTACTTCGCGGGAGGCAGCGTGCACGACCTGCTGCTGCCCGCGACGGGGGGCGTTCTCGCGGTCTGCTACGCGATCGTCGGCTTCCACCTGCGCCGCTACCGGCTTTGGGCGAGGAACTTCGCGTTCGCCTTCGCCGCGGTGAGCCTCTGTTTCCTCCCGGTGGGCACGGTGCTCGGGGCGTCGATCGTCCTCTGCATCGACCGGGCGAACCGCGCCCGCGTGTTCCCCTCGCGGCGCCGGCCGGTCCCGGTCCCGGCGGCCCCCGCGGCCGTGGTCGAAGAGGCGGCGCCGCTGCTCCGGTTCGAGCCCGAGTTCGTCGGGGTCTCGGCCGAAGCCGCGGCGCGCTAGTCGGCTCCGCCTACTCCAGGCTGAACGTCTTCGTCAGGAAGACGGCCATCTGGCCGCGGGTGACGGAGTTGTCCGGGCAGTAGCGCAGCGGGCTCACGGCGCAGCCGCCGGTGATGCTGCGGTTGTACAGGTCCTCGATCCAGTCCGCGGCGAAGGAGCCGACGGGCACGTCCGCGAAGATGCCCACCGCGGTCGGGGGAACGTAGCCCGACCCGAGCAGCGCCTTGAGCAGGAAGACCGCCATTTGCGCGCGGGTCACGGAGTTGCCCGGGCAGTAGTTGCCGCCGCCGCATCCGCCCGTGATTCCGCGGTTCGCGAGGTCCTCGATCCAGGCCGCCGCGAATGCGTTGACGGGAACGTCGGCGAAAACCGTCCCCGTCGGCGGAGGCGGAACGTAGTCCGAGCCGAGGCTGCCCTTCAGAAGGAACACGGCCATCTGCGCGCGTGTGTTGAACGCGTCGGGACAGTAGTTGCCGTTTCCGCAGCCCGCCGTCACCGCGTTGCGGGCGATCGTGTTGACGAAGTCGTGAAAGATGTGCGACGGAGGCACGTCGAGGAAGTCGACCTGCACCTTCGCGCTCCCGGCGGGGGAGACGCAGGCGGCGGCGGTCTCCACGACCTCGAGCGTCATGGTCGTTCCGGGTTCGCCCGCGTCGAACGTGATGGACGCGGTGCCCTGGCCGGAGGTGATCGTCCCGCCCGTCAGGGTCCACGCATAGGTCGAGCCGCCGTGGTTGTCGGTGCTCGCCGGCAGGCCCGTGGCGCCGACGGCCACCGAGCTCGCGACCGTGATCGTGGGCGCGGGAATCGCGGACCCGACGGTCACCTCGGCGCTGCCGCTCCCCGAGCCGGCGCAGAGGGCGTCGGTCAGGGCCGTGACGGTGTAGATCGTGGTCGTGGCGGGGGAGACCGTGCGGGTCGCGGGCGAAGCCGCCGCGTTCTGAACGAAGCCGTCCGACCAGGTGACGCTCCAGGGCCCGGTGCCGGTCAGGGCCGCCTGGATCTCGGCCGAGCCTCCGGTGCAGATCGCCGTGGAGCCCGAGACAGTCGCGGTCGGGGCCGGATTGACCGTGACCGTGACGGTCGGCGCGTTCGTCGAAACGCACCCGGAGGCATCCGTCACCGTCAGCGTGTAGATGGTGCTCGCGGAGGGCGACGCCATGGGCGCGCAGCTCGCGGGGTCCGAGAGCCCGGTCGCCGGCGCCCAGGCGCAGGAGGCGCCGCCAGAGCCCGTGAGCGGCGTCGATTCGCCCGCGCAGATGGTCGCCGAGCCGGACGCGACCGCGGTCGGGGCCGGATCGACCGTGACCGTCACGGTCGGCGCGTTCACCGAGATGCAGCCGTTGGCGTCGGTCACCGCCAGCGTGTAGACGGTCGTCGCCGCGGGCGAGGCCGTGGGCGTGCAGCTCGCCGGGTCGGACAGGCCGGTGGCCGGGGTCCAGGAGCACGTCGTGCCGCCCGAGCCCGAGAGCGGCGTCGAGCCGCCCTCGCAGATCGTCGCCGACCCGGAGGCCACCGCCGTCGGGGGCACGCAGTCGAAGAACCGGAACACGACGCCGAGGTCGTCCGCGGTTCCGCGGAACGCGCCCCCGTACAGGGCCTCGTCCGCTCCCTGCACCAGCGCCGCGTACGGCGTGGCGCCCTGCGTCCCGTCGAAGCTGTGGAGGATGGAGACGGTCGCGCCTCCGCCGCCCTCCAGGTGCATGCGGAAGATCGTGCCGAGGTCGAGGTCGCCGCCGAACTCCGTCGTGCCGTAGAAGTCGCCGTCGACGCCGACGATCAGTGCCGCCTCGGGGTTGTCGCCGTCGTCGAGGTCGCCGCCGGCGTCGATGCCCGAGAAGCTGTGGAGGAGGGTGGTCGCGCCGGCGAAGGTCATGGAGTAGATCGCGCCGAGGTCGTTCGCTCCGCCCTGGACCGTCGTCCCGTAGAGCAGGCCGTCCTTCTCGACGAGGCCGGCGTGGGGCCGGGCGCCGTCGGTTCCGACGTCGAAGCTGTGGATCGAGGTGACGGTCGGGATACCGCCGGGAAACGAGAGGCGAAACGCCGTACCCGCGCTGGCGAAGTCGCCGCCGGTTGCGGTGGTGCCGTAGTAGTTGCCGTCGGAGGCGAGCACGAGCCCGGCCCAGGGGTTCGACCCGTCGGTCTCATCGAAGCCGTGGAGAACGTCGAGCGTCGGCACGCCCGCCGGAAGCGAGAAACGGAACACGGTGCCGAGGTCGCTCGCGCCTCCGGCGAACGTCGTTCCGTAGAACGTCAGGGCCGCCCCGGGATCCTCGACGAGCGTCGAATTGGGCGTGTGGGCGTCGCCGGGGGCCGCTCCGAAGCTGTGGAGAACCGCGACGCTCGGCGGACCGGAGACGTCGAGGACGAAGATGGCTCCGAGGGCGTTGTCTCCCCCCTCGTAGGCCGTGCCGTAGAACCGACCATCGGAGGCCTCGAGCAGCGCTCCGGCCGGTCGCGAGGCGTCGTCGACCACGGCGCCGAACTCATAGAGGATCGACAGGTTGCCGAGAGAGTCCGTCCGGAAGACGGTCCCCATGTCGCTCGCGCCGCCGTACTGCGTCGTACCGTAGAAGAAGCCGTCCGAGGCGAGCGTCAATGCGGCATAGGGCGCGGCCCCGTCGGGCGGCCCGGAGAAGTCGTGGAGGACCGCGTAGGACTGAGCGGCGGCCGAGCGTGCGCCGAGCGCGAGAAACGCGCCGAGCAGCCAGGCCACGCTGCGGCCTCCGCGCGACGCCTCGAGGGTCGTTTTCGAGCTTTTCGATGCGGCGTTCATGACAATCCTCTCCCGCGGGCCCTCGACGGAGAACCCGGCCCATTCTCAATGTCCGATTTGGTCAAATTCTAACAGAACGAAGGCCTCCTGTCCCCGCCTTAGGATCTCGGAATGCTATTGCCGTCGGTCGTGGCGATTCCTCACGTGCGGCGGGAAAGCCACGTCGGGCCTGGCGCGTTTGCGCCCTTCGCGCTCGGCCGGACGCCCGTGGTCAATCGCGAGTATTCCGGCTTCCTCGCGGCCGGCCGAGCACCGGCACCGCCGTGGTGGGGAAGACCCCGCGTTCTCGGCCCCCGGACAGCCGGTCGTCGGCGTGACCTGGGCCGAGGCCATGGCCTTTTGCGCGTGGCTCTCGGAAATCACCGGCGAAACGTGGCGGTTGCCGAGCGAGGCCGAATGGGAGCTCGCGGCCTGCGCGGGGCTTTTCGCACCGGCGACTTCCTGGGGGGATGCGGTCCCGGCCGGAGAGATCCCCGCCGGCCCCCTCACGGGCCCCTGGGAGGCCGGCCGCGGAACGCCCAACGGCTACGGCCTCTTCGACATGGGAACGATCGTTCACGAGTGGTGCCTCGACTGGCGCACGCCCGCGGGCGCCGTTGCGCGGCGGGCCAGCCGCGGGGGGTCGTGGCGTCACCAGGTCCGATGGTCGGCGCCGTCGGCATCGACCAGCCTTCCGCCCGACTACCGCTACTCCGACTACGGGTTTCGCGTCCTGCGCGAGGATCGAGCCGTGAACGCGGCCGGGCCGGGGCCGGAGCCGAAGAGCCCGGCAGGGTAGAGTAGATCCACGACCGCGAGGAGGCCGCCGTGCTCAATCGTTCCTTCATGACGACCGCGCTCGAGATCCCCGGTTATCGCGTCACGCGCAATCTCGGCGTCGTGCGCGGAATCGTGGTGCGCTCCCGCTCGATCGTGGGCACGATCGGCGCCGGGATCCAGAGCCTCTTCGGCGGCAACATCACGCTCTGGACGGAGATGTGCGAGCGCGCGCGGCAGGAGGCCTTCGACCTCATGGCCCGGCACGCCGAGGAGATCGGCGCCAACGCGGTCATCGGCGTCCGCTACGACGCCAACGAGGTCGCCGCCGGCGTGACCGAGGTCCTCGCTTACGGCTCGGCGTCGACGGTCGAGCCGCTCCGGTAGTGGAGAGAGAGCCATGAAGGGCATCCTGATCTGGATCCTCACCGGGGCGCTCGTCGGGATCGTGGCCGCGTCGTTCATCGTGCCGCCCATGCTGTCCTGGTACAACGAGGCCGGATATCTCTCGCAGGGCAATCAGCCCGCGGCCATGGTGAATCTGCCTCAGGTCGTGCGCTATTCGACGAACCGCCTCATCCAGGGCCAGGCGATCGGGGCCGCGATCGGGGCCGCGACATTCTTCGCCCTCGGCGTCACGTTCGGCCGGAAGCGAGCGGTTCCGAAGCCGCACGTCGGCTGATTGGGAGCCGACGGGCCGGCCGGGGAAAAAGGCGCCGGCGGTTGGCACCGCCGGCGCATCACGGAGGAACGCGTCACCCGGGCTGGATCTGTCTGACCTAGTTGCCGCCGGGCCCGGAGTTGCCGCCGCCGTTGTCGTCGCCGGGCGGGTCGTCGTTGCCGCCGCCGCCGCCCGAGCCGCCGCCGTTGTCGTCGCCGGGCGGGTCGTCGTTGCCGCCGCCGCCCGAGCCGCCGCCGTTGTCGTCGCCGGGCGGGTCGTCGTCGCCGCCGCCGCCCGGGCCGCCGTTGTCGTCATCGTCGTCGTCTTCCTTCTTGATCCGGGTCGCGGTGAGCGTCCCGTCCGACGCGCGGTCGGCATGCACTTCGACGAGGTCGCCGACCTGCGGGTCGCCGAAGATGACGGTCGCGGAGTTGACGAGGACGACGAGGTCGCCGATCGTCCACGAGGAGCTTCCGATCGAGGAGACGATGCCCTTGAACTCGCGCTCGTCGTCCGCGTTACCGGTACCGTCTTCTCTCTTGATTCGGGTCGCGGTGAGCGTGCCGTCGGCCGCCCGATCCGCATGGACCTCGGCGAGGTCGCCGACCCGCGGGTTGCGCAGGATGACGGTCGAAGCGTTGACGAGGACCACGCGGCCCCCGATCGTCCACGAGGTCGCGCCGATCGACTCGACGATTCCCCGGAACTCCCGCTCGTCGTCGACGCCGTCCTCACGATGGATGTCGGTCGCGGTCAGCGTCCCGTCGGCCGCCCGGTCGGTCCGGACCTCGACGAGGTCGCCGACCCGCGGGTTGCCCCGGATCACGGTCCGGGCGGTGACTTCGACCACGCGCCCCGAGATCGTCCACGAGGTGTCGCCGATGGCCTCGACGATCCCGCGGAACTCGAGCTCGTCATTCGCGCCGTCCTCTTTCTGGATGCGCTCGGCGACGGCGTTGCCGTTGGAGTCGAGGTGGAACCGCACTTCGACGAAGTCCCCCAGGCCGGGCGCGCCGATGAACACGGTCTGGTCGTTCACGGCGACCGTTCGGTCGTCGATCGTCCACGCGCTGGCGCCGACCGTGACGACGGTGCCCTTGAACTCCTGGTCCTCCCCGGGCTCGGTGGGCCGCCCCGACATCACGCGCGCCGAGCGTCCGCGGCCGCTCATGACCCGGACCTCGGAGGCCTGCAGGGAGCCGGCCGCGGTCGCGGTGAGCGAGACCTGCGCGGTCATTCCCGCGCGCAGATCGCGCCCGGAGAGCACGCGGCCGGCGTCCCCGCGGCCGGCGTAGGCCGTGTGCTCGTCGACCTCGACGCGGACGCCGAAGATCGACAGGTGGCGGCCGTCGCTTCCGACCGAGGAGATCTCGCCCTGGATGGCCAGCGGGTTCTTCGGCTGCACGAGCACGCGGTCGACCCGGAAGCGTCCGTCCGCCTCACGCGTGCCGATGCGAAGGGTCACCGCGCTCCCGGCGGCGAGGCTCGTCGGCGACAGGGCCCGCCCGGAAATGAGCTCGGTCACTCTTCCCGCCAGTCGGAAACGCTCCGAAACCCCCACGAGAGCCAGGTCGTCGCCGGCCACCGAGGCGACCGTGCCGGACCACTGACCGGCCGACGAGGCCGCCAGGGCGGCTCCCGCGGCGAACAGAATCGAGAGCGCCAGAATCAGAACCGGGGTTGTCTTTCTCTTCGGGACCATCTCTGCCTCCTCGCCGGTCGTTGGGTCTCGTGTTGCCGGCAGACGGACGTTAGGATGGTTGGCGGCGCGTGCCGTGCAGTTTCATTTCGTGCTCACGAAACGCTGAGACGTTCCTTAAACGGAGCAAACCGTGCAAGGCGAGTACCTGATCGAAGGGCCGGCGGATGCGGACACGACGTTTCTCTTCGCGCACGGCGCCGGCGCGCCGATGGACTCGGGCTTCATGAACCGCGTCGCCGCGGGAATCGCCGCGCGCGGGGTCCGCGTCGTGCGGTTCGAGTTTCCCTACATGGCGAAGCGGCGGTCGGAGGGAAAGCGAGGCGCTCCGGATCGCGAGCCCGTGCTGCGCGCGCGCTGGACGCAGCTCGTGTCGGATTTCGGCGGCGGCCCGCGGGTCGCCGTGGGCGGCAAGTCGATGGGCGGGAGGATCGCCTCCATGATCTCCGACGAGGTCGGCGCCCGAGCCCTCGTGTGCTTCGGCTACCCGTTTCACCCGCCCGGCCAGCCGGGCAAGCTCCGCACGAAGCACCTGGCGGCCTTGCGGACCCCGGCGCTCGTCCTGCAGGGCACGCGCGACGCGTTCGGCGTCCCCGAGGAAGTCGCGGGCTACGGCCTGTCGTCCGCGATCCGGGTTCACTGGATCGAGAACGGCGACCACTCCCTCAAGCCGCCGGCGCGGTCGGGCCGGACGGAGGCGGGCAACGTCGAAGAGGCGATCGCCGCCGCCGCGGACTTTCTCCTGGCGCACGGAGGCTGAGGCAGGCTGCAACCGGGGACGCGTCGTCCGTGTTCTGGCCGCAGGCGGCTGCCGGAAGGAGGCCCGGGTGAGTTCGAGGATTTCGGATCCGCGTCCTGCGGAAGGTGGTTTCTTTAAGGCCGTCGTCACGACGGGGATCTACTGCCGGCCCTCCTGCGCCGCGCGCCCGAAACCGGAGAACGTACGCCGGTACCGCACGCGCGCGGCCGCCGAGCGCGACGGCTTCCGGCCGTGCAAGCGCTGCAGGCCGGATCGAACCTGAGCGCCGCCCCGGCTCAGCGGCGTTTCGGTCCGGCAGCGAGCGAATCGCGGAAAGCGCCCGGCGTCATTCCGGTTTCTCGCCGGAAGACTTTCGTGAAGTGACTCTGGTCGGCGAACCCCGCGTCGAGCGCGATCTCGGTGAGCCGCGTCCCGGCGGTCGCCAGCTTGCGGACCGCAAACCGGATCCGGGCGCCCGTGAGGCACTCCGACACGCTCTGCCCGGTGCGTTCCCGGAAGCTGCGGGAGAGGTAGACCGGGTGCAGCCGGACTTCGCGGGCGATCCGGCCGAGCGAGAGCCTCGACGGGCGCTCGCTGCGGATCATGTCGAGCACGGTGGGCAGCCAGCTCGGGTGCTCCCGAGAAGCCGCGCGGCCGGCCGGGGCGAGGTCCGCGAGCATCTCCAGGACGATCCCCTCGATCACCAGGGAAGAGGCCGGGGCGCCCGAACGGTACTCGCGATAGAGGCGGACGGCGAGCGAAGCGCTGCGGCCGCCGCAGATGCGCGGCTCCAGTGCCGCGCCGGGGGAGCACTCGGTGAGGCGCCCCACCCACGACGGGTCGAGCTCGACGAGCAGGAACCTCGTGCCGGCGTCCACGATCCGATCCGTGTGCTGGGTCGCCTCCGGATGAAACCCGAGGTCGAGAGGCCGGTAGTCGAACGAGCGGCTTCGCAGAGCCTCGACGTATCCCCCCCGCAGGAGCAGGGCGAAAAACGCGCGCAGGTGCGTGTGGGCGGCCCAGGTCCTCGCGGGGTCGTAATCCACCTCCGAGAGCCTCAGTCCGGCGTGGCTGCGGGACGAGCGCAGGTTCCCGCCGAAGTACGGGCGCGGGGCCGGATGCGTCTGCGGCCGATCGGCGGGCACGCACGCCTGGAGCTGGCTCATCTCGAGAGACATACGAATCCGTCCCATCGAGGTTGACCCCGTACAAGACGCGGCGGATCGCAGCCTCTATCCTGTGCGCTGGCCGTTCCTCGACCCGTGCGGACGGGCGACACGCCACGGAGGAGGCCCCTATGGCTGGTTTCCATTGGATCGGGTGGGTGCCTGCGCTTCTGCTGTGGGTGGGGACGGGGGCCCAATCCCCCCCGGACGCCCTCGGCTACCCACCGGCACGCCGGGACGAGGCCGTCGAGAGCCATCACGGTGTCGCGGTTCGCGACCCGTACCGGTGGATGGAGGACGCGAAGTCCGGCGAGACCGTCGCGTGGATTCGCGCCGAGGACGCGCTGCTGAAGAGCTACCTGGCGCCGGTCCCGGACCGGGAGGCGATGCGGAAGCGGATTCTGGAGCTGAGCGGAGGCGAGCGGTTCCTGGCGCCGATGAGGGCCGGGCGGAGGTACTTCCTGATGCGGATCACGGCCACCGGGACGCCGACCGGCCTGTGGATCCAGGAAGGCCCCTCGGCGGCGCCCCGGCTGCTGCTCGACCCGCGGTCGCGCTTCCCGGGGACGAGCGTCACGATGACCGGCTTTTCGCCGAGCCCGGACGGCCGCTTCGTGGCCTACACGGTCTCGCAGGCCCAGTCCCGCTGGCTCCAGATCCGGGTTCTCGAAACGGCGAGCGGCGCCGACCGGCCGACGCCGCCTCTCGAGACCCACACCGTTTCGAGCGGGATCGCCTGGGATCGGGATGACCGGGGTTTCTACTTCACCCGCTACGAGAGGCCATCGGGAATCGGCGACGAGAAGGCCACCCCCATCCGCCCGACCGTCCGCTTCTTCGACCTCTCGCAGGCGAAAGACGATCTCGTGTACGAGCCCCCCGCGGAGCCGGGCCTGCTCGTCGGCTACACGGTCAGCGACGACGGCCGCTATCTCGTGCTCACGCTTCGGGACGGGAGCAGCAGCAAGAACCGCGTTCTCGTCCAGGAGACCGGCCGGCCCGAGCGCCCGCCGGCCCCGCTGATGCCGGTGGCGGACGCCAACTACACGTTCCTCGGCTCCGAGGGCACGCGGTTCTGGTTCTTCACGGACCGGGGCGCGCCGCGAGGCCGCATCGTCGCGGTCGACGTGACCCGGCCGGACCCGAAGAACTGGAGGGAGGTCATCCCCGAGAAGGAGGAGTCGATCGCCGCCAACAGCGCGGTCGGCGGCAACGCCCTCGGCATGTTCGGCGATCGTTTCGTCCTGATGTACCTGAAGGACGGGCGCGCCGTGCTCCGGGTATTCGATCGCGAAGGCCGGCTGGAGTTCGAACCCGACCTTCCGTCGGGGGGGCTCGTCTGGGGCGGCTTCTCGGGAAGCCAGGACGATCCGGAGGTCTTCTACCGCTTTCTCAGCCTGACCGAGGTCAGCACGATCTACCGGCTCGACCTCGCGAAGAAGCGGAGCTCCGTCTTTTTCGACAGCCCCGCGCCCTTCGACAAGGGCGCGATCACGGTCGAACAGGTGTTCTACCGGAGCAAGGATGGGACGCGCGTTCCGATGTTCCTGGCGTACCGGAAGGGGCTCAAGCGCGACGGCCGCAACCCGGCCTTCATGTACGGCTACGGCGCGTTCGGGTGGGTGTCTTTCCTCTTTCACCAGCCCTTTGTCCTGAACTGGCTCGAGCTCGGAGGCGTCTACGCGCAACCGTCGCTCCGGGGCGGCGGCGAGTACGGGGAGGCGTGGCACGAAGCCGGCGCGAAGCGCAAGAAGCAGAACGTCATCGACGACTACCTCGCCGCGGCCGAGTGGCTCGTCGCCAACGGCTACACGTCACCGGCGCGCCTGGTGGCCAACGGCGGCAGCGCCAGCGGAGGCCTGGCGGCCGCGGCGATCCTGCAGCGTCCGGACCTTTTCGGCGCCGCCGTGATCGACCGGCCGGTGCTCGACATGGTGCGCTTCGATCGGTTCAGTCAGGCGTCGTACTGGCTGCCGGAGTTCGGCTCGCCGCGCGACCCCGGAGATTTCAAGGCCCTCCACGCGTGGTCGCCGTACCACAACGTGAAGGACGGCAGCTGCTACCCGGCCACCCTGGTGATGGCGGGCGAGCTCGACCAGGTGGCGGTGCCGCTTCACGCCTTCAAGTTCACGGCGGCCATGCAGGCGGCGCAGGGTTGCGGGAAACCGGTGCTGCTGAAGGTGATGTGGGGCGCCGGCCACAACTTCGGCACGACGCCGGAGCAGACCGCGGAGTCCTGGGCCGATCAAACGGCCTTTCTGGTCCGGGCGCTGGGGCTCGCCGAGCGGAGGAATTGAGAGAGCCCTAGTGGCCGTTGTCGACGTGGGCCCGAGGCTCGGTCGTTTCCCGGAGCCGCCAGCGCGTGCCGTCCCACTCCCAGGTGTCGCCGAAGACGTGGTCCCAGTCGTGGCCGCCGAACAGGACGGTGCGCTGGCGCCTCGCGTCGTAGGCCATGGCCGCGTGATTTCTCGCCGCGGGCCCGGTCGAGCTCTTGAGCGTCCAGGACGCCCCGTCGAGCTCCCAGGTTTCTCCGACGCGCGCTTTTCCGCGATAGCCGCCGAAACGGACGATGCGAGCCCGAGTGTCGTCGTAGGCGAGCGCGCAGTTGAAGATCCCCTCGGCCAGCGCTGCGAGGTCGTTGCTCCAGCGGGCGCCGTTCCAGTCCCAGGTCTCCGCCGAGGTTCCCGTTTCCGCCCTGCCGCCGACGAGGACGATCGCGCCGCGCCGGCGATCGAAGACCTGCGCCGCCCCGTTTCGCGGCGACGGGCCGGCGACCGGAATCGCCAACCACCGCGTGCCGTCCCATTCCCACGTGTCGCCCAGGCGCCGGATCTTCCCGTCGACCCGGTCGTAGCCGCCGAAGAGCACCGCGCGTCCACGTTTCTCGTCGAACGCCATGGCGGCCTCGGCGCGGGCGGGTGGGCCTGAAGTCGCGACGCGCCTCCACGTGCGCCCGTCCCATTCCCACGTGTCGCCGAGAAACGTGTCGTCCGCCGACGGGTCCTTGCCGAAGAGCACGCGGTTGCCTCCGAACAGCACGATCCGCCGGCGACGGCCGTCGTAGGTCATCGCGGGGAAGGTCCGGGGCTCCGGGCCGGCGACGCTGACCCGAACCCAGCCGGCGCCGTTCCACTCCCAGGTGTCGCCGGCAACGGCGGATGTGTCGGCTCCACCGAAGAGCACGATCCGTTCGCGGTGCGCGTCGTAGGCCATGGCGTGGGCGTTGCGGAGGCCGATGCGCACGGGTTCATCGCGGGCCGCCGACACCGCGACCACGAGCGACAGCGCCGCGGCGCCGAGCAAGCCCCGGCGGGTCGGGAGGGTCATCTTTGCGGGCGGCCGGCCCGAGGGTGCCGCCTTACGAGTGCGCCTGGAAGATCTTCCCGACGATCTTCCAGCCGTCCGGGAACTTGTAGAGCGAGAGATAGTCGGTGAACGTGTGCTTGCCGTTGCGGTAGACGTCGACCTCCGCGACGGCGGCGTTGCCCGTGACGTCGATCTGCGTGAACTCGGCCGTGACCGGCGCCGGCGGGGCGTTGGGGTTCTCCTTCGCTTTGGCCTCGATGCGGCCCGCCCACTCGTCGAGCGTCACCACGGTCATCTTTCCGTCGCGCAGGACGAGCATGCGGAAATCGGGATGGAAGCCCGCGCGCATGAGCGAGGCGTCGCCCTTCACGTGAACGCCCTCGATGTAGGCCGACTGGACGACCGCCTTCACGTCGGCCTTGTCGTTGGCCTGCGCCCACGCCGTTGCCGTCGCCGCGAGGGCGATGAGACATCCTGCCGCCAGAGTCCACTTCGTTCGCGCCATCCTCGACCTCCTTGGCGGGCGCAGCGTAGCAAAACCCCGGCCGTCGGGCGACCGGGGAGCGCGCGCCTCGGGGACTTCTTGGAGCGCGGCCCAGAACAATCCCAGATCGGCGCTCCGGCCCGGGCGGTATATTCGCGGCCGTGCCGGTCCGCCAGGCGCGTTTCGCGCGGTCGAACCCGATTGGGCTTACCTTGCTTGCGGCCATCGTGTCGCTCTGCGCGTCGCCCGCGGCGGCGGATCCGGTCCCGAGCCCGACGCCGGGCCGCGCCGCGACCGGCTTCGTGCTCGTCGACGGCGGACGGCTCTACTACGAGATGGAAGGCGAAGGCTGTCCCGTCGTGCTCATCGCGGGCGGCGGCGGCATGGACCTTCGCCAGTGGGACGGGCCGTTCCCGGCCCTCGCGCGCCGGCACCGGACCGTCCGGTTCGATCCCCGCGGCGTGGGCCGCTCGGAAACTCCTGCCGCCGCGTACTCGAACGTGGCGGACCTCGAGGTCGTGCTGGACTTCCTGGGCATCGAGAAGGCCGTTCTCGTCGGGCTCTCCTCGGGCGGAGGCATCGCTCTCGACTTCGCCCTCACGCACCCCGATCGCGTCCGCGCCCTGATCCTCTCGGCGCCGCTCGTGCGCGGCTTCGAGATGTCCGAGGACCAGAAGAAGCGCGTCGCCGGCTTCGCCCGGGCATCGCAGGGGACCGTGGCCGAGGCCGTCCAGGTCTTCCTCGACGACCCCTACTTCGTTCCGGCGCCGGGCAACCCCGAGGTGCGGAGAGTCGCCGCGAGGCTGATGACCGAGAACGCGCGCGACATCCCCCCGGGCCTGGCTCTGGAGCTCGATCCGCCGACCGTGGCGCGGATCGGCGAGATCCGGCAGCCGACGCTGCTGCTCGTCGGGAGCCTCGACCACCCCGATCTCCATCGGCGCGTCGCGTACCTCGACGGCGCCGTGAAGGACTCGGCGAAGGTGGTGATCGCGGGCGGGGGCCATATGCTGAACCTGGAGAAGCCGAAGGACTTCGGCGAAGCCGTTCTCGCCTTCCTCAAGCGCCGGGGGTGCTCGCAGGCCCGGACTCGAGGAGCGGCTGCGCCATAGGGCGGACGAGGGCGCCGAGAGCGCTGCCGGCGGGCTCGCCCCGGGACAGGCGGCGCAGCCGGCCGATCTGCTCCGCGGCGAGGAGGCCGCCGATCACGAGCCCGAGCGCATCCAGGAGGTCGCCTCTCGCCGCGGCGAGCGTCACGAGCGAGGCGAGGGCGTTGAGCCCGCCGGCTGCGAGAAGAACACCGGCGGTGATGCGGCCCCACCGCGCCGGGTCGAACCCGTAGCGCGCCTCGAGCAGGCGCTGGGAGGCCGCCGGGAGGAGCGAGAGCAGCGGCTCGAGGATGTCGTAACGGTCGACCAGGGCCTGCTCGCGTTCCTCGGCCGACGGCGCGGCGGTTTCGGGGCGCGTCCCTCCTTCGCCTCGCGCCTCCTTCCAGGCGGCGTGAGCCACGACGACCGGGAACGAGCCCATCGGCTCGCCGCCGGCGATGGCGCTGGCCAGCCTGAGGGCCGACTCTCCGAAGAGGTAGAGCGCGACCGGCAGCGGCGGCGCGAGCCAGGCCGGCCAGTCGAGAGAACCGCCGGCCATGCCGAGGATGTGGCCGAACATGCCGAGGAAGCCGACAACGAAGAGAGGCAGCGACGAGGCCACGGTCATCGCGATCGCCGGAGCGCCGAATTCGCGCTCCATCGCCTTCTGGACGGACCCGGGCAGGAGGCCCGCGAGCGGGGCGAGCAGAATCGAAAGGCGGCGCTTGCGGAATCCGGCGACCGCGTCCTTCCGTTCGCCGGCGCGGCCGTGCTCGCTCGCCTCGTCGTAGCGCTCGAACCGCCGGATGGTCTGGCCTTCCTCCCACGGCGCCAGCCGATAGCGAAAGCCGCCGCTCGCAAGCGGCTCTGCCGACCGGACTTCGTAGATCCGTTCCTCCCAGGCGACCGCCGTCCCGGGATGGGCAGACCGGACGGTCGTCCTCGACGTCCGGCCCTGCCAGGTCTTGGAGACCGGGCAAACGAGGACGATCTCCTCTCCGTCCCGGCCGTCGATCCGGTCGGCGCCGGACGCCCGCGGCGGCGGCTCGGTCATGGGGCCGTTCCAGCTTACCTCCGGTCGGGTGTAGCGTTTACTTCATGGCCCGCGGCTGGGGAAAGAGCGAAGAGGACATGGAGGCCGAGAAGGAGCACGCCCGCGAAGCGGCCGAGCGGGCCGCGGCGCGGCCGTCGCGCGAGGCGGCCGAACGGCTCTCGCGGCGCCGCTCGCTCGAGCTGTCGCTGGCGCGGATCGAGGACCTGCTCGGGAAGACCGAGAACCCGGACCGCCGCAGCGCTCTCGAGACGGCGCGGGCGGAGCTGACCGAGCGGCTCGCGGAGACGGCTTCGCCGCGATGAGGGTCGCAACCTGGAACGTGAACGGGATCCGCGCCCGTCAGGAACAGGTGCGCGAGTGGCTCGCCAGCGACCGGCCCGACGTGGTCTGCCTTCAGGAGATCAAGGCGAAGCCCGAGCAGGTCCCGGAGCTGCTCTTCGAGTCTGCCGGGTACTGGTGCTACTGGCACGGGGCGGGCGGCTACTCGGGGGTGGCGCTGCACGTTTCGAAGGCGCTCTGCCCGGATCGCCCCGTCTTCGCGCATCCCGCCTTCGACCATGAGACGCGCATCGTCACCGCGGAGGTCGGCGGCCGGACCCTGGCTTCGGTGTACGTGCCCAACGGGGGCAAGGACTACGCCGCGAAGCTCCGCTTTCTCGAGGCGCTCGGGAGCTGGGCCGGCGCCGTGCGCGAGAGCGGGCGCGAGCTCGTCCTCTGCGGGGACCTGAACGTCGCGCTGACGGACCGGGACGTGCACCCCAAGGAGTTGAAGGCCGGCGTCGTCGGCCAGCGCGAGGACGAGCGGGCGCTGATGCGCCGCCTGCTCGACCAGGGGCTGACGGACGTGGGCCGCGCGCTCGACCCCGACAACGACTCCCTGTTCACATGGTGGGCGCCCTGGCGCAACATGCGGCAGCGCAACATCGGCTGGCGGATCGACTACATCCTGGCCAGCGAGGGCCTGGCCCGGTCGGCCCGGGACGGCGTCGTCCGGCCCGAAGTCGGTACGAGCGACCACGCGCCGGTTTTGGCCACTTTCGATCTTCTGTAGAATCCGCGCCGATCGCCCGCATTGCCGATAGAAGGGAAGGTACCCGTGTTCCAGCGCCGTTTCGTCGCGCCCCTCGTCGCCGGAGCGTTTCTCGCCGGCTCCGCCATTGCCCTGGCGCCCCCGGACGACCGCATCGCGCAGGTCGAGAACGGCCTGCGGCCGCCGGTCCTCATCGAGGGCGACAAGACGTGGACGCTCGCGGAACGCATGCGGCACTACCACGTCGAGGGTGTGAGCATCGCCGTCATCCGGGACTCCAAGATCGAGTGGGCGAAGGGCTACGGACTCGCCGACGTTGAGACGAAGCAGCCGGTCACGCCCTCGACCCTCTTCCAGGCGGCCTCCATCAGCAAACCCGTCGCGGCCATGGGGGCGCTCGCTCTGGTCGAAGACGGCAAGCTGACGCTCGACGGCGACATCAACCGGTTCCTGAAATCGTGGAAGGTGCCGGCCAACGCCCGGACGGCGAAGGCACCGGTCACGCTCGAAGGCCTCCTCTCGCACACGGCCGGTCTGACGGTTCACGGATTCCCGGGCTACGCGGCCGGCGAAGCGGTCCCGACGGTGCCGCAGATCCTCGACGGCGCGTCGCCGGCGAACACGGCGGCGGTGCGCGTGGATCTCGATCCGGGACCGCAGTTCCGCTACTCGGGCGGCGGATACACGATCGCGCAGCTCGCGATGACCGACGTGACGGGCCAGCCGTTCCCGGCCCTGATGCAGAAGCTGGTGCTCGGCCCGCTCGCGATGAAGGAGAGCACGTACGAGCAGCCGCTGCCGGCGGCGCGCGTGGCGGAGGCTGCCGCCGGATACAGGGACGACGGCAAACCGGTTCCGGGCAAGCGCCACGTGTACCCGGAGATGGCGGCGGCCGGCCTGTGGACGACGCCTTCGGACCTCGCGCGCTTCGCGATCGGCCTGCAGAAGATGCTGGCCGGCGGGAAAGGCCCGCTGGACAAGGCCATGGCGCAGAACATGATCACGCCGCGCAAGGACAACTACGCCCTCGGACTCGGAATCGAGGAGGAGGGGCGCACGACCTACTTCACGCACTCCGGCGGCAACGAGGGGTTCCGGACCCTTCTCTACGCGAGCGCGAATCGGGGCTACGGCGCTGTCGTGATGACCAACTCCGACGCTGGCGTTCCGCTCATACGGGAGATCGTTCGCGCGATCGCCGCGGTCTATTTCTGGGAGGGTTACCAGATCGACCCGATCGCGAAGGCGAAGCTCTCGGCGGAGGAGCTGGCGATGTATGCCGGCCGCTACCGCCTGGACGCCGACACGATCCTCATCATCACGCCGGCCGGCGACGGCTTCGAGGTCCAGGTGCCGCTGGCGGAAACGTTCTCGCTCGTTCCCGTTTCCCGGGTGGCGTTCGTCCGGCGCGACGAGGAGACGCGGTACACGTTCGGCCGGCGGGAAGACGGTGGAGCCCAGCTGACGGTCGCCGAGGAATCGACGACGCGCACCGCGCCCCGGGTCAACCCGAACACGCGCGTCCCGGCCGAGGACCTGGCGGCCGGCCGCGTGGACGAGGCCGTGGCGGCGTACAAGAAGCTGCAGGCCGCCAATCCCGCCGACCCGGCCATCGCCGAGCAGCGACTGAACCAGCGCGGGTACGGATTCCTCCAGAAGAAGGACTACGCCGCGGCGATCGCGCTCCTCCGGCTGAACACGGAGCTCTATCCCGCTTCCGCGAACCCTTACGACAGTCTCGGCGAGGCGCTCGAGGCGAGCGGCGACAAGGCCGGCGCGATCGCCATGTACCGGAAGTGCGTCGAGGTGGCCGCGCTGCCGGCCTCCGCGACCGCGCCGCAGAACCAGACCGCGCGAGCGCACGCCGAGGCGAGACTGAAGGAGCTGTCCCCGGCCCCCTGACGGCGTTTCTCATACGAGGATGAAGACCGCGCCGCGGTCGGCGCGGTTCCGGCCGGGCTAAGATCCGCCGCGTGATCCCCCTCGACGACATCCGCGCGGCGGCGGGGCGCCTGCGGGGCAAGGTGCATCGGACGCCGCTGTTCTCCGCCTCCCAGATCGGTGAGCGGGCCGGCGTGCGCCTCTGGCTCAAGTGCGAGAACTTCCAGAAGACCGGCTCGTTCAAGCCGCGGGGCGCCCTGAACAAGGTGCTCTCCCTTTCGGACGCGGACCGCGCCCGCGGCCTGGTCACGGTCTCGGCCGGCAACCATGCGGCCGCCGTCGCGTGGGCGGCCCGGATCGCCGGCTGCGCCGCGGTCGTGGTGATGCCGACGGCGGCGCCGCGATCGAAGATCGAGGCGGTGCGCGGCTACGGCGCGGAGATCGTGCTGCACCCCGACCGCGCCACGCTCTTCGACCGCCTCCGGGAAGTGCAGGCCGCGCGCGGCCTCACGTTCGTGCATCCCTTCGACGACCCGGTCGTGCTGGCGGGGGCGGGGACGGCGGGCCTCGAGATCGCGGAGGACGCGACGGAGCTCGACGCGGTCGTCGTGCCCGTCGGCGGCGGAGGGCTGCTCGGCGGCGTCGCGTCCGCGGTCAAACAGCTGCGCCCGCGGGCCCGCGTCGTCGCCGTGGAGCTCGAGGCGGGCCCGGGTCTCTCGCCGGCGCTCGCGGCGGGAAAGCCCGTGACGGTGACTCGGCCCGACACGCTCGCCGACGGAATGACCCCGCCGTTCGTCGGCGCGCTGCCGCTCGAGATCGCGCGCGAAGCGGTCGATGACATCGTCACCGTCTCCGAGAGCGAGATCCGGGAAGGAATGCGGCTTCTGCTGACGCGGGCCAAGCTCTACGTCGAGGGCGCCGGAGCGGCCGCAGTCGCGGCGCTGGTCGCCGGGAAGGCGTCGCTGCCTCCCGGCGCCCGCGTCGTCGCGCTCGTCTCCGGCGGGAACGTCGACCTCGAGAGGATCGCCGCGCTGGCCGGTGCCCCCGGCTAGTGTCCTGTAACAGAAGTCACGATACCAACCTTCTCGCTCGAAAGACGCAGGAAGGCCGAGCCGATGGGGCGACGGTCGTTGTAAGAAGCCGGACGGCGCTATCGAGACTTCGGTGACAGAATACTAGCCTGCCTTCTCCTCCGGCTCCAGCACGCCGAAGGTGTTGCCCTCGGTGTCGGCGCAGTAGGCGAGCCAGCCGACCCCGGGGACGTGCATCTTCGGCACGACGATCGTTCCGCCCCTGGATGCGATCGTCTCGAGCGACGCGTCGAGCGAGCCGACGCTGACCGTGTTCACGGTCGACGTGCCCGGCGCCTGGCGGGGCATCATGCCCCCGTCGATCCCGCATTCGCCGTCCTTCCCGGTGGTGATCAGCCAGTAGGGGATCGGGCCGTCCCACTTCTGGAACTGCCACCCGAATACGGAGCCGTAGAAGGCGGCGGCGCGCTCCGGGTCGTCTGCGGGGATCTCGAAGTGGACGGGTCGGGGCATGGGTCCTCCCTGGTCGTCGGCGACGACGGTCATCGGGTCGAGAGTCGAGAGTCGAGAGTCGAGAATTACGCGGTCGAGAGGCGCGAGCGGTATTTCTGCGTTGCGTAGCCGACGATGGCGCCCACGATCGCCCCGGGCAGCATGATCTCGAAGTAGTAGTGCTTCCCGCTCTCGTCCGGGAACGCCGCCACGGCGAAGGCGAGCAGCAGGCCGATCCCGAGCCCGAAGACGATCCCCAGCCCCAGGTTGTCGACCTTTTTGGAGAAGTACCCGATCGAGAGCCCGGCGATCAGCCCCTTGAACGTCGAGCCGAGCACGATGCCGAGGAGCTGGTCGCGCACGGCGGGCGTGAAGTAGGCCGTCAGTCCGTCGAAGACCCCCAGAATCCCGCCGAGAATCAGTCCGAATAAGGGCTTGGTCATCGTGCCTCCTCCCATCTATTCAACGCGGTCCGAGTTCCCTTTACGGGCCGCGGCCGTAGAGCAGCAGAAGCGAGCGCATCACGAGGTAGGCGGCGATCAGGAGGATCGGGGTCCGGTAGCGGGCGAAGATGCGCGCCGCCTTCTCCGCCGGCCCTTCGCGATAGGCGAGCACCCGGGCGCCGTCCAGGTACCGCGCGACCTCGGCCGCCAGGTCTTCGGCCGCGCCGTAGCGCTCTCCCGGCTCGATCGCCATCGCGCGCGCCGCGATGGCCTCGAGGGCGCGCGGCACGGTGGAGCCGGCGCGCCCCGCCGGAACGGGGGCGAGGCCGGGCTCGCCGCGGGCCCGCCGCAGGGCGGTTTCGCCGTCGAAGGGCGGGCGGCCGGTCAACAGAAAGTAGAGAACGGCGCCGAGGGCGTAGACGTCGGCGGCGGGGCCCGTCCCGCCCGGTCGCCCGGCCGCCTGCTCGGGCGCCATGTAGGCCGGCGTTCCGACGACCGTTCCCTCGGCGGTCGCCCCGGGATTCGCCGCGCGCGGTTCGGGCAGCGGCGGATCGGCGGCGTCGCCGAGGACCTTGGCGACGCCCCAGTCCATGACGAGCACCTCCCCGAAGGGCCCGACCATGACGTTCTCGGGCTTCAGGTCCCGGTGCAGGACCCCGTGCGCGTGGGCGAAGGCGACGGCCTCGCAGACCTTCTGGAAGATCCGGAGCCTCTCGGGAAGCGGGGCGGCGCCGGCGATCTCGTCGAGGCGCCGCCCGTCGACGCGCTTCATCGCGTAGAACATCCGGCCGTCGGGCAGCGTCCCGGCGTCGTGGACCGGGACGATGCCGGGGTGCTCGAGCCGCGCGATGACCCGCGCCTCGCGCAGCATCCGGGCCGCCGCCGCGGGGTCCGAAGCGCCGGTCCCGACGATCTTCAGCGCCACCTTGCGGCCGAGCACGCGGTCCTCGGCGAGGAACACGGTCCCCATCCCGCCGCGCCCGAGCTCCTCGAGGAGCCGGTACTTCGTCTCCGCGAGGTCCGGCCACTCGGCGACGCGCTTCAGGTGCTCGACCGTGCTGTCGGAGAGCCATCTCATCCGGAGACCCCGAGGAGGCTCCTGGCCTCTTCCCGGAACTCGCGGTCGGTCGCCGTGATCTCGCGCAGCCTCTCGAGCACGATCCGCCGGAACTCGCGGCGCGCGAATGCGAGAAAGTTCGTGACCTGGGTGGCGGGGATCTGAAACTCCTCGGCCAGGCGTTCGTAGGTCAGCTTCTCGTCCGGATCGCGGTCGAGCTCGTAGCGCTCGAAGAGCCGGTACGGGAGGTCCTTGCCGCGGAGCATGCACTCCTCGCGGAGCTTCTCGACCGACAGCGCGAAGAGGCCGCGCACCCACTCGGCGTGGAAGACCTCCTCCAGCGTCCCGGGGTCGGGCGGCTCCCGGCGCGCCAGCTCGCCCTCGGCGCCTTCGAAGTCGAGCGGGATGAGCGGCGTTCCCGGCGAGCGCTTGGCCCGGCCCGCCGCCTTCTTCTCGTTGGCGACGAAGCGGTCGAGGCACGTGCGCAGGTAGGTGCGGAAGGAGCCCTTCTCCGCGTCGTAGCCGTCGAAGAAGTCCTTCTCGAGAGCGCGCGTGAAGAACCCCTGCGTCAGGTCCTTGGCGTCCTCGTTGGATTCGCGAAAGCGGATGCGCAGGTACTTGTACGCCGGCCGCCAGTACGTCTCGACGAGGATCGCGAGGCCGCGCTCGCGCTCGACGACGTCGTCGCTCTGCGCCGCGAGAACGGCCGAGTGCCGCGTCGCCGGAAAGCGGCCGCCGCCGGGTCCGCCGATGTCGGTGTCGCGGGTCATGCTCGGTATATGGTACGAGGGTGACGCCCGAGGCAACAGCGGTCGCCGCCACGAATCTCGCTTTCTACCGCGCCCTCGAGGCGCGCGACCTCGCTCACATGGGCGAAGTCTGGCTCCACGACCCTTCGGCGAGCTGCGTCCACCCCGGCTGGCACCGCCTGGACGGCTGGGACGAGATCTCGCGCTCGTGGGAGAACATCTTCTCCAACTCGCGGCCCTGGTCCGTCGGCTGCGAGGACGTCCGGATCGCGGTTTCCGGCGATCTCGCCTGGGTGACGTGTGTCGAGGTGATCGTGCCCTTCGGCGCCGACGACGAAGAGGATGCCGCCCGCATGCAGGCGACCAACGTCTTCGGCCGCGTCGACGGCGCGTGGCGCATGGTCCACCACCACGCCTCTCCGACACCGACGGCCGAGGCCGCCGACGACGAGCCGATCAACTGACCGGCGCGGAGCGCCGTCGCCGGTATCGAGGCGCACAGCGCCGAGGGATCGAATCACCCGGGCGCTGATCGAGTCCGGGATCCCTCGCTTCGCTCGGGATGACTTTAAAGCCCCAGCCCCCGCCGCGCCTTGCGCGCGACCGAGCGGCGAAACCAGTCGAAGCGGCCGAGGAGCCGCCCGGGCGTGCCGAGCGCCTGCGCGGCCCAGCGGCGAAAGTCGAATCGGTCCCGCTGCTCGACGATCAGCCCGCTCTTGAAGCGCACGTCCGAAACGATCACGTTCACGACGGGCCGCTTTCCGCCGAAGAGGTAGCGGGCGGTCCAGGTCACCTCTCCGCGCTCCGGCTCCACGTGGCGGATCTCCGAGGTCACGGCGAAGTCGCGGGCGCGGCCGAGGAGCGTCCCCCACATCTTCCCGATCTCCGGCCCGCGCAGCCGGAACACCGGGTCCTCGAACGCGGCGTCCGGCGCGTACATCGCGGCCATCGTCGCCGCGTCGCGGCGGGCGAGCGCGTCGTAGAACCGAACGAGGGCCGCCCGCGTCTCCTCCGCCGTCATCCCTCCGATTATGGTCTGATACCGCCGCCGGAGGTCGGGTCCAGTGGCCGATCGTTGGTTCTATGCGGTCGGGGAAGAGCGGCGCGGGCCGGTCGAGAAGGACGGGCTCCTGCGCATGATCGCCGAGGGGAAGCTGCGCCGCACGACGCTCGTGTGGACGAAGTCCCTGACGGACTGGGCGCCCGCCGGGGAGCTCGCCGAGCTCGCCGACGCCCCCTGGCCGGCCGCGTCCGAGCGGGATACGGCCCCGTCTCTCCCGAAGGGCGCCGCCCCGGGCCCAAAGCTCGCCGGCGGAGAGATCCTGCGCGGCCTCGGCCGGAAACTCTCGGACCTGGCGGACCTGCCGACACTCTCGCGGGTGCCCGTGCGGCAAATCCTGATCGGCGGCCTCTCGAGGCCGACCAACGCCGAGGACCTGGAAGAGACCTTCGCCGTGGGAACGCCCGCGACGACGCCGCCGCTCGAGGCGGTGGCCGACGGCTGGCCCACCCCGCGCGTCTTCTGGCGGGTGTTCCTCGGCGCGATCGCCGCCTGGGTGCTCCTGCGGATCGGCGTCGGGGAGTTCCGGAACGCCAACGTCTTTTCGGGGCTCGTCGTCATCGGCTCGTTCGTCGTTCCGCTGGCGGTCGTGATCCTCGTCTTCGAGCTCAACACGCCCAGGAACGTCTCCGTCTACCAGGTCGGCAAGCTCCTGTTCCTGGGCGGCGCGCTCTCCCTGATCCTCACTCCGATTCTGGCCAGGGTCCTGCCGGGCTCGGGCACCGGGAAGATCGTGCCCGCGATGCTGACGGGGGTCCTCGAGGAGACGGGCAAGGCGCTGGCGCTTCTCATCGTCGTCGGCAGCGTGCGCTACCGCTGGCAGCTGAACGGCCTGGTCTTCGGCGCGGCGATCGGCGCCGGCTTCGCGGGTTTCGAGTCGGCGGGCTACGCGTTCGGCCTCGCCTCGACCCTCGACGAGGCGTTCTCGGTCATCACGCTGCGCGCCGTGCTCGCGCCCGGCAGCCACGTGATCTGGACGGCGATGGTGGGTTCGGCGATCTGGCGGGTCAAGGGCGACCGGCCGTTCGAGGTCGGCATGCTCTTCTCGCCGATCGTGATCCGGTGGTGGGCGATCGCCGTCGTGCTCCACGGGCTCTGGAACACGGCGATCCAGCCGGCCTGGATCAAGTGGCTCGTGCTCTCGGTCGCGGGCTGGTATCTGGTTCTCGGTATCGTCACGCAGGCGCTCGACCAGGTCGCCGCGGCGAAGAAACCGTTGACGCCGGCCTGACGGACCGGCAAGGAGGATCCGACCGATGCGGATGATCGGGAAAGTGCTCGGGGGAATCGCGCTCGCTGCGCTGCTCGCCGTGGCGGCCGTGGCCGTCTTCCTCGCCATGAAGAAGCCCGCGATGCGGCCGCCCTCGACCGAGAAGATCGAAGCGACAGCCGAGCGCCTGGCGCGAGGCCGGTACCTGGTGGAGAACGTCGCCCACTGCCTCGGCTGCCACTCGGACGCCCACTTCGACCGGTTCGCCATCCCCACCCGGGCGGGAACCGAGGGGCAGGGCGGCTTTCCGTTCGACCAGCGTCTCGGTGTCCCGGGCCTCGTTCAGGCGCAGAACATCACTTCGGACCCGAAGAGCGGGCTCGGCGCCTGGTCGGATGACGAGGTCCTGCGCGCGATTCGCGAGGGGGTGAACCGCAAGGGCGAGGCGCTCTTTCCGATGATGCCGTACCCGGAGTACCGGGTGATGAGCGACGAGGACGCGAAGTCGATCGTCGCCTACATCCGGACCCTCCCTCCGGTCGACCATGCGGTCGCGCCCCGCCGGCTCGACTTCCCCGTGAACTTCCTCGTCAAGTTCGCGCCGCGGCCCCTCGACGCGCCCGTCCTCGCGCCCGATCCGAAGGACACCGTGGCCTACGGGAAGTATCTCGCCACGATCGCCGGCTGCGCCAATTGCCACACCCCGATGGACTCGAAAGGCCGCCGGATCCCCGGCCAGGAGCTCTCGGGCGGCTGGCTGTTGGCGGGGCCGTGGGGCCGCGTCGTGTCTTCCAACCTCACGCCGGACCCCGACAACTACATGGGCCAGGCCTCGCGCGAGGAGTTCATCGACCGCTTCAAGTCCCTCGAGCACCTCGACGCCGACGACGCTCCGCCGGCGCCGCCCGGTAAGAACACCGTCATGTCCTGGCCCCGGTTCGCCGGCATGACGCGCGAGGATCTCGGCGCGATCTACGACTACCTGAAGACCGTCAAGCCCATCAAGAAGAAGGTCGTGGCGTTCCCGGACGCGCCGCCCGGGACGACCTCGCGGCCCGAACCCGGCCCGACGCCATGAAGGCCGTCCGCGTCCATACTGCCGGCGGTCCCGAGGTCCTCCGTCACGAGGAGGTTCCGGAGCCGCAGCTCGAGCCCGGGAAGGCGATCGTCCGCGTCGAGGTTGCGGGCGTCAATTTCATCGACGTCTATCACCGGACGGGTCTGTACAAGGCGTCGATGCCTCTCACGCTCGGGCAGGAAGGCGCGGGAACGGTCCTCGCCGTCGGCCCGGACGTCGCGGACCTCCGGCCCGGCGACCGCGTTTCCTGGGCGAGCGCCTTCGGCGGTTACGCCGAGAAGGCGGCGGTCGCCGCGGATCGGCTGGTCAAGATCCCCGACGGCGTGACGGCGCGGCAGGCCGCCGCCGCGATGCTGCAGGGGATGACGGCGCACTACCTCGCCTGCTCGACCTTCCCGCTGAAGCCCGGCGACACGTGCCTGATCCACGCGGGGGCGGGCGGCGTGGGGTTGCTCCTCACGCAGGTCGCGAAGATGCGCGGCGCGCGCGTCCTCACGACGGTGTCGACGGCGGAGAAGGCGCGCCTGTCGCGCGAGGCGGGAGCCGACGTCGTCATCGACTACACGACGGAGGACTTCGAAGCCGAAGCGAGGAAGGCGACGGGCGGGCGGGGCGTCGAGGTCGTCTACGACTCGGTCGGAAAGACGACCTTCGAGAAGGGCCTCGCCTCGCTGGCGCCGCGCGGCATGATGGTCCTCTTCGGCCAGTCGAGCGGGCCCATCGCCCCGTTCGATCCCCAGGTCCTCTCCCAGCGCGGCTCGCTCTATCTGACCCGGCCGAGCCTCTTCGTCTACGTGGCCGCGCGGTCCGAGCTCCTCGAACGCTCGAGCCAGGTCCTCGGCTGGGTGCGCGACGGGAAGCTCAAACTGCGGATCGAGCACGAGTTCCCGCTCGAACGCGCGGCCGACGCGCACCGCGCTCTCGAAGGCCGGAAGACCACGGGCAAGGTGCTGCTGATTCCGTAGGGCGGGGCGTGTGCGATGATCCGACATCGCGCGGTCCCCGGAGGTTCCCACCATGATCCTCGTCGTCGGCGCCACGGGAAAGGTCGGGCAGGAGGTCGTCCGGCAGTTGTCGACGGCGGGCGTCCCGGCCCGGGCCCTGGTTCGCGATCCTGTGCGCGCCTCGCACATCCGGCTTCCCGGCGTGCAGGTCGTCGTCGGCGATCTCGCGAAGCCCGAGACGCTCGACGCGGCGCTCTCGGGCGTCGACCGGGTATTCCTCGTTTCACCCGCCGATCCCGAGCAGGTCACGCTCCAGGGCAACCTGGTGCACGCGTGCAATCGGGCGGGCGTGAGTCTCGTCGTGAAGGTGTCCGTGGCCGGCGGGCCGGACGCGGCGACCCAGATCGGCCGCTGGCACTGGACGACCGAGAAGCAGATCGAGGCGTCGGGCCTGGGGTTCACGATGCTGCGGCCGAACCTCTACATGCAGCAGATGCTGCGCTTCGCTCCCACGGTCGCCGCGACCGGCAGCTTCTCGCTCCCGTGCGGGGCCGGCGAAGTGTCGATCGTCGATGCCCGCGACGTCGCTTCGGTCGCCGTCTGCGCGCTGACTCAATCCGGACACGAGCGGAAGATCTACGACCTGACGGGACCCGAGGCCCTGTCGTTCGACGCCATGGCCGACGCGATCACACAGGCGCTCGGCCGCAAGGTCGCGTACGTGCACGTGCCACCCGACTACGCCCGGAAGCAGATGCTCGCCGAGGGCGTCCCGCGCTGGCTCGTCGACGACATGCTCGTCCTCTTCGCCTCGATCCGCGAGGGGTACGGCGCGGCGGTGTCCGACACGGTCGCCCGCGTGACGGGCCAGAAGGCCCGCACCTTCCACCAGTTCGCGCGGGACTACGCCGCCGCGTTTCGCGAGGGGCAGCCCCCCATCCACTAGCAGGTTGCTGAAAAAGGGTGTGGGATGGCGCTACGAGCGCGCCGCCGTAACCCGAAGGGTGGCCGGCACTTTGCCGGCGCCCGCTGAGAGCCGATGAGTTTCCGAACGCCAACGACCTGGATCGGGCGCCGGATGCAAAGTGCCGGACACGACGCCCGCATCCATTTTTCAGCAGCCTGCTAGGCCGCGGCGTCAGCCGCGGCGCCGAGGATCTCGACGATTCGCTCGACCCAGGCGCGGTGCTCGGGCTTCATCAGCACCGAGCGCAGGCACGTGACCGTCGCGGCGTCACGGGCGATTCCGGCAGCCTCGAGATCGAAGAACTCCGCCGGGAGCTCGGCGAGCGCGAGGTGGAGGTCTCGCCTCGCGGCCTCTTCGAAGATGCGGCGCGAGAGCTTCGAGGCGGCGGTCGCGCTCGGGGCGCGCGGGATCCAGATCACGATGTCGAGCTCGGGCGCGAAGCCCGGGAGAAAGCGGATGTCGGAAGCCAGCGCCTGATGGAAGGCGAGGGCGGCCTCCCGGCAGTCGGCGAGCCCCCCCGCGAACTCGCCGCCGGCCTCGAGCGGAAGCAGGCGCTGCGTGGCCCAGAGGGCGACGGCGGAAGCGCCCGCGCGCGAGCACTCGAGGCTGATCTCGCCCAGGTGCAGGTCTCCGGAGCTGAAGTACGTGTAGGGCGATTCGTGCTTGTAGAAGCGTCCCACGTCCGGGTCGCGAAAGAGCACGCAGCCGCAGCCGTAGGGCTGCAGGCCGTGCTTGTGCGGATCGATGACGATCGAGTCCGCTTCCCCGAGGCGGTCGTAGGCCCGACGGGCCGGGGCATCGAGGTTGTCGGCGAGGCCGAAGTAACCGCCGTAGGCCGCGTCGGCGTGGAGGCGGAAGCCGAAGCGGCCGCGAAGCTCCAGAATCTCCGGCAGGGGGTCGACGGAGCCCGTCGCGGTCGTGCCGATGGTCGCGACGACGGTCCCGACGCCGCCGGCCTCGAGACGGCGCGCGAGCGCGGCGGTGTCCATGCGGCCTCGGGCGTCGCACGGAATCGCCTCGAACGGCATGCCGAGCACGGCGCCGATGCGGCCGTGGGTGTAGTGAGCCTGGGAGGACGCCACGACGGCCGCGCCGGGGCGCAGCTCCCGCGCGACCCACAGCGCCTCGAGGTTCGCCATCGTGCCGCCGCCGCAGAGGTGGCCGAGGTGCGTGTTCCAGCCGAACATGCCCGCGATCGCCGCGACGGCCTCCTTCTCCATCTTCGAGCTCTCGCGCCCGCCGTCGAGGGCGTGGTTGTTGGGGTTCAGCCACATCGCGAGTGCGTAGGCCAGGCGCGCGACCGGGTGCGGCGGCTTCAACATCTGCCCCGCGTAGAGCGGATGAAAGTACGGGTAGTTGTTCTGGAGCCGCGTCGCGGTCTCCTCGAGAACGCGCGCGATCTCCGCTCCTCCCGGGATGCCCGTCCCGGTTGGCGGCAGCCCCTCGAACCCCTCAGCGAGACGCTCGACCGCCGCGCGGAGGACGCTGCCGGATTCGGCGGCGGCGAAGTCGGCGCGGGCCGGGCTCATGACGGCTCGACCGAGTCGGAGCGCTCGAAGACGCGGCGCACGTTCGGGCGGCGGAGGATGTAGATCGTTCCGCCGAAGAAGGCCGCGCCGAGGAGGGCGACGAACACCCCGGCACCGGCGCCCGCCAGCCGAATCGTCGCGGCCGCCTCCGGCGTTTCCGACGCCATGGCCGCGGTCGACGCGTAGACGTATGCGCCCGCACACAGTGCCACCACGATGCCGAGCCACGAGGCCGTCTCGACGAAGGTTCTCGCCCAGGCCTTGCGTCGCAGCAGCTCGAATGCCCCGTACGCGACGGCGCCTCCCACGACGAGCTGGAGGAGGAGAATCTCGGTGGCGTACTTCAGCACCGTTTCGACCTGGAGCACCTGGATCTGCAGCGAGCGGCTGCGGAGGTTCAGGAAAGGGAGACCCCGGTCGAGGCCCCCGACCTTCCAGACCATCAGGCCGAGGAGCCCGTCGAGGCATCGCACCGACGCGGCGACGAGCCAGATCCAGCCGACGATCGTGACGGCGCGCGGCCGTTCGGGAGGGGGTGCGTCCATGGCTCTGGCTCTGCTCGCCGGATCATATGCGCGGCGGCGAGGTCAGGACGGGCCGGCGGCGGCGCGCGCCGCCGCGAGCCATTTCCGAAACGCGGGGTCTTCGCGGACCGAGGCGAAGTCCGAGTCTTCGTCGATGAGCTCGAACCGCTGGAAGCCCTTCGCGACGGCGCGCTCGAGGTCCGTGATCGCCCGCGCGGCGTCGCCCGCCCGCGCGGCGTACGCGGCGAGGTTGTAGTCGACGAGAGGATTGTCGGGGTCGATCTCCGCCGCGACCCCGAGGAGCGCCCGCGCCCGCGTCGAGTCGCGGCGGTCGAGCATCTCCTGCGGCAGGTAGAAGGACGTCGCCGCGCGCAGGTTGGCGAGGATGCGCTCGGCGGCGAGGCGTTCCTCGGGCGTATCGCCGGCGGCCTTCCTGCGCAGGGCCGGGATTCCCAGCTCCGCCGCCAGCAGCGTCGGCTGCGGGGGGTCGGGCTGGGCGAGCGCGTTGCGCAGCTTCGTGTTGATCGTGCGCAGTGTCGCCTCGTCGCGCGCGTCGCGGCGGCGCGCTTCCTTGAGGGCGGTCTTGACCTCCGGACGGCGGGCGAGCGCGTCCGCGGCCTTCTCGTCTTCCTCGACGGCGGCGGCGTCGGCGAGGCCGCGGAAGTCCTCGGCGGCATGTGCCCGGGCCGCCCACGCATCCGTCAGCTTCCCGTGGGCCTCGAGTGCGGCGGCGCGCGCCCGGGCCTCCGACTGCAGCGCCGCGATCTTCCCGGGGTCCTTCGGCCGCGTGCCGGCCCTCATCGCCTGGAGCTCCATCCAGGCGACGGACTCGCGGGCGAGCTCGGGCGGCATCCAGGCGTGCGGTCCGTCGAAGTACGCGATCCGGTAGAGGGCCTTCGCCTTCTCGAGCTTCTGCTCGAGCGAGCGCATCTCGTAGTAGTTCATGTCGCGGTCGCCGACGGTACCGAAGTAGGCGAACGGGACCGTCTTGATCGAGGCCCGGGAGTCCTCGAAACCCGCCCCCGCCTCGATCACGCCGGCGATGCGTCCCGGCAGGGCGTAGGCCATGCCGACGGCCGCGCGCCCGGTTCCGGAGAATCCGGCCGCGTGGACGCGCCGCCCGTCGATCGCGAATCGGCCGACGGCGTCGTTCCAGATCGCCGTCATTGCCGGCGCGTTGAGATCCTCCTTCGTGTCGCTCGCCGAGTTGTAGGAGGACACGAGGATCCAGCCGAACTCCTCGGCGGCGGGCCGGAAGAGCTCGAGCGGGAAGAGCGCCCGTCCGCGCGGGTCGAGGAGATAGAGGACCGGCCAGAGCTTCTCGGGCGTGTAGGCCGAGGGAAGGTAGAGGGCGTAGCTCTGCGTCGGCGCCTTCGTCGCAACGACCTTTTCGACGACCTGTCCGCGGGGAAGGTCCTCGGCCGGGGCGACCGCGGCGGCGGCCGCGAGGAGGGCCGCGAGGAGCACGGAGGTTACGTCCCGAGCGCGACGAGCCGCTCGACGAGGTCGACGACCCGGTTCGAGTAGCCCCACTCGTTGTCGTACCAGGCGACGACCTTCAGGTACCCGTCCGAGGCGGCCTGGGTCGAGAGCGCGTCGAAGATCGAGGAATGGGGGTTGCCGATGATGTCGGAGGAGACGAGCGGGACCTCGCTGTACTCGACGACGCGGGCCAGCGGCCCCTGCGCCGCGGCGCGCACGGCGGTGTTGACGTCGGCGGCGGAGACCGGACGCCTCAAGCGGCAGGTCAGGTCGACGACCGATCCGTCGGGCACGGGGACTCGGATCGCCAGGCCGTCGAGCCGGCCCTTCAGGTTCGGCAGGATCTTTCCGACCGCCCGCGCCGCTCCCGTGGTCGTGGGGATGATGTTCTCGGCCGCGGCGCGGCTGCGGCGCAGGTCCTTGTGCGCGACGTCGGCGAGGCGCTGGTCGTTGGTGTAGGCGTGCACGGTCGTCATGAACCCCTCCTCGATCCCGAAGGCCTCGTCGAGGATCTTCGCGATCGGTGCGAGGCAGTTGGTGGTGCAGGAGGCGTTCGAGACGATGCGGTGCGCCGGCTTCAGGGTCGCGTCGTTGACGCCCATGACGATCATGGCGTCGATCTCGTCCTTGGCCGGCACGGTCAGGACGACCTTCTTCGCCCCGGCGGCGAGGTGCTTCTCGAGCTCGGCCCGGACCAGGAGCTTTCCCGTGGACTCGATCACGACGTCGGCGCCCCGCTCGCCCCAGGGGATCCGCGAGGGGTCCTTCTCGGCCGTCATCGCGATGCGGCGGCCGCCGACGGTCATGCTCTCTTCGTCCGTCGAGACGTCCTGGTCGAAGACGCCCATGACGGTGTCGTACTTCAGCAGGTAGGCGAGGTGGTCGTTGTCGAAGAGGTCGTTGATGACCGCGACCTCGACGTCGGAACGGCCGGCGAGGATGCGGAAGACGCTCCGGCCGATGCGGCCGAACCCGTTGATCCCGACCCGGAGGGTCACGACGCCTTCTCCAGCGCGGCGCAGCGCTCGACGAGCTCGACGGCGCGGTGCGCGTAGCCGTAGCCCGAGTCGAACCAGGAGAGGGTCTTCGACACCCGGTCGACGAGCGTCATCGTCGCGAGCGAATCGAACGTCGAGGAGAAGCTCGAGCGCGCGACGTCGGAGGAGACGATGGGCTCGTCCTCGTAGCGCAGGACGTTGCGCCAGCGCCCGGAGCCCGCGGCGGTGCGGAGGACTTCGTTGATCGCCCCCGGCGTGACCGGGCGCTCGTGCCAGCAGACGAGGTCCACGACGGAGCCGTTCGAGACCGGGACGTTCATCGCGTAGCCGGAGAGCTTGCCCCGGAGCTCCGGGAGCAGGTCGAGGATCATGGCGGGCGAACGGGATTCCTGCGGAATGATGTTCTCGGCGGCGGCGCGGCCCCGGCGCTTGTCCTCGGCGGGGACGTCGGCGAGGCGGTGCGCGCTGGTGTAGGAGTGGATGGTCGTGAAGATCGCGCGCCGCAGGCCGAAGGCGTCGTGCAGGAGCTTGAGGACCGGGGACAGGCAGTGAACGGTCGACGAGGCGTTCGAGATCATGCGGTGCGAGGCCGAGAGGGCGTCGTCGTTCAAGCCGCGCACGATCGTCACGTCCGGCGGCTCGAGCGGCGGCGCCAGCAGGATCACCCGTTTCGCACCGGCGTCGAGGTGCGCCTCCACCTCGGAGCGGTGCCGGCCGCGCGAGGTGGCCTCGAGGACCGTGTCGACGCCGAGCTCGCCCCAGGCCGGGACGGCCGGCTGGCCCTTTCCGGTGATCAGAGGGATCCGCTTCCCGGCCACGTAGAGATGACCGTCCTTCGCCGAGACCTCCTCCGGAAAACGGCCCAGCAACGTGTCGAACCGCAGCAGGTACTCGACGCCGTCGGGCTCGGCCAGGTCGGCGACGGCGCCGATGCGGATGTCCTCCCGTGCGTACAGGAGGCGAAAGAGGTTTCGTCCGATCCGGCCGAAGCCGAAGATCCCGACCGTCGTCACGCCCTCTCTCTACCACACCAAGGAGAAACCGAAGCTCTCCCGGGGCCGATTGCGGATAATCGCGGGCCGAAAGAGGTGCAGCGATGAGGATTCGCATGCGAAACGTTTCGCTGGCCGCCGCACTGTTCGTCCGCGCGGCGTGCGCGGCGGCGGCCGGCCCCGCCGACGCCGAGGCGGCAAGAGCGCAGCTGATGAAAGTGGACGCCGAGTTCTCGCAGGCCGCGCAGACGATCGGCGTCGGCGAGGCCTTCGTCCGGTACGCGGATGCCGAGGCGACGATGCTCCCGCCCAACCAGAACGCGATCACCGGGCTCGCCGGCGTGCGCGGGCAGTTCGCGGACTTCCCGACGGGAACGACGCTCGCGTGGAAGCCCACCAGGGCCGAAGCTTCCGCCTCCGCCGATCTCGGCTACACGCTCGGCACCTACGAGATGCGCGGCAAGGACAAGGACGGCAAGCCCTTCGTCCGCTACGGCAAGTACTGCTCGGTCTGGAAGAAGCAGAGGGACGGCTCCTGGAAGTGGGTCGTCGACGTCGGCACCCCCAGCCCCGCCCCCTGATTGGGGTCAGCCCTGAACAACTGACGTTTGGGGCCTGCCCTGAACAATTGAAGTTTGGGAAGTTTGGGGTCTGACCTGCATTTCTGTATTCTTCGCGGCGGCAATACAGGAATGCACGATTGACCCCGCTCCTGCTCGCGGCGGCTCTCCTGGTCCCGGCGTCGGCGCCGAGGGCCCGGGACCTGGGCGTGCCTTTCGACGGAACGCCGGGCGCTCTGAACGCGATCACCGACGTCGCCGGCGTCGCGGTCGGCCAGAGCACGATCATCCGCGGTGACGGCGCGCTGCGGGTCGGCCAGGGCCCCGTCCGCACCGGAGTGACGGCCGTCGTGCCGCGCGGCCGCGGCTCACTCGAGGATCCCGTCTTCGCCGGCTGGTTCGCCCTGAACGGCGCCGGCGAGATGACCGGCACGACCTGGGTCGAGGAGTCGGGGTTCCTCGAAGGGCCCGTCATGATCACCAACACGCACTCGGTCGGCGCCGTCCACCAGGGCACGATCGCCTGGCGCGTCAAGCAGGCCGGGCCGGACGCGACGGGCTACTTCTGGTCGACTCCCGTCGTCGCCGAGACGTGGGACGGGGAGCTGAACGACATCAACGGCTTCCACGTGAAGGAGCAGAACGTCTTCGAAGCGCTCGACTCCATGCAGGGCGGACCCGTCGCCGAGGGGAGCGTGGGCGGCGGGACCGGCATGATCTGCAACGGCTTCAAGGGCGGCATCGGGACCTCCTCGCGCGCCCTGCCCGCCTCGGCCGGCGGCTACACCGTCGGCGCGCTCGTGCAGTGCAACTACGGGCGCAAGCAGGGCCTCCTGATCGCCGGCGTGCCGGTCGGGCGCGAGATCGCGGGCGCCGGCGCGCGCGAGGAGGACAACGGCTCGATCATCGTCGTGCTCGCGACCGATGCGCCGCTGCTGCCGCACCAGTTGAAGCGCATGGCGCGGCGGGTGGGACTCGGCCTCGCCCGCGACGGCGCGATCGCCTCCAACGGCTCGGGCGACATCTTCATCGCGTTTTCGACGGCGAACCCCGGCGCCGCGTCGCCGACCGGCACGGTCGCCCTGACGGCGCTTCCGAACGACCGCATGGACCCGCTCTTCGCGGCCGCGGTGCAGTCCGTCGAGGAGGCCGTCGTCAACGCGATGGTCGCAGCGAAGACGATGACGGGCGCCGGCGGCCGCACCGTGCGCGCGCTTCCGCACGACGAGCTGCAGCGGATCCTGAAGAAGTACAACCGGCTCGCGCTGCCCGTCAGCGGCCGCTGACGCCGCCTCCCGGCCCGGCCGCGAGGAAATCGCCCACGGCGGTCCAGTACGCCTCCCCGCCCGCCGCGTACGTGTCGTTGTGTTGCGCGCCGGGGATGACGAACAGCGTCTTCGGCTCCGCCGCGAGGGCGTAGAGGCGGCGGCCGTGGTCCGCCGGGACGATCTCGTCGCGCTCGGCCACGAGGAAGAGCTTGGGCGCAGCGATCGAAGCCACCCGGCTGGCATTGTCGAAACTGCTGCGGATGAGAAACGCCGGGGCCCACGGGTAGTGCTCTCGCGCCATCTCCCGGATCGAGAGAAACGGTGTCTCCAGGACGACGGCGCCGACCGGTACCTCGCCGGCCAGCTCGACCGCGACCGCCGACCCGAGCGACTCGCCGAAGAGGACGATCCGCTCCGCGGCGAAGCCGCGCTCGAGCGCCGCCCGGTAGATCGCTCGCGCGTCCCGGTACAGGCCCTCCTCGGACGGCGATCCGGTCGAGCGGCCGTAGCCCCGGTAGTCGACCAGGAAGACGTCGAGGCCGAATCGGGCGTTCAGGATCCCGGCGCGCTCGAGCCGGTCCGCGGCGTTGCCGGCGTTCCCGTGGAAGAACAGGAGCGCGCGCGTTCCCTCGCCGTGAATCCACCAGCCCGACAGGCGTTCGCCGTCGTCCGTCGCGAGCGTGAGCTCGTCCGCGAGCAGGCCGTGCTCCCGCGGCGAGGACGCGAGCTCCCGGGCCGGAAAGTAGAGAAGCGAGTTCTCCCAGTTCATGGCGAAGGCGAGCGCTCCGAGAACGGCCGCCGCGGGAACCGCGACGCGCGCCCAGCGAATCGAACCGCCTCCCATATACTCTCCCCGCCGACGAGGTTAGGAGACCGACATGAAAAAGTCACTCGCCCCGGCGCTTCTTCTCCTGCTCGCGTCCTCGGCCGCCCTGGCCCAGGCCCCCACCACGACGAGCACCCAGATCGTCGCCCGCCCGGCGGCCCCGCCCGCCGCGCCCTCCGGCTACCTCGGGGAATACGTCGCGGAGGTCGACTCCGTCGGCCGCCGGCTCATCGAGCTCGCCGAGGCGATGCCTGCCGACAAGTACGGCTGGCGCTCCGCGCCCGGCGTGCGCTCGGTCGGCGAGGTCTACATGCACGTCGTCGTCGCCGACTCCATGCTCCCGAGCTTCCTCGGCATGAAGCGGATGGACGGCGTCACCCGCGAGAGCGAGAAGACCGTGACGGACAAGGCGGCGATCGTGGCCCTGCTCAAGCAGGCGGTCGCCAACGCCCGGTCCGCCGGCGCCTTCGTCCCGGCGGCGGACCTCGACAAGAAGGTCAAGACGTTCGGCGACAACGAGATGACGGAGCGGCAGGTCCTCGCGCGGATCCTGTACCACATGCACGAGCACCTCGGTCAGTCGATCGCCTACGCCCGCGCCAACGGCGTCGCGCCGCCGTGGTCGCGGGGCGAGTAGGGACGGCCTTCACGCCGTGGCGAAGCCGCGGTCCGTTGCCGCGACGCTGCTCGCCGTCGAGACGGCGGCCTTCGCCGTCGTCCTCTACCTCTGGCTCCCGCTCTATCGGCGCCTGCTGTCCGGCCCGGGCGGCGACCGGCCCGGCGGCGACGTGATCTACCGGATCCTCGCCGCCGTCGTCGTCATGCAGGCCTGCTACTGGACCCGCCGGCGCGTGACCGCGAGCGTCGAAGCCCGCCCGCCCGGCGACCTCCTGGGACACGCGCTGCTCTTCGCCAGCCGACTCGCGTTCGTGTTCGTCGGGAGCACCTTCGGCCTCTTCATCGTTCGCGCCGGCGACATCGACCCCGGCCCGCTCGGTCTGGCGATTTCGCGTCTGAGCACTCTTCGCGATCTTCTGCTTCGTCTTCGAGCTCGAGCAGATGGCGCGCCCGCGGCTCGATCGCGCGAGGGGGCGCTGACATGACCAGGGAACGGTTCGTCGCCTTCCTGCCGTTCGCGGCCGCACCGCCGCTGGTCGGAGTCGCCGCCGTTCCGGAGGTCCGCATGCCCCCCGTCTATCTGAACCACGTCTACCGCGTCCTCGACAAGGAGACCTTCGCCGCCGCCGACCACTCCGAGTACCTCCGGACCGAGTTCGCGCAGTTCGAACGGCGCACGACGAAATCGGGCGACGACTCCTGGACCGGCCTCTACTTCTACGGCGAGAACACCTACTTCGAGTTCCTCGCCGCCGACCCCGCGCGCCAGCGTCCGGTCGGTCAGAGCGGTGTCGCGTTCGGCGTCGAGGAGCCGGGCGCGAGCGCGGCCGTCCGCAAGGCGCTCGAGTCGCTCGGAGCGGGTCCGGTGCGCAGCCTGGAGCGGCCGCGCGAAACCGCGGGAAGGATGGCGCCCTGGTTTCGGATGACGGGCTTCGAGCCGGCGGACCCGATCCTGGTGTCCTGGGTCATGGAGTACTCGCCGGCCTTCCTGAAGGAGTGGCACCCGGAGCTGCGCCCCGGGCTCTCGGGGATCTCGCGCAAGGCCGTGCTCGAGCGTTACCAGGCGAAGGCCGCGCTGACCGCTCCGGTCAAGGACCCGCTGCTGAAGGACGTCACGGCGGTGCGCCTCGCGCTCTCGCCCGCGCAGGGCCAGGCGTTCGGACGGGAGCTCTCGGCCCTCGGTTTCCGCGGCGAGGCGCAGGGCCCCGGCGTTTCCTGGACCGGCCCCGCCGTGCGCGTCGACGTCGTACCCGCCGCCGACGGCGCGCTCGGCATCGTGGCTCTCGAGATGTCGCTGACCCGGAAGCCCGCGGAGCCGAAGTCGCTCGAGTTCGCGCGGGGAGCCCGCCTCCAGATCCGGACGGACGGCACGGCTTCCTTCACCTTTTAGGCCGAACTTTCCGGCCTCCTTTTTCGTTCTTCCATAGCGATGGCTCAGTTTCCCATCGAGGTCCTCGGCCTCTCGAAGGTCTACACGTCGCGCTTCGGCTCGCGGCGGATCACGGCCTTCGCCGGCATCGACCTGCGGGTCGAGGCGGGCCAAGTCTTTGGCCTGCTTGGGCCAAACGGCGCGGGGAAGACCACGACCGTGAAAATTCTACTCGGCTTGACGCACCCGACGACGGGCCGCGCGAGCCTCCTGGGGATGCCCGCCTGCGACCCGGAGAGCCGGCGCCGGGTCGGGTACCTGCCGGAGGGGCACCGGTTCCCCGGCTACCTGACCGCCCGCCAGACGCTTTCGATCTTCGGCCGGATGTCCGGTCTCGACTCCGCCGTCATCCGCAAGCGCGCGCCCGAGCTGCTCGAGCGCGTGCGCCTGTCGGAATGGGCGGACGTCCGCGTCAAGAAGTTCTCGAAGGGCATGACCCAGCGGCTGGGCCTCGCCTCGGCGCTGATCCACGATCCGGAGGTCCTGCTGCTCGACGAGCCGACCGACGGGGTGGACCCGGTGGGCCGCCGGGAGATCCGCGACCTGCTCCAGGAGGAGGCGAAGCGTGGCAAGACGATCCTCCTGAACTCGCACCTGCTTTCCGAGATCGAGCGCACCTGCGACCGCGTCGCGGTGCTGCGCGCGGGCAAGGTCGCCGTCGCCGGCCGGATCGAGGACCTGACGGCCTCGGGCTCGCGCTACAAGCTCGTCGCGACCGGCGTCGACGAGGCGCTCGTGGCGGCCTTCCGCGAGACGGGCGCCTCGGTCGTGCGTGTCAACGGCCACTTCGACCTGACGGCGCGCGACCTCGATCACGTGAATGCGCTCGTCGACCGGCTCCGCGCCTCCGGGGGGCAGCTCCAGGAGCTTTCGCCACTGCGGTCGAGTCTCGAGGACGTGTTCGTCGACCTGGTGCGCGAGGGGGAGGCGCCCGCCGCGCCGAAACCGGAGCTGCCGTCATGAGGGCCTTCGCCGCGAGCGTCCAGGAAGTCTTCCGCGAGGCCGCGGCGCGCTGGACGCTCGTCGCGTACTTCGCGCTGTCGTCCCTCTTCATCCTGATCTTCGCCGCCGCGGTGAACCTCGACATCGTCGACGGGGCGCTTGCCGGGGCGAAGCTCTTCGGGCAGTCCGTCGATCTCGGAGACCGCCAGATCGACATCGACCGGGTCGTGCTCGGGTTCGAGTCGGGTTTCTCCGGGTTTCTGTACCTCGTCGGGACGTTCCTCGCGCTCTTCGCGACCGCGCACCTGGTGCCGCGGCTCCAGGAGAAGGGAACGATCGACCTGTACCTTTCGCGGCCGATCGGGCGGGCGCGCCTGCTGCTGTCGCGCTACACCGGCGGGCTTCTGCTCGCGGCCGCCAACGTCCTGTATCTCATCGGCTCGATGTGGCTGATCGTCGTGTGGAAGACTCACGTCTTCCATCCGCGATTTCTCCTTTCCGGCGCGGTCATCCTCTTCACGATCGCGACCCTGATGGCCTTCGCGTTTCTCATCGGGGTCATCACGTCGTCGACGGGGGTCGCCCTCATGGGGACCTACGCCATCTTCTTCTTTGCCGCGATTCTTTCGGCCCACGACCGGATCTCGGCGGCCGTCTCGACGGAGCTCGCCGCGCGCGTCGTCGACGGGCTGTACTGGGTGCTGCCGAAGACCGCCCAGCTCGGCCAGGCGGCGGTGGCCCTGGTCGCCGGCTCCGAGATGCCGCGGCACCTGGCCGACATCAACTTCCTCGCCGTCTACGGATCGACGGCCCTCTTCGGGGCCGCCTCGCTCGGTCTCGCCTCCTGGCTCTTTTCCAGAAAGGACTTCTGACCATGACGCGCTCCATCTCGATTCTCCGATCGGCCGCCGCGGCCGCGCTGCTTCTCCTTCCCGCCGCCGGCGCGTTCGCCGTGCGCCGGACGGAGGACCCGCTCGCGCTCGTGCCCGCCAACGCCGCCACCGTCGGGGTCATGCACTGGAACGAGCTGCGGCAGACGCCCCTCGGCGCGAAGGTCTTCGCCGACATCGACCACATGTCGGGCGACGACGACGCGGCCCGGTTCCTCCAGGAGACGGGCCTCACGCCTCGCGAGGACATCGACACCGTCATCGTGGCGATGTCGCCGGGCGCGCAGGGCGGGCGGCCGGAGTCCGGGCTCGTGCTCTTCGAGGGCCGGTTCGACCTCGTGCGCATCGCCGCGGCGCTGACCTCGCGCGGCGCGACGCTCCAGTCCTCGCCGGCGGGCCAGTTCTACCGCCTCTCCGAATCGAGCGGCGAGCCGGGCGCGGTGGCGCTCGTGAACCGCATGCTGCTCGTCTGCGGGAACGAGGCCGCCGTCGTCGCGGCGCTCGGGCGGCGCGAGAGCGGCGGCGAGGGCGGGCTGACGTCGGGCCAGGGCCTCGGGCGGCATCTGTCCCGCGTCGACCGCGACGCCTCCGCGTGGGCGCTCGTCGACCTGGCCCGGTTCCCGTCGGCGAGGCCCGGCGCCCCGGAGGGCGAGGGCAACGGCGAACCCTCGCGCGCCCTGGTCGGGGCGATGAAGTCGGTTTCCCTGATCGCGCTGCAGGCGACGGTCCGGGGCGAGAACGTGGATTTCGCCGCGACCGGGCTCTCGGCGGACGCCGAGAACCGGGAGCTTCTCGAGGATGCGCTGAAGGGCATGCTCGCGATGTGGCGGCTGGCCGTCTCGGACAAGGCGCCGGAGCTCGTCCCGGTGATCCGCCGGTTCCAGATCGACAGCGACGGGGAGGGCGTCTCGATCCGCGGGACGCTCCCGGCCGGACTTCTCAAGTCCCTGTCCGAGAAGCACCAGGCCCGGAAGTAGAGTCGGCTCGGGGCGGCGTCGAGGCGGTTTTCCGGGGTGCGCTTCAGAACCCCGGGGCCGCCTCCGTCGTATCAACCTCACGTTTCGAGGCTGAAAGTGCGTCTCGACGGGGAGGGGTAGCTTGAAACTCAAAGCTCGGAGTGTCCTGGCGTTGGTGGTCCTGGCGGGCCTGGCGTCCGCGGTCCGGGGTCAGGCGGCCCCTCCGGCCGCCGCCCCGAAGATCGTCTACGAGAAATACACGCTCCCGAACGGGCTGCAGGTCATCCTGCACGTGGACCGGAAGCTCCCGATCGTGCACGTGAACCAGTGGTACCACGTGGGCTCCAAGAACGAGCGGGAGGGCCGCACGGGCTTCGCCCACCTCTTCGAGCACATGATGTTCCAGGGGTCCGGCAACGCGAAGGAGGACTACTTCACCTACGTCGAGACCCTCGGCGCCAACCTCCAGGAGGGCGGCGTCAACGGCACGACGAACCAGGACCGGACCAACTACTTCGCCACCGTCCCCTCCTCGAACCTCGAGACGCTCCTGTGGCTCGAGTCCGACCGGCTCGCCACGCTGCCCGAGGCGATGACGAAGGAGAAGCTCGACAACCAGCGCGACGTCGTCAAGAACGAGCGCCGCCAGGGGCTCGAGAACACGCCCTACGGCCGCTGGTACAAGATCGTTCTCGAGAACCTCTACCCGGCCGGCCACCCCTACTCCTGGCCCACCATCGGCAGCCACGAGGACCTGACCGCCGCCTCGCTCGAGGACGTGACCGACTTCTTCAAGACCTACTACACGCCGAACAACCTCTCGCTCGTCATCGCCGGCGACTTCGATCCCGCCGAGGCGAAGCGGCTCGTCGAGAAGTACTTCGGCTCGATCCCGCCCGGGCCCGCGCTCGACCGCCCGACGCTCTACATCCCGACGCTCGTCGGCGAGAAGATCGTCGAGGCCTCCGACCGCGTCCCGCAGGACCGCGTATACATGGTCTGGCCGACGCCGCCGGGCTTCACGCCCGGGGACGCGGACCTCGACCTCGCCTCGCTGATCATGGCCGACGGGCTCTCGTCGCGCCTCAACAAGGCGCTCGTCTACGACCGGCCGCTCTGCACCGCGGTCCAGGCCTTCCAGAACTCGACGGAGATCGCGAGCTGGTTCGGGGTCATCGCGACGGCGCGGCCGGGCGTCTCGCTCGACGAGATCGAAAAGGTGGTCTCCGAGGAGATCGCGAAGCTGGCGAAGACGGGGCCCACGCCGGCCGAGCTCGCGCGCGCGAAGACCAAGCAGGAGTTCGCGTTCGTCACCGCCCTCGAGGGCATCGGCGGCTTCGGCGGAAAGTCCGACCGCCTGAACCAGTACAACACGCTGCTCGGCGACCCCGGCAAGCTCGAGTGGGACATGGCCCGCTATCGCGACGCGACACCGGCCTCCGTGCGGCAGGCCGTCGCCCGCTATCTCGACACCAGGAACCGCCTCCTCGTGCGCTTCCGCGTCGAGAAGTCGGGCCGCGCCTCCGAGGCCGCGGTCGACCGCTCGAAGGAGCCGCCGACCGGAGTCGACAAGCCGTTCGTGGCCCCGAAGGTCCAGACGGCGAAGCTCCCCAACGGGATGGACCTCTTCGTCGTCGAGCGCCCGGAGCTTCCGAAGGTCGATGTCACCTTCGTCACCCGCGCCGGGGCCGAGGCCGATCTCCCGGGCAAGCCGGGCCTCGCGCACATGACCGTCACGCAGATCGACATGGGCACGCCGACGCGCAAGGCCCTCGAGATCGAGGATTCGCTCGGCGACCTCGGCATCGGGCTCACGGGCGCCGCCGGCCGCGAGAGCGCGCGAGTGTCCTTCGAGACCCTGAAGCGCAACATCGACCCCGCGATGGCGATCGTCTCCGACGTCATCCGCAACGCCAGCTACCCGGCGTCCGAGTTCGACCGCGAGAAGAAGCGGCACCTCGACGCCCTCGCGCAGCAGGAGAAGAACGCCAACGCCGTCGGGGCGCGGGTCCGCGCCGTGCTCGCCTTCGGCCCGGAGCATCCGTACGGCCGGCCGGTCCAGGGCGTGCCCTCGACGATCGAGAAGATCACGCGGGACGACCTCGTGAAGTTCCACGCCGACTTCTGGAAGCCCGGCTCCTCGGCGCTCGTCATCTCCGGCGACGTGACGCTCTCCGAGGCGACCGCGCTCGCGACGAAGTACTTCGGTTCCTGGACCGGCGGCGCCGCGCCCGCGGTCACGGTCCCGCCGCCCTCGCCCGCCGCGGCCGGCAAGGTCTACGTCGTCGACCGGCAGGACGCCGCGCAGACCTACGTGACCCAGTTCGTGCCCGCCCCGAAGCGGCAGACTCCCGACTACTACACGCTCTCGCTCGCCGACAGCGTCTTCGGCGGCGGCGGGTTCGGCACGCGCCTGAACCTGAACCTGCGCGAGGACAAGGGCTACTCCTACGGCGTCTTCTCGACGCTCGCTCTCTACGACGACGGAGGCATCTGGTACTCGGCCGGCGGCGTCCAGACGAACAAGACCCGGGAATCGGTCGTCGAGTTCGACAAGGAGCTCAAGGGCATGACCGGCAGGCCGCTCTCCGAGTCGGAGTTCGCCGACACGAAGTCGCGCAAGACCCGCGGCTACGCCCAGCAGTTCGAGACGCTCGGACGGATCAACGAGCAGATCGCCGACCTGTGGGCGAGCGGGCTGCCGATGGCCGAGCTCCAGCGCGAATACGACGACACCGTCCAGGCCACGCTCACGGAGACCAACGCCGCCGCGGCGAGGTACGCGCGGTCGGAGAAGGCGACGATCGTGCTCGTCGGCGACTACGCGAAGATCGGGCCGGGCCTGAACGAGCTCTCGCTCGGCGAGATCGTGCTGGTCGACACCGAGGGCACGCCCGTCAGGAAGTAGGGGAGGGGCTCGTCCCCTCCCCGATCCGCCGGGCGAGGGCAAGCCCCGACGAACAGGCCGAGGACTCGGCCTACGGCGTCGCCGTCGGTGCGGCCGCGGGTCGCCGGCCGTTCGCTTCCGCCCGCGCCGACCGCAGCATCGCGATCGCCGCGTAGACGACGACGGCAAAGACCAGCCAACGCAGCAACTCGAGCGGCAGCGACTTGACGAACATGGCGGCGATGAAGACCGCCGGGACCCCGCCGATCGCGAGACCCACGGCCGCCTTGAGGCTGTAGCTGCCCTTCGCGATGAAGCGCAGGCTTCCGATCGGCATGAGGAAGGCGCAGGAGCCCATCATGATCGGGAACGCCACCCGCGGATTCATGCCGAGGAGGGCCACCAGGATCATGCACGGCGCGTAGAGGCCGATCCCGAGCGTCATCAGCGCGCCGAGGACGAAGTTGCCGGCGAGGCCGAACACGAGAAGGGGCCACGTCAGGCCGCGCGTGTCGCCGCCCGGCGGGAAGAGGTGGAGGTTCGTCATCGCGAAGAAGGACGCGGCCGCGAGCAGCGCGAGCCCCATCCCGATCTGCACGCGCCGCCGGGGCCAGGACGCCACGACGCCGGCGCCGAGCCACGCGCCGGCGATCGAGGCCGCGATCATGCCGATCAGGGTCGTCATGTCGACCTCGACGATGGCGATGAAGATGAAGGCCTGCACGATCGTCGGAAGCGCGTGGCCGACGTTCAGGGTGCCCGGGATCTTCTCGTCGGGGACGAGGCCGTTCAGCTTGAACATCGACGTCGTCGGCGCGAACGAGCCGATGCCGAGCGTGTCGAAGAAGTTGGTGAGGAATCCGATGGCGAGCTGCATCGTTCCCGGCCGCGGGTCGCCGCCCGCCTTTCGGACGGAGCGGATCCAGGCGACGAGGTAGACGAGCGTGACGATGCCGAGCGCGGCGAAGAGGGCCGTTTTCGCTGACATCGTTGCCGCTTATCGTAACCGCATCCTGCTAGAGTTCCGCTCCATGAAAATTCGCAGGATCGCCGCCTACCGGGTCGAGTTGCCGCTGCACGAGGGCAGCTACAAGTGGTCCGGCGGCAAGTCGGTCGGGGTCTTCGACTCCACCCTGGTCCGGGTCGAGACCGACACGGGCCTCGTCGGACACGGCGAGGTCTGCCCGCTGGGGCCGGCCTATCTGCCCGCGTACGCGGAGGGCGTGCGGGCGGGACTGGCCGTGCTCGCGCCGAGCCTGCTCGGGGAGGACCCGACGGAGCTCGAGAAGCTCAATCGCCGGATGGATGCGCTCCTGAAGGGCCATCCCTACGTGAAATCCGGCGTCGACATTGCCTGCTGGGACATCCTCGGCCAGGCCTCGGGCCTTCCGGTCGCGACGCTTCTCGGGGGCCGGTACGGCGAGGACTTCGTGCTCTACCGGGCGATCTCGCAGGAGTCGCCGGACGAGATGGCGGCGAAGGTCGCCGGCTACCGCGCGGAGGGGTACCGGCGGTTCCAGCTCAAGGTCGGGGGCGACCCGGACGTCGACGTCGAGCGGATCCGGGCGGTCCGCGCGGTGCTCGCCCCGGGGGAGGTGCTCATCGCGGACGCCAACACCGGCTGGCTCCCGCACCAGGCGGCGCGGGTCGTGCGCGCCGTCCGCGACGTGGACGTCTACATCGAGCAGCCCTGCGCGACCTACGAGGAGTGCCTCTCGATCCGGCGCCGCACCGACCATCCCTTCGTCCTCGACGAGACGATCGACGGCCTCGGCATCCTCCTGCGGGCGGCGGGCGACCTGGCGATGGACGTCGTCAACATCAAGATCGGGAAGCTCGGCGGGCTGACGCGGGCCCGGCAGGCGCGGGACCTGCTGGCCTCGCTCGGGATCGCGATGACGATCGAGGACTCCTGGGGCGGAGACGTCGCCACGGCGGCGATCGCGCACCTGGCGCACTCGACGCCGACGGAGTTGCTGTTCACCTCGACGGACTTCAACAGCTACGTCACCGTCTCGACCGCCACCGGCGCGCCGCAGCGCAAGAACGGCCGCATGGCCGCCTCGACCCGGCCCGGCCTCGGCATCACGCCGCGCCCGGAGGTCCTCGGCGCGCCCGCCGTCGACGTCTCGTGACGACCCGTCATTCGCGTCCGTAGGCTAGTATCAACGGCCCGATGTCCACCACGCCCCCGCCGCCGGAGTTTCAGGAGCTCATCGACTCGAAGAAATTCGATGCGCTCGAGGGCCTCTGGACCAGGCGGATGGAAGAGAACGCGGACGACCTGCCGCTCTTCTTCGGCGTGGCGGCCGCGGTCAAGAAGAAGGGCGGCGGTCCGGCGGCCATCAAGCTGCTCCGGTTCCTCGCGGAGTACCACGACGGCGCGGAGGACGAGGCCCGCGTCCGCGTGCTGCTCGAGATCGCGCGCATGTCGCCGACGGACCCGCAGATCCGCAAGGAGCTGGCCGCGGCCCTGAAGGCCCGCTTCGGGTCCCACCCCGCGTTCGCCGCGGTCGCGGCGAAGTTCACGGTCGACGGCGCGGACCCCTCCGAGGCGGCGGGCCGGATCGCGCGCTGGCTCCGGTTCCACCCCGACGAGATCTACTTCCTTCCGGGCCGGGGCGCCGGGAGGCTCACCGAGATGAAGCCGGCGCTCGACGTGATGCGGCTGGACATCCGCGGCGCGAAGATCCCGCTCTCGCTCGTGTCGGCGGAGAAGACGCTCGTGCCGCTGCCCGGGGACCACTTCCTGCGGCGCAAGGTGGAGGACCCGCAGTCGCTCGTCGCGCTCGCCGAATCGGACCCCTCCGAGACCCTCCGGCAGCTGCTCGCGAGCTTCGGCGGCGCGCTGACGATGCAGGAGGTCAAGGACCACCTCTTCGGGATCGTGCCGGAGGAGCGCTGGACCGCGTTCTGGGCTTCGGCGCGCAAGCACAAGCAGGTGCTCGTCGCCGGGAGCGCCAAGTCGGCGAAGGTCTCCTGGAGCGACAGCGCCGGCGCCGCGGACGACAGCGTCCGCCAGGCCTTCGAGAAGGCGTCCCCGGCCGCCCGCATCGACCTCGCGCGCAAACATGCGAAGCGTTCGAAGGACCTCGCGGCCTTCATGGGCGAGGGGCTCGCGCTCCAGGCGGCCCGCATCGGCGCGAGCGACCCGGCGCTCGCCTGGGAGCTCTCGCAGGCGGCCGCGCGCCTCGTGCCGGACGTTCCCGAGGCCTTCCCGGCCGAGGCTCTGCTCGCCGCCGACGTGCGCAAGGCGCTGCCCGAGGTCCGCGACCACCAGGCGCGCGAGCGGGCCCTGGAAGCCGTCCGCGCGTCCCGGTCCGACTGGGCCGAGATCTACGTCGAGCAGATCGGGCGCGAGGAGGACGCGCGCCTCCTGACGACGCTCTTCTCCGCTCTCGGCGACCGGGCGGCCGACATCTCCCGCAAGATCCTGCGCTCGCCGCGCTCGGCGCCCCGCGCCTTCGTGTGGCTGCTCGACCGGATGCACGCGGAGGGCAAGGCCGAATCGACTGCGCTCTTCGTGGCCCTGACCGACGCGATGCGGATGGACGAGTTCTCGGGGCAGCGGGCGCGGTTGAAGGAGTTCTTCGAGCCGGGAGGCCTGGGCGTGGCGCTCGTCCGGCAGGCGGTGTCCGAGGAGGAAGCGCGCGAGCTGCTCCACGCGCTCGACCGGGTCGCGGGGCTCGAGGAGCACCGCCGGGCCACCGTCCGCGAGGCGCTGCTGATGAAGTTCCCGGAGCTGCGAGCCCCGGCGCGCGAGTATCTCTACGCCACGGCCGCGTCGATCGAGGCGCGCCGGCAGGAGCTCATGCATCTCAAGCAGGTGGAGCTTCCGGCCAACGGGCAGGCCATGAAGACCGCCAAGGAGCACGGCGACCTGCGGGAGAACTTCGAGTACCACGCCGCCCGGCAGAAGCACGAGTACCTTTCGGCGCGGATCGCCACGATCGCCGACGAGCTCTCGCGCACGCGCGTGCTCGACCCGGCGCGCGTCGATGCGACCGAGGTGCGCGTCGGGACGCGGATCCGCCTCCGCGCCGAAGCGGGCGGCGAGCGCGAGGTCGTGATCCTCGGTCCCTGGGACTCGAAGCCCGAGGACTCGATCTACTCCTACCAGTCGGAGTTCGCCCAGCGGCTGCTCGGCTCGCGGCCGGGCGACCGCGTCAACCTCGCCGACGGGCCGGTCGAGGTCGTTTCGATCGCCCCGTGGGCGTAGGCCGGGCCGCCTCCGCGCTCGCCCTTCTCGCCGGCGTCGTCGTCTCCTTCCCGGCCGCCGCCGAGGACGTCCTGCGCCTTCCGGTCGGCGACCCCGCGCGCCGCGACTGCGAAGCGGCGGTGGTGCTCGACGCGATCACCGACACGGCGACGGGCGCGCTGCTGACCCCCGCGGAGCTCCCGCGGCGCCTCGAAGGGGTGGGGCTCGTGCTCGTCGGCGAGGGCCACACCGACATGGACTCGCACCGGGTCCAGATGCGCGTGATCGAGGAGCTGGCGCGATCCGGGCGCCGCGTCACGATCGGCCTCGAGATGTATCCGTACACCGAGCAGAAGTGGCTCGACGACTGGAGCGCCGGGAAGCTCTCGGAAGAAGCCTTCCTCGAGGGGTCCCGCTGGTACCGGAACTGGGGCTACAACTGGCTCTACTACCGGGACATCTTTCTTTTCGCCCGCGACCGGCGCCTTCCGATGGCGGCGATCAACGCGCCGCGCGAGGTCGTCGCCGCGGTGCGGCGCAAGGGCTTCTCGGGTCTCACCCCGGAGGAGGCCACGCACGTCCCGACCGACATCGATTCGAAGAGCGTCGAGCACCTTCGGCTCTTCCGGGCGGAGTTCGAGGAGGGCAGCTTCCACGGCGGGATGGACGAGGCGGCGTGGCAGTCCATGCTCGACGCCCAGTGCACCTGGGACGCCACGATGGGGCTCCACGCCGTCCAGCCCCTCTCGGCCGGCGACGACGCGCAGGCGGTGGTCGTCGTCCTCGTCGGCGCCGGGCACGTCCGGTACGGCCTCGGCATCGAGCGCCAGCTCCGGCGCTCCTTCGCGGGAGGCGTGGCGTCGGTGATTCCCGTATCGGTCGAGGACGAGAAGGGGGGCCGCGTCCGGACCGTCCAGGCCTCCTACGCGAACTTCGTCTGGGGCGCGCCGCCCGCGACGGACCCGATCTACCCGGACCTCGGCGTCTCGACCAGCGCCCGCGCCCAGGACAAGCTCCTCGAGGTCTTTCACGTCGAGGAGGACTTACCCGGCGCGCGCGGCGGCCTGGAGTTCGGCGACGTGCTTCTTGCGCTCGACGGGGCCGCGGTCGCCGACCGCGAGGCGCTGGCGAAGGCGATGGCCGGCAAGCGCTGGGGAGACGATGCCGTGTTCACGGTCCGCCGCGAGGGCGTGACGGAGAGGGTCGTCGTTCCGCTGCGCCGCGCGGCGCCGCCCGCCCGCGAATGTCCTGTCCCGGAACCTCCGGTACCAGGCGAGCTGCTCGAGAGGTGACCTGGACCCGGCGGAGCCAGGGCCCCGGTCTCTGGAGATCGCCGCAGCGCCGTATCCGAACCTCGGTGACCGAACGCTAGCCCGGCGCGCCGTCGAGCGGCCGCCGGCCCGGCGAGTACTTGAGCACCCGCACCTTCTCGAGCGTGACCATCCCTTCCGGGACCATCTCGTCGAGCACCGGCAGGAGCCGCTCGACGTGCTCGTTCGTGTCGACGATCTCGATCACGAGCGGCAGGTCCTGCGAGAGCCGCTCGAGCAGCGTCGTGTGCAGGACGCTCCTCGCGCCGAAGCCGCCGATGCCGCGCAGGACCGTGGCGCCGGCGTAGCCGTCCTTGCGCAGCCGCTGGAGCAGGGCCATCCAGAGGGGCTGATGGTGCCAGTGGTCGGACTCGCCCATGAAGATGCGCATGAGGACCTGTTCGCCGTCGAGGACTCGCATACCGGGCCTCTCTATCCGCCGAAGAGCCAGCGCCCCGCCGCGATGCCGGTGAACCCGGCGGCGAGGCAGGCCGCCACCGTCACCGAGACGTTGGCGGCGGCGAGCTCCCAGGAGCCGTCCTGGACGTAGCGGATCGTCTCGTAGTTGAAGGTCGAGTACGTGGTGAAGCCGCCCATCACCCCGGTCGTCAGCGCCAGCCGGAGCGTGGGGGACAGAATGGGCGTCGCGAGGCCGACTTGCATCAGGAGGCCGGCGAAGAAGGAGCCGATCACATTGACGGCCAGCGTGCCGTACGGGAAGGACGCGCCGAAGGCGCCGACCGCCCACCCCGACATCAGGTAACGCGCGCCGGTTCCCGCGGCCCCGCCGAGGCAGATCCAGAGGAAGCGGCTCACGCGGCCGCGGCCTCGAGGCGCCGGCGGCGCCGGCCGGCCAGGATGCCCTGGATCGCCATCGCCGGGCCGAGGAGGAAGTAGGCGTAGCCCGCCAAGCCGACGAGGTTGGGCGGCACGGCGATGGCGATGAGGCAGGAGAGGACGCCGACCGAGGCCGCGAGGAGGTGCCGCGCGATGCTCGACCGCGTGTCGAAGCGCTCGAGCGGCGTCAGCTCCAGGGCGGCGCGCTGCCGGTAGGCGTGAAGGTGCAAGAGGGCGAGAAGGACGTAGAGTGCGATGATGCCGCCGCCGTAGATCAGGAACAGCGTCGGAACCTGCGCCGTCTCGATCACCGCCTCCATCCGTCCGCCTTCGCCTGCGACCTCGCGCGGCGCTCCCGTGATCCCGGCGAAAACGACGTTGAAGAGGAACTTGAGGGGGTACACGTAGAAGAGAACGACGAAGAGCAGAGCGGCGTTCAACCAGAGGGTGCCGTTGTCCCGCAGGCCGTACCGCCGGAAGAAGAGGTAATGCTCGCGCCAGACCTCGATCAGCAGGGTGAAGCACACGGCGAAGACGACGAAGCCCTTCATCGCCGTCGCGAGCTCGTGGAAGGTGCGCGGCACCTCGAGCGAGACGACGAGCAGCGTCACGGCGAAGGCGAAAACCGCGTCCGACAGACCCTCGATCCGGGAGATCTCGCCGCCGCGCCAGCGAAACCCGGTTCGGCTCCCCGCACCCTTCTCGGCCAGCGACTCCCGGACGGCGCGTGTCATCGAGCGGGAATATTAGTCCGGCTTTGCCTGTGATAAGAACAGGAACAGAAGCCTCGCAAGCCAACAGTGAACGGCGCATTCGCTACCACCCAGTGGAGCGTGGTGCTCGCGGCCGGCCGGGGGGATTCGACGAAGACCCGGCAGGCGCTGGCGGCGCTGTGCGAGGCCTACTGGTATCCGCTGTACGCGTTCGTCCGCCGCCAGGGCTACGATTCGGAGCAGTCCCGCGACCTCACGCAGGGCTATTTCCTCCAGCTCCTCGAGAAGGACTTCCTCGCCGACGTCCGGCCGGAGCTCGGCCGGTTTCGCGCCTTTCTCATCGCCTCGGTCAAGCATTTCCTGTCCAACGAGCGCGACCGCGAGCGTGCCCTGAAGCGCGGGGGCGGCCAGCCCCCGATCCGCCTCGACGCCGTCGAGGCCGAGGACCGGTACCGGTTCGAGCCGGTCGACGCGTTGACGCCCGAGAAGCTCTTCGAGCGCCGGTGGGCGACCGTCGTCCTCGAGCGCGCGCTCGAGAGCCTGCGGCTCGATTCCGAGCGCAATGGCGAGGCCGACCGGTTCGGCCGCCTGAAGGCCTACCTCACGGGCGCCGAGCTCGCCTCCTCGTACCGCGACGCCGCCGGCGACCTCGGGTTGAGCGAGGCAGCGGTGAAGACGGCCGTCCACCGGCTGCGCAGACGCTACGGGGAGTTCCTCCGCGCCGAGATCGCCCAGACCGTGGCCGACCCGCGCGAGGTCGACGAGGAGATTCGCTACCTGCTCTCGACGATGGCCGAAGTGCCGCCGCCGTGACGGCGTGCGTGTCGCCCGCCGTAACTTCGGGGCCCCGGCGCTTCTCCTCCCATCGAAGGCCATGCGAAGGAGGGGACCATCATGAGGCTGCGGTCGGTTCTGCTCGCGTTCGGACTCGCGGGTTCGGCCCTTCTCGGCGGCGGCTGTGGAACGATCTTCAACGGGCCGAACCAGAAGATCGAAGTCTTCACCGAGCCCCCCGGCGCCACCGTGACCGCCGGGAGCCAGCAGATCCTCTCCCCCGGCGTGTTGAAGCTGGCCCGCAAGGAGGCACTGGCCGTCCTCATCGAGCATCCGGGGTTCAAGGCTCGAACGGTCGTGCTGACCCGCAAGAACAACGGAACCGTGTGGGTCGACCTCGCTAGCGTGGCGGCGGGAGCACTCCTGGGCGCGGCCGTCGCGGCGAGCGTGTCGGCCGACTCGTCGGGTTCCGTGACCATCTCGCCGGAGGCCGGGGCGCTCGTGGGCGGGATCGTCGGCGGGACCGGGCTCGCCGTCGACTACCTGACCGGCGCGGGCTTCCGGCTCGAGCCCGCGAGGATCGTCGTCACGCTCCTGCCGGATGATCCGGAGTGACGGAGGCCGCACATGAGCGCCGAACGCGGGCCGGATCCCGGTAAGATCGTGACAACTCTCGACCCCCCGGTCTCGACCCTCGCCCCGGTGGCCTCCTGCGGAGGTTCGTAAGTGTCGGACAACGTGCGGTGCACCCGGTGCGCGGCCGAGCTGCCGAGCGGCTCGCCGGGCGGGCTGTGTCCGAGCTGCCTGCTCCGGCTGGCGCTGGATGGGACGGGAGGTACCGAGGAGGCGGAGGGGTCGACGGTGGCGGCGCCGTCGGGCTCGGCTTCGCCGGAGCAGCTCGGCACGATCGGTCCGTACCGTCTGCTTTCGGTGCTCGGTGAAGGCGGGATGGGCTCGGTGTACCTGGCGGAGCAGTCCGAGCCGATCCGGCGGCGTGTGGCGCTGAAGATCATCAAGCGCGGGATGGACACACGCGAGGTGATCGCTCGGTTCGAGTCGGAGCGGCAGGCGCTGGCTCTGATGTCGCACCCGAACATCGCGCGAGTTCTCGACGCCGGTGCGACGAAGGAGGGTCTGCCGTACTTCGTGATGGAGCACGTCGCGGGGATCCCGATCACGGATTACTGCGACAAGAACCGGCTGGATAGCGGGCAGCGGCTCGAGCTCTTCGAGGAGGTGTGCGAGGCGGTTCAGCACGCGCACCAGAAAGGGATCATCCACCGGGACTTCAAGCCGTCCAACGTTCTGGTGTCGGAGGAGGACGGCAAGGCGCGCCCCCGGATCATCGACTTCGGCGTCGCCAAGGCGATCAACCAGCGCCTGACGGAGAAGACGCTCTTCACGCAGCGCGGGATGATCGTCGGCACTCCCGGCTACATGAGCCCCGAACAGGCGGACCCGACCGCGCTCGACGTCGACACGCGGACGGACATCTACAGCCTGGGCGTCCTGCTTTACGAGCTCGTCGCCGGAGTGCCGCCGTTCGATCCGAGGCGGCTGCTGTCGGCGGGCTGGGGAGAGATGCAGCGCATCATCCGGGAGGAAGAGCCGCCGAAGCCGTCGACCCGTGTCTCGAAGCTGGGCGACACGGCCACGGGGATCGCCGAGCTGCGCCGAGCAAGTCCCGCGACGCTCCAGAAAGAGCTCTCCGGGGAGATCGACTGGATCACGCTCAAGGCGCTCGCGAAGTCCCCGGCGCGGCGCTATGCGTCGGCGTCGGAGCTCGCGGCCGACGTGCGCCGCCACTTGAGCAACGAGCCCGTCCTGGCCGGCCCGCCGTCCGCCTGGTACCGGGCGTCGACCTACGCCCGCCGGCACAGGATCGGCGTGGCGTTCGGTTCGAGCATGGCGCTGCTGCTCCTGGCGTTCGCGGTCGCGATGACGGTGATGGCCGCCCGCCTCGCGCGGGAGCGGGACCGGGCGAGCCAGGAGGCGGCGACGGCCAAGGAAGTCGAGCGTTTCCTCCTGGGGATGTTCGAGAACCCCAACCCGGAGGTGTCGCGCGGGGAGAAGGTCACCGCGCGCGAATTGCTGGATCGGGGCGTGGCCGAAGTCGACAAGCTCGGAGCCGAGCCACGGGTCCAGGTCCGTCTGCTCATCGCGATGTACCGGAGCTACGAGGGCCTCGGGCTGCTCTCGCGGAGCGAGGCGATCGCCGGACGCGCGCTCGCGATCCACTCCGCGATTCCCGGCGCCGACCCGAAGATCACGCGCGGCATCCGATTCGACCTGGCCGGTCAGCGTCGGGACATCGGGTCCTTCGAAGAGGCCCTGAACGGGTTCCAGGCGCTCTGCGACGAAGAGGTTGCGGCCGGCCGAGCCGATGCACTCGAAGCGCACGAGGCGCTGCTCGGCGTGGCCGTCACGCTGGAACGGGCGGGGCGCCACCCGGAGGCGGAGGAGCGCTACCGAAAAGCGATCGCCGGCCTCCAGCGCGTCGCGGGACGAGACCATCGCCGTACGCTCGAGGCTCTCACCGGGCTCGCGGCCACACGGGCCACGCTCGGAGACTTCGTCGAGGCGGAGGCGCTCTGCCGGGCCGCCTACGAAGGCTACGTACGGGTCCTCGGCCTCGAAAGCCCGGTCACGTCCGACGCCGCCGGGAGTCTCGGCTACGCGCTGATGCAGCTCGGGCGATTCAGCGAGGCCGAACCCCTGCAGCGCGGCGCCTACGAGCAGCAGCGGAGAATGCTGGGCGACGAGCACCCGGGTCTCATCAGCCCGACCACCGGAATGGGGACTCTGCTTCAGAGCATGGAGCGATATGCCGAGGCGGAGGTCTTCTTCCGACGCTCCGTGGCGATCGCGACGGGGTCGCTCGGGCCGGAGCATCCGACGGGGTTGCTGGCGCTCAACAACCTCGGGGTCGTCCTGATGCTGCAGCAGCGGTGGGCGGACGCACTCGAGCCCGTGCGGCACGCCTACACGTCTGCCCGCCAGACGCTGCCGGCCGACAATCCCAGCATGATCACCTGCGAAGCCAACTACGCCGAGGTCCTCGGATGGCTCGGACGTTCGCGCGAGGCGCGGGAGCATGTCGAAGCCGCACTGGCGGTCGCGCAGAGAACCTGGCCCGAGGGCCACGCCGTCGTCGCTCGGACCCTTCGAAAGAAGGCCACGGTGCTGATGAACGCCGGTGACTACGCGGCGGCCGAGAGGGAGGGACTGGAAGCTCACCGTCAACTCGAGAACCTGGGCGGGCCGACCCATGCTCACACGCGGCTGGCAGCGAGGAACATGATCGTGCTCTACGAGCGCTGGGGGCGCCTCGGCGAGGCCCGGCGGTGGCGCGACCGGCTCGCGGCGACCGCGCCGAAGCCGCCGCCCACGCCGCGGCCGTAACCTCTCGCCGCTTCCTGCCTGACTGTTGTCGCGACGATCCGAGCTATCTCTCGGCCAGACCGCTCAGGCACGCCTCCGCGATGAAGAGATCCTCGGCCCCGAGACCCGTGAAGTCGGCGACGCTGACACCGGCTCGGTCCCAGGGGGAGGGCGCGGCGCAGAAGGCGCCGATCTCGATCGCGCGCGCCTTCTCCGAGAAGGCGTGCTGGAGCTCGCCGAGCTTCGCACACTGCGTCAGCGAGTCGCACAGGAGAAGCGAGGCGCGGCGCAGGATCTCCGGATCGAGCTCCTGCTTGCCGGGCGAGTCCGAGCCGACGGCGGAGATGTGGGTGCCCGGACGCACGTCGCCGGCGGTCAGCAGCGGCGCCCGTGAGGCGGTGGCGGTGACGAGGAGTTGAGCGGCCGCGGCGACTTCGGCCGGCGACGGCGAGGCGACGACGCGCACACCCGGGCAGCCTCACCCCGATCTCGCGGACGCACGCGGCGGCGCGCTCCGGGTTGCGTCCCCAGACGTGGACCTCCGTCAGGGGCAGCACGGCGGCGTGGAGCTCGGCCTGGAGCCGAGCCTGGACGCTGGAGCCGAGGATGCCGAGGACGGAGTCACGACGGCCGAGCTCCTTCGCGACCATGGCCGAGACGGCGGCGGTGCGCAGGTCCGTGAGGTGCCCGCCGTCGTCGAAGAACGCCACCGTCTCGCCCGTCTCGACCGAGACGAGGACGATGGAGCCGTACGGCCTCTTCGCGTAGGACCCGGCGATCTTGAGGGCGAAGTGGCGCCCGCCCTTGCGGTAGCTCGACTTGATGTGGACCTCGCCGCCCCCGCCCGCCGAGAGGTCGAGGTGCATCGGCATCGGCGTGTCGAGGTCGCCGCGCGACTGGGCGATGACGGCCTCGCGCATGGCGGCGATCGCCCCGGCGAAGTCGACCGAGCGGCGGATCTCCTCCGTGTCCGACGACTCTCATGCGGCGAGGATCCTCCGGAGCGTCGCGAGCGCGACGTTTCTTCCCGAGATGACGGCGACGGCGGGGGAGTCGAGGCGGCCGGCCTTCCCGGCCAGGATGGCCGCGACCGTGACGGCGGAGGACGGCTCGACCAGGTACTGGTGCCGGTCGAGCATGAAGCGCACGGCGTCGAAGATTTCCTCCTCGGTCAGAAGCGCGACGCCGTCGATGCGCGTCTTCAGGACGTCGAAGCCGGTCTTCCCGATTCCGCCCTCGAGGCCGCCGGCCGTCGTCGCGACGGGAGGCAGCTTCAACACGGCCTCGCCCCTCTCGAGAGAGAGGGCGAGCGCGGGCGAGAGGGCGTGCTGGCAGCCGACGATGCGCGCGTCCGGCAGCGCGCTCTTCGCGACGAACGCGAATCCGCCGGCGAGCCCGGCGCCCCCGACGGGAACGAGGAACGTGCGGGCCTGCGGCGCGTCCTCGAGCACTTCCGCCGCCAGCGTGCCGCCGTTGGCGGCGAGGATCAGCGTGTCGTCGAAGGCGGTCAGGTACGGACGCCCCGACCGGGCGGCCTCGGCCTTCGCGAGCTGCTCGGTTTCGTCGAAGCCGTCGAACTCCGACCGAACGGTCCTCGCCCCCAGCGCCACGATCGCCCGGTACTTCGCCTCGTCGACGTTTCGCGGGACGTGGATCTCGGCCGGGATGCCGAGCTCGCGGGCGACGTGCGCGACGGCCTTCCCATGGTTGCCGGCGGAGCAGGTCACGATCCCCTTCGCGCGCTCGGCCGGCGAGAGGCGCGACATCACGAAGAACGCGCCGCGGATCTTGAACGAGCCGGTCAGCTGAAGGCACTCGAGCTTGAGCGAGACGGGAACTCCCGCCTTCTCGGACAGGCCCGGCGACTCTTCGACCGGCGTGCGGCGCACGCGGCCCGCGATCGCGCGGCGCGCCTCGTCGACGAGCGCCAGGTCCAGAGCCGGCACGGGGCTCAGCCGGCCGCTCCGGCGGGAGCGCCGATCGACTTCGCGATCTCGCTGCGGACCCGCTCGGCGAGCCGCGGCGCGTCGGCGGCGGTCAGACCCTTCACGGTCACCGGGGGCAGCACCGTCACCGTCGCGGTTGCGCGGCTTGAACACGAGCGAGTGCTTCGGCAGGGTGTTCTCGGTCCCCGCCACCGCGAGCGGCACGACGTCCACGCCGAGCTCGATCGCCAGGCGAAACGCGCCCTCGCGAAAGGGCGCGACCGAGCCGTCGGGGCTGCGCGTGCCTTCGGGGAAGACGATCACGGAGCTTCCGCGCGTCAGCCGGTCGCGCATGGACTCGATGGCCTGCCGCGCGCTCTCCTTGTTGCCGCGCTCGATCGGGATGTCCCGCGAGGTCCGCATCTGCCAGCCGAGCAGCGGAATCTTGAAGATCGAGTCCTTGGACAGGAACTTCATCTCCCACGGCAGCAGGCACAGCAGGAAGACGTCCGCGAGCGACTTGTGGTTGGCGACGAAGAGGTGCGGCCGGCTCGGGTCGGGGTGAATCGCGTCGACGGCGCGAAAATCCCAGAACGGGTTGATGCGCGCGGCCAGCGCTGCGGAGTGGCGCTGGAAGCGGCCGACGCGGTCGTGGCGGGGATCGGAGCGATGCGTGAAGAGAAGGATCAGGGCGACCATCGGCGTCCAGAGGATGACGATCAGGACGCAGGCCGACCAGAAGAGGTAGGAAAGGGGAACGGCGACGATGCGCAGGTCGAGGATCCCCCGGCGCTTCTCCACTGCCGGGAGATTCTACGGCTTCAGAGGTACGCCTCGTCGACGTAGCACCAGCGCCAGTCCTCGCCGGGCTCGAAGGACTGGATGATGGGATGGGTCGAGGCGTGAAAGTGCGCCCGCGCGTGCTTGTTCGGCGAGGAATCGCAGCAGCCGACGTGGCCGCAGGTCAGGCAGAGCCGCAGGTGGACCCAGCGGCCTCCGACCTTGAGACAGTCCTCGCAGCCTTTGGCGCTCGGCCGGACCGGGCGAATGGAACCGAGGTGCGGGTCGGCCGGGGCTTCGTGCATGGGTTCCTCCTGGACGGGAGCGGCAGAATACAGGAATACACGATTGACCCCTGCGTCAGTGGCACGTGTCCGAGCCCTTGTCGGTGAACGTGCTGCCGGCGACGGGGACGAACTCCCAGTCGTAGGCGTCGGGGCGCAGGGTCAGCTTGAGGACGCCGAAGGTCTCGTTGTTGCGGACCTCGCTGTCCCTGTCGATCTTTTCCCACTCGTAGCGCTCCTTGCCGCCGGTGCCGACGACGAACTGTCGGATGCCGCGCTCGGGGTCGAGCCGGCCGAAGGCGTTCTGCGGAGCGAAGCGCTCGTACGTGTGATCGTGGCCCGAAAGCACCAGCTCGGCGCCGGCCTCGTAGAGGATCTTCCACATGGGGCGCATGTCGGTATCGTCGCCGTGGTCGCCCGAGGAGTAGCGCGGATGGTGCCACATCGCCGCGGTGCACGGCGCGGGGTGGGCGGCGAGGTCCGCCTTGAGCCAGCTCTCCTGGCGGGAGCCCGGCCCGCAGCCGCCGATGTCGCCGCAGTTGCTGTTCAGGACGATGACGTGCCAGGTTCCGAGGTCGTAGCTGTAGTTGCCGCTCGTGGGATCGCCCGCGGCCCCGCCGAAGTAGCCGAAGTACCCGGCCGCCCCCCGAGTGCGGTAGTCGTGATTGCCAGGGACCGGGCGCGTGCGCGAACGGTGGCGCCCCCAGGTGGGCTCGTAGCACTTTGCGAACTGCTTCGCCGACCCGCTGGGGTAGACGTTGTCGCCGAGCGTGAAGACGGTGCCGGGGATCTTGTCGAGGAGAGCGGCGGTCTGCTCGTCCCCCTCCTCCTTGCAGGAGGCGATGTCGCCCGCCCCGACGAGCACCGGGTATGCCGGCGTCGGCTTGGGCGAGGGCGTCGGCGGCGCCGGCCGCGCGAAAGCGCTCGTTTGGAGCGCCGCGACGGCCAGGGCGGCCATGACTGCGAGTTTTGTGGTCATCGGATTTCTTCGATCCTCACCGAGTTCTTGTTAGATTACCCGCGGATTCCGTTTCTTATTCCGCGGCTCCGCCGCGTCCGGTGGGTAAGGAGGGACTCGATGGGCCGATTCGTTCGGGTCGTCTGCGTCGGGCTCGCTCTCCTTTCGGCCTCCGCTTCGCGCGCGGCCGACCCCGCGCCGGACGTGGCCGAGCCTGGCTCGACCGAAGCGATCGCGAAGTTCACGACCGAGCCGCGCTTCATGAGCTCCTGGGTTTCCTACGTGCCCGCCTCCGCGACCGTTCCCTCGCCGACGAAATACCTCGGCCACGTCGTCGGGGCGGCAGGGGAGCTCTCGCGCACACCCCAGATCTACGGCTACTTCCGCGAGCTCGCGAAAGCCACTCCGCGCGTGGGGGTCGAGGTGATCGGAAAGTCGGAGGAAGGGCGCGACATCCTGCTCGTCGCGATCGCCGACGAGGAGGGCATTCGCAACCTCGACCGGCTCAAGGCGGCGACGGCGGCCCTGGCCGATCCCCGGACCACGAGCCCCGAGGCCGCGGAGCGGATCATCGCGACGGCGCGCCCGATCTACTACTTCAACGCCGGACTGCACTCGACGGAGACCGGCAGCCCCGAGATGGTGATGGAGCTGGCCTACCGGCTCGCCGTCTCCGAGCAGCCGATGATCCGGGACATTCGGAAGAACCTCATCGTCCTGATCAACCCCGTATCGGAGCCGGACGGCCGCGACAAGATGGTCGACTGGTTCTACCGGTACCTGAAAGGCAAGACCGACTGGGACAACCTCCCGGAGAACTCGCCGCCGTACTGGGGCCACTACGTTTTCCACGACAACAACCGCGACACCCACCAGAAGGCGCTGGCCCTCACGCGGGCCGTGCACGGGATGTTCTACGACTACCACCCGACGGCCGTCCACGATCTGCACGAATCGATCCCGCTCCTCCACACCTGGAACGGTACCGGCCCGTACAACGTGAACCTCGATCCCATCGCCATCTCCGAGTGGCTCGAGACGTCGTTTCACGAGGTCCAGAGCCTGACCTCGCTCGGGATGCCGGGCGTGTGGACGTGGGGCTTCGGTGAGTCGTGGGGGCTGCACTACCTCGACTCGGTCGCCTCCAACCACAATTCGCTCGGCCGCGGGTACGAGACCTTCGGCAACGGCACTGCGGAGACCGTGGAGCGCACGCTTCGCGCGTCCGAGAACCGCTACGTCGATACCCCCGTCACCAACCGCGAGTGGTACCGGCCCTGGCCGCCCGAAAAGAAGTTCCGCTGGTCGTTGCGGAACAACACGAACTACATGCAGACCGGCTGCCTCGCGATCCTCGACTGGTCCTCCAAGAACGCGAAGGACATGCTCCGCAACTTCTACCGCAAGGGCTACAACTCCTGGCAGAAGGGCGTGAAGGGCAACCCCTACGCCTTCGTGATCCCGCTGGGCCAGGGCGACGCGCGGCGCGTCTCGCAGATGATCGAGGTCCTGCGCGGGCACCGGATCGAGGTCGCCCGGCTCGCGGAGGCGGTCACCGTCAAGGAGGGGACGTTCGCGAAGGGGGACTTCGTGGTCCTCCTGGATCAGCCGTACCGCAACTACGCCGTCGACCTCCTCGAGCCGCAGAAGTTTCCGACCGAAACGCCGTACGAGCCGTACGACGACGTGTCGTGGGCGCTGCCGGTGCACTACGGCCTGACGGCGACGCGCGTCGACGACGAGAAGATCAAGTCGGCCCGGAGCGAGCGGCTGACCGCCGACCCCGTCGTGGTCGGGCGCGTGGCGGGCGGGGGGCCGACCTACCTGCTGAAGGACACGGGGCAGGAGGCCCTGCTCGCGGCCCGGTTCCGCCTCGCGCGGTTCAAGGTGTCGATCGCCGAGGCCGCCTTCAACGCGGGGAGCGCGAGCTATCCGGCCGGGTCCTGGATCCTGCCAGCGCAGGACGGGCTCGCGGCGGCGCTCGACGGCGTCGCGAAGGAGCTCGGCCTCGACTTCGATAGCGTCGGCGTCGAGCCGAAGGTCGCCGTGCACGACGCGCCCATTCCCCGGGTCGCCGTCTGGCATCTGTGGGCGGACACGGAGTCGGTCGGCTGGCTGCGCCTGGCGCTCGACCAGGAGAAGGTGCCGTACGACTACATCCGCGACGAGGAGATCCGCGCCGGGCGTCTGCGCGACAAGTACGACGTCATCCTCTACGGCAACACTTACGCGAGGCTGAAGGACCAGATCCTCGGCCTCGACACCAAGTGGGGCCCGATGCCCTACACGAAGACGCCGGAGTTCCCGAGCCATGGGGTGCCGGACGCCTCCGAGGACATCACCGGCGGCATCGGCTGGCAGGGCATGGCGAACCTGCAGGAGTACCTCGACCGCGGGGGCCTTCTGATCACGCTCGGCAACGGCTCGGCGCTCGCGCTCGAGGGCGGCCTCGCCCGCAACGTGAGCCGGGCGGGCACATCGGTCGACACGCCCGGAGTCGAGCTCACGGCGAAGTTCCTGCGCACCGATCACCCGCTCGCCTACGGCTACCCGGCACTCACCTCGGCGTTCCGGACGGAGCTGCCCGCCTATTCCGTGCGGCCGGAGTTCCAGCGCTTCGTCGTTCTGCAGTGGGGCACGAAGCTGCCCAAGCGCGAGCGCGACCCCGACCAGGACAAGGCCGCGGCGGCCGACAAGAGCAAGACGCCCGATCCGCCGTTCGTCGTTTCGGGAGGCGTGAAGAAGGGCGAGGACCTCGAGGGCCAGCCGGCGATCCTCGACCTGCCCGCGGGCAAGGGCCGCGTGCTCGCCTTCAATTTCAATCCGATTCACCGCGACCTCAACCACTCGGACTACCGGTTTCTGTGGAACGCGATCCTGAACTGGAGTGCGCTGCCGCCGGTGCAGCCGTAAGGACAAGGAGTGAGGCCATGAAGAGCTCCCGGAACCTCGGAATCCTGGCGGCGGCCGCGATGCTGTGCGCCCTCCCGGCGTCGGCCCAGAACATCAATCCCGGCTTCCCCGATCCCTTCCGGCTGACGGAGCCGAAGAACTTCGAGGCCTTCCGCGCCACGTCGAACAACGAGGACTGGAACTCGAACGACGACAGCAAGCGGCCCATCCCGGGCGAGACCACGGTCCTCGCGGACCTCACGGGGCCGGGCGTCGTGACCCACATGTGGATCACGATCGCCGACAACGAGTACGGCTGGCCGAGGCTCCTGCGCCTGCGCGTCTACTACGACGGCAGCCCGGTGCCGAGCGTCGACGCGCCGATCGGCGACTTCTTCGCGGTCGGGCAGGGCTTCGAAGCCAAGGTCAAGTCGCTGATGATCGTCAACAGCTCCGACGGCCGCGCGCGCAACAGCTACTGGCCGATGCCGTTCCAGAAGTCCTGCCGGATCACGGTGACCAACGAGGGACGCCGCCGCGTCGCGAACCTCTACTACCACGTCGACTGGGAGAAGCTGCCGTCGCTTCCCGCGAACACGCCGTACTTCCACGCGCGCTACCGGCAGTCGCTGCCGGCGCCGGCCGACGGATCGAACTACGAGTTCCTGAACGTCAAGGGCAAGGGCCACTACGTCGGCACCGTGCTCTCCGTCGTGCAGGCCGAGGCCGGGTGGTTCGGCGAGGGCGACGAGTTCTTCTGGGTCGACGGCGCGACGAAGCCGTCGATCGAGGGCACCGGCAGCGAGGACTACTTCAACGACGCCTGGGGCCTGCACGTCAACGACGAGCCCGTACTACGGCGTGACCGTGGCGGAAGGCACGGGTCTCGGCTCGCGCATGACCGCGTACCGCTGGCACCTCGTCGATCCGGTGCCGTTCCAGAAGTCGCTCAAGTTCGAGATCGAGCACAAGGGCTGGACGTTCAACGCCGACGGCGCGGTCAAGTCGGGCTTCGGCGAGCGCGTCGACCTCATGTCGAGCGTCGCCTTCTGGTACCAGGACGGGATCGCGCTCGACCAGCCGCCGGTGCCGTACGGCGCCGCGCGGCTGCCGCAGGGCAACGCGCTGCAGATCGAGGTCGAGCGGTCGATGTCGCAGATCACGACGGAGAAGGGCCAGGCCTCGATGTTCCCGGACCTCTTCTGGTCCAAGGACGTCGTCGTGTTCGAGGGCGAGGGCCCGGGCTCGAAGATGACGATCCCCTTCGACGTCCCCGAGGACGGCGACTACGAGCTCTACGCGCAGTTCGCCAAGGGCTCGAACTACGGCGTCTACACGGTCCTCCTCGACGGCAAGCCCCCGGTGGCGCCCGTGCTCGAGCACGAGCCCGGCGCGGACGTGCGGCCGCAGACGCAGTTCGACGGGTACGCGCTGGAGACCTACGTCGGCGCCGACTACCAGGTCGGCTGGCCGCGCCTGACGAAGGGCCGCCACACGCTGACCTTCGAGTGCCTCGGCAAGCGCGAGGACTCGAGCGGTTACGTCGTCGGCGTGGACGACATCGTGCTCGCGAAGACGGGCCCGGCGGCGTGGGCGGCGGCGGCGAAGATCCAGGAGCCGCGCACTCCGACGGGCAGCGTGGCAGACCTCGCGAAAGCGCTGTCGGACCCCGACCCCGTCACCCGGGGACTCGCGGCGATGGCTCTCGTCAAGGAAGGCCCGAAGGCCCAGCCGGCGCTTCCGGCCGCTGACGGCGGCGCTCAAGGACCCGGACCCCAACGTCCGCATGATGTCCGGCAACGCGATCGCGGCGATCGGCAAGGGCGCCGCGCCCGCGGTGCCGGCCCTGATGGCGGCCTGCTCGGTCAAGGACGAGCAGATCCACGTGCTGCGGGCCTGCGCCGCGGCGCTCGGCGCGATCGGCAAGCCCGCGGCGACCCAGGCGCTGCCGTTGCTCAGGGAGCTCGCGAAGATGCCGCGAGTGCGCTGGTCGGCCGAGCGGGCGATCAAGAACATCGAGTAGAGACGCTCGCGCCGGCGCCCCTCCGCGGGGCGCCGGCCTTCTCTACCAGCCCTTCCAGAACGGGCCGTCGCCGAAGTCCCAGAGGAGGTACGCCTCGATCCGGTACTTCTCCTCGCTCTCGGTGATGGGGAGGCGCACGCCGAGCGCGCCGATGACGTGGCCGAGCGCGGAGAGGGGCTTCGAGATCTTCGAGGACCGACGCCCATTCGTTCTCGCCCGTGACGAGGTTGCGCGACCCGAGGAACTCGACGGCCGGCACCCACGCGACGCGCGGCGGGCCGAGGGCCTGCGACAGCGCGAGCTGGAAGGCGAGCTCCGAGTCGCGCCGCGCCGAGTTGGCGGAGATCTCGCCCTTCGACGCGCGTCTGGAGGATCGTCCGGCCCCACGCCTTGCCGAACGCGACGAACGGCTCGAAGACCGTCGCGCCGCCGCCGAGGCCCTCGTCGTAGTCGCCGGTCGGTAGCGTCACGCCGAGGCCCGCCGAGAGGATCTGCGTCTTCGGGAGGCTGAAGCCCACGACCTGCTTGAGCTCGATCTCGAGGTCGCCGAGGCCGGTCGAACCGGGGCTCTGCAGGAGAAAGGGGAGCTTCACCTCGTACTGGAAGCCCGGGCCGATCCGATTCTCGAAGGACACCTCCAGTGCCCGTCGCGCCCTCGCCGTCGAAGCGGACGTACTCGGGCTGGAGGACGATCTCCTGCTCCGGGTACGCCTTCCCGGTGTCGAGCGGCCGGCGGAAGTTCAGGTCCCCCGGCGGGTACTTCTCGAAGTTCTCGCAGAACGCGCGCAGATACACGACGAGACCCCGGATCTCCTCCGGGATCGAGGGCCTCGCCGTAGGCGGGCATCGTGGCCGAGAGGCCGCGGGACGGACCGCCGTGCGTCACGATCGTCTCCCAGAGCTCCGCCGGCTCGGGCGTGTTCGCCATGCAGTCGGAAAAGTCCGGAACGGGGACGGCGCCCTCGTACGTCGGCGAGCCCTTGCCGTCCGCGCCGTGGCAGGCCGCGCACGCCTGGACGTACAGGGCCTTCGGCTCCATGCGCGGCCGTTCGGCGAGGAGGTCGCGGGTCGGCCAGGCCGTCAGGAGCGCGAGGAGCAGGAATCGACGGAGCACGAGGTGATCTTCGCCGATTCGCCCCGGCGCGCCAAATGGCGACGAGCTACGGCGCCGCGCGGGCGACCCCGAGCAGCGTGAGATCGTCGCCCGGCTCGGCGCCGGCCTCGTGCGCGCGGACCCCGGCGACGACGCGCGACAGCAGCGCATCGGCGTCGGACGGCGCGGCCTGGAGGAGCCCGACGACGCTGTCCTCTCCGTAGAACTTCCCGGCCGGGGACCGCGCCTCGGAGGCGCCGTCGGTGAAGGCGAGGAGAACCTCGCCCGGCGCGAGCGTGATCGTCCGGGCGGTGAACTCCATTCCCGGCATGGCGCCCACGGCCGGGCCGGTGGGGGGAGGCGCTCGATCGTCCCGTCGGCCGGCGCAGGGCCGGCGGCTCGTGGCCGCCGTTCACCCACGCGAGGTCTCCGGTCGCCGGATCGAGGATCCCGAAGAAGATCGTCGCGAACATGTTCGAGCGACCGTGGGTTCGGGCGATGTAGTCGTTGGTCAGGGCCACGATGCTGCGGGCCGCGGGCGCGGCCGGCGTGCCCGCGCCGTGGAGCTCGGCGTGCGAGCGGAGGAGGCTGCGGAAGAGGGCCATGAAGAGGGCCGCTCCCACGCCCTTGTCGCAGACGTCCCCGACGACGAGGGCCACGCGGCCGTCCTCGAGCGCGAAGGCGTCGTAGAAGTCCCCGGCGACCTGGCGCGCGGGATGAAACGCCGCGGCGATCTCCCAGCCCGGGCGGCTGCGGCAGCGCGTCGGGCAGGAAGTCCTTCTGGATCTGCCGCCCGATCTCCAGGTCGCGCTCGAGGCTCGCGCGTGTGGAGGCGCTCGGCGTCCTCGAGGCGCTTCTTCTCGAGCGTCGCGGTGACCCTCGCACGCAGCACCACCGGGTTGAAGGGCTTCGGCAGGTAGTCGGCGGCGCCGAGCTCGATCGCGCGGACGACGCTGTCGATCTCGTCGACGGCCGAGATCATGATCACGGGGATCGTGCGCAGCACGGGGTCCGCGCGCATGCGCTCGAGGACCTCGAAGCCGTCCATCTCCGGCATCATGATGTCGAGGAGCACCAGGTCGAACTCACGCGCGGCGAGGACCTCGAGGGCCTCGCGTCCGTGGACCGCCGTCGCGACCTCGTGGCCGAGGGCCTTCAGGCGGCGGGCGAGGAGGTCCCGGTTGACCTCGGTGTCGTCGACGACGAGAAGGCGGCCGGGCCGGGGGGTCACGCGCTCCGCGGGGCGAGCGAGCTGCCGGAGATACGGGATCTGCTTCTCGGCCGCGCGCTCGCCCTCCTCGATGACGTACGGGATCTTGTCCGTGTCGAAGAGGTGAATCTTGTGCTCGAACTGCGGGAATGATCGGCAGGATCTCGTGGTGGTGCGCGAGGTTGTGGAAGGCGTAGTTGGCCTTGAAGCAGGTTGTTCGAGGTGATCGACGAGAGCTGGAAGGCGAACCGCATGACGCTCGAGATGCGCGTCTGGTAGGGACTCTCGAAACCCATCGTGATGATGACGTCGGCCCCCTCCTTGATCGCGACGCCGATCGGCATCGGGTCGGAGAGGAACCCGTCCACGTACGTTCGGTCGCCGATCTTCCAGGGCGGAAGATGTAGGGAATCGCGATCGAGGCGCGGATGGCGTCGACGATGCCGCCCTTCGAGAAGACGACCTGCTCGCCCGTGAAGAAATCGGTCGCGGTCAGATACAGCGGGATCTTCGCGTCCTCGAAGCGAGCCTCGCCGAAGCCGTTGCGCAGCCGCTCGAGCACGAGCCGGTCGTCGACGAGGCCGAACCGCTCGTCGAAGCCGAAGATCTTCGGGAGCATCGCGGAGAGCAGCGCGCGCGTGTTGCGCTTCTGCGTGATCTCCTTGGTCCAGAGCTCGCCGGGTCTTCGACTCGGCGGTTTCGAGCGGATACCCCGATCGCGACGAAGGCCGCGTAGAGGGCTCCGCCGCTGCAGCCGACCACCATGTCGATCGGGATCGCCTCGCGCTGCAGGACCTTGAAGAGCCCGAGGGCCGCGGCGCACTTGACCGAGCCCGAGCCGATCACGACGGCCACGCGGGAGCGCGGCGGCGCGGGCGGGATGCGCGGCGCTCACGCCGGCTGGGCCGGGAAGCTCGCCACGGCCTCTTCGATGTCGCCGTAGAGCTTCAGGATGCCCGTGAATCCGGCCAGGTCCAGCACGCGCCACACGTCGGGCTGGACCGCGGCGAGCCTCAGGTCTCCGCCGCGCTGCCGGGTCTCCTTGACCGTTTCGAGCAGCGCCCGCAGGCCCGCGCTCGACGTGTACTCGACCCCGGAGAAGTCGCCGACGATCCGGATGAAGCCGCCGGAGACCTCCTCGCGGAACGAGGCCACGAGGGCCGGGGCCGTGGCGCCGTCGACGCTGCCGGCGATCGCGATCACGGTCACGTGGGCCCGGCGCTCGACGCGGATGTTCATCTGCGATGGCTCCTCTTGACCAGCGTCAGGCGATTGCCGCCTGCCGGGATCCGGTCCGTAATCTATCTCGTCCACTGAATTCCGGATGAGGTGCCAGCCGAGGCCCCCGACCCGCCGCGTTCCGCCAGTCCGCGGTCAGGTCCGGCGCCGGCGGCAGCTCCGAGGGCGCGAACGCGCGCCCCGGAGTCGACGATCGTGACCCGGAGGCCGTCGCCGTCGGCCTCGCAGGCGAGGGCGATCGAGCCCGCGGGCTGTCCGGCGTAACCGTGCTCGATGATGTTCGTGCACGCCTCGTCCACGGCGAGCTTCAGGTCGAAGCAGGCCGAGGCCTCCGCCCCCGCCCGCCGGCAGGCCTCCTCGACGAAGGCGCGCACGGCCGCGAGGCTTTCGACGCGCGCTTCGACGGAGGTCTCGGTGCGCATCGGCTCTCTGTTCTACGGCTGGGGCCGGCGCCGGAGGAGCGCCTCGATCTTTCCGAGGAGGCGCGGCAGCTCGACCGGCTTGGTGTCGAAGTCGTCGCAGCCGGCGCCCCGCGCGCGCTGCTCGTCCTCGGCCATGGCATGGGCGGAGAGTCCGATCACCGGGATGGCGGCGGTGCCGCGCTCGGCCTTGATCCGCTTCGTCGCCTCCCAGCCATCGAGGACGGGCAGGGCGAGGTCCATGAGGATCAGGTCGGGCCCTTCCGTCGTGGCCTTGGCCACGCCCTCCTCGCCGTCGCCGGCTATGGCGATCTCGTAGCCGCGCTTCTCGAGCCGCCGCGAGAGCATGTCGCGCGAGAGCTCGTTGTCTTCGACGATGAGGATCCGGGCCAGGGTCGCCTCCTATGCCGCCGCGCCGGTGCGGCGGCGCGCGAGCACCGCGGCCATCCGCTCGAGGTCGATGGGCTTGACGAAGTAGTCGGACGCTCCGAGCGAGAGCCCGCGGCTCCGGTCGTCGACGACCGTGACGATCGCGACCGGCGTGCGCGCGAGAGCCGCATCGGCGCGGAGGGCCTCGAGCACTTTCCAGCCGTCCATGTCGGGCAGGACGACGTCGAGCGTGATGAGCTCGGGCTTTCGCGCGGCCGCCAGGCGCAGGCCCTCGGTCCCGCTTCCGGTGACCGCGATCTCGAAGCCCTCCCGGGCGGCGAGACGTCCCATCAGCTCGCACACGGCGGGGTCCCCGTCGATGACGAGGACGAGCGGGCGCTCGCGCCCGGGCGCGGTGCGGGCCACGGTGGGAAGTTTGACGCCCGAGAGCGTCGAGATGCGCACCGAGGTCGCGTCGCCGTCGAAGTTCTCGATCTCGCCCGGAAGGCGCACGGTGAACGTGCTGCCGCGGCTCGGAGCGCTCTCGACCTCGATGTCCCCGCCCATCAGGCGGCAGAGCTTGCGCGTGATGGCGAGACCGAGGCCCGTGCCGCCGTACTTCTTCATCGTCCCGGCGTCCGCCTGGACGAACGCCTCGAAGAGGCGCGCGGTCTCGGCGGCGGTCATGCCGATCCCCGTGTCGGAAACCCGGAAGAACACCCAGTTGCCGGCCGGGCCGACCTCGCGGCGCACGTCGAGCGTCACGACGCCCTGCTCGGTGAACTTGCCGGCGTTCGACAACAGGTTCAGGAGGACCTGGCGGACCTTGGTGGCGTCCTCACGGATGCTCCCGAGGCCCGGAGGGCAGCGCACCTCGAGACGGTTGCCCTTCTTCTCGATGAGCGGCCGCGCCGTCCCGACCGCCTCCTCGACGGCGCTCGCGACCTCGAAGGTCTCGAGGTACAGCCGCATCTTCCCGGCCTCGATCTTCGAAAGGTCGAGAACGTCGTTGATGAGGCCGAGCAGGTGCCGCCCCGCCGTCAGGATCTTTTTCAGGTCGGACTCGAGGTCGGCGTTGCCCGAGGCCTCGGCATCCTCCGCCAGCATCTCGCCGTAGCCGAGGATCGCGTTCAAGGGCGTGCGGAGCTCGTGGCTCATGTTGGCGAGAAAGGCGCTCTTGGCCTGGCTCGCCGCCTTCGCCGCTTCGTTGGCCTCGAGGGCCGACTGCAGCGCGCTCTCGGTGACGGCCGCCTGCTCCTGGATCCGCTCGTTCTGCCCGGCGAGCTCCTTCTTCGCCGTCAGCCAGCGGCGCGTCTGGACGTGGGAGTAGTACGCGAAGATGCAGATGAACGTGAAGGTCCCGACGACCGAGAGGATCGTCGTCGCGATCGAGGCGTTCGTGTCCACCTGGAACCCCATGAACGAGCCGACGAAGAGCATCCCCGCGGACACGGCGCCGGCCGCCCAGATCGCGAACCGCACGCCGCCGATCGATAGGCAGGCCGCGATGATGGCGGTGACCATCATCATGCTCGGCAGGGGACAGAAGCTCATGCCCGCGGCCCAGCAGCCCAGGAGGAACGAGTCGAAGAGGAGGTTCCGGCGCTCGGCGGCGCGGCTGTCCGGCGAGACGCGGGCCGCCAGGTACAACAGTTGCGGCCAGACGAGCCCGGTGACCGCGATCGCCGTCCAGAGCATGAGGCTCTTCGGGTAGTCCCAGAAATAGGACAGGAGGACGAGGGCGACGATGAACATCGCCGGGACGCGGACGCGATAGTCGAGAGAGACGAGGGGGTGGAGTTCGCGGCGCTTGGCGTCCATCGGAGAACGGCGGCGAGTCTACCAAAGCGGTAGCATGGCGCCGGGTATTGAATGGCCCACTCGCGCCGCCGCTTCCTCCGCCACGCGGCCACGGCCGCCTCCGCCACGTGCGTGGCCCCGGGGATTCTCGCGCGGCCGACCGGGCCGAAGGACGACGCCATGAAATCCTCCGAAGCGATCGAGGCCGCGCTGACTCTTCTCGCGCCGACGGGGCCCGAGTACCACGGCGGCCTCGCCAACCACGGGCCGATGGCGGCGGAAGCGCTCGTCGCCCTCGACCGCCCCGACGCGGTGGTGCCCTGGGTCGAGATGTACCGCAAGCGGCTGAACGAGCACCCGGCCGGCCCGACGCCCGTCGATCCGAAGGCGTGGCGCGAGGCGCTCGGCGTCCAGGGCCGCGTCGGCGACTGGATCGTCCTGTTCCGCCGCGAGCTCGAGGAGCGTCCCTGGAAGACCGTCGTCGCGGAGTGGACCGTCCGCCTGTCACCGGGTGTCGTCGCCGCCGCGTTCCACGGGGCGATCCGCACGGCTCACGCCGTGCGCAGCCTCGAGGCTCTCGAAACGCCGGCCCGCCTGCGGGAGCTCGCGGAAGGGCTCGGCTACTGGGCGGCGACCTACAACGCGCTACCCGAAGCGACGCCGCCGGCGCGGACGGTCTCCGGGCGCAGGCCCTCGCAGGCGATTGCGGAGTCCCGATCCTTCCGCCCGACCAGCGCGTCTCGAACGGCAACATCACCGATCGCCTCGCGCCGCTCGACGGCTTCCCGCCGTTCGCGTCGGTGGCGGACGCGGTGGATCCCTCGGGCGACCCGGGCGCGTTTCTCTCCGACCTGACCGAGACGTTCGCCGCGGTCTATCTCGCGAGCGTTCCGCCGGGCAGCGTCATCACCTTCCTGCATGGCGTCACCGGGCCCGCCGCGGTGCGCACGCTCCTGCCGTACGTTTCGCCCGAAGAGCGTGCGCGGCTGCTGCGCTACACGTGGCAGGCCTGTGCCTCGTTCGCTTCGTCGAACGGCTTCAAGTCGTCGCCGCGTCTCGCGGAGGGTCCGCTGCCGACGCGCGACGAGCTAGCGGACCGCGCGATCGCGACCGGAGACGAGCACGCGATCAAGTTCACGGACGCCTGCTTCCGCGAGTACGCGCTCAACCCGAAGCCGGTCTACGTCCTGGCGGCGAAGGACGGGGTCGCGCGGCTGGGCTGACCCGAAAAACGCGTGGGGTCAGGTCTCGTTTTTTCGGATCGGGCGGGTGTTGACGGATCCCAGGCGGAGCCTGCCGTCTTTCCACCACGGAGAACCGAAAAATCCAGACCTGACCCCATAGTTTTTTCGGCTCGGCTGTGGCGTCCTACCGCATCCCGGTCGCCAGATACAGGTCGCCGAGGATGCGTCGGTAAGAGTAGACGTAGGACTTTCCATCCGCGGCGATCACGGCGGGTCCCGTGAACTCGACGCCGCTCGGGTCGGGGGGCTGGAATTCCTTCCAGCGTGCCCGTCGGCCCGTTTCGATCTCCACGACGTCGATGAGTCCCGGCGGCGCCGTGAACCGCATGACGTACAGGGAACGCCCGTCGGACGTGAAGCGGATCGCCGCTTCCCCGGGTGCGAGGCCGGGCACCGGACGCGGCTCGCCGGGATCCGTCGGGTAGATCGCGATCCGTCCGTCCGGGCCGCGCGCGACGACCGAGCGGCCGTCGGGCGAGACGGCCTGCCCCCCGATCGTCACGCCTTCCGGGCTGATCGCCTTCGGTGCACCGCCCGCGACGTCCAGGACGTAGAGGCGGAACCCGTGACCCGGTTCGGTCGCGTTGAGCAGCAGCCGCTTCCCGTCGGGGAACCAGTTCGCCCACTGGCAGGTGAGGCTTCCGAGCTCCAGAGGCTTCGTCTCACCGGCGCCGATGGGGACGACGGCGATCGTCCGGCGCTCTGGGAGCTTCGAGGTCACGGCCGACTTTCCGTCGGGTGAAAAGCCGTACCCTTCGCCCTCGCCGATGCGCACGGACGGTGAGCCGTCGAGGCCGCGGACGTACGTCGCGGGCGGCTGGCGCTGCTGCTCGTTGAACATCACCTTCGTCCCGTCGGGCGAGACGTCGACGGGGAACGACCAGTTGAGCTCAGTCAGATCGCGCGGCGGCCCGCCGCCGGCGGGGAAGCCCACGATCTCGCGGCGGCCGGTCCCGTCGGCGAACATGACGGCGCCCCCGCGGGCCACGTCCACGAGGTAGGCGGACGGCGCGTTCCAGACCCGTCGCGACCTTCCGTCGAGCGACGTGGCCTCGATGGCCCCCCACCAGACTTCATCGCCTTTCGGCGACCAGGCGATGCCGGTCTGTCCCTGGTAAAAGCGGCCTTCGGCGCGCGGCTTCCCGCCCGCGTCGACGATCTTGACGCGGCCGTCGTTGTTACCGCGCTGCGGGTGCTCGACGAAGGCGACGAGGCGGCCGTCGGGCGAGACGCGGACGTCGCTGACCCATCCGGTGGCCTCATACAGGACCTTTCCGATCGGGTACTCGACCCGGCTGCGGTTGCCGACGGTGCGGCACACGGCGAGCTCCTTTCCGTCGGGAGACCAGTCGGCGTCCTGCACGTCCTCGAGGATCTCGCGCGGTGCGCCGCCGGCGAGGGGCACACGGGCGAGAGTCCCGGTCGCCTCGTACCCGGTCACGTACCGGTGACCGAGCAGGACGGCGAGCTCGCCGGTCGAGGAGATCGAGAGCACGGAAGCGCCCGGAATCCCGAGCGGCCGGGACTCGGCGCTGTCGAGCCGGCTCGAGAACAGGTCGAGCGGGCGGCCTTCCCACGCGGCGCTGTAGACGATCGTCTGCCCGTCGGGCGCAAAGCGCGCCGAGAGGACGCGCCCGCGCTGATAGGTCAGCCGCTGGAACTGGATCGGAGGCGCGGGCTTGGCCGTCACCTTCGAGCGCACGAGGAACCCCAGGCTGGCGCCGAGCACGAGCGCGAGGAGTGCGGGGACGAGCCAGCCGCGGCGGCGTACCTTCACGGGCTCGGCGGCCTCGAGTCCACCGGAGAAGGAGGTCTCGGTCAGGTGATCGCGGACGCTCTTCAGGTCACGCGCGAGATCCTTGGTCGAGGCGTAACGCTCCTCGGGGTCCTTGGCGAGCAGGCGCTCGACGATCCAGCGCACGGGGGCCGGGGCCTTCGGGGCGAGCTGTGAGAGCGGCTCGGGCTCCTCGCGGATGATGGCGACGAGCGTCTCGGCGCCGGTCTTGCGCTGGAATGCGCGTTTGCCCGTCGCCATCTCGTAGAGGATGGCTCCGAGAGTGAACTGGTCGGAGTGGAAGTCGACCGGCTGCCCGCTCGCCTGTTCGGGCGACATGTAGCCCGCGGTGCCCATGACGGTGCCGGGCTGCGTCGGGGCCGCGATCGCCGTCGGGGCGACGGATTCGTCCTGCGAGGCCTCGGTCAGCTTGGCCAGGCCGAAGTCGAGGATCTTCGCGAAGCCGTCCTTCGAGACCATGATGTTCTCGGGCTTCAGGTCCCGGTGCACGATGCCGGCCGAGTGCGCCTTGGCGAGGCCCTCGGCGGTCTGGACCGCGACGTCGAGGAGCTTCTTCGTCGGCACGGGCTCGCCGGAGACGACGAGCTCGCGCAGGGTCTTGCCCTCGACGAGCTCCATGGCGATGTAGACGGTCCCGTCGGCTTCGCCGATGTCGTAGATCGTGAGGATGTTGGGGTGGTTCAGCGCCGAGGCGGCCCGCGCCTCGAGCTCGAAGCGCTGCCGCCGGTCGGGATCGGAGGCCGTCGCGGAGGGCAGGACCTTGACCGCGATCTCGCGACCGAGCCTCGCGTCCTTCGCGCGGTAGACCTCGCCCATGCCGCCCGCGCCGATGCGGCGCGACGATCTCGTAGGGGCCGAGCTTCGTTCCCGCGGTGAGAGTCACCGAGACGCCCCCCTCACCCCGACCCTCTCCCCCCGCCGGTGGAGAGGGGGAATGACAATCGAACGACGTGTCTCATCCGCAAGTGGAGCGACGATGTTCAAGTGCGGGGATTGTATGCCTCCGGCGAGGAGATAATCGGGACCCTTGATCGGTCGCACGCTCTCTCACTATCGGGTCGAAAAGCGCCTCGGGGCGGGAGGAATGGGCGAGGTCTTCCTCGCCCGCGACCTCGCGCTCGGGCGCATGGCGGCGGTCAAGGTGCTCGCGTCGACGCTCGCTCCCGACGCGCGGGCCCGGCTCGTTCGCGAGGCCGAGGCGAGCGCGCGGCTCCAGCATCCTGCGATCGCGACTTTCTTCGAGGCGGGCGAGTCGGACGGCGTTGCCTTCCTGGCGATGGAGTTCGTCGCGGGCGAAACACTCCGCGATCGGCTCCGGTCCGGGTCGCTGCCCTTTCCGCAGGCGCTCTCGCTGACGGCTTCGCTCCTCGAGGCCCTCGTGCACGCGCACGCGGCCGGCGTGATCCACCGGGACATCAAGCCCGAGAACGTGATGGTCACGCCGGACAACCTGGGCAAGCTACTCGATTTCGGGATCGCGCAGGTGATCGCCGGCCCGACGCAAGCCGAAGCCGCGACCGAGGTCGCGCTCACCGGGCCGGGCGCCGTCATCGGGACGCTCGGCTACATGTCGCCCGAGCAGCTCCGGGGGCAGCCGCTCGACGAGCGGTCCGATCTCTTTTCGCTCGGCGCCGTGCTGTACGAGGCGATCGAGGGGCGGCCGGCCTTCCCCGGAGAGACGGCCGCGGACCGCATCGCCGCCATCCTCGCCGCCGAGGTCGCCCCTCCAAATGCCGCGGGCGTTCCCGCGGAGACCCGCGTCGTCCTCGCGCGGGCCCTGGCCCGCGAGCCCGAGCGGCGCTATCCCTCGGCCGCGGCGTTCCTCACCGAGCTGCGGGCGCTCGGCTCGGGAGATCTCGTCGCCTCGCTTCCCGACACGCTCGCGATCGCCGACCTGCGCAATCTTTCGCGCAACCCGGACGACGACTGGATCGGAAGCGGGTTTGCCGAGAGCCTCTCGGCCGACCTCGCGAAGCTCACCGGCGTCAGCGTGGTGGCGCGCGACAAGGTCCGCCGGGCGCTGGCGGAGTCCGGCGGGGAGGAGGCGGCGATCGGCCGGGCTCTCGGCTGCCGCTGGGTGCTGACCGGCGCATACCAGCGCGCGGGGCAGCGCCTGCGCGTGACCGCGCAGCTCGCCGACGGCGTCACGGGCGAGACCGTCGCCTCCGAGAAGATCGACGGCGATCTCGACGAGATGTTCACGATGCAGGACCGGCTCTCCGCCGCCGCCGCGGAGCGCTTGCGCCCGGGAGGCTCTGCGCCCGCGGCCCGCGTCGCTCCCCGCATCGACGTCTACGAGCGCCACGCCCGGGGCCGCCGCTTCTTCCACCGGCTCGAGAAGGGCACGCTCGATCAGGCTCGCATCCTGTTCGAGGAGGCAGTCGGCGCGGACCCGGCTTATGCTCCGGCGCTCGCCGGGCTCGCGGCCGTGCATGCGATGCGATTTCCCTTTCAAACCGACCTCCGGGAGCTCGAGCTTTCCGAGAGCTATGCGCGGCGCGCCATAGCCGCCGATCCCGACCTGGCCGAACCGCGCATCTGGCTCGGCTACTCGCTGTCGCGGCTCGGGCGGCACGAGGAGGCGCTTGCACAGGAGCAGCGGGCCATGGAGCTCGATCCCGCCGGCGTCTTCGCGCCGTACTTCGGCGCCCTCTGCGCCTCGATGCTCCGCGGGCGGGACGAGGCCCTTCCGCTGTTTCAGAGGGCCGTCGAGATCGACCCTCGCCACGCGTACGCCTGGCTGGCGCTCGGCTGGACGCACCTGGACCTCGGCCACCGCGCGGAAGCCCGCTGGTGCCTCGAAAAGGGGCTCGCGCTGGAAGGCGAAACCGCGATCGGTCCCACCTCCGGTGTCGCGGGCTATCTCGGGGAGTGCCTGCGGCGCAGCGGCGAGCTCGACGCCGCCCGCGCGGCGTGCCTCCGCGGGCTCGACGCGGTCGAGCGTTCGGACAACATGTATCGAGACACGTTCCGGGGCGTGAGTCTCTGCGCCCTGGGCCGGATCGCGCTCGAGCAGGGAGACCAGGATGCGGCGCATGCCGCCTTCACGCAGGCCGTGGCGCACCTGCGCGGCCGTCCCCGCGCGCTCGGCGGCGGGCACCTGCTCGTGCAGGCTCTGGCGGGCCTGGCGCGGCTGGACGGGGAGAAGCGCTTTGTCGAGGCGCTCGACCTCTTCACGCGGCGCGAGGGACACGACTTCTCCTTCATGTGGGTCTGCTCCGACGACGTGACGCTCCTGGAGCTGGCGCGCGCGGCCGCGGCCGTCGGCCGGCCGTCCGAAGGCGCGGCGCTGCTCGAGAAGGCGGCGGCCGCGGGCTCGGCGGAGGCTCGCGAGACGCGCTCCGGCCCGGTTTCGGGCTAGGGGAGAAGCCGCTCCGCGAGGGCGCGAGCGCTCAACGCGTTTCGAGGCCCGGGGCGACGGAGACCGCGAGCGTCTGCTCGGACTTGACCTTCCCGACGCTCAGCGTCACCTTGTAGTCGCCGGCGCGGACGAACTTCGCGCCCTCGCCGCCGTACTCCGTCAGCAGCTCCTTGGACGGCTTGAGGTCCCAGACGATCCGGCCGAGACCGGGAGTCGCGGGAGTCGAGAGCTTCGCCACGGGCTGTCCGAGGGCGTTCGCGATCTCGATCTTGACCTCGTCGCCGGTGAAGTCGCGGACCCACCAGGTCAGCAGCGCCCCGGGTTTCGGATTCTCGCCGCGGTAGACGGCCGCGCCGTTCCAGTCGCCGAAGCCGGGAAGCGGCTGGAACGCGTGCGCCGGCAGCGGCGGGAAGAGGTGCGCGTCCTTCGCCCGGACCTCCGGCGTGAGCTCTTCGAGAGCGGTGATGTCGTCGAGGACGTAGAGGCTGCGCCCGTGGGTCGCAACGACGAGATCGCGCTCGCGCGGGTGGATGGCGAGATCGTCCACGGCCACCGTCGGCAGGCTGCCGAGCTTCGTCCAGGAGGCGCCGCGGTCGAGCGAGGCGAATAGCCCGTGCTCGGTTCCCGCGAAGAGGAGCTGCGGGTTCTTCGGGTCCTCGCGCACGACCTTGACGGGCCCTTCCGCCGGCAGGTCCCCCGCGATCGATTGCCACGTGCGGCCGAGGTCCGCCGTGCGATAGGCGAGGGGTTCGAGCCTTCCGCTCCGGTGCGTCTCGACGGCGAGGTAGGCCGCCTTCGCGTCGTGGGCGGAGGCCTCGATGCGCCCCATCCAGAGGCCGCGGGCCGCCGGCGGCAGGTTGACGGTCAGGTCCGTCCAGCTCGCGCCCTCGTCGCTCGTGACCCAGACCTTGCCGTCGTCCGTGCCGGCCCAGAGAAGGCCCTTCTGGAGGGGCGATTCGGCGAGCGTGTAGACGACGCCGAAGTTCTCGGCGCCGCTGCCGGTCGCGGTGGTCTTCTTCGGGTCCTGCATCGAAAGATCCGGACTGATGACGGTCCACTTCTCGCCGCGGGCGGTCAGCTTGAACACCCGGTTCCCGGCGAGGAACATGGCGCCCTTTTCATGCCGGCTGCCGATCAGGGGCGAGTTCCAGTGAAAGCGGTACGCCGGCTGACCCTCGGGCGGCGAAGGCCGGAGCTTCTTGACGGCCCCGCTGCGCAAGTCGAAGCGGTGGAGGTCGCCCTCCTGCGACTCGGCGTAGACGATCTGGGGGTCCTCCGGGTCGAAGACGCACGAGAAGCCGTCGCCACCCTCGATGTTGATCCAGTCGGTGTTGAGGATGCCTTCCTTCGTGCGCGTCGCGCTAGGGCCGACCCAGTTCAGGTTGTCCTGCAGCCCGCCGCAGATCCGGTAGGGATCGGAGTCGTCGAGATTGACCCGGTAAAACTGGCCGGCGGCGTAGCGGTTCAGGTGCTCCCACGTCTTCGCCGCGTCGAAGCTCTGGTACGCGCCGCCGTCGGTCCCCAGCAGCAGCCGCTCCGGCCGCGCCGGGTCGATCGCGAGAGCATGGAGATCCGGATGCACCTTCTCGAAGCGGTCTTCCCGGAACGTCTTCCCGCCGTCCTCCGAGACGTGGAGCGCGAAGCCCAGGACGTAGACGCGTTCCGGGTTCTCCGGGTCGACTCGAATCTGGGAGAAGTAGAAGGGGCGCGGGTTCAGGTTGCTGCGGCGCGCCCAGGTCTCGCCGCCGTCGTCGGAACGGAAGACCCCGCCGGCCCGGCTCGTGACGTCCTCGATCCCGCTGGTCCCGCCCTCGCTCGACTGGACGATGGCGTAGACGATCTTCGGGTTCTTTTGGTGGATGGCGAGGCCGATGCGTGCGGTCGATCCCGGAAGGCCGTTCGAGAGCTTCTTCCAGGTCGCCCCGCCGTTGGTGGACTTGAAGATTCCGCCGGCATCCTTCCCGTCGGTCGCGTCGGGCCCCGAGGTGAAGGACCACGGCTGCCGCTGCCTCGCATAGAGGGCCGCATAGAGCGTCCCGGGGTCGGAGGGATCGAGAGCCACGTCGCCGCACCCGACGCGGTCGGCGTGGGGGGCCGGGGCGGCGAGCGCGACGCTCCAGCTCTTGCCCCCGTCGCGCGTGACGTAGAGCCCGCGTTCTCCGCCCGGCGCCCAGAGGTTCCCGACGGCCGCGACCCAGGCCACGTTCGGGTCGGCCGGGTGGACGACGATGCGGGCGATCGCGCGCGAGCTCTTCAAGGAGACGTGGGACCAGGTCTCGCCGCCGTCCTTCGAGAGGTAGACGCCGTCTCCCCAGCCGGAGCTGTTCCGGTCGTTGGCCTCGCCCGTTCCGACCCAGATCGTCTTCGGATCCGACGGCGCGACCGCGAGGGCTCCGATCGACGCGACCGGCTCGTGATCGAAGATGCCTTTGAACGTCCCGCCGTTGTTGGCCGTCTTCGCGACGCCGCCCGTGGCGAATCCGACGTAGAAGACGTAGGGGTTCTGCGGGTCGAGGGCGATCTCGGAGACGCGTCCGCCCATGACCGCCGGCCCGATCGAGCGGGCCTTCAGGGCCTTGAGGCGCGGCGCGTCGATTCGCGCGGCCGGAGGCGGGGCAGGCGCCGGTGTCTTCTCGGGACCCGCCGCCAGGGCGGACGCGGCCGCGAGGCCGAGCACGATCGGTGCGAATCGCTGCATGGAGTCTCCTTGCGCAGGCGGGGCGAAGGATAGCAGCGGGGACAGGGACCCGGGCAGCCGGAATACCTCATAATTCGCCCTTCATGGCCGACATGCCCCGACTCGACGGTCCCGCCCAGCGCGAGCGCGCCGAGGCTCTGCAGGAGCTTCTGGCCGAGCGCATCCTCGTGCTCGACGGAGCGACGGGCACCTGGATGCAGGACCAGGACCTCTCGGCCGCCGACTTCGGCGGGCCGGAGCTCGAGGGCTGCAACGAGAACCTGGTCCTGACCCGGCCGGACCTCGTTCGGCGGATGCACGCGGACTACTTCGCCGCGGGCGCCGACATGGTCGAGACGGACACCTTTGGCGGCACGCCCCTCGTGCTGGCGGAATACGGCCTGGCGGAGAAGGCCGTGGAGATCAACCGCCGCGCCGCCGAGATCGCGCGCGAAGCCGCCGCCGCCGCGTCGGCGCCGGGCCGCCTGCGCTTCGTCGCCGGGTCGATGGGCCCGACGACCAAGGCCATGACGGTCACTGGCGGGGTGACGTTCGACGAGATGATCGTCCACTACCGAACGCAGGCGATCGGCCTGCTCTCGGGCGGGGCGGACGTGCTGCTGCTCGAGACGACGCAGGACACGCGCAACCTGAAAGCGGGGCTGATCGGCGTCGAGCAGGCCTTCGCCGAGGTCGGTTGGCGAACGCCGGTGATGGCCTCGGTCACGATCGAGCCCATGGGCACGATGCTCGCCGGGCAGGGCGTCGAAGCCCTCTACGCCTCGGTGATGCACGCGCCGCTTCTCTCCGTCGGCATCAACTGCGCGACGGGGCCGGAGTTCATGACCGACCACATCCGGACGCTTTCGGGGATTGCGAAGACGCTGACCTCCTGTTACCCGAACGCCGGGCTGCCGGACGTCGACGGGCAGTACTCCGAGACGCCGGAGTCGATCTCCCGCGAGCTCTCGCGTTTCATGGACGAGGGGTGGGTCAACATCGTCGGCGGCTGCTGTGGCACGACGCCCGCGCACATTCGCGCGCTCGCGGCGGCGGCCGAGGGCCGCAAGCCCCGCCGCCCCGCCATCCACGCCAAGACGCTGGTCTCCGGCATCGATCTGCTCGAGGTCGACGTCGACAACCGGCCGGTCCTCGTCGGCGAGCGGACCAACGTCCTCGGCAGCCGCAAGTTCAAGCGGCTGGTCGCCGCCGGCGACTTCGACGCCGCGGCGGAGATCGCCCGGGCGCAGGTCAAGAACGGCGCCCAGGTCGTCGACGTCTGCCTCCAGGACCCGGACCGCGACGAGGTCGCCGACGTCAACGCCTTCCTTTCGCGGGCGATCCGGATGATCAAGGCGCCCCTCATGCTCGATTCGACCGACGCGAAGGTGATGGAGCTCGGGCTCAAGTGGAGCCAGGGAAAGGCGATCCTCAACTCGATCAACCTCGAGGACGGCGAGGAGCGGTTCCGCGCGGTTCTCCCGCTCGCAGAGCGCTACGGCGCGGCGCTCGTCGTCGGCACGATCGACGAGGACCCCGAGCACGGAATGGCCGTGACGCGGCAACGCAAGCTCGAGGTCGCGCGGCGGAGCTACACGCTCCTGACCGAGAAGTACGAGTTCCCGCCGGAGGACATCCTCTTCGACCCGCTCGTCTTTCCGTGCGGCACCGGCGACGAGAAGTACGTCGGGAGCGCCGAGGAGACGATCGAGGGGATCCGCCTCATCAAGGCGGAGCTGCCGGACTCCAGGACGATCCTCGGCATTTCCAACGTGTCGTTCGGCCTGCCCGAGGCCGGCCGCGAAGTCCTGAACTCCGTCTTCCTGTACCACGCGACGAAGGCGGGCCTGGATCTCGCGATCGTGAACACGGAGAAGATCGTCCGCTATCCGTCGATCCCCGAGGAGGAGCGCCGGCTCTCCGAGGACCTGATCTTCAACCGCGGCGCCGACCCGGTGGCGGCGTTCGCCGACTACTTCAAGGCCAAGGGCGCGGCCCCGAAGGTCCCGAAGGAGCGCGCGGGCACGCCGCTCGAGCGCCTGCCCCGGTACATCCTGGAGGGCTCGAAGGAAGGGCTCGTCGAGGACCTCGAGGTCGTGCGCCAGGGCGGAATGGCGCCGCTCGAGATCATCAACGGGCCGCTCATGGACGGGATGCGCGAGGTGGGTCGCCTCTTCAATGCCAACGAGCTCATCGTCGCCGAGGTTCTCCAGTCCGCCGAGGCGATGAAGGCGGCGGTGACGCACCTCGAGAAGTTCATGGAGAAGACGACGGGATCGCGCAAGGGCAAGGTGCTGCTGGCGACCGTCAAGGGCGACGTGCACGACATCGGCAAGAACCTCGTCGAGATCATCCTGTCGAACAACGGCTACGAGGTGGTGAACCTGGGCATCAAGGTCCCGCCCGAGAAGCTCATCGAGGCCTTCGAGGCGCACCGGCCCGACCTGATCGGCCTCTCGGGGCTCCTCGTCAAGAGCGCCCAGCAGATGGTCACGACGGCGCAGGACCTGACCAAGGCCGGCGTGTCGGCGCCGATGCTCGTCGGCGGAGCGGCGCTGTCGCAGAAGTTCACCGACCACCGGATCGCGCCGGCATACGGCGGCCTCGCCGTCTACGCCGAGGACGCGATGCGGGGCCTCGCGCTCGCCGACCGGATCCTGTCGGGCGACGATGCCCGCGCGGCGCTGGCCGCGGAGGCGGACAAGCGCCGCGCCGCGCTCGCGGCGGCCGCCCGGCCGGAGGAAGAGATCCCGCTGTCGGCGCCGGCGGTCCGCAGCGCCGACGTGACGATCGCCGATGGCCTTCCGGCGCCGGACTCGGCCGAGCACGTCCTGCCGGAGCTCGACCTCGCGGAGGTCTGGAAATGGCTCAACCCGCACATGCTCTACGCCAAGCACCTGGGCCTGCGCGGGAGCTACCGGAAGCTCAAGGAGGCGGGTGATCCCAAGCTCGCCGAGCTCGAGGCGGTCATCGCGAAGGTGCAGGCGGCGGGCTGGATCCGCGCGCGCGCCATTTACCGCTGGTTCGGCGCCTCCTCGGAAGGCAACACGCTCCGCCTCGCGGTCCCGGGCGGCGGCGAGGCGTGCTTCACGTTCCCGCGCCAGGTCGCCGGCGAGAGGCTGTGCCTGGCGGATTTCGTGCGTCCCCGGGAGGCCGGCGGCTCCGACTCGATTGCGCTCTTCATCACGACGGCGGGCGAAGGGATCCGCGCCCGGGCGGAGGAGCTGAAGACCGCGGGCGAGTACCTGCTCTGCCACGCGCTGCAGGCCCTCGCCGTCGAGACTGCTGAGGCCGCGGCGGAGTGGCTGCACGCGAAGCTGCGCGCGGCGTGGGGGTTCCCCGACCCGCCGGAGATCTCCATGGTCGACCGGTTCCAGGGGCGCTACCGGGGCAAGCGCTACAGCTTCGGCTACCCGGCGTGCCCGGAGCTGGCGGACCAGGCGACCCTCTTCCGCCTGCTGGACGGACGCCGGATCGGCGTCGAGCTGACGGAGGGCTTCATGATGGACCCCGAGGCCTCGGTCTCGGCGGTCGTCCTGCACCACCCGCAGGCGCGGTACTTCTCGGCCTAGGGCGTGTCCCTCACGGCCGCCAGCACGTAGTCGGCGAACAGCCGGTCCGTCAGGCCGTGGGAGTTGCGGACGCCGAAGTTCGTCGTCGTGATGACGGCGACCAGGCCGAGCGCCGGCGCGACGACGACCTTGTTGCCGCCGGAGCCCTGCATCATCCAGGTCCGGATCGGCTTTCCATCGCGGGACACGGCCCGCAGCCACCAGAGGTATCCGTACTCGGTGGCGTCGTCGACGGCCACGTGCGGGGTGATGGAGCGCTCGACCCAGGCCGCCGGGACGACGCGCTTCCCGTTCCAGACGCCCCGGTCGAGATAGAGCTGGCCCAGCACGGCCAGGTCGCGCGTGCGCAAGCCCAGCCCGCCTCCGGTCTGAGCCGTCCCCATCGGCGAAATCTGCCACTCGGGCTTCTCGATGCCGAGCGGGGCGAAGAGCGCTTCGTTCGCGAACTCGGTCAGGGGCCGTTTCGTCGCGCGCTCGAGCAGCGGCCCGAGGGTCGAGACGCCGGCCGTGCAGTAGCTGAAGCTCCGTCCGTGAGGCGAATCCTGCGGCTTCGTCACCCAGGCGGGGAAGCCGCGGATCGGAAGGTCGAGGGTGAACCGGACCCAGTCCTCGATCAGGTACATCCGCTCCTCGTTGCCCCGGGAGAACTGGTTGTCGTCGTCGCACTCGAGAAGGGAGCTCATCGTGAGGAAGTCCTCGACCGTGATCCTCGCCTTGCGGGGATCCGGGTTCGCAACCGGCTGACGGTCCGGAAAGAAGGGGAGAACCGGCGCCTCGACTCCGGCGAGAAGCCCCCGGTCGATCGCGAGGCCGACCAGCATGCCGGTCACCGTCTTCGTCGTCGAGCGCGTGTTGTGCCGCGTCTGACCGTCGGTGCCCGCAAAGTACCGTTCGTAGACGAGCCGGCCGTCGCGGGCGATCGCCACGCTCGTGATCTTCTGGAACTCTCCGGCGGCGATCGCCCGCTCCATCGCGGAGAGCCGCGCGGCGTCGAGACCCGCCGACTCCGGAGTCCCTTCGGTCCACGGTCCCGCGGCGATCAGGCCGAACAACGCCGCAATCAACTGGATGTGCATGTCGGCCAGTATATCCATATCGGATATATACGAATCGGGTAGAGGGATCTGAGCCAACTGAAGGTTCTGCTCGACTTGCGCGACTTACATCACTATAGACGAATCACCCTATATTCAGTAGTATTTCAGAATGATCGACGGTACGGACGCGATTATCCTGAAGATCCTACAGTCGAACGCGAGGACGTCGAACGCGGAGATCGCCCGCCAGGTGGGTCTGGCGCCCTCGGCGGTCTTCGAGCGCATCCGAAAGCTCGAGGAGCGAGGCGTCATCGAGGGTTACACCGCTCGCGTGAACGCGAAGGCCTTCGGCGTTCCGCTGCTGGCTTTCATCTTCGTGCGCGACGAAGAGCGGCCGGGAGAGGCGCACACCGCCGGGCTGATCGCCGAGATCCCCGAGGTTCTCGAAGTGCATCACGTCGCCGGCGAGGACTGCATGCTCGTCAAGGTGCGCACGACCGACACCGACGCCCTCGGACGGCTCCTGCGCGACCGACTGGGGCGGATCCCGACCATAACGACGACGCGCACGACGATCGTTCTCGGCACGGTCAAGGAGAGCTCGGAGCTGAGGACGTCGGCGCCCGAGGTTGCGGTTCCGGAGACGGTCCGTGTCTGAGTCGCGCCCTTCCGCCGCCGCGCGGCCGTCCCGCCTCGCCGTCGTCGCGGCCTTCGCTGCCGTCTACGTGCTCTGGGGCTCGACGTACCTCGGCATCCGATTCTCGATCGAGACGCTGCCGCCCTTCTTCACGCAGGGCGTGCGCTTCTTTCTCGCCGGGGTGCTCCTCTACGCCTGGGCGCGGGCCCGCCGCGTCGCCGCGCCGACGCGCCACGAGTGGGGCGGCGCCGCGATCACGGGGTTCCTCCTCTTCGTCTGCGGCACCGGCGGGGTCGTGTGGGCCGAACATTTCCTCCCTTCCGGCGTGACGGCCCTCGTCGTTGCAACCGAACCGATCTCCTTCGTGTTGATAGACGCCATGCGCCGCCGCCGCAGACCGCAGGGGTACGTGCTCGCCGGCCTCGCCCTGGGCTCGGCCGGCCTGCTTGCCCTCGTCGGCCCGGGGACGATCTTCGGCGGCGAGCGCTTTCATCTCGGGGCGTGCCTGGTGCTCGTCGCCGGCACGTTCGCGTGGGCGGGCGGATCGCTCTTCTCCCGAGGGTCGCGTCTTCCGGCCTCGCCCATCATGGCCACGGCCGCCACGCTCCTCTGGGGCGGTGCGTTGCTGGCGGCGGTCGGGATCGCGGCGGGCGAGCTCGCCCGGTTCGACCCGGCGGCCGTGTCGACGAAGTCCGTCGTCGCGACCGCCTACCTCTTCGTCTTCGGCTCGCTCGTCGGTTTCTCGGCGTACCTGTGGCTGCTGCGGGTCACGACGGCCTCCCGCGTGGCGACGTACGCCTACGTGAACCCCATCGTGGCGATCCTTCTCGGCTGGGCGCTGGCGAACGAACCGCTGACGCCGCGCGTCTACGTCGCGGCGGCGATCATCGTCGGCGCCGTGGTCCTGATCATCCGGCACGGCGGCGAGGAGGAAGCGGCCTCCGCTCCGGACGACGACGACTTCGGCTGCGCCAAGGCGCCGGAGACGCTGCATGCCTGATTCCGGCGCCTTCCGCCGCCCTGCCACGCGCGCGCAGCTCGTGCTCGCGTTCGCGGCGGTCTATGTCCTGTGGGGCTCGACGTACCTCGCGATCCGCTTCGGCGTCGAGACGATCCCGCCCTTCCTCATGGCCGGCGTGCGGCACTTGACGGCGGGCGTTCTTCTCTTCGGCTGGCTGCGCCTGCGGGGCACGCCGGCGCCGGAACGCCGCCACTGGGGCCCCGCCGCGGCGATCGGCGGCCTGATGCTCCTCGGCGGAAACGGCCTGGTGAGCTGGGCCGAGCAGCGCGTGCCCTCGGGGCTCGCCGCGCTGATCGTCGCCTGTGTCCCGATCTGGATGACGGTGCTCGACGGCATCCAGCACCGGCGCCGGCCGCACGGGGTCGTCATCGCGGGTCTCGCGGCCGGCCTCGCGGGCCTCGCATTTCTCGTCGCGCCCGGCAAGTTCGCCGGCGGCGCGCACGTCGACCTGCTCGGCGCCGGGGCGCTTCTGGCCGCGTCCTTTTTCTGGGCGCTCGGTTCGCTCTACGCGCGCACGGCGAAGCTCCCGGCCTCGACGCTGATGGCCACCGCGATCGAGATGATCGCCGGAGGCGCCATTCTGTTCGGGGTGTCGGCTCTGCTCGGCGAGTGGCAGGGCTTCTCGATCGCCGCCGTGTCGAGCCGGTCGCTCTTCGCGCTCGTGTATTTGATCGTGGCGGGCTCGCTCCTCGGCTTCTCGGCCTACATCTTCCTCCTCGGCGCCACGACTCCGGCGCGGGTCTCGACGTACGCCTACGTGAACCCCGTCGTCGCCGTGTTCCTGGGCTGGGCGCTCGCCGGCGAGGGCGTGACGGCGCGTACGATCATCGCGGCGCTCGCGATCGTGGGATCGGTGGCGGTGATCATCCGGTACGGGGGTCGGCGAGTTCGGAAAGAAGTGGCCCTCGAGGCGGCGCCGGAGGCGGCGTCCGAGCCGAGACGGGCCGGGAGGGCATCATGATCGCGAGGATCTGGCGGGGTCACACGCGGGCGACGGATGCGGAGTCGTACATGGCCTTTCTCGAGCGCACGGGGCTCGCCGACTACCGCGCGACACCGGGCAACGCAGGCGCCCTCGTCCTGCGCCGGCTCGAGAACGGAACGGCGGAGTTCGTCCTCATCTCGTTCTGGCGGGACTTCGACGCGATTCGCCGCTTTGCGGGACCGGACCCCGAGCGCGCGTTCTACTATCCCGAGGACGACCACTTTCTCCTCGGCAGGGAGCCGCACGTGACGCACTACGAGGTGGCCTCGGACCGTCCGGCCGCAGCGGCCGAGAGGCTCTCGCGCGTCCGGTTCGCGGCCGAAGAGTTGTAGGGAGACGGCCATGAAATCGCAACGGCCCGAGATCGCCCTGCTCAGGGCCCTCCTCGAAGAGTCGTACGAGAAGAAGGCCTGGCAGGGGCCGAACCTGCGCGGCTCACTCCGCGGCGTGACCGCGGCCCAGGCGGCCTGGCGGCCGGCGCCGGGACGCCACAGCATCTGGGAGCTCGCCGTCCACGCCGCCTACTGGAAGTACGCCGTCCGCCGGAAGCTCACCGGCGAGAAGCGCGGCGCGTTTCCCGGGAAGGGCAGCAACTGGTTTTCGCGTCCGGCCGGCGCGAAGCCGGACGAGAAGGCCTGGAAGGCCGACCTGGCGCTGCTCGACGCCGAGCACCGGCGCCTGATGGCGGCGGCGGCGGCGCTCTCGCCGGCCGCGCTCGCCAGGAAACCGCGCGGCAGCCGGGTCACGGTGGCGGGTCTTCTCTACGGAGTCGCCTCGCACGACGTCTACCACACGGGACAGATCCAGCTGCTCAAGCGGCTGTGGAAGGACCGGTAGCCGCCCCCGCCCCTTTGATAGCCTCTCCGATCCATGGGGCGCCTCGTCGATCTGTCGCACCCGATCGAGCACGGCATGATCACGTACCCCGGGCTCCCGGGCCCGGTGGTTTCGGACTTCCTGGGGCGCGAGGCTTCGCGCGGGCACTACGCCGGCGGCACGACCTTTCACATCGCGCGCGTGCGCATGGTGGCCAACACCGGCACGTACCTCGATTCCCCGTTTCACCGGTTCGCGCACGGCAAGGACGTCGCCGCGCTGCCGCTCGAACGGCTGGCGGACCTTCCCGGCGTCCGGATCGACGCCTCGGGCCGGGGCTCCGCGCTCGATCAGGACCTCTTCGCGGGGCGCGACCTCGCGGGCTGTGCGGTCCTGGTGCGGACCGGCTGGGACGCGCACTGGCGCACGCCGCGCTACGCGGAGGGGCACCCGCACCTGACGCGCGCGGCCGCCGAGCACCTGGCCGGCGCCTCGCCGGCGCTCGTCGGCATCGATTCCCTGAACATCGACGACACGGCGGACGGCGTGCGGCCCGCGCACACCCTGCTTCTCTCGGCGGGGATCCCGATCGTCGAGCACCTCTGCAACCTCGGGGAGCTGCCCGACTCGGGCTTCCGGTTTCACTGCGTCCCGGCGCCGTTTCGCGGGCTCGGCAGTTTTCCCGTGCGCGCCTACGCGGTCATCCCCTGACATTCTCGGGAAACCCTGGGCGGTTCCTTAGCGTAGTGGGCGCAGAGGAGTACCCGCCATGCACCTGGTTTTCGCCCTCGCGGCCGCGCTGGCCGCCTCGACGCCGGACCCGACTCCGGCCCCCGCGCCGACGCCGAAGACGACCGCCGTCCTGGCGCGGGAGGCGCGCGCGGCCTACGACGCCGGCGACAAGGCCGGATTCCTTCGCATCACCGAGCAGATCGCCGTTGCCCGGCCGGGCGACGTCTACGTGCTCTACAACCTGGCCTGCGGCCAGGCCCTGAATGGCCAGACCGACGCCGCGATCCGCACCCTGGAGCAGATCGCGACCCTCCAGGCCGTGGCGGACCTCGACACGGACACCGACTTCGAGTCGATCCGGCAGACCGACGGCTACAGGAAGGCGCGCGACCGGATGGCCGCGCTCCGGACGCAGCGCATCTCCGCGGGCGCCGTCGTGGCCTTCACGATTCCCGAGAAGGGGCTCGTGCCCGAAGGCGTGGCCTACGACCCCGCGACGAAGGCCTTCTTCGTCTCCTCGATCCGCAAGCGCAAGGTCGTGCGCGTCGACGCCTCCGGGAAGATCTCCGATTTCGTCAAGCCGGCGGAGGGGGGGCTCCGCTCGGCGGCGGGCATCGGCGCGGACCCGAAGAAGCGCTCGCTGTGGGTCGCGAGCCACGCAATGCCCCACATGGACGGCTTCCGGAAGGGCGACCCGCCCGCGAGCGCGCTCTTCGAGTTCGACCTCGACACCGGGAAATTCCGTCGCGAGTACCGGCCGCCGACCTCCGATCCGCCCGCCGCCTTCGACGATCTGACGGTCGCCGCCGACGGCCGTGTCTACGTCAACGACGGGCGCAACCCGCGCGTCTGGACGCTCGCCCCGGGCGCCGCCGCGCTCGAGCTCTTCCTCGAGTCGGGTGCGTTCCGCGGCACGCAGGGCCTGGCCGTCACGCCGGACGGACGCAGCCTCTACGTTTCGGACTACGCCTCGCTCTATCGCGTCGACGTCGCGACGAAGCGCGTGACGCCGATCGCGGTCCCCCCCGACGCCGCGCTGAACGGCGTCGACGGGCTCGTCTATTCGGGCGGGAGCCTCTACGGCATCCAGAACGGCGTCGAGCCCCACCGGGTGACCCGCCTCGATCTCGCCGCCGACGGCGCGACTCTCGCCGGCGCTAAGATCCTCGTCATGAACCACCCCGATTTCGACGAGCCCACGCTCGGCGTGGCGGCGGAGGGCGCGCTCTACTTCACGGCCAACAGCCAGGGCGGCAAGTTCCAGAACGAGAAGAAGCCGATCACCCCGGACGCGATGCGGGAGGCCGTCATCCTGAAGGTGCCGCTCAACCCGGCGACCGCGCATTGAGCGGCCGGATCCGCGTCTGTCTCGCGGGGGCGACCGGCTGGGTCGGCCGCGGCCTGGCGCCGGCGATCGCGGCGTCGCCGGACCTCGAGCTCGCCGGGGCGGCGGCGCGCGGGGCAGCCGGCCGGACCCTCGCCGAGGCCCTCGGCGACCCCGCGCTGCCGCCGGTCGTGGTGCGCTCGACCGCCGCCGAGGCGCTCGAGGCCGGCGCGGACGTCTTCGTCGACTACACGAGCGCGGCCTGGGTCCGGGACCACGTTCACGCGGCGATCGCCCGAGGCGTGAACGTCGTCGTCGGCAGCTCCGGCCTGACCGACGCCGAGTACGCCGCCATCGACGAGGCGGCGAAAGAGCGCGGCGTGGGCGTGCTCGCCGCCGGCAACTTCGCGCTCACCGCGGTCCTGCTCCAGCGGTTCGCGGAGATGGCGGCGCGGCTGATCCCGCACTGGGAGATCCTCGAGTACGGTGGCGCGTCCAAGCCCGACGCGCCCTCGGGCACGGCCCGCGAGCTCGCGGGGCGGCTGTCGCGCGTGCGCGCGCCGGAGATCGCGGTGCCGGCCGAGAAGACGCTCGGCGCGCCCGAGGCCCGCGGCGCGTCGCTTTCCGGCACGCCGGTGCACTCGGTGCGCCTGCCCGGGTTCGTGTCGTCGATCGAGGTCCTCTTCGGCCTTCCCGACGAGCGGCTGTCGATCCGCCACGACTCCGGGTCCGGCGCTCTGCCGTACATCGCGGGCACGCTGCTCGCGATCCGGCGCGTCGGAACGTTCACGGGCCTGCGCCGCGGTCTCGACAGCGTGATGGAGCTGTAACCGCCGGGTGACATCCGGATCCGCGCCGCTGCCGTATCATCGGCAGGTGAAGACGAAACTCGCCGCCGCGCTGTGTCTCGGGCTCGCGGCCATGGCGTTGCCCGCCTCCGTCTCGCGGGGCGAGCGCGCCGGGACGGCGGTCCCCGTGCCGCCGGACCTTCACCTGACGCCGATCGCCGGCCCGCTCTTCGACGGCCTCACGGGCATCACGCACGCCGGGGACGGCCGGCTTTTCCTGACGCTGCAGCGCGGCCGGATTCTGGTCTGGGACGGGACGCAGGTCCTTCCCACGCCGTTCCTGAACATTTCCTCACTCGTCGTCTGCTGCGGCGAGCAGGGCCTGCTCTCGACCGCGTTCCACCCGAGCTACGCCGCGAACGGCTTCTTCTTCGTGAACTACACGGACCTTTCCGGCGCCACGGTGGTCGCCCGTTACTCGGTGACCGGGGACCCGAACGTCGCGGACCCGTTCAGCGCGAAGGTCCTCCTGACGATCGTGCAGCCGTTCGCCAACCACAACGGCGGGCAGCTCCAGTTCGGGCCTGACGGCCAGCTCTACGTCGGGATGGGCGACGGCGGCGCCTCCAACGATCCCGACTGCCACGCGCAGCGTCTCGATCCGCAGGCGGGGAGGCAGGAGCTCCTGGGCAAGATGCTTCGCCTCGACGTGGACCAGAACGTCGCCACGCCGCCCTACTACGGAATTCCCGCCGAGAACCCGTTCGTCGCGACGGGCGGCCCGGACGAGGCCTGGGCGATCGGCCTGCGCAACCCGTGGCGGTTCTCGTTCGACCGGCTCACCGGAGACCTCTTCATCGGCGACGTCGGCCAGGGGGAGCGCGAGGAGATCGACCTGCAGCCCCTGACCGCGCGCGGCGGCTCGAACTACGGCTGGAAGATCATGGAAGGCACGCGGTGCACCGGAAACGCCGGAAGCTGCCCGCCGAACGTGCCGGCCTGCTTCTCGCCGAGCTTCACGCCGCCGATCCTCGAATACTCACACGACGGAGGACGGTGCTCGGTCACGGGAGGGTACGTCTACCGTGGCCTCGCCATCCCGGATCTCTACGGCACGTACCTCTTCGGCGACTACTGCTCGGGCGAGATCTTCGGCGCCCGGCCGGGGGGCGGCGGTGCCTTCACCGCGGAGCTCCTTCCGATCGCCTTCAACAACCTGACGACCTTCGGCGAGGGCGCGAACGGCGAGCTCTACGTCGGCAACGGCGGCGGCTTCGTCGCCCGCATCGACGGTCCCGCGCCGCAGACGCCGGTCATCGGCGTGATCGCGCCGGCGACGGGCTACGAGCGCGGCGGCGAGACCGTCCGGATCACGGGCGCCAACTTCACCGGCGCGACCACGGTGCTCTTCGGCGCGAAACCGGCGGCGGCCGTCACGGTGCTCTCGCCCACGGAGCTCGAAGCCCTCGCCCCCGGCGGCGCGGGCCTCGTCGCGGTGACGGTCTCCAACCCGGGAGCGACCCCGGCGGTCCGGCCCGACGCCTTCGCGTACGTCGCGATCCCGCGCGTCGAGCCACCGAGTCACGGTACGCGCGTCGTGACGCGTCCGTCCCTCTAGGAACTCTAGCAGGCTGCTGAAAAGCGGATGCGGGCGTCGTGTCCGGCACTTTGCATCCGGCGCCCGATCCGGAGGGTGACCGTCCGGTCGATGGTCGGCCTTCAGCGGGCGCCGGCAAAGTGCCGGCCACCCTTCGGGTTACGGCGGCGCGGGGCCATCTGCGGCGTCATCGCTCCTCGACGATGCAAAGGCATCGCCGTCGTCGCGCTTCCTGGCATCTGACCCCGCGGCGCTCGTAACGCCATCCCACACCCCTTTTCAGCAACCTGCCAGTCAGGCCCGCCGCCCCCAGGCGAGAAACGCCGCGGCCGAGAGCCCGGTCAAAAGCACCCCGTACGCCGCCGCGACGCCGATCTCCTGGAGGCGCAGCGCCGAGAGGATCTCGATGGAGATCGGCCGCGTCGAGTAGGTGTAGAGGACGATCGAAACGACGAAGTCGCCGAGCGCGGAGAGAAACGCGAGGCTCGCTCCGGCCAGCAGCGCCGGCTTCAGGTGCGGAAGAACGACCCGGCGCAGGCGCCGTCCCGCGGAGGCGCCGAGCGACGCGGCGGCCTCCTCGAGCGCCGGGTCGAGCTGCCGCAGGCCGGCGAAGGCCGCGCGGCCCGTGAGGGGGAGGCTGCGCACGAGGTAGCCGAGCGGGAGGATCGCCGCCGTGCCGACGAGGACGAAGCGCGCCGCCCAGGGCTGGTGCGCGCTGAAGGCGGCCGCGAGGGCGACGGCGAAAACGGTGCCGGGAAGGGCCCACGGCGCCGCGACGAGCCACTCGAGCGCCGCGCCCGTCCGGCCGCGCCGCCGGACGGCCGAGTACGCGGCGGCGAAACCGAGGAGGAGCGCGAGGGCGGTCGCCGCGGACGCCATCCAGAGGGAGTTGGCGATCGGCTGGAGGCGCTCGGGTTGCGCGAAGAGGCTCCGGTAGTTTCCGAGGTCGAGCACCGGCGGCAGCGCCTCGGTCGTCCAGGTGTTGCGGGGCACGAAGGAGAGGAGCACGAGCGACGCATGGGGAAGAAGCAGGAGGACGGCGAGCCCCCATCCGGCGGCCGCGACGGCAAATCGCCCGCCGGCGAGCTCCCGGCGGCGCGGGGCGACGCCGCGGACGGTGCCGACGACGGACTTTCCCTCGGTGCGCCGAAGCAGGTGGAGTCCCGCGAACCCGATCGCCGCAAGGGCCACGGTCTCGACCATCGCGAGGCCGAGGTCGCCGTTCAACTTCGACGCCACGATCTGGGTCGTCATGACGCGAAAGCTCCCGCCGAAGACGTACGGCGCGCTGAAGGACGCGAGCGACGTCATGAAGGTCAGCAGCGCCGCTCCCGTCAGCACCGGCGAGAGCAGCGGCAGCGTGACGCGGGCGGCGGTGCGGGCGCGGCCCGCGCCGAGGCTCGCCGAGGCCTCGAGGTACGCGGCGTCGAGCCGGGAGAGCCCCGCGCGGGTGAAGAGGTAGAAGTAGACGTACATCGAGTAGGCGTGGACGAGCAGGATCGCGGCGGGGCCGGACAGGCGCCAGGGCGGACGCTCGAGCCGGAAGGCCGCCTGCACGGCGCGCGAAGCGAAGCCGCTCTCGCCGTAGAGGAAGAGAAACGCGATCACGCCGACCAGCGGCGGCAGCGCCACCGGCAGCGCGACGAGCACGCCGAGGACCCGGCGGCCGGGAAACTCCGCGCGCTCGAAGAGAAAGGCGAGCGGGACGCCGATCGCCGCCGAGAGGACGACGGTCGCGAGCGAGATCCAGAGGCTCGCCCAGAGCGCCTGCCACTCGGCCGGCCGCCGCGCGAACTCCGAGAAGTACGCCAGGGTGAAGCGCGGCGCGCCGAGGGCCTCGAGCAGGGTGAGAAGGAGCGGATAGCCGACGAGCCAGAAGAGCAGGAGCACGAGCGCGGCGGCGGCGACGGCCCCGCCGCGGCCCCGCGTCACGGCTCCCTCGGGAAGACGCGCGGGACGGGCCCGCCCGGCGCCGGGACGACGAGGACCCGGTCGCCCTCGCGGGCCGAGTGGGGCGGGGCCTGGACCTCGACCTCGCCCGCGGCCTGCGTGGCGACGCGGAAGTAGGCGGAGCGTCCCGCGTAACGCCGCTCGGCGACTTCGCCTTCGAGGGCGTCGGCGCGCGGCCGCGCCGAGAACTCGAGAGCCTCGGGCCGCACGACGAGGTCGGCGTCGCAGCCCTCGGGCAGCGGCGTCCCCGCGATCGCCTGCCAGACCGGCCCTTTCGGGATCCGGGCGCCCAGCTCCCAGCGAACCGGGATCACGGTCGAGCGGCCGATGAAGGTGGCGACGAAGCGGGTCGCCGGCTGCTCGAAGAGCTCCTCGGGCGTGCCGATCTGATCGAGGCTCCCGGCGTTCAGGACCGCGACGCGGTCGCCGAGCTCGAAGGCCTCTTCCTGCTCGTGGGTGACGAAGAGCGTCGTGATCCCGATCTTGCGGATCGCGCGCTTCAACTCCCGGCGCGTCTTCTCGCGCAGCGTCGGGTCGAGGTTCGAGAGGGGCTCGTCGAGCAGCAGCACCCGCGGCGAGGGCGCGAGCGCCCGCGCGAGCGCGACCCGCTGCTGCTGGCCGCCGGAGATCTCCGTGACGCTCCGGCCTTCGAAGCCCGAGAGCCCGGCCAGCGCCAGCATCTCCGCCACGCGCGCGGCGGCTTCGTTCCGGGCGGCCCGCCGGGACGCGAGGCCGAAGGCCACGTTCTCGCCGACGGTCATGTGAGGAAAGAGGGCGTAGTGCTGGAAGACCATGCCGAAGCGCCGGCGCTCGGGCGGGAGCCGCGTGACGTCCTCGCCCTCGACGACGATCCGGCCCGCGTCGGGCGTCTCGAACCCCGCCGTGAGCCGGAGCACCGTCGTCTTGCCGCTGCCCGAGGGCCCGAGCAGCGCGACGATCTCGCCGCGCGAGGCCGACAGGCTGACGCCGCGCGTGACGGCGAGGCTTCCGAAGCGCTTCTCGAGCGAGTCGAGCCGCAGGAAGTCGGACATCGCGGGAACGCTATCTCAAACCCGGACGAGCGGAAGGGAGGTTAGCGCGCCGCCGTGCCCTTGCCGCGGATCGTGCGGTCCCAGGTCGTCATCCACTCGGCGCCATCCTTCTCCAGGAGCGGCCAGTCGATCTCGGCGACGACCATGTCGCGCTCGACCTCGCGGGCCCAGGCCGGGAGCTCCTCGCCGAGGTCCGTCCGGGCGGGGAGGCGGTACGTCTTTTCCGCCGCGAGGCGCTGCATGGGCTTGCCGCCCAGGAACTCGATGAAGGTCTTCGCCGCTTCGGCGTGGCGGCTGCCGGCGACGAGCCCGACCGAATCGTCGATCACCGGCGTTCCGCTCTTCGGGAAGACGTACTGCAGGGGAGAGCCGCGCTCGCGCTCGAGCAGCGTGTCGGGCAGGTCCCAGATCGTGATCAGCCCCTCCTGTCGGACGATCTTCTCGTAGAGCAGGATGGGGTTGAAGACGTACTCCTTGGTCTGCGCGTCGAGCCGCGCGAGCCAGGCGAAGCCGGCGGCGGGCGAGCCCGTCTCGCGCACCGACTTGGCGAGGATGTAGCCCCACACCGCGCGCATCGTTCCCGAGGCGAGGGGATCGCGGATCAGGATCTTGTCCTTCCACTTCGGGTCGAGCAGGTCCTCCCACTCGCGCGGCGCCTCGGCCGCCGGGATGGCCTTCGAGTTGTAGACCGGCATCGCGGGCGTGCGATACAGGCCGAAGTAGAGGTCGCCTTCGTGGCGGCTCGCCGGCGAGACCGCGTCGGCCCAGCCGGGACGGTACGGCGCGAGCAGGCCGTCGCGCACGCCGCGGGCGAAGATCGTGTCGGGCCCGCCGTACCAGACGTCGGCCTGCGGGTTCGCCTTCTCCGAGCGCAGGCGGTCGTAGACCTCCTGCGAGCCCATGTCGAGCCAGCGGACGTCGATCTCCGGGTGGCCGAGCTCGAACTCCTTCTCCATCAGGCCGAGCAGGTCGCGCCCGTGGGGCGAGTAGATCGTCAGCGGGGTGCGGCCGTCGCCCCGGCAGGCGGCGAGGCAAAGGCCTGTCGCGACAATAGTAAGGAGGAGGCCGCGGGACTTCACGGCGCGGATGCTAGCAGGGTTCATATATGACTATAATCATATGACCATGGTCATAAATACAAAGTCGATCCCCGCCGGCCAGTTCAAGGCCCGCTGTCTCGCGCTGCTCGACGAGGTCGCCGAACGCGGCGCCGAGCTCGTCGTCACCAAGCACGGCCGGCCCGTCGCCCGGGTCGTTCCCGTCGAGGCCCCTCGGGACCTCGCCGGCAGCATCGTGCGCGAGGGCGACCTCGTTTCGCCCACGGGCGAGCCCTGGAGCGCGGAGCGTTGATCGTCCTCGACACGCACGCCTGGATCTGGTGGGCCGCGTCGCCCGGCCGCCTCTCGGCGCGGGGGCGCGCGGCGATCGACACCGCCGGCGCGATCGGCGTGTCGGCCATCAGCCTCTGGGAGCTGGCGATGCTCGTCGCGACGAAGCGGCTCGAGCTCGACCGGGACGTCCTCGCCTGGGCGCGGCAGGCGCTGGCCCTGCCGCGCGTGGAGCTGCTGCCGCTGACGCCGGAGATCGCGGTCGCCTCGTGCGCGCTTCCCGGCGGACTTTCCGGGCGATCCGGCGGACCGCATCATCGTGGCGACCGCGCGCGAGCAGCGGCGCCGCCGTCGTGAGCAAGGACGCGCGCTTGCGCGCGCTCGATGTCCTGAAGGTCGTCTGGTGAAGACGCCGGGCGGCTACGGCGCCGGCGTCGGCGCGTGGCGCTTCATCCTCTCCTCGTACTGCTTGCGCTGCTCGGGCGTCATGTTCCTGAGCGCATCGTGACATCGATCGCTTCTCCTGCTCGGGCGTCAGGCCGCCCATCGCGAAGTCCGTCTCCTTGTAGCCGGCGGGGACCTCGAAGAGCGCCGTCGGGAGGGCCTTCTTGTCGGCGCGCACGAGCTCCATGACCATCGTGGGCTCCGCGGAGCCCTTCCGCCGAACCGACCAGCGGACGGGAGAGCCCTCGATGCCGTCGTCGTTCAGGGCCTTCAGCCACGATCCGGTCTCGGCGTCGTTGCGGTTCATCGCCGCCATCCAGTCGCCCGAGGCGCCGAACTCCCTGGTCACGCAGACGTCGAAGGCGCTGCCCTTCGACGACGTGACGCGGGCGTTCTGGCAGGGGTATCCGGCGACGCGGTCGGTGCCGAGCTTCTCGACCTTGTAGGTCTCGCTCGGGGCGGTCTTGCGGTCTTCGCGCGCCTTCTTCGTGTCCCAGACCGAGTAGGTGCGGTTCGCGTCGTTGACCATGTACACCTTCTCGGGGTTGGGGAGCTTCGCGAGCATCACCATCTTGACCTGCGCCGGCGCGCCCTTGCCGGCGCTGCCGGTCTCCATCTCCCACTCCATGCGGAAGCCCGTCTTCGACGAGAACATGTGCGCGGTCCCGTCGAGCGGGGCGCCTTTCTCCCGGCGGCTGACGATCTTGAAGGTCGCCTCGCCCTCGAACTGGGCGGAGGCGGTGGCGGCGGCGAGGGCAGGGCGGCGGCGGCGAGGAAGTCGTCGGATCATCGCGGTCTCCTTACTTCTTCACGGCTTCCAGGCGAGCAGGTTCGCGAGCAGACGATACGCGCCGGGCACGCCGGCGGGAAGCTGTCGGAAGAACGCGAGCCCCGTGTAGACGTAGCGGCCGCGGCCCGAGGCGGGCGACGAGCAGTCCGCCCTTCTGCTCGGCGCCGCCGGGGTCGGCCATCGCGAGCAGCGCCGTGTACTCCGGTCCCCACGAGTGCGCGAAGTAGAGGCCGCGCTCCTGGACCCAGCCGTTCCAGTCCCCGGGGCCGATGCGGTTGGGCGTCGAGAAGATGGGGCTGGCCGGGTCGAGGACCTTCACCGCCGCCGTTTCGTCGGTCACGCGATCGTGCGGCCGCGCGATCTCGAGGGGAAACGGCGCGAAGCCGCCCTGGATGAAGGCGTACTGCTGGTACTGGACGATGACGAGCCCGCCGTTGCGCGCGTAGTCGAGGAGGCGCGCCGTTGGCGCGCGGCAGCGCCGGATCGGTCTCGTAGGCGCGGCTGCCGACCAGGATGGCGTCGTAGCGGGAGAGGTCGCCGGCCGCGAGGTCGCGCGCGGTCAGGATCTCGACCGGCAGGCCGACGCCCGTGAGCGCCTCGGGCACGCGATCCGCGGCTCCCCGGACGTAGCCGACGCGCGTCAGCTTCGGGAAGCGGATGTCGGCGGCGGAGATCGCGGCCTCGGACGACTTCCGGCATCGGCGTGCGCGGGATGTAGCCGTAGTCGATGAGACGAATGCCGAGCTGCGCCGTCGTCCCGTCGTCGAGACGCGCGGCGAAGCCGGACCGCGTGCCGGCCGGCGGCGAGCGCGGGCGGCGCCTGGAGGTCGACGTCGAAGAACTGGCGGTCGCCGGCCTTGCGCGAGGGTGAACGGCCGCGGCGCGGGCGCGGGCCATCCCGCGGGCGGCGCGATCTCGAGCCGGCCGGAGACCGGGCCGGCGGCGTTCGAGAGCAGGGCGACCTCGAGGCGCTTCGTCCTCTGGTCGAGCGGCCAGACCAGCAGGTCCGGCTCGACCGAGATCTCGAGCGCCGGGGCGGCGCGCACGGGACGGCGGACCTCGCCGATCGCCTGGTCGCGCACCCGGAACGACGACGTCGCGCTCGAGCACGACGCGCTCGCCGGCGATCGTGAGGCGCGCGACGCGCACGGACGGGGGCCGGCTGAAACGGATCGCCGCGCACGGCGGCCGGGCGCCGCGCTCCAGTCGTAGAGATCGCCCCGGAGCGGCCGCTCGAGGAAGTAGGGGACGGTCGCGCGCGCGCCCGCGGGCACGGTCGCCCGCGCCTTCCACTCCTCGAGCTTGCCCGACGCGACGGCGCGCGCCCCGGCGGCCGGCGGCGCCGTCGTCCAGCCGTCCGGCGACTCGAGGACGACGCTCTCGACGGCGACGGCGTCCCGGCCGGCGTTCCAGACCGAGGCCGTGATTTCGAGCGACTCGCCCGGCGCCGCCGTTTCGCGCTCCGCAGATCGCGTCGAGCGTCACCTCGGCGGCCGCGGCGAGCGCCGCCTGCGCCAGCGCGAGCTTCTCGTCGAGGAGCATCGCCGTGCCGCCGTCGCCCTCGCGCACGAGGGCGCGCGCCGCGCGCAGGTCCGCGACCGCCAGCGCGACGGCCGGCACGATCGAGGGAAGGTCCGGCGTCGAGAGGCGACGGCGCGCGCCGGCGACTCCCGCTTCGACGGCGTCGAGGCGCTTCTCGATCTCGGCGCGCCGCGGCCGCGTCGGGGACCTCGGCCGGCGATGGCGGAGAGGCGCGTGTCGATGCCGGAGAAGAGGTCGTTGCCGCTTCGTCCCGCGCCGCCCTCGACCCATCCCACCGATCGTCTGGTTCGGACCGGGCTCCTGCAGCATGCCCATGTCCTGCGACCGGTGAAGGCTGCGGCTCGCCATCGCGATCTGGTAGACGGAGCGCCCGGTCAGGCGATCGACCGCGCCGGTCGGCAACACGACGGTCGTCGCCTCCTTGTCGTCCCAGTAGCCGGTCTCCTGCAGGAGCGTCGCGGGCTTCCAGGGCGTCAGGCCCTCGGCGCCGAGCTCGGGAAAGGCCGACGCGTCGCCCGCCAGCCGGAAGGCTTCGCGCGCCGTGACGCCGGCGGCCTGGTGCTGGCCGTGCCCGTCCCGGGCGGTGCCGTTGAAGATGCTGACGACGACCTGCGGCCGGAAGCGCCGCACGACGCGCACCGCATCGCCGAAGAGGACCTCGCGGGGCCACTTCGCGAGGGTCTCGTCGAGCGACCGCGTGAAGCCGAAGTCGTAGGCCCGCGTGAAGTACTGGCGGGCGCCGTCGAGCCGCCGCGCCGCGCCGAGCTCCTGCGAGCGTACGAGTCCGAGGCCCACGCCCAGGTCCGGGCCGACGAGGTTCTGGCCGCCCTCGCCGCGCGTGAGCGACAGGTAGGCGGCCTCGCCGCCGAGGCCCTTCGCGACGAACGCGAGGATCTCGGTGTCCTCGTCGTCCGGGTGCGCGCCGACGACGAGCAGGCGCCGGTGCGTCGCCCACGCGCGCGAGCGCGCGGTCGACGGCCTCGAGGCCCCCGGCCGATGGCGGCGAGAGGGCGTAGGACGAGGCCGCCGCCTGCTCGGCCCGGGGCACCGCGCAGACGAGAAGCGCGGCGAGACCCGCGGCGAGCGCGAGGGCGGCCCGGCGCCGGCGCACTACTTCTTGAAGGACCTGCGCACGAGGGGCGCCGAGGCGGCGGCCGCGGCCCCGAGAAGCGCCGCCAGGACGCGGGCCTTCTTCTTCGGGTCCATGGCCTTCCACTCCCTGGCCAGCCGCGTGACCGTCTTGCGCGAGGCCTTCGAGGCGTCTCCGACGACGCGCCGGACGGCCGTCGCTCCCTGGCCGGAGGCCTCCGCGATCGCCGCGCGCGCGACGGCGACGCCGCTCGTGATCGACCGGATCACGCCCTCGATCGTCGCCGGCCGCGACTTCCGTCGGGACGCCGCCGGGCGGCGCGCCGCCGCCGGCCGCGCCTTGCGGGCCGGGGCCTTGCGGGCCGCGGGCTTGCGCCGGTTTCTCGGCGAAATGGGTACGACCGTGCTCTTGCCTTCGTTCTCGTTGACCACATTGACCTCCGAATCCATGGCGATGGACTCCTTTTCTACGTATCTCGGCCAGGCCGCGCCGGGCGCGGCCGGCCCAGACCCGAATCTAGCATCTTCCCTGGACGTATATCTTGATGTGATGCCCACCGCTCCGGACCTCGACCGCCAGGCCCTGGCCTCCTGGTACCTCCGGAACCGCGAGCGCTCGGAGGCCATTTTCGACTCGGTCCGCGCCGAGGCCTACGAGTCGCGGCCGATCGCGCTGCGCAACCCGATCTGTTTCTACGAGGGGCATCTGCCGGCCTTCAACGTCAACACCCTCGTGAAGCGCGGCCTCGGGGGAGCCCGGCGTCGACGCCGAGCTCGAGGTGCTCTTCGAGCGCGGCATCGACCCCGAGGACGAGAAGGCGGTCGCCCGCGGGCGTGAGCGCCTGGCCGTCGCGCATCGCGATCCGCGGCTTCGCGAGCCGAGGCGGACCGAGGGTCGTCGAGGCGCTTGCCGGCACGGGACCTCGCCGCCGAGGAGAACCCCGTGCTCGCGGCGGCCTCGCCGTGTACACGATCCTCGAGCACGAAGCCGATGCATCAGGAGACGCTCGTCTACATGCTCCACCGGCTGCCGCTACGACCGGAAGATCCGCCCGGCGGCGCTCGCGGCGGCGCGGCTCGGCGGCGAGCCGCCGGTCCGGCGGACCGTGCGCGTTCCGGCCGGCCGCGCGACGCTCGGGGCGGACCCGCGGCGAGATCCCTTCGGCTGGGACAACGAGTTTCCGCGCGCTGCGAGGCCGAGGTCGACGCCTTCGACATCGACGTCGACAACGTCACCAACCGCGACTTCCTGGAGTTCGTCGAGGCGGGCGGCTACGCGGACGAGACGCTCTGGGACGAGGAGGGCTGGCCTGGCGTCGCGGCGCACGAGGTTCGGCATCCGCTCTTCTGGGAGCTGCACCGCGGCGTCTGGCTGTGGCGCGGGATGTGGGACCGCTGCCGCTGCCGCTCGCCTGGCCCGTTGTACGTCAGCCACGCCGAGGCGTCCGCGTTCGCGCGCTGGAAGGCGCGGCGGCTGCCGACCGAGGCGGAGTTTCATCGCGCCGCCTACGGCACGCCGGACGGCGACGAGCGCACGCAGCCGTGGGGCGACGCGCCGCCCGACGCCACGCGCGGCCACTTCGACTTCGCAGGCTGCGGACCCGGTGCCGGTCGGCTCGTTCCCGCGCGGCGCGAGCGCGTGGGGCGTGCACGATCTCGTCGGCAACGGGTGGGAGTGGACCTCGCACCGTCTTCGCGCCGTTTCCCGGGTTCGCGCCGATGCCGTCCTACCCGCAGTACTCCGCCGACTTCTTCGACGGCAAGCACTACGTCCTGAAGGGCGCTTCGCCCGCGACGGCGAACGAGCTCGTCCGGCGCAGCTTCCGCAACTGGTTCCGCCCGCACTACCCGTACGTCTACGCCACGTTCCGGACGGTGGCGCCTCGTGAGTCCCGCGTCAGCGCCGCAGGCGCCGTCCGGCGCAGGCGGTCCGCGACTTCGCCGCGGACGTGCGCCGCGACCTGGCGCTCGAGCCCGAAGCAGCTGCCAGTCGAAGTACCTCTACGACGCCCTCGGCTCGGCGCTCTTCGAGGCCATCTGCGCGGCTGCCCTGGTACCGCATCACGCGCGCCGAGGGCGCGGCTGCTCGCGCGCTTCGCGCCCGAGATGGTCGGCCCGCTCGAGGACCCGATCACCTTCGTCGAGCTCGGCTGCGGCAGCGGCGAGAAGCTCGCGCTGCTCGCCGAGAGCCTGCGCCGACCGGCGCAAGCGCGTGCTCGTGCACCTGATCGACATCTCGCGCCGACGCGCTCGAGCTGCTCCGAGCGCACGCTCGGCGCCGCTCGCGCACGTCTCGGTCGTCGGGCATCGCGCCACCTACGACGGAGGGCCTTCGCCACGCGGCCTCGCAGCGGCCGGCGCGCGGGACGCTGCTCGTCGCTCTTCCTCGGCTCCAACATCGGCAACTTCGACCGTCGCCGCGGCGCGACGCGTTCCTGCGCCGGGATCCGCGGCGTCGCTGCGGGCCGGGCGACGCGCTGCTCCTCGGCGCCGACCTCGTCAAGCCCGAGAGCGAGCTGCTGCTCGCCTACGACGACCCGCTCGGCGTGACGGCCGCGTTCAACAAGAACCTGCTCGTGCGCATCAACCGCGAGCTCGGCGCCGACTTCGACCTCGCGGCCTTCGCCCACCGCGCCGTCTGGAACGCGCGCGAGCGCCGCGTCGAGATGCACCTGGTCTCGCTGGCCGATCAGACCGTGCGGATTCCGCGCGCCGAGCTGCGAGGCCGCCTTCGCGCGCGGCGAGCCCATCTGGACGGAGAGCTCCTACAAGTACGACATCGAGGGGATCGCCCGGATGGGCGCCGTCGCCGGGTTCCGGCTCCACCAGCAGTGGGTCGAGCCGGACGCGCGCTTCGCGCTGACGCTATTCGTCGCCGACGACTAGCCGCTTCGCGGCCGGTGTGGGGCGCGGCTGGATCGGAATCGGTTGCAGGGCGGTGGCGGGCGGCGGGGAGGGCCGACGCGCCACCGGGAGCCGGGGAAGCGTCGACGCGGCGGGCGAGGCGTTCGATGCGCCGGCGGCCGGAGGGGCGGCGGGATCCGGGGCGAGGCGCAGGGGGGCCCACTTCGCGCCGGCGTCGCTGGTCTTCAGGACCCCGAGCTGGGTACCGGCGTAGAGAACCGAGGGCGCGCGTGGATCGAGCGCGATCGCGGTCACGTAGAGGTCCGGGTTGATCATCGACCACGCTTCGCCGCCGTCGGTCGACTTGTAGATCCCGATCGCGGTCGCGGCGTAGAGCGTCTTCGAGTTCGAGGGGTCGATCGCCAGGGCGAGCACGTTGTAGCTCTTGAGCCGCCGGTGGAGCGGGCGCCAGGTCGTGCCCGAATCGTCGCTGCGGTAGAGGCCGTCGTGCGTTCCGGCATAGAGCGTCGCGGGCGACGCGGGGTCGAGCGTCAGGTTCCAGATCGTGCCCTTGCTCATCGACTTGAGCGGGCGCAGCCACGTCGTCCCGCCGTCGGTCGACTTGAAGAGGCCCTCGCTGTTGGTCCCGAGGTAGATCGTGCCGGGCACCGCCGGATCGAACGCGATGGCCGTGACCGCCACCCGCGCGGTCGTGATGCCGAGCTCGCTCCAGGTTTCGCCGGCGTCGAGGCTGCGAAACACCCGCCCGGCCTCGGTGCCGGCGTAGATCGCGCCGCGCTGGTGCGGGTCCACGGCGATTGCGCCGATGTAACGGGCGTCGAGGCCGTCGCTCGAGCGGCGCCAGGTCTCGCCGGAATCGGTGCTGCGGAAGACGCCGCCCGTGTCCGTCGCCGCATAGAGGGTCTCGTGCGCCGACGGGTCGATCGCGAGAGAGAGGACGGAGTGGGCGTCGAGCCCCCGTCCGCGCGGCCGCCAGCTGGCGCCGTTGTCGCGCGACTGGTACAGGCCGCGCGCCGTCGTGACGTACAGCGTCGCGGTCGAAATCGGATCGAGGACGAGCGCGGTCACCAGGCCGCCCTCGCCCTGGAGGACGAAGCCCGGCTCGTCCGCGCGCGCGGTAACGGCGAGCGAGAGCGCGAGGATCGTCGCCGCCGTGACTGTTCTCAAGATGGTTTTCCTGTGGCGCACGTCCGGGCTCCCGTGGTGAAGCGGCAGGTTACCACCTGCCGCCCCAACCCGGGAACGACCGGTCACTCCGCGAAGGCCTCGGTGTCGGCGGCCCCGCAGAAGGAGCCGGGGCTCTCGTAAGTCCGGACCGCGCCGGTCACGGAATCCGTCACCGTGAGCGTGTAGTCGAACCCCGTCAGCCCGGTGTGAAAAAACCAGAACTTCCCGGTGATTGCGGTGAAGTCGACCATCTTGACGACGACCTCCGGGAGCGACGGGTCGCCCGTCACGTCCGGCATGCTGAAGTAGCCCCAGCGGTCGCCGGAGGCGACGGCGAGGCCGCTCGACTCGCGGCCGGTGCGGGGATTGCGGGCGGCGAGCGTGACGGAGAACCGGTGGGCGAGAAGGGAGAGCGCCGCGTCGGCGGGAGCCGCCGCAGACTCCGGCCGGAATCCCGCGGCCGCCGCGTCGGGGAACGGCATGTCCGCGCCCCCGCAGAGCGCGTCGCGGTTGCCCGTGTAGAGATGCTGGCGCCCTGTCAGCGTGTCGGTGAGCGTGACGACGTAGGGGAGAGTCGTCAGGCTCGCGTGGAAGATCCCGGGACCGCCGGGTCCGAGCGCGCCGTCGGGGAGCATCTTGACGACGACTTCCGGGAAGGCGGCGTCGCCGGTGGCCGCGGCGAAGCCGAAGTAACCCGACCGGTCGGTGAGCGCGTGGGCCGCTCCTGCGTTCCAGAGCCCGCGGCTGCGGGCCGTGACGTCGACCGCGTACCGGCCGCCGACGAGGCAGAGCCGGCCGGGCTCGGCGGCACACGGGAAGGACGGCACGGCGGATTCGAGAGCGATCTCGAAGATGCCCGCGCCGCTCGTGGCGGCGTGGAGGCGCCGGCCGTCGGGCGAGATCTCGAGGTCCGTCACGCCGGGGGCGACGAGGCCGTCGGCGAAGAGCTCCCAGGTTCCGCCGCCGTCGCGGCTCCGGTAGAAGGTCCCGTCGGCGGCGGCGTACAGGTGGCCCGGACGGACGGGGTCGGCGACGAGCGCCGAGACCGCAGGACGCGGCGTTCCGACCGACGCGTTCCCACGTCAGGCCGACATCGCCGCTCCGCCAGACGCCGCCGCCGCCGGTCCCGGCGTACACGACCCCTTCGGCGAATGGATCGGCGGCCACGGCGACGGCGAAGCCGCCGAGGTCCTGATCGCCGCGCGCCCAGGTCGGCCCCGAGGTCGCGGCTGACGAAGATCGAGCCGCCCTGCCGGATAGCCCCGTAGTCGTAGTAGCCGTAAGTAGTCGTAGAACGAGCCGGCGTAGAGGGTGGCCGGGTCGTGGCCGTCGAACGCGAGGCTGTAGACCTGCTGCGCCACTCCCATCCGCTGCCAGATCGCACCCTGGTCGGTGCTGCGTCGGACGCCCGGAGCTGTCGCCCGCCCAGAGCGTCGACGGCGATCGCGGGTCGATCGCCAGAGCGCTGATGTAGGATGTTGCTCTGGTTCATCGAGACCCAGCTCTCGCCTCCGTTCTGCGAGCGGAAGACCTGTCCGCCGATCGCACCGTAGACCGTCGTACGGACGGAGAGGATCGATGACGAGCGAGACGAAGCCGGACGGCGGATTCAGGCTCTCGAGCCGGGACCAGGTCGCGCCCGCATCGCTCGATCGGAAGAGGCCCGGCCCCTGTTCGATCAGCGTAGCCGGCGGCGCTCGCGAGCAGGTTCGTCGAATCGGTCGGGTCGAGAGCGAGGGCCGTGATCCATGACGACCGAAGACCGGCGCCGAGCCAGCTCCAGGAGATTCCACGGTTGGCTGCTGCGGTAGATGCCCTCGTCCGTGCCGGCGAAGACGGCGCCGGTCGCCGCGTCGAACGCCACCGCGGGGACGGACCCGCCGAGCGGCCCTTCGCGGCGCGACCACGTGGCGCCGTCGTCGGCGCTGACGAGCACGCCCTGGTCCGAGGCGGCGACGAGGCCGACGGGCCCCCCGGCGGAAGCCGGCGGGATCTCGACGATGCTCGAGAGGTTCGCGTCCGTCGGGGAGCACGTCCAGGTGGCGGCGCCGTCGGAGGTCCGGCAGAGTTGGCCGGGAGTGGCCGCATAGAACCGGCCGGGGGCGGCCGCACTCGAGCCGATCGCGGTCACGGTGCCCTGTCCGTTGATCGACACCGACGTGAAGGTCGCGCCGCCGTCGGCGCTCCGTCGAGAGGCCGTTCCAGTTCAGGACCATGAGCGCGCCGTCCCGCGGATCGACTTCCAGTGCGAAGATCCCTTCACCCAGGACGCTTCACGCGCTGCCAGGTGAGGCCCGAGTCGGTCGTCTTCCAGAGGACGCCGCCCCAGGTGCCGGCGTAGGCGATCGATGGGACGGCCGGGTCGACCGTGACCACGGAGTAGTCCGTGGAGTCGTCAACCGAGGTCCACGAGTCGCCGCCGTCCCGGCTGACGAAAAGCGCGCCCAAGGTGCCTACCGCGTAGATCGCCGAGCCCGGCCGGACGGCGATCTGCCAGATCTGCTGATCGCCGAGGCCGGCGAGCTCCCAGGCCTGGCCCGACGCCGCCAGGCGATAGACGCCGCCGTAGGTCGCGGCATAGACCGCTCCGTCGGCCGCCGCCATGTCGGTGACGTACCCGACGTCGACGGGCCCCCGCGAGACCCAGGCGGGTTGCTCGGCGAATGCGGTACCCGCGCTCGTGACGAGTGCTACCAGCAGAATGAAAAAAAGCGGCTGCCGACGGCTCATGGCGCCTCCTCGCTCCCCTAGTGCCCGCTGCGGCCGGGGCGTTACACGGTACCGCGATCGGGGCTCCGCAGAAGCAGCTCCCGTGAGTCGGCGCGGCAGGCATCGCCCGCCGCTCCGATCCGGGAACGACCGATCACTCCGCGAAGGCCTCGGTGTCGGCGGCCCCGCAGAAGTCGCCGGGACTCCCGTACGTCCGAACGGCGCCGGTCGTCGAGTCGGTCACGGTGAGGGTGTAGTCGAGACCGGTCAGCCCGGCGTGGAAGAACCAGAACTTGCCGCTGATCGAGGTGAAGTCGACCATCTTGACGACGACCTCGGGCAGCTCGGGATCCCCGGTGATCGCGGGCAGGCCGAAGAACCCGAAGCGATCTCCCGAGGCGATGGCGGAGCCGCTCGCGTCCTGACCCGTGCGGGGATTGTGCGCCTGCAGGGTGACGGAGAACCGGCCGCCGAGAAGCGAGAGTGTGCTGGCTTGCGCCGACACGGCCGCGAGAGCCGGCGACGGCTCGGGCGGCGCGCCGGGGAACGGGCGATCGGCGCCGCCGCAGAGCGGCGATGCGGCGTTGGATCCATAGACGCGCTGGACTCCGGTGACCGTGTCGGTGACGGTGAGAACGTAGGGAAGGGTCGTCAGGCTCGCGTGGAAGATCCCGGGGCCTCCCGGGCCCAGGGCGCCGGGCCCCAGCATCTTGACGACCACCTCCGGGAAATTCGGGTCTCCGGTCGACGTGGGGAAGCCGAAGTAGCCCGACCGGTCGTTGAGCGCGTTGGCCGCTCCCGGAGCCCAGAGGTTGCTCGAGCGGCGGCGGGTCTGGATTTCAACGGCGTATCGGCCGGCGGCGAGACAGAGCCGGCCGGGTGCGGCGGCACAGGGAAAAGAGGGCGCGGCCGCCGCTTCCAGTTCGATGTCGAAGATGCCGGCGCCATTCGTGCCGGCGACGAGGCGGCGGCCGTCGGGCGTGATCGCGAGCGCGGTCACTCCGGGAGAGCCGATCCCCTCGGCGAACGGTTCCCAGGTTTGCGCGAAATCCAGCGAGCGGTAGACGGCGCCAGAACCGCCCAGGGCGTACACGCGCCCCGGACGGACCGGGTCGGCGACGAGCGCGTAGACGGGGGAAGGCTGCCCGCTGGAACCAGCTCCTACCCAGGTCATTCCGCTGTCGTCGCTGCGGAGCACGCCGTTGCCGAGCGTTCCCGCGTACACTCCGCCTCCGACGAACGGGTCCGCCGCGAGCGCGTAGGCAAAGGACCCGAGGTCCTGGTCCCCGCGCCCCCAGGTTGCCCCCATGTCGCGGCTGACGAAGATCGAGCCTCCGTAGGGGGTGCGACCCCACGAGCGGCTTGAATGTACGTCGAAGTGCGAGCCCGCATACAGGGTGGCCGGGTCGTGGCTGTCGAACACGAGGCTGTACACGGCCTGCGTGACGGTGACCCCCTGCCAGCTGCCGCCTTCGTCGATCGTGCGTCGGAGGCTCCCGCCGTAGGCCCAGAGCGTCGCAGGCGACCTCGCGTCGATCGCCAGCTGGCGCATGCCCCCGAGGGAGAGCCAGGTCCACGTCTCTCCGGCGTTCTCCGATCGGTAAACGTCCCCGTTGGCGGCGGCGCCGAACAGGGTCGACGGGCTCGCCGGAGCAAAGACCAGCGAAGTGAAGCCGGACGGGGCGGTTGTGCTTTGCACCGGGGACCAGCTCAGACCGGCATCGCTCGAGCCGAAGAGGCCCCACCCGGGCCGAGCTCCGTAGGCGGAAGCGCTCGCGAGCAGGTGCGTCGGGTCGGTCGGATCCGGAGCGAGAGCCGAGATGATCGACGACCGGAGGCCGCTGCCATGCCAGCTCCAGGAGGTCCCCCGGTCGGTGCTGCGATAGATGCCCTCCTGCGTGCCGGAGAAGACGACTCCGGACACCTCGTCGAACGCCACATCGGAGACGTAGGTCGTCGTCGCGAGCGGCCCCCCGGCGTGCGACCACGTGGCCCCGCCGTCGGCGCTGACATAGAGGCCGCGGTCCGAGCTCGCGGCAAGGCCCGCCGGCCCGTTCGCGGAGGCCGCCCTGACCTCGACGATGCGGCTGAAGGTCGCGCCCGGCGTGGAGCAGGTCCAGGTTGTCCCGCCATCCGCGCTCCGGCAGAAGAAATTGAGCCCGGCTGCGTAGAAAGTGGCGGAGGAGCCGCCTGCGATCGCTGTGATGTCGGAGGCGGCGTGCCCCGGAACGGAAATCGCTGTGAGGGTCGCGCCGCCGTCCGTGCTCCGGTAGAGACCCGCAGTGTAGGAGGCGTCGTAGCCAAGGACGACGAGGGTGCCGCGAGGGTCGAAAGCCATGAGCCCGAGCCAGACGAGGTTCGCCGCGCGAAGAACGCGCGTCCAGCTCGCGCCGGCGTCGGTCGTCTTCCACAGAGTCGCACCATTCGTGAGGTACGCCGCCGAGGGGTCCTCCGGGTCGATCACCACGAAGGACAGCCCGGCGCCGTCGTCGGCGAGGCGGTCCCAGGAGGCGCCGTGGTCGCGGCTGACGAGCAGGCCGCCCCCGTAGGTGATGACGTAGGTCGGCGAGCCGGGCCGGGCGACGACCGACCAGACCTGCTCGGTCGGCAATCCGGCGAGCTCCCACCCTTGCCCGGACGGCGTCGAGCGATAGATACCGGCCAAGGTCCCGGCGTAGACCACGCCGTCGGCCGCCGCCATGCTGGTGATAAACCCGACGTCGTCGGGCCCGCGGGAGACCCAGGCGGGTTGCTCGGCGAACGCGGCGACCGCGCTCGTGACGAGTGCCACGGCCAGAAGGGAAAGAAGCGGCTGCCGATTGCTCATGGCACCCTCCTCGGGTACGGCGATCTCCTCGCCGAGGTCGGCAAGTCTCACCTGTGTGTCAGGGACCGGTCGCGGGCCGGCGGTTCTCGTCTCATCGCTCCCCAAGTGCCCGGTCCGGCCGGTGCGTTACACCGGCCGGCGATAGAGACCCCCGGGAAGGACCGATCACTCCGCGAAGGCCTCGGTGTCGGCGGCCCCGCAGAAGTTGCCGGGACTCCCGTACGTCCGAACGGCGCCGGTCGTCGAGTCGGTCACGGTGAGGGTGTAGTCGAAGCCCGTGAGCCCGGTGTGGAAAAACCAGAACTTCCCGGTGATTGCGGTGAAGTCGACCATCTTCACGACGACCTCGGGTAGCTCGGGATCTCCGGTGACCTCCGGGAGGCCGAAGAAGCCGAAGCGGTCTCCCGAGGCGATGGCGGAGCCGGAGGCGTCCTGACCCGTGCGGGGATTGTGCGCCTGCAGCGTGACGGAGAACCGCCCTCCGAGAAGCGAGAGCGCTCCAGCCTGCGCGGACGCGGCGGCGAAAACCGGCGACGGCTCGGGCGGCGCTCCGGGGAACGGGCGATCGGCGCCGCCGCACAGCGGCGATGCGGAATTGGATCCGTAGATGCGCTGGAGTCCGGTGACCGTGTCGGTGACGGTCAAAATGTAGGGAAGCGTCGTCAGGCTGGCGTGGAAGATCCCGGGGCCGCCCGGGCCCAGGGCGCCCGGCCCCAGCATCTTGACGACCACCTCCGGGAAGTTCGGGTCTCCGGTCGACGCCGGGAAACCGAAGTAGCCCGACCGGTCGTTGAGCGCGTTGCCCGTTCCCGGGTCCCAGACGTTGGTTGAGCGGCGTCGGGCCAGGACCTCCACGGCGTATCGGCCGCCGGCGAGACAGAGCCGACCGGGTGCGGCGGCACAGGGGAAAGAGGGCGCGGCCGCCGCTTCCAGTTCGATGTCGAAGTTGCCGGCGCCATTCGTGCCGGCGACGAGGCGGCGGCCGTCGGGCGTGATCGCGAGCGCGGTCACTCCGGGAGAGCCGAGCCCCTCGGCGAACGGTTCCCAGGTTCGCGCGAAATCCAGCGAGCGGTAGACGGTTCCGCCACCCAGGGCGTACAGGCGTCCCGACCGGACTGGGTCGGCGATGAGCGCAGTGACGCCGGGAGGTTGCCAGCCGGAACCACTTCCTACCCACGTCGCTCCACCGTCGTCGCTGCGGAGCACGCCATTGCCCGACGTTCCCGCGTACACGCCGCCTCCGACGAACGGGTCCGCCGCGAGCGCGTAGGCAAAGGACCCGAGGTTCTGGTCTCCGCGCCCCCAGGTCGCCCCCATGTCGCGGCTGACGAAGATCGAGCCTCCGGCGGGATAGCCGGTGTAGTAGTACCAGTAGCCGGTACCTGAAAAGTCGAAGTGCGAGCCCGCATACAGGGTGGCCGGGTCATGGCTGTCGAACACCAGGCTGTACACCTCCTGCGGAATGTCGACAATGCCCGATCCGGGGCCGCCCCGGGTCTCGACGCGCTGGAGGCCGAGCCCGCCGGAGGCCCAAAGCGTCGCGGGCGATCTCGGATCGATCGCCAGCTGACGCAGCCCCATGTTGCCGGGGGAAAGCGTGCGCCAGGTTTCGCCGGCATCGTCCGAGCTGAAGAGGCCGCCGTTTGCGGCACCGTACAGGGTGGACGGGTCCGCCGGATCGAAGACGAGCGAGGAGAAGCCGGCGGGCCCCGTCGTGCTCTGCACCGGGGACCAGCTCTGACCGGCATCGCTCGAGCCGAAGAGGCCCCACCCCGGCCGCACGCCGTAGCCGGTAGCGCTCGCGAGAAGGTGCGCCGAATCGGTCGGATCCGGAGCCAGAGCCGTGATGACGGACGACCGGAGGCCGCTGCCATGCCAGCTCCAGGAGGTCCCCCGGTCGGCGCTGCGATAGATGCCCTCCTGCGTGCCGCCGAGGACGGCCCCGGAAACGTCGTCAAACGCCACAGCCGATGCGTATGTCGTCGTCGCGAGCGGTCCTCCGGCGCGCGACCACGTGGCTCCGCCGTCGGCGCTGACCAGGAGGCCGCGGTCCGAGGCCGCGACGAGGATCGCCGGCGCGTTCGAGGAGGCCGCCGGCACCTCGACGATGCGGTTGAAGGACGCGCCCGTCGCGGAGCAGGTCCAGGTCGCCCCGCTGTCCGCGGTCCGGCAGAAGAAATTGAATCCGGCCACGTAGAGATTGCCGGAGGCCGAGCCGCCTGCGAGCGCGGAGATGTCCGAGGCCTCCTGCCCGGGAATCGTGAGCGCCGTGAAGGTCTCGCCGCCGTCGGTGCTCCGGTAGAGACTCCAAACATAGGAAGAGTCGTAGCCGTGGACGACGAGGGCGTTGTCGCGAGGGTCGAAGGCCATGATCCAGAACCCGGAGACGTTCGTCGCGCGGACGCGCGACCAGCTCGCGCCGGCGTCGGTCGTCTTCCAGAGAGTCTGGACGTTGGTGAGGTAAGCCGCCGCCGGTTCCTCCGGGTCGATCGCTACGGACGAGAGCGCGGAGCCGTTTTCCGCGAGGCGGTCCCAGGAGTCGCCGTGGTCGCGGCTGACGAGCAGGCCACCCCCGGCGGTGATGACGTAGACCGGCGAGCCGGGCCGTGCGACGACCGACCAGACCTGCTCGGTCGGCAATCCGGCGAGCTCCCACCCTTGCCCGGACGGCGTCGAGCGATAGATACCGGCAGCGGTCCCGGCATAGGCAACGCCGTCGGCCGCCGCCGTGCTGGTGATAAACCCGACGTCGTCAGGCCCGCGGGAGACCCAGGCGGGTTGCTCGGCGAACGCGGCGACCGCGCTCGTGACGAGTGCCACGGCCAGAAGCGAAAGAAGCGGCTGCCGATTGCTCATGGCACCCTCCTCGGGTACGGCGATCTCCTCGCCGATATCGGCAAGTCTCACCTGTGTGTCAGGGACCGGTCGCGGGCCGGCGGTTCTCGTCTCATCGCTCCCCAAGTGCCCGGTGTGGCCGGTGCGTTACACGGGCCGGCGACACGAGGTCCCCGGGGACCGAGCTCCCGTGAATCGAAGCGGCAGGCATCGCCCGCCGCTCCGATCCGGGAACGACCGATCACTCCGCGAAGGCCTCGGTGTCGGCGGCCCCGCAGTAGTTGCCGGAACTCTCGTACGTCCGGACGGCGCCGGTCGTCGAGTCGGTCACGGTGAGGGTGTAGTCGAGACCGGTCAGCCCGGCGTGGAAGAACCAGAACTTGCCGCTGATCGCGGTGAAGTCGACCATCTTGACGACGACCTCGGGCAGCTCGGGATCTCCGGTGATCGCAGGGAGACCGAAGAAGCCGAAGCGGTCTCCCGAGGCGATGGCGGAGCCGGAGGCGTCCTGGCCGGTGCGCGGATTGTGCGCCTGCAGCGTGACGGAGAACCGGCCGCCGAGAAGGAAGAGCGCGCCGGTTTGCGCCGACAAGGCCGCGAGGGCCGTCGCCGGCTCGGGCGGCGCGCCGGGGAACGGGCGATCGGCGCCGCCGCACAGCTTCGCGGCGGCGTTGGATCCGTAGACGCGCTGGAGCCCGGTGACCGTGTCGGTCACGGTGAGAACGTAGGGAAGTGTCGTCAGGCTGGCGTGAAAGATCCCCGGGCCGCCCGGGCCCAGGGCGCCCGGCCCGAGCATCTTGACGGTGACTTCCGGGAAAGCCGGGTCGCCGGTCGACGCCGGGAAACCGAAGTAGCCCGAGCGGTCGTTGAGCACGTTGGCGGTTCCCGGGTCCCAGACGTTGGTCGAGCGGCGGCGTGCCAGGACCTCCACGGCGTATCGGCCGCCGGCCAGACAGAGCCGGCCGGGCGCAGCGACGCAGGGGAAGGACGCCGCGGTCGCTTCCAGCTCTATCTCGAAGACGCCGGCCCCGCTCGTCGAGGCGAGGAGGCGGCGGCCGTCGGGGGTGATGGAGAGTGCGGTCACCGCCGGTGCGACGAGCCCCTCGGCGAACGGTTCCCAGGTTCGCGCGAAATCCAGCGAGCGGTAGACGGTTCCGCCACCCAGGGCGTACAGGCGTCCCGGCCGGACGGGGTCGGCGATGAGCGCAGTGACGCCGGGAGGTTGCCAGCCGGAACCACTTCCTACCCACGTCGCTCCACCGTCGTCGCTGCGGAGCACGCCGTTGCCCGACGTTCCCGCGTACACGCCCCCTCCGAGGAACGGATCGGCAGCCAGCGCCATGGGAATGGCGCCGAGATCCTGGTCTCCGCGGGCCCAGGTGGCACCCATGTCGCGGCTGACGAAGATCGAGCCTCCCGCGGGGTAACCGTAGTACCAACCGTAGCTCGCGGAAAGGTCGTAGTACGAGCTCGCGTAGAGCGTGGCCGGGTCGTGGCTGTCGAACACGAGGTCGTAGACCTCCTGCGGGATGCCGGCCGACCACTGCCAGAGGTCGCCACGCGTAGTGCTGCTCTGCAGGCCGCTCGATCCGCCGGCCCAGAGCGTCGAAGGCGACCTCGGGTCGGCCTTCAGGAAGCGAAAGCTGCTGTACGAGGCGCCGAGGGCGTTCCAGGTCTCGCCCCCATCCTCCGAACGGTACGGGCGTCCGCCCGCCTTGCCGTAGAGGGTCAGCCGGTCCGACGGATCGAAGAACAGCGTCTCGAAGCTTCCGCCCGGACCGCTTCCTCCGCCGAATCGGGACCAGCTCCGACCTTCGTCGCTCGAACGGTAGAGCCCGGGCCGCTCGTTGGCCGCGAAGCTGGCGGTGCCCGCAATGCGGTGCGCCGAATCGGCCGGATCGAGAGCGAGCGCCGTGATCCACGGCGATCGAAGACCGCTGCCGTGCCAGCTCCAGGAGGCCCCGCGGTCGGCGCTGCGATAGATGCCCTCCTGCGTGCCGGCGAACACGGCCCCCGACGTCGTATCGAACGCCGCCGCGGTCGCGTACGTCGCCGCGAGCGGTCCGCCCGCCTGCGACCACGTCGCTCCGCCGTCGGTGCTCGAGAGGAGGCCCCGGCCCGAGGTCGCGACCACGCCGACCGGCCCGCCCGCGGAGGCCGGCGGGACCTCGACGATGCGGTTCATGACGGCACCCGTCTCGGAGCAGGTCCACGTTGCCCCGCCGTCCGCGGTCCGGCAGAGCACGTTGGTTCCGGCCGCGTAGAAATTGTCCGAGCCGGCCGCGCCGCCGGCGAGCACGTTGAAGTTCGAGGTGCGATGGCCGGGAACCGACCCCGGCGTGAAGGACCCGCCACGGTCCGTGCTCCTGTAAATGGCCGGTTCCCCGGACTCCTCGTTGCCCAGGACGACGAGCGCACCGTCGTGTGGATCCACGGCCATGGCCGTGATCCAGATGAGACTCAGAGAGCCCGTGCGCGCCCAGCTCAGGCCGGCGTTGGTCGTCTTCCAGATCGTCCGAGAATTCGTGATGTAGGCCGACGAGGGCTCATTCGGGTCGATCGCCGGCATCCCGGCGCCGGAGGCGAGGATTCGGTCCCAGGAGTCGCCGCGGTCGCGGCTGACGAACAGCCCGCCGCCCTCAACGACGGCGTAGACGGGCGAGCCCGGCCGGGCGACGATCGCCCAGACGGTCTCGGTCCGCAGGCCGGCGAGCTCCCACCCCTGCCCGGACGCGGTCGAGCGATAGACCCCGCCCGCCGTCGCGGCATAGACGACGCCGTCGCCGGTCGCCATGTCGGTGACGAACCCGACGTCGTCGGGGCCCTGGGAGGTCCAGGCGGGTTGCTCGCCGTAGGCGGCGATGGGCCCGGTGAGGAACAACGTTACGGCGAGCGAAAGGAATCGGTTGCGATGCTTCATGGCGCCCTCCTCGAGTCACATCGCTCACCAAGTGCCCGGTCCGACCGATGTGTGACGCGGGCCGGAGGGACTCGGGAGGAGGGACGACACCCTCGGCGGCGGCGCCCGTTCCGGGACCGCCCGCAACCGCCGAGGTGCCCCCTGGATCCTGCGCTACCGGGCGGGCAGGGCCACCGCGCCGCCGCAGAAGTCTCCGGTGCCTTCGAATGTCCTCTCCACGCCGGTGACCGTGTCGCCCACCGTGAGCGTGTAGTCGAGTCCGGTCAGGCCCGTGTGGAAGAGCAGGAACTCGCGTGTGATCGACGTGAAGTCGACCATCTTGACGAAGACCTCCGGGAAGCTCGCGTCCCCCGTGAAGCCCGGCAGGCTGAAGTAGCCGTACCGATCGGTTCTCGGCTGGGCGATACCCGGTTCGGTGCGTCCGAGACGGGAGCTCGAGGCTGTCAGGCTCAACCGGAAGCGGCCGTTCAGCAGATGGAGCGTCCCGTTGTCCGGCATCCAGCCGTTCGCATTGGTCGCCGCGAAGGCGGCGTGCGCCGGCACGCCGGACGCGTCGTCGAGAAACGCGGCCGTGTCCGCGCCCCCGCAGAAGCGATTCTGCGAGTCGTTCGTGTACGTCTCCATCCTGCCGGTCGCCGTGTCGGTGATGCTCAGGACGTACGGCAGGCTGGTGAGGCCCCCGTGGAAGACCCACGCTCCTCGATTCCCACCGGGATCCACCATCTTGACGAAGACTTCCGGAAACTCCGCGTCGCCCGTGAAGTCCGGGAGGCTGAATCCGCCGAAGCGATCCGCCTCCTGGATCACGACGCCCCCGGTGACCACGAACGTCCTGGGGTTCTGCGCCATGACGGTTGCCCGGTAGCGGCCGCCGAGGAGACACAGGTGTGCCGCCGCCGGGGTGCACGGCGGCGACGGAACACCGGGACGGATGGCGAAGACGCCGTTCGCGGTCCCTGCGCGAAGTACGCCGTCGGCGGGATCGAGCACGAGGGAGTTGATCCAGAGGCCGGAGTATCCAAGGGTCTCGTTGCTGAAGAGACCATCGTTCATCGGCGCCCAGGTCGCGCCCCCGTCCAGGCTTCGGAACACCCCGGCTACTTTCGTGCCCGCGTAGAGAGTCGTCGGAATCGCCGGATCGATGACGAGAGCGTTGACGCCGCCGACGTTCAATCCCGGCGCGATCTCGGTGCGAGCCCACGGCCTGTCGAAGCTCCCGCGATACACCGAGCCCGCGCCGGCGTACACGGTTCCCGTGTCGGGGTCGACCGCCAATGCCGGGACGCTCCCGATTCCGTCATCGCTTCCCAAGATCGCGCTCCACCGCGCGCCTCCGTCGACGCTCCCGATGACCGCACTTTTTTGCGAGACGGGGGCCGGCGGGTAGCCGAAATAGTCGTAATAAATGCTGCCACCCGCATAGACCGTGCCGGGCCGACGCGGATCCAGGACGAGCGTGGCGATGCCGTCGGTCAGGGACGTGGTACTCAGCACCGACCAGCTCGCTCCGCCGTCGGTGCTCTTTTGAACGCCCCCGGCATAGGCGGTCGTTGCGTCCCAGCTGTATCCACTGCCGACGTAGAGGGTCGATGGAGCGGCAGGGTCGATCGCAATGCAGCTCGCCGAAACGGAGGACAACCTGTCGAAGTGGTCTCCGCTGTCGGTGCTCTTGAAGAGATCGGCGCCGGTCAACGCGTACACCGTTTCGGGATCGGACGGATCGACCGCCAGCGCGTAGGGAGTCTGGACGGCCATCTGGGTCCACGTTCCGGCCTCCGTGCTGCGAAACGCGCCGTCCCACGTGACCGCGAAGAGCGTCCTCGGAGGCTCGCCGATGGCGAGCGAGTAGACGTCCTTGTCCTGAAGACCGTCGCTCGTCCATATCCCGTCGTCGGCAGGTACCGCCGATGCGGCAACGGCGAGGACCACCACCAGCAGTGCGGATTTGCTCGACCCGGTCATGGTCAACCTCCTTGGGGAATCGAATTCGAGGTGCCCGGAGGCGTCGCTTCGTTACTTGGAGGACTCGCCGATCCACCTCTCCACATCTCGGGGACTGCCGGAAGATCCTCCGCGCCGGCGGCGGAAGTCGTCCCCAACCGCTGGCGTTTCGATCGCTTTTCGGTCCCCGGCGGCTTCCGGCCGGCCGGGATAGGATTTCGGCAGGCCGGGTCCCGGCATCCGGCGGCGTTTTGGGGGTGGTCGACGTGAGACTTCGCTTCGGCGACTGTGTCTTCGACTCCGACACCCGGGAGCTTCTGCGCCAGGGCCGCGCCGTTCCCGTCCCGCCGAAGGTCTTTCAGCTTCTCGAGACGCTGATCACCGAGCGGCCGAAGGCCCTGTCCAAGGCGGCGCTCCACGAAAAGCTCTGGACCGGGACCTTCGTGTCCGACTCGAACCTCGTCAACCTGGTCGCCGACCTGCGGATTGCGGTGGGAGACGACGGGAAGAACCCGCACATCATCCGGACCGTGCAGCGCTACGGCTACGCGTTTCAGGCGGAGGCGGACCCTGAGTCGCTGCCGACGAACGGCCGAAACGGCGCGCCGCTGGATGCGGTCCCGGTCGTGCTCGATTCTCCGCGGCATGAGCCGGGCCGCGAGCCGTTCGTCGAGCATCTCGCGGAGGTTCCCGGGCCGGAACGACCCGTGCCGCCTTCGCTCCCGTTTCGCCATCCGCACCGGGTCCTCCGCTTCGCCGCCGCGGCCGGTCTCGTTGTCCTCGGGCTCGGCGCCGGGATGCTGCTCGACCGGCGCATCCGGAAGGTCGAGCCACCGTCGTTTCGCCAGCTCACGTTCCGGTCCGGAATGGTCGGCACTGCGCGCTTCGCGCACGACGGGCGCACCGTCGTCTACTCCACCGAGTGGTGGCGTCGCCCCATCGAGATCTTCACGCAGCCGACCGGGAGCATCGAGGCGCGACGGTTCGATCTCGAGGGGGCCGCCCTGCTCGCGGTGTCGCCGGCGGACGAGCTGGCTGTGTCATTGAGTCGGAAACCGTTCGCGAAGCACTGGATGGATCCCGGCACGCTGGCGCGAATCGGCCTTTCCGGGATGGGAGCGGCGCGCGAGCTCACGGAAGCCGTCTACTGGGCCGACTGGTCGAGCGACGGCCGCAACCTGGCCGCGATACGGAAGCAGGACGAGCCCTGGACGCTCGAGTACCCCCTCGGTCGGGTCCTGGTCCGGAAGGTCGGGGGTTATTTGACCAACGTTCGTGTGTCACGTCGGGGTGACCTCGTGGCCTACGCCGATCATCCCCTCATGACTGACGACCGGGGAACCGTCGCCGTCGTGGACCGCAACGGCCGTTCGCGAGCTCTGACGCCGGAGTTTCAGTCCGTCTGGGGACTCGCCTGGTCTCCCGACGGGAGCGAAGTGTGGTTCACCGGCGCGCGCGGGGGACCCAACCGAATCCTCTACGGCGTCGACCTGAGGGGCCGGCTCCGGGTCATCGCCAACGGCATGGGTTCATTTCGACTGGAGGACGTCTCGCCCCCGGGGCGGGCCTTGCTGGTCCGCGACGACGTGCCGAGCTCGGGTCCTCGGGCGTTCTCCGGGCGCGAGCGAGGAGAGCGACATGACCTGGCTCGACATGACCGTCCCGCGCGCCATTTCCCGAGACGGAGCTACGGTGCTTTTCGTGGAGGGGGGAGAGGCGGGAGGTCTCGGGTACGCGAGCTACGTGAGAAGGACGGACGGCGCGCCGGCCGTCCGCCTGGGCGAAGGCGACGCGTCGGACCTCTCGCCCGACGGCAAGTGGGCGCTCGCGGTCTCGCGGGTTTCCGACCCGGCGACCCTGCATCTGTATCCAACGGGGAGCGGGCAGTCCCGGGACATCGCCCTCCCGGGATTGCACGTGAAATCGGCGGTGTGGTTTCCCGACGGCGACCGCATTCTCGTATCGGCATCGGAACCGGGGCATCAGTCGCGGCTCTACGTCTTGAGCGCCTCGGGGGGAACGCCGCTCGCGGTCAGCGGCGAGGGATACGAAGCCGCGGCCGGCGCCGTTTCGCCGGACGGGCGTCTCGCCGTCGTCACGGCGACCGGTGACGAACGCCTCGTTCTTCATCCTCTCGACGGGCGTCCACCGGTCCCGCTGCCCGGTCTCGGTCCCGATGATGACCATTGCGGGTGGACGACCGATGGGCGTCAGCTCTTCATGGCCGGGGCCTACCGCGTGCCCCGGAGAATCGACCGGCTGGACTGGATGAGCGGAAGACGCGAGCCCTGGCGAGAACTGCCGGGGGGCGGGAGCGCCGGGTCCATCCAGGACGTCCGGTTCACTCCGGACGGACGCTCCTACGTCTATTCCTACTCGGAGTACCAGGCAGACCTGTTTCTGGCAGAAGGGCTCGAGTAGGCGTCTCCGGTCTTCATCCTCAGGGTGACCTTTCCAGCTCCAGCCTCATCGTGTGGTCGGTCCCGTAGCCCCAGGGATCGAGCCCGTCGCAACCCGGACTACGGAGCCGTCCTGGGCCGCTCCGATCCGTGCTCGGTCCGCGCGGCCGTCCGCGTGTCGTTCGAGTTCCTCGCCGACACGGCCACGGCGCTCCCGCCGCCCCATTTGACCCCCCACCCCGCCGGTGGTACCTTGCCGCGGTTTTGCCCAGGAGGTGCTTTCTGAAACGCTCGCTCGCCGTCTTGAGCCTCGCCGTCCTCGCCGTCGCCCTCCCTGCCCAGGAGCGCGTCGACCTCGACATGCTCGCGAAGATCCGCCTCGAGGGGTTCAACAACTCGAAGGTCATGGACACGGCCTCCGAGCTGACGGACCGGATCGGGCCGCGGCTGACGGGTTCGCCGCAGATGAAGGCGGCCAACGAGTGGACGAAGACGAAGCTGTCCGAGTGGGGGCTCGAGAACGCGCACCTGGAGGCCTGGGGGCCGTTCGGGCGCGGCTGGACCTACGAGGAGAGCTCGGTCCGGATGATCGCCCCCGACTTCGCCCAGCTGACGGCCCTGCCCGAGGCGTGGACGGCGGGAACCCAGGGCCTCGTGCGCGGGAAGGCGGTCCGTCTCAAGATTTCCAGCACGGACGAGCTCGAGAAGTACAAGGGAACGCTCGCCGGAAAGATCGTCCTCTTCGGCGACCCCCGGGAGATCAAGCTGCGGGAGAAGCCCGACGCGGAGCGTTACGACGCGAAGGAGCTGGCCGAGCTCGCCGACTACGAGATGCCCGGCCGGCCGCCGCGGTACGACCGGGCGGCGTACGGGAAGCTGCGCGAGCTGCGCCGCGCCGCGGAAAAGCTCCTGGTCGAAGAGAAGGCGCTCGCGATGATCTCGGCCGGGCGCGGCGACATGGGGGTCTTCAACGTCCAGGGCGGCGGGACCTGGAAGGTCGGCGATCCGCAGGGCATCCCGTCGCTGTCGATGGTGCCGGAGCACTTCGGGCGCCTGGCCCGCCTGCTCGACCGGAACGTCGAGGTCGAGCTCGAGCTCGACGTGAAGACGCGGTTCATCGAAGAAAACCAGATGCAGTGGAACACGATCGCCGAGATCCCCGGCACCGACAAGAAAGACGAAGTCGTCATGATCGGCGCGCACCTGGACTCGTGGCATGCCGCGACCGGCGCGACCGACAACGCCGCGGGGTCGATCGTCGTCATGGAGGCCATGCGCATCCTGAAGGCCGTCGGCGCGAAGCCGCGCCGCACGATCCGCATCGGCCTGTGGAGCGGCGAGGAGCAGGCGCTCTACGGGTCCAGGGCGTACGTCGCCCAGCACTACGCCTCGCGGCCGGAGCCCTCGGCCGAAGAGAAGGAGAAGCCGTTCTACCGCCGCAAGAAGACGGGACCCGCGACGTTGAAGCCCGAGCACGCGAAGCTGTCGGTCTACTTCAACCTCGACAACGGCTCGGGCAAGATCCGCGGCATCTACGCCGAGGACAACGCCGCGGCCGCGCCGATCTTCGAGTCGTGGCTCGCGCCGCTGAAGGACCTCGGGGCCGAAGTCGTCACGCTGAACCGCACGGGCGGCACCGACCACCAGGCGTTCGACGACGAGGGCCTGCCGGGCTTCCAGTTCGTCCAGGACCAGCTCGAGTACGAGACGCGGACCCACCACTCGAACATGGACCTCTACGAGCGCCTGCAGAAGAACGACCTCATGCAGGCGTCGGTCGTCATGGCTTCGTTCGCCTACCAGGCGGCGATGCGCGACGCCATGTTCCCGCGAAAGCCCCTCCCGAAGTGGGACCCGGCTGCGGCGGAGAGGGGCGTCTCGGTTCCGAAGTAGCGCCGCGGAAACCGCCATGCTGCCCGCCGTCTTCGCCTCGCTGCTCGCCCTGCCCGCGGCCTCCGCGCCGCCGGCCGTCGTCCCGCCCGGGCAGGTCGAGGCGGCGTCGAAGATCACGGCGGCGGCGATGCGCGCGCACGTGAAGTTCCTGTCCTCCGACCTGCTCGAGGGCCGCGGGCCCGGAAGCCGGGGCGACCGCCTCGCCCGCAAGTACCTCGCGGCGCAGCTCGAGGCCCTGGGCCTCCGGCCCGGCGCGCCGGGCGGAGGCTGGCAGCAGAAGGTGCCGCTCGTCGGCATCGCTTCGAAGGTCCCCGACACGATGACGTTTACGGCCGGCGCCCGGTCCCTCGTGCTCCGCACCCGGGAGGACTACATCGCCGGCGCCGGGACCCAGGCCCCGACGGCCGGAGTCGAAAACGCCGGGATCGTGTTCGTCGGCTACGGCATCGTCGCGCCGGAGTACGGCTGGGACGACTTCAAGGACGTCGACGTGCGGGGCAAGGTCGTCCTCGTGATGAACAGCGACCCGGCGAAGGACCCGAACCTCTTCGCGGGCCGGACGCGGCTGCGCTACGGGCGGTGGGACTACAAGTACGAGCAGGCCGCGAAGAAGGGGGCCGCCGGCGTGATCATGATCCACACGGACGCGTCGGCCTCCTACCCGTGGCAGGTCGTGCAGACGTCGTGGTCGGGGGAGCGGTTCGAGCTTCCCGACGAAGGCGCGCCGCGACTCCAGCTCCAGGCCTGGGCGACCGAGGACGCCTGCCGCCGGCTGGCCGCGCTCGGCGGCAAGAACCTCGACCGGCTCCGCGAGTCCGCCGAGTCGCGCAAGTTCCGGCCGGTGCCGCTCGGGGCCCGGCTCTCCTTCGCGATGACGAACACCATCACGCGCACGGAGTCGGCCAACGTGATCGGCGTCCTGCGCGGCGGCGACCCGCTCCTCGCGAGGGAAGCCGTGATCTACACGGCGCACCACGACCACCTCGGGCTGAAGGCCGACGCGAAGCCGGGCGAGGACGCGATCTACAACGGCGCCCTCGACAACGCCTCGGGAATGGCGGCCGTCCTCGGGATCGCATCGGCGTTCACGGCCCTTCCGAAGCCCCCGGCGCGCTCGGTCTACTTCGCCTTCGTCGCCGGCGAGGAGCAGGGGCTCCTCGGCTCGGAGTACCTGGCGCGGCATCCTCCCTTGCCGGCCGGGCGGATCGCCGCGAACATCAACGTCGACAGCATGTCGATCTGGGGGCGTTCGCGGGACCTGTCGGTCGTCGGTCTGGGCAAGTCCAGCCTCGACCGGGACATCCTCGCGCTCGCGGCCATGCAGGGGCGTAGCGTCCGAGGCGACGAGTTCCCCGACCACGGCAGCTTCTACCGCTCCGACCAGTACAGCTTCGCCCGGATCGGGGTGCCCGGAGCGTACGTGGGCTCGGGCTCGGACATCGTCGGCAAGCCCGCGGGCTGGGGCCGAACGCAGATCGAGCTGTTCTCGAAGACCGACTACCACCAGCCTTCCGACGAGTACCGGGAGACGTGGGACCTCGCGGGCGCGGTCGAGGACGCGCAACTCGACTTCTTTCTGGGCGTTGCGGTCGCGAATGCGCCGACGATGCCGCGCTGGAATGCCGGCGACGAGTTCGAGGCGGCCCGCAAACGGGCGGTCGCCGAGGCCGCAGCGAACCCCTAGTTTCTGCTAGGATTTCCCGAACTCGCGACAAGGAAGGTGGCTATGCGGAGGGACTTCGCGGCTCGGGCGCTGGCATTGGCCGGGTTGCTCGCCGCGGCGACGGCGTTCGCGGACAGCGCGGTGACTCGCACCTCCCGGCCCGTCCGGCTCCTGCGGAGCTGGGACGAGCCGATCAAGGCGCCGAACGGCCGGGAGTACGTGCGCCACGTCGAGCTCGTCTTCGATTACGGGAAGGGGATCGCGCGGGAGCGGTACTCCTACGGCGACGACCGCCTCATGTACGGGACGCGCGACATCAAGCAGAGCCAGCCGGGCCCGTCGCCCGAGGAGATCGCGGAGGCGAAGGAACTGGTTCTCCAGGACGCGGAGCTTTCGCGGATCGTCGCCCGTCGTTCGGCCGAGCTCGAGGGGGGCTTCATCCTCGAGGAGGCGAGGGGCCCGTGCGGACCGCGCACCCGGTGCCTCCAGATCCAGATCCTGACGACCGACCGGCTCGGCTTGCTGCGCTGGACGGTGGTCGACCTGGTGACGCGGAAGGTCGCGTACCCCGTGTACGTGCCCAAGGGCGTGCGCCGATGAACGCGCGCTCGATCCTGCTCGCGGCGGCGGTCACCCTCGCGCTCGCGGCCCCGGCCATCGCGCAGCCCGCGTGTACCGGAGACGCCCGACTGATGTCCTGGCCCGACCCGGACCCGGTCTGGCAGTTCTGCTGGCTGCGGCCCTCCGACAGCAGCGGACCGAACGGATCGGGTCTCGAGATCCGCGATCTCCACTACAACGGCCACCTCGTGATGAAGCGGGCGCACGTTCCCATCGTGAACGTGCAGTACCCGTCGGGCGGCTGCGGCGGCTGCTATCGGGACTGGATGTACACCGAGCAGGGCTACCTCGCCAACAACGTGATCTCGGGCGGCTACGCCGAACCGACGAGCCCCTGTCCGCTGACCGTCTGCGAGTTCGACGCCACCCTCGGCGACTGCCCGGCGCTCCCGCCCGAGGAGACCTGCGCCGGCGCCGTCTGCTTCCAGGGAGTCGCCGCCTCGCGGCTCCCGGATCGCCTGGTGATGACGACGCAGACGAGCGCGGGGTGGTACCGCTACACGATGCGCTGGACGTTCCATCTCGACGGCCGGATCGAGCCCTTCTTCGGATACACGGCCGTCAACAACCCGTGCCCGACGTATACGCACATTCACCATGCCTACTGGCGTTTCGACTTCGACGTGGACGGGCCGTCCGGCGACCTCGTCACCGAAGGGCCCGACCCCTCGCCGCCCGGTGGGCGCCCGGGTCCCCGCTACCCGTCCGTGAACCTGCCGACCGAGGCGATGCGCAGGATCAACAAGCCCGCGCTCACCTGGTCGGTCGCCGACACCACGACGCGCCGCGGCTACCGCCTCGTGCCGGGCCACGAGACGGAGCTGCCGGCCGACACGTTCGCGGTCGGCGACGTGTGGGTCCTGAGGTACAAGGCCAACGAGATCGACGACGCGGGCCAGTCGGGGCCGGCCTGCGCCATCAAGTTCAACAACTACCTGAATCCTCCCGAGGGGCTCGCGGCGGACCTGGTGTTCTGGTACCGGACGGGCGCCTACCATGCGGGCGGCGATCTCGACGACTGTCACCAGGTCGGGCCGATGCTGGTGCCGTTCGGGGACTGGGCGCCGACGCCTCCGTAGCTCCGAAGAGGAGAAAGGGGTCTCCCATGTTTCGCATGCGCCTCGCGCTCGTCGCGGCCCTCGTCTCGGCCTCCGTCCTCGGCCAGGCGCCGCCGTCCTCGGCACCCGCGGTCCCGAAGCCCGACAGCCTCGTCGCACAGGGCGTCCCGGCGATCCCCGTGTCGCTCGCGGACGAGGTCGGCCGCTACACGGAGTTCCGCTCGGCCACCTTCACCGGCTGGCACCCGACGCGGCGGGAGATGCTGATCACCACGCGGTTCGGCAACGTCGCCCAGGCGCACCTGGTGAAGTTCCCGGGCGGCGCGCGCACCCAGATGACCTTCTCCCCGGACCGGGTGCGCAGCCCGCGCTTCGACCCGACGACGGGCAACTCCTTCGTCTTCTCGAGGGACATCGGCGGCGCCGAGTTCTTCCAGTACTACCGGTACGACTTCGCCGACGGTAGCGTGACGCTCCTGACCGACGGCAAGTCGCGCAACACGGGCGCCCGGTGGGCGAACGCCGGGAACCGGATCGCGTACGGCTCGACGCGCCGCACCGGCGACGACGTCGACATCTACGTCCTCGACGTCGCGGACCCCCGGACCGACCGCCGCGTGCTCGAGCTGAAGGGCGGCGGCTGGGCGGTCGCGGACTGGTCTCCCGACGACTCGAGGCTCCTGGTCGTCGAGTTCCTCTCCATCAACGAGTCCTACCTCTGGCTGGCGGACCTCGCGACCGGCGCGAAGACGGCGCTGACGCCGCGGGGCAAGGAGAAAGTCGCGTACCGGGGCGCCGCCTTCGCCCGCGACGGCAGGGGGCTCTACGTCACCTGCGACGCGGGCTCCGAGTTCCAGCGCCTGGCGTACATGGACCTCGCGACGAAGAAGCTCGAGTTCCTCACGCCCGACACGTCCGACGTCAACGAGTTCGATCTCTCCCGCGACGGGACGAAGATCGTTTACGTGGCCAACGAGAAGGGCATCGAAGTCGTGCACCTCGTCGACACCGTCACGCGGCGGGAGCTGCCGGGGCCGACGCTGCCGCTCGGCGTCGTCTCGAACGTCGCCTGGCACCGGGACGGCGGCGCGGTGGCCTTCACCATGGGCACGCCGCGCTCGAGCGACGACGCCTACTCCTGGGACCTCGCGACGGGACGCGTCGAACGGTGGACGACGAGCGAGCTCGGCGGCCTGAACCCCGAGACCTTCGCCGAGGCGGAGCTCGTGAAGTGGAAGAGCTTCGACGGCCGCGAGATCTCGGGCTTTCTCTACAAGCCCAACCCCGCCAAGTTCCCGGGCAAGCGCCCGGTCGTGGTCGACATTCACGGCGGGCCCGAGGGCCAGTCGCAGGCCGATTTCCTCGGCCGCGACAACTACCTCATGAACGAGCTCGGCGTGGCGATGATCTTTCCCAACGTCCGCGGCTCGACGGGATACGGGAAGTCCTTCTCGCAGCTCGACAACGGGATGCTGCGCGAGGGGACGTACAAGGACGTCGCGGCGCTCTTCGACTGGATCGGGGCCCGCGCCGACCTCGACGCGTCGCGCGTCATGGTCCAGGGCGGCAGCTACGGCGGCCACATGACCCTGGCGATCGCGACCAACTATTCCGACCGGATCCGCTGCGCCGTCGACATCGTCGGCCCCTCGAGCTTGGTGACCTTCCTGCAGAACACGTCGGGCTACCGCCGCGACCTGCGGCGCGTCGAGTACGGCGACGAGCGCGACCCGAAGATGCGGGCGTTCCTCGAGCGCACGGCGCCGCTCAACAACGCCGAGAAGATCAAGAAGCCGCTCTTCGTGGTCCAGGGAGCCAACGACCCCCGGGTGCCGATGTCGGAGTCGGATCAGATGGTGGCGAAGATCCGCGGCGGCGGCACTCCGGTGTGGTACCTCGTGGCGAAGGACGAGGGCCACGGCTTCGCCAAGAAGGTCAACCGCGACTACGAGTTCTACGCGACGCTGCTGTTCATGAAGGAGTTCCTGCTGGACTGACGGGGAGCCGACGATCCGGCCGCGGGCCCTGTCGAGACGTTGCGGCGGGTCACTGGAGCAGCCCGGAGGGCCTGGCGGTGCCGAGGTACCGGTCCTTCAGGTCGCTCCAGTGCGCCTCGTCCAGGACCCGCCGGAGCGCCGCGTTGATCGGGTCGCGCAGGGAGCTGCCGTCCTTCAGCGGGAACGCGAAGTTGAAGGCCTCGAGGTGTCCGGGAAGGACCTCGAGGCGCCGGCCGGGGTCGCGCTCGGCGTAGTAGCGCAGGATGACCGACCCGTAGACGATGGCGTCGACATCTCCGCGGACCAGGGCCTCGATGGCGGCGGGGACGCCGGGGTAGACGCGGTGGGCCAGGTCCTCGCGCCGCAGGAGGTCGACGGAGGCCGAGCCCTCGACCGTGCCGACCATGGCGTTGCGCAGCGCCCCCGGGCCCTGGATGCGGGCAACGTCGAAGAGGGCGAGCTTCGTGGTCACGAACGCGGTGAAGGCCGTGATCAGGATGAGGCTGACGAACATCCAGAAGAGGCCGACGAGCCGTCCCCAGAACGTGATCGGGACCTTGTCGCCGTAGCCGACGCCGACGGTCGTCACGCCGGCCCACCAGAATCCGGACCCGATCCCGTGGATCGGCCGGCCCGAGAACATCGCGTTGCGGCGACGCTCGAGGACCCACATCGCCGCGCCCGCCAGAAACACCAGGACGACGATGCCGGCGTAGAGACGCATGGCCGTCGGCGTCGAGAGCGCTTCCAGGACCCCGAGCCAGCGATCCTGCTCGCGGGAGTGGAGCACGGCGATGCCGATGCCCGAGACGACGTAGCCGTGGGAGAAATCCACCTCGCGCTCCCGCTCGACCGTGACGGCGTACGGGCCGGCCGCGGTGTCGAGGGTCCCCAAGCTGATCCCGTCGAGGATCGCGTCGGGGGTGCCCTCCACGAAGCGGTAGCGGTACTGGAGGTCCCGGGCGAGGTCCTTCCAGAGATCGACGGTGAGACCCTGCCACTGCCCGGCCGCATCCTTCATCGCCCAGGGCGGAGCCTCGAAGACCCCGATCGCGAGCTCGCGATCGGGAGCCGGAGCCGGAGCCGGGACCGGCGTCGCGGCGAGGGCCGGGAGCGACGCCAGGACCCCGACGGCGGCGCACCGCAGGATCCGGCTCATCGGCAGGCGGGCCCTCACCGCTCCAGGTAGGTGTACCTGGGGAAGACCTCTTCGAACTCCCGGTAGATCGCCCGCACCTCGTCCTTCTTCAGGGTGCGGCCGGCCGCGCGCTTCAACTGCTTGCCGATCGAGTCGAGGATCTCGGCCTTGTCGTAGTTCATGTACTCGAGCACCCGCTCGCAGGACTCGCCCGGAAGCACGTCGTCGATGTGCGCCCGGCCCTGCTCGTCGACCGTCACGATGACCTCGTGCGCCTCGCCGAAGAGATTGTGGAGGTCCCCGAGGACGTCCTGGTAGGCCCCCATGAGGCAGACGCCGATGTAGTAGGGCTCGCCGCTCCGTAGCACGTGGAGCGGAAGGGTCTCCTTGATGTCGCGCAGGTCGATGAACTTCTCGATCTTGCCGTCGGAGTCGCAGGTGATGTCGGCCAGCGTGCCGAGCTCGCCGGGCCTCTCGTTCAGGCGGTGGATCGGCAGGATCGGGAAGAGCTGGTCGATGGCCCACACGTCCGGCAGCGACTGGAAGAGCGAGAAGTTGAGGACGTACTTGTCCGCGAGCATCGACTCCATGTCCTCGAACTCCTCCGGGATCTCCTTCAGGCTCTTCAGGTCGCGGTGGATCTTTTCGCAGATCTGCCAGAAGAGGATCTCGCCCTTGGAGCGGTCTTCGAGCGAAAGGTGCCCGAGGTTGAAGAGCGTGAAGAGCTCCTCCTTGTACTGGAGGGCGTCGTGGTAGCTCTCGCGCAGAGTCTTCGCGTTGACCGTCTCGTAGATCGACGCCAGCTCCTGGAGGACGTTCGGGTCGGACGACGGTCACGGAGACGCGCCGGCCGTGCTCGATCCGGTCGGCAACGTCGAGGACGTTCGTGACGAAGACGGAGTGGTAGGCGGTGACCGCGCGGCCGGACTCGGTCACGAGGGTCGGCGCGGGGACCTTCTCCTCCTCGCAGATCTGCTGGATCGTGTAGACGACGTCGTTGGCGTACTCCTGGACCGAGTAGTTCATCGACGAGTCGAACGCGGTCTTCGAGCCGTCGTAGTCGACGCCGAGGCCGCCGCCGAGGTTCAAGTACTGGATCGGCACGCCCTGGGCGCGCAGCTTCGCGTACACGCGGCCGGCCTCGCGGATCGCCTCCTTGATCTTCCGGATGTCGGTGATCTGCGAGCCGATGTGGAAGTGCAGCATGACGAGGCAGTCGAGCATCTTCTTCGACTTGAGGATCTTGACCGCCTCGAGCATCTCCGGCGTCGTCAGGCCGAACTTCGCGGCCTCGCCGCCGGACTTGGCCCACTTGCCCGAGCCGCGGGCATAGAGCTTCGAGCGCATGCCGAGAAGCGGCCGGACCCCGCGGGCCCGCGCGACCGCGAGGATCCGGTCGAGCTCGGAGACCTTCTCGAGGATGAGCACGACCTTCTTCTTCATCCGCACCGCGTTCAGCGCCATGCGGACGAAGGTCTCGTCCTTGTAGCCGTTGCAGGTGATGAGGCTCTCGGGCGACAGGTCCGCGGAGATCGCGGCGAGAAGCTCGGGCTTGGAGCCCGCCTCGAGACCGTAGCCGTAGCGGCGGCCGGCCTCGACGATGTGGTCGACGACCACGCGCTTCTGGTTGACCTTGATCGGGAAGACGCCGCGGAAGACGTTGCCGTATCCGTACTCGTCGATCGCGCGGGCGAAGGCGTCGTTCAGGTTGGCGACCGAGGTCGAGAGGATCTGCGGGAAGCGTATGACCATCGGGGTCGAGATGCCGCGCAGCGCCACCTCGTCGACGATCTGCTTCAGCGCCACCGCCCGCGAGGCCTCCCGCGTCGGCCGCACGAGGAGCTTGCCGTCGTCGGAGACGTGGAAGAAGCCCTTGCCCCAGTGCGGGATTCCGTAGAGGCTCGCCGCTTCCGTGAAGCGGTGGCTCTCGGGCCGGGTGCGGCCCGCCGGTCGGGCTCGCTTGAGAGGTCGGGCGCTCGCCATTTCGAGAATCCTACGGCACTTTTGCGGCGGTCGTCGTAGGGGAGGGGCTCGTCCCCTCCCTCGGGCGGCCACAAGGGCCGCCCCTACGAGTTCGGGACGCCATCACGGTTTTGAGAGAACCTCCATGGCCGCGGCCGTCAGCGCCGCGGCGGCGGTCTTGAGCGTCGGCTCCGGGTCGGGCGCCCAGAAACGGGGAGTGCAGCGACGGCAGCTTCGTCGGGTCGCCGTCGGCGGCGGCGTACGCGGCGGCGGGGGCTCCGCCGACCCAGAAGATCAGGGACGGCGCTCCGGCCGCCCGCCCGAAGTCGCCGAAGTCCTCGGACCCCATGACCGGCGGCGGCGAGACGACGTTGTCCTTTCCGAACGTGCGCTCGAAGGCCGCGGCCACGCGCCGGGCGAGCGCCGGGTCGTTGTACGTGGACGTGTACCCGCCGGGCTGGACGACCACGAGCGGCTCTTTTGGCGCCGCGGCGGCGGCCGCCTCGGCCTTGACGATGCGGGCGATCGCGGCGAGCAGCCTCTCGCGGACCCGGGCCGTGTACGAGCGGACCGTGAGCTCCAGCTCGACCTCGTCGGGAATGATGTTGGCCCGCGTGCCTCCGTGGATCGAGCCGACGGTCACCACCGCCGGGTCCTGGGGACTGGTCTCGCGCGAGACGATGGTCTGCAGCGTCGTGACGACGCGCGCCGCGATGACGATCGGGTCGACGGTCGACTGCGGGGCCGAGCCGTGGCCGCCGCGGCCGTAGATCGTGATGTCGACCCGGTCGGAGTTGGCGAGCGCGTAGCCGGGCGTGACCCCGATCTTGCCGGCCGGCAGCCACGCGTAGTCGTGGAGGGCGATCGCGAAGTTTGGCTTCGGGACGCGGTCGAAGAGGCCGTCGCGGATCATCGCCGAGGCGCCGCCGCCGCCCTCCTCCGCGGGTTGCGCGATCAGCACGAGCGTTCCGCGCCAGCGGTTCTTCGCGCGCGAGAGCAGCGTGGCCGCGCCGACGAGCGCGGTCATGTGGACGTCGTGCCCGCAGGCATGCATCACGGGGACGGTTTCGCCGGTCTCGGTCTTGGCCGTCGCGGTGCTCGCGTAGGGAAGTCCCGTCTTCTCCGGCACCGGCAGGGCATCCATGTCGGCCCGGAGCAGCAGCGTCGGGCCCTTGCCGTTCTTCATCACGGCGGCGACGCCCGTCTTCCCGAGGCCGGTCACGACGTCGTAGCCGAGCGCGCGGAGCTTCTCGGCGACCCTGGCCGCGGTCCGGACCTCCTGGTAGGAGAGCTCGGGATTGCGGTGAAGGTCGAAGTAGAACGCTTCGAGCTCGGGGTAGAGCTGCGGCAGCGGGGCGATCACCGGGGCGGCCGAGGCCGGGGGCAGCGCGAGCAGCGCGGCGGGAGCGGGGCTGCCCGCGGCGGCGCGGGCCGCGAGACTCGTGAACAGAAACACCGACGCGATCGAAGCGCTGCGTTGCATTCGGACCTCCGCGGCGGATTCTAGATGACAACGCCGGGACCCTCGGCGAAACTGGGAGCGCTTGTCCACCGAATCTCCATCCCTGCCCGCCGCGGCCGTGCGCACCCCGGGGTTCGCCCGCCGCATGCGCTGGGTGACGATCCTCTACCTCGCGCAGGGCTTTCCGTCGGGCGTCTTCCGAAAGGTCTGGCCCGTCTACTTCCGCGACCACGGCGTTTCGCTGACGCAGATCGGGCTGATCTCGCTCCTCGGCCTGCCGTACACGCTGAAGCCGCTCTGGGCGCCGCTCGTCGACCGGTACGGCGACCGGCGCGTCTGGATCGCGGTGTGCCTGTGCGTCATGGCCGTGGCGCTCGCGGTCCACCCGCTCTTCGACGCCTCGCATCCCGGGATCGCGCTGTGGGCGGTGCTCCTCGCCTTCACGGTCGCCTCCGCCACGCAGGACATCGCGATCGACGCCCACACCATCGGCATGCTGCCGAAGGGGGAGGAAGGCGCGGCCAACGGCATTCGCGTCTCCGCGTGGCGCGTGGGCTACATCGGCTCCGGCGGGATCCTGCTGGCGCTGGCGGGCAGCACCGGTTGGGCGCCCACGTTCGTGATCGGCGGCGGGATCCTGCTGCTGCTGGCGCCGATCATCCTGCGGGCGCCGAAGGTCGAGCTCGCAACGGCCGAGCGCCGGCAGTTCTTCCGGCCGCTCGGCCACTGGCTCTCGCGGCCCGGCTCGGTCCCGACGCTTCTCTTCATCCTTCTCTTCAAGCTCGGGGACCAGGCGATCAGCCCGATGCTCGAGACCTTCTGGCGGGACCGGGGCATGTCCCTGACCGAGATCGGCTTCATCTCCAACACGCTCGGCGTCCTGGCGACGATCACGGGCGCGCTGACCGGCGGCTTCCTGACGACGCGCATCGGCCTGATCCCGTCGCTCGTGGGCATGGGCGCCTTCCAGGTGGTCTCCAACATCGTCTACACGGCGGTGGCCTTCGCCGACGGCGGGAAGTGGGCGATCTACGCCGCCGGGACGTTCGAGTCGTTCACGCAGGGCCTCGGCACGGCGGCGTTCCTCGCGCTCCTCATGGCTCTCTGCGACAAGGAGCACGCCGGGACGCAGTACGCGCTCCTCTCGGCCCTCTTCGCGTTCACGCGCGACCTCTCGGGAGGCGTTTCGGGCTGGGCGACGGACCGGCTCGGCTACGCTCCGTTCTTTCTCTACACGGTCTTTCTGTCGCTGCCCGCCTTCGCGCTCCTGCCCTGGGTGAAGCGCCGACTGACGTTCGCCGGGCGTTGACGATGCGGCGCGTTCTCGGCATCGACGCGGGCGGCAGCAAGACCGTCGCCCTGCTCGCCGACGAGTCGGGCCGGGTCCTCGGCCGGGCGCAGGGGGGAGGAGCGAACCTGCGAACGCACGGCGAGCTCGGCGTCGAGAAGATCCTCCACGGCCTGCTCGAGGAGCTCGACGCGCCCGGCGGACCGCGCCCGGAGGCGCTCGCTCTCGGAATCGCCGGGGCCGACCGGCCGGAGGACGACGCGGTGCTCCGCGCGATCCTGCGCCGGCTGGGCTTTCGGGACGGCGTCGTCGTCACCAACGACGCGCGCATCGCGCTCGTCGCCGGGTCGCCCGCGCGCGTCGGGCTCGCGCTCGTGTGCGGGACGGGGTCGATCGCGTGGGGCCGCAACGCGCGCGGCGACGTGGCCCGCGCGGGCGGCTGGGGCTGGCACCTCGGCGACGAGGGCTCGGGGTTCTGGATCGGCGTGCGGGCCGTGCGCGAGGCCCTTCGCGCCTCCGACGGCCGGGCAGCCTCGACGCGCCTCCAGGAATCGCTCATCGCACACTTCGAGATCGCCCGGCCCGAGCAGATCCTGCGCGCGGTCTACGACGGGGAGTTTCCGCGCCATCGCGTGGCGGAGTTCGCGGTGAAGGTGGAGGAGGCGGCCCTCGCCGGCGACGAATCGGCGCGCTCGATCCTGGCGGCGGCGGGCAACGAGCTCGTGCTCGCCGCGGCGAGCGTGCGCGAGCGGCTGGAGCTCGCGGGGACGCCGCACGACGTGGTTCTCTCCGGAGGGACGTTTCGCGCGGTGGCGACGCTCGAGGCCGCGGTGGCCGAGCGGCTGGCGGCGCCCGGCGCGCGCGTCGTGAAGCTTCGCGAGGAACCGGCCGCGGGGGCCGTCAGGCTCGCCGTCGAGGCGCTCTCGGCCGACTCTCCAGCGCCGTCCTGAGGTTTCCGACGGCCGCGGCGAGGGCGGCCCGGGCCTCGGCGGGATCGGCCCCGGTCCTCGCCATGAAGATCGCCGCCTTCACGTCGCCGCGCGCCCGCGCGAGAAGGCGCCGCGCCCTCGCCGGCGTCGCCCCCGTTGCCGCCGCGACCGTCCGGACGGCGCGGTCGCGCAGCTTCGCCGAGCCCCGCGAGAGGTCGACCATCCAGGGCCCGAACACGCGGCCCGAGGACGCGAAGGCGGAGGTCGTGATCTGGTTCAGGGCCAGCTTGGTCGCCGTGCCGGCCTTGAGCCGCGTCGAGCCGGCGACCACTTCCGGCCCGACGCGGAGGACGACGACGATGTCGGCGAGCGCGCGGGTCCCGGGTGAAGCGTGGGCGGTCACGAGCACGGTGCGGGCGCCCCGCTGCCGCGCACGAGACAGGGCTCCCCGCACGAAGGGCGTCACCGAGCTCGCCGAGACGCCGATCACGAGGTCCCGGGCTCGCGCTTTCGAGGCGATCCGTGCCCCCTCGGCCAGCGCGTCCTCGGCGCCCTCCTTCGACCGGAAGACCGCGGCTCGCCCGCCGGCCATGAAGGCCCGGACCCGGCGCGGGTCGGTGCCGAAGGTCGGCGGAAGCTCCGCGGCCTCGAGAACGGCGAGACGCCCGCTCGTTCCGGCGCCGAACAGCAGGCAATTGCCGCCCGAGAGGTAGACCTCCGACAGCGCGCGGGCGGCGCGGACGATGCCCCGCCTTGCGCCCCGCACGGCGGCGAGCGTCCGGCGGTCCTCGTTCTGCATGAACGCGACGACCCCCGGGATGCCGAGCCGGTCGAGTTTGCGGGATCGGGGATGGATTCCCTCGGTCGAGAGGCTCCGCCACTTCGAGCCGGCCGCCACGGCCCGCCTACTCGGCGCGCTGGTTGTGGGCCTCGACGAACCAGAGGTACTTGTCGACGTCCCGCGAGACCTCGGTGAAGAGGTCCGCCGTGTCCTTGTCGCCGAGCTTGTCCGACTTGTCGATGGCGCTGCGGACCTTCTTGCCGAAGGACGCGAGGGCCGAGGACAGCGCCTCGACGTGGTCCTTGCCGCTGACGATCGAGATCGGGTAGGGCGACATCGAGGTGCGCGCGGCCGCCGCCTGGAGCGTGCCCTCGGCCTGCCCGCCGAGCTGGACGATGCGCTCGGCGATCAGGTCGACCCACTCCTCCGCGGCGTCGTTGACCTTGTCGAAGAGCTCGTGGAGCGCGATGAAGCTCGGCCCCTTCACGTTCCAGTGGGCCTGCTTGGTCTGGAGCATCAGGTCGGTCGCGTCCGCCAGCCGGTCGGCGAGCACCGAGGCGACCTTGGAGCGGACCTTCTGCGGGAGATCGTTCTTCGTCGGATGCATGGTTCCTCCTGCCGGGGGAGCGCGGCCCGAAGGCGGCGCTCCCGGGACGCCGAGATTCTATGCCGGGCCGGCAGTAACCATTCCCTTTGTCCGCTTCTCCTCCGGTTCGAAGGGGAAAGCTCCGCCGAAGACGATGGCCGGCGTTCCCGCCGATCGAGGCACTACCCGCGGGGCTGAGCGAGGGACCCGCGCAGCGCCGCGGCCTCCTCGAGGAAGGCCCGGACGGCTGCCGCATCTCCGGCGCGGAGCGCGGCCGAGAGCGCCGCCAGCTCGCCCCGCACGGCCTCGACGGCGTCGGCGAGCGCCGGGGGATCCGCGAGCGCGAGCTCGAGCGCCAGCGGCGCCGGCTGGCCCGCGACGCGGGTCGAGTCGAGGAGTCCCGGCCCCGCCACGTCCGCGAGCTCCGCCCCGCCCCGGGCGCCCGCGGCCCTCGCCAGCGCCGAGGCGACGGCGAGCGGCAGGTGGCTCGCCCACGTCATCAGGGCGTCGTGGCGCGCCGCGTCGAGGAGCACGGGCCGCGCTCCGGCCGCGCGGACGACCTCCGTGACGGCAGCGAGGGAGGCGTCGTCCGAGCGCGCGGTCCGGCACAGAATCCACGGTCGGCCGCGGAAGAGGTCCGCGGAGGCGGCCTCGACGCCGCTCTTCTGCGAGCCGGCCATCGGATGCCCGCCGACGAACCGAATGCTCGCGGAGAGCCCGAGCGCGGCCTCGACGATCGTGCGCTTCAGCGAAGCCGTGTCGGTGAGGACCGCGGCCGGCGCGGCCCGGGCGATCTCGACGAGGACCGGCATGGCCGCCTCCGTCGAGACGGCGGCGACCGCGACCTCCGCCCCCGCGACCGCTTCGGACAGCGAGTCGGCGACCTCGATGCCGCGGCGGCGCGCCGCTTCGCGGACGGACGGATCGCGGTCGTAGCCGCGCGCCCGGACCGCGAGCGCGAGCGAGCCGCCGATCAGCCCGAGCCCCGCGACGGCGACGCGGATCAAGGCTCGTCGCCCGGCACGCGAACGGCCCAGGCCGGACGCAGCGACCGCGCCCCGCGGAGGAACGCGTGCCGCACGTCGCGCTGGGGACGGTCGGTGTTCCAGTGGAGGAGAACGCGCACGCAGCGCGGAAGCGACCCCGTGACCGGGATCTCGAGCGCGCACAGGAGCGGGACCTCTTCCCAGCCCGGCAGCGAACGGACCGCCAGAGCCGGGAACGCCGCGTCGAGGTCGCCCGAGACCGTGAAGGTCGCGCTGGCGACGTCCTCGGGCCGGAGGCCGTTCGAAGCGATCAGGATCCCGAGCAGCTCGAGCGTGCGCTGCTTGATCGCGTCCGCCGCATTTGCGTCGACGGTCGTCGCGCCCCGGATGCCCCGCGTCGCCATTGGAGTTCGATTATCGCCGACGAATCTGTTGCAGAATGTCGCCGGTACGCGTGAAACGACTCATTGTCAACGCCGACGACTTCGGACGCTCCGCGGGTGTCAACGCGGGCGTGCTGGAGGCCCACGCGCGCGGAATGGTGACGTCGGCGACCGTGATGGTGCTCGAGAAAGCCGCCGCCCGCGGCATTCGGGAAGCCGCCGAGCGCGCGAGCGGGATGTCGCTCGGCCTGCACTTCGTCCTCACCGGCGGCGGACGGACGGCTGCGGCCGCCCGCGACGTCTCGAACCTCGCGCCGGGAGGCGCGTTCCGGCGGACCCGCGAGGAGCTCCCGAACCGGCTGCCCGCCGAGGAGGTGCTCCTGGAGCTCGAGGCGCAGATCGGCATCTTCGAGGTCCTCGCGCGCAAGCCCCCGTCCCACCTCGACTCGCACCACCACGTCGCGCTCCACCCCTCCGTCGCGCCCGTGTTCGCGGCCGTGGCGAAGAAGCGGTCGCTGCCCGTTCGCGCCTCGAGCGAGGATGCGCGCCGCGCCCTGCGCGCCGCCGGGGTCCGGACTCCCGACCGGTTCGTCGACTCGTTCTACGCGCAGGGCGCGACCTTCGAAGAGATGGAGCGCATCCTGGCGGGGCTGCCCGACGGAACGACCGAGCTCATGTGTCACCCGGGCCGGGCCGACGCGGAGCTGCGCCAGGGCTCGACGTACGTGGACGAGCGCGAGTGGGAGATCGACGTCCTGTGCGACCCGAACATCCGGGCGCTCGCGCGCAAGCAGAAGATCGAGCTCGTCGGGTTCGACCGGTTGTAATCGGGATTTTGCTACGATTCCAGCCAACACGATGAGGGCCCTCCTCGCCGACAGCGACCCGGACCGGCTGCGCCAGCTCGAGAGCTGGCTCGCCAAGTGGGGTTACGACGTGACCCCCTCGCGCAACGGCGTCGACGCCTGGGCGAAGCTCGAGGCCGAGCGCAGGCCGATCCTCGCGATCCTCGCCTGGCGCATGGAGGGGATGCTCGGCATCGACGTGTGCCGCCGCGTGCGGCTCAACCCGGATCTCCCATCGGCCTACGTGCTTCTGCTGTCCGACGCGCGCGGCCAGGAGGACCTGCTCGAGGGATTGAACGCCGGCGCCGACGACTTTCTCTTCGCGCCGCTCGAGCCGATCGAGACCCGCGCCCGCATCCGCACCGGCGCCCGCATCGTCGAGACGGAGCTGGCGCTGAAGGCCTCGCAGGACGCCCTGCGGGTCCAGTCGACCCGCGACGCCATCACCGGCTCGTGGAACCACGCGACCATCCTCGACATGCTCCAGAAGGAGCGCGAACGCGCCCGGCGCAAGAGCGGCTCGGTCGGCGTCGTGCTGGCCGACCTCGACGAGTTCCGCAAGGTCAACGAGAGCCTCGGGCATCCGGTCGGCGACGAGGTCCTGCGCGAGGCCGCCCGCCGCATGAACTCCTCCGTCCGTCCCTACGACGCCGTCGGCCGCTACGGCGGCGAGGAGTTCCTGATCGTGCTGCCCGGCTCCGACGGCCTGGGAGCGCTGACGGTCGCCGAGCGCATCCGCGAGAATTTCGCCAACCGCCCGGTGCTCACCTCGGCCGGCCCCGTGCCGGTGACGATCTCGCTCGGCGTCGCGGCCGAGGGCGGCGAGGCCGGGGGCGACGGCTCCGGCCTGCTGCTCGCGGCCGGCTCGGCTCTCGCGCGGGCGCAGAGGAGCGGCCGGAACCGCGCCGCCCTCGCCGACGAGTCCGGCCTCGAGATCGACGCGGTCCCGCCGG
>CAWGOM010000002.1:0-823589 GCA_963824165.1 uncultured Acidobacteriota bacterium
GTTACCTCGGCATCCTGCCGGGGCACACGCCGCTCATCACGCTCCTGAAGCCCGGAGTCCTCTCGTTCAAGCGCGCCGGGCGGTCGGAGGCCCTGGCGGTCTCCTCGGGGTTCGCCGAGATCGCGTCGGACCGCGTTTCGGTCCTCGTCGACTCGGCCGAGCGCGGCTCGGAGGTCGACGCCGCGGCCGCGGAGCGCGACCGCTCCCGGGCCGAGGAGGAGCTGAAGACGGCCGGCGTCGACACGCTCGACGCGATCCGGGCCCGCGTGGAGCTCGCCGAGGCCCGCATCTCGGCTGCACGACGGCCGAGCTAGCGTTCTGTCACCGAGGTTTCGATAGCGCCTCGCGGCTTCTGACGACCACCCTGGCCCCGTCTCCTGGGCCCTCCTGCACCTTGCGAGCGAAGAGATGGGTGTCGTGACTTCCGTTACAGGACACTCGCAGCCGGCACCTCGCCGCTCGATCGGGTGGCCCCCTCTTTCCCTATTCGTCGAGTAGGGAGCAGGAGGAGGCGTGGCCATGACGCGACGTATCGCCTGGTTTGCCGTGATGCTGACCGCCACCGGCCTCGCGCTCTTCATCGCGCGCTTCGTGCCGCCCGACGAGGGAGGCCTCATGCCGGCCGGGCTGCTCGTCCTGACCGTGACGGCACTGGCCCTGCGCCGCCGGACGGCTCCGCGCACCGGACGAATGGCCTGAGAAGCTAAGATCCGCCGGTGATCGCCGGCGATCCTCCTCCCGAAAGCGGGCCGCGCACCGTCGAGGCCGACCCCGTGCCTTCCGAGCGGCTCTTTCTCGCCGGGCCGCGCTCGCGCCTCAAGGAGTTCGTCTCGGTCCTCGGCATCGCGTGGGAGTTCATCCGCGGGTTTCAGACGCTGCACTTCGTCGGCCCCTGCGTGACGGTCTTCGGTTCCGCCCGGTTCCCGGAGGGCAACGCCTACTACGACCTGACCCGGAGGGTCGGCGAGGGCCTCGCCCGACTCGGGTTCACGGTCGTGACCGGCGGCGGCCCGGGTGTGATGGAGGCCGCCAGCCGCGGCGCCAAGGAGGCCGGCGGCTACACGGTCGGCTGCAACATCGTGCTCCCCGAGGAGCAGAAGTTGAACCCCTGGATCGACCGATCGGTGACCTTCAAGCACTTCTTCGTGCGCAAGGTCATGCTCGTCAAGTACTCCTATGCCTTCGTCGTGATGCCGGGCGGGCTCGGCACCATGGACGAGCTCTTCGAGGCGCTGACCCTCATCCAGACGAAGAAGATCGACAACTTTCCCGTCGTCCTCATGTCGACCGAGTTCTACCGGCCCCTCATGGGCCTGCTCGCGAAGATGGTGGCCGCCGGAACGATCTCGAACACGGACCTCGATCTGCTGCTGGTGACCGACTCGATCGAGGAAGCCATGGAGCACATCCGGCGGCACGCCGTGCGGTCCTTCGGCCTCGACCGGCCCAGGCACAAGCTCAAGGTTCTCGGCGAGTAGGCGCGTAAACCCCTCTCCCGCCGGCTCGTCTGTCGTCTCGGACGCAACGAGGCGCGATGGTGCGCCGCGTCGACAGGAAGGAGCCCTCCATGCGTTTGCCCCGTCTGACCGCCCTCGCCTTCGTAGCCCTGGGAATGGCCCTGCCGAGCCTCGCTCAGGATGCCCCCGACACCCGCCGTCCCGGTCGACACCATTTCCGCGCCTGCCTCTCGATCCTCGACCTGACCGAGGAGCAGAAGGTCACGATCGTCGGGATCCTCGAAGCCGCCCGGCCGGCGCTCGAGGCCGATGCCGCCGCGGTCCGCGCCGCGCGCGAGGCCCTGCGCGCCGCGCTCGAGACGCAGCCGCCGGATGCGTGCGCCATCGGAAACGATGCCCTCGCCGTTCAGGCGGCCGTGCTCGCGTTGCGCGACGAGCGCGAGGCGGTGCGGGCGCAGGTCGTCGCGACGCTGACCCCGGAGCAGCAGGACCGCTTCGAAGGATGCCTCGACGCGCCGCGCCGCCCCGTCGGCGCCGACGGCGACGAGCCGGCCGAGTAGCGCCCCCGGGTCGGCGGGTACCGGGCGCGAGGTCGTCCGGTACCCGGCCCTGATCCGGTTGCATCAGGCGAGCCCGCCGGCAGGGGGCCTAGTCTGGAGCCCGGATGTTTCAGCGGATCCTCGTTCCCGTCGATTTCACGAAGAAGAACCTGCGAGCCGTCCGCCTGGCCGCGAAGCTCGGGGCGCCGCGCCGGGCGCAGGTCACGCTGCTCCACGTCATCGAGCGCATCGACGTCGGGGATCCCGCCGCATATGCGGGCTTCTACCGCAAGCTCGAAATCAGCGCTCGCCAGAAGATGAAGGGCCTGCTCGCGGCGGCCGGAGGCGTTTCGGCGAAGGCGGAGATCCAGTACGGAAGGCGGGTCGACGAGATCCTCCGCACGATCACGGAGCAGAAGATCGATCTCGTCGTGATGAGCTCCCATCGGCTCGCCCTCCGGCACCCGGGCGAGAGCTGGGGAACGATCAGCTACAAGGTCGGCATCCTCTCCCGCTGCCCCGTGCTGCTCGTGAAGTAGCCCCGGGGCCGCCGGATCACGGCGCCCGGTACCCCGGTCCGCGCAGCGCCTTGCCCGGCGCCGCCCCGGTGATCTTCCCGCCGTCGACGACGAGCACTCCGTTGACCGCGACGTACGGGAACCCCGAGCTGTAGACGCGCGGCTCCTCGTAGGTCGCCAGGTCCTTGACCTTCGCCATGTCGACGACGACGAGGTCCGCCGCGAACCCTTCCTTGACGAGACCGCGGCCCTGGAGGCCCGCCGACTCCGCCGGGAAGGAGGTCATCTTGCGGATCGCCTCCTCGAGGCGGAGCACCTTCTCGTCCCGCACGTACTTGCCGAGGATTCGAGCCGAGGACGCCCAGCCTCGCGGATGCGACTTCTCCTCGGAGAAGATGCCGTCGGTCGCGCCGGCGGGCGAGTCCGTGCAGAAGGCCACGAGCGGGCTCGCCAGCCCCGCCTGCACGTCCTTCTCGTCCATCATGAAGATGATGCAGGCGACGTTGGCGCGGTCGGCGATGACGAGGTCGATCAGGGCGTCGCGCGGGTCCTTCTTCTCCTCGACGGCGATCTGCGCGACGGTCTTGCCCTCGTAGGGCTTCAGCTTCGTGTTGAGGACCGAGGCCACGAGCACGCGGTCGGGCCCGCCGGCCCCGAGGTACTGGTTGGACCACCGGCTCGTCTCCTCGAGCATCTCCTTCCTGGCGCGCTCGCGCAGCTTCGGGTCCGCGAGGCGCTTCAGGAGCGCTTCGCGCCCGCCCTCGCGGATCCACGGCGGGAGGCATGCATCGAGGCCGTTCGAGCCGGCGGTCCAGGGGTACTGGTTGGCCGTGACGTCGATGCCGTCGGCGCGCGCCGCCTCGATGCGCGCCAGCACGGCCGGCATCTTTCCCCAGTTGGGCTTGTAGGCGGTCTTCAGGTGCCAGATCTGGGTCCGGATCGGGGTTTCCTTCGCGATCCGGAAGACCTCGTCGAGCGAGCTGTCGATGGCGTTGGCCTCCGAGCGCTGGTGCGTGAAGTACGCGCCGCCGTAGCGGGCGGCGACCCTCGCCATCGCGATGATCTCGTCGGTCGAGTTGTACATGTCCGGCACGTACTGCAGCGAGGTCGAAACGCCGAGCGCCCCGTCGCGCATGGCCTGATCGACGAGGTCGGTCATGCGCGCCAGTTCCTCGGGCGTGGCCCGCCGGTCGGCCTTGCCGATGACGATGTCGCGCAGCGTCCCGGCCCCCACGAAGGTCCCGAGGTTGACCGCCGTGCCCCGCTTCTCGAGCGTGTCGTAGAAGCCGCCGATCGTGCGGAACTCGGGGGTGTAGCCGTAGCGGGCGTAGACGTCTTTCGCCTCGGCCATCATCGCGTCGTTCAGCGGCGCGATCGACGCGCCTTCGCCGGTGATCTCCGTCGTGATGCCCTGCGTGATCTTCGAGGCCGCGCGCTTGTCGACGAGGACGTTGTACTCGGACTGCCCGAGCAGATCGATGAAGCCCGGCGTGACGAGCATCCCCTTCGCGTCGATCGTCCGCTTCGCCGCGCGGCCCGAAAGCGCGCCCACGGCCACGATCCTGCCGCCGCGCACGCCGACGTCCGCGGCGAACCAGGGCGCGCCGCTCCCGTCGACGACCCGGCCGCCGGAGATCAGGAGGTCGTACGGCTCGTCCGACGGAGGCGGAGCGAGGGCGAGGAGGCACAGGGGCACCGCCAGGAGCCAGAGAAGCTTTTTCATGGGACGGGAGTCTATGCCCCGGGCTTCAGCGCCCGGCAGACCCGCGAGATACGGCGCCTGCTTCGTCAGCCAGAGCGAGAGCTGGACGCAGGCGGCGACGAACCCGCCGCCCGCGATCGCGAGGGCGACGATCGTCCCGGACCGGCGCGCCGGCCAGCCAGGCGACGGCCGTACACCGCGGCCGGCGGGAGGAGCACGTAGAGCGGCAGCGAGAAGCGGTTCTCGACGGCGACCGGCAGGTACACGGCGACGCACGCGAGGCCGAGCAGCGCGGCCCCGGCGGCGTAGAGGCCTGCGGGAGTTCGTCGCTCGCGCAGAAGCAGGACCGCGAGCCCCAGGCCGGCGAGGTAGAGGAAGGCGTAGTTCGAAAGCGACAGCGGCCATCGGTAGGTGGGCCGCGGGTCCACGACGTACGTGAAAGGGAGGTCCTGGTCGAGCATCGCGAAGCCGTGGGCCGCAAGGGTCCTCAGGTACGCCAGCGGCCGCTGCCGGAGAAACTCCCGCGGGCCGGCGACCCCCTCCGGGCGAAGGGGATTCCGGTAGACGAGGGTCGGTTCCTGTCCGGGGACGACGAGTGTCGCGTACTTCAGGATCCCCGTTCCCCAGCGAACCTGCTCCCGGTACAGGCCGCCGACGGGAAGCGGCGACCATTCGCCCCAGGCCCTCGCGTTGCCGTAGACCTGGGGCAGAAGGGCGAGAGCGACCGCGAGCACACCGAGGGCCAGGGGACGCGCGACGGACTCGCGGTGGAGCCGTCCCCGCAGAAGCCACAGGATGCCGAGCGCCGGCAGACAGCGCGAGGTTCGCCGGCCGCACGGCCGCCGCGAGCCCGGCGGCGAGGAAGCCGATGAACGCGCGACGGGAGCCGCGGCCCGGCTCGATCGACACGAAGAGGGACAGGCCGACGAGCGACGCCGACAGCGCGTCGGAGAGCAGCTCCGTCGTTCGGATGAGCACGATCGGGTTCAAGGCCATGACGGCGAAGGTCGCGAAGAAGAATCGCCGCGAGCCGAAGATCCGCTCGGCGACGCGGGCGGCGTAGAAAGAGACGCCGAGGTAGACCAGGAACTGCGCCGCGGCGGCGAGCGCCCGGGTCGCTTCCGGCGACGGCGTCGCGAATCCCGTGGCGGCCGCGACGAAGAGCGGGTAGCCGTAGCCGCGCACCCGGGAGAAGAGGTTCGCCAGACCCTCGGTCGAGACGATCTGCGAGAGGACGAGGTAGTGGTACGAGTCGTACAGGACGCCCCGGAAGCCCGATTGAAAGAACAGCGCAGCCAGCGCCGCGGAGGCAACGGAGACGGCTGCGACGAACGCGAACCGGCGGCCGCCGGGGGCAGGGCTCTCGTTCACGCTGGACTCACGGTTGCCACGCTAGCCTACGACGGGAAGGACCGGCCGCCGATGCCGCTTGCCGGTCCGGCCGGGCCGGCTGACAATGCGCCGGTGGGCGAGACCGCGACGAGAAAGCCCGGGCCCGCGGGCGAGGCTCTGGCCGCGGCTGTCCTTCTCGTCCTGGGGGTCGGGGCGAGACTTCTCTTCGCGGCCCGGTTCCCCGCCGTCGCCTTCTCGGATTTCCGCGCCCTCATCGACTTCGGACAGGAGCTCGCGAAGCACGGTCTGACGGAGCAATCCTGGCACTGGATCCAGTTCAACCCCGGCCTGCCGATGGTCCTGGCGCTTCTTCCCGGCTCGCCGGAGCCCGCTGCCCGCATCTCGACCGCCGTCGCGACCGGGCTTCTTCCGTTGCTGCCGTTTTTTCTGTGGCGCCCGATCCTGCCGCTGCGCTGGCGGTTTTTCGCCGGGGCCCTCCTCGCGCTCTGGCCGGGCCAGGTCTTCTTCTCCGGCGTCGTCGCGCAGGAGAACTGGGCGCTCCTCCCAACGGTCGCGCTCGGCTGCCTCGCGGTGCGCGCGCTGCGGGCCCCGGGAGGCGGCGCGTATCCCGTTTCGGCCGGCCTCCTTCTCGCCTGCGCCACGGCGGTCCGGCAGGAGCTTCTCGTCGTCCTGTCGCCGGCGGCGCTCGCCGCGGCGGGCCTCGCCAGGTCGGATTCGGGACGTTTCTCCCGCATCGTTCGCTTCGCCGTCGCCGCCGGCCTGCCGATTCTCGCCCTCGCTCTCCAGCGCCAGGCCGCGACGGGCCGCTTCGCGATCACGACCGAGCACGGCGGCCTCGCCCTGCTCGGCAGCGTGATCCCGGGGGCCGCGGGGCCGGGCTGGGTCGACCCCAAGGCCTACATCGCCTCCGTCGATCCGGCCCTGCTCGAGGACCGGGACGCCGCGCGGCGGGCCTCCGCGGGCCTGGCGCTCTCCGAGTGGAAGCGCCGCCCGGCCTTTCACGTCCTTCGCAGCGTCGCCGCCGCCGCCCGTCTTTCGGTCGAGAGCGACGCGGACGATCTCTACTGGAGCGTCGGCGCGCCCGAGGCCCTGCCCGAATCGGCCCGAGCGCGCGGTGCTGCGTTCTACGCGCGGTGGTTCCCCTGGCTGCGGTGGGAGCTCGCGCTCATCCAGGGGCTCTTCATCGCGGCGGTCATTCGGGGTCTGCGGCGGCGCGATCTCGCGATTCTCGTGCTCGCCGCGTGCGTCGTCGTGAAGTTCGCGCTGCAGTCGGTGGCGTCGCCGCTCGGGAGGTTGATGGTGCCGGCGACGGCCCTGGAGCTTCTCGTCATCGCCCTCGGCGCCGCCTCGATCGGGCGCGGCGCATGGCTCACGCCTTTGCTCCTCGCAGTCTCCGTCGCCGTGGCGCTTCTGTTCGTCGAGCCGTGGTTGAACGCGTTTGTCGTCTCGAAGGACGAGCCCCCTCGCGCGGTCGCGCGCTTCCCGCTGGAGATCGGCGGCGAGAAAGCCATCGCCCGGTGCGTCGTCGAGTCCGGCGAGGTGACCTCGATCGAGTGGAGGCGGGCGTTGATGCGGCCTGGTCCCGCCGGCGTGCCCGCGCGCGCCCGGTGCGAGCTGCCGGCGATTCCCCTTCGGCTGCGGGTCGACGAGGGTTCGGGGGGACGGGACGTCCTCCTTTCCGCGAGCGATCGGGGCCCGGACGGAACGGTGCTCGTCGAGCTCGCGAGCCCGGGCGCGTTCGGGTTTCGCCGGGAGCCCTGACGCGCTAACCTGCCGCAGAAGTGCGGCCCGGCGCGAGCCCGTAGCTCGTGCTTCGCCCGCCCTCGGGATTGCGGACGAGAACGCCGTGCTCGACGAGGAGCAGGATGTCGCGCAGCGCCGTGTCCTGGGAGCACTTCGCGAGCTTCGCGTACTTCGACGTCGTCAGCTTGCCCTCGAAGCCGTCGAGCAGGCGATTGAGGACGAGACGCTGGCGTTCGTTGAGCGGCGACACCGGCGACCGCTTCCCAGAAGCGCGCCTTTGCGAGCACGGCGCCGAGCGTCGTTTGCGCGCCGTCGATGGCGCGGCCGAGGCAGCCGAGGAACCATTCCATCCAGGGCGTGATGTCGAGCGTTCCCTTCTGCGTCTGCTCGAGGATGTCGTAGTAGGCGTTCGCTCCTGCCGGATCTGCGCCGACATGCTGTAGAAGCGCTGCGGGCTGTTCTCGGAGCGCGCGAGCGCCATGTCGGCGATGGCGCGCGCGATGCGGCCGTTGCCGTCGTCGAAGGGATGGATGGTCACGAACCAGAGGTGCGCGAGCGCGGCCTTCAGGACGGGATCGATGCTCGGTCCTGGCGTTGAACCAGTCGAGAAAGGCCGCATCTCTCGGTCGAGGCGCGCGCCGCCGGCGCTTCGAAGTGGACGCGCTCCCTGCCGATCGGGCCGGAGACGACCTGCATCGGCCCGGCGCCGTCGTCGCGCCAGGCCCCGACCCTGATCTTGCGTCATGCCGCTGCGCCCGGTCGGGAACAGGGCCGCGTGCCACGCGAAGAGCCTCTCGGCGGTGAGCGGCTGCGCGTAGTGCGCGTGTCGCGTCGAGCATCATCTCGACGATGCCCTCGACGTTGCGATCGGCCGGCGTGAGGCCGCCGATGTCCATGCCGAGGCGGCGGGCGATCGAGGAGCGGACCTGCTCGCGCGTCGAGCTTCTCGCCTTCGATCTCGCTGGTCTTCGAGCACGTCGGCGGTCAGGGTCTGCAGCACGGCCTCCTGGCGGAGGTCGAAGCCGAGGGCCTCCATGTGGCCGATGAGCCGCCCCTGCCGGTGGCGGACGGCGGCCAGAGGTTCCGCGAGCCGCTCCCGGTCCCAGCGGAGACCGGGGCCAGCTCCGGGAGCTCGTAGATGTACATTCTCCGCATCTCCTGCGGAGATTATACGGCATATTCACCGCAAAATATGCGGTGAATAGCCGTCGTATTCACCGCAACTCGAGCCCCGGTCAGACTCGACGAGGCCTGCGCCGGGCCGCGGCCAGCAGCAGCAGCCAGGCCAGCCAGGCGGCGCCGGAAACCGTCGCGAGCAGGGGGAGGCCCGAAAGCCGGAACCGGGTCTCCAGGTCGTACGTCCCGGCTGGAAGCCGCCAGCCGCGGAAGAGTTCGTTGACCCGCACGGCAGACACGGTTGCGCCCGGGACCTGCGCCGTCCAGTCCGGGAAGTAGATCTCGTTCTCGATCAGGAGCAGCGGCCGCTCGCTCGACACGCGATAGCGAATCCGGTCGATTCCGTATGCGGTTTGCGCGAGGCGCGGATCCGGCGCTGCGGAGCGGATCCGCTCGGGAAGGTCCGCGACCGCGACGGCATCCCCTGGCGAAGCCGGCGGGTCCTCGACGAGGACCGGTAGCCATTCCCCCCGCATGAACTCCAGGAAGCTCTCGTCCTTCATGATCGTCGCCCGCGCGCGGAGCACCGGTCCGCCGAAGTCGCCGAGCACGTAGTCGCCGGCGAGGTAGCCGCTCGCCTTGTAGCCCTCGTCGCCCTCGGTCCGCGGCGGCCGCGAGGCGGGCGCCTTCTCGAAGAGGCCGGGCGCGACCACCACTCCGGCATCGTGCATGCGCGCGGGCGTCGGGGAGAAAACGCGGCAGACGGCGATGAGGTCCGGCACGACCCAGCCCTGGACGCGCGGCAGGACGCGCGCGGCGTCGAAGGCGATCACGGCGAGCACCGCGAGAGTGGCCGCCGCCGGTTTCGCCCGGCTCCAGATCGCGAGGGCGGCGAGCACCGCGAAGAACGCCACACCGGCGAGAGCCGGCTGCGGCCAGAGGGCCTGACCGGCGTACACGCGCCGGATGCCCCAGGCCGCAAAGAGCGCCAGCGGAAGAAGCCGCCACGCGAGCATTCGCGGCGGGTAGCCGCGCCGCCGCAGGTCGCGCCAGCCCGCGGCGGCGAGGAGGATCAGGAGAATCGCAACGACTCCGCGATAGTCGCTCGGCGGAAAGCGCGAGTAACCGAGCGGCGGCGCGAGGGAGCGGAGAACCCCGTGGACGGGCAGCGTGTTGCCCGCGGCCATGGCCGCCGCCAGCAGGCACAGGACCACGTACGGCCAGAGCCGCAGCAGGCTCGCGCGCGCGAGCAGGCAGACGCCGGCGAGGACGGCAAGGCCGACGAAGGTCGAGGTCATGCTGATGTCGCCCGGCATCCCGAGCGGCTCGAGGAAGAGCCCCGGCAGGTGCGCCGCCGTCATCGTCGCGCGGTAGATGCGCTCGGAGACGTGGTAACGCAGGAGCTCCGCCCGGTAGATCCAGGCCGGCCCCAGGTGAATGGCCGCCATCGCGAGGCCGAGAAGGACCGAGCCGCCGAGCGCGGCCGCCCAGCGGAGGATCCCCCGGGCGAAGCGGCGCTGTACGAGAACGAGCGCGGCGAAGACCGCCAGCAGGAAGATCGAGGCGATGAGATTTCCCGGGTAGCCGCCGACGGCGAGCAGGAAGACGAAGAGCGGCACGGCGAGGATTCGCCGGGGCATCCGCGTCTCCTCCGAGCCCGCCGGGATGGCCGCCCACAGCAGCCACGGCAGCATCGCGAAGGACCGCACGATGTCCACGTGCTCGGCGTTCGAGTAGAAGCCGCCGAAGAGCTGAAACGCGAAAGCCGCAAGAAGCGCTTCGCGGCGCGAGCGGAGCACCGCTCGGACGAGAACGTACATTCCGAGAGCGCCCGCGAGGACGTGGAGGCACTGGAGGACGACGGCCGCCGGGAGCGTATAGGGGATCCGCAAGAGCGGGAAGACCCACATCGGCGGGTACCAGAGCCCCGTCTGGAGGTTGACCAGGAAGGGATAGCCCATCGACTGGAAAGGCATCCACATCGGCAGGCCGCCGTGGGCGAGGGCCTGCGTCCAGTAGGCCGCGGCCGCGTAGTACGAACCGACGAAGTCCCACGGGAAGCCGTAGCCCGCGAAGTAGTGCCTGTGAAAGACCGCGAGGTTCTCGGCGGCGAGGACGAGAAACGGGGCGAAACGGAAGAAGCGGCGGGCCCGGACGCTCCGGCGCACGAAGACGCTACCGCGCCCGCGCCGGCGCCCGGGCGGCTTCGAGCGCCGCCAGCGCCACCGCTACGCGCGCGTCCCAGGAGTTCTCGCGCCCGAGCGCGCGCAGCCGCTCGCGGAACTTCGGGTCGCGGCCGCGCGCGCGCGCCGGATCGAGCGCCGCGGCGAACTCCGCGGCATCCCGGGCGATCGACGACCTCCGGATACGCCGCGCACTCGGGCATCGGCGTCGTGACGACGGGCTTGCCGCCGGCGAAGTACTCGTAGAGCTTCAGGGGCGAGGTCGCCGTCGTGATCGGATTGATCTGAAACGGGATCGTCGCGACGTCGAAGAGGGCGAGGTAGCCCGGCAGCAGGTGGTAGTCGCGCGGGCCGATCCAGCGCACGTTCTCGCGCTTGAGCATCGGCTTGCCCTGGAGGCTCTGGTCGTACATCGGGCCGATCAGGAGGAAGCTCCAGTCGGGGCGGGCGCGCGCGGCGGCGTCGAGAAGCGTCGTAGTCGAACCACTCGGCGAGCGCCCCGTAGTAGCCGGCGATCGGGCGGCCGGCCGACAGAAACGGCTGGAGGTCGCGATCGCCCGAAGGCGGGGGCGGCGCCTCCGCGGCGAAACGCTCGTACTCGACGCCGTTGGGCAGATAGAGCGCGTCGGCCCGCCGGACGCGAGCGGCCTCCTCGTGAAGGCGGCGCGCGACGGCGGCGACGACGGTCGCCTCGCGCGAGCGCCTGCGCGTGGTTCGTCTCGAGGAGCGTCCGGTCGTACGGGAAGACCGAGAGGTCGTCGATCCAGTCGTAGACGACGCGCGCGCCGGCAGAGAACATCCGGGTCTGTTCGAAGTTGTAAGGGAAGCTCCAGAGAAGCGGCTCCGGGATCCGCTCCAGAACGCCCGCGGGGCCGCGATAGAGGAACAGGTTCGGCTCGATCTCCTTGAAGCCGTCGACCTTGTCCTGGGCGTTCGAGCAGTCGAAGATCGCCGTCCAGCCGGCGCGCGCGAAGGCACGGGCGAGGTGATGCGGGCGCTGGAAGAGGTGGATGCCCCAGCCGACCGAGGGCAGGAAGACGACCGTGCCGCGGGATCCCGTCGCGTGCGAGCAGCCTGCTGGAGCGCGGCGGCATGCCGGCCGAGGTCGGCGCGCGGCGCGGCCGACGGCGGTTCCGCCCGCGCCCCACTTCTCCTCGTACTTGCGCCGGTTTTCCTCGTAGAGCGCGAAGTACGCCTTCTCGCCGAGCCTGCGGAACGAGGCCTTCTGCCAGTGGTGCACGAAGGCATCGCGGGCGCAGCGGATCTCCCAGCCCTGCGCCCGCGCGCGGCGGCAGTAGTCGTCGTCCTCGAACATCCCGGCGCCGAAGCGCTCGTCGAGCGGCCCGACCGCCTGCCATGTGTCCCTGCGCAGCGCCGTGCAGAAGAACGCGAGCATCGGCATCGCGAAGGTTTCGCCGTCGTGCTCGCGGGCAAAGCCCGCGGCCCAGGCCGGCAGCTCCGCGAGTCCGCGGTAGCCGACGGCGACCTGCGCCTCGTTGGAGATCGCGTTCGTCGCGGGCCCGACGAGGCCGAGCTTCGGGTTCGCGCGCAGGTGCCGGACGAGAGCCGTCAGCCAGCCGCGCGTGACCACGGTGTCGTTGTTGAGCATGACGAGAACGTCGCCGGTCGCGGCCTCGAACCCCTGGTTGACGGCGGCGGCGAAGCCCCGGTTCTCGGAGTTCGCGAGGACGCGAAGGGCGGGCCACGCGCGCGCCGTCTCCTCGAGAAGCGGCCGCGTCCCGTCGGTCGAGGCGTTGTCGACGGCGATCAGCTCGAAGTTCGGCCACTCCGTGCGCGCGCGGAGGCTCTCGAGGCAGAGGCGATTGACGTCCCGGTTGTCGTGCGTGACGACGACGATCGAGACCCTCGGGAAGAACTGCGGAACGGCGTGGAGGACGTCCTCCGGCGAGGCGGCGGCGTCGAGCACGAGGTCGGCGGGGTCGGGCGAGTGGTCCTTCTCGCCGGTCGCGTCGACGAGGAGCCACCCGCGCTCGGCGCGCAGGCGGCGCGCGAGCTCGAGGCCCGCGGGATCTTCGACGAAGATCGCCGCCGCCCCCGCGACCTCGTCGCGGGCGAGCGCCGCCAGCGCGTCGGCGTTCGGGAGGGAGATCTCGACGAGGTTCGCGCCTCTCTGTGCGCGCGCACCGGCGCCCGGCGCGACGCAGAGCACGCGGTGGCCCGCCGCGGCGTAGCGCTCCAGGATCGCGCGCGAGCGGTCGGGGAGCGCGTCCCATCGCCCGCCGGCGAGCCAGACGACGTCGTGCCGGCTCTCGTCGGCCATCGGCGGGGCGTTTCGCGAGGCCTCCGCGGCGTCGTCGGCGCCGGCCCAGTCCGCGGGCGGGCGGCCGAGAAGGCGGCGGGCCGCGCCGGCGATCGCACGCCGGGCGCGCCAGTAGAGGTTGGCCGCGCGCCAGAGGTTCGACGTCTGCAGCTTCGAGAGCTCCTGCCGCGTCTCGCCCAGGCGCTCCTCGAGAAGCGCCCGCTCGCGCGCGTGCGCCCGCTCCAGGGCCTCGAGGCGGCCCTCCGATTCCGACAGGCGCGAGCGGATTCCGCGCGCCTCCTCGAAGTTGGCCCGCAAGGCATCGTCGAGGAGACCCACGACACGCTCGGTGAGGGGAGGCGCGGGCGGCGGCTCGGCGATGACGCGGCCCGCGCGGTCGAGGTCCTCCACCGCGAGCGCCCGGAGCCGTCCGGCAGCCTGGCGCAGGCGCTGCGAGAGGACGGGCGCCTCGGCCAGGGCGCGTTCGACCTTCGCCAGCAGCGCGTCCGCGGTCAGCTCCGGCAGGGCGAGGCCCGCCTCCGGAACGCCGAGGCTCGCCAGAAGCGCGGTCACCTTCGGGTCGTAGGCGAGACCGACGCACGGCACGCCGCCGCACGCGGCGAAGACGAGTGCGTGGAGTCGCATCCCGACGACGAGGTCGCAGGCGGAGAGCAGCCCCGCGGTCTCCTCGGGAGACAGCGCCTCCGTCAGGACCGCGGCGCGGTCGCGGTGCCGGAGGCGGCCCGCCAGCCGCGCGGCCTGCTCGAAGTCGTCCTCGTCCGTCCACGGGCTCTTCTCGAGCGGCACGAAGAGAAGCGTCGCCTCGGCGGAGTCGAGAAACCGGTCGAGCGCCGCGACGACCTGCGCCTCCCACACGGCCTGCTCGACGCCGATCGACCACGGGCGCAGCGCCACGGCGACCACGGGGCCGCGCGGCTCGACGCCGAGCCCGCGACAGATCTCCCGTGGCTCGGGTGGCGTGCGAGGCAGGTCGAGGGCGAACACCGGATCGGCCGTGACGGCGACGCGAGTGGCGGCGACGCCGATCTCGACGAGCAGGGCCTTCGATGCCTCGTCGCGCACCGAGAGGTGAACGGCGGTGTCGCCTGCGGCGAGGACGTAGCGCCGCGCTTCCGGGGACGCGGAGGGGCCCGAAGCCCAGGCCGTAGAGAAGAACCGGCTTCCTGGCGAGGGCGGCGAGCACGGCCGGCGCCGTGTAGAAGGCAATCTCGCCGTGCCGCGGCGTGAGCAGCGTCGACGTGTCGAGGCCCCAGTAGTCCTGGAAGAGGCCGCCGCCGCCGACGAGGACGACGTCGCTTTCCGCGATCCGCTTCGAGAGCGCGGCGACGTCGCGCCAGGCGATCGCCTCGACGCCGTGGCGGCGCGCCGTCGACTCCGGGTCGCCCGAGACGACCGCGAACGCCGCCTCCGGAACGCGCCGCCGCAGGCCCGAGAGGATCGAGGAGAGGATGGCCTCGTCGCCCGTGTTCCCGAAGCCGTAGTAGCCGGCGAGAACGGCCGCGCGCCTCATTCGCGCCAGTGTCTCCCAGGTGACGGCTCGCGGCAAGGCACGGCCGGTTCGCGGTTATGCTCCGACGCGATGACGCGCCTTGGCCTGTCCGGCGCTTTCGTTGCGGCCCTGGTCCTCGCCGCCGCTCCTGCCTGCCGGCCGAAGGCCTCCGAGCCGTGGCGCGGCATGAACGTCATCTGGATCTCGTTCGATTCCGTGCGCGCCGACCACTGCTCGTTCGAGGGCTACGCGAGAAAGACCACGCCGCAGCTCGATCGCGTCGCGGCCCGCGGCGTGCGGTTCTCTCGCGCCATCGCGCAGGCCCCCTACACGCTCCCGTCCTACGCGTCGATGCTGACCTCGCGCTACGTGGCCGAGCTCGCCGTCCAGGAGCAGCGAGACGAGAAGGACAAGGCGAAGGTCCTCGGCATCGCGCCCGGGCCGTCCGCCAACGACGTCCTGATCTCGGAGGCCCTGCAGGGGGCCGGCTACCGGACGGCGGCGTTCGTCCAGAGCTGGATCTCGCGGCCCATGGGGTTCGAGCAGGGCTGGGACCTCTTCCGCCACAAGCAGGAGTCGCTCGCGCAGAAGATGCCCGAGGTCCTGCGCTTCGTCGAGGAGAACCGCGAGCGGCCGCTTCTTCGCGTTCGTCTACACGACCGACACGCACTACCCGTTCCTGCACGCCCACGCGCGCCGGAACCTCTACGGGAAGTACGCGAGCGACTTCGACTTCACCCTCGACACGGTCCACGCGGTCCGCGAGGGGAAGCTCGAAGCCGTCCACCGAAGACATCGCCAACGCCATGGCCATGTACGACGAGGGCCTCCACTGGACCGACGCCGACCTCGCGCCGCTCTTCGAGCTGCTCGAGAAGACGGGCCTCGCGGAGAAGACGATCATCGTCTTCAATTCCGACCACGGCGAGGAGTTCGACGAGCACGGCGTCATCAGCCACGGCCAGACGTACTACGACGGAGTCATCCGCACGCCGCTCGTCATCGCGGCGCCGGGCATTCCGGCGGCCGGGCGAGCCGCGACCGGGCTCGTCCAGAATCTCGACGTCGCGCCGACCCTTCTCGACATGGTCGGCGTCGAGCGCCCGAAGGCCTGGAGCGGGCGGAGCCTCAAGTGGGCGCTCGCCGGAACGCCCGATCCCGCGACGGTCCCGGCGATCGCCTACTCCGAGGGGGCGTGGACCTTCTGGATCGGCAGCGTCCTTCAGGGCGACCGCAAGTTCATCCTCGTGACGCCGCAGGACCGGATGCTCTTCGATCTGGCGAAGGACCCGGGGGAGAAGACGAACCTCGCGATGCAGGATGCCGATTCGGTGCGGACGCTGTACCACGCCCTGATGAAGCACCTCGGCGGCGCGCCGGCGCCGGGGGCCGGCGACCGACCCTCGTACGACACCTGGATGAAGCAGGTCATGGGCCACTACGGCCTCGGCGAGGAGAGCGAGGTCGTCAAGGAGCTGCGCTCCCTCGGCTACCTCCGCTAACCGAAACCGTCTGGGGTCAGGTCTCGATTTTTCGGTTCTCCGAACCGGCGGAGCGGCGCCACCAGGTCAGGCCGAACGTCTTGACCAGAATGACCGCGCAGCCCCCGACGCCGGACTGGAGCATCGTCTGAACGGTGAAGCCTGGAATCCGAAAAAACGAGACCTGACCCCCAGTAATTTCGGCTACTGCAGATCGAACGTCTTGACCAGGAACACCGCCATCTGCCCGCGGGTGTTGGCGTCGCTCGGGCAGTAACGGAGCGGGTTCGTCAGGCAGCCGCCCGTGATCGCGTCGGCGTAGAGCTCCTCGATCCAGGGCGCGAAGGAATCCGCCATCGGGCACGTCGGCGAAGACGCCGGACGCGGCCGGAGGCATGTGGGCCGAGCCGAACTTGGTCTTCAGCAGGAAGGTCGACATCTGCTTGCGGGTGACCGTGCCGTTGGGACAGTACATCCCGCCGCCGCAGCCGCTCGTCACGCCGAGGCTCGCGAGCTCTTCGATCCAGGCGGCGCCGAACGCGGAGGCCGGCACGTCGCCGAACACCGTGCCGGTCGCCGCGGGAGGCACGTGCGCGGAGCCGTACTTGGACTTCAGCAGGAAGACCGCCATCTGCGCCCGCGTCACCGGGGCGTTCGGGCAGTAGTAGCCCGGCGCGCAGCCGCCGGTCACGCCGTTGGCGGCGAGGGTCTCGACGTAGTCGAAGAAGATGTGCGAGGGCGGCACGTCGAGGAAGGTCGACGCCGCGGTCAGGCAGGAGGCCGAGTTGATCTCCGGCGTCATCTGCTCGGTGATGCAGCGCGGGTGGAAGACGAGCGACACGTAGCTCCAGCCGAGCAGGTGGCAGTAGCTCATGATCGTGCCGTTGCCGGCGCCCGGGTTTTCCTTCACGCCGGAATAGCACCCCGTCTCGCCGTTGTAGCAGTGGTCGATCGGCGGCGAGTAGCAGTGGGTGTGGTGCGAGCCCGAGTTGTGGCCCATCTCGTGCGACGTGGCGAACTGGTCCCAGAGCTGGAGCGGATACGTGCCGTAGACCTGGGTGACGCCGTAGGCGCCGCCATAGTGTCCGCCGCCCGAGGAAAAATCCCCCGAGCAGAGCACCGAGAGCCAGGCAATGCCGCCCGAGACGGACTTGCCCGACAGAAAGTGGACCATCGCGCGCGGGTAGCTCGCCATCGGCCGGTTGGCGTGCCACCAGTCGCCGACTTCGTCGAGCTGCGTGCGGGTGTCGCCCGCGGCGTACGGATCGCCCGCGGCGCCGCTGTTGCGGACGACGACCTCGGCCAGCGACAGGTGGAGCGCGAGGTCGCGCTCGTAGACGACGTTGATCGCGCCGTAGAGGGTCGCGACCCAGGCCGCCACGGCGGCGGGGTCGTACACGACCGGGTTGGAGTTCGGGACCGGGAACTTGGTCAGGAGCTCCCAGTCGGTGTCGACGCGCACGGCGGCCTGCTTCATGCTCGCCATCGGCGCCTCCGCCGGAAACGGATACGACGGCTCGGCCATTGCGGTCAGTGCCGCCGGCAGCTCGTCCGCGCCGCAGGCCCAGGGCTGGCTCAGGGGAACCTCGTTGGCCGGAGAGTCGGCGGTCCGCACGACGAAGTCCGACTTCGCATCGGACGGTCCCACGTAGGCGAGCGTCCCGTCCTGGAGGCGCAGGTACGCGACGAGCGAATCCGCCTGCGCCGAGAGGTAGACCGTCGACTCGGCGGCGCCTTCGATCTTCCCGGAGTAGTGGGCGAGCGAGGGAAACGGCAGAGACTTCTCGCCGTCCGGGCCCACGACCGTCACGCGGGCGCCGGCCGTCGCGACCTCGAAGCGCTTCAGGACGAGCGTCCCGAGCGCTCCCGGCGCGACCGGGAACCCTTCGATCCGGACGTCTCCCGTCGCCGCGCGAAGGGCCGCAAGCCCCGTGCGGTCGAGATCGACGGCCTCCTGGCCGGGAGCCGCGAGGCGGGCCGCGTCCGCAGGGGAGGCGGCGGGCCGGTAGGGGCTCGAGATCGTCGCCGCGGCCGCCGTGAGGGCGGCGGCTCCAGCGGCGATCCCGAGAATCATCGCCCGCAGGGTGTTTCCTCTCATCCGCGCCTCCTTTCGATGCCGAGAGCTCCGACCGCCGTGACCGGGAATCGCAAGGACCGGGCCAGCGGCCAGGCTTCGGCAAGACTAGGGGACGAAAGACGTTGCACCCGGTGACCCTCGTCACCTGACGGGGGATGTCACTCCGGGAGCGCCGACGGTGACATCCGTCCGGGGCTCGGGTATGTTCTCGCCGCCATGACGGTGTTGCCCCTCGCCCTCGCGCTCTCGCTGCTTCTCCAGGTCGGGCCCGCCGCCCCGCCGCCGCCCGCCGCCATCCTCGGCCAGTGGGAGTCCGCGGTGCGCAACAAGGGCGGGATCGGCAACATCCTCGAATTCCTGCCGGACGGCCGCGTGACGCAGATCTCGGCCGCGATGGGCGACACGACCTATCAGCTCCGGGGCGAGTGGCTCACGCACCTTCTACACCGACGAAGCGACCGGCGAGGTCCGCGAGTCCGAGCTGCTGGTCGAGTTCGAGGGCAGCGACCGCTTCGCCGAGAAGGGCGCCGACGGCGAGGCGCAGGGCTACTCGGACCGCATCGGCTCGTCCGGTCGCCGGAGCCTCGCCGCTCGTGGGCGAGTGGTGCTCGCTCTTCCTCGACATGCTGACGAACTACCGCCAGTTCACCGCGGACGGCAAGCTCTTCGTCCGGATGCCGATCGTGACCCTGCGCGGGACCTACAAGGTCGAGGGCGCAGAGCTGACCGTCGCGATCTTCGGCCAGCCGCCGGGGCGCTACCCATTCCGCATCGAGAACGGCCAGCTCTTCATCAAGAGCCGCGACGGGTCCGACCGCGTCTACAAGCGGACGGAGTCGACGCTGCTCAAGGGCTACTGACGGGCTTCAGGGCAGCGCGAACGTCCTCACCAGAGAACGCCGACATCTGCCCGCGCGTCACGGGCGAGGCGGGGCAGTAGTTCCCGCCGCCGCAGCCGCCGGTGATCCCGCGCGTCGAGAGGTCCTCGATCCAGGGGTCGAAGATTCCGCCCGCGCAGGGCACGTCGAGAAAGACCGTCCCGGTGCAGGCGGGCGGCGTGTATCCGGCGCCGAGGTCGGTCTTCAGCAGCAGCGCCGACATCTGCGCGCGCGTGACCGGCGAGTCGGGGCAGTAGTTCCCGCCGCCGCAGCCGCCGGTGATGCCGCGCGCCGAGAGGTCCTCGATCCAGGGATCGAAGATGCCGCCCGTGCAGGGCACGTCGAGGAAGACCGTGCCCGTGCAGTCGGGCGGCGCGTAGGCCGCGCCGAGCTTCGACTTCAGCAGGAAGACCGCCATCTGCGCGCGCGTGACGGCGTCGTTGCGGCAGTAGTTGCCGCCGCCGCATCCGACGGTGACCCCGTTGCGGATCAGCTTCTCGACGTCGTCGTGGAAGATGTCGCTCTCGTCCACGTCGAGGAAGTCGGCGAACCAGCCGTTTGGCAGCGTGCCCGAGAGGAGGTCGGGATTGGTGAGCGTGACGTCGTTGAGGGTTCCGGGGGCCAGCGCGGGCGCCGTCGCCTGGGCGCTCGTCCCGGAGTCGACCGACGACCGCCAGCGCCGCGACGCCGCCGAAGGTCACGGTCGCGCCGGTCGCGAAGTTCGCGCCGGTCAGCTGCGTCGACGACGCTGCCCGTCGCCGGCCCCGAGGTCGGCGCGATGGCGGTGACCGAGGGCGCGTTCCCGTTGACGAAGGTCACGAATCGCCTCGAAGCTCTCGGCCGCCTGCCCGTCGGGGTTGGTCACCGTGATCTTCTGCGGCCCGGCCGCCGCGCCCACCGTGTCGAGGTCGAGCGTGATGGAGGTCGGGCTCGTGTAGGTCACGCCATTGACGGCGACGCCGCCCGCGATTGCCGCCGCGATCCGGTTCGGGAACCCGGGACCGGGGTCGAAGAAGCCCCGGCCGTTGGACGCGTCGCCCGTGACGTCGACGAGGACCGACGCGAGCCCCGTCGCGCACCGACGGCGGCGAGACCGACTCCGGAACCGCGGGCGGCGGCGCGAGGATCTGCACGACCTGAACGCCCCAGGAATCGTCCGCGTTGCAGTACTCCTGAATCGTCCACATCGTCATGTCGTCGTCGGGGTCGACGCTCGTGAACGAGTAGTCGCCCCAGCGCCGCGGCGGCCCGGGATCGCCCGGCGGGTTGTAGGACGCGGTCGAGGACGTGTAGGTCAGCGGCGGCTGGAGCGTTCCGAGGGGATCCCCGGAGTATCGCCCGGCGACCGCGGCGTTGATCGGTTCGGCGGCGCCGGCGGCGCTCGTCCCGATCGCGGCGTGGCCCTGTCCGGATACCGCGATCGCCGGCATCCAGTAGAAGCGAGGATCGCTGGTGTCGCCGTCGAAGAGCGTGCCCGACTGCACGAGGGCGGGCGTGCCCGTCGAAACGTCGACCTCGTACCAGCGCGAGCCGTCGCGGTCTCCCGGCGAGGCCCCGGTTCCGTCCACGGCGACGTTGTGGGCCGTCCAGATGCTCCCGGCCCGCAGGCTCGCCCCGGTCAGCCGGTCGTCGAGGGCGTCGAGCTCGCCGTCCGGCCCGAACAGGTTGCCCGCGTGGGGCACGGAAAGCGGAAACGCCGTGGCCGGGACCGTCAGCGGCGAGGTTGGCCGAGATCGAGGCGGGCGGCCAGGCGTCGGGGGCGCTGTAGGTGAGCTTGCGGAACATCAGGGTCCCGAAGCTCGCGTTGTCCACTCCCGCGACCCACGACTCGAGGGACGAGGCGCTCGAGGAGGTCGTCGACGCCCTGCGGCGAGTACGGCCCGGCGCCGGTGGGCGTGCCCGTCAGGTTGCGAAAGGCGCGCGCGTGGCCGCCGACCGTCAGGTTGCCGCCGGTCCCGGTCAGGAGCTTCGCTCTTGCGCACCGCGTGGACGGTGGTGCCCTGGAAGAGGCCGGACGCATCGAAGACGTTGCCGCCGATGACGAGCGCGTTGGCGTCGACTCCGAGCGAGGCGGAGTCGAGGAACGTGTCCGTGTCCCCGGCCGGAGCGTCGAGGTTGTGCTGGAAGTAGAAGTACGTCCAGACCGTGGCGTTGGAGATCACGCCGTTCGAAGCGGCGTCGGTGACGGCGACGAGCACGCGGTTGTTGATCGCCGTGAAGTTGAGCGCGGTGACGAACCAGCGCCCGGAAAGGCGGTCGTAGCGAACGCGAGGCGTCGCCGGTCGAGGCTGGCGTTGCGCACGGTCGTGAAGAACGTGTCGAGGGTCGCGTCGAGGACGCCGTCGGCCGTTCCCGTCGCCTTCGAGAAGGTCCGGATGCGCCCGTTGACGCCGACGAGAAACTGCGAAGGCCCGGCCGCTCCCGATCGTGTCCGGCGGAAACGCGTCGGCGTCGGCGAGCGTCGCGCCGAGGAAGTTCGTGCCGAAGTTCAGAGAGCGCCGGCGGAGCGACAGCCGCGGCGGGGGCGGGGGAGGCGGCCGTCCGGGCCGATTGCGGGTTCGACGCCGAGGTGCCGCCTCGGCGCGGCGGAGCGCCGGGCGGGTCCCGGGCGCGGCGGGCCGCGGCCCGACCGGGGCTCGCCATGATCTGTTCGACCGTGAGCCGGTAGGCGGGCGATCGGCGGCGCCGGCGGTCGAGACCGCCGGCGGCGAGGAGGGTGAAGACGGCGGCGGCCGCACGAATTCTCGGGTACATCTCTGCTCCTGTGACGAGGATGGGCGGTAGATTAGCAGCCCGGAGGTGCGGGATGCGATGGAAGGCCGGCTCGATCGGGCTCCTGTGCGCGGCGGCCGCGGCGGCGGCGGATCCTCCGACGCTGCGGTACATCCCGAAACACGAGGAGCTCACGTACACGTTCGGGGGCGTTGCCGCCCGTGCGCCGCATCGTGCCCGGAACGCGGATCATCTCGTGGACCGAGGACTGCTACGACGGCGCCGTGACGAAGCCGGGCCAGCTTCCGAGCAAGGTGCAGGCCCGCGGGTCACGACAATCCCGCAGACGGGCCCCTTCTACGTCGAGGGCGCCGAGCCCGGGGACACGCTCGTCGATCCGCATCGAGAAGCTCGAGCCCGCGCGCGCCTACGGCATCTCGTCGCTCTTCCCGGGCTTCGGCGCGCTGAACGGGACCGACCGGACGGCGATCCTGCAGCCGGACCTGCCCGAGACGGTCTGGTTCTACGACGTCGACCGCGAGAAGAAGGTCGCCCGCGCGAAGTCGACCGACGGCAGGCACACGTGGGAGGTGCCGCTCGCGCCGTTTCTGGGCGGCCTCGGCGTTTCGCCCGCCCACGGCGAGGCGCGCTCGACGATCGTGCCCGACAACTACGGAGGCAACATGGACTGCCCCGAGGTCCGCGCGGGCAACACGGTCTACCTCGGCGTGCGCGTGCCCGGAGCGCTGGTGTCTTTCGGCGACGGCCACTACGCCCAGGGCGACGGCGAGATCATCGGCACGGCCATCGAGGGGCCGATGAACGTCGAGCTGATCGTCGACCTGATCAAGGGACGCGAGACCCCGTGGCCCCGGATCGAGAACGCGGACTGGATGATGTCGCTCGGCGCGGCCCGGCCTCTCGAGGACGCCGCCCGCATCGCCTTCAAGGACATGGTCCAGTGGGTCATGGAGAAGACCGGAATGGGCATGCTCGACGCCTACCAGTTCGTCTCCCAGAACGCGGTCGCCCCGGTCATCGAGATCGTCGACCCCCTCTACACCGTCCTCGTCAAGATCCCCAAGTCCCGCCTCCCGAAATAATCGGGGGTCAGGTCTCGATTTTTCGGTTTCTCGACGTCGCGGACCACGGCGGCTCGCGACAATTGATTATTGATGGCCCGTCCCTTGCGGCTCGAGCACCCGGGAGCCCTGTGGCACGTGACGAGCCGCGGCAACGAACGTCAGGTCCATCTTTCGCGACGACGCCGACCGTGCCGTCTTCCTGCGCGTTCTTGCGGGGAGCGATTCGGCGATTCGGGTGGCGCCTTCACGCCTACGTCCTCATGGGCAACCACTATCACCTTCTCGCTCGAGACCCCGGAGCCGAACTTGTCGGTCGGCATGCATCGGTTGAATGCCGTCTATTCGCAGAGATTCAACCGGCGCCACGATCGGGTCGGTCACCTGCTTCAGGGCCGCTTCAAGGGGATCCTCGTCGAGAAGGAGCATCACCTGCTCGAGCTCGTTCGATACGTCGTGCTCAACCCGGTCCGGGCGGGACTCGTCGCGATCGGCCGCGGACTGGCCGTGGAGCAACTGTCAGGGCCACGGCGGGCCTCGGGCCACGCGCCGGCCTGGCTCGAAACGGAATGGACCATTTCTCAGTTCGGAGTCGGCGCCGGCGCCCGACAGGCCTACCTGGAGTTTGTCGGTGCCGGAGTCGCCGGACTCGAACGGCCCTGGAAGCGGATCGCGGGGCAGCTCTTCCTGGGAAGCGACGACTTCCGGAGACGGATGGGAGAGATGCGTGACAGCCGGCGACGGTGAGCCGGGAGTGTCCCGCTCACGCAGCGCCGGGCGGTTCGGCCGGACCTGACCGATGTCGTGCGCGCCTCCGCCAAGGTGCTGGGGGCCGATCCGTCGCGAGGTTCGTCCAGCGCCGCCGTACGCCGCTGCGGCTGCTCGTGGCCTACGTCGGTCGGCGCGATTCGATGGCGAGGCTGGCAGACCTCGGGTCCACCCTCGGCGTTTCGATCAGCTTCCGCCCACGAGATCTGCGCATCGGCGCGCCGGCTGCGAAATGCAAGAGCCGGAGTTCCGGAACCTGCTGCGCCGCGTCCGGGCGGAGATCCGAAAAATCGAGACCTGACCCCATATAATTTCGGATGATGGCTTTGGAAGAAGCTCCTGATCGGGGTCGGCGGCGCTCGTCGTCCTGGCGGTCGGCGCGTTCACGTACATGGTCGGCGGGCCGCGCAACCTGATCGGGATGCTCCGCTACGACCAGCGCGAGGAGGGAACGCTCAAGGTCGGCGACCGCGCGCCGGACGTGACGCTCGTCGCGCTCGACGGCACGACGCCCGTGCGCCTCTCGAGCGAGCTCGGCGGCAAGCCCACGGTGCTCGTCTTCGGCAGCTTCACCTGACCTCCCTTCCGGCGCTCGGTCGAGCGCGTCCAGGCGATGCGGAAGAAGTACGCCGACCACGCGCGCTTCGTGACGCTCTACATCAAGGAAGCGCACCCGCTCGACGAGTGGCAGATGGACTCGAACGTGGACGAGGGCGTCTGCTATCCGCAGCCCACGAGCCTCGCCGACCGCATGAAGATCGCCAACGACTTCGTCGAAGCGCTTCCGCTACGACATTCCGCTCTACGTCGACCCGATCGACAACCCGGCCAACGCCGCGTACGCGGGCTGGCCCGAGCGCCTCTACATCGTCGACGAGGCCGGAACCATCGTCTACAAGGGCAAGCCCGGCCCGTTCGGCTACCACCCCGAGGAAGTCGAGGCGTGGCTCGCGAAGCGGTTTCCCGACGTCAGCGCGGCGCCGTCGTCCTGAAGTCGTTGCGGCGACCCCAGAGGTAGACGAGGATCGCGACGTTGATCGCCAGGAGCACGTAGCGCCGGAGCGCTCTCCGGCCGGCGCGCGATCTCGTAGAGCTCGGCCGGGATCGCCGCCGCCGTCAGCAGGATCGTGAAGTAGGGCGCCCACCAGATCCGCAGGGCGAGGCACGTGCCCTCGACGCCGAACACGAGGCCGATCAGGATCGCCGCCAGGCCGATCGCCTGGACCTCGCCGGGGGTGAAGGCCGAGAGCAGCGACGCCAGCTCGCGGATCGTCACGCGGCTCTCCTCGACCCCGACGGCGCGGGCGATGACGCATGGGCCCGGAGTGCGCCGAGAGCCGCGCGACCCGCAGGACGGCGCCGCCCACGAGCAGGAAGGCCGCGCACTTGACGTACTTGAAGACGATGATCCCGGCGAAGGCCGGCTCAGCCGGGGCCGGGGCGCCGCCGCGTCGTGGGTCACCATCGGCAACGTCGGGAGTCTCCCACACACTAGAATCCCCCTGCGCGTCACCCATGACACTTTCGGCCGGCACGTGGTCGAAGGGTTGCGCTAGCGGCGGTCGCGCCGACGCCTTCCGGCCGGGCGCTTCCGGGCGTATGCTCATGTCGCCCCGTTCGGGGCTTTCGGAGGTCGTGATGTTCCCGCTCATCGCCGCTCGCCGCCTCGCATTCGCGACTGCCGGGTTTCTGTGCGCGCATCGCGCTCGGCGCCGCGACGTACCAGCCCGGGCCCGACGCGGACCTCGCGCGGCGCGCGCCGGTGATCGTGCGGGCCTCGGTCGTGTCGCAGGAATCGCGACTCGAGAACGTCGGCGGCCGGCGGCGGCCGTTCACGATCGTGACGCTCGCCACCCTCGAGGCGATCAAGGGACAGGTGCCGGAGGCCTTCTCGGTCCGCCTGCCGGGCGGCCGGGTCGGCGACACGGTCGTCGTGCGTTCCCGGGACGCCCGCCTTCTCCGGCGGCGCGGAGGTCGTGCTCTTTCTCGAGCGCGCGACGCCCGCGGCGCGCCGGCATGTACCGCCTGACGGAGTTCGGCCTCTCGAAGTTCGACCTCGTGACGGACGACGACGGACGCCGCTTCGCGATGCGGTCCGCCTTCGGCCCGCGGGAAGACGTCGCTCGTCGCCGATCGCGGCGACGTCCTCGCCGGCCTCGCCGAGAAGTCGGCGGTCCCGGCGCGCGACGCCGAGTCGTTCCTCGCGGCGCTCTCGGCGATCGCCGCGGGCCGGGAGCCCGACGAGATCGAGTGGCGCGAGAGGTCCCCGAAGGGGGAGCGGCGTCCCAAGTGGGACAACATCGCCGGACGCGAGCCCGGCGACTGCGGCGGCGACCCGTGTCTCTTCCGCTGGTACTGGGACAACGGGCGCCTCGCCCGACGGCGTCATCGTCGTCGCCGGAACGCAGACCAACCTGACCAACGACGACGCGGCCGGCTGCGGCACGGACTCCCTCTGCGACGTGCAGCACGCGATCGACGAGTGGACCGCGATCGCCGGGACCGACGTCGCCTACAGCGGGCCGGCGGCGACCGGCAACGTCGACGTCACGCTCGACGCGCTGCAGGACTTCAACGGCGGCAGCACCTGGACGACGGCGCTCGGCTGCGGCGGCGGAGTCATCGGCCTCGGCGGCCCGCGAGACGCCTCCGGCCGCCCGCACGTACCGGGGCGACGGCAATACTACGCACCGCGCAGCGGCGACGTGTCGATGCGCAAGGTCACCTGCAGCACGGGCTACTCGGCCCGGACGTTCAAGACCGCCGTCATGCACGAGCTCGGCCACACGCTCGGCCTCGGGCACCCGGACCAGGAAACGAGCATGCACAGCACGACGGCCCGTCGACCTGGGACAGCGCCGTGATGACTTCGGTCGTTCCGCAGTCCAAGCCCGAGGTCCCGCAGACCGACGACATCCAGGCGATCCAGTACTACTACACGACGGGCTCCCTGGGCGTGCCGCCGACGGCCAACTTCACGTTCGCCCCGGGAGCGCCGGCCTCGGGCACGCCGGTCGCCTTCACCGACACCTCGTCGGGCGGCCCGACCGCGTGGACCTGGACCTTCGGAGACCCGGCCTCGGGCGCGAGCAACACGTCGTTCGACCGCAACCCGAGCCACACGTTCTCCGCGCCCGGGACCTACACGGTGACGCTCGCCGCGGGCAGCGGCACGGGCACCGGCACGACGACGAAGACCGTGACGGTCACCCAGGGGTCGGCGGCCTGCGTGCCGAGCACCACGACGCTGTGCCTGAACAACAACCGCTTCGCGGTGACGGCCGCCTACCGGACCAACGACGGCCGCAACGGCAGCGGGACGGGCATCGAGCTGACGCCGGACTCCGGCTACTTCTACTTCTTCAACGCCGCCAACATCGAGGTCGTCGTCAAGGTCCTGAACGGCTGCTTCGGTCATCGCCCGCCTACTGGGTCTTCGCGGCCGGGCTGACGAACGTCGAGGTGACGCTGACGGTCAGGGACACGCAGAGCGGGCAGGTCCAAGACGTACTTCAACCCGCTCGGGACGGCGTTCGCGCCGGTGCAGGACACCAGCGCGTTCGCGACCTGTCCCTAGCGATCCCCGGCTATCGGGGCGGCCACGAGCCGACCACCGGAGGCAAACCCTCGGCTGCAGGCAACGCCGCCCCTCGACCGGAGCCACGCGAGTGAGACGACTCCGTAGGGGCGGGGCTTGTCCCCGCCCTCCTCACCTGCTCCGGCGGGCGCGCAGGTCCGCCCCCGCGAGCCGCCGCGCGGCGTCCTGGAGCGTCGTCTCCCTCTTGGCGAAGTTGAACCGCGCCTTCGTCTTCCCGCCGCCCCGCGCGTAGAAGCTCGAGCCCGGGACCGCCGATCACGCCGACCTTGCGGGCGAGGAAATCGACGAAGGCCGCATCGTCCTTCCAGCCGAGCCGGCCGGCGTCGGCCATGACGTAGTAGGCGCCCTCGGGCGGCGAGAACGTCAGGCCGGCGCTCGAAGAGCGCCGAGAGGAGGATCTTCCGCCGCCGCGCGTACTTGCGCCGCATCTCGGCGTAGTAGGCGTCGGGCAGGGCGAGCGCGGCGAGGCCCGCCTCCTGAAACGCCGTCGGCGCGCAGATCGTCAGGTAGTCGTGGACCTTGCGGACGAGCGCCGTCAGCCTCGGCGCGGCGATCGCCCAGCCCACCCGCCAGCCGGTGACGGCGTAGGTCTTGCCGAGCCCGGAGAGCGTCACGGTCCGGTCCTCCATGCCCGGAAGCGACCCGAGGCTGACGTGCCGGTGCCCGTCGAACCAGATGTGCTCGTAGATCTCGTCGGTCACGGCCACGAGGCCGTGCTTCTGGCAGAGCCGCGCGATCTCCGACGAGCTCCTCGCGCGAGAAGACGCGGCCGGACGGGTTGCCCGGCGTGTTGACGAGGATGATGCGCGTGCGGGGAGTGATCGCCCGCGCCAGGAGCGCCGGGTCGAGGCGGAAGTCCGGCCCGGAAAGCGCGACGAACCGCGGCTTCACGCCGGCGAGCACGCAGGCGGGCACGTAGTTCTCGTACCAGGGCTCGAGGATCACGGCCTCGTCCCCGGGCTCGGTCAGCGCGAGGACCGCGGCCGCGACCGCCTCGGAGACGCCGCAGGTGATCGTGATCTCCGTGTCCGGGTCGGCCCGGATCCCGTTGACGCGCGCCGTTTTCCCGGCGACGGCCGCGCGGAACTCCGGCAGCCCCCACGTGAACCCGTACTGGTGGCTGGCGGGATTCGCGATCGAGCGCGAGAGCGCGGCGACCAGAGCTCTCGGGGGGATCGAAGTCGGGAAGCCCCTGCGCGAGGTTGACGCCGCCGACTTCGGCGTGGAGGCGCGTCATCTCGCGAATCACGGACTCGCGAAAGGGACGCGTGCGCCGGGAGAGCGCGCGAACGGACGCCATGCGACCGGGATTATGACGCGGCCGGCCGCACGTTCGGCTTCGGCGCGGAAGGCTTCGGTGCTAAAATTCGTCGAACCTGGCGCTCTGCTTCGGATGCGAGGCTTCGGTTCGAGGAGGGAAGACCGCATGGCAGGTTGGGGCCGGGATCAGCATCAGCCGGAGCCCTGGACGTACGAAGGGCGCGCGATCCTGAACGCCGCCGGTTGGACGCTGGCCAAGACCATCTTCGAGGCCGACGCCCGCCGCATCGTCGCCGCCGTCAACGACGTGCTGGGCATCCCGACGGCCGCGCTCGAATCCGGGTTCATCCGCGAGATCCTGGTGCCGCGGCCCGAGTCGACGAGCGCCGTGACGATCCGCATCCACCCGCTGCCCGCCGAAACGGCCATGCTCGACCCGGCGGAGTTCTTCATCCACGACCGCCGCGCGGAGACCGCCGTCAGGGCGATCGGCGGCAGACCGAGCGCCGCCGCGCGTCGCGGACGGCCGGCGGATCCTGTCGGTCGCCGACTAGCGTCCTGTAACGGAGCGACGATGGCGGCTCCGCGGCTCGACTGTCGCTGGAAAGCCTGAGAAGCCGGCGCTGGCGGCGCTATCGAGACCGTCCGAGAATACTAGCCGGCCGCGCTCTCTTCGGGGCCGCGCCGGCGCGCTGACGACGACCCGTCCCTTCATCGCCGCCCCGTGCACGGGGCAGTAGTAGGCGAAGCTGCCGGCCTCGGTGAAGGTGTGCGTGTAGGTGAACGGGCCCTCGTGGGAGCCGGAGGAGAAGACCCCGTCGGAGTCGCAGGACTCGTCGTCGTAGTAGCCGCCGGCCGTGCACCGGCCCGAGGTGACTCCGTGGCGTCCCGCTCCCTCCCAGATCCAGGTCACGGTGTCGCCGACCACCGCCTGGGTGGTGGTGCCCTGGGTCTGGTCGTCGCGGTATGCGAAGCCGCCCTGGCCCACGCGAACGGTCCGCGCAGCGGGCGCGGCGGCCGGCGCGCGGTCCTCGGCCCCGCGCACGAAGATCGGGTCGGTGGTGGCGTTGTCGATGACCGCCGCGTAGGAGAAGACCTCGCCCGAGGCCGAGACCACGACGACCGCGTTGTCGGTGACGAGGCCGCCCTGGCCCGCCGCGCGCGAAGATCCCCGAGACCTGCACGCCGGAATGGCCCGGCACCGAGCGCGTGACGGGATTGCCGACCTGCGCGCCGGCGTCGAAGATCGTGAAGGTCACGTTGACCGCCGAGTCCTCCCGGTTGAAGACGCCGACGTTGGTGCGAAAGCCCGCGTTCGGGCCCGCCGTTGCGGATCGAGGTCAGCACGGTCCGCGGGTGGGCCTCGGAGTTCTTCAGGCCCGGGATGAACATGCCGACCGTCGGCGCGGGCGCCGTCGAGTAGAGCCGGCTCGTCACGACGAGCTGGTCGCTGTCGCCCGAGAAGTCGAACTCGACCCCTCCCGCCGTGTTGGGCGCCAGGAAGGTCAGCTCCACCATGTTGTCGAAGGCGCGCGCCTGCCGCGGGCGCGAGCGTGAACTGGATCTGCGGCGCGCCGACGGCCGAGCACGGCGACGGGATGAAGCAGCGGTACCGCGCGGTCACGTCGAGCGCCGTCGCGTAGGACGTGTTGAACGCCCGCACGTCGGAGTAGAAGGGCGCCCCGCCGACGATCGAGGCCGCCGCCGGAAGCGTGACCTCTTCGCCCGAGGCCGAGGACCGCAAGCGAGAGCGACGCCGAGACCGAGGAAGAGCTTTCGCATGGTCGTTTTCCGGCCAGCCGGCCGGACCCCCACGGCGCAGCCTATGGCGGCCCCGCCCGGCCGGCCGCCCATTTAGGAGAACCTTTAGGCCGCCGGGGCCCGAGCCTAGGGCGTGGCCGAGGCCCCGGTACGAGGCTGGAACGTGGCCCCCGCGGGCAGGACGGACAGCCGGACGCCCGTCGCGCCGAGGACGGGGGCGCCCTTCGGGGTGATCGCCGCCTGGCGTGCGTCGTAGACGACGGCGACACTCTCGCCCGAGGACCTTCCAGACTCCGCCGGGACCGACCTCCAGAGCGGTCGATTCGTCGATGCCGACGCCGACGAGGGTCGGGTTCTCGAGGACGAGCGAGAGCAGGCGGTTGTTGCGGCGGCGGCGGACGTGGTGCTGGTCGACGATCGCCCCCGGCAGAAGGCCGAATCCCTCCGCGGTGACGACGTTGTCGCGCGCGATCGTCATGAAGGCGTCGCTCGAGTCCTTCTCGGGCGGCCGGTCCCCGCCCGGGCGCCGCTCGTCGCCGGTGATCATGGGCGTCGTCATGACCGCGGCCCCGGCGGAGGTGCCCCCGACGACCGCGCCGGCCCGGTACCGGGCCAGCGATCGCCGCTTCGACCTTCGTGTGGAGCAAGCGCCGCCGTCAGGCGAGACTGATCGCCGCCGCCGAACCAGATGCCCGTGACGCCGTCGAGCCGCTTCGCGGCGGCGTCGGTGTCCGCCTCGGCGTGGGTCAGGAAGACGCGCTCGGCCGAGGCGCCGAGCTTGCGGCAGCGCTCGGCCATCTCGACGCCGGAGTCGGCGTACTCCGAGGCCATCGGGAAGATGACGATCCGCGCGCCCGGAGCCCCCCGCGAGCGGACGAAGCGCTCGACGATCGCGTCGGGGATCGGCCCGCCGCCGACGATGAGCAGCGTCCCCTTCGGAGACGCGGCCGCCGCCGGTCGCGGCCGGCGGCGTGCTCGAGGCGCAGCCGGCGAGGACGAGCAGCGAGCACGAGCAGGAGGACGCCGAACCTCGCCGGGCCGCGAACGTCGCAAGGTGACTCTCAATGCAGTCCTCCCTGACCGGAAGTCATCCGCTTCCGGAAACCCGTTCGGCCGCTACGCGAAATTGAATCGCCGCCGCCGCGGCATTTCGATCGTTTCGCTCTTTACGCCGCGAGAAACCGCGATAGCATAAATGCAACTTTCACCGGGAGCGGGTTCTTTCGTTTTCGGAGGCACTCGCGCACGATGCATCGAGGTCATATCAGGGACGCGGCGGCGAAACTTCCCATTTCCAATTGAGGAGGTCGTCTATGTGGAGGTCCTATCTCGCTCGAGTGCTGGTCTGGTTCGTGGCGCTCGCGGGCCTCGGACTCCACGCGACGGCGCAGACCAACACCGGCAACATCTACGGCACCGTGATCGACGACCAGAACCAGGGGCTGCCCGGCGGGACGGTGGAGCTGACCGGTCCCCAGGCGCCGCGCACGACGACGGTCGACGAGGGCGGGCGGTTCCGGTTCCTCCGGGTTCCCGGCGGGACCTATGCCGTCACGATCACGATGCCGGGGTTCACCACCGTCCGGCGCGAGAACGTCATCGTCACGCTCGGCAAGGACACCGACGTCGGCGTGCAGATGCGGCTGTCCGCGGTGCAGGAGACGGTGACGGTCACGGACACGACGCCGCTTCTCGACACGCGCAGGGTCCAGACCGGGGCGACCTTCGGCAAGGCCGAGCTCGAGGAGATCCCGACCTCGCGCGACATCTACGCGCTCGATCCAGCAGGTCCCCGGCGTCCAGCTCGACACGGTCAACGTCGCGGGAAACGCGAGCGCGGTCGCGGGCGGACCCGGACTTCATCAGCAAGGGCTCGGGCAACGTCACCTACCAGGTCGACGGCTCGACGATCACCGACAACACGTACGGCAACCCGCTCGGCCGCCAGAACGGCGGAACGAACACCTTTTTCGACTTCCAGACGTTCGACGACGTCGAGGTGACGACGGGCGGATCGCATGCTCGAGCTCCAGAACCCGGGCGTCCAGATCAACGTCGTCACCAAGCGCGGCACCAACGAGCTCAAGGGCTCGGCCCGCTTCCTCTACGCATCGGCCAACTGGCAGTCGAACAACGAGTCGCAGGAGGCGATCGACCAGGGCTTCCAGACCAACAAGACGCGGTTCATCCGCGAGTACGGCGGCGAGCTCGGCGGTCCGATCGTCAAGGACACGCTGTGGCTCTGGGCCGCGGGCTCGCGGCAGGACATCTCGGTCCAGACGACGCAACCCACCGAGGCCGAGGGTTCCTACGCGCAGACGGTCACCCTCGCGCCCTGGTCGGCGAAGTTGAACTGGCAGGTCTCCTCGCCCAACTCGTTGAACCTCTACTTCTCCCGCAGCAACCGGATCGAGGACGGCCGGATCTCGAGCGCGGCCGTCACGACCCGCGCGCCGGAGACCTGGACGAACCTCGACATCCCGACGAACTTCTACAAGTTCGAGGACAACCACGTCTTCTCGTCCTCGCTCTTCGGGTCGATCTTCGCGAACTACCAGCAGGTGAACTACACGAGCATCCCCCGGGGCGGCCTGGATGCGCAGATCGACTATTACGACGGCGTGTGGCACAACACCTGGAACTACTATTTCGCCAAGGACCCGCAGAAGCAGGCCAACGGGCAGGTGTCGAAGTTCTTCAACACCGGCGACGTCAATCACGAGATCAAGTTCAGCTTCAACTACCGCAACCAGATCGCCGACTCGGCCACGGGCCTTCCCGGAGACCAGCTCCAGGGACAGGAGTACACCTACTCCGCATACGCTCTCGTGTCCCGCGGCGTGCGCACGACGTACACGACCAACTACTGGACGGGCACGCTCGGCGACACCGTCACGTGGGGCAACCTGACGGTCAACGCGGGGTTGCGCTACGATCTCCAGCAGTCGAGGAACCTGCCCGGCCAGTCCTTCGGCAACGAGGTCTTTCCGGAGATTCTGCCCACCGTCTACTTCCACGGAGCGGATGACTGGCAGTTCGAGTACGACAACCTCCAGCCGCGGGTCTCGGCGACCTACGCCCTCGGCGAGAAGAAGACCACGCTGCTGCGGGCCTCCTACGCGAGCTACGCCGACCAGCTCGGGTTCATCTCCTACTACGGCAGCGGCGTCCCGATATCCAACGGCTACTACTACTACTGGGACGACATCAACGGAGACCACCACGTCGACCGGAACGAGGTGCTGATCGACGAGGGGGTCTATTCGTTCTACAACGACATCGACCCCGCGTTTCTGCCGCAGATCCCCAACCAGATCGAGGACGGCTTCAAGACGCCGTTCACCGCGGAAATCACCGCCGGCGTCGACCAGGAGATCTTCAACGACTTCGCGGTGTCGGGGACGTTCACCTACCGCAACACCACGAACCTGCAGGCCGCCGACTACATCGGCTCGAACGTGTCGACCTACGACTTCCTCGGAAACGTCGTCGGCACGGCCGTCTACGACAACGCGTCGAATCCCTTCGCGATCGACTTCTCGGTCCCCTGCGTGCCGACCGTGGTGGCCGAGAACCCCTGCGGCCCCCAGGCCTACGGGTTGAATCTGCCGGAGGCCCCGACCGGCAACGTCTTCTACAACCGGCAGGGCGCGAGCCAGCGCTTCTTCGGGGCGGAGTTCTCGGCCGTCAAGCGGCTGTCGAACCGCTGGATGCTGCGAGGCTCCTTCGGCTGGCAGAGCTTCAAGCAGTACATCAAGCCCGAGTCCATCGTGAACCCGAACAACCTCTGGGCGCAGGGAGGCCAGAACCAGAACGGGGCTCCCGCGGTCGGCTACTCGTCCAAGGATGCCGTCTTCATCGGCGCGGACTGGCAGTTCAACGTCACCGGCCTCTACCAGGGCCCGTGGGGCATCAACCTCGGCATGAACTTCTACGGTCGCCAGGGCTATCCGATGCCCTACTACGTGCGGGCTCGAACTCGCGACGTGACGAACGACCGCGTCAACCTGCTGATCGGCTCCGTCGACACGTTCCGGCTGGACAACGTGTACAACATCGACCTGAGGCTCGAGAAGGCGGTGAAGCTCGGGCCGGTCGTGGCCAACCTCTCCGCCGAGCTCTTCAACGTGGCCAACTGGAACACCGTCCTGCAGCGGTACGCGCGCGCCGGCAACTGGGACGTGCGGGACTACGATCCGGACGATCCGACGGCGGCGTTCGAGCAGGACGACAACTTCAACTACATCCAGGAGACCCTGAGCCCGCGCATCGTGCGGCTGGGCATCCGGGTTTCGTTCTAGGGTCCAGAGCCGCTCCTCCGGGGCCCGTCCGGGAATTCCGGGCGGGCCCCTTCGTTTCTCAGCCGGGATGAAACGCGCCCTCGCCGTCCTCCTTCTTGCCGCCGCCGCGGCCTCCTGCCGCCGCGGTGAAACCGCCGCCGGTTCGGCGCCGCCGGCTAAGGCTCCGGGCCCCCGGGTCGAGCGTGACATCGTCCTCGTCACGATCGACACCCTCCGGTACGACGCGACCGGCTTCGACGGCAACCCCCGCGGCACCACACCCAACCTCGACCGCTTCGCCGCCGAGGGCCGGGTCTTTTCGCAGGCGCACGCCCACAACGTCATCACCCTGCCGTCGCACACCAACATCCTGACCGGCATGCTGCCGTACGAGCACGGCGTGCGCGAGAACGCCGGCTTCAAGCTCTCGCCGAACGTCGAGACGGTGGCGACGCGCCTGAAGGCGCGCGGCTACGCCACGGGGGCCTTCGTCGGCGCCTACGTCCTCGACTCGCGCTTCGGCCTCGCGCGGGGGTTCGACGTCTACGACGAGCTCTACCGGCACCTGGACGAGCAGCTCGACTTCAACATCCAGCAGGCGCGGGGCGAGGACGTCGTGAAGGCCGCGCTCGAGCTGGTACCGAGGGCCAGGCACGGCCGGCCCCGCTTCCTCTGGGTCCACGTCTACGATCCGCATGCGCCCTACGAGCCGCCCGAGCCCTTCGCCGGACGGTTTCCCGACGACGCCTACCTCGGCGAGGTGGCATACACCGACGCGGTCCTCGGCCCGCTCCTCGAGGCGGTGCGCGCGGCGGATCCGCCGCCGCTGCTCGTCGTGACGGCCGACCACGGCGAGGCCCGCGGCGACCACGGCGAGCTCACGCACGGGCTCTTCTGCTACGAGGCGACGCTGCGCGTGCCGCTCGTCGCCTGGTGCCCGCCGCTTCTTCCCGCCGGGCGCGACGACGTGCCGGCGCGGCACATCGACATCCTCCCGACGATGCTCGACGCCCTCGGAGCGTTGCCGCCGCCCGGCGAGCTTCCCGGCCAGTCGCTGCTGACGCCCGGGCGCCGCGAGGCCGAGGCGGGCAACTACTTCGAGTCGCTCTCGGCCTCGTTCAACCGGGGGTGGGCGCCCCTGCGCGGGCTGATGTCCTCGGGGAACAAGTACATCGAGCTGCCGCTGCCCGAGCTCTACGACGTCCCGAAGGATCCGGCCGAGGCGGACAATCTCGTCGCGTCGGCGCCGGATTCCCTGCGCCGGCTCCGCAAGCGGCTGCTCGAGCTGCCGACGGCCGTCATGGAGCGCGGCACGATCGGCGCCGAGGAGGCCGCGAAGCTGAAGAGCCTCGGCTACCTCGCGGGCTCCTCCGAGGAGAAGGACACGTACGGTCCCGCGGACGATCCCAAGAACCTCGTCGGCGTCGACCGGAAGATTCACAAGTACGTCGACGCCTACGAGCGCAAGGACTACGGCGAGGCTCTGCGCCTCGCTCGCGAGATCGTCGCGGAGAACCCGAAGATGAAGCTCGGGTACCAGCACCTCGCGACCGTTCAGCAGGCGCGGGGCGACCTCGAGGGCGCGGTGCGCACCTTCGAGAAGGCCTCCGCCAACGGCGCCGGCGGCGAGAGCGTCGACCGCCGCCGGGCGCTCGTGCTCTCCGAGCTCGGCCGTTCGGCGGAGGCCGTGAAGGTGCTCTCGCCCTACCGCGAGACGGAGGACCCGGAGACCCTCAATTCGCTCGGCATCGCGCTCTCCGATGCGGGGCGGCCGAAGGAGGCGATCGCCGTCTTCGCCCGCGCGATCGAGATCGACCCCTCCAACGGCGACGCGTACCAGAACACGGGGATCGCCTACCTGAAGCTCGACCGGACGGAGGAGGCCCGGAAGAGCCTCGAGCAGGCCGTCGCCCTCGGCAAGAGACGGGTGCGCGCGTGGAACGCGCTCGGAGTGGCATGGCTGCGTCTGGGCGATCCGCGCAAGGCCATCGAGTGCTGGCAGAAATGCGTCGAGTTCAACCCCGAGCAGTACGACGCTCTCTACAACATCGGCCGCGTGGCCGGGCAGATGGGCGACTGGAAGACCGCGCGCGCCGCGCTCGAGCGGTTTGCCAGGTTCGCGCCGCCCGGGCAGTACGCCCGCGATCTCTCCGAGGTGCGCGCCGCCCTTGCCGACATGTCCCGCCGCGGCGTCTGACCCCGTACAATCGCGGGTCATGAAGAACCTCCTGGGATGGGTGTGTGCCGCGGGGCTGGCCGCCGGCAGCCTGCTGGCAACCGAGCCGGAGTCCTGGCTCATCGTCGGCGCTCGCGTCGCGGACGGGACCGGCAAGCCTTCGATCGCGCAGGACGTGCGAATCCAGGGCGACCGCATCCTCGAGGTCGGCAGGCTGACGCCCGCGCCGGGCGAGCGCGTCGTCGACGGCAAGGGCCTGGTGCTCTCGCCCGGCTTCATCGACGTCCACAATCACTCGGAAGACGGGCTCGTCACCGATCCGCTGGCAGAGACCCAGGTCTCCCAGGGCATCACGACGCTCGTGCTCGGCCCCGACGGCGGATCGCCGTGGCCGATCGCCGAGTACCTGCAGGCCCGGCGCGATTCGCCGCCCGCGGTCAACGTGATGACGATGGTCGGCCACGCGACGGTCCGCGAGCTCGTCATGGGAAAAGACTTCCGGCGCCAGGCCACGCCCGGGGAGATCGCGAAGATGGCCGCGCTCGTCGAGCAGGGCATGCGCGAGGGGGCCGCGGGGCTGTCCTCCGGGCTCGAGTACGACGTCGGCAGCTACGCCTCGACCGAGGAGCTCGATCGCGCTCGCGAAGGCCGCGGCGCCGGGCGGCGGCTTCTACATGACGCACGTCCGCGACGAGGCGGAGAAGACGTTTTCCGCCTTCGAGGAGGCGGTCGAGATCTGCGTGAAGGGGGGAGTGCCCCTGGAGATCTCGCACATCAAGCTCGCGACCGTCGGCGTGTGGGGCCAGACGCCGGCGGACCATCCAGCTCTTCGAGAAGGCGCGGGCCGGCGGCCTCGACGCCACGGCCGACTGCTACCCCTACGAGGCCTGGCACTCGAACCTCGAGGTCATCGTCCCCGACAAGCAGTACGACGATCCGAAGAGCGTCGCCGAGGCGATCCGCGTCCTGGGCGGGCCCTCGCGGATCACCGTGACGGCCTGCAAGGCCCACCCGGCGTACGCCGGCAAGACGCTCGAGGAGATCGCGAAGAGCGAAGGGATGACGCCGGTCGCGCTCTACTCGAAGATGGTCCGGGAAGGCGGCGCCGACATCATCGGGCACTCCATGAAGGAAGAGGACGTCCTCGTCCTCTACAAGCAGCCCTGGGTCATGGTCGGCCTCCGACGGCGGCATCGACAACGACCATCCCCGCGGCGCGGGGACGTTCCCGCGCGTGCTCGGCCGCTACGTGCGCGAGAAGCGCCTCTTCACGCTCGAGGAGGCGGTCCGCAAGATGACTTCGCTGCCGGCCTCGCGGATGAAGCTCGCCGACCGCGGGAGGATCGCGCCGGGCATGAAGGCCGACCTCGTTCTCTTCGATCCGGCGACCGTCATCGACCGCTCGACCTTCGCCGAGCCGCGCAAGCTCTCGGAGGGGATCGTGCTGACGGTCGTCAACGGCGAGCCGGTCTGGAAGGACGGGAAGACGACGGGCGCCCGGCCCGGCCGCGTCCTGGCGGGGGCCGGGACCGCGACGAAGTCGAATCCGCGGTTTCGCGGTGAAATGAAGAAGCTCCGGATAGCGACGCTCCTCGCCGCGGCCGCCATCGCCGGCTCGATCGCCGCGCGCTCCTCCACGGCCGCGGTCTCGACGCCCGTCATCACGGAGCCGGCCACCGACGGGCAGGTGATCAACCCTTACGACGTCCACATGGTCGCCGGACCGTTCGTCGCGGCGCGCCGGCGAGAGCCACGTCTGCACCGACTGGGAGATCCGCACCTTCTACTCCGACCAGGTCGTCTGGAGCGCCCCCTGCGCGACCGGCTCCGGCAAGGTCCACGTGCACCTGGGCGACGGGCAGTTCACGGGCCTGCTCGAGGGGCGCCATCAGCTGAACCCGGGCAACCAGTACCGCCTGCGCGTGCGGTTTCTCGGCGACGCCGCGCCGGCGGGGTCGGACTGGAGCGACTGGGCCGTTCGGCCGTTCGCGACGACGGTCGCGACGACGATCCAGCCGCTCGTCCTCTCGGACGTGTCCGTCATTCCGGCGCCGCGCTGGCGCGACGAGGCGGGCACACGACGTCGTGCTGCCGCCGGCCGGCACGCGGCCCGCGACGCTGCGGCTCGACGTCCTCGGAGGCGGGACCGCGCTCTCGTTCGCCGGGCTCGACGGCGCCGTCGACCGCGTCACGAACCCGCCGGCCGTCGCCGCGCACGGCGCGCTGCGGGCCATCTGCGACGCGGGCTCCTCGGCGGTCGCGCTTCCGGCCTCGACGGTGTTCTTCACCGACGGCAGCGGGCAGGACCGCGAGATCTACCTCCCGGCGATCACGCTCGGCGTCCGGCGAAACCGTCGGCCTTCTGGATCGCCGAGGGCGGCGGGGCCTTCGTCGACGCCTCCGACGGCGACCCGGCGGCCGTTCCGGTGTTCGTCTCGCCCGTGACCGAGCCGCCGGTGCCCTGGGCCCTCAAGCAGCCGGGGTTCCGGGTGGACCGCGTGGCGACGGGCTTCCAGCTCCCGGTCAACATCGCGTTCGTCCCGGAGCCGGGCACGGCGCCGGACGAACCGCTCTTCTACGTCACGGAGCTCTACGGCACGGTCAAGGTCGTGTCGAACGGCGGCGCGGTCTCCGACTACGCGACGAACCTCCTGAACTTCGACCCCGTCGGCAGCTTTCCCGGCGCGGGTGAGAAGGGACTGGCGGGCATCGTCGTCGAGCCCGCATCGGGCGACGTCTTCGTCAGCTCGATCTTCGCAGTCTCGGGCGTCAGCGACTTCCACTTCCCGGAGGTCCGGCGCCTTCACAGCGAAGACGGCGGCCGCACCGCCGCGAGCCAGACGGCGGTCCTCCAGTTTCCGGACGAGCCGATGGGCGCCTCGCACCAGACCTCGAATCTGACGATCGGCCCCGACGGAAAGCTCTACGTGCACATCGGCGACGGCCTTCTCACGACACCGGCCCAGGACCTCAACTCGGTCCGCGGGCAAGATCCTGCGCGTCGAGCTCGACGGCTCGGCGCCGGCCGACAACCCCTTCTACGACGCGGCCGACGGGCTGACGGCGAAGGACCTCGTGTTCGCCTGGGGGCTGCGCAACCCGTTTGGCGGCGGCCTGGCGCGACGTCGACGGCGCGCACTGGGAGGTCGAGAACGGGCCCGGGCACGGACCGGCTGGCGAAGATCGTCGCGGGCCGCAACTACCTGTGGGACGGCTCGAACTCGAGCATGGACGCCTACGCGGCGTACCTCTGGACGCCGTCGCACGCCCCGGTCAACATCGCGTTCACGCAGCTCTCGACCTTCGCGGGAAGCCGCTTTCCGGCCGACCGGATGAATCACGCCTTCGTGACGGAGTCGGGCGCGACGTACGCGCCGGGCCCGCAGGAGAGCGGCAAGCGGATCGTCGAGTTCGTGCTCGACGCCGACGGGAATCTCGTGAGCGGGCCGCTGCCGCTCGTCGAGTACCTCGGCTCAGGCCGCGGAACGGCCGTCGCTCTCGCCGCCGGCCCCGACGGCCTCTACTTCTCCGACCTCTACAAGAACTTCGGCGCTTCGACGCCGACGGAGCGGGGCGCGAGCGTCTTCCGGATCGCCTGGACCGGGGTCGCCGACTTCACCGCGGAGACGGTGTCCGGCGCCGGCCAGCCTCGGCGTCCAGTTCCACGACGCGTCGAACGTGCCCGTCCGCGGCCGCCTGGCACTGGGAGTTCGGGGACGGCGGGTCGAGCGACGAGCAGGAGCCCCTCCACGTGTATCGAACGCCCGGCACCTACGACGTCCGGCTGACCGTGACCGGCGTTGCGGGCGCGGTTTCGCGGCAGAAAGCGGGCTTCGTCACCGTCGACCCCCCGGTCCGGGGCCTCGAGGCCGTCCCCCGCCCGCGCCCCACCCCGCGGACCCTTCCGCCGAGGTAAACGGCAGACCCCCTTACAATTGACCGGATGGAGACTCCCGAGGAGAAGCCGGCCGGCCGCCGCAGCCCCGTCCGATGGGCGGTGGGCGCCGCGGCTCTCGTTCTTCTCGCGATCCTGCTCACGGCCCTGGCGGGTCCGAAGGGCGCGCCGGTCCAGGTCGTCGAGGTCAAGCGCGGCGACCTGATCGTCCCGGTCCAGTGCGACGGGACGCTCGAGCCGCCTCCCGGCAGCGAGCTGCGCTCGCCCGAGGTCGCGACGGTGGCGGAGATCCCGGCCCAGGAAGGCGACCGGGTCGTCGCCGGGCACGCCGCTCGTGCGCCTGGAGAACGCCGAGCTCTCGCGGAAGGCGCTCGACGCGCGCTCGGAGACGCTGCGCCTGGCGCCGAGCGGGCCGGCGCCGAAGCGGATCTCGCGGACCTCGTCCGCGACGAGAAGTCATCGCCGCGAGATCTTCGAGGCCGACGTCCGTCTGCTGTCCTCCGGCGCCATCTCGCGCGCCGCACTCGAGGCCGACGAGCGGGCCCTGCGCCAGGCCGAGGACAAGACTGCGGGCCGTGCGCACGCGCCTGTCGGGGCTCGACGGGCGAGGGCTCGCGCCTGGCGCTCGCCGAGAAGGCGGCCGCCGAGCTCGAGCGCCGCGTGGCCGCCTTGAGCTTCCACGCGCCGGCCGCCGGCGTCGTGTACGGCCTGCCGCGCCGCGTCGGCGAGGCCGTCGCGGCCGGGCAGGTCGTGGCGAGCGTCGTCGACCCGGAGCACCGGCGCCTGCGCGCCCGCGTCGACCAGCCGGACCTTCCGCGCGTCGCGACCGGCCAGCGCATCATCCTCTCCTTCGACGGCCTGCCGCGCGAGCGGTGGGAGGGCCGGGTGACGTTCGTCTCGCCGGGCCTCTCGCAGGTCGGCGGCCGCGACGTCGGCGAGGTCCTCGGCGAGGTCGCCGACCCGAAGGGTCAGCTGCCGACCAACGCCGCCGTCGAGGTCCAGATCGTCACCGGCGAGAAGAGCGGCACGCTCGTCGTGCCGCGCGCCGCGGTGCTGCGCGACGGCGAGAAGCGCTACGTCTACCTTCTCGACGGCGGGCGGGCGCGCCGCCGGGAGGTCCAGGTCGGCCTCTCCGGGCTGAACGACGTCGAGATCGTCTCCGGCGTTTCCGAGAAGGACGCCGTCATCCTGCCGGGCTCGACGGCCCTGTCCGAGGGCCTGCGGGTCCGCGCCGGCCGCGGGTAGGCGGGCCGCGCCGCTGGACGCCATGTTCAACCGCGAAGTCTTCGGCATGGCGCTCGACCGGTTCCGCAAGCACCCGGTCCAGACGTCGCTGACGCTCGCGGGCCTCGTCGTCGGGACGGCCGCGATCATCCTCGTCGTCAGCCTCGGGCTGACGGGCCGCCAGTACGTGCTGCGCCAGATCGAGGGCGTCGGCTCGCGCCTGGTGTGGGCGAACTACCGCGGCACCGTGACCACCGGGCGTGTCGCGCGCCGCCGACGACGTCATGACCGACACGGACGTCAAGGCGATCGCGGCCCGCAGCGACCTCTTCTCCGGGGTCACCGGGATCGTGACGCTGCGGGGCAACGTGACCGTGCAGTCGCAGTCGAAGACGCTGACGGTCCTCGGCGTCATGCCCAACTACGGCGAGGTCCGCAAGAACATGCGGATCCTGCGGGGCCGGTTCATCGACGAGGACGACGCGCTCGAGCGCGCCCGGGTCTGCGTCGTCAACCGGGACCTCTACGAGCAGCTCTTCGCCAACGACGAGTCGCCGGACAAGACGATCCGCACGCTCGGGACGACCTTCCAGGTCATCGGCGAGTTCGAGGAGCCGGTCGACACGCTCGGCCGCGGCGAGGTCGTGCCGGAGACGATCCTCATCCCGATCACCGTGGCCTGGTACTACACGCCGATCGCGGCAGATCAAGACGCTCTTCGCCGAGGCGCGGGACTTCGAGGCGCTGCCCGCGGCGGTCAAGGCCGTCGAGGAGATCCTGCGCCGAGCGCCACCGGGCGGGCTCGGTCTACGAGGTCGAGAGCATGACGACGGTCGTGCGCCTGGCGCGCGCGATCTCGGTCGCCCTCATCGTCGTCTTCATCCTCGCGGCCGCCGTGTCGGTCGTCGTCGGCGGCGTGGGGATCATGAACATCCTGCTCGCCTCCGTCGAGCAGCGCACCCGCGAGATCGGCGTGCGCATGTCGGTCGGCGCGCGGCGGCGGGACATCCTCGGGCCAGTTTCTCTTCGAGGCGCTCGCGCTCGGCGTGGCGGGCGCCTCGATCGGCGTCGCGATCGGCGTCGGGCTGCCGTACCTGTCGAGCCTGCTCGTCAAGGGCATCGACGTGAAGGTGTCGCTGCTCTCGGCCGTCCTGGCCTTCGTCTTCTCCTGTGCCGTCGCAGTCGTTTTCGGCGCGGTACCGGCGTACCGCGCATCGAGCTTGAACCCGTCGGAGGCGCTTCACCATGAATAAGTCGATCGTTCGCTCCTGTCTCGTCCTGCTCGCCGTCGCCGCTCGCGGTCCTCGCGCAGGCGTCGGCGGGGCCCGAGCCCCTGACGCTTCGCCACGCGGTCGAGCTGGCGCTCGAGCGGGCGCCGTCGCTCGCGGCGGCGCGGGCGGCGCGCGAGGAGGGCACCGCGTCGGCGGACCTCGCGCAGGGACGCGTTCCACCCCTACGCGGCCTTCCGGACGACGCCGGGCTACACCTACGGCCTGCCCGGAACGGTGGCCGGACAGGTCCCGGCGATCGCGGCCGTCGAGATCCGCCAGACGATCTACAACGTCAACCGGCGCTCGGCGACCCTCGTCGCCCAGGCCGATGCGTCCGCGCTCGACGCGTCGCTCGAGCAGTCGTGCCGCGCGACGATCGAGTCGACCGTCGCGGCCTACGCGCGGACGTATCTCGACGGCGAGCAGGTCGACGCGGCGCGCCGCCGGCTCGCCGCCGCCGAGGCGATGGCCGGGCGCGTCACGGCGCTCTTCGACGAGGGCCGCCGCTCCGAGCTCGACGTGGAGCGAGCCACGCTCCAGGCGGCGCGCGCGCGCCAGAAGCTCCTGAACGCGGAGTCGGACCGGGACCTCTCGGAGCTCGAGTTGAAGCGGCTCATCGGCTGGCCGGGCAGCGCGCCGCTTCGCCTGGCCGGAGATCCCGACGCGCGTCGTTCCGGAGCTGCCAGCAGGCCGAGAACCTCAGCCGTCGTGATGTCGAAGGACCCGGAGCTCAAGTCGCTGTCGCGCGAAGTGGAGCTCCTGAGGCAAGTCCGCGAGCCTCGAGTCCAAGCGCTGGGTGCCGACGATCGAGGCGTCGGCGACGTACCAGCGCCTCGCCAAGTTCAACGACTACGACAAGTACTACCTGACGTTCACGCCGGACAACGTGGCGGTCGGCGTTTCGGTCGCCCTGCCCCTGTGGACCGGCGGACGCTTCGCGGACGGCGAGCGCCGGGCCCGCGCGCGCCTCGAGCGCGCGGAGGCGGACCTGCGCACCCGCGAGAGCCGATCTCGAGATGGCCGTGCGGCGGGCCGAGGCCGCCGTGGCCCGCTCGCATGGCGCGAGAAGAGCCTCTCGCGCCGGGCCCGCGGGATCGCGAGCCAGACGAGGAGCGCCGAGGAGATGTTCGTCCGCGACGGCCGGAGCGAGCCGGTCGGACCTCGACGAGACCGAGATGGCGCTGGCCGACGCCGACGAGGAGGCGGCGCGGGCGAGCCTCGACTCGCTGCTCGAGCGCGTGCGGCTGCTCTCGCTGCGCGGCGAGCTCGCCACGGCGCTTCTCGGCGTCGATCCGCCCTGCCTGATGCAGTAGGGGCGCGGGCGCCTGCCCGCCCTCCCGCGTCAGCGGGCCGGGGCAGGGGTCGGCGCGCGGCCGTGCGGTTGGCGGCGAGGAGCTTGGCGAGCACCTCGTCGTAGTACGGCTTCTCGCGCAGGCCCGCGTACTTGCCCGGGAAGTAGGCCACGGTCACGTCGGCCAGGCCGCTTCCCGGGTCGAAGGCGTTCAGGACGACCGCCAGCCGCTGGTCCTGCGGAAGGCGGATGTTGTCGATCATCGGGAAGTCGAAGTGCCCCAGCCAGAACTCGGTCGCCGTCGTGTCGGCGCGGCCGTCCTCGCTCGGTCCGCACCGTGATCGCGCAGCTGGAGCTGCTCGAGCTCGGGGTTCACGCCGAGCACCTCGAGCCGGAAGTTGCGCTTGATCCCGTCGACGACGAGGTCCTTCGCGATGAAGGGGACCTCGCCCTCGCCGTCCGGCGAGGGAAAGGCGAGCGTCTTCGTGTTCACGGTGGCGTCGAACGTGGCGCCGCCCTCGTCGATGACGAGCATCTGCTTCTTGGCGACCTCTTCGGCCACGCGCTCGAGGCGCGCGAAGTACTCGCGGCGTTCCGCGCTCTGCCGGGCCTGGCGCTCGAGGTGGAGGAAGAGCGGCTTCAGGTTCAGCGACTCGTGGAAGTTGTAGACGAGAAGCTCCAGGTTCAGCAGCTTCTGGTCGAGCGTCTGCGGCCCGGCGCCGAGAAACGAGCCGATGATGGAGGTGAACATGTCCTTGCGGAGCGCGCTCTCGGACTCCTCGCGCCGGCTGATGAGCTCCGAGTAGAGGCGGGCGTTGGTGTCGGCCGTCTGCATGCGTTCCCGCAGCTCCGCGTCCCGGTGCTCGCGCTCGCGCAGGTACGACGAGGTCCAGAAGCCGAGCACCGCGACGGCGAGCGCCGTCAGCAGCCCGCCCACGGGATGGAGCAGGATCGCGGCCTTGTCCCAGGCGTCGCGCTTGTCGGCCATCTACTTGCGCGCGAGCGAGAGCTTGCCCGACTCCTCCTTGACCTCGAGGTCGTAGCGGCTCGGCTTCTCGTAGACCGCGACTCCGAGCGAGGCGCTGCCGCCCTTGTAGTCGATCGACAGCTTGCACTGGCCGGTCGCCGCGATCTTCAGGCTGTATCCGCCGAACTCGTCCGTCGACGCCGGAGGCGGTCGTGCCGCCGCAGTCGAGCTTCAGGGCCACGCCCTTCGGAGAGCGGCTTGCCGCCCTCGCTGACGGTCCCGTGGATCTCGGCGGCGGACGGCGCTCGCCGCGAGCGACGAGCCCCAGAACGCCCAGAGCCGATCAGTTTCCTCATGGACCTCACCTCCATGCCGATGGGCTAACCCGAATACGGCCGCGGGGCATTCCAGCCATCCCCGGGGCGTCGCGGTGACGCGCGACACCGGCGCGATCCTCGGCACCGCGGCTACCGGCCGCTGTGGGAGAATTCGATCAAACGTGACCATGCGGCTCACCTCGCGCCTTGCCGCCATCGCGGCCCTCGCCGCAGTCTACGTCGCCGCGGCCAGGCTCGGGCTCTCCGCTCGCATTTCTGCACCCGAGCGCGACACCGGTGTGGCCGCCGACCGGCATCGCCCTGGCCGCTCTCCTGCTGTTGGGCTACCGCGTCTGGCCGGGAGTCTTCGTCGGGCGCGTTCGCGGCCAACCTGTGGATTTCGGGCGCCGTGCGCGCCTTCGCTCGGGATCGCCGTGCGGCAACACCCTGGAAGCGCGTCGTCGGGCGCCTGGCTCGTCAATCGGTTCGCCGGCGGCCGCCATGCCTTCGAGCGGCCGCGGGACATCTTCCGGTTCGCGGGCCTCGCCGCGATGGCCGCGACCGCTGATCAGCGCCTCGGTCGGCATGGTCGAGTCTCGTGCCTGGGCGGCCTCGCGCGCTGGGCGGACTTCGCGCCGATCGGACTGACCTGGTGGCTGGGCGATGCGTCGGGGGCCCTGCTCGTGACGCCCGTGCTCCTGACGTGGCTGCCCGACTCGGACCGGCGAGCGCCACGCCCGGCGGACGGCTCGAGGCGGCGCTGCTCTGCGGCGGTGTCGTCGCCGTCGGGTGGTCGTTTTCGGCGGACTGATTCCCACTTCGACCACGGACCTCCCGCTCGAGTTTCTGTGCCTCCCGCTGCTCGTGGCGATCGCGTTCCGGCTCGGAATCCGCGAGGCGGCGCTGGCGAACCTGCTGCTGGCGGCGGTCGCGATCGCCTGCACGCTTCGCGGGACGGGGCCCGTTCCACCGGGCCGACTTCAACGAGTCGCTCCTGCTCCTCCAGGCCTTCTCCGGCGTCGTGGCCCTGACGACGGCGGCCCTGGCGGCGGTGGTGTCCGAGCGCCGGCGCGTGACGCAGTTCGCGGCGGTGCTGGAATCGGCCGTCGACAGCGCGGCCGAGGGGGTCGTCATCCTGGCCGCGGGAACCACCCGCCTCGCGGCCGCGCATCACGTTCGCCAACGGCGGCTTCCTTCGGATGACGCGGCCTGGCGCGGACGGACGTGCTGGGCCAGCCGTTCGACGTGCTGAGCGTCTCCCCCGGCGAGGCGATGGCCGAGGCGAGGCGGGCCTTCGCCGTCGGAGAGGGTCTTCAGCGGGAAGTGCTCGTGAAGCGCGGGGACGGCTCCGAGCTCGCCGTCGACCTGCAGATCATGCCCGTGCGCGGCGCGGGAGCGCAGTCGACGTCGTGGGTCGGCATCCTGCGAGACGTCAGCGAGCGGCGCCAGCACCTGGCCGCGCTCGAGCATCAGGCCCTCCACGACGCGCTGACGGGCCTTCCGAACCGGCTGCTCCTGCAGGACCGGCTCGAGCAGACCCTCCGCGGGAGCCCGCCGGGAGGCCGGCTCGCTGGCGGTGCTGCTGATCGACCTGGACCGGTTCAAGGAGGTCAACGACACGTTCGGCCACTCGGTGGGCGACGCCCTGCTGGCGCAGATCGGGCCGCGGCTGCGGGCGGTCCTTCGCTCCGTGGACACGATCGCGCGCTTCGGCGGCGACGAGTTCGTCGTTCTGCTCCCGGCCGCGGGCGGCCGCGGCGACGCCGGCCGGACGGCCGAGAAGATCCTCGAGACCCTCGAGACGGTCTTCGTCGTCGACGACCACAGTCTCGAGATCTCGGCCTCGATCGGAATCGCGCTCTCCCCGGAGCACGGCACCGACGGCGCAATGCTCATGCGGGCCGCGGACGTGGCGATGTACGCGGCCAAGCGATCGAGCAACGGGTACGCCGTGTACTCGGCTGGCCGACGACGTCTTCACCCGGAGCCGTCTCGTCCTGCTCGAGGAGCTGCGCCACGGGCTCCAGGCCGGCGAGTTCTTCCTCGATGTACCAGCCCGAGGTCGACCTGCGCACCGGACGGCTCGCGCGCGTCGAGGCCCTCGTGCGCTGGCGGCACCCCGAGCGCGGCGTCGTGCTTCCCGACGAGTTCATCTCGGGCGCCGAGCGGATCGGCCTCATCCGCGAGCTGACCGACTGGGTGCTCGAGACCGCTCTTCGCCAGTGCGCCGATTGGCGTGCGGCCGGGGTGGTCGTGCCCGTCGCGGTCAACGCCTCGATCCGGATCCTTCGCGACACCGGCCTGGCCGAGCGCGTGCGGCGCCTTCTCGACCGGCTCGGCCTCGAGCCCGGCCTGCTGACGCTCGAGATCACCGAGAGCGTCACGGCCGAGCCGCTCCACGCGCTGTCGACGCTGGCGGAGCTGCGCGAGGCCGGCGTGAGGCTCGCGATCGACGACTTCGGGGTCGGATCGCTTTCCCTTCGCACGCTCAAGCAGCTCCCGGTCGACGAGATCAAGATCGACCGGTCGTTCGTGATGGGCATGGACACGCACGAGGCCAACGCCGCCGTCGTGCGGTCGATCGTGGACCTCGCCCATCACCTGGGCTGCCGGGCCGTCGCCGAGGGCGTCGAGACCGAGGTGGTCCAGGGCCGGCTTCGCGAGCTCGGCTGCGATCTCGTGCAGGGCCATTTCATCGGCGAGCCGCTCGCCGCGGGCGAGGTCGTCCGCTGGATGACCGAGCGGCAGTCCGCGGCGCGCGGCTGAGCACTTTTTACCCGAGGTTCACGCGGTCCTTCCCGGGGGCGGCGCAAGATCTCCGTCCACGCACGAACCTCGGAGACACAGGATGCGAAACGTCCGAACCATGGAATGGACCTGCCCCCGATGCCGCACTCGCAACGCTCGGCCAATCCCGGGCAATACCCCGGACGGCAAGCTCGTCGCCGTCACCTGCGAGTCCTGCAGGACGGCCTACTACGCCACCGCCGTCGTGCGCGCGCGGCGCGGCGCCCCGCCGGCGGTCTACGGGGTGACGTGGGTGTGAGGAAGGACACCTCCCCGAGCCGGCTCCGTCCGCCGCCCCGAGGACTAGACTGGGGCTGAGGCCCTTCGCGCTCGACGGGCCTCCTGGGAGGCGACCATGCGCAAGCGAGCGGCGATCGGATTCCGAGGTGCCCTTTTATTCGTCCTGGCGGTGAGATCGGCAGGCGCACAGACGGGCGGCGGTGAGCCTGTGCCGGACAATCCGTTCACGCCGCCGCCCTGCACCGGGACCGTCTTCGCCGACGTCACCTGCGGGACGGCGTTCGACGCCTGGATCGAGCAGTACGCGGACGACGAGATCACCGGGGGCTGCGGCGGGGGGCTCTACTGTCCGAACAACCCGGTCACGCGCGCCCAGATGGCGGTCTTCGTCGAGAAGGCGATGCGGGGCACGGCGCAGTGGAGCCCCGGAGACCTCGGCAACCAGAACACCGGCCTCGGCGGGGGGGCCCTGGCGACCAACACGAACGCGCGCGGCAACACGGCCCTGGGAAACGACGCGCTGGGCGCTCTGTCCTTCGCCAACGGCGGGGTCGACTGGATCACCGCCAACACGGCGATCGGTGTCGGCGCTCTGGCCAGCAACCAGCCGACGAGCGACACCAACGGCCGGGACAACACGGCCGTCGGGTGGCTCGCCCTCGGAAACAACACGACCGGACTCGTGAACACTGCGGTCGGCGTGTTTGCCCTGGTCTCCAGCGTCACCGGGTCCAGCAACACCGGTCTCGGGAACTATGCCGGGGCGCGGAGCGGTTCGATCACCGGCTACGTCGGCGCGCCGGTCACGCTCGTTCCCAGCCAGACGGGGGACTTCAACACCTTCCTCGGCATCACCGGCGCGACGGCCGAGGTCAGCAACTGCACCGCGGTCGGCATGGACGCGTATTGCGACGCGACCAACCAGGTGAGGCTCGGCAACTTCTTCGTCAACTCCATCGGAGGCAAAGTTGCCTGGAGCACGCTGTCGGACGGCCGTGCGAAGTGGGACGTCCGCGACCTCGACCAGGGGCTCCCGCTGGTGCTGGCGCTCAAGCCGGTGTCCTACCGGTACAAGGGTGGCAACGGGCGGGCGGACATGGGCTTCGTCGCGCAGGACGTGGAGGCGCTTCTGGGCGACGGCTACAACGTCGTCGATCCCGGCGGCGACGCCGACCGGACGCTGTCGCTACGGTACACGGAGCTGATCGCCCCGCTCGTGAAGGCCGTGCAGGAGCAGCAGGCGCAGATCGAGGCGCTGCGGGAGGAAGTGCGCGCGCTCCGTGGCAATGGCGAGGCTGCGGCGAGGAATTAGTGGTGCGCGCCGCCGAAATCCCGGGCACCGGGTTCTCCGACTGGATCGAGGAGCTCTACGCCCGGGGGATCACGGGCGGCTGCTCGGCCGCGCCGCCGAGCTATTGCCCGGACAATCCGGACAACCGCGGCCAGATGGCCGTCTTCCTGCTCAAGACGTTCGGGCTGGTGCTGTATGGGCCGTAGGCGAGGGGAAAGTGGTGCGCCCGGCGCGGTAAAGCACTGAGTGGATCGCGCGAGAGAGGGCGAGGGCCGCGAAGCAGCGGCCCTCGCCGATTTGTTCCAGGGCGCAACGAGTGCGGCGCTTCAGACGGGGGTCTGAGCGAACTCCTTGAGAGCCCGGCCGGCGGCGGCGGCGTTCTTCTTGAGGATTGCCCTCTTCGCCTTCTGGCGCGACTCGAACGTTTCACGCCGCGCTGTCGTCTTCTTCTGCTGTGCCTCGATCCTCGCCTCGAGCTGGTCGATCTTCTTTTGGAGCTTTGCCTTACGGTCGGCATGAGCCTTCGAGATTTCGCTCTTGAACTGCGCGAGATCCGCCTTCATCGCGGCGAGCTCTTCGTCATCGATCTTCTCCTGCACTTCCCACAGAGCGCGGCGGAAGACAGTCCCACCGAGCGCTTCCATCCGAGCGTCCACCGGCGCCGTCCACTCCTCGTCGATCTCCGCGACGATCGCGACCTTGTTGGGCGTCAGCGATTTCGACACGTCCTCGACGAAGTCCTCGCCGACTCGGGCGGTGTCGACATCGTAGAACGCACCGAACGTCAGGCCCGACAGGGCGCCGATGGCCACCCCAGCCGGTCCACCCAGCAGCCCGATCATGCTGCCCACGGCCGTCCCGGTGAGGGTGCCGACCGGCACGCCCTCGTCGAGCTGCTTGACGCTGACGGTGGCGTCCGCGTGCTTGACGACCACTGCCCCCGCGTAAATACTGATGCTGTCTTCCACCTCGAGCTGCCGAAGGGCCGATGTTCCTTCAAAGGCCTTCTTCTCGTTGTCAAAAACCACCACTAACATCCGTTCCATGGTCCTATCCTCCTTTCGATTCGTTCAAAAGACGCATCACTCCAGATCACCGAGTCTCGGCTTTTCTGCAAAGATCCATTCGCGGACGTACTGCGGAAGATTGCGGAGCTCGACTCCTCTTCGCTCGGCTGCCGCCAGGAAGTGGACTGCGTCGAGATCGACGAGCCGCACCTGCTGAAGGTCGAGAGCGACCGGATTCGGCTCGTCGGCAACCCGTGCCTTCAAGTCCTGGACGTCCGGCGAGGTGATCCTCCCGATGAGCAGGAGAATCGTCCCGGAGTCACCGCGGACGTTTTCGATTCTCAGTACCATCGACACATTGGTAAGGCAACCGCCGTGCCACAGCCAGCCTTCGCAGTTCCAATGAGTTACGCGAGCGGGGCCGTGGCGAATCTCGACAAATGGCGGGTTTCGACAGGCCGGTTCGCCCGAGCCGGGGACTGATTCACCGGCCACGCGACCGCGCGAGCCGGCCAGTCGTGAGCAGATCGATCGTCCTGCGACTGGACCGTTGTGTTCGAGTCGAGGGGCGCGATGCCGGCTTGCCGGGTCGCGTCCCTGCCGAAGGAAGGGTCAGGCCTCATTCTTTGGCCGGGCTGCCCATTGGTCCTTGTGGCCTCGCATGCCCAGCGGCAGCGCGAGGCCAACCCTGTGGCGGGACATCGCGCCTCCCCTGGTCAAATTTGCGAGCATCAGAGCAGCAGCGTCGGCGTAGGAGACGATCATCTCGGGAACGAGGTGCGCGAACACGGGTAGGAACAGGGCGCCTGGCAGGGCTCGGCCGAAAGCCGGGACTTGAACGGGTAGTCGTTCCAGCGAAATCCGGAGTTTGGCCGGGCCAAGGGGAGGCTGTTCCACCATCGGGCCGGGACAAAGCAGCCGCCAATCGAGATCGGAACTGCTTATGCGTTCGAAGTTCACGCGATGCGGCCAGTAAGTGGAGCCGATGCGAGGCAGGTCGACGCCTCTCCGGCCGGAAGCATCGATATCCAGCAGACCCGCACCTGCAAGGAACCAGCAAGCGGGGCGATCGGACGTTGATACTGCCTCGAGACTGGTGACAAGCCGATCGACGAGGTTGACGAAGACCTCACCTTCGGTGACGAGACCGGCGGTGTTGATGACGGCATCGTGACCGCGAAGCACGGCGGTCAGATCGCCAATCGAAACCGAGCTCAGGTCGCACTGGTGGACCGACACCCTGTCGCGCACCTCCGCGGTCAGCTTGGAGGGGGTACGGACCACGACTGCGACATCATGCTTGGCGGCTATGGCTTGTCGAACGACATGCCTTCCCAGGGAACCCGTGGCGCCGAGGATCACGACTCTTGACATTGAGGGGTTCTCCTAATGGACGGTCGAGGTGGGACGACGGAGGGAAGACGACGAGGGCCGCCAGGCAGCGACCCTCGCCGATTTGTTCCAGAGCGCACGGAAGCTCTTCTGCGCTGCCTCGACGCTTATTAGGCAGCCGCGGCCGAGAGAGCGCGGACGTCATGGCGGATCTTGCCCGAGATCACCGCACGCGTGACGCCGTTGAAGAGGACGGCCACACCGACGAGCGTCCCGATCGCCCAGATCGAGCTGCTCGGCCACTGCAGGACGATCATGAGGCCGAGCAACAGGCTGCCCAGGGCGTTGAAAAGAAACCCGCCGCGACCCGATCCCGCCGGCAGCGAGAAGGCGATGACGGCTTCCATGACGGCCTCGGCGATGAGCATCGCCCCGAGCATGGCGGTGAGGGTCACGACACCGATGCCCGGAACGGCAACCAGGCAAACGCCGGCGATGCCGTAGAGGATGCCGAGCAGGAGCTTGAGAAAGAATTGTCCCGCCGTCTGCGAGGCGAACGCGAAGACGATCTGCGCGACCGCAGCGATGATGAGCGCCGACCCTAAGAACACCGTGGAGGCGGCGGCGGTCGCCATCGGGTAGATGATCATGACGACGCCGACGGCCGCGGTGAGTATGCCCATGAAGATGCTCCAGCCGGCGCGCTTGGAGATTTCTTTGGAGACAGTGTTGGTAGCCATTTCGAATTCCTCCTTTTGTAAAGTGCGGCGCTTCAGACCTGGGTCTGAGCGAGGTTCTTGAGAGCCCGGCCGGCGGCAGCGGCGTTCTTCTTGAGGACTGCCGTCTTCGCCTTCTGGCGCGCTTCGAAGGCCTCACGCCGCTGTGTCGTCTTCTTCTGCCGCGCCTCGATCTTCGCCTCGAGCTGGTCGATCTTCTTTTGAAGCTTTGCCTTACGGTCGGCATGGGCCTTCGAGATCTCGCTCTTGAACTGCGCGAGATCCGCCTTCATCGCGGCGATCTCCTCGCGGCGGACCTGCTCCTGCACCAACCACAGCGCGCGGCGGAAGACGGTCCCTCCGAGCGCCTCCATCCGGGTGTCCACCGGGATCGTCCACGCCTCGTCGACTTCCGCGACGACCGCAACCTTGTTCGGCGTCAGGGATTTCGAGACGTCGTTCACGAAATCCTCGCCGACGCGGAGGGTGTCGACGTCGTAGAACGCGCCGATCATGAGGCCCGATGCAGCGCCGATGGCCACACCAAACGGTCCACCCAGCAGCCCGATCAGACTGCCCACGGCCGTCCCGGTGAGCGTGCCGATCGGCACGCCCTCGTCGATCTGCTTGACGCCGACGGTGCCGTCCGCATGCTTGACGACCACCGCCCCGTCGTAAATCGTGAGGCTGCCTTCCCCCTCCAGCTGCCGAAGGGCCGATGTCGCTTCAAAGGCCTTCTTCTCGTTGTCGAAAACCACCACCAACATCCGTTCCATGGTTCGATCCTCCTTTCGAATCGTTAAGAGACGCATCAACTCGTCCTGCTCCAGTAGGGCAACCGCCGTGCCACGGCTAAGCCATCGTGTTTCCAATGGATTGCGCGACTGGTGCCGTGGCGAATCTCGACAAATGGCGAGTTTCGACACGCCAGTTCGCCCGAGCGGCGGACTTATTCGGTCCGGAAGCGGTGCTTGTCGATGCGCAGGGATCGAATCTTGGATTCGAGCGTGGAGCGCGGGATCCCGAGCTTGGCGGCCGCGCCGTCCGGACCGGCCACGCGACCGCGCGAGCCGGCCAGTGCGCGTTCGATCAGTTCCTTCTCCTCGTGGCCGCTCGGGCGGCCCAGGCTCTTTGCGTCGGCCCCCCGCCCGGTCGATCGTTTCTCGAGCCACGTTTCGTCGACGGCCAGCGTGCCCTCGCAGAGGATCACCGCCCGCTGGATCACGTTCTGCAGTTCGCGAACGTTGCCCGGCCAGTCGTACGACGTGAGCAGATCGATCGTCCTGCGGCTCACGCTCGTGATCCTCTTCCCCATCTTCGCCGCATACCGTTGCGTCAGATACTCGACGAGCAGCGGAATGTCCTCGGACGCTCGCGCAGCGGCGGCATCTGCAGCGGAAAGACGCTCAACCGGTAATAGAGATCGCTCCGAAACGAAGCCTTCCGCGATGGCCTTGTCGAGGTCGCGGTTCGTCGCGGCGATGACCCGCACGTCCGCGGGAATCAATTTGCTGCCGCCGACGCGCTCGAAGGTCCGCTCCTGCAGGACCCGCAGCAGTGCGATCTGGGTCTCCTGCGGGAGCTCGCCCACCTCGTCGAGGAAGATGGTTCCCCCTTCCGCCAGCTCGAAGCGGCCGAGCTGGCGCTGCACGGCGCCGGTGAAGGCCCCTTTTTCGTGGCCGAACAGCTCCGAGGTGGTCAGCGACGGGGGAATGGCGCCGCAGTTCACGGACACGAATGGCCGTGAGGCGCGGGGCGACCGCCGGTGAATCGCGCGGGCGATCAGCTCCTTTCCGGTGCCGGTCTCGCCGGTGATCAGCACCGTCGAATCGGTGCTCGCCACCTTCGCCACGAGCACGAGAAGCTTGCGGAGCGGCGCCGAAGAGCCGACGATCTCCTCGAACATCGAGGTCTGGGTGATCTCGTCTCGGAGGGCGATGTTCTCCTTGTGGAGCTGCTCCTTCAGCGTCGTGCAGCTCCTGCTCCGCCCGTTTGCGGTCATCGATGTCCGTGAGCGTTCCATACCATCGGATGACCGCCGCCCGTTTGGTTTCGCAGTGCAACGGCGCGCGTCAGGAACCATCGATACGTTCCTTCGGCGTCACGGCCACGCATTTCCAGATCGAGCGGATCGTCCCGCGGTGATCGCCTCCCGCCACTTCTGCAGGACGCGGTCGCGATCATCCGGATGAATCATGCTCGTCCACTTCCAGCCGACGACTTCCTCCCGGGTATGACGCATCCTCTGGAACCAGCGCTCCGTCAGAAACTCGAGAGCGCCGTCGGGACCGGCCGTCCAGACGAAGGCCGGGATCGTCTCGAGAATCGTCCGAAGCTCCCGCTCCGTGTTCCGGATGGTCTCGTCCGCGCGCCTGGATTCTTCGATGTCGATGCTCGAGCCAAACCACCGAACGATGTGGCCGAGGTGGTCTCGCACCGGCTGGACACGATGCAGCATCCACCGGTACTCGCCGTTCGAGCGGCGGACGCGAGCCTGGGACTCGATCGTGTCACCACTGGCCATCGACGTCTGCCAGCGGCGGAGATGCTCCTCCAGATCGTCCGGGTGAATGAACTTCGTCCAGCCCCAGCCCTCGAGCGCATCCTGCGCAGCGCCGACCTCATCGAGCCAGCGCCGGTTGAAGTAGTCGATGGAGCCATCCGGGCGCCCGCTGCAAATGAATGCGGGGATCGAGTCGAGCACCAGGCGGGGATCGATGTCTTGTGGCTTCATCGCATCGGGCAAGTTGTCAGTCGGCCGAGCGTCGTTTCATCCCGACGCGGCCGCCAGATGCGAGATCATGCTTCCGATCGGATCCAGCGTAAAGGGATGCTCGGTCCCGTGCCCGGGGGCGGGTAAACCGTCGCCCTGGAGGCCGCGCAGCTCGCGCGGCCGCGCCTCAAGTCGCCTCCCGCGCCTGACCTGAATGTGGTGCGCGGGAGCAAATCATCTCTCGGCAAGGTCCTTGAAGGTGAAGGGCTTAGACGACGAGGATCGGATTCCGGGCCCTCCGGTGGGGCAGCATGGCCCGCCCAAGGCAAGGCGCCGCGCGGCCAGCGCCTGCCGATATCCTCCTGGTGATGCTGCGCATCGCACACGTCTCCGACCCGCACGTCCTCTCGTCGGCAGGTGTCGAGTGGCGACAAATACTCTTCAACAAGCGCATCACCGGTTTTGCCAATCTCGTCCTGCACCGCAGTCGTGTGCACCGTCGCGAGTACCTGCTCGCGGTCCTGGCGGCCGCCGCGGCGAGCGCGGATCACGTCGTCGTCACCGGCGACATCACCAACCTCGCGCTCGAGAGAGAGTACGAGGAGGCGCGAAGGCTGCTCGATGGCGTCGCGCGCTCGGCGGAGGTGACGGTGGTTCCCGGTAATCACGACATCTACCTGCCGCCCGTCCAACGCGAGCGTCGTTTTCCTCATCACTTCGGTGCGTTTGTGCGGAGCGACCTCCCGGAGTTCGCGCTCGACCTGCCCGCCGGTCCGTATCCGGTCGTGAAGCTGCGCGGGCCTGCGGCGATCATCGCTCTGTCGAGCGCCGTGCCGCGGCCCCCGTTCATCGCCGCAGGCTTCGTCGGCGCGGCCCAGCTCGCGGCCCTGGGGCGGTTGCTGGGTCACCCCGAAGTGGCCCGGCGCACGCCCGTGATCCTGATCCATCACCCGCCGGTCGATTCGCGTATTCGACTCGCGCAACTTCGCGACGGGCTGGTCGACGCGGCGTCGCTCCGGAAGACCCTCGGACCGCTGGCGCGCGGACTGGTGCTCTTCGGCCATCTGCATGTGCGGGTGCGCTGCATGCTCCCGACGGCGACGGGCGCGCTCGACGTCATCGGCGCCAGCGGGGCCGCACTCGATCACCCCGACTCCTCGGTCCGGGCGGGATTCAACCTGTACGAAATCGACGATGACGGGAGGATCGCCACGGTCGGAGCTCGGGTCGTCGATTTCTCCGGCGGACCCCTGCGAGAGACGTCCATCGCTGAACGGCCTGGCTGCGCATGAAGTATCGCCGCGTCCTCTTCGTCACGGAGCTCGGCCACGATGCTCGCGCGGAGGTGGCGACGATCCGGCGTGTGGCGCCGGAGGCCGACCTGCTGGTCGTCATCGCTGTTCTGCCCGGGCGAACGTTCGCCTGGCTTTCGGGCAGAGCCGCCGGCGATCGGAGCGAGGCGGCGACCGCGTCGCTCGACGACCTGCGCGGCGCGACCGCCGGCGGTGCCCAGACTGTGGAAGTGAAGCTCGCGCCCGAGCTCACCGTGGACGATCTCGCCGAGATCGCGACCGCGTCGGAGATCGACCTGCTCGCGGCCGGGCGACTGCCGCTGAAGAGCATGTCCGTCGTCGCCGAGTTGCGCAAGAGGCGATCGCTGGCCGTCCTGTCGACGGCGGGAGCGCCTGCGGGCGATCGCCCGATCAAGAACATCCTCTGCGTGGCGCCGGGGGAGCGCGCTCGCGCCGCGGTCGCCGAGTTCCTGCGCGACCATGGCACCCCCGCCCTTCATGCCAGCGTCCTGCTGACCGAGGCCCGGCTTCCCGGCGATCTCGCCGGCACGTTGAATGTGGCAGGCATCGAGGCGGCAGTGGATCTCATCACGCCGTGGGAAGCGTCGCGACGCCGGTGGAGAGGCGAGGAGGCGCCGGATGCCGACCTGCTGGTGCTCGCGCGATTTCCCGGTGCCTCGCTACGGTCGGCGCCATGGCCCGCGCCGGTTCTCATTCTGCCTCCCCCGCGTGCGGCCGGGCCGGCGCTCCGGCGCCCGATCGACCTGTCCGACCTCGTGGATGAATGCGGCGTGATTCGCGCGCGCTTCAACTACGCTCTGGGCGTGGGACGGCGCGAGCCGATCCCCGATCAGCAGATTGCATTCGTCTCCGCCGGTCGGATCATCGCCGAGGTCGCGACGAGCGACGGCGACGCCGAGCTGTCGCCGAGCCCCGGGGTGAGCTCACTCGGCGTGTATCGTATGGAAGGCAGGACGGCGTCCGATCTCGTGACTGCCATCGAGGAGCAGGTCGAGGTGATTCGGCCCGGCTCGCGCCCTCTTCTTCTCTTCGACGCCGACCTCGCGGCCAGGGGACTGGCCGCCATTGCGGGGCCGGGCGGTCCGGAGGCGCCCGACGCGCTCGCGGTGCGGCTGCGGCCGATGCAGAGTTGCAAGGCGATCCGCGCGCGGTTGCGCCTGGCCGGCCTGGCCGCACGGGTTGTCGACGCCAGTGCCGTGCTGGATGAGGGCCAGGCCTTCGACGTCCCGGCGGCCGTGGACCCCGTGCGGCTCGCGCGCGTGGCCGTCAAACTGCGGGCCGCGGGGTTTCCGGTCGCGGCGATCGTTTACGGAGGCGAGCACACGCCGTCCACCATCGGCTTCGCGGCTTTGAGAGCGGAGGATCTTGCCTCGACGCCATTGCAATTCGAGCCTCCCGCGCCTGGACCGCCCTCCCTCGCCAGCCGCCTCGAGGCGACGACGGGCGCTCCGCTGCTGGCCGGCAACCGCATCGAGGTCGAAATGGACAACGGGAAGGCGCGCCGGTGGCTGCTCGATGCGATCGGAACGAGCAAGCGGCGTGTGCATCTTCAGGTCTACATGGCCCTGGACGACGACGTGGGGGTGGAGGTCGAGTCGGCTCTGGCCGCGGCGGGCGCCCGCGGCGTCGCGGTGCGCGTCGTCGTCGACTCGCTGCACGGTCTTCACGGTTCTCTCGGCTTGCGCAATCCGCTGCTCGAGCGGCTCGGAAACCGCCCGGGGGTTGAGCTTCGGGTCCTGCGGCCGGTCACCGGAGCCCCCTCGCTGGAAGACCTGAAGCAGCGAGACCATCGCAAGGTCGCCATCATCGACGGCGCGCTGGCCCTGGTCGGCGGGCGCAATCTCTCGCACGAGTACTACACCGGCTTCGAGGAAGTGAACCTCACGCCCCGGTCGTTGTGGCGCGAAGTTCCGTGGCTGGACGCCGGTGCGCGAGTGGAGGGTCCGGCCGTCGCGGCGTTGGAGCGTTCGTTCCTCCAGGCCTGGACCGAGGCGGGAGGCTCCGCCTTCGATATCGCCGATATTCCGGAGTGCGGCCCCTCGCCAGCGCGCGTGGTCGTCCACCTCGGGCTGCGCGACGCCTCCACCCTCGAGAGCTACCTCGCGCTCATCGAGACCGCGAAGTCCCACGTGTACGCCGTGAACGGCTTTCCCCTGGTTCTCGAGATCCAGCATGCCTTGCTGCGTGCGCTCCGCCGCGGCGTTCGCGTGCGCGCGCTCTTCGGCAACCTCACGCCCACGCACGGCGGCAAGCGGTTCGAGGGTCCCTGGGGCACCGCACGGGTCGCGGCGACGGAGCTGGTGTCCTCCCGCATCGACACGCTCGTCGCGGCCGGCGGCGAGTGCCATCAGCTTGCGATGCCGGAGCAGCCTGGCTGGACTCCGGGTCTCGGCGTCTTAAAGCCCCATGTCCACGCGAAAGTCATGAGCGTGGACGGCCGCGTCTGCACCGTCGGGAGCGCGAATCTCGACGTCACCGCCGGCTACTGGGAGAACGAACTGATGCTCATCGTGGAAGACCCGACGATCGTGCGCGCGCTCGAGACACGCATCGATCAATTGACCGCTGGCTCGGCGCGCGTCGATCGCGACGAGCCGGCCTGGCGGCAGACCGCGCGGCGCCGCGACTGGATGCGGCACTGGCCCGGCGTGCTGTCCGTCTGAGTCAAAGGATGGGAGCGCCGATCAACCCGGGTCGCCAAACTCGTCGAGGCGGCCCCTGGGCCGAAGCGCCGCGATGTAGTGATGGGGGCCGTGCTCGTCCATCGTGTAGCGGAAAGAGTCCCGGCGCTTCGCGGTGCCGAAGAAGGCCAGAAGCGCGCGTGGAACTTCTCGGAGATTGGCGAGCTGAGTAAACGGAATCTCCGCCTGGCGCCACTCGCCCGCCGCGTACCGATATTCCCGTCCGAAATGCGCCAGATGTCCCCAGGCCGCGGGGGGCAGGCCCGGAATGAGATCGCGGGCGTTGATGTGACGGTACAGCTTCCGTCCCACGTCGCGCGCCGCTTCGGGCAGGGGCTCGCCGGTGACGAGCGGCTGGCCGAACGTGTAGACCGCCCGCAGTTTGCCGGCGATCTCGCGGTGCTCCGCCGTCCCGGCGAGGCAGAGCGCGAACAGCACGGCCATGGCGCCGCCGAGGCTGTGGCCCGCCACGTACAGTGCCTCCAGCGGACGTTCGACGCTCTGCCGGGGATCTCGTAGCGACCTCCCCTGCAGGGCGAGATTCAACTCGTCGAGGACGGCCCGGAGCGTGGACCGGACGTTGCGAAACATCCCGGCATGAACCGCCAGCACATCGCCGCCGAGAGAGAGCGAGCCTGATCCCACATCCGCGTCGGTGAGCCAGTTGCCGAGATTCGCCGGCTCGGTGCCCCGATAGCAGAGGATCACCGCGCGGCCGCAGCGGCTCTGCACGAGATATGCCGTGGAGAAGATGTGCATCGCATCGACGATCTGCGCGATGCGCACACAGCCGCTGCCCTCGAGCCCGAGCCTCGCCGCGATCATGGCCACCGTCTCGATGTCCGCATAGGAGTAGCCGGCACACGTCCCGAGGACATGTGCGACGACGGCGTCGCGCCCGGCATCCGCCGAACCGTGCGCCGCAAGGAGGCTCCCGACGAGGTCCTCGTAAACAGGGAACGGGCGACCGCACGCTCCACCTGCCAGCCGCTCGACGATCATCGATCTCGCATGACGATATCAGGCGGTCGAGGCGCGTTTCCGCTGCGGAGGCCGGGAAGAGCCTCCGCCTGAGACGCCGCCGCGATCGGAGCTCCCTCGCGTCCTGCTAATGCTGCAGGTTGAACGTGATGCCCAGGAACACGGCCATCTGGCCACGCGTCGCGGGGTTCTGCGGGCAGTAGTTGCCGCCACCGCAGCCGCCGGTGATGGATTCTGCAAAGAGCTGCTCGATCCAGTCGGCGAACAGGCTCGGGCAGGGCACGTCGGGAAACATGCCCGTGCAGGTCGGCGGTGTGTAGGACGAGCCGTGCTCGGCCTTCAAGAGAAACGGCGCCATCTGGTCTCGCCGCACCGGGTTCGACGGGCAGAAGTTGCCGCTGCCGCAGCCTCCCGATATGCCCTCCGACGCGAGAGCCTCGATCCAGTCGGCAAAGGTGGAAGGACAGGGAACATCGCCGAACGTGCCCGTGCAGGGAGGTGGCGTGTAGCAGAGACCGTGCTTGCCCTTCAGAAGGAAGACCGCCATCTGCTGGCGCAGCGTCGGCTGGTCCGCGCCGTAGCTGCCGCCTCCCGTGCCCGCGGTGATGCCGTTGGATACGAGCTTGGTGACGTACGCGTAGAACGGGTGCGCTCCCGGTACGTCCAGGAAGTTCGTCACCCAGCCCTTGATCAGCGTGCCCGTCGTGGTGTCCGGTGTCGTGACCACGACGTCCTGGGCCGTGCCGGGGGCGAACGCGGGCATGGTGGCGTGAAGCGTGTGGTCGTCCGTGAACGTGACGCCGGCGGCCGGCGTGCCGCCCACCGTGATGGTCGTCGGGTCGGCGAAGTCGGTGCCGGAGATCGTGAAGGCCGTGCCCCCGGCGCCCGACCCCGAAGTGGGATTGATCGAAAAGATGATCCGCTGCGAGAACTCGGAGGTGTTCCCGGCCGGGTCGGTGGCCGTGGCCGAGATCCGGGCCCCGACCTCCGTGACGACCGGAAGCGTCTCGTCGATCGAGGCGTTGCCCGAACCATCGGTCGTGACCTCGGAGGAACCGAGATAGGTCTGACCCTCGAGAAACTCGCGCGGGAAGTTTGAGCAGGCGGGATTCGAGTAGAAGTCGAGGTCGAAGGTTGTCGAGGGGACGCCGTTGAGTTTGCCGTGGATCCGCGTACTTCCCGAGCCCTGCGGTCCGAGATGCTCGACGGACTGGATGATCGGAAAGTTCTGGAGGGTGTTCGGTCCCGTGTCGGCGTCGAGGGGATCGTTGGCCGTCGGCCCGTTGCCGTTGAGATCGATGCCGAGGCTGCCGTTGTCGTGAATGGAGTTGCCGCGGATCGTGTCGTGCGTACCCCCAAAAGCCGTCATGCCGCTGCCGAGGTTGTAGGCAATGTGGTTCGCTCCTGGCCCACCCGCAATGGCGGCGCCGATGACGTTGGGCGCGGTACCGGGCCCTCCCAATTTGATCCCGTCCCCGTTGTTCGGAAGCGGCGCGCTCCCGGATACGTCGACTCCGATGGAGTTGCCCTGGATCGTCATGCCATCGGCGAACAGGTCCATGCCCATCGAGTTGCCCGAGACGAGGTTCCCGTCGCCCGCGCCGGTCCCGCCGATGACGAGTCCGGGTCCGCCCCCCTTGATGCCCGCGCCGCCGTTGCCGAGCGCGGCGGTTCCGGTCACGTCGGTGCCGATGAGATTCGACTGGATCGTGACGTCGACGGCGGCCTCGACGAGGATTCCGTTGACCAGGTTCCCGGAGATGAGGTTCTCTCCTCCCGGTCCGCCGATCAGCACTCCGGTTGTTCCCGACCCGCCCAGCAGGCGGATGCCGATGTCGTTCGGCCGCGCGACCGTACCCGTGACGTCGGTGCCGACGTAGTTGTTCTGGATCGTGCCGCCCGTGAAGGACCCGATGAAGATCCCATAGCTCGTGTTGCCCGAGATGATGTTGCGATCGGCTGGCGTTCCGCCAATCGTGAACGTGGCGTGGGAGAGCGAGATCCCGGCGTTGTTCGGGACGGGGGTCGTCCCGTCTGGCCCGACGCCGATGTACGACGACTTGACGGTGATCGGTGGGCCCGAGCCCGCGCCGATTCCCGCGCCGATGGCGGTCCCGCAGCCTCCGATGGAGAGGCCCTGGATCGTCCCGGCGGCGGAGGTAAACGCGAACGCGGAGACACCCGTGTTGGCGCAGGCGACGGCGATCAGCGGCGTGCCGGCATAGCCGGGCTGCGTCGTCCCGTCGACCGTGAGACCTCCCGTGGCCGAGGCGAAGGCCAGAGAGCTCGACAGTGCGATCGTCTGAACGCCGGAGCCGGTGATGTTGAAGGCGATCGTGTCGTCGCCCGGATTCTGGTTGGCGTCCAGGATCGCCTGCCGGAGCGACCCGGCGCCGGAGTCGTTGGTGTTCGTTACCGTGAAAGAGGCCGCGCCCAGGGTCGAAGCCGCGAGGAGAAAGAGGAGAGCGATTGGGAATCGCCGCATAAAACCTCCTGTCGCCATGGAAGTGACCTCCAGACATCACGCGTAAAGACTCCGGCGCGGGGATCACCCCTCGGCCTTCCTGTCTGATCTCCGTAATCCTCTCTCTCCGAGGCGAGACGGAAAGGCAGTCCGGACAGGACGTTACGGCGCTCCTCAAGGGAGTGGGCCGCCGGCGACCGGGGGGCGCTCGAGCGGCTGATGCCGCTGGTCTACCGAGAGTTGCGCCGGCTTGCTACGGCAAAGCGGTGGGAACGTTCGAGTCGGTCGCTGGCACTTGTCCGCGCGAGGGACGGTCTCGCCGCCTGCCGAAGCCGGCCCCGAATTCCGTTTGAGACGGGGAGGGTTCCGCTGAGCTTCTGAAAGAAGGTGGTGCGCCCGACGCGATTCGAACGCGCGACGTTTAGCTCCGGAGGGGAGAACGGGGAGGCGCTGACGACACCCGACGACAGCTCAGAGTAGACGAATCTGCAAGTTGCCTCCAGGGCGTCTGCCGTTGTCTGTAGAGAGCCTTCGGCAAGACACGGAGAAGACACGGAGAATCGAGACCCGCTCCGGATAACGCGCCGCGTAGGCGACGCGGATCGCGGCGCCGGAGGAGATCCCCAGCATCGCGAACGGCTCCGTCGCCCGTGCGCAGGTAGCTGACGCACTGACGAAGTTTCGTGTCCATCGGTTCGGAGCCGATTTGTAGTGGCTGCTCTTATCCCCCGACCCTCTCGTTCCATCCGCCGCGGGACGAACGCGTGGCTCCGTCCTCATTCCGATCGCAGCGCTTGGATGACGTCCACGCGCGACGCACGGACGGCGGGCAAGAGCGACGCGAGGATCGCCGCGGCCGCTAGAAGCGCAGCCGCTCCGGCGATCGGCAGCACGCCCGGCATCTGAGCCAAGCCGAACAGCCGGCTCGCGACCCAGGCCAGCGCGATCCCGCCGAGACCGCCGACCAGGATTCCGGCGGAGGCGATCATGGCGCCCTCGCGGAGGACACCGGCCCTGAGCTGGCGCGGCTCGCATCCGACCGCGAGCCGGATGCCGAACTCACGCGTCCGAGCGCCCACCGAGAACGCCAAGCACGCCCGCGACGCCGACGACCGCGATGAGCAGCGCGATGCCGCCGAAGGCCGAGAACACGAACGCGTTCAACCGCTGCGGCGTCAGCACCTGGGTGCGAACGTCCTCGAGCGTCGCCGGCCGCTCGACCGCCTGGTCGGCGGAGAGGTCGTGAAGCGTGCGCGTCACGACCGGGACGAGCGCGTAGGGATCTGCCGCGGCGCGGACGAACAGGCGGCTCGGCTCGCCGAACTGCCGCCACGGGAGGTACACCGTCATCGTCGGCACCTGCACGACGTTCTCGTCGTCCACGTCGGCGACGACGCCGACGATGCGGCGCGGCTTGGTATCGAGGCCGGTGCGGCTGTCGAGCCACAGGTGTCGATTGACCGCTTCGCCTTTTGGGAAGAGCCGCTGCGCCACGCTCTGGCTGACGATGGCGACGGACTCGGAGTCGGGACCGTCCGCGTCCGTGAAGTCGCGGCCGGCGACGATCGGAACACCGAGCACGGCGAAGAATCGAGGCGAGACGGGCCGGAACATGCAGGTCGGGTTCTCCTCGCCGTTGCCGGGCTGGTAGCCCTCGAACCCGAACTGGACCTTGAAGACGGAGCTAAACTCGTCGCGCCAGGGCACGACCATCCCGGACGCGACGCCCTCCACACCCGGCAGCGCGCCGATCCTCCGCATGGCTTCCCGGAAGAAGGTGTCCGTCGCTTCGCCGCCGGCGCCGGACGCTGGAGGCGGGACGTCGACCGCCAGGACCTGCCGCATGTCATAAGCGGTGTCTGCCGTCGACATCGCATTCAACGTCGCGACCAGCATGCCAGCGCCCACGAGCAGCAGGAAGGAGCACGCGATCTGCGTCGCAGCGAAGATCTTGAGACGGCGGTTCGTGCCCGGCGTGATCCGAAGGCCGCCGGCGGCGGGGCTCAGGGCGCTCGACCGGCCGAAGGAGGGGAGCCGCGGTACGTACGCGAGCAGCACCGCCGCCAGCACCGCCAGCCCCGCGCCGAGCCAGAGCACGCTGCCGTCCACACTGGCCTCCAGCGCGCGGACGGAGAAGCGCGAGGCATAGCGGGCCGCCACAGCCACGAGCGGCCTCGCGAGCAGCAGCCCGAGCGCGGCCCCCGCGACGCACAGAACGAGGCTCTCCGCGAGCAGAGTGCGCCGGAGGGCGCCCCGGCTGGCGCCGAGCGCGGCACGCACGGCGAGCTCGGATTCGCGGCGGACCGACCGGCCCAGAATCAGGTTGGCGACGTTCGAACACGCGATCACGAAGACGATCGCCGCCGCCGCCAGGAGAAGCAGGAGGATCGTCCGTGCGGGCGACGCAATCTGGTCGCGGAGCGTCTTGACCTCGATCCCGATCCGGGCGGCTGCGGAGTACGATTCCGGATGCGCGTTGACCATCGACGCATGGACGGCCTTCAGCTCGGCGCGGGCCCCTTCGAGCGTCGCGCCCGGCGCGAGACGCCCGAAGAGCTCGGTCATGCGGTGCCAGCGTTCGTTCTGCATCGTCGCCCCGAGGTGGTGCGGGCTGGTCACGACGTTCGCGATGATCTGGGTCTCGGCCGGATAGGGCACCGAGGGCTCGAGGACGCCGACGACGGTCGCGTTGCCGGGACCCAGACGGATGACCTTGCCGACGACCGCCGGATCGGAGTGGAGCACCGTCGTCCAGAAGCGGTGTGTCAGGACCGCGACCGGCGCCGCTGTCGGGCCGTCATCGCCGGAGTTGATCAGGCGGCCGAGCAGCGGGCGAAGCCCCATGACGTCGAAGAAAGATCCGTTGACGACACCTGCCGTCACGACGCGGGGCTCCCCGCCGAACCCGACCAGCGTGAAGTCGAGGGTGGAAAAATCGCCGAACGCGGAAATCGACTTCACGCGCGACTCGAGGTCGGCGATCTCCGGCATGGAGAAATTGAGGTTCTCGGTCCCGATGCCCGGGGCGGTCTGGCGGATGTAGAGCAGCCGATCCGCATCCCGATTGACGAGCGGACGCAGGAGCACGCTCCGAACGACGCTGAAGATCGCCGCGTTGGCGCCGATGCCGAGCGCGAGCGTCACGATCACGGTGATCGCCAGCCCCCGGGTGCGCAGAAGAGAACGCAGACCGATTCGCATTTCCTGGAAGAGCAGCAACATGGCGTCGGACCAGCGGCTGTACCAGACCCGATGCAACGAGTCGCGGACGGCCGCTATGGATCCGAACTCCTCGAGCGCGGCTTGTCGGGCGGATCGCGGATCCTCGCCGCGCTCGATCCGTTCCCGAATGCTCAGCTCCAGATGGCTACGGATTTCGTCCTCGAGGTCGCGGTCGTCGGGGGTGCGCATAGCGACTACTCCTCAGCGGCCGGCGCGGGGTTCATGATTCGGCCGATCGCGCGGACGAGCTGTGACCAGCGGTCCTGCTCACGAATCAGCTGGGCCCTGCCGGAGGGCGTAAGACGGTAGAACTTCGCGCGCTGATTGGCTTCGCTCACTCCCCACTCGGACTTGAGCCATCCTCGCTTCAGGAGCCGGTGCAGGGCGGGGTAGAGCGAGCCGGTCTCGACCCTGAGCAGTTCCTCCGACTGCCGGCGGATGGCCTGGCCTATCCCGTGGCCGTGCCGAGGCCCCCACTGGAGCGTCCGCAAGATCAGCATGTCGAGGGTGCCCTGGAGGAGATCGAGGCGCGGATCGTCGGGGGTCCTCGTCATGGCAGTAGACCTTCTACTACCTTCTACGTAGAACGTCTACGGCTTGTTTCAAGCGGCGCCAAGTCGCTGCCGACGCCAGCGCGGGCATACAGCCCTCCAACGAAGTCCCGATCCGCAAACACGGAGAATCAGGGGTCCAAGGCGGGGGTGGGGTCAGCTAACCCATTGGAAAATTGGTGCGCCCGGCGCGATTCGAACGCGCGACCTTTAGCTCCGGAGGCTAACGCTCTATCCGGACTGAGCTACGGGCGCAAAGAACGACGCGAGAAACACTGGGGTGAGTGGAGGGATTCGAACCCTCGACATCCAGATCCACAATCTGGCGCTCTAACCAACTGAGCTACACCCACCGTCGGGGCGCGAAGTTTAACCCCATGGCCTGGAGGGGTCAAACCGAGGGCCGTGACGCTCTTTTCAGGGCCTCTGGGGGCCGAGGTTCTTCAGCTCGACCGTCGCGAGGCCGTAGGAGGAGCGCGCGGGGTCTCCGTAGACGATGAGCCGGACGGGCCCCTCGTTCTCCGGCAGGGGGTCCACGGTGACCTCGGAGACGAGGAAGACCTTCGGGTTCGAGCGACTGGCGGCGAGCTCGCCGACGGAGAAGGCGACCGTGTAGCCGTCGCGGGCCGTCACGACGACCACCGCGGCCGCCGACTTTCGTTGTCCCGCCATCGTCTTCAGGTCGAGCCCGCCCTTCTCGAGCACCTCGAGGAGAGGCATGCCGTGGTAGATCGTGACGTTGCCCTCGATGTCCTCCAGGCGCACGTCGCGCTCGTCGCGGCCGAGCAGGGACTCGCGGGGGATCGCGCGGTCCGGCAGGCCCGGCATCTTCAACGTGGGCGGGGCCGGCGCCGTGGCGGCGGCCAGGAAGGAGGCGGCGAGAAGTCCGGCGAGGAGAACCCAAGTGCGCTGGCGCGTCATGTTTGCATTCTACGTGCGCTCGAGCCGCGTCAGGTCCTCGTAGGTCTCCCGCCGCCGGATCACGCTCGCCCCGCCGTTCTCGACCAGGACCTCGGCGGCGCGTCCGCGGAAGTTGTAGTTCGACGCCATCGCTGCGCCGTACGCGCCGGTGTCGCGGATCAGAAGCAGGTCTCCCTCCTCCGGCCGCGCCATCAGCGCGTCGTGCTGGAAGCAGTCCGCGGACTCGCAGACCGGCCCGACGACGTCGGCGCGGATCTCCGGGCCCGGGCGCGTCCGGAGGGGCTCGATCGGGTGGAGGGCCTCGTAGAGAGCCGGGCGCAGAAGGTCGTTCATCCCGGCGTCGACGATCACGAAGGTCTTCTCCCGCTCGCGCTTGATCCCGAGAACGCGCGTGACCAGGGCCCCCGCAGGCCCGACGATCGCCCGTCCGGGCTCGATCAGGATCCGGGCGGCGAGACCATCGAGCGCGGGAAGCACGGCCGCCGCGTAGGACTCGGGGGTCGGGGCGCCCGGCCCGATACCGATCCCGCCGCCGACGTCGATGGTCTCGATCGCAGACCCCGCGGCCGCCAGCTCGCGCGCGAGCGACGCCAGCTCTCGGGCGGTCTCGGCCAGGGGCTCGGCCTGGAGGATCTGGCTCCCGATGTGCGCCTGGACGCCGGAGAGCTTCACGTGCGAGAGCCCCCGGGCCTTCTCGAAGATCGCCCGGGCGCGCGCGATGTCGACTCCGAACTTGTTCTGCTTGAGGCCGGTCGAGATGTACGGGTGCGAGCGCGCGTCGATGTCGGGGTTGACCCGCAGCGCGACCCGGGCCGAGCGGCCGAGGGCAGCGGCGGCGGCGTCGATGCGCTCGATCTCGCGCTCGGACTCGGCATTGAAGGCGAGGATTCCGGCCTCGACGCCGAGGCGGATCTCCTCGTCGGTCTTGCCCACACCCGAGAAGACGATTCGCTCGGCGGGAAAGCCGCTCTCGAGGCACGCCTCGAGCTCGCCGCCGGAGACGACGTCCGCCCCGGAGCCGAGCGCCGCCAGCCGCCGCAGGATCGCGAGGCTCGAGTTGGCCTTGGCGGCGTAGCAGACGAGATGCTCCACCGGCGCGAACGCGGCGTCGAAGCGCCGCCAGGCCTCGTCGATCTTCGCCGCGCTGTAGACGTAGAGCGGCGTACCGTGGGTCTGCGCGAGGCCCGCCAGCGGTACCCCGTCGCACGAGAGCTCGCCGTCGGCCGCCCGCACGAACCCGATCACGGCGCGGACGATATCCGATTCGCAACCGCGCTCGGCCGCTCTCCCGCGACGGCGAGGAATATCTCGGCGAGAGTCATGGGGAGGGCTTCCGCGTCGTCGACGCCGTCGGTTGCGCGAAAGGTCTCGAACGCCCCGGGCTCGAAGTTCGAGACGACGGCGTCGATGCCCCAGCCACGGACCCGCACCCGCACGGCGTCGAAGGCATCGAGCTCCGTGCCGAACGCCGTCCGGGTCTCGGTCAGGCGGTTGGCGTAGCGGATGCGACGGAAGGTTTCGGCGAGCCGCGAGACCGGCGCGTCGAGGACGAGCCGTCCCCCCTTCAGGATGCCGACGTGGGTCGCGAGTCCCTCGACGCGCGAGGGGTCGTCCGTGGCGAGGAAGCCGGTCCGGAGGGGATCCACCGGGCGGGGAAGCGCGGCCGGGGTGTCGTCGAGCACGAGGAGCTCCCCGGCCACCTTCCCGGCGATCCTCCGGCGTTTCTTCCACGAGTCTTCGCCGAACAGGTAGGCGGCTCCCGCGGAGGGCTTCCGCCGGCCGAGCAGGCATTCGACGAGCGACGTCTTGCCGGCCCCCGGGTGGCCGAGCAGCGCGTAGATCGATCCCTGCGCGACGGTCAGGCTGACGTCGCGCAGCGCGGCGATTCCGCGGTACTCGACGGTCAGATGCTCGACTCGAACGGGCTCGGTCATTCCCGCCGGCCCATGCTTTCGCGGAAGTCGTAGCGTCGCACGAACGGCGCCGCCGCCGCGATGGCCGCGGTGACGAGGACCGTCGCCACGCCGCCGGAGACGACCGAAACGGTGACGCCGATGACGGTCGAGGCGAAGAGCGAGGCGACGAGGCCGGCCTCGAGCTCGCCGAGCTGCGGGCCGCCCATGAAGAAGATCATGTTGATCGAGGTCATCCGGCCGCGCAGACGATCGGGCGTGATGAACTGGCGGATCGTCTGCCGGATCACCGTCGAGATGGCGTCGGCGAGGCCGACCCCGGCGAGCGCGAGGAGCGTCAGCCAAAAGCTGCGCGAGAGACCGAAGACGATCGTGGCGGCGCCGTACGCCCCGACGGCCCAGAGGAAGATCCGGCCCTGGCGGGACGGCAGCGGGCGGATGGAGAGAAAGAGAGCCCCCGCCAGCGCCCCCACGGCCGGCGCCGCGGCGAGGATGCCGTAGCCCTTCGCGCCGACGCGGAGGACCTGGTCGGCGAAGATCGGAAGAAGCGACGTCGCGCCCGAGAAGAACGTCGCGAGGAAGTCGAGGCCCATGGTCCAGACCATCAGCGGCGTCGTGAAGACGAAGTGGAGGCCCTCCTTCAGCGCCGCGCGCATGTCCACCTTGCCTACGGTCGGCTCGGGCGCGCCGGAGGTCCGCATGGTCACGAGGGCGAAGATCACCGCGATGAACGAGACGGCGTTCAACAGGTAGATGAGGGAGAGTCCCGCCGTCGGAGCGCTGCCCGCCTGGTTGGCGATGAGAAGGCCCGCCAGCGCCGGGCCTCCGATGAGCGCCGCCTGGAAGACCGAGAGGTTGAGCGAGAGCGCGCCGGGAAGATCCTCGGGCGGGACGAGGCGCGGGATGAGCGCCTGCCGCGACGGCCCGTCGAACGCGACGGCCGAGGCGCCGAGGGCATTGAGGAGATAGAGCAGCCAGAGGGTTTCGCGGCCGGCGAACGTGAAGGCGGCCAGGGCGAGCGCGACGAGTGTCATTGCGATCTGGGTCGTGACCATGACACGCCGGCGGTCGTGGCGGTCCGCGACCACGCCTCCCCAGAGCGAAAAGACGACGATCGGCACCACGCGCGTCAGCCCGACGAAACCGAGGGCGAGCGGGGATTTCGTCAGCAGGTAGACGTGCCAGTTGATCGCGACGACCTGCATCTGCGTCCCGGTCAGCGAGAGCAGCTGCGAAACGATCAGCCGCCGATAGTCGCGGTGGGCGAGCGCCATGTACGGCGCCCTGGCGGCGAAGGAGGACACGGGAGCGGGATTCTATGGCGGTGTGCGAAAGCGCCCCGGCTCAAGGGCTCGAGAAGCCTCCCGGGAACGGAGTGCGCGCGAACTGCACGCCCTCGAAGGGAAAGCGGATCGTCGCGTAACCCCGGACCGCGACGCCGGCCTTGCGCGCGGGCTCGAATTTCCACTGCCGGGCGGCGTGGACGGCGGCGTCCGTCAGGTCACGGCGCGCCGCGGTCTTGACGGTCACCTGGATCGGCTGGCCGGTCTCGGAGACGAGGACTCGAAGGACGACGACGCCGCGGACGCGGTCCTTGAGCGCGCGTTCCGGGTAGACCGGCATGATGCGTTCGATCGGCCTCGGCGTCGGCAGGTCCGTCGCCGGCGTGGCGGTCCGGACCGTTGCGGAAGCCGTGGGTGGGGGCCGTGTCGACGTGCGCGTCGGAATGAACGGCGGCGTGGGCGTGAAGGTGCGCGACGGGGTGAGAGTCGGCGTGGTCGTGGAGGTTCGGGTAACGGTGGCGGTCGGGGACGGCGGCGTGGGCGTGAAGGTGCGCGACGGGGTGAGAGTCGGCGTGGTCGTGGAGGATCGGGTAACGGTGGCGGTCGGGGACGGCGGCGTGGGCGTGAAGGTGCGCGACGGGGTGAGAGTCGGCGTGGCCGTGGAGGTTCGGGTAACGGTGGCGGTCGGGGACGGCGGCGTGGGCGTGAAGGTGCGCGACGGGGTGAGGGTCGGCGTGGCCGTGGAGGTTCGGGTAACGGTGGCGGTCGGGGACGGCGGCGTGGGCGTGAAGGTGCGCGACGGGGTGAGGGTCGGCGTGGCCGTGGAGGTTCGGGTGACGGTGGCGGTCGGGGACGGCGGCGTGGGCGTGAAGGTGCGCGACGGGGTGAGGGTCGGCGTGGCCGTGGAGGTTCGGGTGACGGTGGCGGTCGGGGACGGCGGCGTGGGCGTGAAGGTGCGCGACGGGGTGAGAGTCGGCGTGGCCGTGGAGGTTCGGGTAACGGTAGCGGTCGGGGACGGCGGCGTGGGCGTGAGGATGCTCGGAGCGGCGAGTGCGGGCGTGATCGTCACCGGGCGCGTGACCGTCGGGACCGTGCTCGCAGGCTCCGGCGGAGGCCGGCCGGCGGCTGAAGCAGGAGCGAGCGAAAGCTCCGCCGCGAGGGCGGGCATCGCCAGAATGCGGTCCCGGGTGAGGCGTTGCACGGCGATCGCGCGGAACCGGTCCCGAAACTCCGGCTCGAGAGCCGCCAGGCGAAAGGACGGAACAGCGCTCGCGCCCTCCACGAACTGCTGCAGCCGGGCGTCGCGGGCCGCGGGCCTCCCGGCGGCATCCTGCGCGACGACGAGTCGGGCGAGGCATGCGAGGTGCCGTCCGGCGTCGTTGACACTCATGAAACAGGCGACTTCGAAAACCTTCGCCGCCTCGGCGAACCGCCCGTTGCCGAACGCGAAGACCGCGTCCTCGGTCATGTCGTCGATCTGGTCGGCGGTGGCGGCTCCCGAGGAGAGCAAGGCGAGGCCGACCGTGGCCGCAACGACGCGCCACGTCGCCGAAAGCGCCGCCGCACAACTCCGCGCCACGATGCCCCGATCTTATGCACGGGAGATGCCCGCGTGCGCGTTTTCGTGACGGCTTTCCTCAGGCCGTCTGCGCCGCTTCCCTCCGGGTCGCCCGCTCGCGCCAGTACCGCCGGGCGTCGAGCTCGTCCCAGGCCGCGACGTCGTCGCACGCATGCAGCGCGTCGGCGAAGGCGCGGGCGCTCTCGGGCCGCTCGTCCGGGTCCTTGGAGAGCGTCCGCAGGATGAGGGCCTCGAGCTTCGGCGGAAGGGGCCTGCCGAGGCGCTTCGACAGGGGCTCGGGCTCCGTCTGCAGGTGGTGATGGATGATCTCGAGCGCGCCGCGGCCGGAGAAGACCGGCGTCCCGGTCAGCAGGAAGTAGCCGACGGCGCCCAGGGCATAGAGATCGCTCCGGGCATCGATCGAATCCGAGTTCCGGATGGCCTCGGGAGCGAGGTACTGCGGTGTGCCGTGCAGGACGTTGTCGGCGGTCAGGCGCGGATCCGAGGCCCCCGAGATTTCGCGCACGAGCCCGAAGTCGAGCAGCTTGGCGATGTCGGGGAACCCGCCACGCTCGCAGAGCAGGATGTTGGCGGGCTTGATGTCGCGGTGGATGAGCCCGATGCCGTGCGCCTCGGTCAGCGCCGCGCATGCCTGACGCAGGATGCGGACCGCCCGTCCCGGCGCCACGGGGCCATTTTCCTTGACGAGGTCCTCGAGGTCGACGCCGTCGAGGTACTCCATGACGTAGTAGAAGAGACCGTCGGGAGTCCGGCCGTAGTCGTAGATCGAAACGGTGTGCGGACTCGTGAGCCGCGCGGTCATCTGGACCTCGCGCTCGAAGCGCTTGAGGCTGTCCTCGCCGGCCTTGCCCGGGGGCAGGAGCTTGATGGCCGTCGGACGGCGCAGCATCTCGTGCTCGGCCCGATAGACGACGCCCATGCCGCCCTCGCCGAGCTTTTCCTTCAGCGTGTACTGGCCGAGCTGTCGGGCTCGGGCCACGCTCTTGCGGAGGCGAAAGGTCACGAACGAGGCGAGTGTCGACAGAAGAACCGCGAGAATCGACCAGAGAAGCGCGTACGCCACCGACTGGCCGCGTGAGACCTCCGCCGGCGCGCCGCCGGCGTAGACCACTGCGGCCAGGACCGGCGCAGGCGCGGTGGCGAGCGTGGAAATCCACGCCGTCCGGCCGGCGGGGCTCGGGACGAGCGCGGCGCGCGTCAGGAGAATCGTGATGACGATCAGGAGGAACATCATCTCGGGCCGCCACGCCGGCGGCATGCTGCCCGCCATGCAGGCGTAGAGCCAGAGGGTCGCGAGGGTGCCGCCGGCGTCGATGGCGCGCAGCGCTCCGTCGGAGAGCGCGGGCTGCCGCGCTGCCATCCAGACGAACAGGAGGACCGCGCAGGTCGCGAGGTCGAACAGAATGTCCGGCCGGGTGAAGCTCTGGCTCCCGCCGGAAAGCGGGGGCCACAGCGCCTCGATCGCGAAGCCCGCGACGAAGAAGGTCAAGGACGCGAGAAACGTGATGCGCGCCCAGAGGGCGACGCGCTCCCGCAGGAAGTCGCGCTCGCCGGAGGAATCGAGGGGGACCTGCGCCTGGTCGGACTCCGCGCCGCGGCACTGGAGCCTCTTGATGAATCCGCCTGCGCAGGGATCTGCCGCTTCGCTCATGGGCCGTCTCCTCTCCCGGTCAATCGATCCGGATCTCGACACGCTGGCCGAGCTTCAGGGGCGTGGGTTCCAGAAGCGCGACCTTGACGAGAAGGACGCGGGTGTCCTCGGGCTTGCCGGGATCCTGGGGCTTGAGCCGGCGTCCGACGACGGCGTCGGGGATCTCTTCGACGCGACCGCGCCAGGACTTCCCGTCGTAGCCCTCGGCCGTCACGCGCACCGCGTCGTCCAGGCGCACGCGGCCCGAGTCGAACTCGTCGAGCTCGGCCTCGACGCGGGTCTTCGAGAGGTCGGCCACGGTCACGATGCGCTGGCCCGCCTCGAGCGTCTCGCCGGGCTGGGCATGCCGCGCGATGACGACCCCGTCGATCGGCGAGAGGATGCGGGTCTTGGCGAGGACGGCCTCGAGGCGGTCGGCGGTCGCCGCCGCGGTCAGGCGCCGGGCCCGGGCCGCTTCGACGTCGCGCTCGGCCTTGTCGACGGCCTGCCGGGAGCCGACGTCCTTCTGCCAGAGCTGGCGGGCGCGCTCGACCTCGGACTCGGCCAGGCGGATGTCGGCGTCGGCCTCGACGACCCGGGCCTTCGCCTCGGCGAATGCGGCCCGATAATCGTCCGACCGAAGCTCGGCCAGGAGCTGGCCCTTGCGCACCCTCTCCTTCTCCTGCACCTTGAGAACTACGACCGTGCCCGCCAGATCGGTTCCGACGACGACTTCGGCTCCCGGGTAGGCCACGACCCGGCCCTCGGCGGCCACGGCGGCGGCAGGGACCGGGGCGCCCGCCGGAGCGGCGGCCGGCCTGCGGACGGACCCCGGCGAAACGGCCGCCCGGGCTTGAAGGCCGACGACCGCCAGGATCCCGAGACCGAGCAGCAGCCAGAGAGCGCGGTTCCAGAGACTCGATTTCATGGCATTCCCCCTTGAGTTTGCTGCGAGACCGCCACCGGTCGCCCCCCGCGGGCGGGGTCAAGCCCCGCCCCTACTCCGGACGCGTCTTGTTCGGCCAACTCGCCGTCGCGGATCCGGAGCACCCGGTCGGCGATCGCGCGGACGTTCGGGTCGTGGGTGACGATCAGGAGCGCCCGGTCTTCTTTCTTGGCGAGCGCACGGAACATCTCGAGGACCTGGCCGCCGATGTGCGAGTCGAGGTTGGCCGTCGGCTCGTCGGCGAGGAGAATCGGCGAGTCGCCGGCCAGCGCCCGGGCGACGGCGATGCGCTGCTTCTGGCCGCCCGAGAGGTCCCGTGGCAGGAAGTCGAGCCGGTCCGACATCCCCACGGCCTCGAGGACGCGCCTGGCCTCCGTCTGCGCCGCTCTCCCGCGGTGACCCTTGACGTTCAGCGCGTACTCCACGTTCTCGAGCGCCGTCAGCGACGGGAACAGGTTGAACTGCTGAAAGACGAACCCGATCGACTTCCTGCGGATCTCCGGCAATCGCGCGGCGCGGCGCGGGTCCGCCTCTTCGCCATCGACGATGACGCGGCCGGAGGAGGCCGTCAGGATGCAGCCGAGGATCGAGAGCAGCGTCGTCTTTCCGGAGCCGGAGGGGCCCTCGAGCGAGACGATCTCGCCGCGCGAAAGGGTGAGCGAGATTCCCCGCAGCACCGAGACCGTGTCGCCCCGTCCCTCCCGGAAGTCCTTGGCGACGTCGATGGCTTCGAGCACCGGTTTCGTGGCGATCATGGTTCTCCGTTACCCGCGGAACACGAGCGCCGGGTCGATGGATGCGACCTTGCGGAACGAGATCATCGCGGCGGCCAGGCACATCAGGAGCGAGCCGACGAACACGATGGCGACGAAGGTCGGCGGGATGATGAGCTTCAGGTCGATCTTCGCGATCGCCGGCCGCAGGGCGTAGGCCATCAGCGCCCCGAGCACGAACCCCGCCACCGCCGCGATCGAGGCCTGTTTTCCGAGGATCCGGTAGATGTCGAGGTTGCCTCCGCCGATCGCCTTGACGGTGCCGAACTCCTTGAGGTGCTCCATCGTCGAGGTGTAGAGCGTCTGCGCCACGACGACGATGCCGACGAGGCAGCCGAGAAAGACCGTCAGGTACATGTTCAGGCCGATCCCGGTCGACTGCACCCAGTAGTTTCGCGAGCGCGCGGCCCACTCCTTCTTCGTGTAGACGTCGTTGTAGGGGAGCCGCCGCGCGATCTCCGCCTTGACCGCCGCGGCGTCCGCGCCCGGCCCGAGCTTGACGAGGACGTAGGTCGTCTTGCCCTGGAGCGACTGGGGGTTCAGCGTCTGCGCCCGATCGAAGTCGACGAACAGGATCGGCGTCGTGGTGAAGGAGCGGGCCTCCCGCGTGCGGCCGATGATCTTCATCCGCTGCCCCAGGATCTCCCGGTACTGGCCGACCTCGAAGGCGCCGTAGCGCTTGACCGCGGACTCGTCGAGGAAGAAGTACTGGCCGCGCTTCAGGTCCGACAGGTCGCCCTCCTCGACGTTCCAGGGGATGTTCCAGCGCGGGAAGTCCTCGAGGGCGTAGACGAGCGATCCCTCCTGCGCGCCGGTGGGCAGGTTGACGGTCACGAACCAGACGATGAGGTTGTCGGCCCGCTCGACCCCGGGCACCGAGCGCACGCGCTTGACCGCGGTGTCCGGAAACGTGTGCGCGAAGTCGACGTTCGGCGTGTTGCGCGAGGTGACCCAGAGGTCCGCGTCGATGTGCTCGATCGTGATCGACGCGTTGTCGAGCAGTCCCATGAAGAGCCCCACCTGCACGAACACGAGCGTGACGGCGAAGGCCACGCCCGACACGGTGATCAGGAACCGCAGCTTGTCGTGAAGAAGGCTCTTCGTCGCGAGGTCGACCACTTCAGGCCTCCCGGCGGGTCAGGCCGCGGATCATCGTTTCGATCTGCGCGTGCGCCGTCTCGATCGGGTCGCGCCAGTCGACCCAGGCATCCTTGCACTTGGCGATGTGGAGCGAGATGACGCCGTGGGTGCCGGCCCAGACCATCTGGGACACGAGTTCCGCGTCGCCAAACTCCGGCCGCAGCCTCCCGCCTGCGATCGACTCGGCGACCGTGGCTTTGAGGAACGCGTAGGCGTCCTCCTCCGGGTTGCCCCGCTTCAGACGGCTGTCCTCGGGCTTCAGCGCCTCGGGGTGCGGCGTCATGAACATCAGCCGATAGTGGTTCCGGTGCGACATCGCGAAGGCCACGTAGGCCTGACCGATCCGGCGCAGGCGATCGACCGGGTCGGCAATCCCCGCGATCTTCTGGAACTTGCCGGCCAGAGCGCCGAAGTCCTCGTCGCAGAGCTCCTGCATGAGCGCGTGCTTGTCGCGGAAGTGGAAGTAGATGGCCGTCGGCGAGTACTCGATCTTCTCGGCGATCCGGCGCATGGTCACCGCCTCGTAGCCCTCCTCGGCGAAGAGCTCCCGGGCCGCATCCAGGATGCGCGTTCGCAGCTCGTGCCGTTCCCGCTCGCGTCGTTCTGCTGTGCCCAAAACGTCCCTCCGTAACTTAACTACGTTAACTTATAGAATCGAGTTTCCTGCCGTCAATGAGTTTCTTGATCTCATCCCGGCAACCTGGCGGATGGCGGACTCGTATGTGATACAGAACTGACCGGTCAGTTCCGAAATAGATGCCGAGAGTAAAGACCGAAGCGAAAGAGAAGGCGATCCTGGACGCGGCCGCGAGCGTCTTCGCCCGCAGGCCATTCCACGAGGTCTTGATCGACGAGATCGCCTCGGACGCCGGCATCGGCAAGGGGACGATCTACCGCTATTTCGAAACGAAGGACGATCTCTACTTCGCGACGACGCTGCACGTTCTCGACCGGCTCGCCGCCGTCGCTCTCGCAGGCCCTGCCGCAGGAGCAGTCGTCGGCACGGCGCCTCGAGCGGATCGCCACCGAGAACCTGCGCTTCTACTGGGACCGGAAGTTCCTCTTCCCGTTCCTCCACAACGACGACGCACCCGTTCGCGCGCGACGCAGATCATGAAGCGCCGGGAGGCGATCCTGCGGTTCTCCCAGGAGGCGATCCTCGCCGGGCATCGAGCGGCGCGAGCTGCGCGGCATCGACGCGCGCATCGGCGCCGAGCTCTTCCTCGGCATGGTCCGCTCGGCGAACCTCTTCCGGCGGCCCGAGGACACGCTCGAGGAGCTCGTCCGGCAGATCATGTCGGTCTTCCTCGAGGGCGTCGGCGCGGAGGGAGCCGTGAGGAAGAGCCGCTCGCGCTGCTGCTCGCCGCAGCCGCAGCCGGCCCCGGCTGCTCGCTGCTTCCGAAGAAGAGCGTGCAGGATGCCGTGGCCGCGGCGCCGAACCAGCCGTGGACTCCGCCCCCGGCGGCGGCGATGCCGAAGGACGAGCCCGCTCCGCCGCCGCAGATCCCGGAGGAATACACGAAGCCCGGAACGACGCTGTCGCTCGGCCAGCTCGTCGACGTCGCGCTCAGGAACAACCCGGCGACGCGCGAGGCCTGGTTCGCCGCGCGCGCGGCCGCGGCCGAGGTCGGCTCGAAGCGGTCGCTCTACTTTCCCTACGTCGAGGTCGACGGCCTCCTCGAGCGCCAGAAGCAGTCGGCCGTCGGCGGGCAGTTCACGTTTCTGCAGACGACGTACGGGCCGTCGATCGCCGCGACCTGGCTGCTCTTCAACTTCGGCGCGCGCGAGGCCGAGGTGGAGGAATCCACGCGCATCCTCTACGCCGCCGACTGGACGCACAACGCCGCGATCCAGGACGTCGTGTTGAGAGTGGCCCAGGCGTACTACCTGTACCTGAACGCCAAGGCGCAGGTCACGGCGCGGGAGGCGAACCTCGCGGAGGCCCGGAGCAACCTCGCCGCCGCCGAAGAGCGGCACCGCGGCGGGCGTGGCGACGATCGCCGACGTCCTGCTGGCGAGAGACGTCGGCCTCGCAGGCCGAGCTCGCGCTGCAGGTGGTTCAGGGCCAGGTGCAGGTGGTCCGGGGCGCGCTCGCCACCGCCATCGGCGTCGATGCGACGGTGCCCGTCGACGTGGGCGAACTTGCCCGATGATCTCCCGCTCGACGCCGTCAAGAAGGGCGTCGACGAGCTCATCGCGAAGGCCGTCGCGCAGCGGCCGGACCTGGCGGCCCAGAAATTTCTCGCCCTGGCGGCGGAGAGCCGGATCCTGGCCTCGGCCAAGGACGGCCTGCCGACGCTCTCGCTCGACGCGAGCGGCAACCGGACCTTCTACCATCGGCCGGACGTCGGCGGACCCGTTCTCGACCAACTGGGCGGGGCTCATCTCGCTGCGCATCCCCGTCTTCCGCGGCTTCGACACGGCCTACCAGGTCCAGAAGGCGCGCGAGGTGGCCGAGGTCGCGAAAGCGAGCGCCGAACGCACGGAGAACCAGGTGATCCTCGACGTCTGGTCGAGCTACTACGGCGTCGCAGACGGCGGCGAAGACCGTCCTCACCACCCGCGACCTGCTGGCGAGCGCGCGCCAGTCCAACGACGTCGCCGAAGGGCGCTACCGCGCCGGCGTCGGCTCGATTCTCGACCTCCTGACGGCGCAGACGGCCTTCGCCGACGCTCGCTCCCAGGAGGCGCAGGCGCGCTCGCTGTGGTTCCTCGCCGTGGCCCAGCTCGCGCACGCGACCGGCGTGCTGCAGCCCGGCTCTCCCGAGATCCGCGCCCTGCCCGAGATGAAAGGAAGTCCATGATCCGCACCGGCCCGAGACTGCTCGATGGCCGCCGCCGTTCTGGCGGCCACCGCCTGCGCCGGCAAGCGCCCGGCCCCGCCCCCGGAGGCCGTCCCCGTCCGCGTCGGGAAGGTCGTGCAGAAGGCCGTCCCGCTCCAGATCCGCAACGTCGGGACCATCCAGCCCTACGTCGCCGTCGCGGTGCGCGCGCAGGTCTCGGGCGAGATCACGCAGGTCCACTTCCGGGAGGGGCAGGACCTGAAGAAGGGCGAGCTCCTCTTCTCGATCGACCCCCGCCCGTACGAAGCGGCGCTCGCGCAGGCCGAGGCGGCGCTCGCTCGCGACCGCGCCCAGATGGAGAATGCGCAGACGGACGTCAAGCGCTACGAGGACCTCGTCAAGAAGGACTACGTGACGCAGCAGCAGTACGACAGCGTCAAGGCCAACGCCGCGGCGACCGCGGCGACCGTGCGCCTGAACCAGGCCACGGTCGAGAGGGCGCGGCTCGACCTCGCGTACTGCTCGATCCGGGCGCCGATGGACGGCCGGAGCGGGAGCATCCAGGTCCAGGCCGGCAACGTCGTGCGGGCGAACGACGCCGTGCTCGTGACGATCAACCAGGTCGCGCCGATCTACCTGGCGTTCGCCGTCCCCGAGCGCGAGCTCACGGAGATCCGCCGGCGCCAGAACGCCGGGACCCTCGCCGTCGATGCCGAAGAGCCCGCGACCGGCAGGGTCCTGGCCCGGGGCGAGCTGACCTTTCTCGACAACACCGTCGACCGGGCGACCGGAACGATCACGCTGAAGGCGACGTTCCCGAACACCGACCGCATCCTGTGGCCCGGCGAGTTCGTCAACGCGGTCCTGACGCTCGCGACGGAGCAGAACGCGATCGTCGCCCCGACCGGCGCCGTCCAGAACGGCCAGCAGGGGACCTACGCGTTCGTCGTCAAGGCCGACGAAACCGTGGAGTCCCGCCCGTGACGGTCGCGCGCAACGCCGCCGACGGCGTGGTGATCGCCGAGGGGCTCGCGGCGGGGGAGACGGTCGTCACCGACGGGCAGCTGCGCCTCTCGCCGGGCGCGAAGGTCGAGGTGGTCGGCGGCGAAAGCCGACGCGGCGGGCAAGTCGTGAACCTCTCCGAGCTCTTCATCCGCCGGCCCGTCATGACGACGCTCGTGATGGCGAGCCTGCTCGTCTTCGGCGTGATGGCGTACCGGCTGCTGCCGGTCTCGGACCTGCCCGAACGTGGACTTTCCGACGATCCAGGTCTCGGCGGCCCTCCCCGGAGCCTCGCCCGAGACGATGGCCTCGTCGGTGGCGACACCGCTCGAGCGGCAGTTCTCGACGATCGCCGGCCTCGACAACATGAGCTCCTCGTCGGCCCAGGGCTCGACGCAGGTCACGCTGCAGTTCGACCTGTCGCGGGACCTCGACGGCGCGGCCCTCGACGTGCAGTCGGCGATCTCGGCCGTCGCGCGGCAGCTTCCCCCGAACATGCCGGCCCCGCCCTCCTACGGCAAGGTCAACCCGGCGGACCAGCCGGTGATGTACCTCGCGCTGACCTCGAAGACGCTGCCGCTCTCCGAGCTCGACGAGTACGGCGAGGTCATGATGGCCCAGCGCATCTCCACGGTCTCCGGCGTGGCGCAGGTGCAGGTCTTCGGCCCGCAGAAGTACGCCGTGCGCGTCCAGCTCGACCCGCGGCAGCTCGCCGCGCGCGGCATCGGCATCGACGAGGTCGCGGAGGCCGTGCGCAGCGCCAACGTGAACCTGCCGACGGGGATCCTCTACGGGCCGCTGACCTCGTTCACCGTCCAGGCCAGCGGCCAGATCCTGAACGCCGAGGGCTACCGGCCCGGTGATCGTCGCCTACCGCAACGGCTCGGCCGTCCGCGTGGGAGATCTCGGCCAGGTCATCGACAGCGTCGAGAACAACAAGGGCGCCGCCTGGTTCAACGACGAGCGGTCGATCTCGCTCGCGATCTTCAAGCAGCCGGGCACGAACACCGTGGCCGTGGCCGAGGCGGTCCGCAAGCTCCTGCCGACCTTCCAGAAGCAGCTCCCGGCCTCCGCCTCCCTGCACGTCGTCTACGACCGCTCCACGTCGATCCGGGCGTCGGTCGACGACGTGAAGTTCACGCTGCTCCTGACGCTCGTCCTCGTCGTGCTCGTCATCTTCCTGTTCCTGCGCAAGCTCTCGGCGACGGTCATCCCCAGCCTCGCCCTGCCGTTCTCGATCGTCGGCACGTTCGCCGCGATGTACCGTGCTCGGGTACACGCTCGACAACCTCTCGCTCATGGCGCTCACGCTCTCGGTCGGCTTCGTCGTGGACGACGCCATCGTCATGCTCGAGAACATCGTCCGGCACATCGAGCGCGGCGAGGCCCCGTTCGAGGCCGCGCTGAAGGGCTCGAAGGAGATCGGCTTCACGATCATCTCGATGACGATCTCGCTCACGGCCGTCTTCATCCCGATCGTCTTCATGGGCGGCATCGTCGGGCGGCTCTTCCGGGAGTTCGCGGTCGTCATCGGCGTCGCGATCCTGGTCTCGGGCTTCGTCTCCCTGTCGCTGACGCCGATGCTCTGCAGCCGGTTCCTGAAGCCCGAGGGCGAGAAGAAGCACGGCGCCGTCTACCGGTGGAGCGAGCGCGGCTTCGACGTCATGCTCGGCCTGTACGCTCGCACGCTGGGACCGGCGCTGCGCACCCGCGCCGGGTGCTGGCGATGTCGGCGCTGGTGCTGGTCGCGACCGGCTGGCTCTTCGTCAAGATCCCCAAGGGCTTCCTGCCGACGGAGGACCAGGGGCTGATCTTCGGCTCGACGGAGGCCGCGCAGGGCATCGGCTTCCCGGCGATGCGCGAGAAGCAGCAGCAGATCGGCGCGATCGTCCGGGCCCACCCGGACGTCGCCAACGTGCTGATCTCGGCCGGGCCGCGCGGGAACACCGCCGTCGGCAACTCGGGCATCGTGCTCGCGCAGTTGAAGCCCCGGGGGGAGCGGAAGACGGCCGACGAGATCGTCGCGGAGCTGCGGCCGCAGTTCGCGAAGGTCCCGGGAATCCGCACGTTCATGCAGGTGCCGCCGCCGATCCGCCTGGGCGGCAGCCCGACGAAGAGCCAGTACCAGTACACGCTCCAGGACTCGGACACGGCCGAGCTCTACGAGTACGCCCCGATCCTCGAGCAGAAGATCCGCGAGCTGCCCGAGGTCCAGGACGTCACGAGCGACATGCAGCTCTCGAACCCGCAGTTGAACGTGACGATCGACCGGGACCGGGCCGCCGCGCTCGGCATCTCCACGCAGAAGATCGAGGACGCGCTCTACACGGCCTACGGCACGCGCCAGATCTCGACGATGTACGCGCCGACCAACCAGTACCAGGTGATCATGGAGCTCGCGCCCGAGTTCCAGGCCACGCCCGGCGGCGATCGGCCTGCTCCACGTGCGCTCGACTTCGGGCGACCTCGTTCCCCTGTCCTCGCTCGGATCGGTCGCGGAGGGCACCGGGCCCCTCACGGTGGCCCACCAGGGCCAGCTTCCCGCCGTGTCGATCTCCTTCAACCTGCGCCCGGGTGTCGCCCTCGGCGACGCCGTGGCGGCGGTCAACCGGGTCGCGCGGCAGACGCTGCCCGCCACCGTCCAGCGCGACTTCCAGGGCACGGCCCAGGCGTTCCAGAGCTCGGTCAAGGGGCTGGGGCTGCTGCTGATCGTCGCGATCCTGGTGATCTACGTCGTCCTGGGGATCCTCTACGAGAGCTTCATCCACCCGCTGACGATCCTGACGGCGCTGCCGTTTGCCGGCTTCGGCGCGCTCGTGACGCTGATGGTCTTCCGGACGGAGCTCTCGATCTACGCCTTCGTCGGCGTCATCCTGCTCGTCGGCCTCGTCAAGAAGAACGGCATCATGATGGTCGACTTCGCGATCGAGGCGCAGCGCGAGGAGGGCGTCTCCGCCCAGAAGGCGATCTACGAGGCCTGCCTCGTGCGGTTCCGCCCGATCATGATGACGACGATGGCGGCGCTGATGGGCACGCTGCCGATCGCGCTGGGCGTCGGCGCGGGCGCCGAGTCGCGCCGGCCGCTGGGGCTGGCCGTCGTCGGCGGACTGCTCTTCTCGCAGATCCTGACGCTCTACGTGACGCCCGTCTTCTACGTCGTCATGGACCGCTTCCAGCGGCGCATCGGCCGCCGCAAGGGCAAGGGCGAGGCGCCCAAGCCGCATCGCGCGGAGCCGGCGGCCGAGCGGGAAGAGCCGGTCCCGGCGACCGCGGCGCTGCGGCTGCGGGACGTCTAACTCTTTCTCGCGACTGGGTTTATTCCTCGGTCGGGCGCGCCTGACGCGCTATAATCGAGCCATGGATCGCGAGCTCGAGCGGCGCTGGGTTCTCCAGTGGATCGAGACCGGCAAGCTCCTCGACGAGATTCGTCGGCGGGAGCTGCGGGAGATGACCGAGGAGCAGGCCCGCGCCGCCTCGGAGGACGCTGCTCGAGATCGGCGCGAGACCACCCGCTCTCCGAGCGTCGCCGGGTCTCGTCGGGCCTGGTCGAGCAGCAGGCGCTCTTCCACCGGCGGCGCCCCGCGTGAACCTCGTCTACGACGCCGCGCGAGATATCAGGAGTTCTGCCGCGGCGAGGGCTGGCGCTTCTGCTTCATCGGGCGCATCGCAGTCCAGCGGTGGGGCGAGCCGCGCCTGACCCAGGACGTGGACCTGACGCTGCTCACCGGCTTCGGCGAGGAAGGCCCCGTCCTCGACCGCCTGCTCGCGAACGCTTCTCGGGGCGGATCGCCGACGCCAGAGACTTCTCGCTGAAGAGCCGGGTGCTCCTGTTGTGGAGCAGCCGCGGCATCGGGATCGACCTGGCTCTCGGCGGTCGTTCCCTTCGAGGAGCGATGCGTCGCGCGGGCGTCGGATTTCGAGATCACGCCCGGTGTCACGATCTCGACGTGCAGCGCCGAGGACCTGGTCGTCCTCAAGGCCTTTGCCGCACGTCCCAAGGATTGGCTCGACATCGAGGGCATCGTGACCCGCCAGGCCGGCAGGCTCGACACGGCGCTCATCTTCCGCGAGCTCGATCCGCTCCTGGAGCTCAAGGAGGATGCGAGCGCCCGCGACCGGCTGAGCAAACTGCTCACGGAGCGCGGAGCTACGCCCGCGACGCCCGCCCGCTGACCTGGAACGCCGGCCGGCCCAGCAGGTAGCCCTGGCCGAACTCGATGCCGAGGTCGACCAGGGTCTTGCGCTCGGCCTCGACCTCGATCCCCTCGGCCACCAGCGTCGCGCCGATGCGCTTTCCGATGGCGTCGAGCGAGGCGATGATCTCGCGCTTGATCGGGTCGGCGTGGATGTTGCGCACGAGGGAGTCGGCGACCTTGATGTAGTCGGGCTTCAAGTGGAGGATCGCCTCCAGCCCCGAGTAGCCCGAGCCCGCGTCGTCGATCGCGATCTTCATGTTCGCCTGGCGGACCTGTCCGAGGACGTCCTGGAACGAGTCGTAGTCGCGGACCATCTCCTTCTCGGAGATCTCGACGACGACGTCGCCGTGGCTGCGGTTGATCGAGGCGAGGTTGCGCGCGTCGAGGAACACGGGGTGGCGCAGCAGCATGGCCGAGGCGTTGACGAAGAGGCGCTTCTCGCCGACGGCGCGGGGCAGGCCCGCGAAGATCGTCTCGAGGCACAGGGTCTCGAGCTCGACGTCCATCTCGTTCTCGTGCGCGACGGCGAAGAGCACGTTGGGCGTCTCGAGCGTCGTTCCCTGCGGGCCGCGGATCAGCGCCTCGTATCCCATGATCGCGCCGTCGGGCAGGTGCCGCACGGGCTGGAACGCCGGCCGGAGCTGCCGTCCGCCGATCACGGACTTGAGCCCGACGAAGAGCGCGAGCTTCTCGTGCGTCTGGCGCTGCGTGACGATCTTGACGGCTTCCTGGAGCGTGCGCACGACGTGGCGCGACGGGCGCACGCGCGGGTTGTCGGGCGTCGTCAGGCTCGAGGCGAGGATGTTGACGAGGTCCGCGGTCGTGCCCTCGAGCGTCTGGCGCAGGCGCCGGATGACGCCGGCGCGAAGGCGCTCGGCCTCCTCCTCCAGGTTGACCGGCGACGCGGCCGCGGCCCGCGGGCGGCAGGCTGTAGAGGATGAAGAATCCGTCGGCGCCGGAGAAGCGGATCGAGTGGACGTGGGGCGAGAGGCGCGAGGACCGCACGTCGTCCTGGAGCCCGTCGGACACGCCCGCGAGCACCTTGTCGTAGTGCTCCCAGCCGAAGAGCTCCTCGAAACCGAAGTACTTGCCGACCTGGAGGTAGATGACCCCGAGGTGGTCGATCCGCTCGTCGGCGCGCTCGGGCGTCTCGAAGGGGTGGATCGGAAGGTTCGTGATGCCGTCGTAGACGATGCGCTCGCGGCGCAGCTCGTCGAGGCCCCGGGGGCGGGGCCGCGTCCGCGTCCGGAAACGGGCCGTCGATGACGTTGGGTTCGGTGCGGCGTTTGGCCCTCATCCTTCCTCCATGGCGTGAGTCGTGTCGAGCAGCGACCGCACCTTCTTGCGAAGCTCTTCGGCGCCGAAGGGCTTGGCCAGAAAGTCCGAGCCGCCGAGCTGCATGGCCGTGATGCGGTCCTTGACCTCGGAGCGGCCGGTCAGAAAGAGCACCGGGACCTCGCGCGTCGAGGACTGGCGGCGCAGGATCGCGCAGAACTCCCAGCCCGTCATGCCGGGCATGTTCGACGTCGAGGATGACGAGGTCCGGCACCTCCCGGATCGTCTCGACGAGCGCGGCGCGCGGCTCGGCCGGGCAGTCGACGGTGAAGCCCTCGGGCACGAGGAGATCGCGGACCGCCGCCGAGATCTCGCGGTCGTCGTCGACGACGACGATCCGCTTCATCGCGCGCCCCGCTGGAAGGGCAGCATGATCGTGACCTCGGAGCCGTAGCCCGCCTCGCTCGAGAGGCTGATCTTGCCGCCGTTGGCCTCGAGGATCTCCTTCGTCACGGCGAGGCCGAGGCCCTTGCCGCGCCGGCCGGAGGCCACGGCGCCCTGGCCGCGGAAGGCGTAGTCGAAGGCGCGGGCGCTCTCCTCGGGGCTCATGCCCATGCCCGTGTCCTTGACGACGACGAAGGCCTGCGTGCCTGCCGCGCCCGCTCGGATGCGGACCTCGCCCGCGTCCGGCGTGTACTTGATCGCGTTGTCGAGGACGTTGCGGAACGCCCGCTGGAGCGCCACGGGATCGGCGGCGACCGGCAGCTGCGGCCGCTCGGCGATGAACTCGATGCGGATGCGACCGCCGTGCGCGAGCCGGTAGGCCGTCGCGAGCGAGCCGAGGATCTCGACGAGGTCCGCGCTGCCGGGAGGCGGCGCGGGCGGCTCCGGGGCCGCGGCGCGGGGTTCCGACGAGCCGCTCGGCGAGCTCGATCTCGCGCGCGAGGTTGTCGAGGTACTCCCGATTGGGCAGCTCGCCCCGGCGCGCCGCTTCCTGGATGAGGTCCGTGTAGACGCGGATGACCGACAGGGGAGATCGCAGGTCGTGGAGGATCTCGGCCTCCGGGTCGCGCTCCGGGAGCGCGGCGGTCTTCTTCGCGGCAGCGGCGGGCTGCTCCGCCTCGGGCGTCGACGGACGCCGCGCCGGTGCCGGCCTCGACGAGCCTTGCGGCCGCCGCCGACGACGACCTCGAGCGTCACCAGGAGCGCCGGAGCCGCGAGCGCGACGCCCGCGAGCGCGAAGAGCGAGGCCGCGGAGTCGGTCGGCACGCGCGCCAGCGTCGCCAGCGCCGCGACACCCATGACCGAGGCCACGGCGAAGAAGCGCGCCGCGGGCTTTCCCTCGCAGTGCCAGGAGAGCGCGACGCCGGCGGGAAGCAGCAGGGCGTAGGGCGAGAGCGCGCCGCCCGTCAGCGACATCGCGCAGAAGAGAAGAGCGAGGTCCGCGACCATCGCCAGCGGCGCGGCGAAGTCGCCGAGCGAGTCCCGGATGTTCTCGCGCGTCAGGACGAAGAGCGTGCCGAGCGCGCCGCCCATCGCGAGGGCGAGCGGCCGCGCGTCCCCCAGGCCGAGCACGATGGCGATCAGGGTGAAGAGGGTGAAGAGGCCGGATGCGGCGGCGCGGTGGGCGGCGAACGCCCCGCGCCGATCAGACATAGGCGCAGCCCACGCGGACGCCGCCGCCCGGCATGGGCGCGGAGTTCAGGGCCTTGAGCTTGATCGGGTGGCGCTCGGGGTCGTGCTTCTGGACGATCTCGGCCTTCCAGCGCGGGGGCCACTTCTCGGCCTTCTTCGCATGGAACGAGATGCCGCCGTAGCTCACGTCGACGACCGGCGCGGTGACCGGGCGCGCGGGGCCCTTCCACTCCATGCGCAGGCTCATCTCCTCCGGGGCGAAGCGCGGGTGCAGGCGGCGCTCGCTCGCCGCGAAGCTCGACTGCGAACGGCACTGGTACAGGCGCAGGTCCGCGATCTTCAGCAGGAAGTCGGTGCTCTTGCCGTCGTTGGGGTAGGACGCGACCCCGTAGTGCAGGTCGAGCGCGGCGGCGGCGCGGTCCGAGAGCGGGATCTCGGTGACCTTCTCGCGCACGCGCTCGAGGACGGCGAGCGCCGAGATCATGTCCGTGTTGGGGAGCACCAGGACGAACTCGTCGCCGCCCCAGCGGCACCCGGCGTCGACCGCGCGCAGCGACTCGCGAACGACGCGGGCCGTGCGGACGAGGACGCTGTCGCCGACCGGATGCCCCATGCGGTCGTTGATCGACTTGAAGCCCTTCAGGTCCATCATGCCGACGGCGAGGATCCCGCCGGAGCGCTCGGCGCGCGAGATCTCGCGGGTCAGGTGGTCGATGAGGAACCGGCGGTTGTAGAGACCGGTCAGCGGGTCCGTGATCGCGTTGACGCGCAGGACCGCGAGGTCGGCCTCGGACACGAGGCGCGGCTCCTTCATGAGGCCCTTGCGGCTGTGGAGGTGGTGGAGAAGGACGGTCTGGAGGCCGAGCGGCGCGCCGAGCTTGTCGCGCAGGGCCGGGATCAGCCGCTCGATCTCGATCCAGCGCTCGAGCGCCTCGGGGGCCTCGAAGGGGATGCCGGTCCACTCCGCGAAGAGCTGCCGCAGGACCTCGCCGCGCCCGCCGTTGCGCGCGATCGAGGACAGGGACTTCGAGAACTTCGCGAGGGAGAAGTCGCGCTGGCGACCCAGCCGCGCGAGGCGGCCGATGTGCTCGCTCAGATCTTCCGACGCCAACCGCATCCTGCTCCTGTCCTACCCGGCGCCCGATGTCGGCGCGGGGCTCGTCCTCGTCTGCGGGCGGCCGCGAGGGCCGCCCCTACTTTGTGTGCCTTTTCCCACCGTGGGCGCGCGCCGACGGCCGCTGATCGGCTCGCTCGGTTTCGCGCGAGAGCCGGGCGACGGCGCCGGCCGCCTCGGCCACCGCGTCTCCGAGTGAACAGACCAGGACGAGCTGTCCGTCTTTCAACAGGTCCACGACCTCGCGGTCCGACCGCGCCCAGAGGACGCTCGAGCCGACGACGAGAAGCCGCGCCTTTCCGAGGTCCGCGGCGGGGTCGAGCTTCGCCAGGGCCTCCGCGCAGCGGCGGATCCGGGCGAGTCCCACCCCGTTGGCGCGCAGCCGCGCCGCCACCCGGAGCCGCACGACGTCGGCGAAGGAGTACCGCCGCGCCGAGCCGTAGCCGCTCGCCTTCTCGACCGACGGGCGGAGGAATCCGTTCCTATCCCAATGGTCGAGCTGCCTGGCCGTCAGGCCAGTCAGCCGCGCCGCCTCGGCCGTGGAAAAGCTTCTGGCAATTACACTTCTGAATTTCATCGCTGTAATTCAAAAATGTTAGCACAGGAGCGGGTTTTCCGGGGGTCCGACCGCCCGGTCAGGCCGTCGGAAGGTCGGTTCTGCTGAAGTCCGAGCCCGTGTAGAGAAGGGGCTGGCCGGCCAGCTTCGCCGTGGCGTAGCTGAGGCAGTCTCCGAAGTTCAACCCTGCCGGGTGTTGCCCCTTTCCGTAGCGGCGGAAGGCGTTGACGGCCGCCTTCCAGTGCGCGTCCCCGAATGGCACCACCACGATCTCCGACTCCAGGAGGAAGGTCGCCAGGAGCCTCTTGCCGTCCGGCCCCAACCGGGCCGTCAGAACGAGGCCGGCCTCGGCGAGCGTCGGAGCGCCGGCGCCCGGTGCCGCGGCTTCCGACATGCGTTCCAGGAGGCTCTCCCAGCCGGGCTCACGCAGGAGGATGGCCACGAGGGCCGACGTGTCGACGATCAAAAGCCGCCCGGGCCGTAGCCGAGGATCCTCGCCTCTTCCTTCTTCGAGATCTTCTTGCCGAGCACGGATCGGGGTATCGCGGGCCAGATCTCCTCCTGGAGCAACCGGAGCAGCTCGGCGTGTTTGTCCCTCCGCCCGGTTCGGTACGCCAGCCGCTCCTTGCGCTCCGCGAGCGCGGACCGGATCGCCCCGGTCTTGCTCTCGCCCGTCATGCGGGCGACCTCGGCCGCGAGGCGCTCGGCCTCGGGATCCTTGATGTTGAGGGCCATGATGGTAGAATTCTACCATAATGGTAGAACGATGATTACCTTCCTGGTCAGCGGCGCTTCTCGTCGGATCGGCCTCCCGCGCCCGCCGCCCGGCTATCTCTACCGGACCACCCTCGTCCAGGCGGCGCCGGGCAAGCTCCTCGAGGTCGTGGACCTCTACAAGGCGGGCTGGCCGGGCACGAAGGACAGCGGCGACGAGCCGCCGATCGCCATGCGGCACAGCCAGGGGGACCGCTGGGACCTGCTGCTCCTCTTTCCGATGGGAAGCTGGGGCGACTACTACGCCGCCGATCGCATCGCGCGCCGGCAGAAGGCGCGGGACGCCGCGAAGGCCGACCTCTCGCGGCTCTCCGACGACGTCGCCTGGACCGAGGACGTCTTCGTCTACGGCCCGCCGCTCGAGGAAACGCGGGGAGCTCGGCGAAGGCCGGCTACTTCCACGTCGAGATGTTCGAGGCGCTGCCCGGGATGGAGCGCGGCCTCTACCGCCAGCGCGAGATGGAGAACGCCTACCTCGAGCGGCTGAACCTCCCGCAGAACCTGATCTTCGTGCGCGACGCGGGAGCGGCCTGGGACCTCTTCACGATCGGCGCGTACCGCGACCTCAAGCACTACGCCGAGAGCGCCGACGTGCCCGAGGCGAAGCAGGAGGAAGCGGCGAAGGCGGCCGGCTTCGACGGCGTGAAGGCGATCGGGCCGTACCTACGGACGCTGATCGCGCTCCACCACGACACGCTCGCCGTCGCGATCAAGTAGCCCGGCCGGGTCCGAATCGCCCGGCCGCCGCTTTCGTCCCGCTCGGTCCGCAGCGCCGTCTGCTCCTCGGCCGCGTGGCGCTTCTCGGGCTCGAGCAAGCCCCTGGATCGCGAGAAACGCCGGCCCCACCTGGCCATCGTTGTAGTGGCCCGGGTACGTCCGCCGGTAGTCGATCCAGCCCTTCCACTCCATCCAGAGCAGCAGCCGGTCGACGAGGAAGGGGACGGCGAGGGCGAGCCCGGCGGCCGAGAACCCAGTCATCATGCCGAGGAGACGGTCGCGCCTATTCGATAGGATCGCCGCACTTTCTCTGGAGGAGGAACCATGACACTCGACCGGCGGTCCCTGCTCGTTTCGGGAGGCGCGGCGCTCGGCACGGCAGTGGCGGCGGGAGCGGCGGCGCAGACGGCGCCTTCCGGCGGGATCGACGGCTCGAAGTCGGCGGCGCTGTTCGTGAAGGACGACGACGGCCTGGCGCCGGCGGCCTACGACCGGCTGCCGCTCGAGTGGCACCAGGCGCGGGCGAGGGCGCTGCAGGGCTACCTGAACGAGAACGGGTTCGCGGGCGCGTGGCTCTCGGACCCGATGAACATCATCTACTTCACGGGGCTCTTCTTCACGACGACCGAGCGCCCCTTCTCGGTGTTCCTTCCCGCCGACCGGCTCGCGACGATCTGGTTCAACCCCGGCCTCGACCGGGACCTGGTCAAGACGCTGGTGGGCGACCGAGTCCGACTACTACTTCGACTTCCAGCACGCCGAGGGCGGCTTTCCCAACGAGGGGAAGGTCCAGCAGGGCGAGCAGGTGGACCTCTTCGAATGGGTGCTGAAGGGCCTGAAGAAGCGCGGCTACGACGGCAAGCGCATCGCGACGGACCGGGAGCTTTCCGCGAAGCGGCTCGCGACGGCGGGCAAGGTCTTTCTGAAGGAGACGAAGTTCGAGTCGATCGCCGACCGCTGCGAAAAGATGCGCATGGTCAAGTCGCCCGAGGAGCTCGCGCTCTGGCGGCGCGCGTACCGCGTCTTCGACGAGACGCACGCCTTCGCGCGGGACCTGCTGCTCGCGAAGGGCACGGACCTGACCGACTACGACCTCGCGATGACGGCGCAGGAGTTCGGCATGGGGCTTCTCATGTCGGGCATCAAGCGCGACGGCCGGCCGCACACGGCCGTCGGCATCGAGCTCGGCATCGGCGTGCGCTGCGGCGTGGGCACGGCGTACCCGCATCCCAACCAGACGCACTACAACAAGATCCAGAAGGGCCAGGCGCTCCAGATCGCCGGCGGCGTGCAGATCGGGGGTTGCGGCGGAGAGCTCTACCGCGCGTACCTTCTCGCGCCCTGGACGGACCACCAGAAGAAGGTGTGGACCGTCGCGCGCGACTGCTGCCTCATGCAGAAGGACCTCCAGCGCGAAGGCGTGGCCTGCTCGACGGTCGCCTACCAGATCCACAAGCACCAGGTGAAGGAAGGGATGCAGAACTTCATCTACCACCGGCCCGCGCACGGCATGGGAACGGAGGGCCACCAGCCCCCGTATCTCGCGCTCGGCGACTACACGATGCTCGAGGCCGGCATGATCTTCTCCGTCGAGCCCGGGCTCTACGATCCGGGCAACGGCTTCGGCGTCAACTTCTCCGACGGCTTCGCGGTGCAGGCGGGCGGGAAGGCCGCGCTCCAGATGTCGCGGCTGCCGTGGTCGGAGGAGTGGTGCCTGGTGAAGCTGTAGGCGACCCCGCGTTCACCCGAGCCTCTTCGCGACGGCAGGGAAGGCCTTCAGGAGCTTCTCGTCCGACGTGACGAGCGGCACGCCCAGCTCTTCGGCGAGGACGACGAACTCGCAGTCGCAGGCCGAGCAGTCCGAGGCCTCCACGCGCGAGAGCACCTGCGCCGAGGGAACCGAGAACTCGCGGCTGCGCATCTGCCCTTCCGCCTCGTCCGCGATTCGCAGGGCGGTCTCGAGGTCGAGGTCACCGCGGCGAAGGCTCCCGGCGAGCACGTTTCGAAACTCGGACCGCCAGAGGAGGGGAGCATTCCAGTCCGGGTCGCTCCGAAGGAGCTTCTCCGCCTGCGCCGTGCGTTCTCCGGGCAGCCAGAGATAGGCGAGGACGTTGGTGTCGACGACGATCACGGCCGGCCGGAGCTGCGAAACGCCGTAAGATCCGCATCGGTCAAGCGGCCTCCGACGCGCGCGCGCAGTCTCGTCGCCCGGGCGAGCAGCGCGTCGGGGTCGAGCTTCTGCGGAGTCGTCGCCGCCTCGAGAATCGCGATGATGTGACTGTTCAGGCTCCGGTGCTGCTGCAGCGCCCGCGCCTTGAGCTGCCGGTGGAGCTTGTCAGGAAGGTCCTTGACGGTGACGGTGGCCATGACACCTCGCGTGGTTGCGAAATGGAATCATAATGCAACCGCCGGTGGCGCGTCAATCCGGCTTGACGGCGGCGAGCACGCGGGCGAGGGCGTAGTCCGCGTCGAGCGGCGGCTTGTCGTAGACGTTCCAGCCGGTGAAGACCGAGATCAGCTCGAGTGCGGGCACGACGATGAGGAGCTGCCCGCCGTAGCCCCGGCCCGCGTAGGCGTCGTGAGAGCCGGCGCCCTGGCGAGGGATCACCCACCACTGGTAGCCGTAGCCGTAAGACCTGTCGTTCGTCGCGACGCTCGAGCGCGTCGACGCCGAGACCCAGCCCTCGGGCAGGATGCGCTTGCCGTCCCACACGCCGTCCTTCAGGTACAGGTAGCCGATCTTCGCGAGGTCCCGGGGCGTGAGGTACAGGCCGCCCTCGGTGTCGGCGAGGCCCTTCGGCGTGCGCTTCCAGTAGTACTCGATCCCGAGGGGCGTGAAGAGGTGCTCCTTCGCGTAGTCGTCGGCCTGTTTGCCCGTCGCCTTCTTGATGAGGTACGACAGGAGCTGCGTCGCGCCGCTGTTGTAGACGAAGACCTTCCCGGGATCTTCCGCCATCGGCTGCTCGAGGACGTAGCGGACCCAGTCCTCCTTGCCCTCCATCACGGCGCAGTTGTTGGCGGGGTCGGTGTACTCGGTCGACTCCTCGTCCCAGCGGATGCCGGCCGTCATCGTCAGGATGTCGCGCAGCGTCATGCGGTCGCGGCGCGGGTCGGGCGGGATCTTGAAGTCCGCGAAGTACGGCATCGCCTTCACGTCGACGCCCGGGATCTCGCCGCGGCGGATCGCGATGCCGATGAGCGCGGAGGTCACGCTCTTCGAGACCGACTGCATCGTGTGGAGCCGCGTTCCTTTGTAATACGGGTGCCAGCCCGGGTCGTAGTAGTTGTAGATGCCGGGCTCGCCTTTGCCGGCGAAGAGCCGCGCATAGTCCTTCGCGCGGTCGTAGCTCTTCTCGTAGACGACCCGTGCCGCGGCGGATGACGAGCATCGAGTCGACGTAGCCGTGCTTGCCGGCGGCGAGCTCGGAGGAGAGGACGTCGAGCGGCGCACGATCGAGCCCTTCCGCTTGCGGCGTCGCCTCCGGCCAGGCCTTCGTCGGCCACGGCGCCGGCGACGCGAGGAGAAGTCCGAGCAGGAAGAGGTTCATCATCGGTTCATGGCGGTGTCGCCATCCAGACGTCGCCGTTGTCGTAGACGCGCGCGAGGTAGAGTGTCCGGCCGTCTCGACTGGCCCCGTAGCCCTCGTAGGCGCCGCTGCGCGGATGCGGCGCGAGAAGCCGGGTCGGGCCCCCGACGAGGCTGATCGAGGCGACGCCCTCCGGTGCCAGTGCGGCGATTCGATCGGACCCCGTCAGGACCACGTAGCTGACGCCCGAATGGGTGACCTTCGATTCGAGCGGCAGGCTCTCCCAAGCCTGCTTCTCGAAGGAGAAAAGGCCGAGCGCGATGACGGTCGCGTCCTTTCGGCTGAGCGTGCACACCAGCCGGCCGTCGGGCGTCCAGCCGGCTCGCCGTCGCGTACGCGGCACCCGGCGGCTGAGGAAGCTTGCTCGAGCCCGCGACAGCACCCGACGGATCGAGCTCGAAGATCCAGACGTCGGTCCCGTCGCTGGCCGCGACGCGGCGCCCGTCGCGAGAGGGGACCGGGACGACGACGCCGAGGGTCGGTTCTCGTGAGCTGCGTGAGCTCGCTTCCATCGGGTCGGATCGTCCAGAGCTCCCAACGGCCGCCGCGGTTCGACTGGAAGACGATGCGCGTCCCGTCCGGCATGAAGACCGGCGCGCGGTCGCGCGCGTCGTCGTCGGTCAGGCGCCGGAGCTTCGTGCCGTCGGCGCGGACCAGGAAGAGGTCCTCGCGCACCGACCCCTGCGAGTCGAAAGTGAGAAGCGTGCCGTCGGGCGAGAGGTTGGGGAAACCGATGGGCTCGGACGACTGGAGAAGCTCGACGGGAGGGCCCTTCGCCTCGCCGCTGACGGGGTCGATCGACAGGACATCGAGCGAGAAGGCCGGCTCGGCGGCGACATAGGCGAGGCGCCGGCCGTCGCGCGAAATCCCGAAGCCTCCCGCCTCCCGCGTCGGAAGCGTGCGCGGTTCGGGCGGGCCGAGAGGCTTGCCCGTCGCCTCGTCGATCGGCACGCGCCAGAGGTTCATCGTGCCGTCCCGGTCCGAAAGAAAGTACAGGAACCGGCCATCGGCGGACCAGACGGGGTTCCAGTCCACGGCGGCGTCCTGCGTCACGGGCACGGGCTTTTCGCCGGTTTTGAGCCCGCCGTACGGAATCGTCCAGATGTCGCGCTGGCTTCCGTCGGTCGGCAGCGCCCAGTAGGCGATCCGGAGCCGGCGCGGCGACACGCTCGGCTGAACCGCGTCGCCGGCATGGATCTTCCGGGTCTTGCCGCTGGCGACCTCCGCGACCCACAGCTCGCTGACGCCGCTTCGCGAGTACGGCGTCCAGTGGGACTCGGTGTCGAAGACGATCTCGCGCCCGTCCGGGGCCCAGGCGGCGCCGCTGCCGAGAGGCGCGAGCCTGCGGGCACTCTCGCCCGTCGCGCCCACGAGAAAGATTCCGCCGCCCTCGCACTGAGACGAGTAAGCGATGAGGTTGCCGTCCGGGGAGAAGGCGGGCGCGGTGCTGTCCTCCTTGCAGTCGGGGGTGAGGTCCGTGGGGTTCTGCCCGCCCGCGCGCTGGATGTAGACGTGCTCGTGGCCTGCGGACTTCTTCACGAAGGCGAGCGTCTGTCCGTCCGGCGACAGCGCGGGAAAGGTCTCGTAGCCCGGCAGGCCCGTCACCTTGCGAAACGTGCGTGCTTCGCCGTTGGCGACGCTCGCCCTGGCCGTGGCTCCGCGCCGCCCGAGCCAGAAGCCGGCGGCGACGAGCGCGGCGAGCGCCGCAGCGGCCAGTGCCGGGCGCAGGAGCCTCGATGCGCGCTCCGCGGGGACGGCCGCCGCCGTCCCGGAGGTCTGCGTCAGCGACTCGAGCTCGAAGGCGAGGTCGTGCGCCGAGTGGAGCCGCCGCTCCGGCGTCTTCTCGAGGCAGTGCCGGATGATCCGCTCGAGAGCCGGCGAGATGTTCCGGTTGGTGACCGAGAGCTCCGGCGGGTCTTCCTTGAGGATCGCCGACATCGTGTCCGCAGCCGAGTCGGCGTGGAAGGCGCGCTTGCCGGAGAGCATTTCGTAGAGGATCGCGCCGAAGGAGAAGATGTCGGAGCGGTGATCGGCGGCCCGGCCGCGCACCTGCTCGGGCGACATGTACCCGAGCGTTCCGAGGACCATCCCGGGTTCCGTGGCGGGCGCCGCCGTCGGGAGGTTCGTCTGGCTGCCGCTGCCCGCCGACTCCGTCAACTTCGCCAGGCCGAAGTCGAGGATCTTGATCTGCCCGGCGTTCGTGACGAAGAGGTTCTCGGGCTTCAGGTCCCGGTGCACGATGCCCTTCTCGTGCGCGGCGGCGAGCCCGTGCGCGATGCCGATCGCGTAGTCGACCGCGCGGCGCGGCGAGAGGCCTCCCGCTGCGAGGGCCACGCGCAGCGTCTCGCCCTCGAGCAGCTCCTGGACGACGTAGGGCGCGCCGTCCGCCTCTCCGAAGTCGTAGACGCCGGTGATGTTCGGGTGATTCAGGACGCCCGCCGCCTTCGCCTCGTGCTCGAAGCGGCGCAGGCGGTCGGGATCCTCGGAGTACGACGCGGGCAGCACCTTGATCGCGACGTCGCGATTGAGGCGCGGGTCCCGCGCGCGGTAGACCTCTCCCATCCCGCCAGCGCCGATTGGCGCGAGGATCTCGTACGGGCCGAGCTTCGTTCCGGCGACGAGCGTCACGGCTTCTTCTTCACGGCCTCAGCCCAGTTCTGGACGACGGCCAGGGGCTCGGGGCCCTCCTCGCGGGTCCGGACGAGCGCCAGGAACCGCCCGTCGGGAGCCACGTCGTAGCGCGTGGACACATCGAAGCCCGTGTCGCCATAGAAGAAAAGCGTCAGAGGGAAGAGCGCCCGCCCCTGGCCGAAAGCGAGATCGTCGCCCGCACGGGTGACGGGAACGGCGACGAGCTGGCCCGAGCGGATGTAGAAGAGCTCCTTGCCGTCGCGGCTCCAGCGGGGCTGCGGCGCCGCCCTCCGACGTGATGCGGAGGCGCCGCGCGGCATCGGGGAACGAGGCCGCGTAGATCTCCTTGCGGCCGGATTCGTCGGAGGTATATGCCACCCACCGGCCGTCGGGCGAAAAGTCCCCGTTGGTCTCGTCGTCGGCGGTGCCGACGAACGTCCGTGGCGCGGCATCGCCGTCGAGCGCGACGACCTTCAGGTCGCCGAGGGTCCGAGGATTGAACTCCCGGTATAGCAGGAAGCGGCCGTCCGGCGAGACGTCGTTGGAGGTCTTGGTGAACGGTGACTCGACGACCGGCTTGAGGTCCATTTCGCCCTTCGGCGTCGTCGACCAGAGGTCCCAGGGCCCGCGGGCGTACGACGAGAAGAAGATGCGCTGACCCCCGGGGGCGATGACGGGCTGGAGCTGAGCGAGGTTGTCGCGTGTCAGGCGGATGCCCCGGCCCACGCTGGTGTCGAAGAGCCAGATGTCCGGGGGCAGAGGCTCCTCGGCGCGGATCGCGACGGCCGTGTGTGCCGTCCGGCGCAAGCGCCATGGAGAGGTACTCCGCCGGGGGCCCGACAGCCGAAAGCTCCTTGCCGGAGCGGTCGAACCAGACCATCCGCGTCGTCCGCGCCCCGGCGCGCTGCGAGAACACGAGCAGGCGCCCCGTTGCCGAGAAGAACGGCGCTCCCGGAGCGGTGAAGCCCTCGATGTCCGACGCCAGCACGACCGGCTCGCCCCGAAGCTGCAGGGTCTTCGGGTCGCAGGCAACCGCCATCAGGCTGTTCGCGCGCCCGAAGAGCAGGAACCCCGGCTCCACGTAGATGGGGCTCGTGTCCTCGGAAAGCACGAGGCGCCTCTCGTTGCTGTCGAGGGATGCGAGGTAGGTCAGGCGGGCCGCGAGCGCGGCCGCGCCGGCGCCGGAGCCCGGCTGACGGACCTCGTAGAGGAAGCGGCGGCCTCCCGGAAGAAAGTGCGGCCACCGGTGCGCCATTTCTTTGCCTTCCAGGCGCGTCGCCGGCTCGGGTTTCCCGCCCGCCGCGGGCACGCGCATGATCGGCGAGACGTTGCCCGGCGAGTAGAGGATCGTTCCATCCTCGCTCCAGGATCCGCCGCGCGCCTCGAGGATGTCGGCGACGAGGGTGCGCGGCGGCGCGGGAGACCTCGTGGCCTCGATCAGGCGCAGCGTTCCCCTCGCGAAGAAGCCGATGGACTTGCCGTCGGGCGACCAGAAGGGGAAGAACGCGCCTTCGGTTCCCGGCACGGGATAGGGCTCGGAAGAGTCGAGGTCGCGGATCCAGAGGCGCGTCGCCCCGTCCGCGTCGCGGGTGCCGAAGACCAGCCGCTTCTGGTCGGGAGCGATGACGGCGGGCGCCGAGTTGGCGCCGTAAGTGAGGGTCGTGCCTGGTGGTGGAAGGAGAACCGTGCGCATCAGCGAGGGCTGTGACGCGGGCCGGGCGCCTCGGGCGAGGCCCCAGGCCCCGAGCGCGGCTGCGACGACGGCGGCCGCCCAGGGAAAAATGATGGAGAGGCGCGGACGAGGCGCGGTCGCCGCGCTCAGCGGCTCGGCGGCCGAGCGTTCCTGGCGGATCCCCTCGAGCTGCAGCGCCACGTCGCGTGCCGTCTGCCAGCGCCCGTCCGGTTCCTTGGCGAGGCAGGTCGTGACGATGCGGTCGAGCGCGCGCGGCGAGAGCGGCTGGTCGCGCGAGATCGGGGGAGGATCGTCGCGCAGGATCGCACCGATGAGCGAGGCGCGGGTGGCGCCCGAGAAGGCGGTCTTTCCGGTCGCCATCTCGTAGAGAACGAGTCCGAGCGCGTAGATGTCGGTGCGCGCGTCGGCGTCCTTGCCTTCGAGCTGCTCGGGCGCCATGTACTGCACCGTGCCGAGGACCATGCCCGCCTCGGTCAGCTTCGCTTCGGTGGGTAGCGCGGTGAGCGATGGGGCCGACGGAGGCGAAGCGATCGCGCGGGCGAGCCCGAAGTCGAGGAGCTTCACGCCGGAGGAGGTGAGCATGACGTTGCCCGGCTTCAGGTCGCGGTGCACGATGCCCTGGCGGTGCGCCTTCTCCAGCGCGTCGGCGATCTCCGCGCCGTAACGCAGCGTCTGATCTGGAGCGAGCGGGCCCCTGACGAGCCGGTCCGACAGGGTCTGGCCCTCGATCAACTCCATCACCAGGTACTCGGTCTCGCCCTCGCGTCCCACGTCGTAGAGCGCGCAGATGTGCGGATGCGAGAGCTGCGAGATGGTCCTGGCTTCCCGCTCGAAGCGCTGGAGCGCCTGCTCGGATTCGGTGAGGGACGCCGGCAACACCTTGATCGCCACCTCTCGTCCCAGGCGGGTGTCCCGCGCCCGGTACACCTCTCCCATCCCGCCGGCTCCCAGCGGCGACACGATCTCGTAGGGACCGAGGCGGAATCCGGGCGAGAGCGGCATGGCCCTCCGAAGGTGGACTCGATTCTATCGCCCGGTCAGGCGGCCGCGGCCTCCGCGCGCCGGCGGCGCTTCTCGGCGAGGGCGTAGAGAACGAGTCCGAGGAGGACGAAGCCAAACGAGCCCCCGAAGACCTGGAGGAAGAACCCGGCGCGGTCGGTCGAGTCGGCCGGGGGGACGAGAGCGAGGATGATCGCGGCGCCCGTCGTCAGGAACCCGAGCCCGTTCCAGAACCAGCTGCCGCCCGCGCCGCCCGGCACCGGCACCGCGCCCTCCTGGCGGAGGACGTCGAGACGGAGCTTGATCGCGGCGGCGAACATGTAGAGGTACGGCAGGAAGTAGACGATCAGCGTCGCGTTGACGAGCTTCAGGTACGCGTTCTTCACCGTGTCCCCCTGCGTGGCCGCGAGGATGAAGATCGCGGAGAGCGCCGCCTGGAAGAGGAGCGCGAACCAGGGCGTCTTCCACTTCGGGTGGGTCGCGCCGAAGATCGGCGGAAGGTACTTGTCGAGGCCGCCGACGAAGAGAATCCGGGCCGAACCGACGAGCCACGCGCCCACGCCGCCGAGGCCGGCGAGGGTCATCAGCAGCGCGACCGGCGGCCCGAGCCACGGCAACCCGATTCTCGCGCCGGCCTTCGTGATCGCCTGGTTGACGCCCGAGATGATCGAAGTCTCCGCCGGTGGGAGCGCCCAGAGGAGCGAGATCGTGCCGAGGAGATAGCAGGCCGCGATCGTCAGACCCGAGATGACGACCGCCCGCGGAAACGTCCGCCGCGGCTCGACGACCTCGCCCGCCATGACCGGCGCGAGCTCGAGCCCGGCGAACCCGAAGCAGAGATTGGCGAAGAAGAGGATCGTCGGGAGCGCGGCGAAATCCGGAACGAGCGAGGCCGCCGGCAGAGGCGTCGCCGAGCCGAAGCGCGTGAGCGCCACGAGCCCGACGAGAAGCAGCGCCGCCGACGGGATCCACTGGGCGATGCCTCCGATGTTCTGGACCCAGCGGCCCGACTTCATGCCGATGATGTTGAAGAAGAGCGCGATCAGAAGCAGCGTGAGCGCCGCCCCCGCCGTATACGTCCGGCTCTGCTCGAGGTGCGCGAACTTGAGGCCGAAGACGTAGAGGGCGAAGACGACGGTCGACAGCGTGAGGGTGGGAAAGTAGAGGATGTTGTTGGCCCAGTAGAGCCAGCCCGCCATGAACCCGTGACGCTCGCCGAAGGCACGCTTCGTCCAGACGTAGAGGCCGCCCTCTTCCGGGATCGCGGAGGCGAGGGCCGTGACGGCGAATCCCTGAGGGATGAAGAATGCCACGCCGGCGAGGACCCAGAGAAAGAGCGAGGAAGGCCCGTTGGCCGCGGCGAGCGCGATCCAGCGCATGCCGACGATCGCGGCGACGTTGAAGAGGACGATGTCCCGGGTCTTGAGGGCGCGTTCGAGGGCCATGGCGTCTCCTCTACTTCCAGCCCGTAACGAGATGGAGGTCGGACGCGATCACGCGGTTGTACGAGTACGCCCAGGCCCTGCCGTCCGGCGTGACCTGAACGCTCTCGATCCGGATCAGACCGACCCGGTCCGGGGGCATCAATTCCTTCCAGAGCGTCTTCTTGCCGGTCGACAGATTCAGGCGGAAGACCGGGACCGGGATTTCTCCGAATCGCGCCACGAAGAGGTCGGCGCCGTCGGCGCTCCACTGGATCGGCTCCTCCCTCGGCTCGAGGCCCGAAACGGGCAGGGCCTCGCCGCCCGAGATCGGATAGATCCAGGTCCGGCCGTCGGCCCCCATGGCCGCAATGAACTTTCCGTCCGGAGAGGTGGCTGCCCCGCCCGTCAGGCCCTCGGGCGTCACGGGGCGGGGCGCGCCGCCGGCAACATCGAGGACGTAGCCGCGGGTGGCACGCCCCGGTTCGTTCCCGAAGATGGCGATGCTCTTCCCGTCGGGCTTGAGGAAAGCGGCGGCGCTGACCCGTAGATTGCCTGCCGGAACGGGACGCAGCTGACCGGCGGCCGTGGGGAGCAGAGTCAGGGTGGCCCCCGGCTCAAACCCGGAAACGGTCAGGGCCCACCGTCCATCCGGGGAGAGGTCGAAGGCGACGCCATCTCCCAGCCGCGCGGCGGGCGCTCCGTCGGTCCCCCTCAAGTAGACCGATCCGTGTTCGCCGCCACCGTCTCCCGATTCGTAGAAGAGCACGTTCCGACCGTCCGCGGACAGACTCGCGAGCTGGCTCTGGTCCAGCCACGAGAGCGCGCGGCCGGACACCTCCTGCGACGCGAACACGATTTCCCGCGTGTTGATTTCCCGCTCCACCAGCGCGTCGCCGTTTCGCGCGATGTCGTGGAGTACCTCGAGATCGGAGGTGGTCGCGACGGTGCGGAGGCGGCCGTCGAGGGTCAGGGCGAAGATCCCGATACCCGTTTCGGGGCGGATCGCCGCGGCCCATACCTCGTTTCCCGAAGGGTGCCACGCCAGACTATCGACGTAGACGAATCCGTTCCCGATCGAGCGCGACTTGCCGTCGGCGCCGACCAGAACGACGGAGGTCCCTTCGATCACGGCCACCGTTTTCCCGTCGGGAGAGACCCGCAGAAATCCGATGTCCCCGGCATACAGGCGTTTGCCGATCGGGTACTCGAGCTGGACCTTCCCGTCGACCTCGTGGAGGACGGCAAGGCTGGCGCCGTCGGGCGCCCAGTCTGCGTTCGAGACGTCCTCCAGGATCTGCCGCGGCGTACCCCCCGCCAGCGGTACCCGGGCGAGCGTGCCTGTGCCGACGACTCCCAACAGATTGTCCCGCTTCAGGAGCACGGCAAGCTCGCCGGTCGGAGACACCGAGAGCAGGTTCGCGCCGGTGATGCCGAGCGGCCGGGTTTCCGGACTCCCGATGCGCGTCAGGTAGATCTGCGCCGGCTGGTCTCCCCAGGCGGCGCTGTAGACGACGTTCTGCCCGTCGGGCGTGAGCCGCGCGAAGAGGACGTTGCCGCGTTGAAACGTGAGGCGCGAATGCACGGGCACGGCATCGCTGTCTTTTCCGCCCGCCTCCGCTCGACGGCCCGCCCAGAACGCCGCGGCTGCGAGAAGGACCGCGGCGATCCCGGCGAGCGCGAGCGTCCGCAGGCGCCTCGATCGCAGCACGGGGGCGGCCGACGCCGCGGACATTCCCGACGTGCCGGAGAGCGCCTCGAGATCGAAAGCCAGATCGTGGGCGGACTGGAACCGGCGCTCCGGGTTCTTCTCGATGCAGTGGCGGACGACGCGCTCGAGGCCCGGCGAGATGTTCTGGTTGGTGACGGAGAGGTCCGGCGGATCTTCCTTGAGGATGGCCGCCATCGTCTCGCCGGCGGAGTCGGCGTGGAATGCGCGCTTGCCCGAGAGCATCTCGTAGAGGATCGCGCCGAAGGCGAAGATGTCCGAGCGTGTGTCCGCAGGCTTGCCCTTGATCTGCTCGGGCGACATGTAGCCGAGGGTGCCCATGACGACGCCCGGCTCGGTGCCGGCCGTCGCCGTCGGCAGATCGGTCTGCGGGCCCGAGCCGGAATCGGTTTGCGTCAGTTTGGCCAGGCCGAAGTCGAGGATCTTGACGCGGCCCTCTTTCGTGACGAAGAGGTTCTCGGGCTTCAGGTCCCGGTGGACGATGCCCTTGTCGTGCGCGGCGGCGAGGCCGTGGGCGATCTGCAGGGCATGGTCGATCGCACGTCGGGGAGAGAAGCGCCCGCCCGCGAGCTCCGACCGGAGCGTCTCGCCCTCGAGGAGCTCCTGCACGACGTAAGGTGCTCCGTCGCTGTCCGTCCCGATGTCGTAGACGATCGTGATGTTCGGGTGATTGAGGACGCCGGCGGCCCTGGCTTCCTGCTCGAAGCGGCGCAGGCGATCCGCGTCCTGCGAGAACGACGCGGGCAGCACTTTGATCGCGACCTCGCGTCCGAGGCGGGGATCCTTGGCCCTGTAGACCTCACCCATTCCCCCCGCGCCGATCTGGCCGAGGATCTCGTAGGGTCCGAGACGGGCGCCTGCGGCGAGCGTCACTTTGCAGCGGACTCCGACGGAAGCGTCATCTGCCAGATGTCCGCGTTGTCGCTCGTGCGAACCGCGAAGCAGAGGCCGCCGGTCCGGGCACAGGCCACGTCCTGGAAGTTGCCGACCGCGGGACGCTCGAGGACGACGTGGTGCTCGCCGGACTCCAGGTCCGCGACGTGGAGGCCGCGGTCCACGTAGACGAGAAACCGCGTTCCGAGAAACGCCCCGCGTCGGATGCGCGCGATGCCTTCCGTCCCGCGCACGGGCCGGACGGCGGCTCCGGGCCCGGGCGAGTACACCGCGAGCGACTGGCTAACGAGGTCCGGGAGCCGGACCACCGACCCCGCGATCGTCTTGCCGTCGGGGGACCATCCGAGAGGGTCGAAGAACGTATCGGGCGCGGGCGGCGGTATGGGCTCTAAGCCGGTCGCGATTCCCCGCTCGTCGAGTCGGAGGATCGAGCCGCTTCGACCGCTGTTGGTCGCGATCGCTCGGCCATCCGGCGACCACTGCGCCTCGATGATCAGGTCCTTGGAATCCGAAAGCACCTTCAAGCCGCTGCCGTCGCGTTCGATGGTCCAGATCTGGTATTTGCCGCCGCGGTCGGAGTGGAACGCGAGGCGCCTGCCGTCGGGGGAAAAGCTCGCGCCACGGTCCTTGGGAGGGTCGTCGGTGATCTGCCGCAGGTTCTTCCCGTTGCTCTCGACGAGGAAGAGATCGTCCCGCGCGCCTCCGCGGGAGTCGAAGGTGACGAAGGCGCCGTCCGCCGTGACGTCCACGTCGGCCATCTCCTGCGAGCTTGCGAGGATCGCTTCTGGTTTTCCGGTCAGCTTCCCGGATGCGGGATCGAAGACGACGCGATCCAGCGAATAGGTGTTCTCCCGGACGACGTAGGCCGCGTGGCGCCCGTCCCGGGAGAGCGCGAAGCCTCCGACCTCGCGCGCCGGAAGCATCCGGGGCTCGGCCGGGCCGAGGGTCTTTCCGGTCGCCTCGTCGATCGGCACCCTCCAGAGGTTCATCGAGCCGTTCCGGTTCGAGAGGAAATACAGCGTCCGCCCGTCCGGCCCCCAGACCGGGTTGAAATCGATCGCCTCGTCCTGCGTGACGGGAACCGGCTGCTCGCCCGCCCCGAGCCCCTTGGAGGGCATCGTCCAGATGTCGCGCTGGCCGCCCCCGGTCGGCAGTCCCCAGTAGGCGATGCGGAGGCCGTGCGGTGACACGTTCGGCTGGATGGCGTCGAAATCCCCGGACAGCTTGCGCGTCTTTCCGCTGGCGACGTCGATGGCCCACAGAGCGCTCGTTCCCGTGCGCCCGTAAGGTCCGGCGAGAAGCTCCGTTGCGTAAACGATCTCCCGCCCGTCGGGCGACCACGCCGGGCTGCTGCCGACGCTCGTCAGGCGGCGGGAGCTCTCGCCCGTGGCGCCCATGACGAAGAGACCTCCGCCCTGAGCGCACTGCGCGCCATACGCGATGAGGCTTCCGTCCGGCGAGAAGGCCGGAAAGTAGCTCTCGCCGTCGCAATCCGGCGTCAGATCGATCGGATTGCGGCCCCCGGCGCGCTGGATCCAGATGTCCGTGTTGTTTCCAGCGCGGTGCACGAAGGCGACCGTCTGGCCGTCCGGAGACAGCGCGGGCCAGTTCTCGGCGCCCGAGAGGTTCGTGAGCCGGCGAAAGGTCGCTCCCGCGAGCCCCGCCGTTGCCGAGGCGCCCTGCGCGCGGCGGAGACCGAGGTACGCGATCGTCGCGCCTGCCAGCGCGCCGAGCCCGACCAGGAGGACCGGCGCGAGCCGGAATCGCCGCCGGACCGAGGGCATCGCCGCCGCCTGCCCGGTGGTGCCGGAAAGCGCCGCGAGATCGAACCCGAGGTCGTGGGCGGAGTGGAAGCGCTGCTCGGGGTTCTTCTCGAGGCAGTGTCGGACGATCCGCTCGAGGCCGGGCGAGATGCTCTGGTTGGTGACCGAAAGGTCCGGCGGGTCCTCCCTGAGGATCGCGGCCATCGTCTCGCCGGCGGAGTCGGCGTGGAAGGCGCGCTTGCCCGAGAGCATCTCGTAGAGGATCGCCCCGAAGGCGAAGATGTCGCTCCGCGCGTCGGCGGGCTTGCCCTTGACCTGCTCGGGCGACATGTACCCGAGCGTTCCCATCACCACGCCGGGCTCGGTGCCGCTGGCCGTGGGCAGGTTGGTCTGCGGGCCGGAGCCCTCGCCGACCTGCGTGAGCTTGGCGAGACCGAAGTCGAGGATCTTCAGCCGGCCGTCCTTCGTGACGAAGAGGTTTTCGGGCTTCAGGTCGCGGTGGACGATCCCCTTCTCGTGGGCGGCCGCGAGGCCGTGGGAGAGCTGCGTCGCGTAGTCGATCGCCTTGCGTGCCGAGAGCTTTCCGCCGGCGAGAACCGAGCGCAGCGTATCGCCTTCGAGGAGCTCCTGCACGACATAGGGCGCCCCGTCCACTTCCCCGATGTCATAGACCGCGGTGATGTTCGGATGATTCAGGACCCCGGCCGCCTTGGCCTCCTGCTCGAAACGGCGCAGGCGGTCGGCGTCGGCGGAGAACGACGCCGGCAGGACCTTGATCGCGACCTCGCGGGAAAGACGCGGGTCCTTCGCGCGATAGACCTCGCCCATTCCCCCGGCGCCGATCTGGCCGAGGATCTCGTAGGGACCGAGACGGGAGCCCGCGGCGAGGGTCACTGGCTGCGGATTCTATCCGCGGCGCGTCAGCCGTCGCAGCCGACGGCCACGGCGAGCGCCCGGCACACTTCGGACATCTTCCGGGGACCGAGGCTGCCGACGAACCCGGTCAGCCGGCTCTTCTCGACGGTCTGCACGTGATCCAGGTTGACGGCCGAGGGATGCTTGAGGCCCTCGTCCGCATCCACCAGGACCTCGCTCGGGGCCCCCCGGATGGTGGAGGTCACGGGGGCGACCATCACCGTATTGAGGAGGCCGATGACCTCCTGTCGCGAAAGAACGAGAACCGGCCGGCGCTTGTCGGGAGAAGAGAAGCGATAGGACCAGATCTCTCCACGGTTCACTTCTCGGGCCACGTTCCTTGCCTCTCCCATCCCGCGAACTCGTCGCCGAGCCCTCCGCTTTTGGCGTAGGCCCGCCGGTACAGTTCCGAGACCCGTTTCGAACGCCGTTTTCGCAAGTACTCGTCCGCGGCCCGGCGCAGGACGGCCGAGCGCCCGAGCTCGCGGACCTCGTCGTCCGCATCGAGGCGCCGCAGCAGGGGCTCGTCGAAGAGGACCTGTACAGCTTTCATGTGGATAGAATATCACCATGTCCCGAGGCTCGCCCCGCCGATCGAAAGACGGCGCGCAGGGCGCCGGACGGCTACTTCAGCCCCTCGACGATGTAGAGGTCCGAGTTCACCGAGCTGCCGTAGCCGTAGACGTACGCCTTCTCGTCGGGGGCGATGAGAATCGTGTCGATCGCGATGACGCCGGAAACGTCGGCCGGCCCGACGTCCTTCCACGGCTCGCGCCGGCCCGTCGTGACGTCCACGCGGACGATCCGCAGGGGCAGGCTTCCGATCTCGAAAGCGAGGATGGACTTCCCGTCCGCGCTCCACCGGATCGGGTCGACCGTGTTGGTGTTCGGGATGGTCCGCGGCTGGCCTCCGCCGAGGGGAAGAAGCTGAAGATCCGCCTTCCAGTCGGGGCCGAAACCGATGATCCAGTTCCCGTCGGGCGAGACCGGCCGCCCGGTGAAGCCGTAGCCGGTCGCGACCCTCTGCGGCTTTCCGGCGGGGATCTCCTGCAGGTAGAAAGCGCCGGCGGTTCCCTTCACCTTCTCCTCGCCGAAGAAGAGGATGCGCCGGCCGTCGTCGAGAAATGCGCCATTTGCGATGCGCTCGACTCCGACCGCCGGCAGTTTCACGGCGTCGCCGGTTCCGGCGGGCACGAGAGCGAGCTCCCGGTTGCCGTCCTGCCCCACGAGCACCCACTTGCCGTCCGGCGAGAGGTCGAACGCATCCCCGTCGCCGAGCCTGACGGCGGGGGAGCCGTCGGTTCTCTTCAGGTAGAAGGACTCGGTCGCTCCGCTCGCATCGCCGGTCTCCTGGAGCAGCAGTGTCCTGGCGTCGGCGGAGAGTCCCACCAGCACCGAGCCGTCGAACCAGGAGAGATCACGCTCCCTCGACTCGCCGGGGGCGAGACCCACGAGCCGGCGGCGGCTGCTCGCGTGCTCGACCAGCGCGCGCCCATCCGGAGCGACGTCGTAGGGGATGAGGCGCCCCGGAGCGCGCGCGAGCACGCGGATCTTTCCCGCGAGGTCGACGGCGACGATGCGGCCCTCACCCGTGTCGCTGCGCGCGTCGACCCAGATCTCGCGTCCCGAGGGCGCCCACGCGAGCGAAATTCCGCGGAGCATGCGCTCCACGAGCTTCGTGCTCTTGCCCGCCAGGTCCGTGACGTGGAGCGTTCCCCCGCGCTCGAGAAACGCGATGCGGTCGCCTCGCGGAGAAAAGCGCGGCGAGTAGAACCCGCGGGGGCTCCTGGCGAGAACCTTGCCGACGGGGTACTCCAGCCGGTTTTCCCCGTCGACGAACCGGACGATCGCCAGGTCCTTCCCGTCGCGCGACCAGGTGGCCCACTCCACGAACTCCATGACCTCCCGCGGCACGCCCCCGCCGAGCGGCGCCCTCGCCAGCGTGCCGATGCCCGAGCTTCCGGACAGAAAGCTGGCGCGAAGGGAAAGCGCGAGCTCGCCCGAGGAGGACACGTCGAAGAGGCTCGCGTTCTTGTAGCCGAGCGGCGTCGATTCGGGGCTGCCGGGGCGCACTGTGTAGATCTCGATGGGTTGTCCTTCCCAGGAGGCGCCGTAGACGACGCTCTTGCCGTCGGGCGCGAACCGCGCGGCGCCGAGGTTGCCGCGGCGAAACGTGATGCGCTCGAAGGTCGGCTGGGACGGCGCGCTCTCTTTCCAGAGATGGCGGCCCGCGGCGAAGGCGGCGACGATCGCGGCCGCGCCGGCGAGGGCGAGCCACGGCCAGCGCCGACCTGCGGAGGCTTTCGCGGACCCGACCGCGGACTGTCCCGAGGTTCCCGACAGCGCCTCGAGGTCGAACGCGAGGTCGTGGGCGGAATGAAACCGCCGCTCCGGGTTCTTCTCGAGACAGTGGCGCACGATCCGCTCGAGGCCGGGCGAGATGTTCTGGTTGGTGACGGAGAGATCCGGCGGATCTTCCTTGAGGATCGCGGCCATCGTCTCGCCGGCGGAATCGGCGTGGAAGGCTCTCTTGCCCGAGAGCATTTCGTAGAGGATCGCCCCGAAGGCGAAGATGTCGCTTCGCGCGTCGGCGGGCTTGCCCTTGATCTGCTCGGGCGACATGTAGCCGAGCGTCCCCATCACGACGCCGGGCTCGGTACCCGCGGTCGCGGTCGGCAGGTTCGTCTGCGGGCCCGAGCCCTCGCCGACCTGCGTGAGCTTGGCGAGTCCGAAGTCGAGGATCTTGACGCGGCCGTCGTTGGTGACGAAGAGGTTCTCGGGCTTCAGGTCCCGGTGAACGATCCCTTTCTCGTGCGCCGCGGCGAGTCCGTGCGCGATCTGAAGGGCGGTGTCGATCGCCTTACGCGGCGAGAAGCGCCCGCCGGCGAGCTCCGCCCGCAGCGTCTCGCCCTCGAGCAGCTCCTGGACGACGTAGGGCGCGCCGTCGTGCTGGCCGATGTCGTGGACGGCGGTGATGTTGGGGTGGTTCAGGACCCCCGCGGCCTTCGCCTCCTGCTCGAAGCGGCGCAGGCGGTCGGCGTCCTGCGAGAAGGAAGCCGGAAGCACCTTGATCGCGACGTCGCGCCCGAGGCGCGGGTCCTTCGCGCGGTAGACCTCGCCCATGCCTCCGGCGCCGATCTGGCCGACGATCTCGTAGGGGCCGAGCTTCGAGCCGGCGGCGAGCGTCACGGTCAGCCTGCCGCCAGCCCGAGCCGTCCGGCGGCGTGCGCCAGGCGGCGATCCAGAGTCCAGAGCTCGGAGCGGCCGAGCGCTGCGGAGGCGAGCAGGTGCGCATCGACCCAACCGATGCCGGCGCCGGAGATCCCGCGTCGTTCGACGAACGCGAGGACCTCGTCATGGCTGACAGGCTCGGCGCGGGGCATCTCGGCGAGCAGGCCGAGGATTTCGCCGCGCTTCTTCAGCCGGCCGAGCGCGAGCTCTCCGACGACGAACGGATGCACGACGACCTGCGCCTCGCGGAGCAGACCTTCCATGCGCGCGTTCCCGCGGCGTAGATGGTCCACCCAGACCGACGTATCGACGAGAATCAGTCGGCCGCCCTGCCGGATGCTCTCGGCCGCCGGCGGGGCGGCCGGCGCAGACCCTTCTCCGAGCCTCCGAGAGCGGCCAGGCGCCGCGCGCTTTCGCGGGCAATCAGCGCCTCGAGCCCCGCGTGGACCATCGCGGTCTTCTCCTTCAGCCCGGTCAGGCTGCGGGCCTTCTCCACCAGCGCGTCATCGAGGATCAGGGTGGTTCGCATATGCATCAGTATGCCACATTGTTATGCATGTCCCGGGCGCGCCGGCCGGCCCCACTGCCCGGTCGGCCAGTTGCCGCGATTCTATCGAGAGTCGGACAATGGCGTCACCGCTTCCAGGGAGGGACCATGCGAGGGTCGGCCATGGTGCGCCGTCTTGCCTTCGGCATCGGGGCAGCGCTGCTGATTGCGGCTGCTCCGGCCCTTCCGGCGGAGCCGTCTCCGAAAGGCCCCCCGGCGCGCAAGGCGGCCGCGGCGCCGGCGCTGAACGGCTGCACGTCGAACGTCGTGCCCTACGACATTGTCTACGTCCACGCCCCGCGATACGGGGACTCGTCGAACACGTCCTGGCCCGACACGACGCGGCCCACTCAGCCGGACCCGGGCGCCGACCTGCGGCTGCTGCACCCCAACTGCACCGAGGAAGTGCTCTTTCCGCTGCCGGAGCACCAGGCGATCGTGGATGCGCCGATCGGCAACGGGTCCGCCTCGGACCCCAACGTCTCGTTCGACGGCCGGTACGTCGTCTTTGCGTACTACCACGACGAGTCGTCGATCAACCCGCAGCGCAACCAGAGCTATGCCGGCGCCGACGTCTACCGGCTCGACCTCTCCACGCGCGCCGTCGCGCGACTCACGCACCAGGAGTTCACGCCGAACACGGGCAACGGCTCGGACTTTTCCAACTGCGGAGGCAACCCTCAGGGCGCCAACTGTCCGCGGATCGGGGTCTTCAACGTCGGCCCGGCCTTCGTCGCCCGCCCGGACCCGGCCCGCCCGGCGATCGTCTTCACCTCGACGCGCAACAACCTCCTGCCGCCGAAGCCCTTCGGCAGCGCCGGACACGTCCTGCAGCTCTTCCTCATGGACTGGGACGGGAAGAACGTCGAGCAGATCGGTTACCTGAACGTGGCCCGGGCCATCCATCCGTTCCAGCTCGCGGACGGGCGCCTCATCTTCACGAGCTGGGAGAACCAGGGCCTGCGCGACGACCGGCAGTTCAATCTCTGGTTCATCGGGCCCGACGGGACGCAGTGGGCCTCGGCCTCGGGCTTCGGCGAAAACGCGATCGGCCACCACTTCGCGACCCAGATGGGCAACGGCGACGTCGCCGTCGTGCGCTACTACAACTTCAACAACAACGGCTTCGGGGACCTGGTGCGCTTCCCGCTCGACCCTCCGGGCGCCGACTTTCTTCCGATCGAGGGACCGGGCACGTACATGCCGTTCGAACGCCCGGGCCAGATCGACCTGACCGACTGGGCCTCCTCTCTCTGGAACATGGCCGAGGACTTCCCGGCGCCGTGCACGCCGGGCGGGCACATGTACGGCGAGAGCGGGATCATCTGCGGCAACGGCAACGAGAACCGGGTCGGCAAGGTCACGCACCCCGCGGCGGCCCCGGGCGGCGGAATGCTCGTCGTCTATTCGAAGGGCCCCGCCAACCACAACGGCATCTACGTCGGCGCCGGCAGCGCGCTGCCCTTCTACGACGGGGGCATCTACTTCCTGAACGCGGCCTCGGCGAGCGGCGGCACGACCGACCCGGCGGCGCTGACCCGCATCCTGAACGATCCGGCGGTCTCCGAGCAGTGGCCGCGTCCGGTCGCGCCCTACGGCGCCCTGTTCCCCGGGAAGGCGCAGCCCGAGGTGTGGCCCGACTACGCGAACCTCGGCGAGCCGGAGCGCGGACTCGGGCCCGATACGCCCTTCGGGCTCGTCGGTTCCTCGTCGATGATCTGGCGGGACACCGCGCCGCGGCCCGGCCAGTACGGCGGAGATCCGGACCCGTTCAACGGCTCGCACGAGTTTCTTTACGCCTGGATCCACCAGGGGCCGGACGCCGGCATCTATGCCGACGACGACATCTGGGCGATTCGCCTTCTCGCTCTCTTTCCGGCGACGGACCGCCGGTATCCGAACGACGGTCCGCGTTTCTCGAACCACGCCTCCGAGCGGATGCGGATCCTCTCCGAGATCCCCGTGCGGCACGAGGGCGTGATCGACGGCAACGGGGACACGGACACCTCGTTCCTCGCCCGCGTCCCCGCCGACGTTCCGTTCACGTTCCAGACGCTCGACCGCAACGGCATGGTCGTCAACATGGCCCAGACGTGGCACCAGGTGCGTCCGGGCGAAGCCCGCTACGACTGCGGCGGCTGTCACGCGCACACGAAGGCGCCGCTCGCTTTCGAGACGACCGTGGCGGGCACCGACGGGTACGTGGCGAACGACGCCGGGCTCCAGACGCTGCTCCTTCAGCTCACCGAGCTTTCGGGCACGCCCGGCACCGTGACCGTGGCGCAGCCTTCCGTGACCGTCGAGTACTTCCAGGACGTACGGCCGATCCTGACCGCGAAGTGCGCGGGCTGCCACGTCGACGACACCGCCGACGGGAAGCTCAATCTCCACGCGGACGGCGCGTCGGTGTTCTGCAGCGGCGAGACCTGGCCGGGCACCTACTACCGTCTCGCCGTCGACAACAACTCGAACACGAACCCGGGGTGCTCCTCCGGCCTCGGCACGCCGGCGGGAACGCCTTCCTACTTCATCGGGCCGCAGCAGACGCGCTACATCCGGGGATTCCAGTCGCGCGACAGCCTGCTCGCCTGGAAGGTCCTGGGGGCGCGCCTGGACGGGCGCACGAACGCCACGCGCGCGGGCGACATCGACTTCACGCCGGACCCGCCGCACGCCAGCCTCCTGACCTGGGACGAGAAGGCGAAGCTCATCCGCTGGATCGATCTGGGCGCGCCGATCGACAACTGCGCGTGGCCGGGGCACCCGTGCGGCACTCCCACCTGGGGCTGGTTCGAGGACGACCTGCGCCCGACGCTCTGGGCCTCGCCGACGGTGGCCGAGGCGCGCTCCGGACCGGTCTCTGCGATCACGGTCGCGGCGTACGACCTCGAGTCGGGTCTTGCGCCGGGGACCCTGTCCGTGACGTTCGACGTCGCGATCGGCGGGCAGCCGCCGGGGACGAACTTCGCCGCCGGGGTCAATCCCGCCAACGGCGCGACCGTCTCCGTGGCCTTGCCAGCCTCGATCGACCTCGCCGCCTCGGGCGGAACGATGACCGTAGCGATCGCCGATGTCGCCGGGCACCTGACGAAGGTCGTCCGGACGTTCTCGGCATCGAGCGGCCCGGCCGTCGCCGCGGTCGCGCCGACGTCGGGTGCGGCCGCGGGAGGCACGACCCTGACGATCTCCGGCGCGCTCTTCCAGGCCGGGGCCGGCGTCGCGGTGGGAGGTGTCATCGCGAGCGGCGTCGACGTCGGAGGGCCTGCGCAGATCTCCGCCCTGTCGCCCTCGCTGGTGCCGGGAACGCTCAACGACGTCGCGGTGACGAATCCGGGCGGCTACGGTGGCGTCCTGCCCCGGGCGTTTCTCGCCGACTTCACGGACGTCCCGGGCTCGCACCTCTTCCACGATTTCGTCGAGACGATCTTTCGTTCCGGAATCACGGCCGGGTGCGGGAGCGGCCTTTACTGCCCCTCGTCTCCGGTCACGCGCGGCCAGATGGCCGTCTTCCTGCTGCGCGCGTCCTCGCCGGCGGGCTTCGCTCCGCCGCCGGCCGCCGGGATCTTCGCGGACGTCTCCGTCTCGGACCCGTTCGCCCCGTGGATCGAGGAACTCTACGCGCGCGGCGTCACGGCGGGCTGCGACACGGCGCCGCTGCGCTACTGCCCGGGCTCGCCCGTGACCCGCGCCCAGATGGCGCCGTTTCTCCTGAAGGCGTTGCTGGGAGCGTCATACGCGCCGGCGGCGGCGAGCGGAGCGGTGTTCGCAGACGTGGCGGCGGGATCGTTCGCGGCCGACTGGATCGAGGACCTCGCGGGGCGCGCGATCACCGGCGGCTGCGGAGGCGGGAACTACTGCCCGGGGGATCCCAACACGCGCGGCCAGATGGCGGTTTTTCTCGTCAAGACCTTCGGGCCCTGAGACCGCCGGCTCACCGCCGGCTCGGGTCCTCGAGCGTCATGAGCCACATCGCCGAGCCGCCGTTGCTGCGGCAGTAGTAGAGGTAGCGACCGTCGGGCGACAGGGCCGGCTCTTCGAGGAAGAGCCCGCCTTCCGGAAAATGCGTCACGGGCTCGAGCGGCCCGCCCTCGGCCTTCATGCGGTAGATGTTGCCGTGGCTCGGCTGGATGTAGATCCACTTGCCGTCGGGCGAGATGGACGGGTGCCGCATGCGCTCGTCACCGGTCGTCAGCTGCTGCATCGGGCCGCCCGCGGCGGGCATGCGGAAGAGCTGCACGGTGCCCTCCGTCGTGGCCGTGATGACCAGCCACTTGCCGTCGCGCGAGGCGGCCGCGTCGAACTTGTCTCCCGGCGTTTTGGTGAGCTGCGTCGTCTTCCGCGTGCCGAGGTCGAGCGCGAACATCTGCTGCACGCCCTCGGCGAGGTCGGCGTAGTAGACGGTCCGGCCGTCCGGGGAAGTATTGAGCGCCCAGGAGCCCTGTGCCGACCGGACCATCAGCTGCTCGGCCTGGCTTCCGTCCAGAGCCACGATCCAGTTCGAGCTGCGGATCCCCTCGAGCGAGCGGCTGATCAAGAGGTGCTGTCCGTCGGGCATCCAGACGGGAGAGACCTGAGCGACGTCTTCGCCGGGGAGCTGGAGTCGCTCGCTGCGGCGGGTGTCGACATCGAGGATGCGCACCTCCATGTGACCGAGCACGTCGCTCACGATCGCGACGCGCTTGCCGTCGGGAGAGATGCTCGGATAGCTGTCGGTGACGAGCCCGGTCGTCAGCGGCTCCTCGGGGCCCGCGGGCGCGCCGCCTCCCGGCTCGAGGGGGATCCGCGTCAGGTTGCGCGCGGATTCCTGCTCCGGAGTCGCGATGCGCAGACCGTTGCCCGTGACGGCGAGCTCCAGAAAGTCCGAGGTCATGAGGCTGACCGCGGTCGCGCGAGCGGCGAAGGGATCGCCCCGCGTCTCGATGAACTGGATGCGGCTGCCGCCCTGCGGGTCGCGGACGATGAAGTAGAGGCGGCCCGTCCCGGCATCCCAGGCGTGACCGAAGCCCGGCGACAGCGCGCGCGGCTTTCCTCCCGCGGCCGGCATGAGCAGGAGCCCCTCCTGCTGCGTTTCGAGACTGAGCCACTTCCCGTCCGGCGAGCACGCGATCCGGGACAGCTCGAAGGACGACGCGTCGCTCGAGAGGACCGTGCGCGGCGCGCCGCCCTTGGAGGGAACCTCCATGACCGCGCGGCGGTTCTCGGGGCCGGTGGCGTAGAGAATGCCCGTGCCGTCCGGCCGCCACGCCGGAAAGTTCGCGTCCGAAGCCAGGCGCCGCGCCGCGCCGCCGAGAGCCGGGATGACCCAGAGGTCGCCGCCGTACGTCCGCACGTTGCGGCCGAAGGTGCCCCCGATCCGGATCAGGCCGGTCTTCGAGGAGCGCGTCGAGACGAAGGCCACCGAGCCGCCGTCCGGCGAGAACGCCGGCTGCACGTCTTCGGCGGGGTCGTTCGTGATGGCGACGTCCTGGCCCCCCTCTCCGCGGCGCACGTAGATCTCGGAGTTGCCGGTCCGGTTGGAGGAATAGGCGAGCAGGGTCCCGTCCGGCGACCAGCTCGGCCACTCCGAGCGCGCGGCGTCCCGCGTGAGGCGCGCGAGCTTCGTGACGACGGGGCCGATCTCGGAGGCGCGTCGGGAACCAATCTTCCAGGTCAGGAGCGCGGCAAGCGCGGCTGCGGAAAGCGCCGCGGCCACGAGAATCCAGGGTCGCGCTCCGCGCGGCGGAGTTCGCGCCTGCGGCGGCGCCTCCTCCGGCCGATCTTCGAGCTCGATCCGCGCGTCCGCGATGTCGTGCAGCCGCCGCTTCGGGTCGCGCTCGAGGCAGCGGCGCAGGAGCCGCCGCACGCCCGGCGGCGTCGAGGCGGGCAAGCGACGACCAGTCGGGCTCCGACTTGAGGACCGCGGCGAGCGTGTCCGAAACGGTCTCGCCGCCGAACGCCTTGCGGCCCGAGAGCATCTCGTAGAGCACGGCGCCGAAGGCCCAGATGTCGCTGCGCTTGTCGACGGACTTGCCGCGCGCCTGCTCCGGCGACATGTAGGCGGCCGTTCCGATGACCACGCCGGCCTGCGTCGCGGCGGCGGTCATCGTCGGCGACGAGGTCACGTCCGGCGAGGACCCGTCGGCCTTGAGCGCCTTGGCGAGGCCGAAGTCGAGGACCTTGACCGCGCCCGCCGGCGTGCGCTTCACGTTGGCGGGCTTCAGGTCCCGGTGGACGACGCCCTTCTCGTGCGCGGCCTCGAGCGCGTCGGCGATCTGGCGCGCGACCTCGAGCGACTCCTCGACCGGCAGCGGTCCGGACGCGATCCGTTCGGCGAGCGTCTCGCCCTCGACGAGCTCGAGCACGAGCGCGCGGACACCGCCCGACTCTTCGAGGCCGTGGATGTGGGCGATGTTCGGATGGTTGAGAGAGGCCAGGACCTGCGCCTCCCGCTGGAACCGCGCGAGCCGATCGACGTCCTGCGCGAACGCCTCGGGAAGGATCTTGATCGCGACCTCGCGCGAGAGCTTCGTGTCGCGCGCGCGGTAGACCTCTCCCATTCCGCCCGCGCCGAGCGGCGCGAGGATCTCGTAGGGACCGAGGCGTGTTCCGGCGGAAAGAGCCATGGGCTTGGCGCCGATTCTAGCCGCAGGAGCGTCTGATACGCTCGCGAGCGCCCTTTCGGAGGCTCCCATGACGCGCCGCCTCGCGCCGCTCGCCTTGCTCGCCGTCCTCGCGTCTTCGGCCCTGCTTTCCGCCGCCGACCCCGCCGTCTCGACGAGCTACGACGTTCCCTACACGACCGCCGGCGGCGCGGAGCTGAGGCTCGACATCGCGCAGCCGGCGATGGGCGACGGCCCGTTCCCGGCGGTTCTCGTGATCCACGGCGGCGCCTGGAAGGAGGGCGGCCGCGAGGAGAATCACCGGGCGCTCGCCGACTTCGCGCGGCACGGCTACGTGGCGGTCTCGCCGCAGTATCGCTTCTGCCCGAAGGACGTCTTCCCGGCGCAGCTCGAGGACATGAAGGCCGCGGTGAAGTTCCTGCGAGCCAACGCCGGCACGCTCAAGATCGACCCCGCCCGCATCGGGGCGATGGGGTTCTCCGCGGGCGGGCACCTGGCCCTGATGCTCGGCCTCGCGGTCCCGCGCAACGAGGGTGTCGCCGCGGTCGTCGACTTCTTCGGACCGACGGATCTGGCGGCGAAGGACTTCTCGGAAGAGGCGAAGGCCTTCTCCGCGTGCCTGATCGGCGCGACGGCGGCCGAGAAGCCGGACCTCGCGGCGAAGGCCTCACCCGTCACCTGGGTGAACGCGGGCGACGCGCCCGTGCTCGTCTTCCAGGGCGCGCGGGACAAGCTCGTCCCGCCGACCCAGGCCTTCGCGCTCATGGAGAAACTCTCCGCCGCGGGAGTTTCCGGCCGCGTCGAGTTCATCCTCGGCGCCGAGCACGGCTGGAAGGGCGAGGAGTGGGACCGGACCTGGAAGGAAACGCTCGAGTTCTTCGACGCCCGCCTGAAGCGGTAGGGGGGCCGCCTACTTCCGGCCCGGCCGTGTCGCGCGCTCGATCTCGTCGGCCGAGTAGGGCAGCCCCGGCGTGAGGATCTCGTGGCCGTCCTTCGTCACGAGGACCATGTCCTCGAGGTAGAAGCCCTGACCGTCGACCGAAAAGATCGGCTCGAAGGCGACGACCATCCCGGCGCGCAGCACCTCCGGCATTCCCTCGGCCGGCTCGAGGCCCACGCCGTGCGCTTCCCAGAACTTGAAGCCGTCCGGCGCCAGGAGGACCCCGGCCGCCTTCCGGCCGAGCGGCGTCGCGAGCGCCGGCTGCAGCCGGCGGATCTCGGCGAGGCTCGCGGCGAAGACGTCCTCGCGCTTGACCCCGTCGCGAAACTTCGCAAGGCCCGCGCGGTACGCCGCGACGAGCAGCTCCCAGGTCTCGCGCTGGCCCGCGTCGAAGCGGCCGGAAACCGGGACCGTGCGCCCGACGTCGCCGCGGTAGTGGTCCACGTCGCAACCGACGTCGACCCGCACGACCTCGCCCGCCTGCATCGCGCGGTTCAGGTGCCGGTAGTCGGCGAGCGACTCGAAGGGCGCCGGGAACGCGCTCGTCGGCCCCGCCATGGCCCACGGCCAGAACGACGGCCCCTCCGCTCCGGCGTCGATGCACGCCGAGATGACGGCGGCCTCGGCCTGGCGCTGCGGGCGTCCCGGGCGCACGGACGACATCCCGACGCGCAGGGCCTGCGCGCTCGCGAGTCCCGTCCGTCGCAGCACCTCGATCTCGGCCGGCGACTTGATCGCGCGCATGTCCGCGAGGATCGCGTCGGCGGGCTTCAGCCGGTCGGCGGGCCAGAGCTCTTCGATCGCGTGGTTCCACGCGGCGAGCGGGTCGTCCAGGGCGATGTCGAGCGGAAACCCGTGGGGCTCCACGCCGCCGAGCGTGTACAGGACGACGCCCGGCGACTCCTGGCGGCGCGTGAGGAAGGCCGCGAGCCCCTTGCGGGACACCACGTGGTCGAGGCCGAGCGCCTTCTGCGACTCGGCGCCGGCGGGGACGAGCAGGCTCGTGATGTAGCCCGCGAGGCCCGGGAGCGACTCGGGGACGAAGAGCCAGGTCTCCTTCGCGGCGCCGTCGAGCGCGAGGACCGCGCCGGCGGCGCCGCCGAGGTTCGTCAGGTAGAAGAAGTTCGGATCCTGGATGTAGCCGTGCTGCAGGAGGTTCTGCCGGCCGAACGTGGCCGAAGGGACGAGCAACACCCCGTCCGACATCCGGCGCATGGCTTCGGCGCGCCGGGCCGCGAACTCGGAGGCCGGCAGCTCCGCCGCCCGGGCGGACGGGCTCAGGATCGCCGCGAGCGCGAGCAGGTACGAAAAGTGCACTCTCATCGCGAGACCTCCCTGAGGGGGGACATAATCACACGCCGCGGAGGGCACCATGGAACAGGCGTCGTTTCGGGGTCGGGGCGGCTGCGGGCGCATCCTCATCGCGCTCGTGATCGCGGCGATCGGCATCATCGCCTATATGAGCCGCACGGAGGTGAATCCCGTCACGGGCGAGAAGCAGCACGTCGCCCTGTCCGTCGACCAGGAGAAGGTCCTCGGCCTCGAGGCCGCGCCGGAGATGGCGCACCAGATGGGCGGGGTGGTCGACCCGAGCGATCCCGCGGCGCGGCTGGTCGAGGAGGTCGGGTCAGCGCGTCGTCGCCCGCAGCAACGCGGCGTCGAGCCCCTACGCCGCCAATTTCCACTTCCATCTGCTCGCGGACCCCGAGACCGTCAACGCGTTCGCGCTGCCCGGCGGGCAGATCTTCATCACGCGCGGACTCCTCGGCCGCCTCCAGACCGAGGCGGAGCTCGCCGGAGTCCTCGGCCACGAGGTCGGCCACGTGATTCACCGCCACTCGGCCGAGCAGATGGCCAAGGGTCAGCTCGGCCAGATGCTCTCCCAGGCGGTCGGCGTGGCCGCCTCCGACGGATCGGACGGGGGCCAGCGCGCCGCCATGATCGCCGCGATGGTCAACCAGATGGTGCAGATGAGGTACGGCCGCGGCGACGAGTCCGAGTCCGACCGCTACGGGATCGACGCGATGGCCTCCGCCGGCTACGACCCGAAGGCGATGCTCGAGGTGATGGAGATCCTGGCGCAGGCCAGCGGCGGCCAGCGTCCGCCCGAGTGGCTATCCTCGCATCCGCTGCCCGAGACGCGGATCCAGGAGATCCGGGAGTACCTGCGCCAGCGGCCGGCGGACGCGGGCGCGGTCAGCGAGGGGCGGCCGCTGCGCTAGGGCCCGAGAGGGTCAGCGTCTCGCCCTGCTTCGGGACGATCCGGTTCTGGAAGGCGGGGACCTTCTCGTCCGCCTGCTGGTGGTAGCAGACCAGGCTGCCGGGTGTCGATCCGGCCCTTTCGCTCGGCGACCATCTCCATCAGCCACGGCGACACGAACGCGTAGTCGAGGTTCTTCATGGCGAGCAGCTGGTCCACGCTCTCGGTGTCGCCCGTGAAGTAGAGCCTGAGGCCGTGCCAGGTCACGAGGTACGAGGCGTGGCCGATGCCGGCGTGGGGCGTCTCGAGCGCTTCGATCGTCGACGTCGCGGTACTGCATCTTCGGCGCGAACGGGATCGTCCGGTCCCGGGCGACGCGCGCCTCGACGTCCGGCGGCGCGATCAGCATCGCGTCCATCTTCGCGAAGAGGGGAGCGTCGAAGTGGTCCCGGTGGCCGTGCGTCACGAGGCACAGCGCTCCCGGCACCTTCGGCACGGCGGCGAAGTCGTACGTCATGTAGCCGCGAGTAGCCCGACTCGTACGGGAAGTCCGTGTAGATCGTCGTCGTCCCGTCGGTGATCGCGAAGGACATGTTGCCGATGAAGGTGGCGCGCAGGGGGGGCCGGGGCGGTCGGGGAGGGGCTCGTCCTCCCCTCCCGCGGCGAGGGCGGCCGAGGCCGCCCTACGAGCAGGCGGAGACCGCCGCGATCACTTCGTGATCCCCATCTGCGTCAACGTGGAACGCGTAGTCGAAGGCGATTTCCTTCAGCTTGTCGTAGCGCCCCGAGGAGCCGCCGTGGCCGCCGGCCATGTTGATCTTGAAGATCAGGGGGTTCGGAGTCGGTCTTCAGCGTCCGGAGCTTCGCGACGTACTTCGCGGGCTCCCAGTACATGACCTGCGAGTCGTCGAAGGACGTCTTCACGAGCATCGCCGGGATACGCCTTGGCCTCGAGGTTGTCGTAGGGGCTGTACGACTTCATGTACTCGTACTGCTCCTTGACCTTCGGGTTTCCCCATTCCTCGAACTCGCCGACCGTCAGCGGCAGCGACTCGTCGAGCATCGAGTTGATGACGTCGACGAACGGCACGCGGGCGACGACGGCGCGGAAGAGGTCCGGCCGCATGTTCACGACGGCGCCCATGAGGAGCCCGCCGGCCGAGCCGCCCTCGATCACGAGGCGGTCCTTCGACGTGTACTTCTCCGCGACCATGCGTCTCGGCGCACGCGATGAAGTCGGTGAACGTGTTCTTCTTCTTGAGCATCTTGCCTTCGTCGTGCCACCGCTTCCCGAGGTCGCCGCCGCCGCGGATGTGCGCCACGGCGTAGACCACGCCGCGGTCGAGGAGGCTGACGAGCGTCGAGTCGAAGCTCGCGTCGCTCGAGGCGCCGTAGGAGCCGTACGCGGTCATGAGCATCGGCGCCTTGCCGTCGGCCACGAAGCCCTTCCGGAAGACCAGCGAGATCGGGACCTTCGTACCGTCGGGGGCCGTGGCATAGCGGCGCTCGGAGGCGTAACGCGACGGGTCGTAGCCGCCGAGCACCTCCTGCTGCTTGAGGAGCGTGCGCTCCTTCGTCTTCATGTCGAAGTCGTAGACCGAGGGCGGCGTCGTGAAGGACTCGTACTCGATGCGGAGCGTCTGCGTGTCGAACTCCTTGTTGTTCTGCGCCGCCGCGTAGTAGATCGCCTCCGGGAACTCGACGCGGTAGCCGTTCTCGACCGCGGCGTCCGCGACGCGGATCCGGGGCAGCGCGTCCTGGCGCTCGTAGAGCACGGTCCAGTTCGCGAAGAGGTCGAAGTCCTCGAGCATGACGTCGTCGCGGTGGGGCACGAGCTCCTTCCAGTTCGCCCGCGTCGGGTCGGCGGCCGGCGCCGAGACGAGCCGGTTGTTGCGGCCCTTGTCGTTGGTCATGATGACGAAGAGGTCGCCGCGGTGGTCGACGGAGTACTCGTGCTCCTGTTCGCGCGGGGCGACGATCTTCAGCTCCGCGGCCGGCGTCGCCGCCGGCACGTACCGCCACTCGGAGGTCGTGTGGCTGCCGACCGGGAAGAAGACATAGGCGCCGCTCCTCGAGCGGTAGGTCCCGACGCGGAAGCGTTCGTCCTTCTCCTCGTAGAGGAGCGCGTCGGTCGACGGGTCGGTGCCGACCGTGTGCCGGTAGATGCGGAACGGGCGCTTGGCCGGGTCGGTCGTCGTGTAGAAGAGGGTCTTGTTGTCCGGCGCCCAGGCGACCGAGCCGACGCGCTCGACCTTCTCGGAAAGCAACTTGCCGGTCGTCAGGTCCTTGATCCGCAGGGTGTAGTCGCGGAACCCCGTGTTGTCGCTCGTGTAGGCGAGGAGGTTGCCGTCGTCGGAGACCACGCGCGCCCAGACGTTCATGAAGCGCTCGCCCTTCGCGAGCTCGTTGACGTCGAGATAGATCTGCTCGGGCGCCTCGAGGCTGCCCTTCTTCCGGCAGTAGATCGGGTACTGCTTGCCCTTCTCGGTCCGCGAGTAGTAGTCAAAGCCGCGGTCGCGATACGGGACGGAGAGGTCCGTCTCCTTGATGCGCGCGAGCATCTCGTCGTACAGCGCCTTCTGGAAGGCCTCCGTCGGCTTCATGAAGGCGTCGGCGAACGCGTTCTCTTTTTCGAGGTACGCCCTCACCTCGGGGTTGTCGCGCTCGCGCATCCAGAAATACGGGTCGGCGAGCTCGTCTCCGTGCAGTTTTTGCATGTGAGGCACCTTCTTTGCGGCCGGCGTCGTGCCGGCGTCCGCGGCGAGCACCGGAATCGCGGCCGAGAGAATCGAGGTCAGGACGGCAGCGCGAAGCGTCATCGGGCTCTCCTCGTCGGTTGCGGCCGGGGACGGGATCTTATCGAATCAGCGCCCGAGCGACTGCGGCCAGTTCACGACCAGCGTGACGGGCTCGTCCTCGGGGCGGCGGACCGGCGCGGCGATCAGGAAGCGCTGGCCGTCCGCGGAGACGGCGTAGGTGGTCGAGGACCGGGCGTCGAAGAGGGCCGCGGGCGGGCCGGCCTCGAAGGGGGAGCTCGAAAGGACCGGCGCGGCCATGAGCGCGCCGTCGGCGCCCAGGAAGAAGATCTCCCGGCCGTCGCGTCTCCAGCGGGGCATCGATCCGCCGTCCTTCGATACTCGCCACTTTCCGCCCGGGCCGGGGAAGGCCGCGACGTACATCTCGAAGCGGCCGGACTCGTCGGAGGCGTAGACGAGGAAGCGGCCGTCGGGAGAGAAGCGCGCCGTGCCACTCGCTCGACTCGCTCTTCAAGAGCGGCGCCGCCTTGCCGCCGCCCGACGAGCGGCAGGATGGCCACGTCCCGCTTGGTCCGGAGATCGTAGGTCTGGAACGCGAGGTACCTTCCGTCGCGCGACCAGTCGCTCGGGATCTTCCACTCGGGCGACGCCAGCACGAGCTTCTCGTCGGCCGCGCCGCTCGAAGCCCGCTCGTAGAACTGGACCATGCCCTCGCGATTGGAGGAGTAGAGGACCCGGCTTCCGTCGGGAGACCAGACGGGCCCCTGCTCGTCGGCCGGCCCGGCGAGAAACGGCGCGCCCTCGGACCGCGCGAGATCGAACATCCAGATGTCCACCGAGCGCTTCTTCGCGTCGATCCGCTCGACGGCGGCGCGCGCGTCGTCCGGAGAGAGCTCGATCGACCGGTAGTCGCCGGGCAGGCCGACGGAGGCCAGACGGCGCCCCGAGCGGTCGAGCCAGGCGAGCTGCTTCTCCGAGTCCAGGCTCGTCTGGTAGGCGAGGATGCCGTTGTTCGAGGCGGAGGCCGCGATCGCCCCGGTCTCCGGCACGGCCGCGACACCGGCGGCGACGCGCGACGGCGCGCCGGCGGTGCGCGTCTTCCCGGCGTCGAACGGCTGCGCCAGCAGCGCGCCCTCCCGCAGGAAGAGGAGAAACCCGGGCGCGGCGAAGAGCGCCCGCGCGGGCGAGGCCAGCACGCGCGAGGCGCTCCCGGAGCCGAGCGCGCCCGCGTAGGTGCCGCTCTGCTCGGCGTCGGCGCTGCGGAGCAGGAACAGGAACCGCTTTCCGTCCGGAAGAAACTGGGGTCGCAGGTGCGCGACGTCGTGGCGGTCGGCGTCGAGCTTCGTCGCCGGCGAGGCCGGACCGCCGTCGGCCGACACGCGCAGGAGCGGGTCCCGCGGGCCGGGAGCGAAGACGATGACGCCGTCCCGCCCCCAGCTTCCGCCGCGGGGATCGGGCGCGTCGGCGATCGTCTCGGCCGGTCCGCCGCCGGCGTCCATGCGCTTGAGCTTGCCCTCGCCGAAGAAGGCGATCGACCGGCCGTCCGGCGACCAGAACGGATCGAGGGCGTCGTCGGTCGAGGGCAGCGGCCTCGACGTGATCGCGTCGAACGGGCGCACCCACAGCATCGGACGCCCGTCCGGGCCGGTCGCGCCGAAGACGACGCGCGTGCCGTCGGGCGAGATCGCCGCCGGAGCATCGATCACGTCGAACGAGGCTTTTTCCGGGGGCGGGAGAAGGAACCGCATCGTCGGAAGCGTCGCGGTCGCCGCCGGGCGCCGCAGGGCGAAGACGAGGCCGGCCCCGAGCCCGACGGCTGCGAGCGCCGCGACCGCCGCCGCGATCCACGCGATGCGTTCGCGTCCCCGGCGCGCCGGGACGGCCGGGACGGAGGCCCCCGCCGTCAGGCTCGGAACGGTGGGCGCCGGCTCTCCTCCGATGGCGCGGAGCTCGAGCGTGAGGTCGCGCGCCGTCTGCCAGCGGTCGTCGGGGTCCTTGGCGAGGCACCGGCGGATGAGCCGCTCGAGCGCGGGCGGAACGAGCGGCTGCGCGGCGAAGATCGGCTCGGGCTCGGACTTCAGGATCGCCGCGATGACGCTGGCGTGGCTCCCGCCCGAGAAGGCCTTGTGCCCCGTCGTCATCTCGTAGAGGATCACGCCGAAGGAAAAGATGTCGGAGCGGCCGTCGGCCTCGGAGCCCTCGAGCTGCTCGGGCGACATGTACTGCAGCGTGCCGACGATCGTTCCGGCGGTCGTCAGGCCGCCCGGGTCGGTCGCGGCCGTCGACATGGACATTTCGCCGAAGACCCCGGTCGGCCGCGCCTGGAGCTTCGCGAGGCCGAAGTCGAGGAGCTTGACCCCCGACTTCGTCAGCATGAGATTGCCGGGCTTGAGGTCCCGGTGGACGATCCGCTGGCGGTGGGCGCGGTCGAGCGCGTCGGCGATCTCGACGCCGTAGCGGACGATCTGCTCGGTCGGGAGGGGACCGCGCGCCAGGCGCGCCGCGAGCGTCTCGCCCTCCAGAAACTCCATGACCAGAAAATCGACGCCGTCCTGCTGGCCGACGTCGTAGAGCGCGCAGATGTTGGTGTGCGAGAGCCGCGAGATCGTCCGGGCCTCGCGGAGGAACCGTTCCCGGCCCTCCGCGCTCTCGGACAGGTGCGCCGAGAGGACCTTGATGGCGACGATCCGGTCGAGGCGCGTGTCCCGCGCCTGGTACACCTCGCCCATCCCGCCCGCTCCGATGGGGGCGAGGATCTCGTAGGGGCCGAGGCGCGAACCGGCGGACAGGGGCATGGCTGCCGTCGATTGTAGGCGGTCGCGGGGCTACGGAGCTGTCTTCGCGAAATCCCCGGCCTTGACGATCGTCATCTTCGCCGGGTCGATGAACCGCCGCATCGCGGCCAGGATCTGCTCGCCCGTCAGCGCCTCGACCTTCTGGTCGAAGTCGGCGTCCCAGGCGAGCGTGCGGCCGAGGTAGAGCTGCCCGGCGAGCGTCCGGGCGAGGCGAGGCGTCCTGCGCGCGCGCCATCTGGCGCGACTGCCGCCAGCCGGACTTGGCCCGGTCGATCTCCTCGGCGTCGAAGCCGTCCCGGAGCACGCGCGCGATCTCCTCCTGGAACGCGGCCTCGAGCCGGGCCGCGTTCTGCGGGGCGTAGATCGCGTAGGCCGTGAACGCTCCCGACTCGTCGAGCGGCGAGGCCGAGAGCTGCGAGCCGACGCCGTAGGAGAGGCCGTCCTTCTCGCGGATGCGCGCGTAGAGGCGCGCCGTGTCGGCCGCCGCCGAACATGTAGTTGCCGAAGACGAGCGCGGGATAGTCGGGGTAGTCGTCCCGGAGCCTCAGGTTCTGGCCGGCGACGAAGAAGGCGTTGGCCTTGTCGGGCGTCTCGAGCGTCTTCTCGACGGGCGGCACGTCCAGGTAGTCCTGCGGGATGCGCGCGAACGCGGCGTCGGGCTCTTCCAGTCGCCGAAGAGCTCGGCCGCGAGCTTCGCCATCTGCGGCCTCGTCGAAGTCGCCGACGACGGCGAGCTGGCCGTTCGACGCGCCGAAATAGTCGCCGTAGAACTTCCGCGACTCGTCGAGCGTCGCGGCCGCGTAGCTCGCGAGCGACTCGTCGAGCGTCTCGACGTAGCGCACGTCGCCCTTCGGGTACGGGCTCATGTGGCGCTCGAAGACGTTCGAGCGCCACGGCGTCGCGGCTCGCTGCGCTGCTGCTCGATCGCCGCGAGGTTCTCCTGCCGCAGCTCCTCGAACTCCTTCTCGGGGAAGGCCGGCTCGCGCAGGATCTCGGCCGCCAGACGCGAGGACCGCGGGCAGGTTCTCCCGCATCGTCTCGAAGGACAGCGTGGCCTGGCTCGCGCGCCCGCCGACGCTCATGCGGGCCTTCAGCCGGTCGAGCTCGTCCTTGATCTGCTGGCGCGTGCGCTTCGCGGTGCCGCGCATGAGCATGTCGGCCGCCATGTCCGCGGCCGTCGCCTTGCCGGCGAGGCTCTTCTCGTCGCCGAACCGCAGGGTGATCGTCGCCGACGACCGTCGACGCCGCGCGTCTTCTTCGGGCAGGAGCGCCAGCTTCATGCCGCCCGGCAGCTGCCGAGCGCTTCGTCCGCGCGTCGATGTTCGACGGGCGACGGGTCGAACGCCTCGCCCGCGGCGACGGCCGCGTCGCCCTTGTAGTCCTGCACGAGCGCGGCGACGTTCGGGGGCGGCGGGATGTCGGCGCGGTCGGGCTTCGGCGGTCGGCAGGAACAGGCCGACCGTGCGGTTGGACGGCTTCAGGTACGCGGCGGCGGCCTTGCGCACGTCCTCGACGGTGGCCTGGCGGATGCGGTCGCGGTTCAGGAAGAAGAGCCGCCAGTCGCCCTGCGCCGATGTACTCGGAGAGCAGCGAGCCCGACGCGGTGCGGCGTTGTTCAGCGTCAGCTCGATGTTCTTGAGCAGCGTCGCGCGCGCCCGGTCGACCTCTTCGTCCGTGATCGGGTGCGGTCCCGGCGGCCGCGTCGAGCGTCTGCGACCATCGCGGCGCGGGCGTCGGCGAGCGACTGGTCCGCCGGACCTCGGCGTCGAACATCAGGAAGCCCGGGTCGTGGAGGGCCATGAAGTAGCCGCCGACCGAGGCCGCCTTCTTCGTTTCGACGAGCGCCTTGTAGAGGCGGCCCGACGGGCGTCGACGTCAGGACCTCGGTCAGCAGGTCGACCGCTCGCCGCGTCGGGGTCGCGCCCGACGGCACGTGGTACGCGGCGGCGATCGCCTGCACGTCGCCCTTGCGCTCGAGCGTGACCTGCCGCTCGCCGTCCTGCGTCGGGTCGAGCGTGTAGGTCGCCGGGCAGCGGCGCGCGCCGGCACGCGGGATGCGCGCCGAACAGGTCGGTCGACGAGCGCGAGCGTCTTCGCCTCGTCGAAGCTTGCCGGCGACGAGCAGCACCGCGTTGTCCGGCTGGTAGTACGTCCGGTAGAACGCCTGGAGGCGGTCGATCGGCACGTTCTCGAGGTCCGCGCGCGCGCCGATCGTGGACTTGCCGTAGTTGTGCCAGAGGAACGCCGTCGACAGGACGCGCTCCTGCGAGGATCGCAGGTCGGGTCGTTCTCGCCCATCTCGAACTCGTTGCGGACGACGGTCATCTCGCTGTCGAGGTCCTTCTTCGCGACGTAGGCGTTGACCATGCGGTCCGCCTCGAACTCGAGCGCCCACTCGCAGGTTCTCGTCGGTCGCCTGGAACGTCTCGAAGTAGTTGGTGCGGTCGAACCAGGTGCGAGCCGTTCGAGCTGCGCGCCGTGCGCGGTCAGCTCCTGCGTTGATGTTCGGGTGCTTCGGCGATGCCCTTGAAGAGCATGTGCTCGAGCAGGTGCGCCATGCCGGTCTCGCCGTAGTTCTCGTGGCGCGAGCCGACGAGGTAGGTGATGTTGACCGTGACCGTCGGCTTGGTCGGGTCGGGGAAGAGCAGGACGCGCAGGCCGTTGGCGAGCCGGTACTCGGTGATGCCCTCGACCGAGGCGACCTTGACGGGCGGCTGCGGCCCGGGCGCGGCGCCGCGGCTTCTTCGGCACGGCCTGCGCCGAGAGTGTCGCCGCGAGGCACAGCGAGGCGAGAAGCGCGAACGGCGTGCCGGAGCCGGAGACTCATCGGGTTCCTCCTCGAGGAAGCGCCCCGAATACTACCCGCGCGCCCGGCGACGGCCGGACTAGAATTCGGCACCTGACCACGGAGGACTCGCATGAAGCGCTGGATCTTCGTCTTCGCCGCAGCGGCGATTCCCGCCGCGCTCGCGGCCCAGCACGCGGAGACGCACGGCGGCCCGGCGGCGTCGAAACCGGCGGTCCTGCTCTCGGGCACCGGGTCGCACCGCCATCCGATCGCGACCTCGAGCCCCGAGGCGCAGAAGTTCTTCGACCAGGGCGTGGTCCTCCTCTTCGGCTTCAACCACGAGGAGGCGTACCGCTCCTTCGAGAAGGCCGCCGAGCTCGACCCGAAGGCCGCGATGCCGCACTGGGGCATGGCGATCGTGCTCGGCTCGAACTACAACGACCCGGCACCGGTCGACGAGCGGCTGTCTCAAGGCGCGGGCCGAGGTCGAGAAGGCGCTGGCCCTCTCGGCCGCCGGCCCGGAGAACGAGCGCGCGTACGCCGAGGCGCTCGCGGCGCGGTACGTCGCCGACCCGGCCGGCTCCGACAAGGCGAAGGTCGCGCGCGACTACGCCGCCGCGATGAAGGCGCTCTCGGCGCGCTACCCGGACGATCTCGACGCGGCCACGCTCTACGCCGAGAGCCTCATGAACCTGACCCCGTGGAAGCTGTGGACGCCCGCCGGCGAGCCCGGCGAGAACACGCTCGAGATCGTCGCGGTGATCGAGTCGGTCCTGAAGCGCGATCCGAGCCACCCGGGCGCCAACCACTACTACATCCACGCGGTCGAGGCGTCGAACAGCCCCGAGCGCGCGCTGCCCTCGGCCGCGCGCCTGGAGACGCTGGTGCCGGCGGCGGGACACCTCGTCCACATGCCGGCGCACGTCTACGTCCGCACGGGCGATTACGTCGCCGCCGAGAAGTCGAACGCCGTCGCGGCGGAAGTGGACCGCGCCTACATCCGCGAGACGGGCGCCCAGGGGATGTACCCGGTGATGTACTACAACCACAACGTCCAGTTCGAGTCGTACGCGGCGATGATGGCCGGGCGCTACGCGCCGGCCAGGCGCGCGGGCGACCAGCTGTTCGACGGCGTGCTTCCGGTCGTTTCCATGGACCCGATGCTCGAGGGTTTCCTCTGCCAGCCGGCGTTCGTCGCGCTGCGCTTTTCGAAGTGGGACGACATTCGGACGATGCCGGATCCCGGCGCCGAAGCTGCCGCTCGTGCGGGCGGTCTGGCTCTATGCGCGCGCGATGGCCGCCGCGGCCCGGGGCGATCGTGAAGAAGGCGGAGACCGAGCGCCAGGCGTTCCTCGCCGCGCGCGACGCCATTCCCGCCGCGAGCATGGCCGGGCCGCAGAACAGCTCGGCGGCGCTCTTGTCCGTCGCGGCTCCCGTCCTCGACGCGCGCATCGCCGAGGCGAAGGGCGATCGCGCCGCGGCGATCGTTTTCTGGAAGAACGCCGTCGAGGCCGAGGACGCGCTCGCCTACGACGAGCCGCCCGCCTGGTACTACCCGACGCGCGAGTCCCTCGGCGCGGCGCTCCTGCGCGACGGCCGGGCCGCCGAGGCCGAGGCGGTCTTCCGCGCCGACCTCGACCGAACACCCGCGCAACGGCCGCTCGCTCTACGGCCTGTCGAAGAGCCTCGAGGCCCAGAAGAAGGACGCCGACGCGGCCTGGGCCCGAGCGCAGTTCGACGCGGCCTGGAAGGAGCGCCGACACGCCGGTGCGGCTCGAGGAGATTGTAGAGGGTCAGCGCGACTCGAGGCGCTGCACGCGGGATTCGAGGGACGCGTGGCCCTCTTCGAGGCTGCGAAGCCGTCGATCCAGCTCCCCGTAGGAGAGCCGAATCATGGCTCGGGTTTCCTCGAATTGCTCATCCATTCGCTTCTCGAGTCGGTCAAACTTCTCGTCGAGGCCTGCGAGGCCCTCGGCGAGCAGTTGTATGCGTCCCTCGAGCTTCTCCGCGACGACGTTGAAGTGGCGCTTGATCTCGGTGACTTCGGCTGAGTCCATCTCGACCTCGGAAGGCGGAGCCTACACCCGCAGCTCCTGCGACGCCATCGCGTTGCCCTCGACACGCGCCCGGATCTTCGCGAAGGCGGTGTCGCGCGAGGTCGAGAGGTCGTCGCCGAAGGGCGAGAAGCCGCAGTCGTCGGTCGAGCCGAGGTGCGCCGGGTCGATGAACTTCGCCGCCTCGAGGATGCGGTCGCGCACCTCCTCCGGCGTCTCGACGCGCGGCGAGATCGGGTCGGTGACGCCGACGAAGACGCGGCGGTCGCCCTTCGCGTGGGCGCCGAGGATCTTCAGGACCCGCGGCCGGTCGGCCTCGCTCGAAAGCTGCACGAAGAAGCTGCCGACGTCGATGCGAAAGAGCGCGGGCAGCAGCTCCGCGTAGTCCACGTCGGCGCTGTGCGTCGAGTCCTGATCGCCGCCGGGGCAGGTGTGGATGCCGATCTTCGTCTTCTCCGCGGGGGTGAAGGCGGCGAGCACTCGGTTGTTCAGCTCGACGAACGCGTCGAGGAGCTTCTTCGAGGGGTCGAGCTTGATGCAGAGCCGGCCCTCGGTGAAGTCGATCTGGACGGTGGCGCCGGCCGCGAGGCAGCGGCGGATGTCGGTCTGCGCCTCGCGCACGAGGTCCTCGAGGAACTCGTCGCGCGAGTAGCCGGGGATCCCCGCCGGCGGGTAGAGGAGCGACAGGGCCGAGGCCGCGATCACGGCTTCCTTCATCGGCTTCGAGCGCGTACTTCTTCGCGCCCTCGAGGTAGGTCGCGGCGTAGGTCGCGTAGCGGAAGGGGCCCGACGTGAGGACCGGCAGCTGCCGCGTGTGACCGTCCTCGAAGGGAATCGTCACGCCCCCGGGCGCGAGGTTCCGGGCGCCGTGGATCGGATAGGTCGCGAAGCTCGGCTTGCGCTGCTCGCCGTCGGTGATGACGGGGGAGCCCGTCTCCTCGAAGCGGCGGATCGTGTCGCGCACGGCGCCGTCGAAGAGCGCCTCCAGGGCGTCGGCCGAGATGCGGCCGGCGCCGAAGGCGGCCATGCCTTCGATCAGCTCCTTCGGTCGTGGAATACTTCCGACCGGTTCGGTGGGTAGCGTCATGGCCCGTAATCTATCCAAGTTCGGGAGGAGCGCCGCGATGCGTCGAGTCTCGATCGTTTTTCTGTCCCTGGCCGCGGTCCTGACGACGGCTGCCGCGCCGGCCCGGTCGATCGACCCCGCCCTCTACGGCGATCTGCGCTGGCGGCTCATCGGGCCGTTTCGCGGCGGATGGGGGCTCGTGGCCGAGGGCATCCCGGACGATCCCGCGACCTACTACTTCGGCGCCGCGGCGGGCGGCGTGTGGAAGACGGAGGACGCGGGGCGCACCTGGAAGCCGATCTTCGACCGCGCCGGCGCGGCCTCGGTCGGAGCGCTGGCGATGGCGCCGTCGAATCCGAAGGTGATCTACGTCGGCACCGGCCAGATCCAGGCGCGGTACGACATCGCGTCCGGCGACGGCATGTATCGCTCCGACGACGCCGGCTCGAGCTGGCGAAAGATCGGCCTTCCGGACTCGCGGGCGATCGGCCGCATTCTCGTCGATCCCAAGAATCCGGACGTCGCTCTCGTCGCGGCGCTCGGCCACATCTTCGGCCCGAGCCGCGAGCGCGGGCTCTTCCGGACCGAGGACGGCGGGAAGACGCTGGAGCCAGGTCCTCTTCGTCGACGAGGAGCACGGGCGCCGCGGACCTCGCGGCCGATCCCGAGAACCCCGCGATCGTCTATGCGTCGCTGTGGCAGGCGCGCAACTATCCGTGGCTCTCCTACTTCAAGCCGATGGTCGGCCCGGGCAGCGGCGTCTACAAGTCCTCCGACGGCGGCCGCACCTGGGGCGCCTGCCGGGGGCGGCTGGCCGGCGACGGACCGGTCGGCCGCATCGGCCTCGCGGCTTCGGCCGGCGGACGCGTCTGGGCCCTCGTCGATGCCGCCTCCGCGCCCGGCGCGCCCTCGGCGCCGCCGGACTCTGGCGCTCGGACGACGGTGGAACGCGCTGGGCTCGCGTCAATGCGACGCCGGGACTCGGGTCGAGCTACATGAACCGGCTGACCGCGGACCCGCGCGACCGCGACGCCGTGTACGTGACGGGACAGTCGATCCGGCGGTCGGAGGACGGCGGGAAGACGCTCAGGTTCTTTCGCGGGGCGCCGGGAGGCGACGACTTCCACTTCCTCTGGATCAACCCGAAGCGTCCCGAGTACATGGTGACGGCCGCCGACCAGGGCACGATCGTGACGGTCAACGGCGGCAAGTCGTGGAGCGACTGGTACAACCAGCCGACCGGCCAGTTCTACCACGTCGAAACCGACGACCGGTTCCCGTACCGGATCTACAGCGGCCAGCAGGACTCCGGCACCGTCGGCGCCGCGAGCCGCAGCGACGACGGACAGCTCACGTATCGCGACTGGCGTCCCGTCGGCGGCGAGGAACGCGGCTGGGACGTGCCCGACCCGCGCGATCCCGACATCGTCTACGGCTCCGGCCTCGGCGGGACGATCACGCGCTTCGACGCGCGCACCGGCCAGGTGCGCCACGTCTCGCCCGCCGCGGAGAGCACCTACGGCCGGCGCCCGGTGCCCGGCCTCTATCGCTGGGCGTGGGTCTTTCCGATCGCGATGTCGCCGAAGCCTCCGCACGCGCTGTACGCGGGCGCGCAGTATCTGCTCCGCTCGCTCGACGACGGCGCGAGCTGGGAGAAGGCGAGCCCGGACCTCTCCGGGGCGCAGGCGGGGGCGAAGGGCTGCGACGGCGACGTGTCGGTCGAGGCGGCGCGGCCCTGCGGCTTCGGCGCCATCTTCACGATCGAGCTTTCGCCGCACGACCCGCAGGAGATCTGGGTCGGCACCGACGACGGGCTCGTCCAGCGCACGAAAGACGGCGGCCGGACCTGGAAGAACGTCACGCCGAGGGGGCTCCCGGCGTGGAGCAAGATCTCGACGCTCGACGTCTCGCCGCTCGAGCCGGACGTCGTCTACGCCGCCGTCGACGCCCACCGCCTCGACGACTTCACTCCGCACGTTTACCGCACGCACGACGGGGGCGAGAGCTGGCGGGAGATCTCGTCGGGGCTTCCGACGCCGGGATTCGCGATGGTCGTGCGCGCCGACACGGTCCGGCGCGGCCTGCTCTACGCCGGCACGGACACGGGCGTCTTCGTCTCCTTCGACGACGGAGGCCGCTGGCAGCCTCTCCAGGCGAACCTGCCGACGTGCTGGGTGGCGGACCTCAAGGTCCACCAGGCGGACCTCGTGATCGCGACGCAGGGCCGGGGGCTCTGGGTGCTCGACGACGTGACGCCGCTGCGCCAGCTCACGGCCGAGGCGGCCTCGGCGCCGGCGACCCTCTTCGCGCCGGCCACGGCGATCCGGGTGCGGGCCAACCAGTATCGGGACACGCCTCTGCCGCCGGAAGTTCCGTCCGCCCCGAATCCTCCCGGCGGCGCGATCATCGACTACGCGCTCGGCGCGGCCGCAAAGTCGCCGGTGACGCTCGAGATTCTCGACGAGAAGGGCGCCGTCGTGCGCGCCTTCGCGAGCGACGATCCGCCCGAGAAGCTCGACGCGCGCCGATACTTCACCGACCTCTACCTGCACCCGCCGGCGCCCCCCTCGACGGCGGCCGGCCACCACCGATTCGTGTGGGACCTCCGTTATCCGCGGCCGCGATCGGCGCGCTACGACTACATGATCTCGGCCGTCGCGGGCGAGGACACGCCCGTCGAGCCGCGGGGGCCGCTCGCTCCGCCGGGCCGCTACACGGTGCGGCTGACGGTCGACGGCGTGCGCCTCGAGCAGCCCCTGCTCCTGACGATGGATCCGCGCGTGAGGATCGGGGCCGACGCCCTCGCGGCGCAGCTCGCCCTGCAGCAACGGCTCGTCGGCGCGATGGAGGAGTCCTTCGCCGCCCTGCCGCGCGCCCGGGCGCTGAGGGACCCGGCCCGGGCCAGGAGCGTCGAGGCCAGCCTGACCGCGGTCAACGAGACGCTCGGCACGGTGTTGAGCGCCCTCGACTCGGCGGACGCGCCGCCGACGACGATCCAGGCCGAAGCCTACGCGCGCGCCCGCGCCGACCTCGACAAGTCGCTCGCCGCTCTGAAATAGAGGCGGGGTCAGGTCTCGATTTTTCGGTTTTTCCTTGGAGCCGAAATTTCGAGACCTGACCCCCCAACTTTTCGGGCGGCGGGCCGTAGGACCCCACGAGGGCTCCGATGTCCAACCGCAAGACCGCTTTCGTCCGAAAGTGCGACGAGGACGATTTCCTCGGCCGGCACCTGCCCGTCCCGACGCGCATCGTCTCCAACGAGGAGTACGACCCGCTCCCCCAGACGGCGGACCAGGTGCGCGTCGAGCGGGTCCTGCTCGCCACGGCCGATGCCGCCGCCAAGCGCCTCGGCATGGGCCGGCGGGAGTTTCTCCGCACCTCCTGCGGCATGGCCGCCGCGTTTGCGGCGATGAACACCGTCTTCGGGCGCTTCTATCGGGTCGAGGCGGCCGAGCTCCTCGAGCCCCTCGCCGGGGACAAGACGTCCTACTTCGTCTTCGACGTGCAGACGCACCACGTCGACCCGCGGCGCAACGCGCCCACGCCGGACCAGGAGTTTCTCGATTACCTCGTGGCCGTCCGCGAGTACGGGGCGAGATTCAACCCGAAGCTCGCCGGGCACGAGGCCTCGATCGAGGAGCTCTACCGGCTGAACTTCATCAAGGAGGTCTTCCTCGACAGCGAGACCGCGGTCGCCATCGTCAGCGGCCTTCCCCAGATGACGCGCGAGTCCTACATCATCCGGCCCGAGGAGATCGTCAAGACGCGCGCGGACGTCAACACCCTCTCCGGCTCGCGCCGCGTCATCGCCCACGGCACGATGTCCCCCGAGCTCGGCACGATGGGCTTCGAGGCGATGCGCGCCCAGGCGGAAACCCTGAAGATCGAGGCGTGGAAGGGCTATCCGGGGCAACCGCTCGGCCCGAAGGGCGCGGGCTGGTGGATGGACGACCCGAAGGTCGGGTACCCGGCCCTCGAGCTCTCGCGCAAGCTCGGGATCAAGAACATCTGCGCGCACAAGGGCCTGCCGGCGCCGGGCTTCTCCGCGGAGCACTGCCACCCGAAGGACATCATGAAGGCGGCGCCCGACTTTCCGGACCTGAACTTCCTCGTCTACCACGCCGGCTTCCGCGGCCCCGACGAGGAGCTCATCAAGGCGGCCGAGTCCGGGTTCACGACGTCCTCCGCCGTACCGTGGGTCACGGAGCTCTGCGAGTGGAAGAAGAAGCACCCGCAGGTCTCCAACGTCTACATGGAGCTCGGCGCGACCTTCGGGATGACCGCGATCACGATGCCGCTGCTGACCGCGCACATGCTCGGGATGATGATCGCGGCCTTCGGCGCCGACCACGTTCTCTGGGGCACCGACTCGATCTGGTGGGGCTCGCCGCAGTGGCAGATCGAGGCCTTCAAGCGGCTCGAGATGCCGGAGACGCTGGCCAAGCGCTTCGGCTACGCGCCGCTGACGACGGACGTGAAGCGCAAGATCCTGGGCCTCAACGCCGCGCGCGTCTACGGCGTCGACCCGGCGGCGAAAGTCCAGCCGGTTCCAACCGACTATGTCGATCGCCTCAAGAAGCTGTACGCCGAGTCCGGCCTCGCCGCGCCGAGCAACACGCAGTACGGCTGGGTGCGCCCGCAGGCCGCCCGGTGAGGGATAATTCCCGCATCTGCCCGTAGCTCAGCCCGGAGAGAGCATCAGCCTTCTAAGCTGAGGGTCGCAGGTTCGAATCCTGCCGGGCAGGCCAATTCGGCAGTTCGAGCCGCCCACCGGAGGAAGACTTCGAAGCTCCAGGCAACCCTGCGCGAAGCGCCGCGTTCATCCTGCCGGGCAGGCCAATTCGGCGGTTCGAGCCGCCCACCGGAGGCAAACTTCGAAGCTCGAGGCAACGCTGTGCGAAGCGCAGCGTTCATCCGCCCGGGCAGGCCAAGTCGCAGGTTCGAGCCGCCCACCGGAGGAAGACTTCGAAGCTCCAGGCAACGCTGAAGCGAGGCGCGCCGCCCTGTGTTGCCGCTTGACGACCCCCGCCGGCGGGCGTACAACAGAATTGCAAGGCGAAGCGACCCGGCCCTCTTCCCAAGGAGGTGAGCCATGAGGACCTTCCCGAGAATCGCTCTGGCGCTCGCTCTCTTCCTGTCCGCCGTCTCGGTCCTGTCACAACCCACGGCCGCCGACGAAAAGGACATCCGCTCCATCGGCGCGCAGGTCCAGGACGCCTGGAACAAGGCGGATCCCAAGATGATGGGAGACCTCTTCCTGACCGACGGCGACTACGTCAGCTCGACCGGCCGCACGGCGCGGGGCCGCGCGGAGGTCGAGAAGGCGTTCGCCCAGCAATGGGCCAGCGTCTACAAGGGGACGAAGATCACGGTGACGGTCACGACCGTGCAATTCGTCCGCCGGGACGTCGCGGTCGTCGACGGTGCTTTCGAGGTGACGGGAATGAAGGATGCCTCCGGCAGGACGCTCTCGGCGCGGAGCGGTCTCTCGACCATCGTGGCCTCCAAGAAGGGGAGCCGCTGGTACATCGCGGCCATGCGGGGCATGGTCCCGTCGGTGCCGGAAGGCCTCGGCCGGTAGGGCGCCGGCCATCGCGCCGCCGCCGCTTCGGTGCAAGGGGGTCGAGCTCGCCGGCCCCGACCGGGGGGTCTTCCGGATCGGGGAGCCCGAGGCGCCCGCCTCGGTCGAGAGCCTGGAACGCGTGGCGCGGCTGGCCGACCTGCTGCTGCGCGAGAACTCCCTGGCTGGGCGCTTCCGCGCGGTCGTTCCGGGGCTGCTCGCGCTGGAGCTCCCGGAAGGCGAACGCACGTTCTTTCACAACGGCATCGTCTTCGCCGCCCTCGACGCCTACAACGATCCGGTCAAGAACCCGACGCTGACGCTCTCGGCCGACGACGCCGCGCCCTAGGACGACGAGCGCAGGTGGGCGGAGAGCGGCCACGAGTTGCTCGAACGAGCGCCGCCCGCTTCCGGGTGGCATGCGTCCGGCGAGGTCGAACCCGGGCCGCAAGGGGAGGGTTCGGGGCGAGGTCAGTCGTGTCATGATCCGCGCAATGTCCCCGCCGCACCATCGGAACCGGGCGCCGCGGCACCGCGGCGCGCTCTTCGTCTCCGCGTGACGACCGGGCCCGCACCGACGTCCGGCTGGCGGGCGGGGCTGCATCGCCTTCCCGCCGGCATCGTGCGCTACCGGTGGCCGATCGTCGCCGCGTGGGTCGGTGATCGCCGCGGTCCTCGTTCCCGTGGCGCACCGCATCGAGGACCGTCTCGAGGTGGCCGCGCGGATGCCGTCGCGCCAGGCGCAGGCGGTTCGCGACGAGCTGGAGGACCGCTTCCGGTCGCCTTTCACGGACCGGGTCCTTCTCGTCGCCGAGGGCTTTCCCGGGCCGCAGGCCCCGGGGGGCCGGCGGGTCATGGAGAAGATCGTCGGCGCGATCCGCAACCTTCCGGGCGTTGCGGGCACGCTCTCGCCGCTCGACACGAACAACCCCATCTTCGTCGGCAAGAACGGCGGCTTCCTGGTGGTCGTCGGCCTCGACGCCGGCACGGCGCCGGTCGAGTCCCTGCTCCCGCGGCTGCGGGAGCGGACGACGGAGCTGCTCGGGGAGCTGCGGCGAACCTACCCGGAGGCATGGCTCGGCTGGACGGGCGAGGCCCCGCTCAACGTCGACCTGCGGCGGGCGAGCGCGGCCGACGCGCGCCGCGCCGAGGCGCGTGTCCTGCCGCTGACCCTTCTGCTCCTCCTCTTCGCCTTCGGGACGGTCGTCGCCTCGCTTCTGCCGTTGTCGATCGGCATCCTCTCGATCGCGCTGTCCCTCGGCGTCGCGGCCTGGCTGGCTCACTTCTTCACGATCTCGATCCTCATCCAGACCCTGGCGTCGATGATCGGCCTGGGTCTCGGCATCGACTACGCGCTCCTGATGGTCAGCCGGTTCCGGGAAGCGCTTTCCTCCGGGCTCGACACGGCCGGGGCGGCCGAGGAGGCCGCGCGAAAGGCGGGCTGGACGATCTTTCTCTCCGCGTTTCCGGTCTCGATCAGCTTCGCGGCGCTCCTGATGATTCCGCTGTCCGAGCAGCGCTCGATCGGCGTGGCGGGGCTGCTCGTCACGCTCTTCGCCTGGGGCCTGTCGGTGACGCTGCTGCCCGCGGTCCTGTCGCTGCTCGGGCGGCGCATCGACTGGCTGCGCATCCGCCCGGAGAGGCCCTGGCGGGCGGCCGAGGGCTCGGACGGCTGGCGCCGGTGGGGCCGGCGCGTGACGTCGCGGCCGCTGCTCGCGCTCGTCGTCACGAGCGCGCCGCTGCTCGTTCTCGCGCTTCAGGGCCGCCGGCTCGACACGACGATGCCCCGGGGCGACTGGCTTCCCCGGGGGACCGAGGCCGTCGAGGCCTACCATCGCCTCGGCGCGATGGGCCGGGCCAACATCGTCCACTCGATCCGCGTGATCCTCGACTTTCCGCCGGGCGTGACGCTCGAGAGCGACGCGGGCTGGGCCGCCGCGACGAAGGCCTTCGAGAAACTCTCCGCGGACGGCCGCGCCGAGCGGGTCGAGTGCCTGCCGGGAGCCATCAAGGGGCGCGATCGCTCCTACCTCGGAATGCTGCCGCCGGGCATCCGGCGCTCCCTGGCCGCCGAGGACGGGTCCGCCGCGCTCTTCGAGGTCATTCCGTCGATCAACCTGACGCCCGCCGACCAGGTGGCCTTCGCGCGGGAGCTGCGCACCTGGAACGGGGAGCAGCTCTCCGGGCTCGCCGGCGCGCTGATGCGCGTCGGCGGGCAGCCGGCGTTCGATGCCGACTACGAGGACACGGTCGCGGAGCACTTTCGCATGGTCGTGGCCCTCGTCATCGGCTGCACCTTCATCGCGCTCTTCGCCGGGTTCCGCTCGCTGATGATCGCGGTGAAGGCGGTGCTCTTGAATCTGCTTTCCGTCGGCGCGGCGTTCGGAGCGCTCGTCCTCGTTTTCCAGGAGGGCTACGGCGCGAGCCTCTTCGGGCTCTCGGCGCCGACCGGCAGCGTATTCCCGATCATTCCGGTCATCGTCTTCTGCATCGTCTTCGGCCTGTCGATGGACTACGAGGTCATCCTCGTGGCGCGCATCGCGGAGGCGCGGCGCGCGGGCTTCGAGGAGTCGCCCGCCATCGCCGAGGGTCTCGCGCGCAGCGCCACCGTCATCACCAACGCCGCCGCCATCATGATCGTCGTGTTCGCGGGATTCACTCTCGGAGAGTTCCTGCCGATCAAGATGCTCGGCTTCGCCCTCTCGGTCGCCGTTCTCGTCGACGCCGTCGCGGTGCGCATGGTCATCGGGCCGGCGCTCCTGCGCCTGGCGGGTCGGTGGAACTGGTGGCCCGGAGGGCTGCGCTAGAAGGCGACCTCTCGACGTGACCAACGAACCCGGCATCCGATCCGTGCCCGTTCTGCTCGCGATTCGCTAGGTCGAGCCGGTCCGGCGGAGGAGCAGCGACTCCGCCGGCGCCTCGGACGCCGCCCTTCCAAAAAACCCCGGGTCAACCTTCCGCCCGAGTACATTTTTCGTGGCGCCAGGACTCCCTCAACCTGCCTTTCCCTCGCGAAGTCGCAGTCTCTCAGCGCTGGCCCGTACGTTGCAGTCAGGCTCCGCGGCCCGGCCGTTGGAGGAGGCAGACCGGGCACTCCGGTTCTCGCGTTCGGCCGCAAGGCTGTCGCGAACACGGAAATCTCACTTCTTACATAAGGAGCGTCAATGAAGGGCCGTTATCGGTGTGTCCTGGCAACGTGGGTTCTGGTTCTCGGCGTCGCCGTACCCGGCGTCCTGCTCGCGCAGCCGAGCGACGACGTCATTCCCAACTGGACGGCGCCGGCCTACTGGCAGCCGGACGGCGCGTCCCGCGGCGGCAACTTCGGGATGAAGGCCGGGAACGTTGCCAACGTGAACGATGCTCCGGTACCGTTCGTTGCACTGAGCCCGTGCCGTCTGGCGGACACGCGCGTGCAGAACGGGTTTCCGCCGCCCTTCGGCCCGCCGTCCATGTCGCCGCTCGTCGTGCGCGACTTTCCGGTCGCCGGGCATTGCGGCGTTCCGCTCGACGCGACGGCCGTGTCCTTCAACTTCACCGTCGTTCGGACCCTGGGCCTCGGCTATCTCGCGACCTATCCGCAGGGCGAAACCTGGGGCGGCACCTCGACGTTGAACTACGTCACGGGGCAGATCGTCGCGAACAACGCGGCCATCGCCCTCGGGGCCACGGGCGAGCTGTCGACCTTCGTCGCCGGCGCGCAGGCCGACCTGATCATCGACATCAACGGCTACTACGGCGGGGCGCTGGTGACTTCGGTCAACGGCCTCTCCGGCGACGTGGACCTCGTCGCCGGCGACAACGTCACGATCACGCCGTCGGGCAACTCGCTGACGGTGGCCGCCTCGTCGGAGCCCGGACCTCCGGGACCGCAGGGTCCTGCGGGCCCGCAGGGCGCGACCGGCCCACAGGGTGCGACGGGTGCCGCAGGGTCCGACGGGTGCCACGGGTGCGCAGGGCCCACCGGTCCCATCGGCCCGATCGGTCCGCAGGGTCCGACGGGCGCCGACGGCGCGCAGGGTCCGTCGGTCCGCAGGGCGCATCGATGAGCTTCCAGGGAGCATGGGACAACGGCACGTGCGTACGACACGCTGCAGACGGTGACGTTCAACGGCTCGAGCTGGGTGTCGCTCGTCGACTGGAAACACGGGCAACTCGCCGGACACGAGCCCGGCCGAGTGGGCGTTGGTCGCGCAGAAGGGTGACACCGGCGCGACGGGCGCCGACGGCGCGCAGGGCCCGCAGGGCGCGACGGGTGCCGAGGGTGCGCAGGGCGCCACCGGCGCGACGGGCGCGCAGGGCCCGATTGGTCCGCAGGGCGTCGACGGTCCGCAGGGACCTCAGGGCGCCACGGGCGCGACGGGTGCAACGGGCGCGACCGGTGCGCAGGGACCCATCGGCCCCATCGGCCCGATCGGTCCGCAGGGTCCGACGGGTGCCGACGGCGCGCAGGGTCCTGTCGGTCCGCAGGGTGCGTCGATGACCTTCCAGGGCGCGTGGGACAACGGCACGTCGTACGACACGCTCCAGACGGTGACGTTCAACGGCTCGAGCTGGGCGTCGCTTGTCGACTGGAAACACGGGCAACTCGCCGGACACGAGCCCGGCCGAGTGGGCGTTGGTCGCGCAGAAGGGTGACACGGGCGCTACGGGTGCCGACGGCGCGCAGGGTCCGCAAGGTCCGACGGGTGCCGACGGCGCACAGGGACCGCAGGGCCCGCAAGGTCTCCAGGGTCCGCAGGGCAACGACGGCGCACAGGGTCCCATCGGCGCGATCGGCCCGCAGGGTCCGCAAGGCGCTACGGGCGCGACCGGTGCGACGGGTGCAACCGGTGCGCAGGGCCCGCAGGGTCCGACGGGCGCCGACGGTGCGCAGGGTCCTGTCGGTCCGCAGGGTGCGTCGATGACCTTCCAGGGCGCGTGGGACAACGGCACGTCGTACGACACTCTTCAGACGGTGACGTTCAACGGCTCGAGCTGGGTGTCGCTGGTCGACGGGAACACGGGCAACTCGCCGGACTCGAGCCCGGCGGAGTGGGCGTTGATTGCGCAGAAGGGTGACACCGGCGCGCACGGGTGCCGACGGGGCGCAGGGCCCGCAGGGCGCGCAGGGTCCGACGGGTGCCGACGGTCCGCAAGGACCTCAGGGCGCCTCGGGCGCCACGGGCGCGACGGGTGCAACGGGCGCGACTGGTGCGCAGGGTCCGCAGGGTTCGCAGGGCAATGACGGTGCGCAGGGACCCATCGGCCCGATCGGCCCGATTGGTCCGCAGGGTCCGACGGGCGCGGATGGCGCGCAGGGTCCGATCGGTCCGCAGGGCGCGTCGATGAGCTTCCAGGGGGCGTGGGACAACGGCACGTCGTACGACACGCTGCAGTCGGTTTCGTTCAACGGCTCGAGCTGGGTGTCGCTCGTCGACTCGAACACGGGCAACTCGCCGGACTCGAGCCCGGCCGAGTGGGCGCTCATCGCGCAGAAGGGCACCGACGGCACTGACGGCACCGACGGCACCGATGGCACCGACGGCGCCGCAGGGGCCGCAGGGCCCGGCCGGCGCCACGGGCGCGACCGGTGCGCAGGGACCTCAGGGTCCGCAAGGACCTCAGGGTCCGCAGGGCCCCGCGGGTCCGGCCGGTTCCGGAATGCTGTTCTTCTCGAAGCACGACTACGACCTCAGCAACGGCGGGGGGACCGTCTACTTCAGCCCGATCCACATCGAAGAGTCGAACTCGGAGAACTTCGAAGTCGTCGGCTTCATATCCACCGCGTGCACGATGACCCAGCTCGCCATCAAGGTCAGCACGGGCATGGAGGCGGGCGTGACGACCACGTTCACGCTGCGCAAGGGCACCACGATCGCGGGAATGGCGGACACGGCGCTTTCGTGCGGGGTGACCTCGGTCGCGACCTTCTGCACGGACACCGACTCGGTCGCGATGAACGCCGGCGACCTGTTCGGCCTGAGGTTGAACTACAACGCCGGTTCGACCGGTGGCGCCGACGTCTTCCTCACGACGCTGACCTGCCAGTAGGCCGGTCAGGACTTTCGGCTTCTTGCAGTCCCGCCGTCCCACCGGGCGGCGGGATTCTTTTTGGCCCGGGCGACACCGTGCCTGATGCGTTTGCACCATGAGAGGGCAGGGGGGGCCGTGTAACCTCGAATCGAGGTGGGGCCATGAGCATGATCTTCCTCCTCGTGGGCGTCTTCTTCGTCCTCTCCCTCGTCCCCCTCGTCGCTGCTCGCGGCGCGGACGTGGTTGAGGCACCACGGGACGCGGGTCGTGACCTGCCCCGAAACGAAGGGCCCCGCGGCCGTGAGGGTGGATCATCGCGCACGCGGCCAGGACCGTCGCGGCCAACGATCCCGAGCTGCGCGTCCAGACGTGCTCCCGCTGGCCCGAGCGCCGGGAGTGCGGTCAGCAGTGCCTGGCGGAGATTTCGGCGGCGCCGGCGGAGTGCGTGGTCCGAACGACGCTCGTCGACTGGTACCGGGGCTCGACCTGCGCGCTCTGCGGCCGGGAGATCGGCGAGGTCCACTGGGTGGAGCACAAGCCGGCGCTTCTCACGCCGGGCCGCGAGACGGTCGAGTGGAACGAGGTGTCGGCCGAGAACCTCGCCGCGCGTGCTCGCCACGCACCAGCGGGTATGCTGGATGTGCCATGTCGCCAACGCCCTGCGGGAGCGGCTGCCGGGTCTCGTGATCGAGCCGCCGGAGCTCCGTACCGGGCGGTCCTAGACCGGCACCCCGGCGGCTGACTTCGCTATCATCGTGCTCGAATGAGCTCGGGCGGCCCGCGCGAGGCGGCCCCGTCGTCCTCGTCGGCAACCCGAACGTCGGCAAGAGCGTCCTGTTCGGCGCGCTGACCGGCAAGTACGTGACGGTCTCCAACTACCCAGGCACGACGGTCGAGGTGTCCGAGGGCACGGCGGTCGTCGTCGGGAGCCGGCGCCACAGCATCCGCGACACGCCGGGCGCCGCCTCGCTGCTTCCGTTCTCGGAGGACGAGCGGGTCACCCGCGACATCCTGCTGTCGACGCCGGCCGGCGGCGGTCGTCCTCGTCGGCGACGCGAAGAACCTGGAACGCGCCCTCGCCCTCGTCCTCGAGGTCGCCGAGACCGGGCTTCCGCTCGTCGTCTGCCTCAACATGATGGACGAGGCGCGCGCGCGCGGCTTCTCCATCGACGCCGGGCGGCTCGCGACGCGGCTCGGCGTCGGACGTCGTCGAGACGGTCGCCGTGCGGCACGAGGGGATCGGACGGCTCTCGGCGGCGATCGCGGGAGCGCGGCCGGCGGCGTTCCGCGTCGCCTATCCCGATCCGATCGAACGGGCCGTCGACGCGATCGAGCCCTGATGCCGGCGGCGCCGTTCTCGCCCGCGGCGCTGGCGCTCGCGGCGCTCGCGGGGGACCAGACGCTGACGCCGTGGCTGCGCGCGCACATGACCGACGACGCGCTCGCCCGGCTCGAGGAGGTGCGGCAGCGGCTGCGCCGGTTCTACCGCGACGACATCGGCTACGTCATCCAGGACGCCCGTCAGCGCGCGGCCGCGGAGCTCGTCCGGGAGGTCGCGAAGCGACGCGAGCCGACGCCGTCGCCGGCCCGCCCGCTCCAGCGCTGGCTCGATCGGGCCACGACCCATCCCGTCTGGGGCGTGCCGGTGCTGCTCGGTGGTGCTCTACCTCTCCTACCTCTTCGTCGGGGTCTTCGGGGCGAGGACACTCGTCGACCTGCTCGAGAACGGCCTCTTCGGGCAGATCGTGAGCCCGGCGGCGACCCGGCTGGCCGCGGCGATCATTCCCTGGCCGCATCGCGCGGGACTTCTTCGTCGGGCCCTACGGCCTCGTGACGATGGCGCTCGCCTACTCGCTCGCCCTCGTGCTGCCGATCGTCGGCACGTTCTTCATCGCCTTCGGCATCCTCGAGGACTCGGGCTACCTGCCGCGGCTGGCCGTGATGGTCAATCGCATCTTCAAGTCGATGGGCTTGAACGGGAAGGCGGTGCTCCCGATGGTGCTCGGGCTCGGCTGCGACACGATGGCGACGCTGACGACGCGCATCCTCGAGACTCCCAAGGAACGGCTCATCGTGATCCTGCTGCTCGCGCTCGGCGTGCCCGTGCTCGGCGCAGCTGACCGTCATCCTCGCGATGCTCGGGGGGCTCTCGGCGCTCGCCCTGGCGATCTGGGCCTTCGTCGTCCTCGCGGTGCTGTTCCTCGTGGGCAAGCTCGCGGCGCGCGTGCTGCCGGGACGAAGCGGCGACTTCGTCCTGGAGCTGCCGCCCCTGCGCGTGCCCCGGCCGGGCAATCTCCTCGTCAAGACGCTCGCCCGCATCGAGTGGTACCTGCGGGAAGCGGTTCCGCTCTTCGTCCTCGGCACGGCGATCCTCTTCGTGGCGGACCGGCTGCGCCTGATCGGCTGGATCGAGCGGGCCGCGCGGCCCGTCGTCACGGGCGTGCTCGGCCTGCCGCCCGAGACGGCGCCGGCCTTCGTCGTCGGGTTCCTGCGGCGCGACTTCGGGGCGGCCGGTCTCTTCGACATGGCCCGCCACGGCCGGATCGACCCGATCCAGTCGCTCGTCGCCATGGTCACGATCACGCTCTTCATCCCGTGCATCGCCAACTTCTTCATGATCGTCAAGGAGCGCGGCTGGAAGACGGCCGGGGCGATCGCCGCGTTCATCTTTCCCTTCGCGGTCGCCGTGGGCGCGGCGCTGAACCTGCTTCTGCGCGCCGTGCGCGCTGCCGCTGCGATGAAGCCCGAGGAGACCCCCTTCACGCCGCTGCCCGCGCACCCGGCGCCGCCGGGGGAGGCGAGCGTGTTCGTCTGCGGGCTCTGCGGGAACCGGTTCACCCACGGCGAGCTCGTGTGCGGCACCTGCCCGATGCAGACGGGCTGCGAGCTCGTGCGCTGCCCGAACTGCGGTTTCCAGTTTCCGAGGTCCTCGCGGATCGTCGATTTCCTGCGCCGGATGTTCCGGCGCGCACGGAGGCACCCATGATCCTGCATCCCGACCTGGCGGACCAGGAGATCGAGGAGGTCGCCGAAGAGCTCTGGACGCTCGGCGAGCGGGGCCTCGACCGCATCGAGGACCTGCGCGGCTCGAGCGAAGTGATCGTGCTCGACGCCGCGCTGGCCGAGCTCGTCCCGGCGGGGCCTCGTGCGCGTGGAGGCCGGCCGGTTCACGCTGACCCCCGAGGGCCGCGAACTCGCCCGCCGCCAGGTGCGCCGCCATCGGCTGGCGGAGGTGCTGTTCACGACGGTGCTCGAGGTCCGCGACGACTCGGCCGTCGACCGGACCGCCTGCGTCATGGAGCACGTCCTGGGCGCGGGCCTGGCCGACGCGATCTGCGCCTTTCTCGGGCACCCGCGCTCCTGCCCGCACGGCAAGCCCATTCCGCCGGGCCCCTGCTGCCGCGAGCTCTCGCAGACGATCGAGCCCCTCGTGCAGCCGCTCGACCGCCTCCCGGCCGGCGGCGAGGGAAGGATCGTCTACGTCGTCCCGCGCGAGCGCGAGCGCCTCGCGCAGCTGACGCATCTCGGGATCGTTCCGGGGGCGCACGTGCGCGTCCGCCAGAAGGTGCCCGCGTTCGTGCTCGCGCTCGGCGAGACCGTCCTCGCCGTGGACCCCGCGATCGCCGGCGAGATCTACGTCAAGAAGGTGTAGACGACCTTCGGGGAACCCGCGAAGTCGCGAGACTCGATAGAATTCCCGCAATGCGCTCAGTCCGGGTCCCCTTCCTCCCGCAGCCGGCGGAGGCTCGGGATTCCCCTCGCCGTCTGCCTCGCGCTCGGCCTCGCCGCGGCCGCGGCCGCGACGCCGCGCATCGTGGCGGTCGGCGACGTCCACGCCGACGTCGCCGCGTTCAAGGGCATCCTCGTGGACGCCGGCGTTCTCGACGCCTCGGGCGCCTGGGCGGGCGGCGAGACCGTGCTGGTCCAGGTGGGCGACCTCATCGACCGCGGCCCGAGCATGCGCGGCACGCTCGATTTCGTCATGGCGCTGCAGAGCCGCCGCCGAGAAGCAGGGCGGGCGCGTCGTTTCGCTGCTCGGCAACCACGAGGTCATGAACCTGAACGGCGACCTGCGTTACGTGACGCCCGCGAACTACGCCGAGTTCGCGGATGCCGGATCGGAGAAGCGCCGCGAGGACGCCTGGCGCCAGGTCCAGGATCTGCGCAAGCGCCGCGCCCGCAGGCTCGGGCAACCCGGGCAGCCCACCGATTCCGAAGCCCGCAAGGCCTGGATGCAGGCGCACCCGCCGGGATTCCTCGAGCAGCGGGAGGCGTTCGGGCCCCGCGGCACCTACGGCCGCTGGCTGCGGGCACGGCCCGCGATCTTCGTGTCGCAGGAGACCGCCTTCATGCACGGAGGTCTCTCGCCGGCCTTCGCGGGAGATCTCGCTCGAGCAGATCGACCAGCGCGTGCACGAGGATCTCGCGGCCCTGGACGCCGACCGGGACCTCTTCGTGGCCGAGGGGCTGATCCTGCCGTTCTTCGACCTGCAGGAGACCTTCCGCGCGGTCCGCGAAGAGCTGGAGGCGCTCACCGCGGCCGAAGCCGCGTCGCGCTCGGCCGCCGAGCGGGCCGGAAAGACGTACTCGCCCTCCGCGGAAGACGCGCAACGGCGCAAGGTCTACGAGCGCTTTCTCGACTGGGGGCGCTGGACGGTCAATTCTTCCGACGGCCCCCTCTGGTTTCGCGGCTTCAGCCAGTGGAGCGACGCCGAGGGCGAGGCCGAGATGCCGCGGCTCCTGGCGGCGGCCGGCGTCGAGCGTTTCGTCGTCGGGCACACGACTCATGAGGACGGGCGCATCCGCGTCCGCTTCGGCGGCGCCGTCTTTCCTGATCGACACCGGAATGCTCGCCTCGTACGTTCCCGGCGGCCGGGCCTCGGCGCTCGAGATCGCCGACGGCACCGTGAGCGCGATCTATGCCGGCGGGCAGCGCCAGGTGATCTGGCAGCGGCCGCGGGCGGCCGGGATGGCGATCCCGCTCGGACCCCGCCGGCCCGTCGCCGCGATCGACGGTTCGGAGCCGGTGAGCGCGGCAGGCGTCGGACCGCGGTCGAACGCGTCGCGCGGCTCCTGAACCTCCAGCGGGGCGACGGGCGGCGCGGCGCGCATGCTCTTCACCTACCTCTTCCTGATCATCACCTGCTACCAGCTCGGCAAGACCACGCGAGACGCGCTGTTTCTGAGCGTGTTCAAGGCCTCGAAGCTCCCGTACGCCGACATGGCGATCGCCCTCTCGGTGGGAGTGGTCGTCGCCGTCTACATGATGATCGGCCGGCGCACGAAGGTGCGCGACCTGATGGTCGGCTGTCTCGTGACCTTCGCGGCCATTCAGTGCGGCTTCTGGTATCTGGCGACGTTCCGGCCGGACCTGCTCTGGCAGTACCCGGTCTTCTACGTCTACGTCGGGATTCTCGGCGTGCTGGCGCCCACGCAGGTGTGGACGCTCGCCAACTACCTGCTCACGACCCGGGAGGCCAAGCGCGTCTTCGGGCTCGTCGGGGCGGGCGGCATCACCGGCTGGATCTTCTCCGGCCTCCTCGCCAGCGCGCTCGCCCGGATCCCGGGACTGGGCACCGGAGCCTGCTCCTGGTGATGGCGGTCATTCTCCTGGGCTGCGCCGCGCTGGTGGTCGCCCTCTGGCGCGAGCGAGGCAAGTCCGCGCCGCGCGGCGCCCCGCGCCGACGCGGACGCGAAGAGCATGCGCGAGAGCCTCGCGGTGGTCTTCTCCTCTCCGTATCTCATGTCGATCGCCTCGCTGATCACGCTGTCGTCGATCGCGACCTGCTTCGCCGGCTGGCAGTTCAAGGCGATCGCCAAGAGCGCTCACCCGGACACGAACGCGCTGACCGCATTCTTCGGGCAGTTCAACTTCTGGGCCGGTCTGGCCTGCCTGGCACTCCAGCTCCTGTTGACCTCGCGGTTCCTGCGCCGATTCGGCCTCGGGCCGGCCCTCCTGATCGTGCCGCTGGCCCTCTTCGGCGGCGAGCTCGGGGTTCTGGCGCTCGGCACGCTCGCGGCGGCGGTCGTGCTCAAGGGGTCCGACCAGGTGCTGCGCTACTCGATCGACAAGTCGTCGGTCGAGCTGCTCTATCTGCCGATTCCCGCGGACCTCAAGCTCCAGGCAAAGTCGTCCATCGACACCGTCATCTGGCGATTCGGCGACGGCCTGGCCGGGCTCACGCTGGCGCTCTTCACGGACCGCCTCCACTGGTCGCCGCAGCGGGTGTCGCTCGTCAACCTCGTCTTCATCGTCGCCTGGATCGCGACGGCGGTCCTGGCGCGGCGCCGCTACCTGGACACGCTGCTGCAGAGCATCCGCCAGCGGCGTCTCGACGCCGAGCGGCAGTTCGCCCCGGTCCTCGACCGCTCGACCACGGACCTGCTGGCCAGCCAGCTCGGCTCCGCCGACGCCAAGGAGGTCCTCTACGCCCTGGACGTCTTCGGCGCCTCGCAGGAGCAAGCAGACGCATCCCGAGCGTCCGCGACCTGCTCGGCCACGCGGACCCCGCGGTGCGGCGGCGCGCGCTCGAGCTCCTCGACGCCGCCGGCGACCTCTGGGCCCTTCCGCGCGTCGAACAGATGCTGCGCGATCCCGACGTCGAGGTGCGCTCGGCGGCGCTCCTCTTCCTCGCGCACCATGCGCCCGCCGACCCGCTGACGCGGATCAAGGAGCTCGACGGGTTCCAGGACGTATCGGTCGTCTCCGGGATCGTCACGTTCCTCGTCCGCTCCGGCGGCGCGGAGAACCTCCCGGAGGCGCGCCTCCTGATGGACGGGATGATCGGCCAGCGCGGCGAGGCGGGCACGCCGCGCGCGGCTCGAAGCGGCGTCGCTGATCGGCATTCTGGGCGAGGGGTTCGACGGCCAGCTCGACCGCCTGCTCGCCGACGAGGATCCCGAGGTGGTGCGGGCGGCGGTGCGCGCCGCCGGGAAGCTGGGCGGACGGCGCGTGGCGCCGAAGCTGATCGGCCTCCTGGGCGACGCCCGGGTGCGGGGCGAGGCGGCGGAGGTGCTCGGCGCCATGGGCGACCGCGTGCTCGGCGCCCTGCGCGATCAGCTCACGGACGGGAACGCCCCGCCGTCGGCGCGCCTCGAGGTTCCCGGCGTCCTCGCGCGCGTCGGAAGCCAGGGAGCGGCGAACGCCCTCGCGGAGAACCTCCTCGCGAGCGACCCCGAGCTGCGCTTTCGCACGATCTGCGCGCTCAACGATCTGCGAAGCGCCCGGCCGAAGACCACGATCGACCCCGTTCGCCTCAAGGCCGCGCTCGGCTTCGAGATGATGCTCCACTGTCGCACGAACCAGATCCTCTCGGTCGCCGGCCAGGTGGCGGAGGCGCAGGCCGGAGCGGCCGCCGACCGAGGTGATGCGGCGGCTGGAGGCGAGTCACGAGCAGGAGATCGAGCGCATCTTCCGGATCCTGAGCCTTCTCTACCCGGCGACCGACTTTCGAAGCGCCCACTACGGGCTGCGCTCGAGCGACCCGACCGGCCGCGACCACGCCCTGGAGTTCCTCGAGCTCGTGCTGGATCGCGACCTGCGCAAGCACCTGGTGGCGCTGCTCGACCCGACCACGCCGCTCGACGAGCGCGTCGTTCCGATCCTCAAGCACACCGGCGTGGAGGCGCCGACCGCCCGCGAGCTGGTGGCCGCGCTGGTCGAGAGCGAAGACCCGTGGCTGAAGGCCTGCGGGATCTCTTCCGTCGGCGCCCTCGGCCTGCGCGAGCTCCCGGCCACGTCGAGGCCTGCGCTCGATGCGGAGGACGAGCTGCTGCGCGAGACCGCGCGCGTCGCGAAGAAGCAGCTCGCGGCGCCGATCGACTGACGGCGCCTCCGCGGCGAGGCACCCGGCCGGGCGGCTCACTCGGAGTAGCTGTACAGGACCTGCGCCTCGCCGCTTCTCGGCGATCAGCTTGTCCAGCCGCTCGACGATCAGCTGGCGCCGCTTCAGGAGCGCGTCCAGCTCGTAGCTCGAGAGGTACGGGCTTCAGGCGCTCGCGCACGATCTTCTCGTCGAGCGCCTTGAGGCTCTCGTACATGCCGCGCTCGCATTGAGTGAAGGTGGCGGTCTTCTGGAGGGAAGTGATCCGACGGAAGGCGCGGGTGTGGTCGATCATCCAGAGCTTCCAGTCGGCCGTGATGAGGAGGTTGCCGCTGTTGCGGTCGGTGTTGTAGACGAGCGCGTCGAACACGTTGATCATCTGTAACTGCTTGTTCCACCGCACCGGGTCGGGCGGATGGATTTCCTGCCTCTTGCCCATCGACTTCTGCGTCCTGGCGTTCTCGACCCAGATCTGCACGCTGCCGCTCTTGTTGTCGACCTTGCGCAGGGTCGCGGGCGGGACGTTGTCGAGGCCGAGGAGAAGGCTCAGCTCGTAGGCGGCGGGCTCGAAGATGTAGTTGTCGCGGAAGTACAGGTCGTCCCGGCCGGCGCCGAAGGTCGGCGTCGACCTCTGCTCGTCGATGTCGCGGAAGATCGCGTGGGCGCGGACGCCGTCCTTCTCGACCAGGAGCTTGGTGGGAAACGTGACGCCGCCGGAGAGCCGCTCCTTCGACTTGACCTCGGCGGTGCGCAGGAACTCGAGCAGCTCCTCGTCGGATGCGAACGGCAGCGGCTTGCCGTCGGGGTCGGTCCACCGCATCGTGGCGGCCGGGGCCTCGGACCGGGGCTCGCTCGATCGGGGCCGCGGCGGGCTCCTGCGCGGCGAGCGATGCGGCGAGGGCAACGCCCCCCAGCTATCAGCATCGTCCGCAGGTGTCGCCGTCCGATCATGGAAACCTCCCGCAGCAACGCGCCCTTCCGAGCCGCGGCGGGCGAGCTTATCAGAGCCTCGGCCGGGCGGCCCGGATCAGAGAGGCGGAGCAAACGCGGCCAGAATCTCGGCCGTGCTGGAGACCTCGCCGGCTTCGCGCGCCTTCTTCCGGACCTCGTCCATCCGCTCGACGAGCGACGGCTGACGCACGTCGTAGAGAACGCCGGTCGTGAGGACGTCCGCCTCGCGCGTGTAGCGAAGGGCGGCGGTCCGGTCGGTCGCGTCGTGGTCGGGCGGAAGGAAGGCGAGCTTCGCCTTGAGCATCTTGAACTGGTCGTCGCCGCGCCAGGTCACGCACGGAGACATCACGTTCAGGAACGCGAAGCCGCGGTGCTCCATCGCCCGGGTCATCAGGTCCACGAGCGTCTTGGGGTCGCCGGAGAACCCGCGGCCGACCCAGGTCGCGCCGAAGGAGATCGCGAGCTCGCACGGATCCACGGAGGGCTCCGGGTTGCCCCAGTACGTCGACTTGGTCTTGTCGCCGGCCGGCGTCGTCGGCGCCGCCTGGCCCTTCGTCAGCCCGTAGATCTCGTTGTCCATCATGAAGTAGGCGATGTCGAGGTTGCGCCGCGCCGCGTGCAGGAAGTGATTGCCGCCGATCGCGATGCCGTCGCCGTCTCCGCCGACGGCGATCACGTTCAGCTCCGGCCGCGCGAGCTTGACGCCGCTCGCGAGCGTCAACGCCCGACCGTGGACGCCGTTGAACCCGAAGGTCGCCACGTAGCCCGGCAGGCGCGAGGAGCAGCCGATTCCGGAGATGACCACGGTGTTCCACGGCTCGAGCTGGAGCTTCGCCATGGCGCGATGGAGCGACGCGAGCGCGCCGAAGTCCCCGCAGCCGGCGCACCAGACGGGCTTCAGGTCCGACTTGTAGTCGGCCGGTTGGAAGGTCGGGAGCTCGGCGATCGTGCTCATACGGCCACCGCTTCGCCGCGCCGGCAGGGTCGCGCCTTTTCGATTGCCTTCCGTCGACCTCCGCCGCCGTCAGGTCCTTTCCGCCGGAGCGCTTGAACACGTGCGTGCGCCCGGGGGGCAGATCCAGGAACGTCCGCAGGTACTTGTAGAACTGCGCCGTGTAGGAGAGCTCGACGATCAGGAGCTCCCCGACACTCCGACAAGGAACTCCTCGAAGTCCCGCTTGGGGAAGGGATAGAGCATCTGCGGGACGAACGCCGCGACCTTCTCTCCGCGCGCGTTCGCCAGCGGCGACGGCCTCCCGGACCGGTCCCTGCGAAGAGCCCCAGCAGAGGACGCCGACGTCCGCCTTCTCGGGGCCGAACCGGCGGAAGGAGTGGTAGCGGTCCCGGATCGGCCACATCTTCCGGTAGCGCTTGGCGTTCATCGTCTCGTGCGTGAGGAAGAGGGAGTTCGGCCGGCCTTCCGCGTCGTGCTCGAGGCCGTTGGTCTGGTACATCCCCTTCTTCATGCCGGGAACGCTCATCGGCGAGACGCCGGTCGGCGTGTCGCGATACCGCTCGTAGTCTTCGAGCTCTTCCGCGCCCGGCTTCAACCGGTCGCGGACCTCGTGGACGAGGGCCTCGGCCGAGATCGTCTCCTTGCGCTGCGCGACCGCCTGGTCGGAGAGGACGAGAACCGGGATCTGAAACTCTTCGGAGATGTTGAAGGCCTCGACCGTCGCGTGGAAGCAGTCCTCAACGTCGGCGCAGGCGAGCACGGCGCGGGGCGCGTCGCCGTGGCTTCCGAAGAGGGCCTGGAGGAGGTCGGATTGTTCGCTCTTGGTCGGATTCCCGGTCGAGGGGCCGCCCCGCTGCACGTCGATGATGACGACCGGCACCTCGGCCATCGAGGCGAGACCGAGCATCTCGGTCATGAGCGAGAGGCCGGGGCCGGAGGTGGCGGTCATCGACTTCACGCCGGCGAAGGACGCGCCGATCACGGCTCCGATCGCCGCGAGCTCGTCTTCGGTCTGGAGGAGGGAACCTCCGGCGCGCGGCATCCACTCGGCGAGGAAGTGCAGGATCTCGGAGGAGGGCGTGATCGGGTAACCGGCGAAGAACCGGCAGCCCGCGTGGAGGGCGCCGATCGCGGCGGCCTCGTTTCCGGACATCAGGAGCCGCGGCGTCGAGGGCGCGTACTCGAGGCGCCGGCCGGCCAGGGCTTCGCCGGCGGAGGTCGCGAACTCGCGGCCGGCGTCGAACGCCCGCGCGTTGGCCGCCAGGACGGATTCCTTCTTGCGGCCGAACCGGCGCGCCAGGGCGCGCTTCAGGGTTTCCGACGGGAGCCCGAGGATTTCGCCGAGCATGCCCAGGGTCACGACGTTCTTCGAGCCCGGCGTTCCGGAAGCGGCGCGGGAGAGCTCGGCAAACGGCACCGGGACCCGGCTCAGGCGCTCGTCGCCGGCGAGGCCGAGAAGCTCGCCGGTGGGCCGCTCCTCCGTGGCTTCGTACAGAACGAGGGCATCCGGAGCGACGGAGATCTCGCCGCGGAAGCGGGCGAAGTCCGCCCAGCGGAACACCACGAGGACGTCGACGGCGTCCCCCGGCGCGGAAATCTCGTCCGCGGCGACCCGCACCGCACAGGACGATTCACCGCCCCGGATCTGCGGGCCGTAGGCCTCCGTTTTCATCACGTGGAGGCCCTCTTTCGCCGCGGCCTGGGCGAGGAGGTCCCCCAGAGTCATCACGCCGTCGCCTCCAGAGCCCACCACCGCGATCGTCACGTCCCTGGTCGTCATCGTTCGTTGCACACCCCTCCGCCTCCGAGTCTCCCGGAGCGGCAAGGCGGTCGCATGGTGCGAATGAATCAGACGCGAGGCTTCGCGGGGGCCGGCCGAGGGGCCGGGGCGGCTCCCGGACCGCGCCCGCCTCTCAGCGATCCGGCGTCTTCTCGAACACGAAGAAGTGCTGGACGGGCAGGAACTCGTGGAACTTCACGAGCCGGAACCCGGCGGGCCGCCACTCGGCGAGCACCTGCTCGGTCGACATGCGGTGCTCTTCGCGGATGTGGAGGGCGGTCAGCCCCTCCAGGCGGTACTCCACGAGCGCGACCTTGCCGCCGGGCTTCAGGGCCTCGCGCATCTTCGCGAGCGTCGCCTTGGGCTGCTGGAGCTCGTGGTAGACGTCGACGAGCAGGATCCAGTCGAGCGACCCCGGCGCCAGCTTCGGGTCGTCGCTCTCGGCGAGAACCGGCACCACGTTGCGGATCCCCGCCTTCTCCATGTTGCTCTTGAGCAGGGAGAGCATCTCGGGCTGGATGTCCACGGCGTACACCCGACCCGAGGGTGCGACCGCCTTCGCCAGGCGCCGCGAGAAGTAGCCGGTCCCGGCGCCGAGATCGGCGACGACGTCGCCGCTCTTCAGGCTCATGGTCCGGACGATCTCGTCGGGCCTCTGCTCCTCGTCGCGGCCCGGCCGCTCGAGCCAGTCCGCGCTCGATGCGCTCATGACCGTGGCGGGACGCCGCTCGTCGCCCGCGCGGGCCGGGGCCGGCCACGTCGCGGCGAGGAGAAGGAGCAGGACCGGCAGCGAGACCTTTTGACACACCGGGCCGATCTTCACTTCAGGCCGCATCGCCCTCGACAACAACGGCGCGGCCGCGGACCTTCGCGGTTTCTGCGCCGGGGGCCGATGGGGTTGGGAAGCGGAGAAGCGCCGGCCGCCGTCAGCGCTTCGTTGAAGGAGGAGCCGCGGCATTCCGGACGCGAAGGGCCCGGTAACTGAACAGCTTGTGGCACTCCTGGCGGAGAAAACCACCGGTGACGGGGATCGGGTGATTGCCCTTCTCGAGGACGAACCGGCAGGGGATGAGACACGCTCGCCACTTGTAGTCTTCCGTGCCTCGCCTGCGGCCGAACGCGGCGATGTCTTCCTGGGAAACACCGTAGACGACGGCGCCGATTCTCGACCACACGCAGGCGCCGGCGCACATCGCACAGGGCTCGTGCGTGGAGTAGAGGACGAAGTCGGCGAGATAACGGCCATAACCGCTGGATACGTACTTGAGCGTTTCCAGCTCCACGTGCTTGATGCTCGATCCCGAAGTCTTGACCCGGTTCCCGGCGCTGGCGATGACCACCTCGGACCCGCCCGTGAGGCGGGTGATGACCGCGCCGATCGGATAGTCGCCCCGGTCACGGGCGCGTTTGGCCTCCGAGACCGCGAGCTGCATGAATTTCTTTCGCGGTTTGTAGGAAGGCGGAATCATGTGAAAAGAGTATACGAGCCGCCAACGAACGGAAACGCCGACGCCGGCGCGCGGGCTACTTCGCGGGGGCGGAGGCGGCCGGGGCCGGGGGAGCGGCCGACTTCGGCGGAGTCGTCCCGGAGTAGTACGCGGCGAGACCGACGATCTCGGCGTCGGTGAGGTTGCGGCAGAGGTCGCGCATCACGCGGTAGACGTCGTTGGCGCGCTCGCCGGAGCGGTACGTCGTCAGCTGGAGGGAGAGGTCGTCGAACTTCTGGCCTCGCAGGCCGGGAACGCCGTAGGAGCCCGGGAACCGATCGCCCCCCGGGCCGTGGCAGGCGTCGCACGCCGGGATCAGGCGCGCTCCGTCGCCGACCATGACGAGCTGCTCGACGCCCGGCTCCACCGCCGGCGGCCTTGCCGGAGAAGGCGCGGGCGCCAGCGCCGCGTAGAAAGCGGCGAGGTCGGCCATGTCGCGGTCCGACAGCGGCCTGGCCGCTTCGCCCATGATCGGGCTCGCGCGCAGGTCGCTCTTGTAGTCCTGGAGCTGCTTGTAGGTGTAGAAGGCGTCCTGCCCCGCGAGATTGGAGACGTCCGGCGTGTCCACGATGCCGGCCTCGCCGTGGCAGCCGGAGCAGTCTTCGTTGAGCTTGCGGCCGCGGACGGGATCGCCGGCGCGCACGAGCCTCACGGTCTCGACGGTCCAGGCCACGCGTGAGGACGGCAGGCTGACGGCGGCCGAGGCGGCGGCGAAGACGGCCACGGCCGTGAAAGCGGCACCGCGGCGTCTCACCGGACCCCCCAGGCGAGCGCCTTGTGCACCCCGATCATGAAGAACTGGCCGATCGGGTACGCCCAGGCGAGCGCCATCAGGGCGACGAGCAGGTAGTTCCAGACCGCAAAGCCGTTGAGCAGCGCCGGCACCCGGACCACCGGCTCGATCGTCTCCGCGTAGGCCATCGCGCCTTCGGTCTCGTCCGCCGGGCTGCCGTGCGTGCGCAGGAGATTGAACAGGAAGAGCACCGTCGAGAGCACCATGAGCGCGCCGCCCACGATCATGATTCCGTCGTAGGGCCGCCACCGCGCGACGATCCCCGGGTCGTAGGGCGTGTAGGCGATGCGCCGCGGCATCCAGAGGAGGCCCTGGATGTGCCAGGGGACCGTCAGTATGAAGATGCCGGCGAACCACAGCCAGAGCTGGGTCGTCGCCAGGCGCTTCGAGTAGAGGCGGCGGCCGGTCAGCTTCGGCCAGAGGGCGTAGGCGCTCGCGAAGTAGACCGTCACGACCGTCCCGCCGAGGATCAGGTGGAAGTGCGCCGTGACCCACGCCGTGTTGTGCACCATCGCGTTCATCGCGTAGGAGGCGTTGATCAGGCCGCCGAAACCGCCGGGCAGAAGCGTGAAGACGGCGAGGATGCCTCCGAGCGCGACCGGCTCGCTCCAGGGCAGCCGCCCGATCCAGCCGAAGAGCCCCTTTCCGCCGGAGAGGCGCCCCGCGGTCTCGAGCGAGGCGGTCACGGTGAACCCGGTCAGGAGTGTCGGCAGCGCCACGAGGAACGTGCCGAGCGTGTGCATGAGCTTCCAGCCCGCCGCCTGCTCCGGGTCGACGAAGATGTGGTGCAGGCCGATGGGCAGGCTGAAGACGAGGAGCATCACGAAGACGATCCGGCCGGCCTCGTCGGAGAAGAGGTATCCCCCGGCGGCCTTCGGCACGATCGAGTAGAGCGTGACGTAGGCCGGGATCAGCCAGAAGTAGACGATCGGGTGCAGGGTCCACGCGAAGAGCGCGCGGGCCAGTCCCACGTCGATCGTCTCGGTCAGGCCCAGGGTCAGCGGGAGGAGCTGAAACACGACCTCCACGACGACCCCGACGAGCGTCCAGGCCCAGAGCACCGCGCAGCTCGTCATGCCGAACTGGGCCAGCGGAACGGGGCGGCCCGGGTTCTCGCGCTTCCAGACGACCGTCATCGCGATCGTGATCGCGGTCCACGCCAGGGACCCGACGAGCAGCAGGGCCGCGCCCGCGTAGAAAGACCAGTGCGCGACGATCGGCGGATAGAACGTGTAGAGAACGGTGGCCCTGCCGGCAACGATCGAGAGCGCCGCGGCGACGCTGCCGATGAGCATGGTCCAGAATCCGAGCCACGCCAGGCGCGGCCACCGCACCGGGCGTTCCAGGCTCGTGGCGGTGACGTAGAAGCCGAATCCGGCGATGAAGAAGGTCGTCAGCACGAACGCCTGGACGACCCCGTGCAGCGTCAGGGACTGGTAGTACGTCTCGGCCGACGTGCGGACGAAGCCGCTCCGCCCGAGCAACTGGTAGAGGCCGAGCAGCCCCGCGACGCCCGATAGCCCGAAGGCGACCCACATGTGGGAGAGGCCGAGACGCCGGGCGCTCCGGAGATCCACCGGGCTGGCGGCGGCGCTCATGGGCGCGTCACCCGAACCCGGCCCCACATGGACTGGTGCCCGAGGCCGCAGTACTCGTTGCAGAAGAGGGGAACGGTGACGCTCCCGTCGGCGTTGGCCGTGCCGATCTTCGCGACCGCGTCGAAGCGAATCGTCGTGCGCACCTCGGAGACGTAGCCCGGCACGACCTGCGTGCCGATGTTCGTCCCCGCCACGTGGAGCCCGTGGAGGACGTCCGCGCTCGCGGCGCGCAGCACGATCGGGGTCTCCGCGGGAACGGTGATCTCCTGGGGGTGGACCATGTACCGGGCCATCACGAGGCGCACGACGACGGTCCCGTCTTCGGAGCGCTGGACCCCGAGGTGGTCCTCGGCGAACTCGGGCGTCAGGTGGAGCTGCGTCGAGTCGACGGTCTCGACGTTGCTCGGGGGGTGGACCTTCATCGCGGCCGCGGTGTAGACGATCAGGCCGCCCATCACCACGACGAGCAGGGTCGAGATCACGAACCAGCGGCGTTCGAGTCCGTGGATGCTCACGATCTACCGGAGGGGGCCGTTGGCGAAGAAGCGGCCGAAGTAGAGGAGCGCCCATCCGGCAAAAAGGAGAGCCGCGACGACGAGCATGAGGGCATAGGTGCCCTTCGGCGTGCCGGCGAGCAGCTGCTCTTCTTCCCGTGTCGGCCGGGGCATGCCACCTCCTCGAATGCGATGGAAACGGCTCTCCGATGTCGAAGCGAAAGCTGGCGTGAAGACTATGCCGCCGGCGCCGGCGGACGCAAGACCGCGGCGATTGACCCTCCGGGCGGCGGCGGAGACAATGCGGGGCTCCCCATGCCCGCGCTCATCGCGACCGCTTTCCTGATCGGCCTCGCGGGTGGAGTCCACTGCGTCGCCATGTGCGGCGGCATCGTCGCCGCGCTCGGCCTCGGGGCGCCGCATGCGGGAGTTCCCTCCGTTTCCGCCGGCGTGACCCGGCAGCTGGCCTACAGCCTTGGCCGCGTCGCGACGTACACGTGCGCGGGGGCCGCGGCCGGCGGGTTGGGCGCGCTCGGGATCCACGCCGGCGGCGTTCTTCCCGTTCAGATCGCGCTCTTCGTCGTCGCGAACGCCCTCATCATTCTCCTCGGCATCCACCTGGCGGGGCTCGGCAGCGCCGTGCTCGTGTTCGAGCGCGCGGGGAGCGTCGTCTGGCGGGCCCTCCAGCGGCTGGGCGCGCGGCTGGCCCCGGCGAACACCACGCTGCGGGCGGTGGCCGTGGGGCTGACGTGGGGCGCCCTTCCGTGCGGGCTCGTCTACAGCGTGCTCGCGACCGCGCTCGTCTCGGGGAGCGCTTCCCGCGGCGCCCTCGTCATGGCGTCATTCGGCCTCGGGACCCTGCCGAATCTTCTCGCGGCCGGCCTCGCTGCGCAGAGCCTGCGCCGCCTCGTGGGCAACCCGCGGGCGCGGCGCATCGCGGGGCTCGCGGTCGTCCTGCTCGGCCTCAGCGGGCTCGCGCGCATACCGGGCCTGGCCGCGCACCTCAAGCAGGGGCTGCACCTGATTCACTGAGCCGTTCGCCCGCGGCCGGCCGCGACAGCCGAAGCGCGTTGGCGACGACGACGAGCGAGCTCACCGACATGCCGAGGGCCGCCGCCCACGGGGGCACGAGGCCGCAGGCCGCGAGCGGGACCGAGAGCAGGTTGTACGCGAGCGCCCATCCCAGATTCTGCGCGAGGACCCGCCGGGAGCGCCGGGCGATCCGCCGGGCCGCCGCGAGGCAGCCGAGGCCGTTTCCGAGGATGACGAAATCGCTCGCCAGGCGCGAGAGCTGCGGCGCCTCCACGAACGAGACGGAGGCGCCGGCCGCGGAGAGAGACGGCGCGTCGTTGAGCCCGTCGCCCACGAAGAGGACGCGCGCGCCCGAGCTCTCCCGGGCGCGGATCCAATCGAGCTTGGCCGAGACCGTCATGGCGCCGCGCGCCTGCGCGAAGCCGAGGGAGCGCGCCAGCCGCCCGACCGGCGCCGGGGCGTCGCCCGAAAGCAGCACGGCCTCCCCGACGCCGGCGCGGCGAAGCTCTTCGACGATCGTGTCCGCGCCCGGCCGAAGCTCCTCGGTGAACGTGAAGAGCGCCGCCCGGTGCTCGCGGTCGGTCAGGAGGGCCACGAGCCGACCCCGCTCCCGCGCGAGGGCGAGCTCGCCGGCGAGACCCTCCGGCATCGCCGCGGGGCCCAGGGCGAAATCCGGCGAGCCGATCCACCAGCGCGCGCCGCGGATCGTGCCCGTCGCGCCCCCGCCCGGATGGTCCTCGCAGGCCTCGGCGGGCGCGGGCGGTTCCCCGGCCGCCCGCCCGATGGCGCGCGCGGCCGGATGGGTCGAGTCCGCCTCCAGCGCGGCCGCGATCTCGAGCGCGGCGCCGGGGCCGAGGCCTCCGGCCGCGCGGACCGATTCCAGGCGAGGCATCGAGAGCGTCAGTGTTCCGGTCTTGTCGAAGACCGCCGTGTCGGCGCGGGCGAGCCGCTCGATCCCGGAGAGGCGCGCGGGAAGCACGCCGATCCCGGCGAAGCGCCCGGCGGCGATCGCGAGCGCAATGGGCGTCGCCAGGGCGAGGGCGCAGGGGCACGTGACGATGAGGACGGCGATCGTCGCCGGCAGCGCGCGGGCAGGATCGTGGGCGAGCCACCAGGCCGCGGTCCCGCCGCAGACGAAGAGGACGAGGACGACGAGGCGCCCGGCGATTCGATCGGCGAGCTCGACCAGCCGCGGACGGCTCGCGAGGCCTCGTTCGAGGAGCCGTCGGATCTGCGCGAGGGTCGAGTCCGCCGCCGCGTGCGTCACGCGAAGAAGCACCGGCCGCTCGAGAAGGCGGCTGCCGGAGACGACCGGCTCGCCTTTCTCCCGCGCCCGCGGCCAGGGCTCGCCGGTCAGTACGGCCTCGTCCAGGCTCGCGCCGTCCTCGAGAAGGACGCCGTCGGCCGGCACGATCTCGTCGGGCAGGACCCGGATCACGTCGCCCGGGGAAAGGTCCCCGGCGGCGACTTCGCTCTCGAGACCCGCCGCGCCGAGGCGGCGCGCCGTCGCGGGCTGGATCACGGCGAGCCGATCGAGCCCGGCCGCGGCGTGGAGACGGGCCCGCGTCTCGAAGGCCCGCGCGAGCAGCACGAAGAAGACGAGCATCGCGATCGCGTCGAAGAACACGGGGCCGGCGCCCCGGACGGTCGCCCACGTGCTGCCGGCCCAGGCCGTGACGAGCCCGAGGACGATGGGCACGTCCATGCCGGCGCGGCGCCGGCGCAGGTCGCGCCAGGCGCCGGCGAAGAAGTCCTGTCCGGGATACGCGAGCAGGACGGCCGTCGCGACGAGCGAGCACCAACGCCCGAAGACCTCCCAGAGCGGCAACCGCCCGGCGGCGTCGGGGCCGCCCACGAGATAGGAGGCGAGCGCGAGGTTCATCACCATCATCCCGACGAGCCCCGCGAACACGAGCCTCGCCGCGTCGCGGCGGCGAGCTTCGGCCTCGACGCCTTCGCGATGGCGCGGATCGAGGGGCCGCGCGCGGTAGCCGATCCCGCGCACGGCCGCGAGGATCTCGGAGAGCGCGAGCCGCGAGGGGTCCCAACGCAGGCGCACGCTCTGGCCCGCGTAGTTGGCGGCCGCCTCGACCACACCCGGAAGCGCGCGGAGCCGCTCTTCGTTCAGCCACAGGCAGGCCGTGCAGCGGATGCCCTCCAGCAGGAGCGAGGCTTCGCAAAGACCGCCGTCACGGCGGACGAACGAAGCCTGGAGGTCTTCCCGGTCGAAGAGCCGCTCTGCGGTCCCGTCGTCGGGCATCGCGGTCGGCGCATTCGCGGTGCGAAGCCGGTAGTACCGGTCGAGGCCGCTCTGCGCGATCGCCTCGGCCGCCGCCCGGCACCCGCCGCAGCAGAAATCGCGCGGCTCTCCGAGCAGCGGAGCGCGCCACCGGCCGCCGGCCGGGACGGGCAGCCCGCAGTGGAAGCACTCGAGAGCGGGGATCGGGTCTCGATCCGCGAGGGCGCTTGGCGAGGGGTCCGTGTTTCCGAGGCGGACCGAGCCGAGTCGCCGCCCTGGCATCGCGGGGACGATATCAGGGGGCCGGGCGGGCCCCGGAACATGCCGCCCGCGGGCTCCGCGGTCCGGTTGATGCAAGTGAATCACCCGGCCCCCGCGGGTCCCCACGTACGATCGCTCCATGACTCACGATGAAAAGCGGGTCGTCATCCTGGGCGCCGCGGGGCGCGATTTCCACGACTTCAACACCGTCTTCCGGGAGGATCCCACGACGCGGGTGGTCGCGTTCACGGCGACCCAGATCCCCGGGATTGCCGGGCGACGCTATCCGGCGGTCCTGGCGGGGCCGCGCTATGCGTCGGGAATCCCGATCGTGCCGGAAGAGGACCTGGGGCGGCTGATCCGGGAAGAGAGGGTCGATGAGTGCGTCTTCTCGTATTCGGACGTGCCGCACGAGCACGTGATGCACCTCGCCTCGACGTCGATTGCGTTTGGCGCGGACTTCCGGCTCCTCTCGGCCAGGCGCACGATGCTTCCGTCGAAGGTGCCGGTCATCGCCGTGACCGCCGTGCGAACCGGCGCGGGGAAGAGCCAGACGACCCGCTATCTTTCGAACATCCTGAAGAAGCTCGGCAAGCGGGTCGTCGCGATTCGCCATCCGATGCCGTACGGGGACCTGGCCGAGCAGATCTGCCAGCGCTTCGCCTCCTACGCCGACCTCGACCGCGAGAAGTGCACGATCGAAGAGCGCGAAGAGTACGAACCCCACATCGACAACGGTTTCGTCGTCTATGCCGGCGTGGACTACGGGAAGATCCTCGCCCGCGCCGAGGAGGAGGCCGACGTCATCCTCTGGGACGGCGGAAACAACGACCTCCCGTTCTACGTGCCGGCGCTGCACATCTGCATCGCCGACCCCCATCGGGCCGGGCACGAGACCGCGTACCACCCCGGGGAGGCGAACTTCCGGCGAGCCGACGTGATCGTCCTCAACAAGTGCGACACGGCCGAGCCCGCCGGCGTTGCCGCGGTCGAAGCGACGGCCGCGCGTCTGAACCCGAGGGCCCGGGTTTTCCGGGCCGACTCGCCGGTCACGATCGAGCACCCGGAATGGGTCGCGGGAAAGAAGGTGCTCGTCGTCGAGGACGGGCCGACGCTCACCCACGGCGGGATGCGCTTCGGCGCGGGCGTCGTCGCAGCGAAGCAGGCGGGTGCCGCCGCGTTCGTGGACCCGAGCCCGTATGCGGTCGGCTCCATCCGGGACACGTTCGCGAAGTACCCGAACGCCGTCGGCATCCTGCCGGCGATGGGTTACGGCGAGGCCCAGGTCGCCGAGCTCGCGGAGACGATCCGACGAACCCCCTGCGACGTCGTCGTCATCGGGACGCCGATCGACCTGCGGCGAGTGCTCGAGATCGACAAGCCGGCCGTGCGGGTGCGTTACGACCTGCGCGAACAGGCGCCCGGCGCGCTCGAGGCGGAGGTGCGGAGGGTGCTGGGCCAGGGCCAGGTGCCCGTTCCGGACAGGCTGGTCGCCGCGACAGTCTAGGCCCGGGTGGCCGGGGAATTCCCCTCAGCGTCGGCTTCGGGCTCGAGCACCGTAGCGGAACAGCTTGTGGCATTCCTCCCGGAGGAACCCGCCGGTGACGGGGATCAAGTGATTGCCCTTCTTGAAGACGAGTCGGCAGGGGATGAGGCAGGCTCGCCACTTGTAGTCGTCCGTGCCCGGCTCGAGTCCAAAGGCGGCGATGTCCTCCCGGGAGACGCCGTAAACGACCGCGCCGATCCTCGACCACATGGCGGCACCGGCGCACATGGCGCAGGGCTCGTGGGTGGAGTAGAGGACGAAGTCCGGCAGGTTAACGGCCGTAGCCGCTGGAGACGTACTTGAGCGTTTCCAGCTCCACGTGCTTGATGCTCGAGCCCGATGTCTTGACCCGGTTTCCCGCGCTGGCGATGGACCACTTCGACGCCGCGCGTCACGCGTGTGATGACCGCGCCAATGGGGTAGTCGCCCCGGTCACCGGGATCCCTCACCGCCGCCCCGCGTTCGGCGTTGCATTCCGGCGTATTTGTATGTATTTTCACGTAATTCGACGTTCTTTCTTGACCTATCATGTAGCAGGATGGGTACTCGGGTAAGACGACGAGTGGCCAGGCTGGAGGACGCGGTGGAAGACCGCTTGATGACGGTGAAGCAACTGGCCGCCTACCTGAACGTCAACGAGCGGACCGCCCTGAAGCTGGTGGCTGACGGCACGGTCCCGGGCGTGAAGGTCGGCAGCCAGTGGCGCTTTCGAAAAGCGATGATCGACACCTGGTTGGACGACCAGATGCTGGGAGTGCTGCCCCGCTATCTCGTTGGACCTGCGATGGAGGGCTCGCCTCGGCGCATGCTGGATCTGGCGACGTGTTTTCAGCCGGACCACATCATCCCGGAGCTCGTCGCCCACACCAGGAACGGCGTGATCGAAGAGCTGTCCGGTCTGGCGCACCGCCTGGGACTCGTCCGCGACAAGACGTGGTTCGTGGGGGCCCTGATTCAGCGGGAGAACGTTTTCCCGGGCGCCTTCGGAGGCGGCATCGCGTTCCTGCACACTCTTCGCCGCAACCCCGAGCAGATCGTCCGGCCGTTCATGGTGCTCGGTCGGTCCGTCGAGGGAGTCGAGTTCGACGCGCTCGACGGAAAACCGACGCACCTCTTCTTCGTGCTGGGCCTCAAATACGAGGAGCTGCATCTTCCCTGGCTCTTCAAGCTGTCGCAAATGCTGGCTCGGGAGCACGCGGTCGAAGACCTGCTGAAGGCTCCGGACACCACGGCTCTTTACGAAACACTCATTCAAGCGGAGCGGACCTTCGAGCCCGTGCTCTCGGCGAGGGGAGGCAAGTGAGGAACGATGGCTTCTGAGTTCTCCCAGGAGGCGGGCGGCCTCCATCGAGTGTCGGATCGATCGCCGATGGCGGAGGTCCGTGGCGCCCACTGTGGCGGCTGCCACCTGAGACTCCTGCCTCAGCTTCTCCAACAGGTTCGTCGGAACCAGGGCCTCGTGGGGTGCCCACACTGTGGTCGCCTGCTCTTCCATCAGGCCCCCGGGAAGTCGTCGCTTGCGGCCGGGGCCGATGGGCGGGCCGGTTCAAAGCACGGGTCGAGCTCCGGCCGCCAGGCCAGGCGCCCCGCGGCGAGGAAAATCGCACCGGGAAACAGGCGCAAACCAGTCCGGTCGTCGCCCCCGACAAAGTCTCTTTGAGATGGGCTTGAAGGAAGCTCAGGCGCGCGACGCCGAGGAGACGATGCCCGTCAGCGACGCGGTGCGCTATCTTTCGCTGTCGCCGACGACCGTCCGGCGGTTGGCGGGGGAGCTTCACGCCGTCCGCGTGGATGGGCGCTGGCGTCTGCGCGTCAGCGATCTCGAAGAGTGGATTGCCAGACGCCGGTCCGTCGAGCAAATTCCGGCCGAGCCCGTCAGTTACCCGGGCTGCGAGATGAGCCTTCATCCCTATCTCGACGTTAAAAACGTCTTTCTCGACGCGCCCCAGACCGATGCCGAACAACTCATCCGCGCGGCCTTTCGCCGCGCCCACATCGTGCTGGCCGAAGGGCCGGGACCGGCCGGGGCCGAGAGGGCGAACGAGCGAATCTGCCGGTCCGTCCTCGAACGCGAGGCCCTCTCCAGCACCGCGTTCCACCCCGATGTCGCCTACCCGCATCCGAAGGAGGAGGGCCGGCGCCTGCTCCGGGCGAACCAGATGCTCGTGATTCGGGCCCTCCGACCGGTCGAGTTTCACGACGCCTACGAGCACCGGCCGAGGATCGCTTTCATCCTGCTGACCCAGTCGGTCTCGGTCCAGCTCCTCTGGGAGGCTCGGCTGAGCTACCTCGTCCACAAGGAGGAGCTGGTCCGGAGGATGCTGGAGGCGGGCTCGGCAGAAGCCGTCCACGAACTGTTCACCGGAACACGGGACGAGAGCCGGAGCTGATCCTGCCCCTTGTCTTCGGGCGGGGCACTCCGGTTCGCGGCGCGAATAATCTCCCCGCACGTCCGCGGCGTTTTCGGGCTCCGGTTCGCGGCGCGAGTAGTCTCCCGAAGTAACCGAGGGAGGAGGCTCGCGCCGCGGGAGCGCGCGTCCAGCGCGCGACGTGTGGTCGGGGCGGCCGGGATCGAACCGGCGACCATCTGCTCCCAAAGCAGATACGCTACCGCTGCGCTACGCCCCGCGGACTGCGATTATCGCACCGCCTGCGGGGGCCTCACTCGCCCCGGCGCGCGGCGACAACCTCCGCCAGCCCCTGCCCTTACTGGGGACGGCCTCGGGGAAGCACCGCAAGGACTGTTAGTCCCGGACTATGTAAATGCCAGATCGATAGCTCAGTCCTATCAGTGCCCGCGCGCGTCGTAAAGAACCGAGCGGCGCAACGGCATCAACCCGGTCACGATCGCCTCCGGAATCGATGCGAGTGCATCTCGGAGGTTTCGGCCTCCCGCCCTACCGTTGAACCATCGGGAGGCAATTTATGAACAGGCTGAACCGGGCGCTCCTGTCGGGGGGGCTTGTCGCGATCCTCGCGGCGAGCTTGGGCGCGGCGGAGATTCGGGAGAAGACCTCGGACCATTCCACGGTTCCTTTTCAGAGCGAAGGCCTCTGGGTCAAGACGATGCTGGAGTTCGTCGATTCGAACGACCGGCCGATCTACCAGGAGATCATTCCGTGCCGGCTCGTCGACACGCGCGAGGCCTCGGGCTTCGAGGCCCCCTATGGAGGCCCCACTTTCCAGCCGGGCGACGGCCGGAGCTACTCGTTGCGGGCCGTCCCGCCCGCGAATCCCTGCTACGTCGAGAAGCGCAGGGCATTGAATCCCGCATACGAGGAGTTTTACGACTCGTTGAAGGCTGCGGTCGTCAAGGTCACCTGGTACAACCGGTCGGGCGACGATGGCGGCAGGTCCGCCGCGGGGATCGTGCAGGCCGGTGACCCGGAGGACGTGAAGGTGCACGGGGCGATCGCCGCCTGGTTCGGCTGGCTGGGCTCCGACGTCTCGGAATACCAGCAGGGGATCGTGAAGCTGGGAGGGCCGGATGGGAACACGTTCACTCTGGCTCTCCTGCCGGGACTCGCGGGCGCGCCCGGGGCCGCGGCCGATTTCACGGTCGACGTTCTGGGGGTCTTCGTCTCCGATCTCACCGATGAAACCGGGGGACCGGCCGGGCCCATGGGCCCCCGCGGTCCGGCGGGCTTGAAGGGAGACAAGGGAGACGTCGGGCCGCCGGGCGCCGTGGGCGCCACCGGTCCCGAGGGCCCCGAGGGGCCGGCTGGAAACTCCGGTCCGCCCGGCGATCCGGGCGAACAGGGCCCGGAAGGACCCGGCGGACCGCCGGGGCCTCAGGGATCCGAGGGCGAGATCGGGCCGATGGGACCGCCGGGACCCCAGGGCTCCGAGGGTCAGATCGGGCCGATGGGGCCGCCCGGATCCGTGGGTCCTCCGGGACTCACGGGACCGCCAGGAGCCGCAAGGACCTCCGGGCGAGCCGGGGACCTGCGCCTGCCCGATCACGGTCGGCGTCGTGGACTGCGAAGCCGACGCGGCGGACCCGCGCGCGCCCGGCTGGGCGAAGTGCGTGGTGGTCGTCAACAACGGCAGCATCCGCCTCAACAGCAACATCCAGTGCACCTACAACACCCGCATGTCCGACGATCAGATCCCGTGTCGCGTCTTCGACATCCACGATTCGGGCTTCAAGGTCGAGATCCAGACGGGCGCCCGGGCGATGTGGCTCGCCTACACGCCTGCCGACTGAAGGATTTCCGGGCCGGCGCCGATTGACCGCACCGGTGGTCGCGCCGGCCGCCGGTGCGCTCGCCCCGGGAGGGTGCGCGGGACCGCAGAAACGTGCGATTATCCCGGCCGCCTTTCGAGGGGAGAACGATGGACCGCGAATACGTCGCCTGGGACTCGCCGACACTCGGCCGGAAGATGGAGATGCTCTGGTTCGGGCACTCCGGGCGGACCATGATCTGGTTTCCCACGTCGGTCGGCCGCTTCTACCAGAACGAGGACTTCGGCCTCGTGGCGGCGGTGGGTGATCTGGTCGAGAGGGGCGAGATCCAGATCGCGTGCGTGGACAGCGTCGACGACGAGAGCTTCTACGCGAAGGGCAAGCACCCCGCCGAGCGGATCCGGCGGCACGACCAGTACGACGCCTACGTCGCCAACGAGGTCGTTCCCTACATGCGCAGCCGCGGGCAGACGGCCGGCCGCGTCGGGACGCTCGGCTGCTCGTTCGGGGCGTACCACGCGGCCAACTTCGGGTTTCGCCACCCGGACCTCGTGGACAAGGTCGTCGCGTTCTCGGGCAAGTACGACATCCACAACTTTCTGGACGGCTACTGGGACGAGCTCTGCTACTTCCACTGCCCGACGGCCTACGTGCCGAACAAGAACGACGACTGGGTCGGGCGGCTGTCGTCGCTCGACATCGCGGTCGTCACGGGCGAGACGGACAACATCCTCTCCGGAACGACCGACATGCTGCGGATCCTGAACGAGAAGGGCATCCCCAACCGCGGCTCGGTCTGGAAGGCGCCCTACGGCCACGACTGGCCGTGGTGGAAGGAACAGATCCGCAGCTACGTGCCGTAGGGCGGGCTCACGCGGGCCAGAGGTTGCCCGACGATCCCACCCAGGTCTTGTCCTTGTTGTAGTTGACGCCCATCATCTTGCCCTGCGAGAGGCGGGCGAGCGTCGTGACGGGGAAGGGCGCGCCCTCGCGCCAGACGAACATGACGCGCACCTCGACCTTCGAGAAGTTCCCGTCGGTCGTCTCGATCGCGGGCGCGTACTCGATCTTCCTCATCAGCAGCGTGTGCGCGCGCTGCTCTTCAGGCACCGCCGCGATGTCCTCCGGCGTGACCTCGACCTTGACGCCCGAGCCGGCGAAGGAGAAGAGGGGCTTCAGCACCCAGTTCTCGAGGTCCTTCGGCACGGCCGGCAGGTCCGACAGAAAGAAGGACTCGGGCACGGCCGCGTGACGCAGCTCCGGCAGGCAGTGCTTGCTCCAGCGGAAGTACCAGTTGGGATGCCCCGCCCACGAGACGTCGAGGCGCGAGGTCAGGTCGAAGGGGAGCTTCGTTCCGGTGGCCTCGATCTCGTCGAAGATCAGGCGGTTGTAGATGCGGCGGATTCGCGTCGGCTTTCCGTCGCGGCGGTACCAGAGCTCGCGGCCGCGCTTCTCGATCTGCGGACGGGTCGAGGGCCTTCACGCCCCAGTACTGCTCGGTGAACGCGAAGTCGATCGCGGTCTTCTGGTGGGGCGGGTCGAGGTCGAGAAGGATGACTTCGTCCGGCGAGAGGCCCGAGAGGATCGCCTCGCCGACGATCCGCTTGTAGCCGGGCGTGTCGAGGCCCGAGAGGTACCAGTCGAGCTTCTCGCCGCCGGGGCAGAGCCGGGCGAGCTCCTCGCACTGCGCGACCTGGAAGGCGTAGAGGGTGGGGAAGGCCTGGAGCTCGATCAGCTTCGGCGCGAGCCTTCCGGCCGGGTCGCGCGTGACGGCGAAGTCCGTGACGGCGAAGACGGGCAGCTCGTCGCAGCCGGGCACGTCGAGCGCGCGCGGTACCGCCGCGAGCGACCGGTAGAGCGCCTCGGGGGTCGAGAGCTGCCGGAAGATCTCGAGCGACGCCTCGACCATCTCGTCGCGCAGCTCCGGCGGCAGGAACGACCGGCGTCTCGGCGAGGCGAAACGGGATCTCCATCCCGCCGCGCGCCTCGAGGCGGCGCGCGTACTCGCGGTACCGCGCGTCGGTGAAGGCGGCGTTGTACGCGCGGCGCAGCTCCGGGATCATCGGGCCGCGAGTCTACCGAATGCCTGCTACTTCGTCTTGAGCAAAGAGTTCCAGTGCAGGCGGACGACGAGTTCCGGCGTCTCCGCCTGACTTCTGGCGGACCACGAGGAAGCGCCGGCCGTCGGGGGAGGCGTCGTAGACCTCGGGCGAGAACGCGGCGGCTTCGGCGGCCCCGAGGACGAAGAGCGGCTGCGGCGTCCCGAAGGACACTCCGCGAGGGCGAAGGCGCCACGGAAACGGCGACGAGCCGGCCGTCGCCGTCGACGTAGAAGAGCTCCCGGCCGTCGCGGCGCCAGACGGGACTGTGCGCCGACTCCGGAGGATGACGAGACGCTTGGGGCCTCCGATGACGGCCGAGACGTAGACCTCCGGGTGCCCGGTCTCCGTCGAACAGAAGGCGATCGAGCGGCCGTCGGGCGAGAATCGGGCGCCGCTCTCGGCGAAGCGCCTCGGTTGCGATGAACGACCCGGGGCTCGGTCCCTCCGGAAAGCGGCAGGAGCCAGACGTCTTCGTCGCGCTGGGTCGGCGACCCGATGAAGGCGAGGAGCGACCCGTCGGGGGAGACGTCGCGCCGAGTCTTGTCCCACTTCGTCGCGAGGACCGTGGTTTCCGCGTCCCCCGTCCGCCGGACGGCGGTACAGGTCGTACGGACCGTTGCGGTCGGAAGCGTAGAACGAGGGGCTCGCCGTCGGGAAGCCAGACCGGGCTGAAACTCGTCCGAGCGCTCGGAGGTGATCCGGGTCGCGGACCCGCGCTCGACGTCCATGCACCCAGACGTCCAGGTTCTGGCCGCGTGCCGGGTCGCGCTTCGAGAAGGCGACGCGGCGTCCGTCGGGCGAGATCGCGAGGTCGTTGTAGTCGGCGGTCGCGCCGAGCGCTCCCGCGACGGCCCCCTGGCGGTCCACCCAGACGAGGTCTCGATCGTGGGGCCAGAGGCGGTAGGTCGAGAGTGCCGGCGGCCAGCCGACCACGAGCCGGCGTTGTTGTCGGTCGCGAATCGGACGTCACGTACGACGGGAATCGGTTCCCCCTGGAGCTCGAGGCGCCGGGGATCGAACGGCTGGGCGAAGAGCGTTCCCTCGCGGGCGAAGAGGAGATGGCCCGTCGCCGACCAGGTCGGCCGCCGAATCCGAGCGGCCGAGCACGCGGGTCTGCCGGGTATCGAGGTCTCCGGCGACCATCGCGGTCTTCTCCGGGTCGACGTTGCGGGCGACGAAGACGAACCGGCGTCCCCCGGCAGCCAGCCCGGGAAGACAGTGGGTGGCGTCGCCGCGCGCGAGGTCGAGCGTGGTCGCCTCGACCGGCCGTGCCTCCCGACGCCGCCACGCTCTTGAGGCCCGCGGCGAACGTGGGCGCGAAGAGAATGGTCCCGTCGGCGTTCCAGGAGCCCCCGAAGCCCGAGCCGCCCGCTTCGCTGATCGTCTGGATCGCCCCGCCCTCGGCGTCGATCCGCCGCAGCTTCGTGCCCTGGAAGAAGGCGATCGAGCGGCCGTCCGGCGACCAGAACGGGTATCGCGCCGATTCCGTTCCCTCGAGCCGATGCGCCTGCGAGCTCGTCGAGGCGGCGCACCCAGATCGCCCCTGGCCCGGTTCCGGAGGCGACGAAGGCCGCCGCGCGTCCGTCCGGCGACAGCACGGCGTCGAAGTCGAACGCGATGGCCCGGCGGCGGCGGGAGCGTGAGGACGACGGTCTCCGTCGCGGGCGCCAGGCGGCCGCTCCAGACCACGGTCGCCGCGGCCGCGAGGAAAGCCAGCGCCGCGACCGTCCATGCGAGCCTCTCGCGTTTCGCGCGGCGCGGCCCGGGGACCGCAGCCGCCGCGCCCGAGCCCTCCCGGATCCACTTGAGCTCGCTGCCGATGTCGTGGGCGGACTGCCAGCGCTCCTCGGGGTCCTTGGCGAGGCAGGTCCGGACGATGCGGTCGAGCGTGGCCGGCGATGTCGGCTGGACGGCGGAGATCGGCGCCGGGTCGCTCGACATGATCGCCGTGATGAGCGAGGCCTGGCTGCGCCGCCGGGAACGCCTTCTTCCCGGTCGCCATCTCGTAGAGGACGGCGCCGAGCGCGAAGATGTCCGTCCGCGCGTCGGCCTCCTTGCCCTCGAGCTGCTCGGGCGCCATGTACTGGAAGGTCCCGAGGATCGTGCCTTCCTGGGTGAGGTTCGCCTGAGTCGGGAGAGCCGTCTGGCTGTTCGGCGCGCTCAGGCGGCGCCACCGCCTTCGCCAGGCCGAAGTCGAGCAGCTTCACGCCCGACTTCGTCAGCATGACGTTGCCGGGCTTCAGGTCCCGGTGCACGATCCCCTGGCGGTGCGCCTTGTCGAGCGCGTCCGCGATCTCGCTCGCCGTAGCGAAGCGTCTGGTCGAGCGCGAGCGGCCCCCGCGCGAGCCGCTCCGCCAGCGTCTCGCCCTCGAGGTACTCCATGACGAGGTACTCGGTCTCGCCCTCGCGGCCGACGTCGTAGAGCGCGCAGATGTGCGGATGGGAGAACTGCGAGATCGTCCTCGCCTCGCGCTCGAACCGCTGCCGTCCCTCGGGAGACGAGGCGAGGTGCGGCGGCAGCACCTTGACCGCGACCGTGCGCTCGAGCCGCGTGTCCCGCGCCTTGTAGACCTCGCCCATCCCGCCCGCCCCGATCGGCGCGAGGATCTCATACGGCCCGAGCTTCGTTCCCGCGAGAAGAGTCAAGTTGCCCCTATTATTGCGGCACTTTCCCTGTAGCTCGCGGCGCGGATAGTCTCCCGACCGAAGGGAGGGAGGAGGTCCGCGCCGCGGGAGCGAAGCGCAGCGAGGAGGTCAGGCTCGCGGTCGAGCCCCTTTGGGCGAGCCGCGGGCCGGTGCGCCCAACGGGCGCAGACCTCCGAGCAAGCGTAGCGACGGCTTAGATCAGGTACTTCCCGTCGGCCATGATCTGGTCGCCGTCGAACCAGATGTCGAAGCGGCGGCCGACGATGTCGATGTGCGTCGTCGACCTCCACTTCGCGCCGGTGTGCTCGGCGTAGGGGTGGCCGAACGCGATGTGGAGCGTCGGGAGCTTCTCGTCCTGGAGGATGTTGCCGATGACGTCGAAGACCGCGATGTTGGTCCCCATGGCGAACTCGCCGACGCGGTTGGAGTTCTCGTCGGTCGCCGTGTAGGCCAGGAAGTCGGCGACGAGGGCGGCGTTGTCGCACTCGACGTTCACGATGCGGCTGTTCTCGATCGTGACGGCGAGCGGGTTGTTCTGGAGATCGCCGTAGCGGGCGCAGAGGTAGTCGCCGACGACCCCGTCCGCGACGTAGATGCCGTCGACGCGGGCCGGAGAGGTCAGGACCTCGCCGCCGGGGAGGTTGCCCCACTTGGCGGTCGAGATGATGCCCGAGGTCTTCAGCCACTTGATGGACGGATCGAAGGTCGCCTCGAGGCGCGAGCCCGCGGGCGAGGACGCCACGATCTTCGTCGGCCTTCTTCGCGCGCTCGAGGACGCGGCACGAGATCGCGTCGACCTCGTCGAAATTGGCCCGCATCGACTCGATCATGATCCGGTGGGAGATCGACACCATGTGCGCGTGACGGATCTGGCGGCGGTCGATGATCGCGGTCAGCGCCCGCCGGAAGGCGAGCTCGCCCTGCTTGGGCTGGCCGGCGTAGATCGAGACGTCCGCGCGCTCGAGGGCCGCCCGGATCGCCGCCGGGAGCTCGAGCATGGGCCGCGGCCCGTAGTCCTCCATGATGTGGGTCTCGCTCGGCGCGCCGACCTCGCGCACCTGGTCGGCGAGGCTCGCGGCGATGTCCTCGGTCTCCCGGTCGGTGACGATCACCACCCGTTCGGACGGCAGGACCCGGAGGCAGGTCCGGATGGCGTTTCGGGCCCCGGGGATCAGGTCCTCGGCGTAGGCGGTCAGGGTTCCCGTCTCATGCGACATCGTGAACTCGTTCTCCTGGCGGGAAGATCGGCCGGACGTCAGCGGGACGCCGCCTGGTTGACCGGGGCCTCGACGGGAAGGCCGTGGGTCGTCTCCTCGCAGATGTAATCGACGACTTTCTTGAGGTCGCCGCCGGTGGCGTCGTACACCTTGAGCTGCCGGTCGGCTCCCGATCCATTCTTGAGGATCCAGTTTACCCCTTCGAAGATCTCCCGGCGAGAGCCGAGCTCGTCGACGACGTCGTCGAGGAACTCCAGCATCTCTTCGATGAGCTCGGGGAAGGGGACCTCGACTTCCTTGCCGAAGTCGATCAGCTTGCCGGCGATGCCGTAGCGGCTGGCGCGCCACTTGTTCTCGAGGATGAGGGCGCGCCGGTAGCGCCGGAAACCCAGGTTCTGGAGGCGCAGCTTGTACAGCTTGACGCAGATGGCCTGAAAGAGCGCCGCGAGCGTTACGGTCTCGTCGAGCCGCATCGGCACGTCGCAGACGCGGAACTCGATCGTCTCGAAGAACGGGTGCGGGCGGACGTCCCACCAGATCTTCTTGCCGTTGTCGATCGAGTTGGTCTTGACGAGGATCCGGACGAACTCGTCGAACTCGGCCGGCGTCTCGAAGTACTCGGGCATGCTGGTGCGCGGGAAGCGGTCGAAGACCTTCGTGCGGTAGCTCTTCAGGCCCGTGTTGCGGCCGAGCCAGAACGGGGAGTTCGTCGAGAGCGCCAGCAGGTGCGGCAGGAAGTACAGCGCCTCGTTCATGATCTGGAACGCGAGCGAGCGGTCCTTGATGCCGACGTGGACGTGGAGGCCGAAGATCAGGTTCGCCCGCGCGAGCTGCTGCATCTCCTCGACGACCTTGTCGTAGCGCGGATCGGGGAAGATCTTCTGGTCGGCCCAGTTGGAGAAGGGATGCGTGCCGGCCGAGGCGACGCGCATGCCGTTCTTGATGGCGAGGCGGACGATCTCGGTGCGCATCTCGCCGACGTCCTGCCGGACCTCGGCGATGTTCTTGCAGATGCCCGTGCCGATCTCGATGACCGACTGGTGCATCTCGGGCTTCACCCGCTCCTTGAGGACGAGCTTGCCCTCGTCGAGGATCTCCTGGACGTGGGAGCGCAGCTCCCGCGTCTCCGGGTCCAGGATCTGGAACTCTTCCTCGACGCCGAGGGTGAAGGCCGGGGCTTCCATCGAGAGCCTCAGGCCTCGCGGCGCGGGCCGCGCGGGGCGGAGCGCGGACGACGGGTCGCGCGGGGCCGCGGGCTTCCTCGACCGGCCGTTGGGCTTCTTCGCAGGCCGCGACGGCGTTGTCGCCCGCGAGGAACGTCTGCCAGCGGTAGTCGGTCAGCGGCTCGGCGGGCTGCTGCACTCGCTCGATGAGCCACTTCGTCGACGTGCTCGACGACCCAGGCGAAGTTCTCGGGGCCGACGGACTCGACGGCCGCGTCCGGCGCCGGGTTCAGGAAGTCGATGGCGTAGGGGATGCCGTCGCGCACCGCGAACTCGAGCGTGCAGAAGTCGTAGCCGAGGGCGTTCATCAGCTTGAGGCTGTCGGCGTGGACGCGCTCGTACATCGCCGGATCGATCGGCGCGCCGTCCTTGACGTAGCGCTCGTGGTGCGGCCGCGTCGGGGCGTACCGCATGATGTGGACGTACTTGCGGCCGATCGCGTAGCACCGGAAGTACTCGTCGAAGACGATCTCCTCCTGGAGCGTCATCACGGTCTGGCCGGTCTCCTGGTAGGCCGCGAAGAACTCGTGGGGATTGGTCACGCGGTACACGCTCTTCCAGCCGCCGCCGGAGTACGGCTTGAAGTAGGCGGGGAAGCCGATGTACTGGAACATCTCGTCCCACTCGAGCGGGAAGACGAGGTTCGACATGGACTCCCCGGTCGTGTCGGGCGGATGCTGGTTCGAGGGCAGGATCACCGTCTTCGGGACCGCCACGCCCAGGCGGCGGGCCACGACGTTGTTGAAGAACTTGTCGTCGGCCGACCACCAGAAGGGGTTGTTGACGACGATCGTCCCGTCGGCCACGGCCTTCTTGAGGATGGCCCGGTAGAAGGGGATGTCCTGGCTGATCCGGTCGAGGATCAGGTCGTACCGGCGCGGGCTGTCGAGGCTGATGCCCCCGACGACGACCGGCTCGGCGATCACGTCCTTGCCCTCCCGGTTGATGCGCTCGCACAGGGCGAGGGGAAAGGAGCGTTCCTGGCCGAAGAGAATGCCAATGCGTTTCATGACCGTCCTTCGCTTTTGTTGATGGGGGCCCGGCCCCGGAGAACCGGGGATTATGTCACGGCGGCGGCCGGTCTGGCCGGAGGTGCGAGATCGGCAGCCGGCCTGAGAGCCAGCCACCGCGCCTGCGGAACCAGATCAGCATCCCGCCCGCCAGCGTGATGCACACGCCCCAGAAGATCGGATACGACCCGATCCACTGGTTCTCGGGGATGTGCATGTTCATGCCGTAGACCCCGGCGAGGAAGGTCAGCGGGATGAAGATCGTCCCGATGATGGTCAGCACCTTCATGACCTCGGACATGCGGTTGGACATGGAGGTCATGTAGGTCTCGGTCAGGCTCGTGCCGACCTCGCGGTAGGTCTCGATGATGTCCATGATCTGGATGAGGTGGTCGTAGACGTCGCGCAGGTAGGTCCGCGTCGTCTCGCTCACGCACTCGTGCGGTTCGCGCTGCATGGCGTTGACGACCTCGCGCATCGGCCAGATCGCTCGCCGCAGCAGGAGCAGCTCCCGCTTGACGGCGTGCACTTCCTGGATGGTGCTGCGGTCGGGATGCTCGAGGACCAGGTCCTCGAGCTCCTCGAGGCGGTCCCCGTAGTGCTCGAGGACGGGGAAGCAGTGGTCGACGATCGCGTCGATCAGCGTGTAGGCGAGGTAGCTCGCGTCGTGCTCGCGCAGGCGCGACCCCGCCTTTTCGATCCGGGCCCGGATGGGGTCCCAGATGTCGCCGGGCGACTCCTGGATCGTGATCACGATCTCCTGCCCGACGAACATGCTGATCTGCTCGCTCTCGAGCCCCGCCTTCGTGTGCTGCAGCATGCGCACGATCAGCAGGAGGTGGGGCGGCCGGCCGCCCTCCGCGGTGTAGGGCTCGAGCTTCGGCCGCTGGCCGAGCTGCATCACGTCCTCGATCGCCAGCGGGATGCAGGCCGTACTTGATGGCGAGCGCCCGGATCGGCTCGGGGGTCGCTCAGCCCGTCGACGTTGATCCAGCGCACCTTGACCCACGACGCGCGGCGGCTCTGGATGAACTCCTCGAAGTCCGTGACGTGGCGCGTCTCGACGCGGTCCGGCCCGTAGTCGATGCACGTGATCGGCACCCGCTCGGCGGGCACCGGCATGCTCTCGAGCTCGGCCAGGTCGATGCCGGGCTTGCCGCCGGGCAGTCCGCCGGTGAAACGGGTCGGCAGCTCGAGGCCTTCGCCGTCGAGCTCTTCCTCGTCGACGTGCGGGAAGCTCATGGCGGGAAGAATACTGCTAACGCCCGCCGTCATCCCGAACGCAGTGAGGGATGACGCCCGTTTACGCGGCTCTCACCAGATGTGGCAGAGCTCCTGGCGCACCATCGGGTCGCCGGCCTTGCAGGAGAAGGCGGCCGCGAAGGACGGCAGGTTCGAGGGCGCGCCGATCGCGCGGAACTGCGGCAGCGGGTGCGGGATCGGTGTTCATGAGGAGCTTCGACAGCTCGGGCCGCATGTTGGCCGACCAGACGAGCGCCCAGCCGAGGTAGAAGCGCTGGTCGCCGGTGAAGCCCTCGATCGGGCCGGGCTCGGGCTTGCCCTCCAGGGTGCCGCGGTACGCGCGGTACGCGATGCCGAGGCCGCCGAGGTCGGCGATCGACTCGCCGAGCACGAGCTTGCCGTTGACGTGCTCGCCCTCGAACGTGTACGCGTCGAACTGTTCCTCGACGCACTTCGCGCGGGCCTCGTAGTTCTTCGCGTCCTCGGCCGTCCACCAGTCGCTCAGGTTGCCGTGCGGCGTCGAACTTGCGGCCCTCGTCGTCGAAGCCGTGCGTCAGCTCGTGGCCGATGACGCCGCCCATGGCGCCGTAGTTGACGGCGTCGTCGGCCTTCGGGTCGAAGAAGGGCGGCTGGAGGATGCCGGCCGGGAACACGATCTCGTTCAGCTGCGGGTCGTAGTAGGCGTTGACCTCGGGCGGCGTCATCTGCCAGTCCTCGCGGTCGACCGGGCCGGCCGACCTTGCGCGAGCTGGCGGCGGAACTCGAACTCCGGCGCGCGCTGGACGTTCAACGACGTAGGGCCCGCGGTCGATCGACAGCGCCGAGTAGTCGCGCCACACGTCCGGGTAGCCGATCTTGGGCCGGAAGGTCGCGAGCTTCTCGGATGCGCCTTCTGCCGCGTGGCCTCGCCCATCCACGGCAGGGTCCGCAGGTCGTCGCCGAGCGCGCGCGATGAGGTTGCGGACCATCGTGTCCGCGGCGGCCTTGGCCTCGGGCGGGAAGTACTCGCGCACGTACGACTTGCCGAGCGCCTGGCCGAGCGCGCCGTCGGTCGAGCTGACGCAGCGCTTCCAGCGCGCCTCGTTCTCGGGTGTGCCCTGGAGCGTCCTGTCCGTAGAACGCGAAGTCGGCGTCGACGAACGCCTTCGACAGGCTCGGCGCGGCCTGGTTGATCGCCGCCCAGCGCAGGTAGGTCTTCCACTGCGGGATCGGCGTGGCGAGCATCTCCTTGCTGACGGCCTCGAAGAACTTCGGCTGCGCGACGTTGACGGCCGCCGGCCGGACGCCGACCGCCTGGAAGTAGGCGCTCCAGGACCAGTTCGGCGTCAGCGCCGCCAGGCGCGCGAGGTCCATGCGGTTGTAGGTCTTCTCCGGAGTCGCGGCGCTCGGCCGGGCGTCATCGAGGCCTCGGCCAGCCGCGTCTCGATCGCCATCACGGTCTTCGCGTTGGCGGCGCGCGCGGCCGGAGTCGTCGCCGAGGAGCTCGAACATCCGTCGCCACGTGCGCCGCGTACTTTTCGCGCAGCTTCACCGACTCCTCGTCGGTCTTCGTGTAGTAGTCGCGGTCCGGAAGCCCGAGTCCTCCCTGGCGCCGCGAGGGCGATGACCTCGGTCGATTTCCGGCGGTCCTGCTCGGCGCGTGAAACCGAACACGGCGTTGGCGCCGAGCATCTGGAGCCGCGCGATCTCGGCCTGGAGGTCGGCCGGCGTGGCGATCGCCTGGATGCGCGCGAGCTCGGCCTGCGATCGGCTGCCGCTCCGGCCGCTTCGATCGCGGCCTCGTCCATGCAGCTCGCCCAGAAGTCGCCGATCCGGCGCTCGTCGGATCCCGGCGGCGCGCCGGGCTGGCCGCGGCCTTCTCGAGGACCGCGCGGAGCTTCTCGCGGTTCTGTTCGAAGAGGAGGCTCGCGGAGCCCCAGTAGGACTGGTCGGCCGGGATGGGATTGGCCTTCAGCCAGCCGCCGTTGGCGAACTGGTAGAGGTCGACGCAGGCCGAGACGGAGCGGTCGAGGTCGGCGGGGTCGATGCCGTGGATCGCGGCGCGGCGCGGCGGCCGGGGCAGGCGCGGCCGGCTTGGCGGCTCGGAGGCGGCGGGGGTCCGGCGGCTGCGGCGGGCGCGGCAGCCGCCGCCGCGTCGGGAGCGGGCGTCGGCGGGGCGCCGGCGGAGTCGTCGTCGCGCACGCGCCCGCGAGAATCGATGTCGCGGCCAGAACGGCGAGCGCGCGGTTGCCGCTGTCTTCACGAGATCCTCCTGCTTCCACTGCCGGGTTCTTACGGCCGGGGAGGCGGCGGTTCTCGCCGAGGTGATCTGGCTCACGCCGCGCCGTCGCCGGCACCGCTGTAACCTCCTTATTTCACACCACTGTCGAGGAGGTTTCCATGCGTCGTCTCGTATTGCTGTTCGTGTCCGCGGCCTTCGCCCTGACGGCGGCCGGCCGCGCCCAGGAGCTCGAGGCCTCGGACGAGGCCTTCGCCGCGCTGCCGCTCGCCCGCGTGCTTCCGGCGGTCGGCTCGACGGCCGGCGTCGGAGGCTCGTTCTTCAAGACGTCCGTCCAGATCTTCAATCCCGGGGCGACCACGATGAACGGCCGCTTCGTCTACCACGCGACGGGCACCGCCGGGTCCTCCTCGGACCCGGGCCTCGACTTCTCGGTCGCGCTCCCAGCAGACCCTGGCCTGGGACGACATCCTGCCCGCGATGGGCCTGTCGGGCCTGGGAACCCTCGACGTCCTGCTGCCCTCCGCCTCGTCCTCGCCGGCGGTGATCGTGACGCGCGTCTTCAACGACGCCGACGAGGACGGCACGGCCGGCTTCACCCAGGAGGCGATCAGCCCCAACGAGACGGGCACGGGCGGCCGGGTCATCACCAACGGCAAGTCGGCCTACCTGGTGCTGCCCGCGGACCTCGACCGCTTCCGCTTCAACATCGGCCTTCGGACGCTGACCTCGGCCGCCTCGGTCCAGTTCACCGTGCGCCGCGCCGACGGCAGCATCGTCGGGGCCGCGTCGCAAGACCATGCCCGCCTCGTCCTTCCTGCAGCAGGAGGCCGGCGCGCTGCTCGGCATGGATCTGCCCCCGAACGGCACGATCCGGATCGTCATCAACGGCGGGGGCACCGTCGTCTACGGCGCGACCATCGACAACGTGACCCAGGACCCCAGCATCCAGTTCGCCCGGTCGTCGTAGACCGGGCTCGGCGGGGCCGGTCGCCCCTCGGCGCTTACTGGGGGTGGCGTGCCCCGGCCCGGCCGGACGCCGCGGCGTAGGTCAGCCGGCCGTTCTCGAGCGACGCGTCGCGCAGCGTGACCGCGAGCGCCTCGGAGAGGGTCGTCACCGGGAAGACCTCGATCTGCGCGCGCACCGCCTCGGAGAGGTCCTCGAGGTCCGCCTCGTTGTCCCGGGGGATCACGATGTCGCGGATGCCCGCGCGGACGGCGCCGAGGATCTTCTCCTTGAGGCCCCCGATCGGGAGCACGCGGCCGGAGAGCGTGATCTCGCCCGTCATGGCGACGTCGTTGCGGACGGCGCGGCGCGAGAGCGCGGACACGACGCGCCGAGGCCATCGCGATGCCGGCCGAGGGCCCGTCCTTCGGGATCGCGCCCGCGGGCACGTGGATGTGGATGTCGCGCTCGAAGTCCTTCTCGTCGATCCCGAGAAGCGGCGCGTGGCTGCGCGCGAAGGTCCACGCCGCGCGCGCCGACTCCTTCATGACGTCGCCGAGCTGGCCGGTCAGGATGAGCTCGCCCTTGCCGCGCATCAGCGAGGCCTCGACGAACATGATGTCGCCGCCGGCCGGCGTGTAGTACATGCCGGTCGCGACGCCGACCTGGTCCTCCTGGGACATCTTCTCCGGGTGCACGTGCGGGCCGGCCGAGCAGGGGCCGGACGTCCTCGGAGCGGATCTCGGCCTTCTCGATCTCGCGCGCGGCGATCCGGCGCGCGACCTTGCGGGCGAGCTTGCCGAGCTCGCGCTCGAGCTGGCGCACGCCGGACTCGCGGGTGTAGCTCGCGATGACTTCGCGGATCGCCGGCTCCGTCAGGTCGATCTGGCCGGCGGCGAGGCCGTTCTCCTCGATCTGGCGCGGGACGAGGTAGCTCCTCGCGATCTGGAGCTTCTCCTCCTCCGTGTAGCCGGCGAAGTCGACGATCTCCATGCGGTCGAGCAGCGGGCCCGGGATGTTCTGGACGAAGTTGGCCGTGGCGATGAAGAGGACCTCCGACAGGTCGAACGGCACGCCCAGGTAGTGGTCCGTGAACGAGTCGTTCTGCGCCGGGTCGAGCACCTCGAGCAGCGCCGAGGCCGGGTCGCCCTGGTACGAGATGCCGAGCTTGTCGACCTCGTCGAGCAGGAACACCGGGTTCTTCGAGCCGGCCTGCTTCATGCCCTGCAGGATGCGGCCCGGCATCGCGCCGATGTAGGTGCGCCGGTGGCCGCGGATGTCGGCCTCGTCGCGCGCGCCGCCGAGCGAGATGCGGACGTACTTGCGCCCCATCGCGCGGGCGATCGACTTGGCGATCGAGGTCTTGCCGACGCCCGGGGGGCCGGCGAAGAGCAGGATCCGGCCCTTGCCGGAGCGCGTCTTCGACTCCTTCGCTCGGCGGCGGTGCTCGCGGCTGGCGGCGCTCGGCGAGGCGCCTTCGCGCGCTCTTCGCCGAGCTGGCGGACGGCCAGGAACTCGAGGATCCGGTCCTTGACGTCCTTCAGGCCGAAGTGGTCCTCGTCGAGGATCCGCGCGGCCTCCGGCACGTCGAGCTTCTCGTCGCTGCGCGCGTTCCACGGGCAGCTCGGCCACGGTCTCGAGGTAGGTGCGGATGACCTGCGACTCCATCGACTCGCGCCCGATGCGCGTCAGGCGCTGCCACTCGCGGTCGACTTCCTTGCGGGCGTCCTCGGGAAGCTCGAGCGCGTCGAGCTTGGCGCGCAGCTCCTTGAGGCCCTCGTCGGAGGAGCCGTCGCCTTCGCCGAGCTCCTTCTGGATCGCCTTCATCTGCTCGCGCAGGTACATCTCGCGCTGGCGGCTGCCGATCTCCTCCTTGACCTTCGACTGGATGTCCTCCTGCGCGGAGAGGACGTCGATCTGGCGCTGGACGTGGACGAGCACGCGGCGCAGGCGGTCCTCGACCGAGAGCGTCTCGAGCAGGACCTGCTTGGCGGCGACGGGCACGTCGAGGTAGCCGGCCACCAGGTCCGCGAGCCGGCCCGGCTCGTCGACCTCGGCGAGGATCTGGTCGACCGCTTCGTCGGGAAGGCCGAGCTTCTTGCCGAGCTCGGCGGCGCGCTCGCGCGCCTCGCGGTGCAGGCCGGCGAAGGCCGGGTCGCGGGGGTCGAGCGGCAGCATCTCGCTGGCTTCCTGGACGGTCGCCTCGAGGAAGCCCTGCTTGTTCGGGGCCAGGCGCAGCGCGATGCCGCGCGCCTTCCCGTCGAGCACGAGACGGATCCCGCCGAGGCCGCGCTGGACGGAGCCGATCGTCGCGATCGTGCCGATGGTGTAGAGGTCGGAAGGCGAGACGCTCTCGGACTCGCTGCGCTGGGCGACCGCGAAGACCCGGTGGTCGGGCGAGGCCATGGCGGCCTCGATGGCGCGCAGAGTTCCCGCCCGGCCGGCCGAGATCGGGAAGGTCACGCCGGGGAAGAGCACGGCGTTCCTCATCGGAACGACCGGAAGCGGTTTCGAGGTGTTTTTCGGACATGTGGTCCCTTCTCCTGCCGGTCAGTCGCTTCGAGCGCCACCGGATCGGGCGTTCGACGTCCGGCATGGACCCCAACCCCCGGCCACTCCTGGCAATTCCAAATACGTGAGTCCCTCCCACGCAGATTCAAGGGCCCCGAGGCCCGGAGCCGGTGGGTCGGCCCTAACAAACACATTTGCATGACTTACGTCCGCGGGGTCGCGTGACTCTTGGGACTCTTGGGGCCTGACCTGCATTCCTGACACTTTGGTTGCACGTGGCTGCTGGGCTCGCGGATGAGGCCCTTCTCGCCGCGAAGAGTCAGGCCTGGCACCAGGACGTCAGAGTTGCAGGGCTGACCCCGAGGCGGCGGAGGGCGGCGATGGAGACGTCGTCGTCGGGAAGCGTGCGGCCGCGGAAGGCACGGAGGCTGGCGGCGATCGAGTCGGCGAGGGCCTGGGGCGCGAGGGTGGCGCCGTGGCGGAGAAGGTCCTCGATGCGGGCGTCGCCGAACTCCTGGCCGGCGGGGTTGCGCGCCTCGGAGAGGCCGTCGGAGTGGAGAAAGAGCGTCTCGCCCTTCTCGAGGCACCCGGACTCGACCCTCCAGGAGAGCTGCGGCCGGATGCCGAGCGGGTAGGCGCCCTTGCCGAGGCGCGCGCGAATCGCGCCGTCGGCGGCGACGAGCAGCGGCTGCGGGTGGCCCGCGACGGATCCGGACAACGCGCCGTCCTCCGAGAGGAGCAGGTAGACGCAGGAGAAGAACGCGCGCGGGCTCCCGGTGCGGCAGAGGATGCGGTTCAAGCGTCGCGAACATCGCCGGCGGCGACGGGTCGACCTCGAGCTGCGTGCGGAACGCCGCGTGCGCGACGGCCATGACGAGGCCCGCGGCCATCCCGTGCCCCGACGCGTCGCCGAAGAGGACCGCGAGCCGCCCGTCCGGCAGCGGCACGAAGTCGTAGATGTCGCCGCCGACGGTGTTGGCGATCTCGTTGTGCGCGCCGAGCGCCGTAGGCCTTCGTCTTCGGCAGCTCCTTCGGAATCAGGCTCGCCTGCAGGTCGCGCGCGAGCTCGAGCTCGTCGCGGTAGTTGATCTTGTCGACGAGCTCCATCGCGAGCAGCAGCCCCAGCAGCACCGTCGACAGCGACCAGGAACGTGCTGTCGAGGTCGACGGTGTAGGAGGTGGTCCGCCGCACGCCGTTCTCGACCTTCGTCTCGGCTGTCGTGGAACTCCGGCCCGCACATCGACATCACGAGGCACAGGAGGACGACGAGAAACACGACGCGCCGCGCCGGCGCGAGCCGTCCGCGCGAGGCCGAAGAGCACGCTGTTGGCCGTGCGCAGGAACTGGCGGACCCGCCCGCAGTCCTTCTGGAGCCGGCGCGCGGTCCTCGGCGGTCAGCATCTCCTGGGCGCGCCGCCACTCGAGCGAATAGAGGCCGGTGATGTCCTCGCGCCCGACGGCGGAGAACGTCCCGCGGAGCAGCTCGACCCAGTCGTGACGCGAAGGCATCTCGCCCTCGAAGGCCCGCTACAGCCCCAGGAGGGCCAGGTCGTCGAGCAGGTTGGCCAGGCGCGGGTGCGCGGCGAGCTCGCGGTAGAGCCAGCCGTGCTGGTCGCGCAGGTCCTTCAACCCGGCCCGCAGCGCCGCTCCGTCCTTCGCCGCGGCCGCGACGCGCAGCTTCTCGATCGCCTCGCGCTGCGCCTCGTCGATCCGGCCGCCGACCTGCGCGTGGAGCGAGTCGAACGACTCGTGGACGTCGCGTCTCGTGCTCGTCGCGGGGCTTGTCGACCATCGCTTTCAGCCTATCAGAGGAAGGCGGGCAGGTCCGCGAGGGAGCCGAGGACCGCGTCGGGGACGGACGCGCGGAGCGCGCGAGGTCGCCCTCCCGGAACTTGCCGGTGCGCACCAGGATCCCGCGCATTCCCGCGTCCTGCGCCCCGCCGACGTCGGACTCGAGGTCGTCGCCGACGACGGCCGCGTCTCGGACGGCCGCCGCTCCCGTCGAGGCGAGCGCCGCCTCGAAGAAAGCCCGCGCAGGCTTGCCCGCGAGGATCGCCGTCTTCCGGCCGAGGCGTGCTCGAGCGCCGCGGCGAACGGTCCCGAGTCGAGCATGAGGCCGCCTTCGCCCTGCCAGTAGCGGTTGCGCGCGAGCGTCACGAGCTCGGCGCCGTCGAGCAGCAGGCGAAACGCCCGGTTCAGGCGTTCGTACGTCATGTCGTCTGCCGAGATCGCCGAGGACGACGGCGTCGGCGCCGCGACTCGACCGGCTCGATGCCGTCGAAGTCCTCGAGGAGCGCCGGCCGGAGCAGGAAGTGGCACCGCGTCCAGCCCCGCGCCAGCAGCAGCGCCCGCGCGGCGCGCGGCCCCGTGAAGAGGCGCTCGGCCGGAACGTCGAGGCCCATCGCGGCGAGCTCCGAGACGAGCGTCGCAGCGCGGGCGGCTGGTGGCGTTGGTGACGAAGCGCCACGCGAGGCCGCGCCGCTGCGACGGCCGCGAGCGCCTCGCGCGGCGCCCGGGATGAGCGCGCCGGCCTGGAACACGGTCCCCTCGAGATCGAGGAGCAGCGCCCGCACGCCCGAAAGCGGCGAGCTCATCGAGCCGCGTCCTGCCGCGGCCATCCGCTCGTAGAGCGTCAGGAGCGCCTGCGTGCCGTCCTCGCCGCGGCCCTGGGCCTCGAGCGCCGACAGGAGCTGGTGCGCCAGCGCCGTGCCCGGCAGCGGCACGCCGTTCTCGCGCGCGGTCGCGAGCACGATCGCGAGGTCCTTCTGCTGGTGCTTGATCGCGAAGGCCGGCGCGAAGTCGCGCGCGATCATCTTCTTGCCGAGCACGTCGAGCATCCAGGAGCTCGCCGCGCCGCCCATCAACGCCGCGTGGAGCGGCTCGAGGGGGAGCCCCGACTTCGCCGCGAAGGCCATCCCCTCGGACACGGCGACGAGCGTGTTCGCGACGACGATCTGGTTGGTCGCCTTCCCGAGCTGGCCCGCGCCCGAGGGCCCGAGGTGCGTGATGCGCTTGCCCATCGCGGAGAGCACGGGCCGCGCCGTCTCGAGCGCCGCTGCCTCGCCGCCGACGAAGAAGGTCAGCGTGCCCTCGATCGCGCCCTTCTGTCCGCCGGAGACCGGCGCGTCGACGAAGGCGACGCCCGACTCGGCCAGTCGCGCGCCGATCGAGCGCGCGGCGTCGGCCGCGATGGTGGAGCAGTCGACGACGACGGCGCCGCGGGCCGCGCCGCGGACCGTGCCGCGCTCTCCGAGGTGGACCGCCTCGACCTCGGGCGAGTCCGGCAGGCACGAAACGACGACGTCCGACCCGCGCCCGACCTCCTCGGCGCTCTCGGCCGCCCGGACGTTGCCCGCCGAGCTCGTCGGCGAGCGCCCGGGCCTTGCCGGCCGTGCGCGTCGAGACCGTCAGCGGGAAGCCCGCCTTCGCGAGGTTGCGCGCCATCGGGGCGCCCATCGTCCCGAGCCCGACGAATCCCACTCGAAGCGCCATGCGATCCTCCTCGCGAAGAACCGCGATTCTAGAATGGCCGCCGGAGGACCCATGAGCCCCATGCCGCACGAGGTCGTGGTCCGGGAGATCGGGAAGGGCCCCGCGCAGGAGATCCGCGCCGGCCGGCACGCTCTGCGCGCCGACGAGCCGGTCGGCTCCGGCGGCGGCGACACGGGGCCGGACCCCTACGGGCTGCTGCTCTCGGCGCTCGGCGCGTGCACGTCGATGACGATCCGCATGTACGCCGACCGGAAGGCCTGGCCGCTCGAGGGCGTCACGGTGCGCCTCGTCGCAGGAGAAGATCTACGCGAGGGACTGCGCGGAGTGCGAGACGAAGGACGACAGCCGCATCGACCGGATCACGCGCGAGATCGAGCTCTCGGGCGCGCTGTCGGAGGAGCAGCGGAAGCGGCTCCTCGAGATCGCCGAGAGGTGCCCGGTGCATCGCACGCTCGCCGGCCCGAAGACAGATCGTGACGCGGCTTTCGGGAGCGGCGCCATGAGACGCTTCTGGCCGCCGCGGTCGTCCTGCGCTCTCGGCCGCGCGGCTTTCGGCCCACGATACCGACGTCACGAACGCGGCGCGCGACTTCCTCGCCGCCCTGCGCCCGGAGCTCAAGGCCGAGTGCCTGCAGCCCTTCGACGGCGAAGAGCGCACGAGCTGGAGCTACTTTCCCGGAAAGCGCCCGGGCGTCGCGCTCGAGGACCTGAATCGCGGCGGAGAGGGCCGCGGCGTTCGCGATGCTCCGCGCCGGCCTGTCGGCTCGCGGCTACGAGAAGAGCGAGGGCGTGATCCTCCTCGAGGGAATCCTGGGTCGGGATCCCGGGCTCTACTACGTGACGGTCTTCGGCACGCCGTCGGACGAGCGGCCCTGGGCCTGGCGCTTCGAGGGCCACCACGTCTCGCTCCACTTCTCCTCGGCATCGGGCCGCGTCGTCTCGGAGACCCCGGCCTTCTTCGGCGCCGAACCCGCGCGCGTCGCCTCGGGGCCGCACGCGGGGCTGCGCGTTCTCGGCGCCCAGGAGGACGCCGCGCGCAGCCTCCTCGCGAGCCTCGACGCGCGCCAGCGCGCCGCGGCCGTCATCGCCGCGCGGGCGCCGAGCGACATCCTCTTCGGCCCCTCGCGAACGCGCGTGCCCGATCCGGAGGGGCTCCCGGCCTCGGAGATGTCCGCGGCGCAGCGCGAAGATTCTGCGGGACCTCGTCGCGCTCTACACCGGCGACCTCGCCGAAGCGCTCGCGCGGGCCCAGACGGAGAAGATCGAGCGGGCCGGCATCGAGCGCGTCCGCTTCGCCTGGGCCGGCGGCACGGAGCCGGGGCAGGGCCACTACTACCGGGTGCAGGGCCCCACCTTCGTCATCGAGTACGACAACACGCAGAACCGCGCGAACCACGCGCACAGCGTGTTCCGGGACCTCGACAACGATTTCGGCGGCGACCTGCTGCGGCGGCACTACGCGGAAAGCCCGCACCACGCGGGCGCGGCCGGCCGGCCGCAGGCGGGATCCCCTTGAAGGTCGCCCGGCTCTACCGCGTCTCGATTCCCTTCAGGTGCGGCGCCAGCGCCGCGTCCTGGATCTCGCGCAGCGACGCGAGGCCCTTCTTCGCGAGGGCGAGGAGCTCCCCGAGCTGCGCCTCCGAGAAGGGGCGGCGCTCGGCCGTGCCCTGGATCTCGACGAACGCGCCGCCGGCCGTGCCGACGACGTTGCAGTCGACATCGGCCTCGGCGTCCTCGGCGTAGGCGAGGTCGAGCACCGCCTGACCGGCGCAGATGCCGACGGAGATCGCGGCGACCGTCTCGCGCAGCGGCCAGCGCGGGATCTTCTGGTCCCTGCAGAGCTTCGCGAGCGCCATCGCGAGCGCGACGCAGGCGCCCGTGATCCCGGCGCAGCGGGTCCCGCCGTCGGCCTGGAGAACGTCGCAGTCGAGCGTGATCGTGCGCTCGCCGAGGCCCCGCAGCTCCGTGACGGTCCGCAGCGACCGCCCGATCAGGCGCTGGATCTCGAGGGTCCGCCCGCCCTGCTTGCCGAGGGCCGCCTCCCGCGCGGAGCGGGTGTGGGTGGCGCGGGGGAGCATGCCGTATTCGGCCGTCACCCAGCCGCTCCCGCTGCCCTTCAGGAACGGCGGCACGCGGTCCTCGACCGAGGCCGCGCACAGCACGCGCGTGTCGCCGAGCGAGATCAGGGCGGAGCCCTCGGCATGCCTCGCGGCGCCCGTCTCGATCGTGACGGGGCGAAGCTCTCCGGGCTTGCGCCCGTCGGGCCGCGGCGTCGACTTCGTCACGGCGTGACCTCCGGCGCCGGCGTCGCCTCCGCGTCGGCGTCGGGCACCGCGACGATGTTCTTGAGGAAGAGCAGCGGCCGGGTCAGATCCACGTGGCCTCCCAGGGTCTCGGCGGGCTCGCCGTTGACGAGGATTCTCACACGGGACGTCTCGGCCACGTTCTGGAGGGTCGTGTCCACGAGCGCACCGACGATCGTCAGCTCCTCGTCGGAGCCGTACGTCAGCCCGGAATCGACCGCGAGATCGAGCACCGCCTCGCCCTCGTGCAGCAGGAAGGCGTTGCGCAGCTGCATCTTCGGCGGGATGACGGCGATCAAGCCCTCGCGGGTCGGCCCCTTCTGCAGCTCCGCGAAAAGCGCCTGCAGGAACGCGGCCCCCGCGACGGGCTTCGGGATGTCGCGCTCCTCGGCGTGGAGGAGCATCCCGTCCTGGTCCGGGAAGTAGAGCGTGACGCGGACCGTCTCGATTGCAGGCGGCGCGGTGACGCCGGGCGCGGGCGTGAAGACCGGCGCCGGCGCCGGGGTCACGCGAAGAAACGGCCGCGGCACGCGGCGCGACAGGCTCGCGAGGTCGCCGCGGTTGGCGAGGATCAGGGCCGCGACGGCCGCCGCGAGGACCGCGAGCAGGATCGCCGCCGCCCGCCGGCTCACGAGGCCTTCGCGCGCGGGGCCCTGGCCGTCGGGGCGGGAGCGGGCCGCGGCGTGGGGATCTCGGCCGGCGGCATCTGCCTGACCACGGACGGGAGGCGCTTGCCGTAGAACCGCGCGACGGCGCGCGCGACGGCGTCGGCCACCGTCTGCTGGAACACCGGGTCCTTCAGGCTCTTCTCCTCCTCGGGGTTGGAGATGAACGCGACCTCGAGGAGGACGGCCGGCATGGTCGCGCCGACGAGCACGCGAAACGGCGCCTGCTTGATTCCGCGGTTGGCCGAGTCGGTGACGGCGTTCATCTCGACCTGGATCGACTCGGCGAGCTCGCTCGACTCTTTCAGGTGAGCGCTCTGCGCCAGGTCCCACAGCACGAAATCGAGGTCGGGGTTGCCCGTCTCCTCCGACGGCCCCGCGGCTGCGCCGTTGGACGCGTTCTCGCGGGCGGCGACCTCCTGGGCGATCTTGTCCGAGGCCTCGAGCGAGAGGTAGTAGGTCTCGGTGCCCTGCGCGGAGGCGGAGCGCGAGGAGTTGGCGTGGATCGACAGAAACAGGTCCGCCTTCTCGTGGTTCGCGATCGAGGTGCGGTCGTCGAGCGGCAGGAGCAAATCCGAGTCGCGCGTCAGGACGGTCCGGCAGGAGACGGCGCGCGGAAGCGTCGCCACGAGCCGCTTCGCGATCTCGAGCGTGGCGTCCTTTTCGAGGAGCCCGCCCTGCCCGATGGCCCCGGTTTCCGTTCCGCCGTGGCCCGGATCGACGACGATCGTCAGCTGGGGCAGCATGCCGACGGCGGCCGGCGCCGCCGGCTCCGCGGGGCCCGTCAGCGGCACGACGGCCTTGCGCCCGACCTCGACGACGAGGCGGTCGGGCGAGGTCAGCGGGTACGCGCGGGCCGAGAGGCCGGGCTCGCGGAAGTCGATCAGGGCGAGGTCGCCCGAGAAGCGCACGAAGGAGACGAGCGGATCGTCGTACTTCTTCTCCGGGAACGGCGGGTCGAGCTTCGTGTCGGAGAAGCGCACCTGGAATCCCTTCTCCGAGAGCGCCGTCGCCGTCTTCGCCGCGTCCGAGAGCCGGAGGACGACCTGGGTCGTCGGCGCCACGTGCACGACGGCGACCTCGATCGAGAGCGGCGGCGGGCCGGCGGGCGAAAGCGTCCAGGTCTTCTTCGCGGGATCCCAGACCCCGGCGGCGCCGCCCAGCGGAAAGAGCACCTTCTCGAAGAAGTCCGGCGGCGCGTACAGCGTTCCGGCCACGAGGCGCGCGGGCCCGGAGATGGGGACGATCCGGCGGTCGACGGGCACCTGCGCGGTGCCGGGGCCGAGCAGGATCTGGTGGCCGGAGCCCGTGATCGTCAGGACGTTGGTCACCGGGTCCGCGGAGATGGCCAGCCCCAGCGCCCGCGCGGCGTCGAAGACGGCGAACTCCCGGCCCGCGAGCATGCCCATGGGATGCGTCTCGCCCTTCCAGAGGATCGTCGCGCGCTCTTCGGCACAAACGGCGGCCGCGAGCGCGGCGAGGAGGACGGCGAGGGCCGCTGTCAGCGCCGGAGGCGCCAGGCGGCGGCGGTCTCTCGACCGAAGATGGGCGCGGCTAAAGATACGAAGAAGAGGGTAGCACGGCGAGGGCGCTCCGGCGCGTCAGGGCCGGCGCGCGGCGACGTAGATCTCGTCGGGCCGGCCGTTGTGCCCGCCGAACCACATCTCGGAGATCTCGAAGCCGGCGGTCTCGAGCGTATGGCGCACCTCGGCCTCGGTGTACGCGCGCACGCGGCCCGGGCTGCGCGCCGGCGCGTCGGCGCTCTCGATGAAGGCGCGGGTGTACTCGGGCGACAGATAGTTGGGGAACTGCGTCAGGAGGCGGCCGCCGGGCTTGAGGATGCGGTGCGCGTCGCGCAGGTACAGGAAGGCGTCCTCGCGCTCGAGGTGCTGCAGCACGAGGAACGAGAAGACGAGATCGAAGCGGCCCGTCTCGAAGGCCGAGAGGAACTCGCGGTTGCCCACCTCGCGCAGGCGCACGTTGGGAAGGCCCGCGAGGCGCACGGACGCCAGGCGGATCATCTCGCCGCTGACGTCGATCGCGCAGAGCTCCCGCACGCGCGGGGCGAGGTACTTGTCGACCCGTCCGACGCCGCAGCCGATGTTCAGGACGACGTCGTCGCCGCGGAGGTAGCGCGCGACGAGGTCGGCGTCGCTCTGCCCGGTCCGCTCGAAGCTCTCCGCCGTGGCCCCGGTCAGGATCGCGTCGTGGGCGTCGCGGTGCGCCTCGCCGTTCCAGGCCGTCTTGTAGTCGCTTCCGCCGCCGCGCGCGAGGTAGCGCTTGAGGAGATACCGGATGCGTGGAAGGCTCGGGAGCGGCATCGGGGCGGGATTGTAGCCCGCCGGATGAGGCCTACTGGAGGCGCTTCTTCAGGAACCCGACCGTCAGCGGCCACGCCTCGCGGGTCGCCTTCAGGTTCGCGCCGTCGCGCGCCGACTGGTCGCGCAGGAACCCGTGGCCGGCGCCCTCGTAGACGTGCGGCTCGTAGGTCTTTCCGAGCTTCTTCATCTCGGCCTCGGCCGGCGGAATCGTCGCGTTCACGCGCGCGTCGTCGCCGCCGTAGTGGCCGAGGACGGGGGCCTTGATCGTCGCGAGGGCCGGCGCATCCGGCGAGCTGCCGTAGAAGACGACGGCGGCATCGAGCGCCGGCTGCGCGCCGGCGTAGGCGAAGCTCTTCGCGCCGCCCCAGCAGAAGCCGACGGTCGCGGTCTTCCCGTTGCCGGCGGGGATCTTGAGCGCCCAGTCGCGCACGGCGTTCAGGCGCTTGTTCGCCTCCTCGGGCGAGATCCCGCGCACGAGCGCGACGACGTCGTCACGGCTGGCGACCGAGTCGGTGCCGCCGCCGTTGGGGCCGAGGCCGGAGACCATGTCGGGCGCGACCGCGATGAATCCGTCCTTCGCGAGCTGGTCGGCGACGCCGCGCAGCCAGTCCGTCAGGCCGTAGACCTCCTGGATCACGATGACGACCCCGGCCTTGTCCTTGCGCTCGGGGTAGGAGATCCAGGTCTTCAACGCCGGTCCGCCCGGGTTCGGCACGTCGACGTACTCGCCGTGCCGCGGCGAGGCGTCGAGCGCGGCCTTCGCCTGCTCGGCCGAGGGCGGGAGCGATGCGTCCTTCGCGGGCGCGGCGGCCGCCTGGGTCACGAGGAGCGAGGAGAGGAGCAGGGCGTTGAGCATCGGGGCCTACCTTACGCCCGGGATTCTAGTCCGCTTCCGCCCCGGCCTTGAGCAGCCTCAGGAAGTCGCCCCAGCCGAACGGGTAGTCCCCGACGTCCCTGATGCAGTCAACCCCTCCTTCGCCTCGGCTGGCAGGTCTCGCACGCGAACATGCGGCGCGCGGAGAGCGGGAACTCGTGGACCGGCGAGGCGCAGCGCCGGCAGACCTGCGCCTGGTAGACGTAGAAGTCGTCGTCCTCCGGCCCGCGCCCGGAGAGCGGATGCGCCGGCTCGCCAGGGGCGACGGTGCGGATGTTCGCCTGGACGACGCCGCGCCGCATCAGCCGGCGGATCGTCCGCCACAGCCCGTCCCACTCGTCCTCCGTCACGCGGCCGGAGGGGCGCAGAGGATGGATGCCCGCGAGGTACAGCGCCTCGTTCCGGTAGATGTTGCCGACACCGGCCAGCACCCGCTGGTCGAGCAGCGCGTCGCCGATCGCTCGGCGGGGGCGCCGCCGCAGCTCGGCCCGGACGCGGTCCGGATCGAAGTCGCTGCGCAGCGGGTCGGGCCCCAGGCGGGCGAGCAGGGCTCGCCGCGCGAACTCGGGGATGACCTCGCACGCCGGCGGCCCGATCAGGTCCGTGGTGACCGATCGCGTCGCGAGCCGCATGCGCACCGTCGGCCGTGGCTCCGGGACCCTGCGCGCGAACCGGTAGAACCAGCCCGCCATCCCCAGGTGCACGTGAACGACGAGCCCGCCGCTCCAGTGGTGAAAGAGGTGCTTCCCGTAAGCCTCCGCGCGCCGGAACTGCCGTCCGTGGAGCAGCTTCGCCTCCCTCGAGAATCGTCCCTGCGGCGAGCTGACGGCGACGCGGTGGCCGGCGAAGTCCCGGTTGTGGGTCCGGGCGAGGCGGTGGATCGTGTTGCCTTCGGGCACGCCCGAACTCTACTTCCGCAGTCAAACCTGCGGCAGGGGGCCCGCGTTGGAGTAGGTTTGCCACATGAGCGGGACCCCGCGGCGCCGCCTCTTCCGCATCCTCGCCATCGCGGCGGGCATCCTGATCCTCGCCGTCCTCGCCCTTCCGTTTCTCGTGCCCCTCGATTCGCTGCGGCCGCGGATCGTCGCCGCGGCCGAGTCGGCGCTCCATCGCAAGGTCGAGGTCGGCAAGATGCGTCTCCAGATCTTCTCCGGCCTCGGCGCGGGGGTCGAGAAGGTCGTCGTCCGCAACCCGGAAGGATGGGAGAGCCCGGCGCTTCTCTCGGCCGACGAGATCTCGATCAAGGTCGCCTTCTGGCCGCTGCTCTCGCGGCGCGTCGAGGTCCGCAGGATCGTTCTCGACGGTGTCACCGTGACGGTCGAGCGGTCGGCTGCGGGCGCGCTCAACGTCGACGACTTCCTCTCCGCCGGCTCGCGGGAGAGCGCCCCGGCCTCGCAGGCCGCGGCGGCCGCTCTGCTCGTGTCGCGGATCGAGATCGCCCGCGGGCGCGCGCTCTTCGTCGACCGCAAGGTCGCGCCGGGGCAGACGGTGACCCTCGCCCTCGAGGACCTGACGGGGCGCATCACCGACGTCGGCCCGACCACGCCGGCGAACTTCGATCTCGCCGCCCGGTTCCTCGCGGACTCGGGCCGCAACCTCACGCTGAAGGGCGCTTTCGGCCCGCCTCCGACGAGCGGCCCCGTAGGCCAGGCGCCGCTGAAGGCGGCCTTCGCCGCGAAGGACCTGGAGCTGGCGCGCCTCTCGCCCTACGTCGCCGCGTTCCGCGCCAACGACCCCGGGACCTTCTCGGTCAGCGGCACCGCCGAGGGCGCGCCCCTCGGCGCCCTCGTGATCGCCGGTCGGCTCGCGCTCGTGTCCGCCGGCGGCGCCTCGCCCGTTCCGGACGCCGACGGCACGTTCGCGCTCGCCTTCGACTGGGGCGCGGGCACGCTCGCGATCACGAACACGCTCCTGTCCGCCGCGAACCTGCCCCTGAAACTCGAGGGCCGCATCGACGGCCTGCGCAAGGAGCCGCGCGTCGATCTTCGGCTGTCGACGCCCGGCGAGGTTTCCATCGACACCGTCTCGGGCCTTCCCGGGATCGCGGGAGCGCTTCCGGACGGCGTGAAGCTGTCGGGGCGCGCCCGGCTCGAGGCGGAGATCCGGGGCCCGTCGTCCGATCTCGAGATGCGGGCGTCGGTGGACGCGGCGCCCCTCGGGGTCAGCTCGGGCGGGCAGCCGATGGTCACCGCGGCATCGGCCCACGCGACGCTCGGCTCGCGGGGCAAGGCCCCGCTGGCGGGCCGGTTCACGATCCCGTCGGGCAAGCTCCGCGACGTCCCGTTCGAGAACCTCGCGGCCGACTGGACCTGGGACAAGGGCGCGCTGACCCTCGTCCCGTCCGCGACGGTTTTCGGCGGGACACTGTCGGCGCGCATCGAGTCGAACTTCGCGCATCCGCAGGCCGAGTCCCGAATGAGCTTCGAGGTGCGCGGCGTGCAGGCGCAGCCGCTGCTCGAATCGGCGACGTCGATCCGCGGCGTATTCTCGGGGAGCCTCAGCGGCAAAATGGCGCTTTCGAGCCGCGGCCTCAATTGGGACGCCGTCTCGAAGACGGGAAAGGGGGAGGGGCGCCTCTCCGTGGCGGACGCGGACCTGCGGACGGTCCAGCTCATGCCCGAGGTCGCCCGCGCCCTCTCCGCCGTCGGTCAGGTCGCCGGGTTCCAGGTCCCCGCGAGCCTCGAGTCGACGAAGTTCTCGACGCTCGAGACCTCGCTCCGCCTGGCCGACGGCCGCGTCGCGACTCCGGATCTCAAGCTGGCGGGCCGCGACGTCGCGGCGACGGCGGACGGATCGCTCGGCCTCGACCGGACGATGGCCTACCAGGGGCGGATCGTCCTCGGGCCCGCCGTCGTGAAGAGCCTCGGGAACGCCGGCAAGTACATCGCGGATTCCGAGGGCAAGCTCTCCCTCCCGTTTCGCGCGTCGGGTCCCATCGCTTCGCCGAAGGTGACGATCGACGAGAGCATCGTCGCCGACCTCGGCCGCCGGATCCTCGCGCGCGAGGCCGGCGCGAGGGTCGGGGGGACGGCCGGCAAGATGCTCGGCGACGCCCTCGAAGGCGGCGGCGACCCGAAGTCCAATCCCGTGGACCTGCTCCAGCAGTTTCTCAGGCCCCCGGCTCCCACACCGACGCCTCGATAGAGGCCAGAAGGAGGAGCGTCATGCGCGCTCGGCTCGTCCTGTCCGTCCTGCTTCTCTCCGTCGCCTCCGCGTCCCACGCGCAGATCGACCTCGGCAAGATCTTCAAATCCGACACGACCTCGAAGCTCTCGAACCAGGACATCGTCGCCGGGCTGAAGGAGGCGCTCGAGATCGGCACGACCGACACCGTCGATCTCACCGGAAAGCTCGACGGCTACTTCGGCAACGCGGCGATCAAGATCCTCATGCCGAAGCAGCTCCAGCAGGTCGACCAGGGGCTGCGCATGCTCGGCCAGGGCGAGAAGGTCGACGAGCTCGTCCTCGGCATGAACCGCGCCGCGGAGAAGGCCGCCCCGGCGGCCAGGGACATCTTCTGGACGGCGATCAAGGGGATGTCCTTCGACGACGCGCGGCAGATCCTCTCGGGCGGCGACACGGCGGCGACCGACTACTTCCGCGCGAAGACGACCGACACGCTGACCGCGGCCTTCCGGCCGGTCGTCGACGAATCGATGAAGGAGGTCGGCGTCGTCCAGCAGTACAAGCAGCTGCTCGGCGCGTACCAGTCGGTTCCGTTCGCGTCGAGCCTGCCGTCGGTCGACATCGAGGCCTACGTCGTCGGCAAGGCCCTCGACGGCCTCTTCGTCGTGCTCGGCGAGCAGGAGAAGAAGATCCGGACGAATCCGGCGGCGCAGGTCACGGACCTGCTGAAGAAGGTCTTCGGCAAGTAGGGGCGGCCCTTGCGGCCGCCCGTTTCCGGAGGGCGGGGACAAGCCCCGCCCCTACGACGGGGAGCTCGCCGTCGCGCCGACCTCCTTGCGCCAGGCCTCGAGGCCGCCCTTCAGCGCCCACGCCTGGAATCCCATCTTTCGCAGCGTCTGCGCGACCTTCACGCTGGTGGCGTCCTCGGGGCACGTGCAGTACGCGACGATCGACTGGTCGCGGGGGCGCCGGACGGCCCAGCCCTCGACCTCGTCCGGCGGCACGCGCACGTCCCCCGGGATTCCGACGCGGGTCCTTCTCGTAGCTGGAGCGCGACCGGACGTCGAGAATGAGCGGGAGATCCGAGGTCGTGATCCACGGCAGCAGCGCCCGGGCCGGGATCGTCGAAAGCTCGTCGACCCGGACCGTCCCGGAGCGAAGGAGGTCGGCGGCCGAGCTGACCCGCTCCTCGGCGAGCGTCTCCCGGGCGAGGCGGGCCGCGTACCAGCCCGTCAGGGGCGTGGCCGAGATGCCGTGGAGGACGACCGAGACCGTCACGACGACTCCGGTGATCGCGAGAATCGCCCCGGCGCCCGGGAGCCTCGCCTGCACGACGAGGAGAGCGAGCAGAAGCGAGGCCAGCCCGCGCGGCCCGAACCAGGCGATGAAGGCGCGCGCGCTTCTCGAGACCGCGGCGTGGCGAAGCACGGTCGCCACCGCCGCCGGCCGCGCCACGAAGAGCGTGACCGCCGCGAGCGCCAGCGTCGCGGCGAGCGGCACCGTGCCGACGAGCGGCCCGAGCACGGCGCCGAAGAGGATGAAGGCGAAGAGCATGATCATCTCGGAGGTCGCGTCGCCGTACTCGAGGAAACAGTCGCAGAGCTCGAGGTCGAGCGCGGCGATCGCCGCGCCCGCCGCGAACGCGGCGAGGAAGCCGTCGCCGCCGACCGCGGTCGCGGCCGTGTACGTCGCGAAGACGAGGCCCATGCCGTAGAGCGACTGGTACTCGCGGCGGATCCCGAAGCGGCGGTCCATGCGCGTCATCAGCCACGCCCCGACCGCGCCGATCGCGAAGCCGATGGCGGGCCCCAGCACGAGGAGCTTGCCGAGGACGAGAGCCCATTCCCCGAAGCTCGACGCCTCGGCCTTCACGACGGCGATCGTGACGAGGACGACCGGCAGCACGACGACGTCGTTGGTCGCGGCCTCGGTCGTCAACGCCTGGCGGACCGCGCCGGGGATCCGCTTGTCCCGGACGACGTCCCGCAGGACGACCGGATCGGTCGACGAGAGGATCGCCCCGACGAGAACCGACGACGCGAGCCCGAGGCCGAGCAGGAGGTGGGCGGCGCCGGCGACGATGACGAGCGTCAGCAGCGTCCCCGGGCCGAGAACGAGCGAGGGCACCAGCCACTCGCTGGGCTTCCGGTCGAACTTCATCCGCACCGCGTCGAGGAACAGCACGAGGGCGAGAGTCACGGTGCCGACCGCCTCGAGCGTCCGGGACTCCGGCGAGGTGGAGATGAGCCCGCGGCTCCCGAGCAGGAAACCGAGCCCCAGGAAGATCATGGGGAAGGACACGGGCGCCCGCGAGACGAGCCCCTCGGAAAGGCCGGCGAAGATCAGGACGAAGGCCGCCAGGCCCAGCATCGTCAGGAGGTCCGGCACGGGCGGATTCTACGGCTCGCGGCCGAGGCAACCCGGGACGCCGGTCTTTCGTACACCTAGATCGGCGGGCGAAGCCCTGCCGGAACGGGGAGGAAGCCGTGAAACTCGCTCGCATCGTCCCGGGAATCGCCGTCGCAGCGCTGACCGCCGCCCTGGGGGCCTCGCCGGCCGGGGACGCCCTGCCGCCGCCCTCGAAGTCGCTCTCGGTCGCCGACATGGACCCGAAGGTCGAGGCCTGCGTCGACTTCTACCAGTACGCCGTGGGGGGGTGGCTCGAGAAGAACCCGATCCCCTCCGACCGCCCGCGCTGGGGCTCCTTCGACGAGCTGCGCCAGCGCACCCAGGACAATCTCCTGAAGGTGCTCGAGGGCCTCGCGGCCGACAAGTCCTCCCCGGCCGGCTCGGACGAGCGCAAGCTCGGCGACTTCTACGGCGCCTGCATGGACGAGGCCGCGATCGAGGCCGCCGGCGTCAAGCCGATCGAGCCGGAGCTCGCGAAGATCTCCGGGATCAAGAGCCTGCCGGCCCTGCGCAAGGAGGTCGGCCGGCTCCAGGCGATGGGCGTGAACGTCCTCTTCGCGTTCGGCTCGGAGGAGGACCGGAAGGACTCCTCGAAGGTCATCGCGGCGGCTCTCCAGGGCGGCCTCGGCCTGCCGGACCAGGAGTACTACACGAAGACGGACGCGAAGTCCGTCGAGCTTCGCGCCAAGTACGTCGCGCACGTGCAGAAGGTGCTCGAGCTCTCGGGCGAGGCGCCCGCGAAGGCGGCCGTCGACGCGAAGGCGATCATGGCGGTCGAGACGAAGCTCGCCGAGGTGTCGCAGAACAAGGTCGACATCCGCGACCCGGACAAGACGTACCACCTGATGACCCTGCCCGCCTTCTCGAAGGAGTCGCCGAGCTTCGGATGGCCCTCCTACTTCGCCGAGCAGGGCGTCCCCTCCGGGACGCCCGTCAACGTCTGGCAGCCGTCGTACTTCCAGGCGGCCGACAAGCTGCTGACCTCGGTGCCGCTCGAGACGTGGAAGTCGTACCTGCGCTGGCGCCTGCTCGCCGCGGCCTCGCCGACGCTTTCGAAGGCGTTCGTCGACGAGGACTTCGCCTTCAACGCGAAGACGCTCGCGGGCACGCCGGAGATCGCGCCGCGCTGGAAGCGGTGCGTGACCGCGACCGACAACGCGATGGGGATGGCGCTCGGCCGCGTCTACGTGAAGACGTACTTCCCGCCCGAGGCCAAGAAGCGCGCGGACGAGCTCGTGAAGAACCTGCTCCTCGCCTTGAGCGACGATCTCCAGACCCTGCCGTGGATGGGCGAGGCTACCAAGAAGGCGGCCGCGGCGAAGGTCGCCACGTTCCTTCCCCGGATCGGATACCCGGACAAGTGGCGCGACTACTCGACCCTGACGATCTCGCGCGCGTCCTACGCCTCGAACGTCCAGGCGGCCAACCAGTTCGAGTGGAAGCGCGACATCTCGAAGATCGGCAAGCCCACGGACGTCAACGACTGGGGCATGACGCCGGCGACCGTCAACGCCTCGTACAACTCGGCCAAGAACGCGATCACGTTCCCGGCGGGCATCCTCCAGCCGCCGTTCTTCTACCCGGAGGGCGACGACGCCATCAACTACGGCTCGATCGGCGGCGTGATCGGCCACGAGATCACGCACGGCTTCGACGATTCGGGCCGCAAGTTCGACGCGAAGGGCAACCAGGTCGACTGGTGGACCGAGGCGGACGCGAAGGCCTTCGACGAGCGCGCCAAATGCATCATCGACCAGTTCGACGGCTACTTCGTCGAGCCCGACCTCCACCAGGACGGCGAGCTCGTGCAGGGCGAGTCGATCGCGGACCTCGGCGGGCTCACGATCGCGTACCGCGCCTACCAGAAGAGCCTCGAGGGCAAACCCGCGCCGCCCTCGATCGACGGGATGACGCCGGACCAGCGCTTCTTCCTCGCCTGGGCGCGCATCTGGGCGTCCAACAACCGCCCCGAGTTCGCGCGCCTCATGGTCCAGACCAACGAGCACCCCCTCGGCAAGTACCGCGCCATCGGCACCGTCGTGAACATGCCGGCCTTCGCGCGAGCGTTCTCCTGCGCCTCGGGCACCCCGATGGTCAAAGAGGTCACGTGCGAGATCTGGTGACTTCTCCTCCCTCTTCCTGAGGAGGGGGGAGAGGGCAGGGTGAGGGGGGGCTCTACAATCCCCCCCGTGACTCGCCTGCCCGCCATCTTCGTCTCCCACGGCTCGCCGATGATCGCGCTCGAGAGCGACCCGTGGGGACGGGCGCTGACGGCGTTTGCGGCGACGCTGCCGAAGCCCCGCGCGGTCGTCGTCGTGTCCGGGCACTGGGAGACGCCGGGCCCCGTGCGTGTGACGGCGTCGCCGGCGCCGGAGACGATCCACGACTTCGGCGGCTTCCCCGAAGAGCTCCACCGGATCCGGTATCCCGCCAAAGGTGACCCCGGGCTCGCGGCGCTGACGGCGCGCCTGCTCGACGAGTCGGGCTTCCAGGCGAAGACGGACCCGGAGCGCGGGCTCGACCACGGCGCCTGGGTGCCGCTGCGCTTTCTCTACCCGGGTGCGGACGTGCCGGTCGTCGAGATCTCGCAGCCGCTGCGGCGCAACCCCGAGGACGCCCTGCGCATGGGCGCGGCCCTGTCGCGCCTGCGCGACGAGGGCGTGCTGCTCCTCGGCACGGGCGGGATCGTGCACAACCTGCGCATGGTCGACGCCGAGGACCGCGCCGACCGCGTCGCCGACTGGGCGCGGGAGTTCGACGCCTGGATCGCCGGGCGCCTCGAGGCGATGGACTCGGCCGGGATTGCGTCCTACAAGACCGCCGCGCCCCACGCCGAGCTCGCGGTACCCACGCCCGAGCACTTCGACCCGATCTTCGTCGTCCTCGGCTCCTCGATCGCGGGCGAGCGCGTCACGACGATCCACGAGGGCTTTCGCTACGGAACGATCTCGATGCGAAGCTTCGCGGTCGGGTAGGCGCGGCGGTGCCGGTGTAGACTTCCAACAGCTTTTCGAACACTCCTGGAACGACAAGAGGGCGAGCCATGGCCAGAGTGCCCACGGTCGGCGTCCCGCCATTTCGGCGACTGCTCCGGGTCTGCCTGCTCGCGGGATGCAGCGCGTTGGCCGCGCATTCTCCCCGCGCCTTCGGCGCGACGCCTGTCGTCGCCTGGCAGGCGGAGTTCGCGGCGGCCGAGCCAGCCTCCGGCGGAAGCCCGCAGGCGGTGCGGCAGCTCGCCGACGGCTCGATCATGGTCGTCACGGGCGACGGCACGGGGATGGCAGCGCATCGATTCACGACGGACGGGAGCCCGCTGTCGGCCGCCGCGTTCTATCCGATTCAGTATCCGAAGAGGGTCCTCATCGGGCCCTTCGGGGAGGTCGTAGTCGGTGGGATAACGGTCCAGTGTGGAGGGTGTACTGGCGGGAACCTCTTTCTCATGAAGTACGACGGCTATTCAGGGCGGGGCTTGTGGCCGGCGCCGGTTCTCCTCGGATCGGGGTCGTTCAACGGCAACACGCCCTTCGAGGTCGTGCTGGATGGTTTCGGCGACGTTGCCGCGGAGGTACACGACGTGCCTTTCGGCTCGGGAGATCTCCTTGTGCGCAAGTACGACGGCGCCTCGGGCCAGCAGATATGGGCGGCAAGCATCGAAAGGCCCGGATTGATCGGTGGCATGGCGACGGACCCGGCCGGGAACGTGGTCGTCACCACGGCCGAATTGAACGTCAACGACAACACCACCAAAATCGAGACCATCAAGTACGACGGCGTGAGCGGGGAAATTCTCTGGGGCCCCGTCATCCACGACGGCGGGCCGCATGACTATGCCCGGCACGTCCTCGCCGACGAGTCCGGGGTCTATGTCGCCGGGGAAGGCGAGGAAGCGGACGGCTACGGCACTACGCTGCTCAAGTACCACGGCGCCACGGGGGCGCGCGCGTGGGGGCCGAAGCGTTACGTAAACCCGGTTCCCGGTTCGGCGACGTACCCCGTCCAGCTCGCGATCGACGGCTTCAATGGTCTCGTTCTGTTGACCGCGACCTCGGGCCTGCCCGGGCCCTCGGGTGAGTTCGGCCTCCTGCGGTTCTCGGCGTCGTCGGGGGCGCCCGTGTGGGGGCCTGTGGCGACGGGAGTGGTCAATCCCTTCTACAGTCCGCATCTGTCGATCGCCGGAAATGGCGACGTCATCGTCGACCAGGGCGTCTTCGTCGATCCCGACTTTTCGATCCGGACCTGGAGATATCGGCGAGCCACGGGCGACCTCGCATGGGGCCCCATGATCGATATGCCGGCGTTTCCGGGGGGCACCGCGCTGACGTCGGACGGGTTGATCGCGATCGCATACGTGTCCGCGGAGAGTCCCAACGGCAGGTTCCTGAGGGCCCGCTCGGCGGCAACAGGCGGCACGGCCTGGACGACTCCGCCGATCGCGGGCTTAGCGGACAAACCTACCCGCGCTAAGGCAGCAGTTGCCACGCCTGACGGGAACGTCGTCGTCCTGGGCGAGACGATCACGGCCCTCGACGAGGACATCGTCGTCGCCAAGTACGACCGCATGTCTGGAGCCGCGCTGTGGGGCCCCCTGGTGCAGGCCGACGCCGGCCTCGTCACCTCGTTTCAGGGCGCGACCGACAGCGCCGGAGATGTTCTGGTCTTCGCATCGGACTCGACGGTCCTCAAGTACGAGGGCCTCTCCGGATTCGTGATGTGGGGACCAACCGACGTCCCGGGGGCGCCCGCGGGGTTCGCGGTGGATTCCTCCGGAAACGCGGCCCTCGTGACGACGGTCCGGAACGGGGTCACCCACGACTTTGCGACGTTTCGAGTTTCGGGCATGAGCGGCAGCGTTCTCTGGGGGCCGGTCTATTTCGACGGCGGCGCGACTCTGGACGATGAAGCGAAGGGAGTCGCGGTGGACGGCGCCGGCAATGTCTTCGTCGCCGGCCTGGCCGACGCGGGGAGCGGTGCGCGCGCCACGATGCTCGCATACTCGGCCGCGGACGGATCGGTGCTCTGGGGGCCGGTCGTCGAGAGCACGATCAGCCAGCCGGAGGTCGTCGTGTCCACCGATGCTGCGGGAGACGTTTTCCTCGCTGGCGCAAGCGTCGCCCAGATCCGGGTGGTCAAGTACGACGGTCAGACCGGTTCAAAACTCTGGGGGCCAGCGATCGTTGTCGGAAGCGGGGGGCCGGGGAACAGGGCTCGAGACCTCGTCGCGGATTCGAACGGGGACCTGCTCGTGACGGGAACCCTCGTCAACTCGGGGGGTCAGGTCGAGTACGCGACGGTGAAGTTCGACGGCTCAAACGGCTCCGTACTGTGGGGGCCGAAGCTCGTTGCTGGCGGCGGGGCCGATCCGTCGGGAGGGCGGTTCATCGCTTTAGACGGGTCCGGAAACGCCGTCGTCAACGTCAGAGCCCAGGGAGCCAACGGCCTTCGCGAGATTGCGACGCTCAAATACGACAACGCATCCGGAATCCTCCTCTGGGGGCCGTCGTCGACCTCGACCGGAGCCGACCAGGACCTTGCGGGTTTCGCGGTGAGCGGCGATACGGTCTTCGTCGGGACAACCGGACTGCACGGCATGCTGACCACGGCGTACACGGAGCTGCTCGGAATCGCAACTGTGCCATCGGCCGTCCCCAACGCGAGCTGTGGACAGGCCTACGACTTCGTGTTCGCGGCGTCGAACGGGGCGCCCGGGTACGCGTGGAGCGTCACCTCGGGAGCGCTACCGTCGGGTATGGACCTCGATCCTTCGGGCGTCCTGTCCGGTACGCCGACGGAGCAGGGCCTGTTCGTCTTCAGGCTCGAGGTCGAGGACTCGGGCCTTGCGACCGCGAGCCGCGAGTTCACCGTCCTCGTCGGAGACGCGCCAGGCCCCGTCTCGGTCCTCGTCTCCGCATCGAAGACGAGCGAGTGCGCCTGGGTGCTCTCGGTCGGCGGCGGCTACGCCGGATACCAGTGGCTTCCCGACGGCGAGACTCAGCCTACGATCGAGGTCCTGCCGTATGAGCCGACGACCTACGGCGTCGTTCTGACGGATGCGCAGGGATGCTTCGTTCACGCCGCTGTGACGCTCCCCGGCCCGCGCTGCCTGGGACCGTCGCTCGTTGCGGTTGCTCCCGCTTCTGGCCCTGCCGCAGGGGGAAGCGCCGTAACGCTTCACGGCGAGAACTTCGAGCCGGGCTCGGTCTTCTCGATCGGCGGGGCGCCGGGCTCCGGCGTCTCGGTGGAATCGCCGGGCGAGATCACCGGGCTCGCGCCGGCGCTTCCGGCGGGCCAGATCCACGACGTCGTCGTCACGGGCCCGGACGGGCTCGAGGACGTTCTCCCCGGGGCCTACCTGTCCGATTTCGGCGATGTGCCGGAGTCGAACCTGTTCCACGACGACATCGTGAGGATCACGCTCGCCGGCATCACCGCCGGCTGCGGCACCGGAGTGTACTGCCCGGGGTCATCGGTCACGCGGGCGCAGATGGCGGTCTTCCTTCTGAAGGGGCTCCTCGGCGCTACGTACCTGCCGCCGACGGAGACCGGCACGGTCTTCGAGGACGTCCCGATCGGTTCCTTCGCCGCCTCCTGGATCGAGGACCTCTTCGGCCGGAGCATCACGGGCGGATGCTCGGTAGGCCCTTCGCTCTACTGCCCGGGCAACGCCGTGACGCGGGCGCAGATGGCGGTGTTTCTCCTGAAGGCGAAACACTCGTCGGCATACGTGCCTCCGCCGTGCGCGGGAGTCTTCGGAGACGTCGCCTGCCCGGGAGGTTTCGCGGTCGACTGGATCGAGGAGTTGGCCGCCGAGGGCATCACGGCCGGCTGCGGCGGCGGCAATTACTGCCCCGGCCAGCCGAACACGCGAGGCCAGATGGCCGTCTTTCTCGTCCGGACTTTCGAGCTACCCTGAGCCCGCGGCCTACCCCTTCTTCGCCGGCATCAGCGTCAGCACCAGGCCGAGGACGCCGAGTCCCGCGGCCGCCCAGCGCGCGGTTTCCCAGCCCTCCTTCTTCGAGCGCTCGCTCGAGGAGAAGACCTGCTTGATGCCGCCTTCGACCGAGTCGAAGCCGGCGCGCTGGCTCGAGGCCAGCACGAATCCCACGAGCCCCAGGACGAGCAGTGCGATGCCTATGCGTTTCATGCCGACCTCACTGAGCAAGGACGATACCAACCTCGGGTCGGCGCAGGCGAAAAAAGGCCCTCTCTCCCCAGGGCGGGAGAGAGGGCGAGCTCCTAGAGCGAGTTCAGGAACGCGTAGAGGAAGGTCTTCTTCCAGGCCGGCAGGGCCGCGAAGCGATCGCGCGACTTCTTGCCCTGGCCGTCGTGCGCCAGGATCGCCTGCTCGTACGTCGTGGCGCGGCCGTCGTGGAGGAAGGTCGTGATCTTGCGCAGGCCCCAGAGGGGCGCCGTGCGCATGAGCTGGCCCGTGGCGTTGTTCTGTGTGATGCCGTCGCCGAGCGAGCCCATGTCGTGGAGGAGGAAGTCGGAGTACGGGTGGTACAGGACCTTGTTGAGCGACGCGACCGCGTTCGGGCCCGTGCGGATCACCGAGCGGTGGCAGCCGACGCAGCCGATGCCGCGGAAGACGAGCTCGCCGGCGATGGCCGACGCCGTGATCGGTCCGCGCGGCGGCGGGGCGAGCAACGTCATGAAGTCCGTGAAGGCGACGACGCCGGAGCCGTCATCGTTCATCCCGGGCAGCGGGTTGCAGTAGAGAGCGTCGCAGTCGCCGCCCGGGCAGTTCTCGTCCGGGAACTCCGGGCTCGTGACCCCCATCTCGTTCAGGTACGCATCGCCCGAGAACTGGAAGAGCGAGGGGTTCTGGGACTTCCACCCGAACTTGCCGACCGTGTCCTCCCCCTTCGCGATGTTGGGAACCACGGCCACGGTGCCCACGATCCCGTCGGGATGATGCAGCTGTTCCGCCCGGATCGCGTAGAACGTCAGGTCGGGAGTGGCGTCGACGAGTCCGAGGCCGAAGAGCGGCGTCGTCCGGCGGTCGGCGACGATGGTGGCCTCGCCCGGCACGATCTCGGCGAGGTACTCGCACTCGCCGGCCAGGCCGATGCCGTTCTTCTGGATGAGCGAGCCGCCGAACTCCGCCATGCCGTCGAAGAGACCGTCGTCCCCGATGCGGCCGAACCGCGTCTCGAGAACTTCGCTGCCGCCGCCGATCGCGGGAGTGAGGTGGCAGGTCGCGCACGAGACGTCGTTGAAGGCGGGGCCGAGCCCTTCCTCCGCGGTCTCGACCTCGCTGAACTCGTCGAGGCCGGCGTCGAATCGCTCGAGCTCGGCAGGCTTCAGCCCCCGGAGCGGCTCGCCGAAGTCCGGCGGGGGCGCGTGGTTGGGGGTGAAGGCGAGCGAGCCGAGGACGACCAGGACGGCGAGACCGGTCCGAAACGAAACTCTGGAGCCCATGGGCTCTCCTTTCGTTCGGCTCTCGGATTGGGCGGGCTGACCTCAGCCCGAAATTCGGGAGTCTTGGTCCGAATCTAGAAGGGCGGGCGAGCCCTCCACAATTGGCCGCGGGGTCCCAAGAAGGGCCAGTGCCGGGCGAATCCTCGGCGCGTGTTCCGGGGGGCGGGGGAGGGTCAGGATCCGGTCAGGGCGCCTCCCCCGGCCGCGCGGGCAGCTTCGCGCGGGGTGGACGTCATCTGTCCGACCCCCCAACGCATTCTGTCTTCGAGGGATTGAGATGGAAGCGGTACCGGGTCGGGTCCTCGAGCCGCGGGTCTGGTGTCGGGAGCGGTGGTGCCGCGACGACGCCGCGGCGGAGCACCGCCCCGGCGACGGCTGCACGTGCGACCCGCACGGCCGGGCGGAGGAGATCGAAGTGGAGCCGCGGCTGACGATTCTCAAGGCGCACGCCTCGCGCCTGGCGGCCTTCGCCTGCCGGTCCTGCGGTCGCGCCTCCAGGCGGATGGTCGAGTACCCGACGCTCTTCTTCCGCTGCGAGCCCTGCGCGGAGGAGGATCGCTGGCCGGACTTCGGCGGCCGGCGCGCTCGGGGATGATCCCGGCGCGATAGGCTTTCGGCTCCGCCGGCAGATGGGCCGGCGAGGAGCAGACGCATGTCTCAGGATCTCTCGACCCTCCGCAACTTCTTCGCCTTCGGCCGATGGGCGAACCGGACGACTCTCGAATCGGTCGCCGCCCTGACGCCCGAGGAATACGCGCGCCCGATCGGTGGCAGCTTCGGATCGGTTCAGGGAACGCTCGCCCACCTCTACGGTGCCGACTGGGTGTGGCTCGAGCGCTTTCATGGCCGTTCGCCGCGGGCCATGCCGGAGGGGGAGGATCTCGCTTCGCTCGACGCGCTCGACCGGAAGTGGCGCGAGGTGGAGGCGGGGCAGGACGCGTTCATCGGCACGCTCACGCAGGAGCGCCTGGCCGAGCCGCTCTCCTACGTGAGCTTTGCCGGAGATGCCTTCACGCGCCGGCTCGGCGACGCGCTGCTCCATCTCGCCAATCACGGCACCTACCACCGCGGGCAGGTGGCGACGCTGCTTCGCCAGCTCGGGAAGAAGTGCGCCTCGACCGACTTCCTGCGTTACATCGACGCGCAGAAGGCCTGAGGCGGACGCCGGGCTACGACGTCGGGATGCGGGGCTTCGCGGCCTCGATGACGGTGACGGTGTCCGACTCGCGCTGGAGAACGTTGGCGCCGTAGCCCTGCTTCGTGAGGAACTTGAAGTCGACCTGCTGGAACGGGATGCTCGCCGGCAGCAGCTCCTTGCGGTAGACCCAGGTCTCGACCGTGTTGTTGGACGAGTCGAGCGCGGTCTTCCCGGGGCCGAAGAATCCGGAGGCGGCGACGGCCTGCCTTGGCCGAGGAGGTCGAGGTGCCGCTGCCCGCGCGCATGGCGTTCCTGGTGTCCTGGGAGCCGACGGTCGACAGGCCGTCGGAGGTGCTCTGGTCGTCGCCGGTCCGCAGCGGCCGGCGCGCCGCGTAGGTCGGCGGTCCGAGCAGCACGAAGACCATGCCGCGATCGGTCAGGCTGCCTCTCTGCTCCGCGACCAGCGCGAGGTTGGCGTCGGCGAAGGCCGCGCGCCGCTCGAACTCCGCGCGGTACGTCCGGCCGTCGATCTGCGGGAGCGCCTTGCGGGCCTCCCAGAACTTCTCGACGAAGTCGGCCCGGGCGTTGCCGTCCGCCAGGCTCGCCCACGTCTTCTTCTCGCCGTCGGTCATGATCCACTTCACCGGACCGTCTCCCCAGAACTGGTCGACCACCTCTGCCGTGCCGGGCGCGGGCTGAAACGCCTTGTAGGCATTGGCGAACGAGGGAGCGCGGTCTGGATCGCTCGCCGCGGCTTTCTGCGCCTTCTCGAACGCGGCGACCGCTTTCTTCGAGTAGACCGCCGCGTCGATCGATGCGTTGGGCTGGAGCTTCAGAAAGGCCCCGAACCGCTCGACCGCCTCGTTCGTCTTTCCGAGGTTCGCGTCGCAGACGCCGCGATAGAAGGCGAGCGGGCCCTCCAGCTGCTTGCGGATGGACTCCTGGCCCGGTTTGGCCGACTCGGCGTCGAGCGCGTCGAGCGTCTTCGACGCGTCCGCCCAGGAGCCGGCCTTGATCTGTTCCTTCGCCGTGCCGAAGAGCTCGGCAATGCTCTGGGCGAAAAGTCCGGCGGAGGCGGCGGCCAGGCAGACCGCGAGCAGCGTGCGTCTCATGAGCGTGTCCCCCAAGAAAACGAATCGGAGCCGATTCTAGCCCGTCTCAGCCGGCCGGTTTCACCGTCGTCTTCGCCGCCTCGAGCGTGTTGACGGTCTCGGACTCGCGCTGCAGGACGTTGGCGCCGTAGCCCTTCTTGGTGACGAACTGGAAGTCGACCTGGTGGTAGGGGATGCCTTTCGGGAGCAGCTCCCGGCGGTAGTGCCAGACCTCCATCCGGTCGTCGCCGGAGGCGGCGGCCTTCTTGCCCGGGCCGCCGTACTGGGCGCTCTGGGTGGCGAGCGTTCCCGAGGTGATCGACCTTCCGCTGGTGGTCCTCTTGACGGATTCGCTCTGGACCGAGAACTCGGCGATGTTGGCGTCCTGCGAACCGACGGTCGAAAGCCCGGCGTTGTCGGAAGCGTCATCCCCGGCGCGCATCGGCTTGCGTCCGGCGTAGGTCGGGGGCCCCAGGAGGACGAAGACCATGCCCCGGTCGGTGACGCTGCCGCGCTGCTCCGCCTCCTCGGCCAGGTTGGCGTCGGCGAAGGCGACGCGGCGCTCGAACTCCTGACGTAGGTCCGGCCGTCTGCGCCGGGCAGCCCGGCGCGCGCTTCCCAAAACGTCGCGACGAAATTGACGCGCGCGTTGGCGTCGACGAGGCGCCGCCCACGCGTCCTTCTCCTCGGGCGTCATGATCCACTTCACGGGGCCCTCGCCCCAGTGCTCGTCGATCGGATCGCGATCCTTCGCGTCCGGCGCCGGCCGGAACTCCTTGTAGGCCTCGGCGATCGAGGGCGCGCGGGCGGCCGCCGCCTTCTGCGCCTTCTCGAACGCGGCGACGGCCTTCTTCGAGTAGACCGCGGCGTCGATCGTGGCGCCGGGCTGGAGCTTCAGGAACGCCCCGAAGGCCTCGACCGCCTTCGCGCTCTCGCCGAGGTTGGCGTCGCAGACGCCGCGGTAGAAGGCGAGCGGCCCTTCGAGCTGCTTGCGGATGGACTCCTGGCCGGGCTTGCTCGACTCGGCATCGAGGGCGTCGAGGGTTTTCGCGGCCTCCGCCCAGGAGCCCGCCTTGATCTGCTCCCTGGCCCGGCCGAAGAGCTCCGGGATCGTCTGCGCCGCCGACACCGCCGCGAAAAACAGGACGCCGAGCGCGAGCGAAAACCTCTTCATGGCTACCCCCGGGGCGAAGATGTGGATTTCCCGCACAGGAGCCATGTGCCCGCAGGGGGCCTGCCGTTACCGGTTCGGCGCCTTTTCGCGCTACTTGCGGTTCTGCACGAACTGCCAGCCGAACCGCCCCTTGATGCAGAGGTGTCCGCTCGTGACGTCATTGTCCAGGGGAGAGGTCACCCTCACGATCGCGTTGTCCTGGACGCGGAGCTGCAGCGTGCAGCCGACGCCGCAATACGGGCAGATCGTGTCGGTCACCGTCTGTCTCGCCTCGTCCCAGCGCCCGGCCTGCCGCAGGTCGTGCTCGGTCTTGAACATGAGCGCGCCCGTGGGGCAGACGCCGATGCAGTTGCCGCAGTAGACGCAGGCGGACTCGGGCAGGGGGGTGGCGAGCTCGGTCGAGATGCGGGCGTCGAAGCCGCGGCCGGCGACGGCGATGGCGAAGGTGTTCTGCGCCTCGACGCCGCAGGCCTGGACGCACTTGTAGCAGAGGATGCAACGGGCATAGTCGCGGACGTAGAGATCGTTGTCGACCTTGACCGGCTGGGCGACCGTCGAGGCCGTGCCCCCCGACGATGCGTGATGGTGCCCTGGCAGCGCGGTGTCGCGCTCGCCCGCCTTCGCCGGCGCGGCGGCGGGACCGTAGCGCTCGGGAGCGCAGCCGTAGCGCTCCATCCAGCGGCGCACGTCTTCGGAGGCGTACGCGAGGTCGACCGAGGACGCGAGAAACTCGAGCACCACGCGCCGGGACAGGCGCACGCGCTCGCTGTCGGTCTGAGACCTTCATCTTCGGCTCGACCGGGCGCGAGCAGGCCGGTACGAGCACGCGCGAGCCCTCGACCTCGACCACGCAGACGCGGCAGACGTTGATGGGCGTCAGGTTCTCGAGATAGCAGAGCGTCGGGGTGTCGACGCCCTTCGAGCGGCAGGCTTCGAGGATCGTCGTGCCGCGCGGGACGGTCACGGCCTCGCCGTCGATCGTGAGCTCGACGGGCTGGCTCGCGTCGAGGCGCTTGTCCGCCGGGATCATGGCTTCGCGCTCCCGAAGACACCGAGCTTGCCGATCGCCGACTGGATCGCCCCCGAGGCCGTCTGGCCGAGGCCGCAGATCGAGGCGTCTTTCATGGCGCGCGCCATGTCGTCCAGAAGCGCGATCTCCTGCGCCATGGAGCCGAGCGGCCGGCCCGACGCGATCCGGGTGACGAGCTCCTCCTGACGTTCGGTGCCGACGCGGCAGGGGACGCACTGGCCGCAGGACTCGTCGCGGAAGAACGCGGCGATGCGCCGGACGGCATCGGCGAGGTCCGCCCGCTCGTCGAAGACCATCACGACGCCCGAGCCGAGCGAGGCCCCGATCGCCCGCGTGCCCTCGAAGGTCAGCGGCGTGTCGAGGGCCTCGGGCCCCACGAAGGAGCCGGCGGCGCCGCCGAGAAGGACCGCCCGGATGGCCCGGCCGCCGGGCACGCCGCCGGCCTCGTCGATCAGCTGCCGCAGTGTCGCGCCGAACTCGACCTCGTAGACGCCGGGTCGCGCGAGGTGGCCCGAGAGGCAGAAGAGCTTCGGGCCCGTCGACTGGCCGGAGCCGATCGCCGCGAACGCTGCGCCGCCCTCGAGCACGATCTGCGGCACGCAGGCCAGCGTCTCGACGTTGTTGATGACGGTGGGCTTTCCGAAGAGGCCCTTCTCGACCGGGAAGGGCGGCTTGTTGCGCGGCTCGCCGCGGAAGCCCTCGATCGAGTTGAAGAGGGCCGTCTCTTCACCGCAGATGTAGGCCCCGGCGCCGCGGCGGACCTCGAGGTCGAAGCGGAACGGCCGGCCGGCAACGGCATCGCCGAGCAATCTCTCGCGGCGCGCCGCCGCGATGGCGGCCTCGACGCGCTCGATCGCGAGCGGGTACTCGCCGCGGATGTACACGTAACCGTGCTCGCAGCCGGTCGAGAACGCGACGATCGTCATCGCCTCGACGACGGCGAACGGGTCCTCCTCCATGAGGACGCGGTCCTTGAACGTGCCGGGCTCCGACTCGTCGGCGTTGCAGACGAGGTAGTGCGGTTTCGCCGGCTGCTTCGCGACCGCGTCCCACTTGCGCCCCGCCGGGAACGCCGCGCCGCCGCGGCCGACGAGCTTCGATTCGAGCGCTTCGCGGATGATGCCCTCGGGGCCGAGGGCGAGGGCGCGCTCGAGAGCCGCGTAGCCGCCGTGCGCACGGTAGTCGGCGAGACTCCCCGGGTCGACGCGTCCGACGCGGCGCAGGAGGCGGAGCTTGCCGTGCCGCGCGTCGAGCGTCTGCGGGGCGGAGGGGGAGCCGGGGCCCGCGGAGCCCCTCCGGTCCCCGGTCGTAGGGGCGGGTTGCCACCGGCCTGCGTCCGGTGTCTCCTTCTGCCGGGGGTCGCCCTCTGGTGGCCGGATCGTCCCCGCCCAGCCCGTCGCCGGCGCGACGGCGTAATCCTTCGCGCCTTCCCCCGCGTTCTGCACCAGCACCGCGGGCGCGCGCTCGCAGAGGCCCAGACACGGAGAAGGCTTCCAGGCCCCCTTCGGCAGGCGCTTCTCGGCTTCCGCGCAGAGCTCCCTCGCTCCCGCCAGCCGGCAGGCGATGTCGTCGCAGACGTGGACGATGGTCTTCGGCTGGGGTTCGACCGAGAACATCGCGTAGAAGGTCGCGACCCCGTAGGCCTCCGCGGGCGCGACCGAGAGCCGCTCGCAGATGTAGTTCAGCGCCCCGGGCGAGATCCAGCCGGCGCGTCGAGTGCGCCGCCCAGAGGGCGGGCAGGAGCTGATGCCGCCTGGCGCGCAGGGCGTCGCCGCCCATCGCCAGGTGACCATCGAGCTCCGGCCGCCGGGCGCCGCCCTCCCACCCCGAGGCCGGCGGCCCGAGGGCCGCGTCGACCGCCGCGCGCTCCTCGTCCGAGGCAACGGCGTTGGGGATGAGGTGGAGATCCACTCGGCCTAGTCTAGATGAACCGGCCGGAGCGGTCGAAGCGCCGCTAGGGCTTCTTCACCTCGCTGCGGGCCTTCTCCTTCGCCGCCTCCCGCTCCTTCCGCTGCTCGACGACGAGCTGGTAGGCCAGGTAGTACTTGTAGATGTTGCTGACGTAGGTCACGGTCTCGCGGCCGATCTTCTCGGAGGCGATGATCTCGACGTTGTTGAACCAGACGTTCGGGTCGAGGCCGCGTTCCTTCGCGAGCTTGCGGAGCTGGGAGATCCGTCCGGGCCCGGCGTTGTAGGACGCGAACGTGAAGAGGCCCTTGTTCAGGGCGTCCATGGGCTCCTTGCCGTAGTACTTGTCGAGCATGAAGCGGACGTACTTGACGCCCGCGTGGATGTTGGGATCGATCTGGCTGATGTCGCCGACGTTCAGCTCTTTGCCGGTCGCCGGCATCACCTGCATCACGCCGACCGCGCCCACGGCACTCTTGGCGCCCTGGTCGAGCCGCGACTCCTGGTAGCCCTGGGCGGCCATGAGGAGGGTGTCCATGTCGTACTGGTCGCAGTACTTGCGAAAGAGGGTGACGACCTGGTCGAACTTGGCCCGCTCTTCCGTGGAGGTCGCGTTCTTCACGTATTTCGTGCTCTTCAGGTACTTCGTCAGCAGCTGGTTTCGCGTCGCGGAGCCTTCCGGGTAGCGCGCGAGGAACGCGTCGAGCGCCTTCTTCAACTGCGGGCTGTTCTTGCGGATCATCCAGCCGAGCTCTCCGCCGGTGCGGATCGCGGCGCCCGTGTTGAGCGTGATCCGAGTGAAGACCTGCTTCCAGAAACGCGCGCGGTTGTCGTCGACGATCGTGGCGGGGACGAGCCCCGCGTTGACCATCTCCAGGATGTCCTCGGCCTCCAGGTTGTCGGGGGCGTAGCGGACGGTCACGGGCGCCTTCCCGGCCTTCTTGAGCTCCGCGTTGAGCTTCTGGACGCTCTCGTCGTAGGACGACGCCTTGCGGATGTAGACCTCGCGGCCCGACAGGTCCTGGGGAGCCGCCACGGGCGGCTGGCCCGGCGCCGTGACCACGATCTCGGAGACGTTCTTCGTCGTCGGGATGGTGAAGTCGACCCGCGCCAGCCGTTCCGGCGTGATCGTCAGGTAGGCCATCGCCACGTCGCCCCGGCCTTCCAGGAGCGCGGCCATGATGTCTCCGCGGGCCTCGGGCAGAAAGGTGACGTGGACGCGCACGTGGCCCTTCTTGAGGTGCTTGTTCAGATCGTCTTCGAAGAGCCGGAAGGCGTCGTAGGCGAGCCCGCGGGGCTGCCCTTTGTCCACGAAGTAGAGGGTCTTGGAGTACGGGACGAGGACGCGGATCTGGCGGCGCTGGAGCATGCCGTCCAGGTCGCCGGTGAATCGGGTCTGGCTGAACTTCTCCAACGCCGCGTCCGACGGCGATTCCTGCGCGACGACGGTCGGAGCAAAGGCAGAAAGAAGGGCGGCGGCGGAGAAGATCCGGAGTCGGACGGAAATCGACATCCGCGGAGTCTATTCGGTCGCGGCCGTCGACTCCAGCTTCTCGACGCGGATCGCGGTGGCCTTGAACTCCGCCGTGCCGGACTTGGGATCCGTGGCGTCGATCGTGAGCAAGTTCGTGGCGACGTCGTCCTGAAAATGCAGCGTCATGAAGGCGAGCCCCGGCCGCAGCGTCGCGTCGTAGCGCGCGGGCACGTCGACCGCGCCGCGTCGCGAGACCGCGCGCACGAGCTCCCCGTCGGCGACACCGAGCTTCGCGCCGTCCTCCGGCGCGATGTCGAGCGATTCTCCGCGGCGCAGCGGCGACGTGTATCCCGCCGTCTGGACGCCGGTGTTGTACGAGTCGAGCCGGCGGCCCGTAGTCAGCCGGATCGGAAAATCCTCGGAGAGCCGGTCGACCGGCGGATCGTGCTCGACGGCGTGGAACGGCGCCCTCGGTCCCTCGACGGGATCCGCCCAGAGTCGTCCGTGGAGGAACGGGCTTCCGGGGTGCGACTCGTCGGGGCAGGGCCAGGCGATGCCCTTCAGGTCCTCGAGACGCCGGTAGCTCATGCCGCCGTGCCACGGCGAGAGCGAGCGAAGCTCGTCCCACACAGCCTCGGCCACGGGGCTCCCGACGTCCACGCCGAGCCGCCGCCCGAGCTCGCAGAGGATCGCCAGGTCCGGCCGCGCCTCGCCCGGCGGCTCGAGCGCCTTGCGCACGCGCTGCACGCGCCGCTCGCTCGAGGTGACCGTGCCCTCGTCCTCGCACCAGGAGGCGGCGGCCGGAAGCACGACGTGCGCGATCTCGGCCGACTTCGTGAGGAACATGTCCTGGCAGAGGATGAAGTCGAGCCGTGAAAGCAGCTCGATCGCCCGCGTCTGGTCGGCCTCGGACTGCACCGGGTTTTCGCCCAGCACGTAGAGCGCGCGGAGCTTCCCGTGCTCCATGGCCTCGAACATCTGCGAGAGGTGCCAGCCCTTCTTCGGCGGGATCTTCGCCTTCCAGGCGCGCTCGAACTTCGCCGCGGTGCTCGGGGTCCTCGACGTCCTGGCCGCCCGGCAGCTTGTTCGGCAGCGCCCCCATGTCGCCCCCGCCCTGCACGTTGTTCTGGCCGCGCAAGGGACAGAGCCCCGAGCCCCAGCGGCCGACGTGCCCGGTCAGCAGGGCCAGGTTGATCAGGGCGAAGACGTTGTCGACGGCGTTGTGGTGCTCGGTGATGCCGAGCGTCCAGCAGATCTGCGCCTTGCCGGCCTTCGCGTAGGCGTGCGCGACGTCCCGGATCGCGGCCGCGGGAACGCCGGTTTCTTTCTCGGCGTATTCGAGCGTGTACTTCTCGACGCACGCGCGGTACGCCTCGAACCCGGACGTGGCGCGCGCGATGAACTCCCGGTTCTCGAGGCCCGCGGCGAGGATCTCGCGGCCCATGGCGTTGGCGAGCGCGATGTCGGAGCCGACGTCGAGCCCGAGCCAGGAGTCGCCCCACTGCGCGGAGACGGTGCGACGCGGGTCGACGACGACGAGGCGGGCGCCGTTGCGCACGCCCTTCAGGACGTGATGGAAGTAGATCGGATGCGCCTCGCGCGCATTCGATCCCCACAGGAGGATGAGGTCAGCCTCCTCGGCTTCCCGATAGGAGCTCGTCCCGCCACCCGCTCCGAACACCGTCGTCAGACCGACGACGCTGGGGGCGTGTCAGGTGCGGTTGCAGCTGTCGATGTTGTTCGAGCCGAGGGCGACGCGGGCGAACTTCTCGGCGAGATAGTTCACTTCGTTGGTCGCCTTCGAGCACGAGAAGAGGCCGATCGCCTCTCCCCCGTGCGCGTCGCGAACGCGGCGGAATCCCTCCGCGGCCGCGTCGAGGGCTTCGTCCCACGACGCCTTGCGGAGCTTCCCGCCTTCGCGCACCAGCGGCTCGGTCAGTCTGACGTACGCCTTCATGCCGCCTCCCATTCCGGGACCGGAGCCCCGGGGACCGCATGAGAGTACTTCCGAGGGGGGCGGTCGGCAAATCCGGCGGCTCCGGCCGGGTTCAGCCCCTGAGGGCCTCGACGCTCTCGCGGAAGACGCGGGTGTGGAAGTCCACGTCCTCGGCCGTCGTCGCGGGGCAGATCAGGGCCATGTTGTGGAACGGCGTCATGAGGATGCCGCGGTTCAAGGCGGCCAGGTGCATGTACCGGTCGAGGGCCGGGTCGAGCGCGGCCGCGGCCTCCGAGCCGTTGCGCGGCGGCGTCGCGCGGAACCCGTACTCGGCCCGGCAGCCGAGCTGCGTCACGTGCCAGGGGAGGCCGTGCTCCGCGATGACGCCCTCGACGCCCTCGACGAAGCGGCGCGCGAGCGGGACCGTGCGCGCGTAGGCTTCCCCGGTCAGCACCCGCTCGAGGGTCGCGCGCATCGCGGCGAACGAGAGGGCGTTGCCGGCGAGCGTGCCGCCGATCCCTCCCGTGTCGGACTCCTCGACGCGAATCGCCGTTTCGAGACGCCGCGCGATCTCCGCGCTCACGCCGTAGACCGCCGCGGGCACGCCGCCGGCGATGGGTTTGCCGATCGTCAGCATGTCCGGCGCGAGGCCGAGGGCCCGGGTCATGCCGCCGGGTCCGGCCGAAATCGTATGCGTCTCGTCGAGGATGAGGAGCGTCCCCGTTCGCCGCGTCGCCTCGCGCAGCGACCGCGTGGAATCCGGGCTCCGGATGCACGATCCCGATGTTGGTCAGGGCGGGCTCCGCGAGGACGCACGCGACGTCGCCGTGCGCGAGGGCGGCCTCGAGCGCGGCGACGTCGTTGAACTCGACGACGCGTGTGGTCTCCGCCGGATCGACCGGCGGCCCGAGGTTGCCGGCGCGCGCCCGGGCCACGCCGCCCGAAAGCGTGACGAAGGCCTCGTCGACCGTGCCGTGGTAGCACCAGTTGAAGACCAGGATCTTCGGCCGCCGCGTCAGGTGCCGGGCGAGGCGGATCGCGAAGCGGTTGGCGTCGGTCGCCGTCAGCGCCGCCTGCCAGAAGGGCAGGCCGAAGCGCCGGGCCAGCTCCTCGCCGAGCCACACGGCGTCCTCGGTCGGCAGCATGAACGTCATCCCGCGCCGCGCCTGCGCGGCGACGGCCTCGACGGTCGCCGGCGGCGCATGGCCGGTCATCGCGCCCGTGTCGCCGAGGCAGAGGTCGAGATACCGAGTGGCCGTCGACGTCGGTGAAGCGCGCGCCCGAGGCCTCGGCGACGAATACGGGGAAACCGCCGGCCCACCGCACCATCCAGTGCATCGGGACGCCGGCGAGCCAGCTTCCGCGGGCGCGCTCCGACAGCTCCCGGGACCGCGGGTGCGCGGCGGCGAACCGCTCCTCTTCGCGCGCGAGCAGCTCCTGGAGCCGCCGCCGGTCGGGAAACATGCGCGCGAGTATACGAAGCCGCCGCGCGCCACGCGGCCGGCCGTCTTGCGCTATCGTTCCCCTCACGTTCGGACCCTTCCGGCAATCGGGGAGGACACGATGAAGCGGATCGGATGGCTCGCGGGATGGCCGCGTCGTCCTACGGCGATCCGTTGCGGCGACCGTTCTCCAGGTAGCTCCGTGGACGCATCGCGGTCCGCGCGCGACCGGAAACGCCGCCGGTGACGACCTGGACGAGCGGGGGAGGGCCGCGTACCGGGTCCGCGACGGGCCGCTTCACGGTGCGCCGCCTCAGGTCGGCCTTCGCGCTCTGGCGTTCCTCGATCCGCGGGCGGGACCTCTTCGTCGCCAGCATTCCGATCACGGCGTCGATCTTCCTGGCCGGCTACCTCTTCGTGCGGCAGCAGGAGGCCGAGCGGCGCGAGTTCAATCACCGGGCGCAGCTGCTGCGCGCCGACATGGTCGAGCGGCTGTCGCAGCCGCTCGAGAGCATCTCCGCGCTTTCGCGGTTCATGGAGGTGTCGGGCAGCGTGACGCGGCAGCAGTTCCGACTTCTCGCCGCCCCGATGCTGGGCCGCCACCGCACCGTGTACGCGTTCGAGTGGCTTCCGTTCGTCCGCGAGGAGCATCGGGCGGACGTCGAGGCGGAGGCGCGCGCCGGAGGGCTCACGGACTACCGCATCTGGGAGACCGGGCCCGACGGCGCTCAGCGCGACGTGCCGAGCCGGCCGTTCTACATTCCGATCCACTTCATGGAGCCGCCCGGCGCCGGGGCGCTCGGCTTCGACGTCGCCTCCGAGGCCTCGCGCCGCGCGATCGCGGAAAAGGCGCGCGACTCGGGCCAGATCACCGCCTCGCAGCCGTTCAGCCTGGTCGAGGACGCGGGTCGGCCGGGCGGGTCGCCGGTCGTGGCGCTCTACGCGCCGGTGTACGTCGAGGGCGATCCGGCCACGGTGGCCGAGCGGCGCGCGGCGCTGACCGGCTTCGCGCTCGTGATCTTCCGGGTCGCGCCCCTGATGGACTCGGCCGCGGGCAAGGCGGGCGCCCGCGGCCTCGGGTACATCCTCCGGGACGCCGGCGCTCCGAGCTCGCCGGTGCTCGCGGAGTGGCCGTTGCGGTGGTCGACCCTTCCGCGCCGCGCCGGCTTCGAGCAGAAGCTCGACTACACCTTCGTCGGCCGCAAGTGGGCGCTCGACGTCGTGCCGCTGCCCGGGCGCTTCGTGCCGTCCTGGAGGGTTCCCATCCTCGTCGCCGTGAGCGGGTTTCTGACCGGCCTGATCGGACTGGCGCTCGTGAACTCCGTGCGCCTGATCGTGCGTTTGAAGCGGCAGCGGGAGAAGGTCGGGCCGTACCGTCTCGTGACGCGCCTGGGCCGCGGGGCGATGGGCGTCGTCTGGGAGGCGAGACACGCGCTGCTGCGGCGGCCGACGGCGGTCAAGCTGCTCGCGCCCGGCACCGAGGGCGAGCGGGCGCTGGCGCGCTTCGAGCGCGAGGTCCAGCTGACGGCGGAGCTCACGCACCCGTGCACGATCGCCATCTACGACTACGGCCGCACGGCCGACGGGGTCTTCTACTACGCGATGGAGCTGCTGCGCGGCATCAACCTGCAGCAGCTCGTCGCCTTCGGCGGGCCGCTGGCGCCGGGCCGCGTCGTCCACCTGCTGCGCCAGGCGTGCGGGGCGCTCTCGGAGGCGCACGCGGCGGGGCTCATCCACCGCGACATCAAGCCGGCGAACCTGATGGCCTGCATCTACGGCGGGATCCCCGATTTCCTGAAGGTGCTCGATTTCGGTCTCGTCAAGACGGTCGGCGCCTCCCTCGGCGTGCCGGCCGAAGAGGCCAGCGGCGAGGACGGCGACGCGTCGCTCTCGCAGGACGGCTCGCTGCTCGGCACGCCCCTGTACATGGCGCCGGAAGGCATGAGCGACCCCACGGGCGTCGACGCGCGCGCGGACCTCTTCGCCCTGGGCGCGGTCGGGTATTTTCTGCTGACCGGCAAGGCGCCCTTCCCGGGCCGCACGGCCATCGAGATTTTCAAGCTGGAGCGACACGGGCCGCCGGTCCCGTTGTCGCAGGCCGCGCCGAGCCCCGTCCCCGAGGCCCTCGACGCGTTGATCCGCAGGTGCCTGTCGTTCGACCGGCATGAGAGGCCCGCGTCCGCGGAGGCGCTCGACGCGCTGCTCGAGACATGCGGCGTCCCGCCCTGGACCCTGGCGGACGCGCGGGCCTGGTGGCGGGACCGGGGAGAGGCCGCCCTGGAGACGTCCCGTCCCGGCCCCCAGGAGCGGGAGAGCGGGCAGGCGGTCTTTCCGGCCACGGCGAGCGGCAGTCAAAGCTGACGGGCCCGCCGGCGGCCACCATAGAATAGCCGCCAATCCAAGCGAGGCCCGACATGTTGAACGTGGATGCCGCCTTCGACCGCATCGGCTCGGCCCTCCGGGAGCGGCGATACGCCGTCACGAAAGACGAGCGGCCCGCCGAAGCTCCCGACGACCGACTCGTCGTCTTCGAGTCGCAGGACATGCACGTTCGGGTCCGCTGGCACGGCAAGCCCCGCATGCTGACGCTCCACGTCCACGTCGACGGCGAGTGGGTCGAGTTCGCGCGCCGCAACTTCGGACCCGCGGGCCTCGAGGAGACTTCCGTCGACGCCCTCGTGCGCGCCGTTCGCAACGAGGTCGCCGAGACCTCGACCGACTCGGACTCGGGGACGTAGGGGTCAGGTCTCGATTTTTCGGATTCCCTGCCGCTCGACCGAATACTCGAGCAGCGCGATGCCCGACGTCGCGTCGATCCGGTTTCCCGTGAGCTTCAGAGTCGTTCGCGCCTGCCGCTCCGGCAGAGAGGGGATCCCTCCCCCGAGCAGGACCGGGACGATCGCGAGCTCGACCGTGTCGACCAGGCCGAGATCGAGGAGACAGCGAAAGAGCGCGCCGCCGCCGTAGAGCCAGATGTCCGTGCCGGCCTCGGCCTTGAGGCTCGCCACGCCCTTCGCCAGGTCGGCCTCTCCGAGAATCGTGATGTCGGGGTGCTCCTCCGGCCGCATCGTCCTGGAGACCACGACGGTCTTCTTCCCGGGGCAGGGACCCGTGGCCCATCGCCTGGGCGACCTCGTACGTGCGGCGGCCCATGAGGAGCGCTTCGAAGCGGGCGAACATCGCGGCGAAGTCGACCTCCGGGTCCATCGGGATCCAGTCGAACTCCCCGTTGCGCCCGGCGATGTATCCGTCGAGGCTCGTGGCGACCTGGTAGCAGATGCGGCGCATGGCGGTGCGATCATAGGCGCCGCGATGGTCCGCCGCACTGCCGTTTGCGTTTTCGCCAAGCCTTCCCGGCCGGGGCTCGTCAAGACGCGCCTGGAACCAAAGGTGGGCGCGGAAGCTGCGGCGCGCCTCGCCCGCGCGTTCCTGCAGGACACATGGAACGCGGTGGGTGCACTGCCCTGGGCGCGGCGGATTCTGGCGACGACCGAGATCGACGCGCAGGCGCCAGCCGGCGGGGAGATCTGGCTCCAGGGTCAGGGCGACCTCGGGCAGCGCCTGGCCCGTGTCCTGCGCCGCGCGCTTCGAACGAACGGCCATGCGATCGCCCTCGGCGCGGACTCGCCGGGCCTTCCTCCGGCTCTACTCGAGCAGGCACGGGTGCAGCTGTGCTCCCGTGACGCGGTGCTGGGGCCCTGCGCGGACGGCGGCTTCTACCTGATCGGCCTCGCGCGCTGCCCGCCGGGCCTGCTGGGCAATCTGAAGTGGAGCGCCTCCGACACGTTCGAGCGGACGCGCGCGCGGCTCGAGCGTCGCGGGCTCTCGACCGCGATCCTGCCGGAGTGGTTCGACGTGGATCGGCCCCGCGATCTCGCGCGCCTCTCCCGGCTGATCGCGCGGGGCGCGGTGAAGGCCCCGAAAACCGCCCGGGTCCTGGCGCGGATGAAGCGCCGCTGATCCGTCAGGGCTCGGGCGCGCGGAGCGAGCCGTCGAGCGGGTTCCAGACGGCCGGGCCCGACACCGTCGGCAGCGTGATGGGCTTCAGGATGTACGCGTCGCGACGAGAGTTGTGCTCGCACATCGAGACCGGGCCATCGTCGGTCATCACCACGAAGGAGCAGTTGCGAATCCGCTCGGGGTCGAGCTCCTTCGCGTCCATGAAGTTGTGAATGAAGAACGTGATCTTGCCGATCCTTTCCCGGCGCCACAGCTCGCGGCGCGCCGACCAGAGCTTGCGGACGAGAAACGCGCCGCCCCGCAGGAGCCAGTAGGGGTTGCGGAAGGCCGCCCCGACAACGCGGCGTGTCGTCGCCTGCACGTCGCGCCGGTCGAACGTCACGTGACGAAACTCCTGAAGGAAGCGCTCGTAGAGGGGTCGATCGGTCAGGACGTCCACCGCCCTTTCGCCCGCGGTCGCGAGCATCGTCCCGCGGTTGCAGGCGGGATGGCCGACGAGGGCCGTGTCCCAGGCGAGCCCCGGCAGTCCGACGCCGCGGCGGATCCGCTCGGCGATCGATTCCGGCGTGACGTCCTTGGCGCGGCCGCGCCACTGCCCCGGCCCGTCTCCGCCTGCACCTGGAAGGAGGCCATGCCGACGACGTCGGAATGCCGCATGAAGAAGCGCACGAGATCCGGGACCTCATCGATGTTGCCGGCGTGGACGGTCGTGTTGAAGATGACGGCGATCTTCAGTCCCCGCGCTCGCTCGATGTACTCGAGCCGCACGGCGTTCAGGGCCTTCTCGGTCGGGTGGTTCTTCCGGCGCTGCGTGGTGTCGACGTGGAAGGCCACGTCGAAGAGCCCTGCCGCGGCGAGCTCGGCCAGCAGGTCCCGCGTCGCCTTGATTCCGTTGGTGAAGAGCGACGGCCGCAGCCCCCGCTCCGACAGCCTCCGGACGATCGCGACGAGCTCATCGCGCCTTCGCAGCGTCGGGTCCCCTCCCGTGACCTGGACGCTCACTCCCGGTCCGTAGCGCTCGCGAATCGCGTCGATGCGCCGGTAGAGGACTTCCATGGGGACGTCCTTGACGGACTCCGAGCTCTCGGAGAGGTAGCAGAGGGTGCAGTCGAGGTTGCAGCGCTGCGTGATCTCGAGGGCGACGCAGCCGATCGTGGAGCGCCGGCCGAGGACCTGGTTCGGCGTCCGGAAAGCCGGGTCGAGTCTTCCCCACGTCTCCGCCAGCATTCGTTCCCGCGCCTCGAGGTCGGGATGCACCGGCAGCCGGCTGGCCCAGTTCGGCATGGCTCTCACTCTCCTAGTGACGCTGAAAGTCGGCGTATGGGCAGCCCGTCCAGAACAGCGGAGCCCCCTCGACGGCCTCGCCCAGGACGCGTCCGTGGCAGAAGCGGCAGTAGTTGAGAGTGTCCATCCTTGCCCCGAGCGGGAGAATCTGGACGAACCTCTCGAAGACGCAGAGACAGGTGCCGTGCGCCCGAGTCTGGGTCAGGGACTCGATCCGGTGCTCCTTCGCCGCCTCCCTCAGGAGCGCGGAGTACACGCGGGACTTGAGTCGCGAAGGCGCGTCGAGCTCCGGCCGCTCGAACTCGGCCAGCCGTTCGAAGAGCTGCTCGTCGCGCGTGTCGTCAGGCATCGCGCCACCTCCGTTTGAACATTCCTCGCGCGCGGGCGAGCAGGCGCTCGACCGACTTCTCCGTGTGCCCGGTGATCTCGGCCATCTCGGAGAGCGTTCGCTCGTCCCAATACCGCCAGACCAGCACCGCGCGATACGCGTCGGGCAGGGTCGCCAGGACCTGCCGGGTCCGGGCTTCGACCCTCGCCGCGTCGAGGCGGTCCTCGGCCTCGGGAAGGGTGACGAGCGCGTCGGGGAGTTCCCCTCCGTCATCCCCCTCCGCGATCTCCAGCTCAGCGAGCCGCGATCGGTAGTAGTCGGAGACTTTGTGGCGGGCGATGCCGAGAAGCCAGGTGCGCACCTCGCTCTCGCCCCGGAAGCCGCCGAGCCCGGCCCAGGCCGCCAGGAAGACGTCTTGTACGAGATCGTCGAGGGCCTCCGGGCGGTCCAGGCGCTGGTAGAGGAACCGGTACACCGCATCGGCGTGCAGCTCCACGAAGAGGGCCATCGCCTTGCGGTCCCCGGCGCGCAGGGCATCGAGCAGCGGCCGGCCGGCCGGCGGGGGCGCCGGGCCGGCCGGCGTGCCCGCGTGCGCCGGCGCCCCGCCATGGGCGGGTCGGCTCGTCGCTTCGTTCGGCTTCTCGAGCGGGTGCGTGGGCGCCTCTTTCCTGTCGATGCGCGAGCCTGGCTCCGGGTTTCCGGCGGCCGGAGCCGGTTCATTCTCCCTGAAGGTTGGTCGCAGGCGGCGCGTTGTCCCCCCTCGGGAACTTCTCGGACCGCCGGGCATCGAAGGAGGGGGGGATTGCGCCCCGGCGCGCGACCAACCGGGGGGAGGAAGGAATCGGCGGTTTCCTCGAGGCTCGTACGGGGAGCCTCGGGGGTGTGCTATTGGGTGATCCTCACGGCGTCGGCCGTCGACTGGAGGAGGAGAAATGCCGCATCTGCCGGAAGGCAGCGTCCTTCACGCCCCGGCGTCGCTCCACGCGTTTCGGGAGGGGGACGTGTCCTTCTTCCTCGACGAGGCCGCCCCCCACTGGGTCGCCGCCGACCCCCGCGGGGCCCGGATCCTCGAGTCGATCGACGGGAAGTCGACCCTCGGAGACCTCGTCGCCGCTTACGGCGCCCGGAGCGGTTTCGAGACGGGCAAGGCCTGGCTTCATGTCCACGACTTCGTCCAGGACTGTCTGCGCGCCGGCTTTCTCTCGCTCGCCCCGAAGGAGCCGCGCCCATACGCCGGCCGCCGCCACTTCGGCCCGCCCTCGGCGCTTCGCGAGCTCTGGCTCCACACCAACAACTCGTGCAACCTGGCCTGCACGCACTGCCTGGTCTCGTCGGGCCCGGGCGGGACGCCGGGCCTCGAGAGTCGCGAGTGGATGCGGGTCATCCGGGAAGCGCTCGAGGCGGGCGTCGAGCGGTTCTACGTCACCGGCGGTGAGCCGTTCCTGCGAGAAGACTTCCCGGAGCTGGCGCGGATCGTCACCGAAGAGGGCGGCCGCGACCTCATCGTCCTGACCAACGCCACGCTCTTCCATGGGCCGCGCGGCGCCGTGCTCGACGCGCTCTCCCGGGAGCGGGTCAAGCTCCAGGTCTCGCTCGACGGCGCACGGCCGTCGACCAACGATCCGATCCGGGGCGCGGGCACGTTCCTCCGGGCGCTCGCGGGGGTCCGCGCACTCGCGGAGCGGGGCTTCGAGGTGTCGCTGACGACGGTCGTGACCCGCGGGAACCTGCGCGAGCTGCCGGAGCTGACGCGCCTGGCGGCCGAGGCCGGCGCGCGGTCGCAGCACCTGATGTGGTCCCACCGGCGGGGCCGTGCGGCCGCCTCCGGCAACGGCTTTTTCCCGGAGACCGCCGACATTCTCGCCGGCGTGATGGCCGTGGCCGACGAGGCCGCGCGCCTGGGCATCGCCCTCGACAACCTCGAGGCCGCGCGGCGCCGGGTCCTCGGGCCGCCGGGCGTCAAGTACGACCTCGGCAATGCGGGGTGGGACTCGCTCTGCGTCTATGCGGACGGCATGGTCTATCCGTCGGCGGCACTGGCCGACCACGGACCGCTCGCATGCGGCCGCATCCAGGACCGCAGCCTGGCCGAGATCTTCCGCGGGAACCCGATCCTCGAGCGCTTTCGGGAGGCGTCGCTCGCCCGGCGGCCCCAGGCGCTCGCGGATCCCTTCCGATTCCTGACGGGAGGCGGCGACCTCGAGCACTCCTTCGTCTTCTCGACCGACGAACGGGGCGAGGGCGACCTGACGGCGGCGGACCCCTACTATCCGATCTCGGTCGCGCTGGTGCGGCGCGCGATGCGCGAGGCGGCGCAGATCCGCGCCGCTGCGCGGAACCTCCGGAGCGGCTACGACGCTCCCGCGCTTCACTACGCGATGGGCGAGGACTCGATCGCCTGCGGCATGGCCGACGGGGCGGCGGCGGAGATGCCCGTCCTGACCCTCCACTCCAACTGCGTCCTGTCCTTCGACGTCGACAAGCCCCGCGCGCTGGTGCGCGACTACTACGGGAAGGCGGCAGAGACGCCCCAGGCCGAGCTGTGCTGCCCGACGAAGTTCGACCCGGCGCAGATCGCGCACATCCCGCAGGCCGTCATCGACCGTTTCTACGGGTGCGGCTCGCCGGTCTCGATGGCGGACCTCGCCGAGGGCGAGACGTTCCTCGACCTCGGCTCCGGCGCCGGGATCGACGTCTTCATCGCGGCCCGGGCGGTGGGCGCGGCCGGCAAGGCGATCGGCGTCGACATGACGGACGCGATGCTCGCGGTCGCCAACGAGAACCGGCCTCTGGTGGCCGACAAGCTCGGGTACGACGCGGTCGAGTTCCGGAAGGGCTTCCTCGAGGACATCCCGGCGGCCGCGAAAAGCGTCGACGCCGTCACGTCGAACTGCGTCGTCAACCTTTCGCCCGACAAGAGCCGGGTCTTCGCCGAGATCTGGCGGATCCTCAAGGACAACGGCCGGGTCGTGATCGCGGACATCGTGAGCGGCGGGGAAGTGCCGCCGCACCTGAAGACGAACCCGGAGCTCTGGGGGGAATGCACGGTCGGGGCGTTGACGGCGGAAGGCTTCGTCGCCGCGCTCGAGCGGGCCGGCTTCTACGGGATCGAGGTCCTGAAGAAGGCCTACTGGAAGTCGATCGAGGGCCATCCGTTCTTCTCGATGACGGTGCGGGGCTACAAGTTCGAGAAGACCGCGGGATGCGTCTACCGCGGGCAGCGGGCCGTCTACCTCGGCCCGGGAAAGGCGTTCGTCGACGAGGAGGGGCACACGTTTCCCCGCGGGCTCGAGGTCGAGATCTGCACGGACACGGCGGCGAAGCTCGCGCGGGAACCGTATTCGGGCGCCTTCAACGTCCTCGAGCCGCAGGGCGACGGCTCGCTCGAATCGTCGGAGCGCTGCGGGCCGGGCGAGACCTGCGCTCCCGGCTGCTGCTGAGGGTGTTTGCGGCGCCTATGCGTCTCGCGGGTTCTGCGGCGTTCCGGCTGCTCGGCCGCCCATGAGTCGCGCGAGCCCGGGATCAGGCGAGCAGGCGCCGGGGGTCCGCGCCATGGCCGGGGCGGGCCGCGTCCCGTCCGTCCGAGCGCGCCCAGTCGTCGGGCTTTCCGGCAAACGGCAGCCCGAGGAGCTTTCCGAGCGTGACGTCCCGGGGATCCTGGTACGCGGCGACGCCGATCTCGATCTCCGCCTGCGGGACGTCGAGGCGCGCGGTGCCGTGCAGCCTGTCCCAGATCGACAGGATGCTCGACCAGTTGCTGTCGGCCTCGGCCCGGCGGTCGGAGTGGTGGATGCCGTGCATTCGCGGCGTCACGACGAAGCGGACGAGGACGCGCTCGAGGCCGACCGGCAGCCGCGTGTTCGAGTGGTGGAAGAGGACCGAGGCGAGGAGAACGGCCTGCCAGACGGCGACCGCGAGCGGATCCGCGCCGATGACGGCGACCTGGAGCGCGCGGTATCCGGCGGAGAGAGCGAGCTCGCCGAAATGGAACCGCACGCCGGTCGAGGCGTCCATGTCCCGGTCGACGTGATGGACGCGGTGAAATCGCCAGAAGAAGGGGACGCGGTGGTTGGCCCGGTGCCATACCCACAGCGTGTAGTCGAGCAGGAGAAACGCCGCGGCGAGGCGAAGCGGAGATCCGGGCGGGAGGCGGCCGAGCAGGCCGGCCCGGCTCTCGAGTGCCCACGCCGCGACGGGCAGGAGAAAGAGGGCCTGGAGCGCGGCGGCGACGGCGAGGCCGAGGACCGCCAGCGTCAGGTTGCGGGCGATTCGGACGGCTCGCCGTTCGCGCGGCCGGCGCAGCGGGGCGACGGCTTCGGCGAGCGAGATCAGCGCCGCGCCTCCGACGAGCGCGACCGCCACCCAGGCCGGCGTCGACATCCCCATGCCCCGCATCCTATGGCGGCGGCGGCCGCGTGAGCGCCGCGGCCGGCTCGACGTACAACGTCGTCGTCCTCGGAGGCGGCACGGCGGGCCTCGTGACGGCGGCGGCCGTCGCGGGCCTCGGCGGCCGGGTCGCCCTGGTCGAGCGCGACCGGATGGGCGGCGATTGCCTGAACACCGGCTGCGTGCCGTCCAAGGCGCTGATCTCCTCGGCGCGGCTGCTCGACCGGATCCGGCGCTCCGAAGAGTGGGGAATCGCGCGGCATCTACCGCCGGTCGACTTCGAGCGCGTCTTCGAACGGGTGCGCGAGAGGCGGGGGAAGATCGCGCCCAAGGACTCGCAGGAGCGCTTCGAATCGCTCGGCGTCGAGGTGGTCCGCGGGGCCGCCCGCTTCGTCTCGCCGCGCGAGGTCCGCGTGGGCGAGCGGACGCTCCGGGCGGGGCACTTCGTGATCGCGACGGGAAGCCGGCCGTTCGTGCCGCCGGTCCCGGGCCTCGCCGAGGCGGGCTTTCACACGAACGAGACGATCTTCGACCTGAAGGCCCTGCCGAAGCGGCTCGCCGTCCTCGGCGGCGGGCCGATCGGGTGCGAGCTCGGGCAGGCCTTCGGGCGCCTGGGCTCGGAGGTGACGATCGTCCAGAGCGCTCCGCAGATTCTCGAGAGGGAGGATGCGGACGTCGCCGCGGCGCTGCGAGGCCGGCTGGAGCGGGAGGGCGTGCGGATCCTCGTCTCGGCGAAGGCGCTGCGCGTCGAGTCGGAAGGCGGCGGGCTGCGGATCGTCCTCGATTCCGAGGGCGCGGCCGTGGCCTGCGACGCGATCCTCGTCGCCGCCGGCCGAAGGCCGAACGTCGCGGACCTCGGCCTCGAGTCGGCCGGAGTCGAGTTCAGCGCGCGGGGCGTCACGGTGGATGCCCGGATGCGAACCACGCGGCGGCACATTTTCGCCGCCGGCGACGTCGTCGGGAAGCAGGCCTTCACGCACGTGGCGGACGCGCACGCGCGGACGGTCGTGCGCAACATCCTCCTGCCGTGGTTTCCGGCGAAATTCGACGATTCCGTGATTCCCTGGTGCACGTACACGGACCCGGAGGTCGCGCGGGTGGGCCTCTCGGAGGCCGACGCGCGCGCGCGCGGCATCCCTTACGACGCGTGGCGCGAGGAGTTCGAAGAGGTGGACCGGGCGGTCGTCGAGAGCGAAGAGGCCGGCTTTGCCAGGGTGCTCACGGAGAAGGGCGGCGACCGCATCCTGGGGGCGGTCGTCGTCGCGGAGCGCGCGGGGGACCTGCTGCCGGAGCTCGTCCTCGCGATGAAGGCGGGGCTGGGCCTCGGCCAGATCTCGGGCACCGTGCACAGCTACCCGACGCTTTCCGAGATGGCCCGAAAGCTCGCCGACAGGCAACAGAAGAGCCGTCTGACGCCGTACGCGAAGAGGCTGTTCGCGGGCCTCTTTTCCAGACGGCTGCGGAGGCTGCGGAAGTGACCGCGGCGCGTGGCGGAATCTCCTGGAAGTGGATCGCCGCGGGGTCGGCCGGGATCGTCCTCATCGCGATCGGGCGGCTCCTCCCGCTCAAGGACTGGATGGGCGGCTTTCGCGAGTACGTGACCGGGCTCGGATTCGCGGGCGGCGTTCTTTACGGGCTCGTCTACGTCGCCGCGGCCCTGCTGTTCGTCCCGGGGATCCTGCTGACGCTCGGTGCGGGCTTCGCCTTCGGGCTGGGGTGGGGGACCGTCCTCGTCTCTCTCGCCTCGACGACCGCGGCGTCGGCCGCGTTCCTGATCGCCCGTTATGCGGCGCGAAGCAGGATCCAGGCGCTCGCGAGCCGGAACGCGAAGTTCGGCGCCGTCGATCGCGCCATCGCGAAGAACGGGTGGAAGGTGGTCGCTCTCCTGCGGCTTTCGCCGCTGATCCCGTTCTCGATCTCGAACTATCTGTACGGCCTGACCGCCGTGCGATTCCTTCCCTACGTCGCCGCGAGCTGGGCGGCCATGCTGCCGGCGACCTTCCTCTACGTCTACCTCGGGGCCGCGGGCGCGAGCCTGGGCGCCGGCAAGGAGAAGAGCCCATGGGAATGGATTCTGCTCGCGGCGGGCCTGGTCGCGACCGCGGCGGTGACGGTGCTTCTGTCCCGAGTCGCCCGCCGGGAGCTCGAGGCGAAGCGGGTCGAAGGGTCATGACGCGGCTCGCGGCGCTCGCGATCGCCGTGGCGTCGGTCGTCCCGAGGCCCGTTTGCGGCGATCCCTCCGACAGGTTCGTGCGCGTGGAGGTGCCGGCGGGGATCGATCACGCCCCGTGGAATCGGCTCCTCGGCAAATACGTCGACGACCGCGGCCTCGTCGACTATGGCGCCTGGAAGGCCTCGGCCGAAGATCGCGAGGCCGTGGCCGCGTACCTGGCGCGATTCGCGCCCTCGGCCGCCGTTCCCGCGCAGGCCGACGAACGAGCCGCGTCTCTGATCAACGCCTACAACGCCTTCACGATCGCCCGGGTGCTCGAGACGTATCCCGTGGCGAGCATCCGGGCCACGTCGAAACCCTTCGACGGCCGCCGCCACGAGGTCGGCGGGCGCAGGGTGTCGCTCGACGACATCGAGCACGGGGCGCTGCGGCCCGAGTGCGGGTTCCGGGTCCACGCCGCCATCTCCTGCGCCTCGCGCTCCTGCCCGCCGCTTTCGGCCAGTGCGTGGGAGGCGGCCGGGCTCGACGAGCGTCTCGATGCCGCGATGCGGAGCTGGCTCGCGCGCGAGGACCTCAACCGCTTCCTGCCGGACCGGCGGAAGGTGGAGGTGTCGGCGGTCTTCAAGTGGTTCGGCGAGGACTTCGAGAAGGCCGGCGGCGTCCGGAAGGTGCTCGCTCGCTTCGGCCCCGGGGCCGACCGCGCCTTCCTCGCGGGGAGCGACTACGCGATCGGTTACCTGAAGTACGACTGGGGCCTGAACGATCAGGGCCCCGAGGGTCGCGACTACGGCGGCCTGCGCTCCCTCTGGGACAGGCTGTGAGCCTCTCAGTCGCGGGAGTACCAGCGCGCGAGCCGCGCGGGATCGACCCCGAGGAAGTAGCCGATGAGCGTCGTCCAGACGCGCAGCGTCTGGCGGGCGGCGCCGCGCCGGCGGTAGGTCCTCGCCGACGTCACGACGCGCTCCGGAAGGACGACGAACCGACCCGCGCGCTTCAGGCGGCGGACGAGGTCCACGTCGTCGCAGACCGGCATGTCGCGGAACCCGCCGGCCTGGTCGTACGCCGCCCGCGTGCAGAAGAGGCCCTGATCGCCGAACGGAAGGCGGAGGATCCGCGATCGGGCGTTCGCCCACCAGGCCGTCCACCGCAGCGCGCGCTGCGCCCCGTCGTAGGAGAGCGAGAAGGCCCCGGCGGCCGCTCCCGCGTCCACGGCCCGGCAGACGAGTTCGAGCGCCCGCTCCGGCGGACGCGAGTCGCCGTGGAGAAAGAGCAGGATCTCGCCCCGCGCGAGCGCGGCCCCTTGCGCCAGTCGGGCGCCGCGCGTGGCGCCGGGGCCGGGAGTCAGCCGGGCCCCGGCGTCGCGGAGCACCCTCGCGGCGGCGCTTTCGCCGGCGTCGGCGACGAGCAGCTCGGCCTCTCCGGGCGTCCACCAGGCCGCGATCGCCCGGCCGACGTCGGCCGGTTCGTCCTTGAGCGGAACGACGACGGACACCCGTGCCATCGCAAGCATCCTTTCACGCGGCCTCGCCGCGGGAGGTCCCCCCGATGAGAATTCGATCGGCGCTGATGCTCGCGCTGGCCCTTTCGGCCTCGGGCTGCGCCTTGAACGTCCCGGGGCCGAAGACGGCCGTCCGAGGGCCGGAGTCGAGCGGGCAGGCCTGGGCCCGCGTTCTCGAGGCGCACGTCGACGATCTCGGCCGCATCGACTTCGCCGGGTCGCGAGGGCGCCGGCCGACCTCGACGCCTACGTCGCCTGGGTCGGCGCCGTCAGCCCGGAATCCTCGCCGGGATCCTTTCCGACGGCCGAGAGCCGCCTGGCGTACTGGATCAACGCGTACAACGCGCTCGCGATGTACAACGCCGTCCGGAGCGGGATCCCCCAAAGCCTCGCCGCGATCAAGTTCCGGTTCTTCTATCGCGACCGGCTGGTGATGGGCGGGAAGCGGACCTCGCTCTACGCGCTCGAGAACGGGATCGTCCGGCCGCTCGGGGACCCGCGCGATCCACTTCGCGCTGAACTGCATGGTCCGGGGATGCCCGCGGCTGCCGCGCGTGCCGTTCGAAGCGTCGCGGCTGGACGAGCAGCTCGACTTCGCCGCGAGGCTGTTCCTGAATGAGGAGCGAAACGTCGTGCTCGACCCCGGGACGAAGGTCGTCCGCTTCAACGAGATCCTGCGGTTCTACACGAAGGACTTTCTGGCGAAGGCGGAGAGCCTCGTCGCGTACGCGAACCTGTATCGGACCGAGAAGATCCCGACCGACTGGAAGGTCCGCTTCATCCCGTACGACTGGACGCTCAACCGGCAATGACCCCATCGGCCACGGCGCGCCTGGGCGCCACCCTGCGGTTCTTCATCGGGCTGGTCCTGCTCGCGACGGGCGCGGGCAAGCTCCTCGACGTCCGCGGTTTCGCCGACGTGCTGCGCACCTACCAGGCCCTCCCCGAAGGCCTCGTCGCGCCGCTTTCGCTCGCCGTGCCGCTCGTCGAACTCGTCCTCGCCGCGTGGCTGCTCTCCGGGCGGCGCCGGGCCGGGGCGGCCCTCGCGTCCGCGGCCATGCATCTGGTTTACGCCGCGTGGGCCGTCGGCGGCCTGGCACGGGGACTGCGCCTGGAGAACTGCGGGTGCTTCGGGGTCTTCCTGGCGAGACCCCTGACCTGGCGGACGGTGGTCGAGGACGCCGTCATGGTCGCGCTGTCTCTGTGGCTCTTCCGGCTCGCGACCGGGGCGCGGAGGCCCGCGTGATCCGGTCCGCCGTGCTGCTGTTTCTCGCGATTCCCTCCGACCTCGACTTCCGGCCGTGGTTCGTCGAACGGGGGGTCGAAGTGTCGCGCACGCCCTCCGAGCCCGGGACGCCATGGGTCCGCGCCGTGGCCGAAATCCCGGCGCCGGCCGGCCGGGTCTTCGCGCTCGTCGAGAACTACCCGAGCTACCGGGACCTCTTCGCGCCCCTGATCCGGAAGGCCGTGATCCTCGAGAGCCGCGGGCCGGCGGTCCGGCTGCACCTGGTGTGGCCGTACCCTTTCCCGTTTCGGAACCGCGACGCCATCGTCCGCTACGAGGCCGAGCGCCTTCCGGACGGCGTGTTCCGACTGTCCTGGAAGGACGATGCGCTTCCGGGAGATCCGGCCGAGGGCGTGCGCATCCCGCGGGTCGCCGGCGCGACCCTCCTCGAGCCCCTGTCGGGGGATCGGTGCCGGGTGACCTACACCTTCCTCGGCGATCTCGGCGGGTCCTTCCCGCGCGCGTTCGAGGAGAAGGCCTGGAAGCACGAGCCGCTGGGTTACGTTCTGGCGCTGCGGCGAGCGCTCGGGCTGCCGATTCCGGGCAAGTAGACGGTCGCTCGGGTCGTGCTACAGAAGTTCACCGAGAATCGGGTGTGTCCGGGTCCGTCCGTTGCTGATGCTGCCGCACTTGTCCGGGTCTGGCGGCAGAGGGTCGGTATCGTGACTTCTGGGATGGGACACTAGCCGCACGCCTCCGCGACTTCGCCGAGCCGGCGCTTCAGGAAGCGGCGCTCCGGGTCGTTGGTCACGAGCGCGAGGGCGCGGCGGTAGGCGGCCGCGGCGTCCGACCGGCGGCCCAGGCGCGCGAGGAGCTCCGCCCGGGCCGCGGGCAGCAGGTGGTAGCTCGCGAGCGCGCCGCCGCGCTCGAGCTCGTCGAGGAGCCGCAGGCCCTCCTCCGGTCCGCGCGCCTGGGCGACGGCGGCCGCATGATTCAACGCGACGACAGGCGAGGGGTGCCGCGCGAGCAGCTCGCGGTACAGGGCCTCGATCTGTCGCCAGTCGGTCGCCTCCGGCCGGGCGGCCTCGGCGTGGACGGCGGCGATCGCGGCCTGGAGCGCGTAGAAGCCGGGCCCGCCCTCGCCGAGCGACGACTCCGTGAGGGCCACGCCCTCGCGGATCTCCTCGCGGTCCCAGAGCGCGCGGTCCTGGTTCTCCAGGAGCACGAGCCCGCCGTCGGCCGACACCCGGGCGTCGCGCCGCGAGTCGTGCAGCAGCATCAGGGCGAGCAGCGCGCGGGCCTCGGTCGATCCGGGCACGAGCTCGGTCAGGAGCCGCGCCAGCCGGATCGCCTCCGCGCACAGCTCGCGCCGCAGGAGCTCCGGGCCCGAGGTCGGCGCGTAGCCTTCGTTGAAGATCAGATAGAGGACGGTGAGGACCGCGTCGAGCCGTTCCGGCAGCGACTCGTCGGAGGGCACCCGATACGGGATCCCCGCCCGACGGATCTTGTCCTTGGCGCGGACGAGCCGCTGGGCCATCGTCGGCACGGGCACGAGAAAGGCGCGGGCGATCTCCTCGGTCGTCAGCCCGCCCAGGGTCCGCAGGGTCAGGGCGACCCGCGCCTCGACCGAGAGGGCCGGATGGCAGCACGTGAAGATCAGCCGCAGACGGTCGTCGGCGGGCCGTCCGTCCGTCGCGTCCGCGAAGTCCGGCGGCGCGCCCTCCTCGAGGGCGGCCCACCGCGCGAGCTCGTCGCGCTTCTCGCGGAAGCGCGCGTCGCGGCGCAGGCGGTCGATCGCCTTGTGCCTCGCCGTCGAGACGAGCCACGCCCGCGGGTTCTGGGGGACGCCGCCGCCCGGCCACTGCTCGAGGGCCGCGGCGAAGGCGTCGTGCATCACCTCTTCGGCGAGGTCGAAATCGCCGACGAGCCGGATCAGTGTCGCCAGGATCCGGCCGGACTCGGCGCGATAGAGGCTCTCGATCGACATGGAATCGCCCCGGCGAGGTTACTCCCCGCCGGGGCGGCCCGGGCCCTTCGCGCTAGGGCATCTCCATGACGGGACGGACCTCGATCGAACCCGTCCGGGCCCCCGGGATGCGGGAGGCGAGCGCCGTCGCCTCGTCCAGGTCGCCGGCCTTCACCAGGTAGTAGCCGCCGAGCTGTTCCCGGGTCTCCGCGAAGGGGCCGTCGGTCGAGACCGTCTTCCCGTTTCGGACCCGGACGGTGGTTGCGGCGCTCGTCGCCTCCAGCCCGTCGCCGGCGACGTAATGCCCGCTCTTGCGAATCTGCTCGGTGAAGGCCATGTACTCCTGGAAGAGCTCGCCTCGTCCCTGGTCGGAGAGCGAGGTCCAGTCGGACTCCGGGGTATAGATCAGAAGCATGTAGCGCATGGTCGGAAACCTCCTTTGCGACATCTAGTCGAACGGAGGCGGTCCGGATCGACAATGCGACCTCGGAGCGAAGCCTCAGATCCGGGTCTCGCGGTCGAGGACGTCGATGGCGTCGGCGTAGATGCGGTCGGCTTCCTCGGGGCTCCCGCCGATGGCGGTCAGCCCGACCTTTCCGTACTGCGAGAGCGCGCCGATCATGTGAAAGAGGGCGCCGGTCTCGGTGCCGTGGCTGTAGTGCAGGCGGTGGATCGTCATGATGTCGATCAGGTCGTCCGGGCAGAGCCCCCGGTAGTCGGGGGACCGGAGGTTGTCGGTCGAGCGGTAGAACCGAGGATGGCCCGTCGGGGAGAGGAAGAGCCCCGACTCGGGATCGAGGCGTCCTCCGGTCAGGAACTGCAGCGCGAGAAAGGGATGCGTCGTCCCGCCGATGCGGAGGTTGATCTCGAGAGCGTAGGCCTTCCAGGCGGTCGAGCCGGAGGCGCGGGCGACGAAGAAGTCGACGCCGAGGCGGCTGACGACGCCACGGCTCGACAGGACCGAGCCGACCGCCCGCGCGGCCTCCTGGATGGCGCGGCGGTACGGGTCGGCGGCGGGGAACCGGCAACCCTGGTAGACCTGCCCCGAGGCGCCGCCGAGGATCTGGTCGTGCGACGAGATCAGGACGACCTCGCCCTGGGGGTCGATCCGGAGCTGAACGCTCGGCGAGGCGGACTCGGCGTGCTCGAGGAACTCCTCGACGATTCCTCCCATGGCGGAGAACTTGCGGCGGTAGGTCTCGGCGGTCTCGGTCGGGACGGCGCAGGAGAGATCGGCGAGCGCGTCGCGCAATGCCCCGCACCCGGAGGCCTCGGGATATCGAAAGATCGCGTTGCCTTCGCCGGAGAAGCTCTCCTCGAGCTTCACGACCGCGCGCCGAATGCCCGGGCGCCGATCTCGAAGCGCGTCGAGAGCGTCGACGAGGTCTTCCTCGGATCGGAGGTCTTCCGAGCCCTCGGGCAGCGCCACGCCGGCCTCGCGGAAGACCTTCCGGCTTCCGGACTTCGTCCCGAGGTGGGACAGCGCGGGGTCGACCCCGTTCAGCGGGATCCCGAGGAGAACGGCGAGCCGGCGCTCGAGCGGCGTCGAGTTGAAGACGGTCATGTAGGCGCGCGCGGGGTCCGCGATTCCGTACCGGATCCGCTGGATCAGGCGCGGCCGTTCGAGGATCTTCTCCGTCAGCGAGCGGGGCGAGGAGTCGTGGGCGCAGAGGAGGGTGAGCCGCGAGCGCGCGTGGCTCGCCGGGATTCCGGCGAGGAGCTGGAAGTAGTACTCGAGGATGAGCGGATGGACCGGCTGCGACGTGACGTAGACCATCCGGGCCTGGGGGTTGCGCAGGCGGATCAGGAGGAACAGGAGCCGCTCCTCGTAGAAGCCGGCGCCGTCGATCTTCGAGAGCTCCGACTGGTCGAGCGTGAGCGAAGGGATCACGACCGAGGTGTAGGGCTCCTCCTCACGCGCCGTGAGGGCGTTCCAGAGGTCGCGCAGCCGGGGTTTCAGCCCTTCGAACCGGGCGAGCTCCTCGGCCATCGAAAAGTCCCGCGCGAAAGGCGGCTTCGGAATCACTCAGGGATTCTGGTTCGCCCGGCCCCGGGCGCGGCTGATGCGGTTGCATCACCCCCCGGCCGGAAGGTCCCGGTGGCTGACGGCGCGGCCCCGGCCCGAGGACTTTCCGGCGTAGAGGGCCCGGTCCGCGCGCTCGAAGAGCGCCGCCGCTTCCACCCCGCGCGCGCTGGCGATGCCGATCGTGACGGAAATCCGCCTCTCGGCGCCCTCCGAGCGCGCCGGCGCCTCCCGCAGCCGCGCCAGAATGGCGTCGGCCTGTCGCCGGGCCGCGGCCTCGTCGGCGCCGCGCATCAGCAGCGCGAACTCGTCGCCGCCCCACCGCGCGGCCACGTCGTCCTCGCGCTTGGACTCGCGCAGGACGTTGGCGACGTGCACGAGCGCCGCGTGGCCGAAGGCGTGCCCGAGCGCGTCGTTGATTCCCTTCAGCTCGTCCACGTCGAGCAGGAGAAGGGATAGCGGCTCGTCGTAGCGGGCGGCGTGCTCGACCGCGCGCTGGTGGTGATCGAGAAAGGCCCGGGCGTTGGCGAGCCGGGTCAGCGCGTCGTGCTCGGCGAGGTCGCGGTAGAGATCGCGGCCCCGGCGATACCGGTCCGCCCGGCGCCCCAGGAACCAGCCCGCGACCCCGAAGACGGCGCACGACCCGGCGAGCTGATATCGATAGAAGAACTCGTGATCCCGAAGCTCCCGGGTGACGTCGGGGATCCCTCCCAGCATTCGGATCGCGAGGGCCCCGGCGGGAGCGCCGAGACCGAGGAACAGCCCCACGAGCGCGTAGCTGCAGGCCGCGGGCATGCGCGGGCCGCGGCGGCGGGCGGCGTTCGGGGCCTCCGGCACCGCCGGGAGGGGATCGGGCGGCGGGCTCGACTCCAGGCCCACCGTGGTCACGGCCGGCGGCGGTCGATGTCGCGGATCCGGACGACGAGCGCCACGATCGCGACGAGGATCAGGCCCAGGGACGCGAAGAGGCCCTTGCGGCGGAACTCCCGCTCGCCATGGATCCGCACCGCCGCCTCCTTCGCCGACCGGGTCACCGCCAGGCCCCCGGCGACCGCCTTCTCCACGGCGTCGGGAGTGAAGTAGTGCACGTCGACCCGCGCTTTCGTGAGCGCCTCGTCGGCATGGGAGAGATCGAACTGGACACGCGAGACCTCCATGCCGGCCTCGGCCTCGACCCGGAGCATCGCCTTCGCCGTGGCCGTTTCGTCGCGCAGGCGCAGCAAGGCGGCGTACATCGTCGCGGCGGCGGCCGCGCCCTTCGTCCCGGCCTCGTGACAGCTCGAGCACTTGCTCTCGGCGCCCTCGGCGAGGAACTCGTCGGTCGGGTGGACGATCGCGTGGTTCTCGTGACAGGTCACGCATCCGGGCAGGCCCATCTCGGCGAACGCCGCCTGGTGCGGGCTCGCCTTGAACTGCTCCGCGAAGATCGCGTGGCACGTGCCGCAGACGTTCGCCACGGAGGCCACCTGCGGAGGGGCCGCCCCGTGATTGCCGTGGCAGGAGTTGCAGGTCGGGGCCGAGAGGTCCCCTTTCTTCGTCAGGGTCTCGAAGTGCACGCTCTCGCGGTACTTCGCGTACACGTCCGACGGGATCTTGTGCGCGGCCATGAGCCCGGCGTCGCCGTGGCACCGGTTGCAGGTCTCGGCGATGCGTGTCGGGTAGACGGGGGACCGCGCGTCCTTGACGGGAAGGACTCCGTGCGCCCCGTGGCAGCTCGCGCATTCCGCCACCGTCGCATCGCCCTTCGCGAGCGCCGTGCCGTGCCGGCTCGTGCGGTACTCCGCGAGCTGGTCGACGCGCAGGCTCGGGTTGTACTTCTTCATGGCGGCGGCGTCGGCGTGGCAGGTGGCGCAGAGGGCCGGGACGTCTCGCGGGGCCGGCTTTCCGCGGAAGCCTTTCCGGCGGTCGTGGGCGGCGTCCTGGTCCTCCGCCTTCGGGTCTCCCCCGTGACAGGCGGCGCACGTGAAACCGGCGCGCGCGTGCACGTCGTCGGAGAAGGCGGTCGCCGGAGGGCTGAGATGCTCGTCGCCAAGAGCGAGGTGGCAGTCGAGGCAGGTGGAGGGCGGCGCAGGCGCGGAATCGGGAGGCGCGCCGGGGGCCGAGGCGGCGGCCAGCAGGCCGGCGAGCGCGGCCGCGGCGAAGGGTCTCATGGCTGCGGGCTTCCCGGCGCGGGCAGCAGGGCGAGGACCGTCAACGCCACCGCCCCGAGAATCACGAGGACGGCAAGGACGTCCCACACGCGGGACGGCCGGCCGCGGGAGGCGCCGCGGTCGAGCAGCGGCACCGCGACGATCGCCGCGGCGAGCAGGCCGAAAAAGACGATGCCGACGATCTCGCCGGGGATACCGGCGATCTCGGCCGGCAGGTACTTGAGGGCCTGGAACATCGAGAGGAAGTACCACTCGGGCCGGATGCCCGCCGGCGCGGGCACGAAGGGGTCCGCCTTGCGGCCCAGCTCCCACGGGAAGAACGCCGAGAGCGCCGCGAGCAGCCCGACGGCCGTCAGCCATCCGATCATGTCGCGCAGGAGGAAATCCGGGACGAAACGCATCGTCCGCCCGGGGCCCTTTTTTTCGACGGACGGCGGAACGCTCATGCCCTTCTTCTGCACGAGCAGGAGGTGCAGGCCGAGGACGAGCGTCGTCACGGCGGGGAGGATCGCGACGTGGATGCCGTAGAACCGCGAGAGCGTGGCGCCCGTGACGTCGGAGCCCCCGCGGAGGATTCGCGAGAGCAGCGGGCCGATGCCCGGGACCTGCGCCGGCACGTCCGTGCCGACCTTGGTGGCGAAGTACGACAGCTCGTTCCAGGGCAGCAGGTAGCCGGAGAAGCCGAACCCGAGCGCGAGGAAGAGAAGAATCACTCCCGAGATCCAGGTCATCTCCCGGGGCGCGCGGTAGGCCTTCAGGAAGAAGACGGACACCAGGTGCAGGAGGACCGCGCCGACGAACAGGTTGGCGCCCCAGGAGTGGATCGACCGGATCAGCCAGCCGAAGGGAACTTCGGCCATGATGTACTGGACGCTCTCGAAGGCCTCGGCGGCGCTCGGCCGGTAGTACAGCAGCAGGAGAATGCCGGTCGCGACCTGCACCGAGAAGAGGAAGAGCGCCATCCCGCCGAGGTAGTAGAAGATCGTGTAGCGGTGGATCGGGACTTCCTTCTTCGCCGCCAGGTGCGCGAAGTCGTCCCACCCGAGGCGGTCCCGGACCCACGCCGACAACGAGAGGCCGGCGGGGGAAGCCGTCTCAGCTCCTGCGGAGGACGATTTTGTCGCCCCGGACATTGACGTCGATCCTGGCCAGGGGCCGCGGCGGCGGCCCGGAGACGTTGGTCCCGTTGGCGTCGTAGACGCCGTCGTGGCAGGCGCACCAGATGTCGGCCCGGTCGGGACGGTACTGGACCGTGCAGGCCAGGTGCGTGCAGGTCCCGGCGAGGGCCTTCAGCTCCCCCGCGGCGTTGCGAAAGAAGAGAACCGGCTTGCCGGCGAAGGGCACGATGCGCCCGCTGTTGGTCTTGATGTCCGACGGCTTGAGGTCCAGGTCGACTTCCGAGAGCGACGGCTCGGAGGTGAGCGGCGGGACCACGAAGCGCAGGACCGGGTAGAGGAACGAAAGCAGGGTCGCCCCGAGGCTGCCCCCGAGCAGATAAGAAATCCAACGCCTCCGAGACTCGTGTTCGGTCGTCTGGACGTCTTCCAGAGGTTTTCCTCCCGCGCTTGCCGCACAGTCTAGACCATGCGTTGGCCGGGTTCCTGATGCACATTCATCATGCGGACGGACCGGGATTCGCCCGGGTCTGGAGATTTGATGTATCCGTCTCATGACGGGAAACACAAACGGGTGCATCGTGGGAACGTCAAGGAGGTGGGTATGAATCTCATTCGTTACGAGCCGACGACGTTCCCGATGTTTCGCGAGATGGAGGAAGTGTCGGATCGTCTGAATCGTCTCTTCGGCGGCCGAACCCGTACCAATGGCGGCAAGGAGTCGCTCACGGTGACGGACTGGACGCCGGTCGTCGACATTCAGGAATCCGACAACGAGTATCTGATCAAGGCCGAGCTCCCCGAGGTGAGGAAGGAAGACGTCAAGGTCACCGTCGAAAACGGGGTGCTCACTCTTCAGGGCGAGCGCAAGCAGGAGAAGGAGGAGAAGGGGAAGAAGTTCCACCGGATCGAGCGCTCCTACGGCGTGTTCCTGAGGACGTTCACGGTTCCGCTGGATGCGGAGGAGACGAAGGTGGCGGCCGACTTCAAGGAAGGCATCCTTCGGGTACATCTACCCAAGGCTGAAAAGCCGCGGCCCAAGGCCATCGAAGTGAAGGTCGCTTCGTAGCTCCCCGCAGGGCGGACCGGCGCCGCGCAGGCGGCGCCATCCAGCGGCCGGCGTCGAAGCCGGCCGCTTTCTTGTCCGGGCTACTTGTTCAGGCCGAGGTCGGCGAGGATCTTCGGTGCCTCTTCCTCGAGCGCGAGGACCTGGTGGCAGGACTCGCAGTCGTCCGAGATGACCTTGCCGTCGGGGCTCTTGTGCTTGCCGTCGTGGCAGCGGAAGCAGCCGAGGAAGTCCTCGTGCCCGATGTTGTTGGGGTGGCTGCCCCAGGTGACGGCCATCTCGGGGAAGATGTTGCGCAGGTAGATCGCCTTGATCTTCTCGGCCGCCATCTCGACCGCGGCCCGGTCGTTCTGGAAGACCGACGGGTACTTCGTCCGGTAGAAGTCGCCGATCGCGGCGGGGATCTTCTGGGACGCGGTCGCGCGGTCGGGGTAGTCCGCTTTCAGGGCCGCGACCGCTTCGCGCTTGACGAAGGGCAGCTTCGGGTCGATGCGGCCGTCGCCCATGGCCTTGTCGACCGCCTTCTCGGGCATCTCGAACGCGTGGGTGGGCCGGTTGTGGCAGTCCATGCAGTCCATCTTGCGGCGCTCGGCGTTGGCGAGCTCCTCGGTCGTCAGCTTCGCGTCGGTCGAGACGTATTCGACCTTCTTGCCCGCGTCGTCGATGTAGGTGACGAGGGGGATGACCTGGCGGCGGCCGTCCGTGGAGACGTACTCGATGCGCTCGGCGTCCGAGAGGTGCCGGCCGTGGATGCCGACGAGGCCCTGCGTCGTGCGCCCGCCGATCTTGAGCAGGAGGACGCTCGTCGCCGGCGTGTTCTTCTCGTCGTCGGCGTACTTCGTCCGCACGAGGAGCCGGTCGCCCGTGAACTTCTGCGGCCAGTGGCAGTGCTCGCAGGTGTCGCGCGCGGGCCGCAGATCGTGCACGGGAGAGGGGATCGGCTTGGAGTAGGTCTTGAACGCGACCGCGAAGACCTGTCGCACGCCCGAGATCTTCGCCTTGACGAACCAGGGCGCGCCGGGCCCGATGTGGCACTCGACGCAGGACACCCGCGAGTGGGGCGAGTCGACGTAGGCGGCGTACTCCGGCTCCATGACGGTGTGGCAGGTCTGGCCGCAGAACTGGGCCGAGTCCATGTACTCGACGCCCTTGTACGAGGCCGCGCCCATGATGGCGAAGTTGGCGAAGGTCAGGAGGCCGACGAGGATGACGGCCCGCCGCAGGAACGGGCTCCGGAGGTCGACCTTCGGGTATTCGGTTGGCAGCTCCCCCTTCGCGCGAAGCTTGCGGAAACGCAGCCAGATCCCGATCGGAATCAGCACCAGGCCGAGGGCGAAGACCCCCGGCAGGATCAGGAAGAAGACGATGCCGGTGTAGGGATGGACCGGCCGCGCCTGCACGATGAGGTAGATCCAGAACGCGACCAGCGTGACCGCCGCGCTCGTCGTGAGCACGACGCCGGCCTCCGTGATCCGATTCTGACCGAGGTAGACGGCGGTGCGAACCCGGGGGCGATCCGTGAATCGGCTCATGTCGCGGGATCTCCTTTGTCGGCTGGCGGCGAGCTTACCGGTACACGAAGAGCGTCGCAAACAGCATCAGCACGATCAGGGCGAGGCCGATCCCCAGGGCGAGTGAAGCCCAGACGCCGCCAGTTCCGGCTGGTCGACGGCAGGGGCGCCGGCATCATGAGGCGCTCGAGCTCGCCGCTCTCGACGAGCTCCTCGTACTCGCGCGGCCGGTCCTTCTTGAACTCCTCGAGCGGAACGCCCGCGTGAAGATCACCGTGTCCATCGGGAACTTCTCCGGACGGAAGTGGGTGTTGAAGAAGTGGATGGTGAAGATGAAGCCCACCGCCAGCAGCGCCTCGTCGCTGTGGATGGTGGTCGCGACGTTGATCATCCAGCCCGGCATCACGCGGGTGAAGACGGTCGGGAACCACAGCATCAGCCCGGTCATGCCGATGACGGCCACGCCCCAGAACACGGCGAAGTAGTCGAACTTCTCCCAGTACGTCCAGCGGCCGTACTCGGGCGCGCGGCCCCTTGCCGACGAACCACTTGAGCGAGCCGACGAACTCCTGCCAGTCGCTGGCGGTTGAACATCATGCTGTCCGGGCCGAAGATGAACTGGCGCCAGCGTCTTGCCGCTCGCGCTTCTTCTGCCGCGACGAGGTCGAAGATGTGGAGGCCGAAGTAGCGCGAAGGTCACGACCGCGCAGAAGCGGTGGATGAAGCCGGCCGCCTCGAAGCCGCCCGAGCAGCTGCGCCAGCACCTTGGCCCAGGGCGCGTAGGAGAACTTCAGCATCATGCCGGTGAGCGCCAGGCCGAGGAAGCTCACGATCACCATCAGGTGCAGGTTGCGCTGGAGCGGCGGGAAGCGGCGGACGTAGACCTCGGTCGGCTCGCCGGCTTCGAGGCCGGCTCGTCCGGCGCTCCTTCAGCGAGCGCGGCAGCCACAGCGAGCGTGTGCGGCCCGGCGACCACCAGCGTGCCCACCAGCAGCGTCGTCATGCCCCAGAACGTGTAGAACAGGAACGGATAGCGCTTCGGATCGTGGTGCGTGGCGTGCGTCAGGTAGCCGGCGAACTGCCGGTGCGAGCCGGGGTGGCACTTGCCGCACGTCTCGACGATGTTGGTCGCGGCTGAGGTGCGACCGCGGATCGGTCACCGGCAGGATGTCGTGCGCGCCGTGGCAGTCGTAGCACTTGGCCGTCTTCAGATAGCCGAGCTTCGACACCTTGCCGTGGAAGGTCTCGAAGTAGCGTCTCGGCGATCTCCTCGTGGCAGCGGCCGCACTGGTCCATGATGTGGAGCCGGAAGTTGGAGAGGTCGGTGCGCTGGATGCTGTGCGCGGAGTGGCAGTCGCTGCACACCGGCAGCTTCTTCGACGTGCGGGTGACGGTCGGCGAGTGGACGCTCTCGGTGAACAGCTCGTAGATGCCGCGGTGGCACTTCGCGCAGGTGCGGGCGACGTTGGCGCGGGTTCACGCTCGAGCGCGGGTCGGCGGCCGGCAGCTCGCTGTGGGCGCGTGTGGCAGTCGGCGCAGTTGGCCGTCACCGTCAGGCCGGCCTGCATGCAGCCCCTTGCCGTGGATGCTCTCCGATGTAGTGCTCGACGATCTGCTTCTGGCTCGCCCTTGTAGCGCACCGCCGCCTTCTGTCCCGTCCGGTGGCAGTTGGCGCAGAGGGCGGGCACGTTGCGGGAGAACGTCGGCGAGTTGGAGTCGCTCTTGCCCAGGGTCCCGTGCGTGCCGTGGCAGTCGCCGCACGCCGGCGCGTCCGGGCTTCCCTTGCGCGACGAGCTGGCCGTGCGTGCTCTCGCGGTACTGGTCCACGACCTCCGCGTGGCAGATCGAGCAGTCCACTTTCGCGACCATCGTGCGCAGGGCCGCGTGGCCTCGGCCGGCGTCGCCGCCGGTGTGGCACTGCACGCAGGCGATCCGGGCGTGGCGCGAGTGCGCGAGCTCGTCCTTGTCGGCGAACAGCGAGACCGTCCCGGGCTCCGGGCGGCCTGGATCTTCGGGTCGCCGTGGCAGCGCATGCAGTCCTGGTCGGCCATGCCCTGCGAGTAGAAGACCTGCCGCACCTTGTGCGGCTGAGTGGCAGTCCACGCAGGCCGGAATCAGGTGCGGCTGCTTCTCCCACAGCTCGCCGCGAATCACCTTGCGGTGGACGTCCTCGATCTGGGCGTGGCACTGCGTGCAGGTCTTGGCGATGTTCTGCTTGGCGATCGAGGAGCGCGGGTCGGTGTGCGGCAGCACGAAGTGCGACGTGTGGCAGCTCGTGCAGACGGCCGTCACGGTCAGGCCGCGCTTGAACAGGCCTTCGCCGTGGATGCTGTCCATGTAGTTTTCGAGGATGTTGGTCTGGGGAATGTGCCGCGTCAGGCTGACCGTCGTGCCTTCGCGGTGGCAGCTGCCGCAGAGGCGCGGGACCTCCATGATGGAGACCGGGGACCCCGGGGTCGAGGGACGCAGGACGTGGTGCGTGCCGTGGCACGACTTGCAGCCCGGGGCGGAGGAGTCGCCGGCCGCGGCCCTCCGGCCGTGGATGCTCTCGACGAACTGTTTCTGCTCGTCCCCGTGACAGTCTCCGCACTCGACCTTCGCCAGCTTGTCCGGGTGCGGAAGCTCCTTGATGTCACCGTGGCACGAGGTGCAATCGAGGTCGGCGTGGGGCGACGCCTTCAGGGCCGCGGCGTCGAAGTTGGGCGCCTCGCCCGCCTTCCGCTTGCCCGCGCGCGGCCCGGGCTCGTGGCACGCGGCGCAATCCTCGGAGGTCGGCGCCGCGGCCTCCTCCTGGCCGTGGAGGGCCGCGGCGAGCGCGAGGGCGACGGCCGTCAGCCGCAGGGCGCTCGCGATTCTCCGGGCGTCAGCGAGGCGCATCCCTCGGGTCCTGCTCCGGCGCCGTCTCGCCGGCCTCCGGCTCCCCCGGGGTCTCCGCGGCGTGCTCGCGAATCCGTTCGAGCTCGAGCGGATGCTCCTCCTCCATCTCGCGCTCGGTCAGCTTGCCCGTCAGCCAGGCCATGTTCATCGGGTAGGCGTCCGGATTGAAGACGACGAAGTAGATGTGCCACACGAGGATGGCGAGCGTCGCGAGCCAGGCCTCGTAGAAGTGGATGGCGCGGGCGACGTCGTAGCCGAGCTTGGTCAGCAGACCGATGAACGTGTTGTCGAACCACATGACGACGCCGGTGACGGCCATGAGGCCCGTGCCCCACACGAGCGCCCAGTACTCGCTCTTTTCGATGTAGCTGAAGCGGTCGAACCGCGGCCTCTCGGGGGAAAGGCCCGTGTTGTACTTCAGCACGGCGACCGCGTCCGAGAGGTCCTGGCGGCGCCACCAGATGTCGCGCAGGAACTGGCGTCCCCGGGCCGTCAGCGCCAGATAGCCGACGTGGTAGACGCTCGAGGCCACCATGAAGACCGCCGCGATCCGATGGACGAGGCTCCGGACGTCGAATGCGCCCGGGGAGAAGCGGCGCAGGGCGAGGACCCACCAGGCGTCGGGGTAGCGGAGCATGAAGCCGGTCACGACGAGCAGGACGAAGCTGACCATGAGGGTCCCGTGCTGGAGACGCTCGCCGAGCGTCATCCGGAGGTAGAGCCCGCGGCCGGCGGGCGGCTCGATGATCTCGCCGCGCCTGACCTGCATGTGCCTCTTCGATTTCCGGAGGAAGTCGAGGAGGTTGTGAAGCAGCATTCCGCCGACGACCGCAACGATGAGAATGATGTACAGCGTCGCGATCCAGTAGAGCAGCGGCTCCTCCTGCGCGGTCGCGACGACGTGGATCTTGCCCTGCGCGAACCGCTCGTTGGCCCCGGGATGGCAGCCCGAGGCGCCGCAGGTCTTCGCCAGGTTGACCGGGCTGATCCGGGAAGCCGGGTTCGAGGACGGGAGGATGTCGTGCGTGCCGTGGCAGCTGGCGCAATTCGCCACCTCGAGGTCCCCGCCGCGGGCGGCGAGGCCGTGGTAGCTGTCGGCGAACGTCTGCGTCCGGTCTCCGGGCAGGTCCCACTTTTCCGTGACCTTCAGCGAGGTGTGGCACGGCGAGCAGACGCGGGCCGACACGTTGGCGGCCGAGACGGGGGAGCGCGGATCCTTGGTCGAAAGGATGCCGTGCTCCCCGTGGCAGTCGGTGCATGCCGGAGAATCCTGGTTTCCCTTCCGGATCGCTTCACCGTGGACGCTCGCGTCGTACTGGCGGCTCTCCGCTTCGTGGCAGCGCGCGCACACCTGCTGCACGCGCATCTTGTTGACCTTCGACGCGGAGTCGAACCCGAACCGCATGTCGTGCGCGCCGTGGCAGTCGATGCAGGTGGGGGCCTTGGCGTTCCCGCGGGCGAGAGCGGCCCCGTGGACGCTGTGCTCGTAGGACTCGATGAAGCCGGACGTGGAGGCGCCCTTCTCGCCGACGGCCTTGTCCTTCAGGTGACACGAAAGGCAGAGGCGCTCCTGCGCCTGCTTCAGGGCGGCGGGCTCGGTGGCGGAGCCGACCGTGACCCCCGTGCGATGGCAGTCGATGCAGGTCGGGGCCCGGGGCGTTCCGGCGGCGACGCCCTTGCCGTGCTCCGATGCGATGAACCGGGCTTTCACTTCGGCGTGACAGGTCCCGCAGGCGGCGGCCTGGCGGGCCGGGGCGAACCGGAAGGCGGCGTCCTTGACGGCGACGACGTCGTGGCCGCCGTGACAGTTCGCGCAGGACACCTCGGCCTTGCCCTGGCCGGCGGCCGCCCGGGCGATTCCCGGATGAAAGGCGTGCGACGCGCCCGCGTCGTGGCAGCCGGCGCAGTCGACGGGCTTCAGCTGCTCCTTGTGGGGGAAGTCGGAGGTCTTCGCGAGGTCGGCATGGCAGTCGACGCAGGAGACACCGGCCTGGCCATGGACGGAGGCGGCGAACTTCTTCTCCGCCACGAAAACGCTCCGGCCGTCGGTGGCCTTGGCCTCAGCGTCCCCATGGCAGGTCTGGCAGTCCTCGTTCGTGGGGGCCGGGGTCGCTGCGACGGAGGAGAAAGCCACCGCGCAGAGGAACGCTGCCGCGAGGATGGTGCGGACGACTGCTCCGCCGCGGGGGCCGGAGGCGAAGGAAGCCCGACCCCGGGGCCCGCCGTTCGAGGGCGGATCGCCCCGGGGCCGGTCGAACATTACTTCTTCTCGGCCGGGTAGTCCTTGAGCCAGGCGACGTCCACTTCCGTGGCCTTGCGGCTGGCCTTCTGATCGATGAGCCACTGGCCACGGTCGTTGTAGGTCGAGGCTCCCTTCTTGGGCATCTTCTCGCCGTGGCAGTAGAGGCAGTTCTCGGCCGGGAAGCCGAGCTCCTTGGATTTCTTCTGCATCGGCATGGTCGCCGACGAGGGCACGCTCAGGGCGATCCAGCCGCTCCAGGCCAGGGCGACCACAGCCAGCGCCGGGCGCAAACTCATTCTCTTCATGATCGGGCCTCCTTGGGTCCGGATGCCGGAACTACTTCTTCGGGTAGTCCTTCAGCCACGCGCCATCGACGGCCTTGGCGCCCTTCTTGTCCTTCTCGGCGACGAGCCACTTGCCCGCGTCGTTCAGGTCGTGCTTGCCGGCGTCCTTCTTGGGCATCTTGTCGACGTGGCAGTACTGGCAGTTCTTCGCGTCCACGCCTGCGGCCTTCGCCTGCTTCTGCGTGTCGAGCATGGCCGACGAAGCGGCGCTGAAAACCACCAGCCCGCACCAGGCGAGCAGAGCCACCAGGGGTCCGAGACGGGAACCGGTCTTCGACATGGAATTGCCTCCTTGGCTGGGAAGTCTATCCGTTCGAGGCCCTACGGCCGCCAGTGCAGGCCGACGTAGTAGCGGTTGGCGTCGTAGTTCGCGAGCGGGCCGGCCTGGTCGAAGGCGACGCGCTCCTCGTACTGGTCCAGGTTCCACTCGAGGGTCAGCCCGAGCTCCTGGATGAAGAAGAACTCGGCGAGAGCGCGGGCGCGATTGAAGGTGAAGGGGATGGAGCCGTTGTTGTTCATCCAGAGATAGGCGCCGTCGAGGGAGAAGGGCCCCCACTGGAAGCGCAGGCCGCCCTCCCACGTGTGGCCGAACTCCTCCTGGCGGGTCGGGACGATCTCGAAGTCCTGCGGGACCCGGATCAGGATCTCCCGGTCGACCGCGAACTCTCCTCCCGCTCCGCGCAGCGTCAGCATGTTGTCGAAGAGCGTCAGCTCGACGTCGGCCACGAACTCCCGCACCTTCGCCCTGTAGCCGATCTCGACGATGTCGTCCTCGGCGTCGGTCTCGGAGAAGACGGCCCCGATCTTCAAGAAGTCCCTGAAGTTCCAGACGCCCCGGAACTTGTAGCGGTCCCGGTTGATGAAGTCCGTCCGGAAGATCGGCTGGTTCGCGTCGTCGTGACGGTAGTCGCCGGTGAGCGTCACGCCCCACATCGAGAACGAGGCGCCGCCCCCGTAGGTGTTGACCGTGCGCTCGAAGGCGCCTCCATCGGCTCCCGGAACCACGATTCCGGCGGCGCCGGATGAGGCGACCACATCCTGCTGCAACTGGGACCAGCCGGCGTTGACGGCGAAGGGTCCGAGCATCCGGGCGTTCACGGACGCGTCGAACACGACGTCCTGGCGCTCGACGAAGGTCCGCGCGTCGATCTGGCGCAGGAGATCGCCCGTCGGCACGCCGGCGAAGGTGACGGTGTTCAGGTACAGGCTCGAGATGAGGGCCTGCCCGGTGAGCGTCCGGCTGTTCTCGACCCAGCCGCCCGAGATCGACAGCTGGGGGACGATCTCGATTTCGGCGCGCGCGGAGCCTCGCCAGTAGTCCGTCCGCGCGCGGGAGTTCACCGTCTCGCCGAGGCCCGAGAAGAACCGCGCGATCTCGAACCCGACGAAGTTGCCGGCGTCGGCCTCCACGTAGCTCGTCTCGTTCGAGCCGTCGGCCTTCATGTAGGAGCCGACGAGCTTGACCCGGCCGAAGAGGCTTCCCGTGAGCCAGGCGTTGGTGACGGGCGTGTTGACCTTGTTCTCCTCGACCGAGGCGATCGCGTCGGCTTCGACGTCCTGCCCGAGGATCGGCCGCGTCACGTTGCCCTCGCCGGCTCCGGGCACGAGCGTCGAGACCTGCTGCCAGCGGTAGTACCGCCAGCCCTGGGTGAAGCCGCCCTGGACGGGTCCCCAGTTGAAGCCGAGGCCAAACCGGTAGAGCTCGTCGACCGAGTTGACCTGTTCGTTCATCCGGAACTCGTCGCCGCCGAGGTGGTAGGTCGTCGTCCCGGGCCCGTTGTAGACGTTGCGCGTGTACTGCAGGATGGGGCTGACGATCTTGCCGGGGAGAAGCTCGAGGGTGGCGTCGTAGATGTTGCGCGTCCGGTTGTACGTGTGCTGGCCGGGGATCACGCCTTCGGCCAGGAACGGGTTGGCGAAGGCCGGCAGGGCGCTGTAGAGGTCGGTCTCGCGCCAGGTGAAGGTCAGCTTGTAGAGGTCGGTCGCGCCGGCCTGGAGGCGCAGTTGCCCCGCCGGACCCGCGCCGATGTCCGAAGCGTCGACGTGGAAGTAGTCGAGCATCCGGCCGAGCGCGCCCTCCGAGGTGTAGTCGAGGGACCGCAGGAGGAAGCCCTGCCGGTCGTTGATCTGCGTCCGGTACTCCTGTTCGTTCCCGGAGACGTCGACGAACCTGTACCCGACCTCGAGGTCGAGCGGGATGCCCTGGCCGGGGAGGGCGCCGGCGCTCGCGAGCAGCGCCACGGGAACGGCGGCGAGAGCGAGGAGCCTGGGAGCTTTTCTCATGTCGACCTCTACTTCAAAAGCTCCGGCGAGAGGTTGGATCCATGGACCGTGACGTGGCACGTCGTGCAGTTGCGGTAGCGCGGCAACGTCAGGTCATGGAAGGAGGGCGGCTGGGTTCCGAACGTCCTCGGGCCTCCCGTATTGGAGTGGCAGGACAGGCACAGTTGATCGACGCGGGCCCACAGGAGCATGTTCGGGTTGTTGGAGCCGTGCGGCTGATGGCAGGAGAGGCAGTCGCCGCCCGAGCCGGTGACGTGCTGAAAGACGAACGGGCCCCGCATCTCGGAGTGGCAATTCAGGCAGGGGAGCTCGCCCTGCGTCGTCATCTTGACGGTCTGGCCCTTCCGGGCGTGGGGCGAGTGGCAGTCGAGGCAGGTCATCCCGCCGCGGTCGAGCCGGTGAGCGTAGGGCTTGTTCTTGAAGGACGCGGTCTGCGTCGTGTGGCAGGTGGCGCAGAGCTCGCCGGGAGTCGCGGCCAGCGAGTGCATGCTCTTCGGCGCGCTCTTGTGCATCGAGTGGCAGGTCAGGCAGTTGACTGCGGCCGAGTTGGCGTGCACGCCGTTCGACAGCGAATCCTGAACGCCCTTCGCGAAGGAATCCGTGCCGCCGGTCGAGAACGCCTGCACGTTCTCGTGGCAGGAGAGGCAGTCCTGGGCGCCGGCCGCGCCCTTGGGCGTCTGGATCAGGGTCTTGTCGCCGCCGGCTTCCATGTGCTTCGCGCCGTCGCCGTGACAGCTCGCGCAGATGTCGTTGGGGTCCGGCTTCGGGCCCTTGCCCGAGTAGCGGGCGTGGGCGTTCCTGGCGAACGCCTGGACCAGGTCGGTGTGGCAGTCGATGCACTTCGGAAGCTCCGACGACGCCTGGGCCCCGGGGGCCGGCGTGGGGGAGGGGGGCGGCGCGGGGGCCTGGGCCCTCGCGATGCCTGCGGCCAGGATCAGACCGGCCGCCAGCGCCGCCTGCGCGAATGGGAGAGTGACCCGGCGCCTCATCACACCCTCACTCCTTCCCTAATAAGAGGAAGGAGCGGTCCTGCGACCGCTCCTACCGAGCGTGAACCTTGTCGACCGAGAAATCCGCGTTGGCGCCGTGGCAGGCCGCGCAGGCCTCCCCGAAGGGCGCCGTGTTGACGTAGGCATGGGCGGCCGCGGCCTGGGAGTCGTGACAGCCGAGGCATGCGGCGGCCGTGGGCTGCTGCGGCGTGTACCAGTCGCGCAGCGTCTCCGTGGGCAGGCGTCCCGGAGGCGTCGTCGCCGCCACGTTCCAGGTCCCGTCGATGTGGCACGACGTGCAGTCGCGGCGATCGCCGGGGTAGAGGATGTGGTTGTAGTTGTTCTCGCTGCCGCCGAAGCCATAGACCGTGAAGTCCTGGGTGAGCTCCTCGCCCGTGTGGATGCGGTGGATCATCCGCTTGAAGTCGATCGACTCTGGGGGAGCGGCCTCGGCCGGCCGCCGCGAGACGTCGCTCGCGTTCGGGTTGTGGCACATGACGCACTCTTCGGTGACGAAGCGCTGGCCGCCGTGAAGGACGAGCCGGTCGTGGCAGGTGTTGCAGTTGGCGATGTCGACGACCTCGCGACGCGGCTCGGGCGTCCCGCCCGAGAGGTTCGCGTAGTGGACGACGTTCAGGGCCCCCTCGCGCACGGGGTTCCCTTCGGGCGGCGGGTAGGTGAAGTTCACGTCGCGCCGCGCCTCGATCGAGAAGGCCCAGGTGCCGGTCGCGTTGTCCGGAATCGCGGACGTGAACGTGTAGGTCGCCATCGTTCCGTCGAAGCTCGCCCCGTCGGCCCGCTGGCGCACCGGGTTGATGGCGTAGTCCGTGGTGGGCCCGCCCATGAGGATGTTGAGGTTGCTGCCGAAGGAGGCCGGGGCCACGGGCGTTCCGTCGTTCTCGAAGATCTTGAAGACGACCGTCGGCTTCTGGCCGGGGGCGGCGTGGGACACCGAGACGATCTCGGAGTTGAGGCCCGCAAGCTGCGTCGACCGGTACGGCACCGTGTGCGCGCCCTTGATCGAGGCGTCGTACTCCCGGTCACCCTCGGGCTTGTGGCAGGAGGCGCAGGCCGAGTCGTTGGCCTGGGCGCCGGCCGCGTGGTTGGCGCCCGTCGTCCAGTCGATGTCGTCGTGGCAGGAGCCGCACGCCGCGCGGGACGGATACGTGTACCAGACGTTGGACTGCGTGACGGCGGGCGTGTGGCAGCGCGTGCAGTTGCGGATGTCCATCGGGAAGACGATTTCCGAGTAATCGTTGACCGACTGCCGGTTGCCGATGATGATGTAGGGTGTCCCGGCCTCGACGCTCGGCAGGAACTCGCCCCGGTGGATCTTGTGGACCATGACCTTCATGTCCATCGTGTTGCCGGTGTCCGGGTCGATCGTCTGCGGGTTGTGGCACGTGACGCAGAGCTTGACGTCCTGGCGGGAGCCCCCGTGCAGGGCGAGGGTGTCGTGGCACTTGTTGCAGATCCCCGTTTCGGTCTTGTCCCAGGTGGCGGTGACTTCCTCGCCGTCAGGACGGAAGTCGTACTCGACGTTGTCGTAGTAGTTCTTGCCGATGATGTCGGTCAGGGTGCGCGTGGCGTAGATCGCGAGCGTGTGCGTTTTCGAGTGGTCATAGCCCTCGGGCAGCGCCGTCTTGAAGCGGTAGACCGAATGGCCGATGTCGATGTCGTCCCAGGTGCCGCCCGAGTCGGCCGAGGCCTGCGTGGCCGAGACGTTGGTGATCGGGCTCGTCTGGACGCGGGTCGTGTACGCCGTGTAGTAGCGCGCCTCGGCGTTCCACCAGGCGAGCACCTGGCTGATCGAAAGCACGCCGGGCGTCACCTGGCCGAGGCGGTCGAGCGGCTGGTCGAAGTCGTCGGTGAACGAGAGGTCGACGACGGGCCGCCGGTCCTCCGGGATCGTGATGCTGTTGACGGTGATGTTGAAGCCCGGCCGGATGTAGCCGAGCTCGTCGGCCGTCATGTAGAACTCTTTGGTGCTCTTCGAGTACATGGTCTGCGGGTCCGAGTTCCCCCGGGGCCCGATCGTTTGGGTCAAGCGGGTGTTGACCATCGGAACGACGGCGAGCGATCCCGCCGCCATCGCCATCACCAGACGGCCACGCAGACTCTTCATGACGCACTCCTTCTCGGTTTCCGGGGACCGAGTTCATCCTGATACAAACTTATCATGTCACCTTCGCCGGCTGCGAAGTCGGCGACGACCACGCTCCGGCCCAGGCTTTCCTTGCAGAACCGTCCCAGGTCGGCGTTCGAGAACTCGTTCCAGCCCCGGCACGCGCCGGGACAGAGCGCCTGCGCGTCGCAGGCCAGCGAGACGTGGTGGCGCACCTGCTCCGAAAGCTGCCAGATGTCGGCGAGGCGCTCGATCTGCACCCGGGTCAGGTGCGTGCTCACGCCGAGGAGCCCCTTCCAGCGCTCGTGGAACTCCCGTTCGGGCCAGCGCCCGAAGCCCCGGCAGAAGATGCCGCGCTCGGCGGCGACGCGGCACATCGAGCGGGAATCGCCGCAGAGCTGCTGGAATTCGGCGCGCAGACGGTCGATCGCTTCGGCCCGCGTCCAGCTCTCCGGCTCGGGATTGTTGGACTGGGCGACGACCATGGATGTCATCTGATCCTCATTCGTCCGAAGAGTCCATGATGCACCTGCACCAGACGGCCGGCAGCGGTCATCCGATGATGGCGTCACGGCCGGTGAGCTCCTTGTAGGTTTTCGCGACGGCGTCGTTGTCGAACATGTTCCAGCCGTCGCACCCGCAGCGGTCCCGGGTTTCGGCGTCGCAGCAGATCGCGAAGCCGCCGACCTCCTGGCGCCCGAGGTGGTAGAGGCTCACGAGCCTCTCGAGCTCTTCGCGCGAGGCCCCGGGGCGCCGCGCCGCGATCCAGTCGAACCGCTGGCGCAGCTGCTCGTCCGAAAGGCTGCCGAAGCCCTTGCAGAACACGCCGAGGTGGGCGGCCGCGGAACAAGCGCAGTGCTCCTCGTCGCACTGTTTCGCCAGATGCTCGCGAATCGCCGCGATGGCCTCGGGCCGGGTCATGTGCAGGGGCCGCAGCGCGGGCTTCGTTTCGTCCACGCCCGCAGGCTCGCATGGCCCGTCCGGGGCCGCCTGATGCAATCGGATCAACTGGGCCACGACGGCGTCTCCGCGAGCCTCAGTCGGGCTTTCGGGCATCGGCGGACCCGCTCTGCGCCGCCCGAAGCGTCTCGCCGGCGCGGAAGCGATAGTGACCGCCCGGGGTCCGGATGGTCGCGAGCAGGCCGGCGCGGGCCCAGCGGGTGACGGTCGAGGTCGAGACCCCGAAGAGCCGCGCCACTTCGCGGCGGGAAAGGAACTCGGGCGCCATCGGCGCCGGACGGGACTCGGTGAGATTCATCAGCTCGGGCATCTGTTCTCCTCCGTTTGGTCTCATTGGCCTCTTCACGCTCTTGACTCTGGCCCGGGAACTGGTCCGCCCGAATGATGCAAACGAATCAAACCGGGGCCCCCTCCTCCGGGGCGCGGCGCCAGCGCCGTTCGGCGGCCCGGCGCACGGCGGGCAGGAGCAGCCAGCGGATCAGGACGATTCCGATCCCGGCCCACCGCCAGTAGCGCCGGAATTTCGCCCTCGCCCCGTCGTCGGTGGCCGCCACCCGGGTCTCCGTGGCGAAGCGGGTCAGGGCGGGCGCCAGCGGTTCGGCTTCCAGGGTCCAGGCGATCTTCACTCGGTCGGGCCCGGCATGATTCGCGAACTCCGAAGGCGCAAGCGCCGTGAAAACGACGTCGGCGAGCCAGGGCTGGCAGACCGCGCCGGCGGCGAAATGACGTCCGGCCCTCTCGACGAGGACTCCCCAGCCGAGGCTCAGGGTCTCCTCGACGAGTCCGCGGGGGGGCCCGGGGGCGCGGCGGCCGCCGAGGATCCAGCCGCGCAGCTGGAAGATCGCCCAGACCGGCGCCAGCGAGCGAAGGTCGAGGCTGCGGGCCACGTCGAGAACGAGCGCGGCGGGAGCGCCGATCACGATCTCGTGCCGCTCGCGCACGTCGGCGCGCGGGATGAACCTGTCGAGAAGGGCGCCCGCCGGGTCCGTGGCCTCAGTCGCTGTGCTCATCGATCCGCTCGACTCTAGAGGCGGGCCGCGCGGGCGGGCCTGATCCGAACGCATCAACGCCCGGGGACGCGCCGCTCGATCCCGGAGCGGATCACATCAAAGTGCGCGGCTTCCTTCCGGAGAGCCCGCTGCGCTCAGTCGGCCGAGGCGCGCAGGGTCAGCACGGGGCGAGTGGAACGGCAGACGACCCTCGCCGCGACGCTTCCGAGCAGGAGGCGCGAAGGCCCGCGCCTCCCGTGCGTCCCCAGGACGATCAGGTCCGCCTTCTCCGAGTCGGCGGCGGCGAGGATCTCCTCGTCCGGCAACCCTTCCCGCAGGAGGCCGCTGGCGTCGATGCCGCCGCTTCGCGCGTGCGCGACGACCGACTCCAGCCGCTTCTCGCCGCTGGCCCGGACCGCCCGCGCGAAGTCGTCGTACAGGCTCGCCGGGTACACGCCGGGCGGAGCTTCCGGGACCGAGGCGAGCGCCGGGACCTGGTAGGCGTGCAGGATCGTCAGCCGTGCCCCGCAATCCCGGGCGAGGCGCTCCGCCTCGGCGAGGGCAGGCTCGGACGCCGGCGAGAAGTCGGTGGCGGCGAGGATCCGTTCGTAAGTCTTCATGGCCCGTGTCTCCTGTCCCATCCTGGCCGCGAACGAAGCGGCGCGAGTGATGTAAACGGACCATGCATCCCGGGGGCGAACGGAGTGGGATGGACGCATGGTCGGGCCTGTGGTTTCCACCCGGTACTGGCACCGTCTGGAAGACGGCAGGGTCCAGTGCGACGTGTGTCCGCGCTTCTGCACCCTGCGCGAGGGGCAGCGGGGTCTTTGTTTCGTCCGCGCCCGGGAGGGCGACGAGGTCGTCCTGACGACCTACGGCCGTTCGAGCGGGTTCTGCGTGGACCCGATCGAGAAGAAGCCGCTCAACCACTTCCTGCCGGGGACGCCGGTCCTCTCCTTCGGCACGGAGGGCTGCAACCTGTCCTGCAAGTTCTGCCAGAACTGGGACATCAGCAAGTCCCGCGAGATCGCGAAGCTCTCCGACGAGGCGCCGCCGGAGGTCATCGCCCGCGCCGCCGAGGAGCTCGGCTGCCGCAGTGTCGCCTTCACCTACAACGACCCGACGATCTTCTTCGAGTATGCGGTGGACGTCGCCCGGGCCTGCCACGAGCGTGGCATCCGCACCGTCGCCGTGACCGCCGGGTACATCTGCGAGGGCCCGCGCGAGGAGCTCTATCGCCACATCGACGCCGCCAACGTGGACCTGAAGGCCTTCACCGAGAAGTTCTACCGGGAGATCACGGGGGCGCACCTGGCTCCGGTCCTCGAAACGCTCGAGTACCTGAAGGCCCGGACGAACGTCTGGCTCGAGATCACGAACCTCGTGATCCCGGGGCACAACGACTCGGACGAGGAGATCGACGCGATGACGCGCTGGGTCGTCGGGCATCTCGGGCCGGACGTGCCCGTGCACTTCAGCGCGTTCCACCCCGACTGGAAGATGCTCGACGTCCCTGCGACGCCCCGCGAGACGCTCGTCCGGGCGCGCCGGATCGCCCTCTCCAACGGAGTCCGCTACGCCTACACGGGCAACGTCGAGGACGCCGAGGGAGGCAGCACGTTCTGCGCCGGGTGCGGGGCGCGGCTCATCGGGCGCGACGGCTACCGCATCACCGACTGGAGCCTCGAGGCCGGGCGCTGCGGCGCCTGCGGCGAGGCCTGCCCCGGCGTGTTCGAGGAGAAGCCCGGGCATTGGGGCCAGCGCCGGCTTCCCGTCCGGCTCGAGGAGTTTGCCGCATGAGAAAAGAAGACGCGGAAGCGACCCTGGTCCGTCTCGACCTCCCTCGAGTCGAGCTGACGGGAAATCTCGAGATCCCGGCACCGGTGCAGGGGCTCGTCATCTTCGCCCACGGGAGCGGCAGCGGCCGGAAGAGCCCGCGCAACCAGTACGTCGCGCGCCGCCTGCGGGAGGCCGGCATGGCGACGCTCCTGATGGACCTGCTGACCCCCGAGGAGGAGGCCCTCGATGTGGAACGCGCGCACCTGCGCTTCGACATCGCGTTCCTCGCCGGGCGCCTGCTCGCGGCCACCGACTGGGCCGGCCGGCAGGACTCCGTCCGCGGGCTCCCGATCGGCTACTTCGGAGCCTCGACGGGGGCCGCCGCCGCGCTCGTCGCGGCCGCCGAGCGCGGGCCCCTGGTCCGCGCCGTCGTCTCGCGCGGCGGTCGACCCGATCTCGCGGGCCCGGCGCTGCACGCCGTCGTCGCGCCGACGCTGCTGATCGTCGGAGGGGCCGACGTCGAAGTGCTCGACCTGAACCGCGGAGCGCTCGCGCAGCTGCGATGCCCGAAAGACCTGCGCATCGTGCCGGGCGCCTCGCATCTCTTTCCGGAACCCGGCGCCCTCGAGGAGGTGGCGGGTCTCGCGGCCGAGTGGTTCGGCAGGCACCTGGATCCACCCGAGTGGGCGCCGACCCCGGGCGACCGGCTCGACGTCTCGGTTCGGGGCGAGTGATGGCCGCGCTGTTCCAGGACCGCCGCGACGCGGGACAGGCGCTCGGGCGCGCCCTCGCCTCCTACGCGGGTCGGCCCGACACGATCGTCCTCGCGCTCCCGCGCGGCGGCGTGCCCGTCGGGTTCGAGGTTGCCCGCGCCCTCGACGCGCCGCTGGACGTGTTCGTCGTTCGCAAGCTCGGCTTCCCGGGAAACGACGAGTACGCGATGGGGGCCATCGCGTCCGGCGGCGCGCGCGTGATCGACGAGGCGCTCCTGCGGCAGACCGGCATTTTCCCGGCCGTCGTCGAGCGGGTCGTGGAGCAGGAGGAGCGGGAGCTCCGGCGCCGCGAGCGCGCCTACCGCGACGACCTCCCGCCCGTCGAGCTCGCCGGCCGGACCGCGATCCTCGTCGACGACGGGCTCGCCACCGGCTCGTCGATGCGCGCGGCCGTGATGGCCGTCCGCCAGCGGGGGGCCCGCCGGATCGTCGTGGCCGTTCCCGTCGGCCCCGCCGACACCGTCCGCGAGCTCGCGCGCCTGGCCGACGACGTGGTCTGCGTGGCCATGCCGGAGCCGTTTCTCGCGGTCGGCCGGTTCTACGAGCGCTTCGACCAGACCTCGGACCAGGAAGTCCTCGACCTCCTCCGGCGGAGCCACCCGGGGGCGCTGCCCGGTATGCCCGTCGGGGCTTTGTGAGCCGGCGGGGGAAATGATGCATCTGCACCAGCCCGCTCCCACCCGCCGCGGAGAGACTCGTGACATGGCGATGCCACTGCAGATCCACCTCGGGCAGGTCTCGGACGGGCCGCGCATCGAAGCGGAGGTCGCCGAGAGCATGGCGCGTCTCGAGCGCTACTCGGACGAGATTCAGCGCTGCCAGGTGTGGGTCGACGCTCCGCACGGACATCACCGGCAGGGCCGGCTCTACGAGGTCAAGATCCGCATCACGGTCCCCGACGAGGAGATCGTCGTGCACCACCAGCCGGCGGACGACGACGTGAATGCCCTCGTGCATCACGCGTTCGATGCCGCCCGGCGCCAGCTCCAGGACTACGTGCGGCGGCGCCGCCGGGACGTCGCCCGCCACGTCTCCACGCGTCGCAAGCCCGGACAAGGAGGGTCGTAGGATGCAAGGAAAACCGGTTCTCCACACGCCGACCAAGGCCGCCCACCCCGTGCGTGAAACGCAGGTGCGCGACCTGATGACGGAGCGCGTCTTCACCCTTCAGCCGGTGGACGACCTCGAGGCCCTCTACGACCTGATGGACGCCCACCACGTCCGGCACGTGCCCATCGTCGACCGCGACGGCGACCTCGTGGGCTTGGTGACGCAGCGCGACCTGGCCCGGAGCGCCCTCGGAACACAGGACGTCCTTCCCCTCTCGGTCCAGCAGGAGATCCTGCGCCGGCGCAAGGTGCGCGAGATCATGGCGACCGAGGTCGAGACGGTCGAGCCGGACGAGAGCCTGAAGAGCGCGGCCGAAATGCTCCTCGAGAACAAGATCGGCTGCCTGCCGGTCGTCGAGGGGGAGCACCTCGTCGGGATCCTGACGGAGTCGGATTTCGTTCGTTACTACACGGAGAGGAGTTGAACATGAGCGCCCGAATGAGGATGCTGTTTCCGCTGGCGGCAGCCGTCGTGGCGGCCGCGGCCTTCGCCTCGGTCGGCGTCGAGTCGATCGCGAACTTTCACCGGGTCAGTGACCGTGTGGCCACGGGGGGCGAGCCCACCGTGGCCCAGATCGCGGCCCTCGCCGACGGAGGCTTCAACACCATCGTCAACCTCCGCGAGGACGGGGAGTCCAACGACGGTGCGCTGTTCCGCGCGGCGCGGGAGGCCGGGATCCGCTTCGTCCGCGTTCCGGTTTCGATGACGAATCCGACCGACGCGTCCGTCGCGAAGTTCCTCGCCGTGACGGACGACGCCGTTCTCTACCCGGTCTACGTTTACTGCCTCGAGGGGAATCGCGCCGCCGCCTACTGGATGATCCGTCGGGTCGTCCGTGATCACTGGACGTTCGAGAAGGCCAAAGCCGAGGCGGTCCGCGCCGGGCTCGTGAAGCCCGAAACGCTGGAGTTCGTGCGCGGGTACATCCAGCGTCATCCTCCGTCCGGAGCAGCGTCGTGAAACCGATTCGCAACATCCTCGTGGCGACCGACTTCTCGCCGGCCTCCCGGCCGGCGTTCCGTCGGGCCGTGGAGATGGCCTCGGAGAACGGCGCCGCGCTCTGGATCGCGCACGTCGCGGCTCCGCCCACGCCGCTCTCGCCGGAGGGCTACGTGCTTCCGCGCTTCTACGAGGACATGAACCTCGCCATCCGGAACGACGCCCAGAAGCGGCTTCGGACCCTGCTGTCGCGGGCGCGGAAGTCCGGCGTGCGCGCCCGCTCCCTGATCCTGAACGGCGTGCCCCACGAGGCGCTGAACCGTGCCGCCCGCCGCCACCGCGCCGACCTGATGGTGCTCGGAACGCACGGGCGGACGGGTGTCGCGAAGCTCTTCGTCGGCAGCGTCGCCTCCCGCGTCGTCGCGACCTCGCGGTGTCCCGTGCTCACGATCCGGGGACGATAGACTCCCCGGGGAGGCACTTCTGGAAGACGCGGCCATCGCCGGCCCCCGGGTCCCGACCCGGGCCGGCCGCTTTCTCCGGTGGCTGCCGTGGGCCGCGGGCATCGCCGCGATCGCCCTCGCGCTGCGGTTCACCGTGCTCCGCCCGGCGCGGGTTCCGGTGACCGTGTTTCGCGCGGCGGCCGGAAAGGTCGAGGAGAGCGTCACCAACAGCAAGGCGGGCACGGTCAAGTCCCGCCGCCGCGCCGAGCTCTCGACCGAGGTCGGCGGCCGCGTGCGCGAGCTTCCCGTCCGGGAGGGCGCCCGCGTCCGCGAGGGCGACGTCCTCATGCGGATCGCCGAGGGCGACTACCGGGCCCAGGTCGACCTCCAGACGAGCGCCGTCGAGGCCGCCCTGTCGGCCCGGGTCGAGGCCTGCCGGACGGCGGAGCAGCTCGACCGCGAGCTCGCGCGCAACCAGGCGCTCTCCCGCGAAAAGCTCGTTTCGGCGGAGGGGCTCGACCAGCTCCAGAGCCGGCGCGACGCGTCGGCGGCGGCGTGCCAGACGGCCGGGGCCCGGATCGGGCAGGCGCAGGCCGCCCTTGCGGCGGCGCGCGTGAACCTCGAGAAGACGGTCCTGCGGGCGCCCTTCGACGGAATCGTGGCGGAGGTGACGACCGAGGTGGGGGAGTGGATCACGCCTTCGCCGCCGGGTCTGCCGATTCCGCCGGTCATCGTGCTGCTCGACGCCGGGACGACCTACGTGAGCGCGCCGATGGACGAGGTCGACGTCGGCAAGGTCCGCGCCGGCCAGTCGGTCCGCGTCACCTTCGACGCGTTCCCCGGCCGCGCGTTTTCGGGTCGGGTCACCCGGGTCGCGCCGTACGTCCAGGACGTGCAGGAGCAGAACCGCGTCTTCGAGATCGAGGCGGAGCTCGAGGACGAGGCCTTCGCGCGCTCGCTGACGCCGGGGACTTCGGCCGACGTGGAAGTGATCCTCGCGGTCCGCGACGGCGTGCTCCGGATTCCGAGCTCGGCGATCCTGGAGGGCGACCGGGTCCTCGTGGCGGGCGGCGGCCGGCTCGAGAGCCGCCCGGTCGAGGTCGGCCTGAAGAACTGGCAGTTCGCCGAGATCCGAAAGGGGCTGTCCCCGGCAGATGCGGTCGTCGTGTCGCTCGACCGGGCGGAGGTCCGGGAGGGGGCCCGCGCCGAGATCACCGCCGAAACGGCGCCGTGATCGCGCTTTCCGGTGTCGGCCGGGAGTTTCGCGTCGGCGGCCGGCCGGTTCACGCGCTTCGCTCGATCGACCTGACCATCCCCGACGGAGACTACTGCTCGATCATGGGCCCGTCGGGCTCCGGCAAGTCCACGCTCCTCAACATCCTGGGCTGCCTCGACCGGCCGACGGCCGGGTCCTATCGGCTCGACGGCCGGGAGGTCGCGCAGCTCGACGACGACGCGCTCTCGCACATCCGGCGCCATCGGATCGGGTTCGTGTTCCAGTTCTACCACCTCGTTCCCCGCCTGACCGCGGCCGGCAACGTCGAGCTGCCCATGATCTTCGCCGGCGTCGACCGCCGCGAGCGGGCGTCGCGCGTGGCGCGCGTGCTCGAGGAGGTCGGTCTTTCCGAGCGCGCCGATCATCTCTCCGAGCAGCTCTCCGGCGGCGAGCGGCAGCGCGTGGCGATCGCGCGGGCGGTCGTCATGGGGCCGGCGCTGCTGCTCGCCGACGAACCCACGGGCAACCTCGACTCGTCCGCCGGCGCCGAGATCGTGAGCCTCCTCGAGGGCATGAACGCGCGGGGCCTGACGCTCGTCGTCGTGACGCACGACCCCGCGATCGGCCGCCGCGCGCGGCACCGCCTGCGACTGGTGGACGGGGCGATCGACCGCGAGGAGCGGGACGCCGCGGGGGCGTCGGCGGCGGCCTCGTGACCGCGCGCGACCTCGTCGGCTACTCGGTGCGCGCCCTCCGGGGCCACCGGCTGCGGACGGGACTTTCGCTCGCCGGCGTCGCGATCGGCGTCGCCTCGGTCGTCCTCCTGACGAGCCTCGGCGAGGGGGCGCGGCTCTACGTGACCGGGGAGTTCGCCAACCTGGGCACCAACCTGCTCATCGTCCTTCCGGGGAAGACCGAGACGGCGGGCGTGACGCCCTTCGTGACGGGGGCGCCCCACGACCTCACGCTCGAGGACGCCGAGGCGGTGGCCCGGCGCGTGCGCCCGGTCCGGCGCCTGGCGCCGCTGACGCGCGGTGCGGCCTCCGCGCGCTGGGGCGAGCGCGGCCGCGACGTGACCGTGGCCGGCACGACCACGGACTTTTTCGCCGTGCGCAACGTCGCCCTGCAGACCGGGCGCTTCCTGCCGGCCGGAGAAGCCGCGCGCGAGCAGCGTGTGTGCGTCATCGGTTCGACCGTGCGCCGCGAGCTCTTCGGTTCCGGCAACCCCCTGGGCGAGTGGCTGCGCCTGGGCGACGAGCGCTTCCGCATCGTCGGCGTCCTCGCGCCGCGGGGCATGTCGATCGGGATGGACATGGACGACATGGTCTACATCCCGGTCGGGCGCGCCATGAAGATGTTCAACCAGTCCGGGCTCTTCCGCCTGCTGATCGAGGTGCGGTCGCACGACGAGATCCCGGCCGCGCAGGAGGCCGTGCGGCGCGTGCTGACGGAGCGGCACGACGGGGAAGACGACGTCACGATGCTGACCCAGGACTCGGTGCTGGCGACCTTCGGGCGCATCCTCGCCCTGCTGACGGCCGCGCTCGCGGGAATCGCCGCGATCTCGCTGACGGTCGCCGGCATCGGGATCATGAACGTGATGCTCGTCTCGGTGTCGGAGCGCCGGCGGGAGATCGGGCTGCTCAAGGCCGTCGGCGTGACCGGCCGGCAGGTGGTGGCGGTGTTTCTCGTCGAGGCGGCCCTCATCTCGACGGCCGGCGGCCTCGCCGGGCTGGCCGTCGCCTTCGCGGGGACGGCCTTGCTGCGGGGCCTCTACCCGGCCTTTCCGGCGCAGCCTCCGTCCTGGGCGGTCGCAGCCGCCGTTCTCGTCTCCATCTCGGTCGGCCTCCTCTTCGGGGCGGCCCCGGCGCGGCGGGCGGCGCGCCTCGACCCGATCGTCGCCCTGGCCCGGCGATGAGCGCGCGCGGCACGGGGGAGGCGATTCGCATGGCCTGGGGCGCCGTCGCGGCCCGCCGGCTGCGCTCGGTCCTCACCGTGCTCGGCGTCGTGATCGGGATCGCCTCCGTCATCCTGCTGACCTCCCTCGGCGAGGGAACGCGCCGCTACATCGTCGAGGAGTTCACGCAGTTCGGAACGCACATCCTGTCGATCAACAAGGGGAAGGCGACGACGAGCGGCATGCCGGGTCTCTCGGCGACGGTGCGCAAGCTCACGATCGAGGACGCCGAGGCGTTGAAGCGCGTCCGCGGCATCGAGATCGTGCTGCCGGGCGCCTACGGGACCGCGGCGGTGGAGGCCGGGGACCGGTCCCGGCGCGTGCTCGTATCGGGCGTGACCTCCGACATGCCGCGGGTGTTCCGGTTCGGCGTGCGGCAGGGCCGCTTCCTGCCGCCGGGCGATCCGCGCCGGGGGAGCCCCCAGGCGGTCCTGGGGCCGAAGCTGGCGCACGAGCTCTTCGGGGCGTCGAACCCGCTCGGCAAGCGGGTGCGGATCGGCGGCCGGCGGTTTCTCGTCATCGGGGTGATGGAGCCCAAGGGCCAGATCCTCGGCTTCGACATGGACGATCGCGCCTACATCCCGGTCGCGGCCGCGCAGAGCCTCTTCAACCAGGACGAGCTCACCGAGATCCACGCCCTCTTCTCGAGCGAGATCCCGGCTGCGCGGATCAAGGCCGAGGTGCGCCGCGCCCTCATGGAGCGGCACGACGGCGAGGAGGACTTCACGATCACGACGGAGACCGAGATGCTCGACGTGCTCGGCCGCGTCCTCTCGATGGTGAGTCTCGCCGTCGCGGGCATCGGCGCGATCTCGCTCGTCGTCGGAGCGATCGGGATCCTGACGATGATGTGGATCGCCGTGGGCGAGCGCACGGGGGAGATCGGCCTGATGCGCGCGCTCGGCGCGACGCGGCGGCAGGTCCTCCGGCTCTATCTCCTCGAGGCGATCATGCTGTCGGCGGCCGGCGGCGCCGCCGGCGTTCTCGCGGGGTTCCTTCTCGGCGGGCTGATTCGCACCTTCGTCCCGGGCCTTCCGCTGGACACCCGTCCGGGCTACGTCGCCGCCGCCCTGGCGGTGAGCTTCGTCGTGGGTGTCGCCAGCGGCGTCCTGCCGGCCCGCCGGGCCGCCTCGCTGGATCCGCTCGAAGCGCTGCGGGCCGAGTAGGAGCGCCGCCCGGTCACGGGAGCGCGCTCCGGGACGCGTGCGGGCGCACCCGGTCGAGGAGCTCGAGGGCCAGAATGCCGGCCACCCCCGCGCCGATGCCGAGCAGCGCGTCCGAGGGCCGGATCTCGGAGAAGCGGAAGAGCTCGCGCAGCCCCGGCAGCGCCAGGACGCAGACGAGCGTCGCGGCCGCCAGCCCCACGATCCACCGGAACGCCCGATTGCGGCGCGCGAACGAGCCGAACACGGTGCGCGAAAGGCTGCGGTGGGCGAGGATGAGGCCGAGGTTGCCCACGACCAGGGACGCGAACGCCGCGCCGCGGGCCGCCCCGGCCGGATGCCCGAGGAGAATGCCCCCCGCGTAGACGGCGAGCGAGACGGCGAGGATGACGGCTCCGCGCGCGAGGGAGAGGCCGAGGGTCCGGGCGGAGAGCAGCGGGGCGCCCGGGCGGCGGGGCGGTCGGTGCATGAGGTCGTCTTCGGCGGGCTCCGCCTCGAAGGCGATCGAGCTCGCCGGATCGATGATGAGCTCGAGGAAGACGATCTGGACGGGCAAGAGCAGCAGCGGCCAGCCGAGAAGAACGGGCGCCAGCGCCAAACCGGCGATCGGCACGTGGACGGACACCAGGTACGCCGTCGCCTTCTTCAGGTTGTCGAAGATGCGCCGGCCGAGCCGGATCGCGTCCACGATCGAGGCGAAGTCGTCGTCGAGAAGCACCATGGCCGCCGCCTCCCGCGCCACGTCCGTCCCGCGTCCTCCCATGGCGATGCCGATGTGCGCGGCCTTCAGCGCCGGCGCATCGTTGACCCCGTCGCCCGTCATGACGACGACCTCGCCCCGGGCCTTCAAGGCCTCGACGATCCGGAGCTTTTGCTCCGGCACGATCCGCGCGAAGACGCCGACCTCGTCGAGCCGCGCCGGGAGCGCCGCGTCGTCGAGCGCGTCGAGCTCGGGACCCGTCACGGGCCGTCCGTCGGGGAGACCGATCTCGCGCGCCACCCGAGCGGCCGTGACCGGATAGTCGCCGGTGATCATCACGACGCGGATTCCCGCCCTCCGGCAGTCCTCGATCGCCGCTCGCGCCGAGGGCCGCAGCGGATCCTCGAGCCCCACCAGGCCGAGGAGCTCGAACGGGAAGTCGTGGGAACGCGGCGGCAACTCGGAAGGATGGAAGCGGGCCTTCGCGACGGCGAGGACGCGAAGGCCGTCGCGCGCCAGCTCCTCGACGCGACCGGTGAGCCGGCGGACCTCTCCCTCGGGGAGGTGGCAGAGGTCCGCGATGGCCTCGGGCGCGCCCTTGGTAGCGATGACGAACTCCTCGAGCCCGCGGGCCTTCCAGGCATGAGCAACGGCCAGAAGCTCCGGCGACAGGGGGTACTCCCGGAGGAGCTCCCAGTCCTCGTGGAGGTGCTCGGTGCGCGCGAGGGTCCGCAGGCCGAACTCGTGGATGGCCTGCTCCATCGGATCGAAGGGCGTCCGCTGGCTCGCCAGGATCGCGAACTCCACGAGCTCGTGAAACTCCTCCGGAATCTCCGCCGCGCCGGCGACCTCGAGGGGCCGGTTCGCGGCGTAGAGACGCGCGACGGCCATGCGGTTCTGCGTGAGGGTCCCGGTCTTGTCGACGCAGAGAACCGTGGCGGCGCCGAGGGCCTCGATCGCCGGGATCCGGCGCGTCAGGACCCGCCGGCGCGAGATCCGCCACGCGCCGAGGGCCAGGAACACCGTGAAGACGACGGGGAACTCTTCGGGCAGCAGGGACATGGCGACGGCCAGGCCGGCGAGCAGGCCCTCGAGCAGGCTTCCGCGGGAACGGCCGTAGAACACGACGACCAGGGCGCACACGGCGAGCCCGAGCAGGGCAAGGCGGCGGACGATGCGGCCCATCTCGCGCTGGAGCGGGCTCTTTTCCTGCGGGATCGTCTGGAGGGCCTTGCCGATCCGGCCCATCTCGGTCGCCGGCCCGGTCGCGGTGACCTCGGCGAGGCCCTGGCCGGAGACGACGAGCGTGCCGGCGAACACGCGGGAGGCCGGGTCGGGAGCGCCCGCGCCGTCCTGTGACGGCCCGCGCTTGGCGACGGGGACGGATTCCCCCGTCAGGAGCGACTCGTCGACGGAGAGGTTCGACAGCCACCGGATCTCGCCGTCGGCGGCGACCCGGTCTCCCTCCGAGACGACGAGCAGGTCGCCCCGGACGACCTCGCGGCCCGCGATGCGCGTCTGCTTCGAATCGCGGATCACCCGCGCGCGGGGACTCGAGAGGTCCCGAAGCTTTTCGAGCGAGCGCTCGGTGCGACGACTCTGGAGGAGCGAGATGCCGGCCACGCCGAGGATCGACACCAGCAGAATGGCGGCCTCGATCGGATCGCCCAGGGCGAAGTAGATCGCGCCGGAGGCCAGCAGGAGCAGGATCATCGGCTCCGCCAGCACCTCGCCCGCGAGCGCGGCGATTCCGCGCCGTTTCGCGCTCGCGATCTCGTTGGGGCCGTCCCGCGCGAGCCGCACCCGTGCCTCGGCCGATGAGAGGCCCTCGAGTGCACGCGCGTCGCGCACCACGGTCTCCTAGTATCCTGTTACGGAAGTCGCGATACCAGCCCCGGCGCACGAATGGCGCTGGAACGCTGGAAGAGCGAGGGCCACGGTGCTCGTCAGACGCCGGCCGGCGCTATCGAGACTTCGGTGACAGAACACTAGTACGCGATCCGCCGCGACGGAGGCACGACCGGGCGCTTCTCGATCCGCACGCGCGCGTCGACGACCTTCAGTCCGCGGGCGAGGACCTTGACGGGATTCAGGTCCATCTCGCGCACTTCGGGGCAGGCGTCGACGAGCGCCGAGAGCCGCAGGAGCAGGTCCTTCAGGGCCCGCTCGTCGAGCGGCGCCGCGCCGCGATAGCCCCGCAGGAGCGCGGTGCCGCGGACCTCGTCGAGCATCGCGTCGACGTCGACGTTGGTCAGGGGCTGGAGACGGAAGGCCACGTCCGCGAGCAGCTCGACGAGGGTGCCGCCGCTGCCGTAGAGGACGAGGGGCCCGAAGGTCGAGTCGTTCGTCACGCCCGCGATCACTTCGACGCCGCCGGGCACCATCGGCTGGACGAGATAGTCGGTCAGGTCCTCGCCGAGGCGCTTCTTCAGGTCCTTGCAGGCCGCGCGGACGGCGGCCTCGTCCGCGAGATTCAGGCGCACGCCGCCCACCTCGGTCTTGTGGAGGATCGTCGGGCCGACGGCCTTGAGCACGACCGGAAAGCCCAGGTCCTTCGCCGCGGCGATCGCGTCGGCCTCGGTCCGCGCCAGGCGCATCGGAGCGACGGGGATCCCGAAGGCGGACAGGAACTCCTCGGTCTCGAGGGGGCCGAGCCACCCGCCGCGGCGCTCGAGCGCGCGGTCGACCACCGCGCGGCCCCGCGCGGCATCGACGTTCTCGAGCTTCGGGACCTTTCCGGCGGGCTGGCGCTTCCACTCCCCGTAGGCCGCGGAGCGCGCGAGCGCGATGACCGCCGACTCGGGGAACGGGTAGCACGGGATGGGCGCGAGCACCGGGGGCGCCCCCTTGGCGCTCATGAACGTCGCGAGGACGGGCTTGCGCGCCCCGGCGGCGCCCTCGACGATCGCCGCCGCCACCTCGTCGGGGTTCGAGGCGATCGGCGGGATGAAGATGACGACGAGGCTGTCGATCGCGTCGTCGGCGAGGAGGATCTTCTCGGCCTTGCGGTAATGCTCCGGCGGCGCCGAGGCGAGCATGTCCACGGGGTTGCCCACGCTCGCCGCCGCGGGGAGAAACGCCCGCAGCGCATCGGCCGTCTTCGGAGAGAGCGCGGGCAACTCCAGGCCCTGCGCCTCGCAGGCGTCCGCGGCGAGGATTCCGGGCCCGCCCGCGTTGGTCAGGATCCCGACGCGGCGCCCGCGCGGGACGGGCTGGTTGGCGAGGAGCATCGCGACGTCGAAGAGCTCTTCCAGGGTCCCCGTGCGGATGACCCCGGCCTGGCGCAGCAGCGCGTCGACCACCTGGTCCGACTCCGCGAGGGCCCCCGTGTGCGACGAGGCCGCGCGCGACCCCGCGCGGGAGCGGCCGGACTTGACCGCGACGATCGGCTTCTTGCGTGCGACGCGGCGGGCGATCTTCGAGAAGCGGACCGGATTGCCGAAGCTCTCGAGGTACAGCAGGATCACGTCGGTCTTCGGGTCCTCGGCCCAGTACTGGATCAGGTCGTTGCCCGAGACGTCGGCCTTGTTCCCGACCGACACGAAGGTCGAGATTCCCAGGTTCAGCTTCGAAGCGTAGTCGAGGAGCGCGAGCCCGAGCGCCCCGCTCTGGGAGGAGAGGGCGACCTTGCCCTCGGGCGGATAGATGGGCCCGAAGGTCGCGTTCAGGCGGAACTGCGGATCGGTGTTGACGAGACCCATGCAGTTGGGCCCGACCATGCGCATCCCGGCGGCTCGGACCTTGTCGAGAAGGGCCGCTTCGCGCCGCCGGCCCTCGTCCCCGGTCTCCGAGAAGCCCGCCGTGATGACGACGATCCCGGCGACCCCCTTGGCCGCGCAGTCGTCGACCGCCGCCTCGACGCGATCGCTGGGGACGGCGATCACGGCCAGGTCCACGGGACCGGGCACGTCGGTCAGGCGCGGATAGCAGCGCACGCCCTTGATCTCCTCGGCGCGCGGGTTGATCGGCACGACCGTTCCCCGGAAGCGGCTCTGGAGGTTGTGGAAGATCTCGGCGCCGATCTTGCCCCGCTCGCGGCTGGCGCCGACGACGGCGACGACGGAGGGCTCGAAGAGCCGCTGCATCGACGCGAAGGCGGCCCGCGCGGAGCGGTCCGCGGCGTGCTCCTCGAACGCGGCCGTGGGGGCGATCGCGAGAACGATCCTCTCCACGCCGCCCTCGGCCTGCCGTTCCGTCGTCTCGAAGCCGCAGCTTCGGAAGACGTCGATCATCCGGCGGTTGTGGCCGAGGACCTCCGCCTCGAAGGTCGAGATGCCGTGCCCGCGGGCGATCTCGGCCAGCCGTTCGAGCAGGCGCGTGCCGACGCCCTGTCCCTGGAGCGCGTCCTCGACGGTAAAGGCCACCTCCGCCCGGTCGGGGTGGTGCGGCAGGCGGAAGTAGTGGGCCACCGCGACGAGCCGTCCCGCGGCCTCGCCGACGAGGGCGAACTGGCTGTCGTAGTCCACGCGGCAGAAGCCCGCGGCCTTCTCGGCGTCCACGCTCGGGAGCGAGAAGAAGCGAAAGTAGAGGCTGTCGGGGGAGAGGCGGCGGTAGAAGGCGAGCAGCGCCGCGGCGTCGTCCCGGCGGATCGGCCGCAGCCGGAGCGTCGAACCGGACCGCAGGACGACGTCCCGCTCCTCTTCCCTCGGATACGCGGCTTCCCGGGCGGGACCGGCTTCGACGGATTTACGCACGTGACCTCCCTTCGAAGGCTCCCGTTTTCCGCGCGGCGCGACCTGATGCGAATGGATCATAGGATGCGCCCGCCGTGCGCCTAGAGTCGAATCGACCGGGAGGGTCATCATGGGCAACCGGCTGGTGCCGCGAAGCGAGTGGTTTCGGTTCTTCGAGGAGTTCAGCCGCCGCTACGACGGCTGGCTCGTGACCGTCCGCGTCCTGCGCGAGAGTTTCGGCTCGCAGGTCGAAGCCCGGGACCTGCCTCTGGAGGGGATCGTGTCGCGGGCGGACGGGTCGGGCCCGATCTCACTCCACCTGGGCTCCGCCGCGACGAGCAACATCGAGCACGAGATCGAGGGGCCGAAGCAGGTCTGGGTCGAGTCGTCCGAGGCCGGAGTCGAGGAGGCCCTCGGCGTGGTCGGTGAAGACGGCACGAAGACGATCGTGGAGTTCCGCGCGCCCGGGCGGCCCGAGACCGTCGACGGCATTCTCCATCCCTGAGCCCGGCCGATGAAGGGAACGCGTTCGCAGGGCGGGGAGCGGCGGGGCGGGCGGGACGCCGCCGGCGCGATCGTGACCGTGACCGTCAACCCCTGCATCGACGAGAGCACGACGGTCGACCAGGTGGTCGCCGACCGCAAGCTGCGTTGCGGTCCGCCGCGGTACGAGCCCGGCGGGGGAGGGATCAACGTCGCGCGCGCGATCCGCAGGCTGGGCGGGGAGGCGCTCGCCGTCTATCCCGCCGGAGGGCCGGCGGGCGAGCTGCTCGCCTCGCTTCTCGAGCGCGAGGGCGTGGCCCACCGGCCGCTGCCAATCGCCGGGTGGACACGCGAGAACCTGAATGTCTTCGAGAAGTCGACGGGGCGGCAGTTTCGCTTCGTGCTGCCGGGTCCCGACCTCGCCCGCCGCGAGTGGGAGAAGCTGCTCCTGGAGATCGAGGGGCTCCGGCCCTTCCCGGCGTACGTCGTCGCCAGCGGCAGCCTGCCGCCCGCGGTCCCGGCCGACTTTTTCGCGCGCCTGGCGCGGCTGACCCGTGCGGGAGGGGGACGATTCGCGCTCGACACCTCCGGGGAGCCGGCGAGGGTGGCGCTCGAGGAGGGCGTCTTTCTCGTCAAGCCGAGCCTGCGGGAATTCCAGCACCTGACCGGCCTCGCCGACGCCGAAGAGTCCCACCTGGTGGCCGAATCGAAGCGCTGGATCGACACGGGCCGCTGCGAGGTCGTGGTGCTGTCGCTCGGCGCCGCCGGCGTGCTCTGGGTGACGGCCTCCTCGAGCGAGCGCCTGCTCGCGCCGACCGTGCCGGTGCGGAGCACCGTGGGCGCCGGCGACTCGTTGCTCGCGGGAATCGTTTTGTGGCTCCAACAGGGCCGGCCGATCGCCGAGGCCGTTGGCTTCGGAGTCGCGGCGGGCGCGGCGACGGTCATGAACCCGGGTACCGAGCTCTGCCATCGCGTGGATGCCGAGCGGCTCTACGAACAGCTGGCGCTCGCGCCGTCCGGACGAAGCTGAGCGAAAAGGGAGGCCCCCATGCGAATCCAGGACATCATGACCAAGAAGGTCGAGACGATCACGGCCGCCGAGCCGGTCGCCGCGGCGGTGGAGCGGATGCGGCAGAAGAGGATCCACCACCTGGTCGTGCTGCGAAAAGGCAAGGTGGCCGGGATCGTCTCCGCCGGGGACATCCGGACGACCGCCCGCGACGTCCGCAGCGTCGACGAGGTCATGACGGAGCCCGCCGTCTCGGCCACTCCCGAAATGACCATCCGGAAGGCCGCCAACGTGCTCCGCGGCCGGAGCATCGGCTGCCTGCCGGTCATGGACCGCGGCAAGCTCGTCGGCATCGTCACGACGACGGACCTGCTCGAGCGCATCGGCCGCGGCGTGGAACGCCCCGTCTCCAAGGGAAAGCGGTGGATCCTCAAGGGCCGCGGCCCGCGCCGCAAGAGCGTCGTCGGCCGCAAGGGCTTCGCCAGCCACTGAACGCGGGCGGGATGATGCGATCACATCAAGCGCCCTGCGGGGCCCGGCTGTTATCAAGAGGGGACGCCGATCGAGCGATGGAGGAGAGATCGATGCGAATTCTGGTGGCCACCGACGGCTCGCGTGCGGGCATTGCGGCGGTGAAGTTTGCGGCAAGGCTCGCCGACGGGGGTCGAAGCGGTCAATTGATCGTCGTGACCGTCGACTCGAACGGGAGCGCGCCGAAGGCGGGGTCGGCTGGAGCGCAAAAGGTCCTCGAGGGGGCCGTCCGGCAGGTCGGGCGAGGCAGTCGTCAGGCCCGCTTTCAGGTGGTGGCCTCGCGCGGCGTCGACGTTCCGGAAGTCATTTCGCGTGAGGCGGATCGGCTGCGGGCCGACATGGTCGTCGTGGGCAGCGAGGGGCGGGACACGCTCGACGAGTGGGTCGTCGGGGGGACCGCGCTGCGCCTGATCTACGTCGCCCGCCGGCCCGTCACGGTGGTCCGGGCGCCCCGCAAACGCAAGGCCAGCTGACCCCCCGCGGCTCCCCGGCGATCGGTGCTAGGCTAAAGGCCTTCCGATTGCAAAGAGCCGTGGCCCATTCATCTGAAACCCTCGACCGAATCGCGCGAAGCGGCGAAGCCGTCTTCGCGATCGACTCGTCCGACCGGATCATCCTCTGGAACAAGAAGTGCGAGGAGCTCCTCGGGCAGCCGGCGCGCGCCGTGCTCGGCAAGCGCTGCTTCGACGTGATGGGCGGCCGCGACGAGCATGGCAACGTCTACTGTTACCGCAACTGCCCGGTCGCCTACCAGGCTCGCGAGCTGCCGAAGGAGCCGGTTCACCGCTTCCAGCTCTCCGTCGAGGCCGGCAAGGGCGGCCGCAAGTCGGTGGACGTCTCGCTCTTCGCCATTCCCTCCTACCATCCGGCGCTCGCGACTCTCGTCCACGTCCTGCGCGACGGAGCGAAGAAGCCTTCGGCGCTCGAGCGGAGCCTGGCGGAGGAGGTGCAGGTCCGCGAGCCGCTCTGGCCCATGGAGACGCGGACGGGGCAGCCCATCGATCTGACGTCGCGCGAGAAGGAGATCCTGCGGTGCCTCGCCCAGGGGCTGCCGACGGCTGCGATCGGCAAGAAGCTCTTCATCTCGCCGGTGACCGTTCGCAATCACATCCAGAACATCCTGCACAAGCTCGACGTCCACACGAAGCTCGCCGCGGTCGTCTTCGCCTACCAGCACGACCTGATCTGAGGCCCGGAGGGCCTCCTGGTGCGGATGCATCAGATTGATGCAAACGCATCATCCACCCCCTCCCGCTCGGGAACCACGATGGATTCGTCAAGAGGAGGTTCCCATGGAGGCCTTCGACGAAACCCTCGACCGGATGGCCCGCAGCGGTGAGGCCGTCTTTGCGGTCGACGGGGGAGGCCGCATCATTCTCTGGAACAAGGCGTGCGAGACGCTCGTCGGCAGGCCGGCGCGGCACGTTCTGGGCAAGCGCTGTTACGAGGTGACGTGCGGGCGGGACTCCAACGGCAACGTCTACTGCCACGTGAGCTGCCCGGTCGCCCACCAGGCGCGCGAGAACCGGGACGATCCGGTGCGACGCTTCGAGCTCGACGTGGCGGGCGGCGACGGTGGCCGCCGCCGACTCTCGACCTCGCTCTTCGCGATCCCGTCCTACCACCCGGCGCTGACGACCGTCGTGCACGTCCTGCGTCCGGCCGACGCCCGGGCGGCCGCCCCGGCGCCGATCTCCGAGGCGCCGGAGCCGCTCGCGCCGCCGACCGCCGCCGCGGGCGAGACCATCGCCCTCACGGCGCGGGAGAAGGAGATCCTGCGCTGCCTCGCCGCCGGCCAGACGACCACCACGATCGCCAGGGCGCTCTCGATCGCGCGGGTGACGGTGCGCAATCACGTGCAGAGCATCCTGCAGAAGCTCAACGTGCACTCGAAGCTCGAAGCGGTCGTGCTGGCGCACCGGGGCGGCGTGCTCTGATGCCGACGCATCTTGAGCGTCGCGTCCCGGCATGGCACGGTGTCGCCCCCGGCGAATCGAGCCGGCCGGCGGGCTCGCCGAATCTCGAGGATCGGAAAGGAAGGCTGCCATGAACCCGATCCGGAACGTCCTCTTCGCCACCGACTTTTCTTCCGCTTCGCGCCCCGCTTTTCAGCGCGCCGTCGCGCTGGCGGCCGCGAGCCGGGCGGTGCTGTGGATCGGTCACGTGGTTCCCCCGGCGCCGCGGCGGGTCGACGGCGGGGCCCTCCCTCGCATGTACCGGGAGATGGACGTCTTCATCCGTTCGGACGCGGAGAAGAGGCTGCGCGCCCTTTCGGAGACGGCGCGGCGTGCGGGGGTCCGGGCGCGTCCGCTGCTGCTGTCGGGCGTTCCGCATGAGGCCATCCGCCGGGCGGCGCGCGCCCGCCGGGCGGACGTGGTCGTGCTCGGAACGCACGGGCGCACCGGTGTCGCGCGGTTCCTCGTCGGGAGCGTGGCGTCGCGGGTCGTCGCGACCGCGCCGTGTCCCGTGCTGACCGTCCGACCCCGCTGAGGCCCGGGCGCCCCGCGCTCAGGACAGCAGGAAGGCGAGCCAGGCCGCGGCGATGACCGCGGCCAGTCCCGGGAGGACCCGGAGCGCATAGCCGCGGTCGCGGGACAGAACGGCCAGCACGGCCTTCGTCAGCGTGTTCGTCGTGAGCCCGGCGAGGATCGGAAGGACGGCGTCTCCCGGAGCGATCTTGCCGGCGGCCGCGAGCGCGGCGACGGCGATCGCGGCGGCGTGCGCGTCGCCGAGGCCGGCCGCGGCGGCCGCCAGAATCAGCCCGCGATCGCCCAGCCACAGGTGGATCGCCTGGGCCCCCACGGTCGCGAGCGTGACGACCGCGGCGAACGCCATCGCCAGCGGCAGGCGAAACGCCCGGCCCTTCTCGGCCGCTCCGGCGGCGCGGCTCCTTGCGCCACGGAACGCGAACGCGAGCGCATAGAGCGCCGCGGCGAGGCCGGCGGCGGAGAGGGGCCAGCGCATGGCCGAAAGCGTCGGGCGGCTCGTGACCGCGAGCAGGGCCGCCATCTGCAGGACCGTCGCGACCGTCGAGAGCACGGCGCCGGCGACCGCGGCCGGCCGCAGCGCGGGGTTCTCGCGCGCCCGGGCGCCCATGGCGCCGACCGTCGCCGAGCTCGAGACGAAGCCGGAGAAGAAGCCCGACACGGCCAGGCCGATTCCCGGGCCGAGCGCGCGCAGGGCCACGTACCCGGCGCCCGAGATGGCCATGAAGATGACGACGAGGCCCCACAGCGTTCTCGGGTTGAACACGCCGAGGGGCCCGATCGGGCGATCGGGCGTCAGGGGCAGGACCACCAGCGCCGCCGCGGCGAAGACGAGCGCATCGTGGAGCTCCTGCTCGGTCAACACGCGGCGCACGAAACGGTGGAGTCCCGAGCGGGACGCGAGCAGGATCACGACGCCGACGGCCAGGCCCGAGGCGAGGCCGGGCTCGCGGACCGCCAGGGCGCCGAGCAGCACCGTCGTCACGAGGGCGACTTCCGTCGTGAGGCCCGGATCGCGCTCGCGGGAGCGGCTGTAGGCGACGGCGGTCAGGGCCCCGATCACCAGGGCCGTGGCCACGAGGACCCACTCGCCGCCGAAGGCCAGGCTGAGTCCGCCCGCCAGCGCCGCCAGCGCGAAGGTCCGGATCCCGGCCGGCCGCCGGTCCGGCCCGGTGCCCTTGCGCCGCTCCCGCTCGACGCCGATCAGCAGACCGATGCCGAGCGCGATCGCGAGCCGGACGGCGAGGTGTTCGGTCAAGGTCCCCTTTCGCCGGAATCCGAAGGGCGTTTCAATGCCGGGGGTGGACGGCGGGCACGGGGCCGCCGGACCCATTCTCTGCGATGGTACCCGCGCCGTGAAAGTCGGTCCGGGCGGCGCGCTCCGGCTGGTGCGTTCGGCTCATCCGCCCGGAGCCGGCGCCTCCTACGATGAGGGCGCAGGGAAGAAGGAGGACTCCATGGAGCCGCTGCAGATCCACTGGCTCGACATGCCGAAATCGGACGCCGTCGAGACGAAGATTCGCGAGCGCGCCGACCTCCTGTCGCGCTTCTCGGAAGACGTGCTCAAGTGCGAGGTCTGGGTCGTGTCGCCGCACGGCCATCATCGAAAAGGCCCGCTCTACGAGGTCCGGATCCGGATGACGGTCCCGGGTGAGGAAATCGACGTGAACCTGCAGCCCGGGAGCGACGACGTCTACGTCCGGGGAGCCTTCGACGCCCTGAGGCGCAAGCTCGAGGATTACGAGCGCCGGCGCCGCGGCCGGGTGAAGGCGCACCCGCGGGAGAAGTCCGACCGGAGCCGCCGCCGGCAGATTCCACCGCGAGGCGAACGAGTCTAGGTCTCCGATCGGCGCCGACCGGCCGCCTGCGCCGCGAGCTCCGGGTCCGTCACCCGGCCCCGACCTTCGGACCGGCGTCCCGTCGTGCGGAACGCCGATCCTGCTTCGAACAGCCGCCTAACCTAGCTCCACGGATTGACGGACAGGTGATCGCGGACCTCACGGACGCCCGGCGCATGGCTGATGGCGCCGAGGACGGCCGTTTTCTCGGGCCAGGTTCTCACTCGGCCTTCCAGCGTGACGATCCCGTCGTCGACGGCGATGCGCACCTTCTCCGCCTCTCTTTCGGCCCGGCGCTCGAGCGCCTGCTCGATCGACTTGCGCAGCTGCACCGGATCGGCGTTCATGGCCGCCACGGTCAACCAGTTGCTGACGCCCTTGACGCCGCGGACGCTCCGAATGGCCCGGGCCGCGTCGTCTCTCTGGCGGAGCGTGTGGACCTGTCCTTCGAGCGTGACCAGGCCGTCGGACACCGTCGAGCGAATGCTCTGGTCCGGGACGAATGGCTCCCACTCGAGCGCGATCCGGACGTCCTGTGCGATCTCGGTGTCGGTCCGCAGCAGGCCGCCCGGAAGCTTGATCCGGACGTCGTCGGCGACGTCGCGTACCCCGATGACTCGATGTGCCGCCTCTTTCGCGGCGAGCTTTTTGGCCCAGGAATCGACGGTTCCCGTCAGAGTGACGACGCCCTTGTCGACTTCGACTCCCACCTCCTCCTGGCGGATGCGTGAGTCCCACACGAGCTCTTTCAGCACGTCTTCCTGAATCTCCCGATCGGTTTTCACCGCCATCACCGGCATGACGCGCCTCCTTTCGAGGGTCTGCGGCAATGCATACGCCCCGGCGGGGCGTTGCGCATGATGCCGCCGCATCACCGGCGCGCGGGAATGGGATCGGGAGGAAGGGGCGCGGAGTCGAACGTCGTGTGGAGTCGCGGGTCAGCGAGCGGAATGCGACTTCAAATCGTTGGCGAATGACATGATTGTGCTCTCCGTAAGTCAGTCTCTCGCCCTCATCGCGACGTGTCCGTTCGCCGTCGCCGCTCGCTCTGCCTCTTCATTTCTCTTATGTCCGCCGCCGGACGTATCTCGATTGTTCCGCAATTCAACTTCACTCCCGGAGATTGGGAAATGAGCTGAATGGCGTGATTCAGATCCCGCGCTTCGAGCACCTGAATTCCACCCAATTGCTCCTTCGCTTCCGCGTACGGACCGTCTGTCACTGCAACCTTTCCGTTCGTCCAGGACACGGTCACCGCCGTGTTGGGGGGCTGAAGAGGTTCCTCGGCGACCAGGTGTCCGTTCTTCCGCAGTTCGTCGTTGTAGCTGAAACACTCGTCCAGCACGGTGTTGCGCTCGCTCTCCGACATGTTTTCGAACTTGCCGGGCTCGAGATAACCCAAACAGATGTATTTCATCCAGTCCTCCACGACGCGACTTCCCGCCCTCCGTTGGGTCCTCAGGCCTGACCGATCCTGAGGATGTGCGGGTTGTCCTCCTCGGTTCGCTCGAGGAACGGGCGCACCTCGACCGGCGCCCGACAGGCGATGGCACCCTTGCGTCCCCACTCCAGCGCCTCGTCCAGGTTCGCGGCTTTCACAATCCAAAAGCCGCCGACGTGTTCCTTGGTCTCCATGTACGGCCCGTCGGTGGTGAGCACCTTGCCATCGGGCTGCGCCCGCAGGCACTTCGCGCTGCTGGCCGCGGAGAAGCCGCCACCGAAAATCCTGGCACCCTTGGCTTCCAGCTCTTCGTTGAGCACGTCGATATCGCGGATCATCGCTTCGGTCACCGTGGACGGGTCGAAATCGTCCGGTTGCTGAACCGCAACCAAATAGAGCGGCATGATTCCTCCTTGTTTCTGTGGCTCGAGGAGCCACGGGTGCTCCGTTATTCGTTGTACCTGAGAACCTCGCGCACCTCGGCCCCACCGGCGAAGACACCCTTGCGCGCCCACGCGAGTGCCTCGTCCATGTTCGCGGCTTCCAGAATCCAGAAACCGCCATGTGCTCCTTGGTCTCGGTGTACGGCCCGTCGGTGACGAGCACCTTGCCATCGGGCTGCTCCCGCAGCGTCTTCGCGCTGCCGGCCGGGGAAAGGCCGCAGGCAGAACTTCCTGACACCGGCAGCAATCCATCTCGCGGTTGAGCGCGTGGATCTCCGCGATCATCGCTTCGGTCACGGTGGACGGGTCGAAGTCGTCGGGGAGGTAACTGGCAACCAGATACTGTGGCATGATTTCTCCTTTTCTCTGTGGCTTGTTTCCGATGAGGCGGTTGCCCTGTTCTTCAGGAGCCGTAGCTCATCGTGTCTCTGTCCGTATAGTCGTCGGGGAGACGGAGAATCGACAGCTTCTCAATTTTTATTTCAGCTGCCGAATCCGCTCCTGCAGGAATTGCCGCTCTGGTTCCTGTTGGGTCAGCGCCAGAGCTTTCTCATAAGAGGACCGAGCCTCAGCCGTCCTGCCGAGCCTGCGGTACATATCTGCACGGGCGGAATGCGCCAGGTAGTAATTTGCCAATTCGCCATGTTCCAACACCGCGTCGATCTGCGTCAGACCGGCCTCTGGACCATCGCGCATGGCAATTGCCACGGCACGATTTAGCTGTACAACTGGCGAAGGCTGAATTCGTACCAATTGGTCGTAAAGCGCAACAATCTGCCGCCAGTCGGTCGCCGCGACCGATTCCGCCTCCGCATGAACGGCCGCAATCGCAGCCTGCAGTGTGTAAGAGCCGAAGCGGCGGGACTTCAGGGCTTTCTCCAGCAATGCCACTCCCTCCGCGATCTGCTCCCGGTTCCAGAGCGAGCGATCCTGGTTCTCCAGCAAAATCAGCTCTCCGGTCGGCGAGGTTCTCGCGGCGCGACGGGATTCCTGCAGCAACATCAGGGAAAGCAGCCCGATGACTTCCGGCTCTGGCTGGAGTTCGGTCAGCAACCGGCCCAGTCGAATCGCCTCGCCGGTTAGCTCGGCCCGCGTTACCTCCGCTCCCGCCGCAGCCGAGTAGCCCTCGTTAAAGACGAGATAGATGACCTGAAGCACCGCGCCCAGTCGCTCCGGCAATTCCTGCGGCGTCGGCACCTCGTACGGAATCGGTGTCTCTCGAATCTTTGCCTTGGCGCGCACGATGCGCTGCGCCAGCGTACGCGGAGTGATGAGGAAGGCCTTTGCGATCTCCTCGGTCGTCAGCCCGCACACCTCGCGCAAGGTGAGCGCAACGCGCGCTTCCGGCGCCAGGGATGGATGACAGCAGGTAAAGATCAGGCGCAGCCGATCATCCTCGAGGCTGTCCTCTTCATCGGACCTCTTCCGCCGAACTCCATTGCGCTTCGAGATGTCGCACGAGCTCGTCTTGAGACGCATCAAATCTTGCCCGTCGACGCAGAGTATCAATGGCTTTGAATCGGGCCGTCGAAATCAACCATGGTCGCGGGTTGCCGGGTACTCCACTCTTCGGCCACAGGCTCAGCGCAGCCGCAAAGGCTTCGTGCATCGCCTCCTCGGCAAGATCAAAATCACCGAGCAAGCGGATCAGCGTTGCCAGGATTCGTCCCGAATCCACGCGATAAAGGGAGTCGAGCAATTCGCGTATCTGCTCGGTGGAACGCTCGGACATGACGACGACCTTAGCAAAACAGGGCCGAGAGGCTCGGCCCTGACCTCGATGAACCCAAGTTGGTGGAGGCGGCGGGAGTTGAACCCGCGTCCGGAAGCGCGGCGGGAGAGGCCACTCCATGCTCAGCCTCTTCTTGGTTCTCGCCCTGCCGCCTCGAGAAGAGGCAAAACGGCGGCAGGGCAACCCCGAATTGATTTCGCTGCTCCGTCCGGGGGTCCGGAGCCGCTACACCCGAATTTCGCGACGTCAGCCGAAGCGCGTCGGGTGCGCTATCCGGCAAACGAGGCTACTTAATTAAGCAGCCAGAGCGAAGTTGCTGTTGTTCGCAGCTACTATTTTTCACCCTGCTTTTACGAGGAGGGGTGAGACCTCGGCATGCGACCTCTCGCGTCATCGTCCCCGTCGAAGCCGTTTCGCCCCCACGTGGTCTCGATCGCAAGAGACTCAAAGAACGGAGCGGGAGTGTAACACCCGCGCACCTGGGGTTCTTCCCGGCTTGACTCGCACGGTCGCCGCCGGGGTCCAATCCGCGCCGTGGCATCCAACGAGCTGATCGTCGTCGTCACCTCCGTCGGGACGGAGGAGCAGGCGCTCGACGTCGCGCACGCTCTGGTGCGCGGCAAGCGGGCGGCGTGCGTCAACATCATCCCGAACGTGCACTCGATCTACCGGTGGAAGGGCCGCGTGTGCGACGACGGCGAGATGCTGCTCCTCATCAAGACCCGCGCCTCGAACTTCGAGGCCGTGCGCGAGACGATCCACCGCATCAACACGTACGAGCTGCCCGAGGTGCTCGGCTACCGCGTGGACTGGGCGTCGAAGGGCTTCACCGACTGGATCCAGAAGATGACCACCGCGCCCAAACGCAACGCCCCGGCCGCGAAGGCCGCGTCGCGCAAGCGCGCGCCCGCGAAACCCGTGAAACGCGCGAAAAGAAAGACTCGCCGCTCGAAGGCGTGAGGTCTGCCCCACGAGCGCGACGGTCGCGTTCCTCTCCCTCTTTCTCGGGTTGACCTCCGGGGATCAGCAGGTGCGGCTCGACGGTGCAGGGCCGCGTCGCGGAGGTCCAGCTCCTCCTCGACGGCCAGGAGGTCGTCACGCTCGACCGCCCGCCCTGGATCGCGCCGATCGATCTGGGCCCGCAGCTCGCGCCGCACGAGCTCGTCGCCCGCGCCCTCGACGAGAAAGGCGCGGAGATCGCGCGCGCGCGCCAGTGGATCAACATGCCGCGGCCGCCGGCCGAGGCGAAGATCGTCCTCGAACGGGACGCGAAGGGGATGGTGCGGGTGGCGACGATCGCCTGGCAGAACCTGCTCGGCGAGGACGCCCTCGGCGGTCACCGTCAGCTTCGACGGGCGACCGATCGCGGTCGACGCGCTGCGCCGGGTCGTGATCCCGGCGTACGCGCCGGAGGTGTCGCACATCCTGACCGTCGAGCTCGAGTTCGAGAGCGGCATGAGCTCGCGGGACGACGTGGCGATCGGCGGCGGGGCGGGCGACGAGGCGAAGAGCGAGCTGACCGGCCGTGCCGGTGCGCCGTCCCGCAAAGGGGCGCTCGAGCCGCGCGTCTTCGACGGAATGCTTCGGGCCGGAGGAAAGGCCGCTGCGGGTGGCGACGGTCGAGGAGGGGGCGCGTCGCTCTGGATCGTCCGCGACGAGAGCGCGCTCGAGGCGTACCGGAAGCTACGGGAGGCCGGGGGCGACACGATCGGCCGTCTCTTCGCGCCCGCGGCCCTCCCGCTGAAGAAAGACGACTCGGTCCGTTTCCTCTGGCCGCGCCCCCGGGGAGTCGCCGGCGCCAGCGTGCCGACAGCGCTCTTCCCGTCCTCGCAGGAATTCACGCGGAAGGACGGGGGCCTCGCCTTCCTGCTCGAGCAGCATCGCCAACACGGAGCCGGCCGGGCTCTTCCCGATGTACACGGACGCCGTCGCCGTCGCGGGTCTGAACGCCTTCGACAGCCACGGCCGGCGCGCGGTGCTTCTCGTTCTCGGCGGGTCCTCGCCGGACCTCTCGACCTACAAGCCGCCGGTCGTCCGGCGATACCTGGAGATCCTGCGGGTTCCTCTCTTCGTCTGGTCGCTCGACGCGGAACCTTCCGGCGAGTCGCCGTGGGGAAAGGTCGACGCCGTCGGTACGAGCCGCGGGCTGCGCGCCGCCTACGAGCGCCTGCGAGAGCGCGCTCGACTCGCAGGCAATCGTCTGGGTCGAAGGCCGCCTGCTCCCGCAGGAGATCGAGATCGCCGAGCGGCCCTCTCCCTGATCCCGCCCGGCTCTCCAGAGACGGGCATTGTTCTTGCTATTCAGCCTGACCGGAGGAAGCAAATCATGGACGAGAAGAAACTCGATTCGAATCCCGAGAACCGCGATCCCATCACGAAGGAGCCGGGCTCTCATCCCGTCGGAACCGGCATCGGGGCCGCGGGCGGCGCAGCGGCTGGAGCGGCCGCGGGAATGGCGGTGGGCGGGCCGGTTGGAGCGGTCGTCGGTGGCGCGGTGGGCGCGGTGGCTGGCGGAGCGGCCGGGCACTCGGCCGGCGAGGCGGTCAACCCGACCGAGGAAGCTAACTACTGGCGGCAGAACTACTCCAAGCGCCCTTACTACGTGACCGGCAAGCCGTACGACGAGTACGAGCCGGGCTACCGGTACGGGTGGGAGAGCGCGGCTCGACCCGAGTTCCGCGGTCGGAAGTTCCAGGAAGTGACGCTCTCGGGGTGAGCCCGGAGGCGGCAAGCGGAAGGCAGACCCCGGCGGCAGGCAACGCCGTGCGTCCTGCAGCGGAGCCTGCACTCGAATGCGGGCTCCAGGCTAGGCGAGGGCCTGGTCGAGGTCGGCGAGGATGTCGGCGGCGTCCTCGATGCCGACGGAGATGCGGACGAGGCCGGGCGTGACGCCGAGGCGGTTGCGCTCCTCCTCGGGGATCGAGCCGTGGGTCATCGAGGCGGGATGCGAGATCAGCGTCTCGACGCCGCCGAGGCTCTCGCCGAGCGAGCAGAGGCGCACCTTCGCGAGGAACGCGCCGGCGGCCTCGAGCGAGCCGAGGTCGAAGGAGATCATCGCGCCGAACCCGCGCATCTGCTTCTTCGCGAGGGCGTGCTGGGGATGGGACGGCAGCCCGGGATAGTGGACCTGCTTGATCTTCGGGTGCTTCGCGAGGTGCTCGGCGACCTTGCGGCCGTTCTCCTCGTGGCGCTCCATGCGCACGACGAGCGTCTTGATCCCGCGCAGCACCAGGAACGAGTCCATCGGCGAGAGGATCGCCCCCGAGCTGTTCTGGACGAAGCCGAGCCACTCGACGTGCTCCTTCGTCTTCGCGATCGCGATCGCCGCCGACCGTGTCGGAGTGGCCGCCGAGGAACTTCGTCGTCGAGTGCATGACGATGTCGGCGCCGAGCGAAAGCGGCTGCTGGAGATACGGCGAGGCGAAGGTGTTGTCGACGACGACGATCGCGCCGACGCGGTGCGCCGAGCTCCGAGAGCACGCGCGATGTCGGCCAGACGCATCGTCGGGTTGGTCGGCGACTCGAGGTGGAGCATGCGCGTCTCGGGCCGGATCGCGCGCTCGACCGCCGCCGGGTCCGCCGTGTCGACGAAGTCGAACGTGACGCCGTAGCGCGCGAGGATCTTCGTGTAGTAGCGGTACGTCCCGCCGTAGGTCATGTTCGAGCAGACGACGTGGTCGCCCTGCTTGACGAAAGTCGAGATCGCCGTGATCGCCGCCATGCCGGAGGCGAACGCCTTCGCGCCGGTGCCGCCCTCGAGGACGGTCAGGTTCTCCTCGAGCCGCGAGCGCGTCGGGTTCACCGTGCGCGCGTAGTCGAAGCCCTTGTTCTGGCCGAGCCCCTCCTGGACGTAGGTCGAGGTCTGGTAGATCGGGAACGAGACGGACCCGGTCGCGGGCTCCGGCGCGTTGCCGGCGTGGATGCAGTCGGTCGAGAAGCCCATCGTTTGTCCTTTCGGTTCTATGACTGGAAGATGCCCTGGTGCGGATAACGCTCCGCGCCGTCCGGGAAGAGCGTCACGACCGTCTTTCCGGGACCCAGGCGCCGCGCGATCTGCAGCGCCGCGTTGGCCGCGGCGCCGGCCGAGCCGCCGACGAAGAGCCCTTCCTCGCGGGCGAGCGCGACGCAGGTCTCGAAGGCCGGCGCGTCGGGAACGGTGACGACCTCGTCGATCATGCTCCGGTCGAGGATCGGCCAGATCTGCGAGAGACCGATGCCCTCGACGTCGTGGTGGCCGACAGCGCCGCCGGTCAGGATCGAGCCTTGCGGCTCCACGGCGACGCGGAGGACTCCGGGATGGCGCTCCGTCAGGCAGCGCGCCACGCCCATGAAGGTTCCCGTCGTCCCGACACCGGCGACCCACGCGTCGATCCGCCCGCCGACCTGGTCGGCGATCTCGGGGCCGGTCGTTTCGTAGTGGGCCTGCGGGTTGACCGGATTGGAGAACTGGCCCGCGACGTAGGCGCCTGGAGTCGCGGCCGCAATCTCGACGGCGCGGGCGACCGCGCCGGACATCGCCGCGTCGGCGGGCGTCCGCACGACCTCGGCGCCGGCGGCCGCCATCAGCTTCGCCTTGACCTCGCCGTAGCCTTCGGGCATCACGATCACGCACCGGTAGCCGCGCGAGGCGGCGATGACCGCCAGCGCCACGCCGGTGTTCCCCGAGGTCGCCTCGACGATCGTTCCCCCGGGCGCGAGCAGTCCGCGCTGCTCGGCGTCGTCGATCATCGCCCGCGCGATGCGGTCCTTGACGCTTCCGCCCGGGTTGAACCACTCGAGCTTGGCGAAGAGGCGCGCGGCGCCGCGCGCGAAGCGGGGAAGCTCGACGAGGGGCGTCGACCCGATCGCGCCCGAAAGGCGGCCGGCCGGGCGCAGTGCGGTCTCGGAGGATGCAAGCTTGACGGCCAATGTGCGACTCGGGTTCAAGATAACAAAAAAAGCCCCGGCGGATGCCGGGGCTCGAAGAGACTAAAGGAAGCGGCTCAGTACGCCTGCTGCGAACGGCGAGCGGAGTAGCACTCGCGGCAGTATACGGGCTTGCCGTTGGTCGGGTTGAACGGCACCTGCGTCTGCTTGCCGCAGCCGTCGCAGGTCACGTCGTAGAAGGTGCGCTCGCGGCCTTCGCCCGAAGACGTCTTGCGCTTGTCGCGGCAGGGCTTGCATCGCTTGGGCTCGTTGGTGAAGCCCTTGCGCGCGTAGAACTCCTGGTCGTCGGCCGAGAAAAGGAAGGTGCCCCCACAGTCGACGCACGTGAGGTTCTTGTCGGTGTATTGCTGCATCATGGAAGTTACAGATCTCCTGGGTTTAATCCCCTGGCCGGGCGGTTGTCCGCTCCGGCGAAAAAAATGGTGAATCGATTACGGAACTCTGGAGAAATCCGGCGCCCCGCGCCGGATCAAGCTCTCTCTAGGACCAACCCCCTTTCGAAACGCGAACGCCTCCCCGCAAGAGGGCGTACGGATGGGGGATGGAAAAGCATAAAGGCGGCGGTTGGAATCTGCGGGGTCTTCGTAAAAGCTGGCGAAAAGTAGCACGGGGGTAGAAATCGTTGCAAGCGGAATCTGGCCGGAGGGACAGGTGCGGGCCGCTCTCGCCGGGGTCCGGGGAGGGTCCGAGGCTGGCGAATTCCTTCTGCCGGCGCGGGTTAGCTAAGACCCGATGATGCCCTGGATCGGGGAGGAGGCGGTGGCATACCGCTTCCTGGGGATGCGGCCCGCGAGGAAGGCGTCCCGCCCCGACCTGACCGCGTCGCGCATGGCGCGGGCCATCCGCACGGGGTCCGCTGCGCCGGCGATCCCGGTGTTCATCAGCACTCCGGCCGCGCCGAGCTCCATCGCGACGCACGCATCCGAGGCCGTTCCGACGCCCGCGTCGACGATAACCGGCACCTTCGCCCGCTCGAGGATGATCGCGATCGAGTTCGGGTTCTGGATCCCGAGGCCCGAGCCGATCGGCGCGCCGAGCGGCATCACCGCCGCCGCGCCCGCGTCCTCGAGGCGGCGGCAGACGATCGGGTCGTCCGAGGTGTAGGGAAAGACGACGAACCCTTCCTTCACGAGCGTCCGCGTCGCCGACAGCAGCGCCTCGTTGTCCGGCCACAGCGTCTGCTCGTCGCCGAGCACCTCGAGCTTGACCCAGTTCGAGAGCCCCACCTCGCGCCCCAGGCGCGCCGCCCGCACCGCGTCCTCGGCGTTGTAGCACCCGGCGGTGTTCGGAAGCAGCGTCATCCCCTTCGGGATGAAGTCGAGCAGCGACTCCTTCGAGCGGTCCGTCAGGTTGACGCGCCGCACCGCGACCGTGACGATCTCGGCCGCCGACTCCTCGAGCGCCGCCTTCATCAGCGGGAAGGTGGCGTACTTGCCGGTCCCGACGATCAGGCGGGAGGTGAACGTTCGCCCGCCGAAGACGAAGGGGTCGGGCGCCGTGGCCGTGCCCGGAGGCGTTTCGAGGGTCGTGTCGGTTGCCATGGAAACCCTGTTTATTCCCCGGGTCTCTCCGGGTCAAGCAGGAAAACGTTGTCGATCAGCCGAGTCTTCCCGACGCGCACCGCGGCGGCGAGCGCGACGCCAGGACGGACCTCGGGGGCGCGGGCCATCGTTGCGGCGTCGACGGCCTCGACGTATTCGACTTCGAGCCCGGCGGCTTCGAGCTGGAGCAAGGCCTCGGCCTCGAGGGCTCGCGCGTCGCGCTCGCCGTGCCGCGCGCGGCCCCGGGCGGCGGAGAGCGTGCGCGAAAGGTCGACGGCGCGGCGGCGGTCGTCGGCCGAGAGATACGCGTTGCGCGAGGACAGCGCGAGACCGTCCGGTTCGCGCACCGTGTCGCCGACGACGAGCCGGATCGGGAAGTCGAGGTCGCGGATCAGGCGCCGGACGGCGGCGACCTGCTGGAGGTCCTTGCGGCCGAAGACGGCGACGTCGGGCAGGACCTGGAGGAAGAGCTTCGTCACGACCGTCGCGACGCCGCGGAAGTGGCCGGGCCGCCGCGCGCCCTCGCCGCCCTCGGTCACGGCGCCGACCTCGACGTGCGTCGAGAAGTCGGCGGGGTAGAAGGCCTTCGGGTCCGGAAGGTAGAGAACGTCGATGCCCTCGCGCTCGAGGAGCCGGGCGTCCTCGTCTTCGCGACGCGGGTAGCGGGAGAAGTCCTCGCTCGGCGCGAACTGCAGCGGGTTGACGAAGACCGACACGACGACGAAGGGCGCGTGGCGCTTCGCCAGGCGCACGAGCGAGAGATGGCCCTCGTGCAGGGCGCCCATCGTCGGCACGAGCGCGATCGGCTCGCCGGCGGCCCGCGCGCGCCCGACGGCCGCGCGAAGCGGTCCGAGGTCGGAGACGGTGATCACGAGTCGGACGAGCCCGTCAGGGCTTCTTCTTGAGGGTCATTTCGAAGAACGGGCTCCAGTTCGTTCCGTCGGAACTGCGCTCCCCGATCTCGTGCCACTCCCCCGGCGTGAGCCTCGCCGTGTACCGGATGCGCATCGGCCCCGCCTGCATCTCCCATTGCCAGCCGTCGGAGGTGAGCGTCAGGTCGCGCTCGCCGGCCATTCCCGTGGCGAGCCACGAGTTGAAGCGGTACTTGCCCGACTTCGCGTCGAAGAAGATCACGCCGAGCGTGGTGTGGACCGGAGCCTCCTGGCCGCCGTCGCCGACCTTGCCCGTGAAGTCGCCCTCGACGAGAAGCGCCACGCCCCGCAGCTTCTTCTGCACGGTCTCGCTGCCTTGAAAGGCGCTGCGGCCAGCGCCCATGTCCATCCAGCCGCCACCCTCCCAGCGTCCGACCATGCCGTCGAGCTTCGCCATCGCGGCACGCTCGGTGTCGCCCGTCGGCATTCCGCGCGGGCGGGCCTGGGGGGCCGGTGTCGTCTGGGCGAAGACGACCGCTGCCGCGAGCCACGGGAGGAGGCCGACGAGGACCCTTCGCATCAGTGCACTCTCCGCAGGGCCGTGGGCTTGCCGCTGAACGACTCTTCCTTCGACGGGAACGACCCGTCCTTGACGTCCTTGCGGAACGCCCGGGCCGCGTCGCCGATGACCGTCGAGAGGTCCGCGTAGCGGCGGACGAACTTCGGCCGCAGGTCGCGCGTCAGGCCGACGACGTCGTGGAAGACGAGGACCTGGCCGTCGCAGTGCGGGCCGGCCCCGATGCCGAGCGTCGGGATCGCGATCTCCTGCGTGATCTCGGCGGCGAGGTTCTCCGGCACGCACTCGAGCACGATCGCGAAACAGCCGGCCTCCGCGAGCGCCTGGGCGTCTTCGCGGATCTCGCGCGCCGAGTCCGACCTCGCGGCCCTGGACCTTGAAGCCGCCGAACTTCCGGTAGGACTGCGGCGTGAGCCCGACGTGGCCCATCACGGGAATGTCCGCCGCGAGGATCGCCTCGACGGCGGGAAGGATGCGCTTGCCCCCCTCGACCTTGACCGCGGCGGCGCCGGCCTCCGCGAGGAAGCGCCCCGCGTTCTCGACGGCCCGCCCGGGCTCGACCTGGTACGAGAGGAACGGCATGTCGCCGACCACGACGGCCCGCTTGCAGGCGCGCGCGACGGCCCGCGTGTGGCGGACCATCGTGTCCATCGTCGCCGAGAGCGTGTTCGGCTCGCCGTACACGGTCATCTCGACCGAGTCGCCGGCGAGCAGGATGTCGATGCCGGCCTCGTCGAGCAGGCGCGCCGAGGGCGCGTCGTAGGCCGTCAGCATCGAGATCTTTTCGCGGCCCTTCGCCGCGACGATCTGCGGGATCGAAAGTGGATCGTTCTCCGGAAGGTCGGCCATCGTTCGCTCCTTGCCTTTCGGTCGACGTCGCGAACCCTTACGCGATCGCCGCCGAGAAGGGCGAGGAGGGGATTATATGCCGGGGGCGGCGGGTGAGGCGCGGGCGCGAAACGCCCCGTCATCCCGAGCGAAGCGAGGGATCCCGTAGTCGAAGCGGGGCCAGGAAGTTACGGTGGAGTTCGGGATCCTGGGCGCTGTGCGCCTCGGGATGACCGGCGACGGCACTGCGCGCGCGGCCGGTCACTCCGGCGCGCTCGCGGCCGGGACGTAGTACTGGACGCCCTTTTTCGCCTTCTGGATCCGGCCGACGAGGTCCTCGAAGTCGCCCGGGGCGGTTGACGAAGTCGATCTCGTTGGTGTCGACGACGAGCAGCGGCGTCTCGTCGTAGTGGTAGAAGTAATAGTTATAAGCCTCGATCAGCTGCGCCAGGTATTCGGGCGTGACGGCCTTCTCGAGCGAGCGGGTCTTCTTCTTGATCCGCTTCAGGCATGTCTCGATCGAGGCCTGCAGGAAGATGACGAGGTCGGGCTTCCGCACGGACTCCGACAGCATCGAGTACAGGCGGTCGTAGATCAGCAGCTCCGAGTCGTCGAGGTTCAGGCACGCGAAGATCTTGTCCTTGGGGAAGTGGTAGTCCGCGACGACGAGGTTGGTGAAGAGGTCGATCTGCGCGATCTCCTGCTGCTGCTGGTAGCGCGACAGGAGAAAGAAGAGCTGGGTCTGGAAGGCCGCGCCCTTCTTCTTCTTGTAGAAGTCGGGCAGGAACGGGTTGTCGACGTCCTCGAGGACCTTGGTCCCGTGAAAGCGGCGCGCGAGCATCTCGACGAGCGCGGTCTTGCCGACGCCGATCGCGCCCTCGACCGCGAGGTGGCGCAGCTTGACGTCGCCTTCCGAGGGGATGGCCATCGGCGGCGATTCTAATGCGAACGCGCGAGCACGTCCGCGATGCCGCAGGCCGCGAGCGTGACCGAGACGAAGCCGTTGGCCGTGAAGAAGGCGGCGTCGACGCGCGAAAGGTCGCCCGGGCGGACGATGGCGTGCTGGTAGACGAGCGCCGCGAGCGTCGCGAGCACGCCGGCCAGGAAGAGCCAGCCGCCGCCCGAGAGCCGCCAGACGGCGACGAGGAGGGCAGCCATCGCGAGATGGAAGACGGCCGAGATCGCGAGGGCGCGCCGGGCGCCGAAGCGCGCCGGGATCGACCTCAACCCGGCCCGGCGGTCGTGCTCCTCGTCCTGCAGGGAGTAGATGACGTCGAATCCGGCCGTCCAGAAGAGGACGGCGAGGCCGAGCAGGACGGGCAGGAGCGAGAGGTCGCCCCGCACGGCGATCCAGGCGCCGACGGGCGCGATGCCCAGGCAGAGGCCGAGGACGAGATGCGAGAGGGTCGTGAACCGCTTCGTGTAGGAGTAGAGGAGAAGCAGCGCCAGGGCGACGGGCGACAGGAGCAGCGTGAGGCGGTTGAGGCTCGCCGCGGCGGCGAGAAAGAGGGCGATCGAGGCGACGAGAAACACGCGGACGAATCCGACCGAGAGCGTCCCCGCGGGCAGCGCGCGCGAGGCCGTACGCGGGTTGGCGGCGTCGAGGTGGCGGTCGGCGAGCCGGTTGTGCGCCATCGCGGCGCTTCGCGCGCCGATCATCGCGAGGAGGATCTTCGCGAGCGTCCCGGCGCTCGGCCAGCCGCCGGCGGCGAGGACGGCCGCGAGGACCGCGAACGGCAGCGCGAAGAGCGTGTGCGAGAACTTGATCATCTCGAGCGTCGCCCGGAACGACCGGAAGACGCCCGCCGGCGCGCTCACCGCTTGCGGGAGGGCGCGGGGCTCGCGTCCGCCGGCCGCCCGGCCGCGCGATCCCGTCCACCGGAACTGGTCGCCCGCGGGGCGCCAGGCCCAGCATCCGCGCGACGCGCACGCAGTAGGCGTCGAGAAAGCGCGCCACCGACGGGGACTCCGACGTAGAAGGCCGGCGAGGGCGGCGCGACGATCGCGCCGGCGAGCGTGGCCAGGCGCATGTTCTCGATGTGCACGAGCGAGTACGGCGACTCGCGGAAGGCGAGAACGAGTGGCCGGCGCTCCTTGAGGCAGACGTCGGCGGCCCGAGCGAGCAGGTCCCGCGCGATGCCGTGCGCGATCGAGCCGAGCGTGCCGCCGCTGCAGGGGATGACGATCATGCCCGACGCCGGGTAGGAGCCCGAGGCGATCGAGGCGGCGACGTTGCCGTTGTCGTGGAGCACGATGCGCGAGAGCTGCGCCTTCGGCGCCTCGAGCTTTCCGATCCAGTCCTGCGGCGTGGCGACGTCGGAGGCGATCTCGCTTCGCGCCACGTCGAGCGCCGGGTCGGAGACGACCAGGTGAAGGCGAGCGAGGCCCGCGGACCCGAGGGCGATCTCGACGAACCGGCGCGCGAGCTGCGCGCCCGAGCCCCCCGAGACGCCGACGATGATCTCCCGGCCCGCCACGCGGGCCAGTCTATCCATTCGCGCGGGCCGACAAGAAATTCGACAGGCGTCGCGAAACCTTGACGGCGCGCGCGGGCTTCGCGGTTCAGCCAGTTGCGGCGCGCCGCGTCCGGAAGGTGGAAGAGCTTCTTGTCGGGCTCTCGCCGGGGGAGCGGGGCGCGGTCGCCCGCTAACTCGCTTCCCCTCCGCGGCTTCGCCGCGGGCCCGGCCGCGGGCACGGCTTTCGCCATGGATGCGCCTTCGAAAAGGAGGTGCCGATGGAGAACGCCTGATCGCAGCGACTCGATGAGGACAAACGCCAATCCCATTCGTCTCGTCGATTCTCGACAGTCCCGCCCCGGAAACCCCGAAAGGAGTGTTCGATGCTCGCATCCCGGATTCGTGCTTCCGCCCTGGCCGTGCTCCTGGCGCTCGGAGCCGGCGCCCTTCTCTTCGGCGAGGACGCGACGGCGCCCGCGCCGGCCGGCAAAAAGGTCAACATCAACACCGCGTCGACGGCCGAGCTCGCCTTCCTTCCCCGCATCGGCCTGAAGGTCGCCGAGCGCATCGTCGAGCGCCGCAAGGAGAGGCCGTTCGCCCGGCCCGAGGACCTCATGGAGGTCAAGGGGGTCGGCGAGAAGCTCTTCGTCAGCCTCAAGCCCTACGTGTCCGTCTCCGGCCCGACCACGCTCGACGCCAAGGTCCACCTGTCGTCTCCTCCTTCTGCCCGCCGCGCTTCCTCCCCGGCGCCGGCCGCGCAGGAGAAACCCGCCAAGGCCGTCCCGGTGGGCAAGGGACGGTGACCCCTCCGCCCGCCCGGGGCCCTCTGGGCCCCGGGCCTTCCTCGCGCGCCGGCGGGTTCACGGTGCCGGACCTCGTGGTCGGGGCTGATGTTCGGCGCCTTCCTCCTGCTGATGGCGGCGCCGGGAGCGATGTCGCTGCGGGAGTCCGTCGCCATCCGCAACGCCGTGCACGAGACGACCGTGGCGTTCTTCCGCGCCCGCGCTTACGCGATCTCGCGCGGGCGCAACGTCGGCCTCAAGTTCCGCCGCAACGGCGATCGCTACGAGTGGGCGCTCTACGCCGACGGAAACGGCAACGGCGTGCGCACGGCGGAGATCGCGAGCGGCGTCGACCGCTATCTCGGCGTCTCCTTCCCCTGGTCGCGCAACGACGTGCGGCCCGCGATCATGACGGGCACCCGCGTGCCCGATCCGGGCACGCGCGGCCGCTACCTCGACCGGATCGACGACCCGATCCGGTTCAACAATTCCGACATTTGTTCCTTCTCGCCGATCGGGGACAGCACGCCGGGCTCCGTCTACCTCTGGGACGCGCGCGACCGGATGGCCGTGGTGCGCGTGTTCGGGGCGAGCGCCAAGGTCCGGACGCTCTACTACCGGCGAGGGAGAGAGAGGCTGGAGGCCATGATCATTCCGATCGAATCCGACGAGCGGGTGTGCGACGACGGTCCCGCCGTCAGCCGTCGGCCCAGAGAAGGGCTTTCTCGTAGTGGGCACCGTCCGGAACGCGGCCGCGAGCCGCGACGCAGTCCGTGAGGCGCGATCCCGCGCCAACCGACACGCCGTCCCAGACGGTCGAGCGGCGGATCGCGGCGCCACGGCCGATCGCGGCGAGGCCGAGGACGCTGTGCGCACGCCTCGAAGGCGGCCGGCGCCCGTCGGGCGAGGACGCGCCGGCCGACGTCGAAATCGCCGCTGCCTTCCGGGAAGGGCCCTCCGCGCGCGAGCGCTTCGAGCGACGCGCGGAGGAAATCGCCCGGGCGGCCGAGGTCGGCGTGCGGGCCATGATGGAAGACGAAGCCCAGCTCCTCGCGCCCCTCGTCGAGGAGCGGCTGCCACAGGTGGGCGACGAGGGCGGTCTCGCCGGCCGGAATGCGGGGCAGGAGCCGCGGGGAGAGGGCGCAGACGCCGGTGTAGAGGAGCGCGCCTGGGCCGTCGACGCCGAAGGCCGCGATGCGATCCCCTTCGGCCTGAAGCGGCGTGTAGTGCTGCGGGTCCCGGTTTTCCGTGACGAGGAGCGTCGCGGCGCGCCCCGATTCGCGGTGCCGGGCGAGAAGGCCGGCGAAGTCGGCCTCGATCGCGGCATCGGAGTTGACGACGAGGAAGTCGTCCTGCCCGAGGAACTCGGCCGCGTTGCGGAGCGCTCCGGCCGTCCCCAGGATCCGCTCCTCCGCGAAAAAGCGGAGGTCCGGAAGGTCCGCCGCCTGCTCGCGCAGGTGGCGCTCGATCTGGTCGCCCAGATGATGGAGATTAACCGCTACTTCGCCGACGCCGGCCTCGTGAAGTCGCCGGAGGTGCGCCACCGCGAGCGGGACGTTTAGAAAGGGAAGAAGCGGCTTCGGGACGCGCTTCGGTCACGGGCCGAAACCGCAGGCCGCGGCCCGCGCAGAGGAGGATCGCCCGCATCGGCGCTACGGAGGAAAGACCATGTCCGGCGGAAGCGTCGGCTCTTCCTTCCGACGCCGGGCGTAGAGCTCGGCGTAGGAGTAGGGGATCGACTCGGAGGCGTCGAGGCCGAGCCGCGACGACGACGCGGCGGATCGTCGACGGATCGCCCTCGACCTCGACGAAGAGGCCGATCGGCGTGGTGTCGAGGGCGACGATCGATCCGTCGCAGTCTCCACTCCTCGCGCCGCTTGTCGTAACGGAAGCGCGGAGAGAGGCCGAGGCCGGCCAGGATCGCCTCGGCCTCGGCGGCGTCGGCCACCTCGGTCTCGCGCTCCTCGCGGACCTTCGCGCCCGACTGGAACCTCGCCGCGCCCTTGTAGGTCAGGATCGCGCGGCCGTTCGCGCGGCGCAGGCGCACGGTCCGGCCGCTGCCCGAGAGCTTCCGCTCCGCGTCGTCGAACAGAACGTTCGACTCGTCGTGCTCGGACGTGATCGGCGTCGCGCCCGCCGACCGAAGCCGGTCGCGGACTCCCGCGAGGTCCGGCACGGGGATCTTGACCTCGATCTCCTCGCGCGGCCCGGGGGCTCGCCGGGAGCGGTCACGGAAGAAGGCGGCGCGCGATCTCCTGGGCTTTCTTGCCGTCGACGCGCCCCTTGTAGCCCGCCATGAGCTCCTTCATCAGGAGCCCCACGTCCTTCTGTGACGAGAAGCCCTTCTGCTCGACGATGCCCCGGATCGCCGATTCGATCTCGGCGTCGGTGAGCCCCTGCGGCAGGTAGCTCCTCGAGGATCGCGAGCTCCTGCGTCTCCGCGTCGACGAGGTCCTGACGCCCGCCGCGGGCGTACTGCTCGATCGAGTCCCGGCGCTGCTTGACGGCGCGCCGCAGCACGCTCTCGATCTCTTCGTCGGTCAGCGCCCGCTGGGCCTGGATCTTCTCGTTCTTGAGCGCGGCGAGCATCAGGCGCAACGTGGCGACACGGCGCTTGTCGCCCGCCTTCATCGCGGACTTCAGGTCCTCTTCGATGCGGGCCTGCATGCGCGGAGGCTATCACCGCCGCGCTCGCGCCGGAAGGCGATAGCCTGTGCCCGTGAAGCGCTTTCTCGTCGGCACGGCCGGCCACATCGATCACGGCAAGACGGCCCTCGTGAAGGCCCTGACCGGGATCGACGCCGATCGCCTCCCGGAGGAGAAGCGGCGCGGGCATCACGATCGACCTGGGCTTCGCGCACGCGGAGTGGGACGGCGTGCGGGTCTCGTTCGTGGACGTGCCGGGACACGAGCGGTTCGTGCGCAACATGCTCGCCGGCGCCGGCGGCATCGAAGCGGTCCTCTTCGTCGTCGCGGCCGACGAGTCGGTGATGCCCCAGACGCGGGAGCACTTCGAGATCGTCCGCATGCTCGGCATCTACGGCCGGCGTCGTGGCCCTGACCAAGGTCGACCGCGCCGCGCCGGAGCTCGTGGAGGTGACCGCCGCGGACGTGCGCGAGCTGACGCGCGGGTCCTTTCTCGAGGCCGCGCCGATCGTGCCGGTCTCGTCGCGCACGGGCGAGGGCCTGGACGCGCTGAAGGCCGCGCTGCTCGAGAGCGCCGCGCGGCGCCCGCGGGCCGGGAGCCGCGAGGCGGCCGTCACCCGTCTGCCGATCGATCGCGCGTTCCTCGTGCCCGGGTTCGGGCCGGTCGTCACGGGAAGCCTCGTCTCCGGAACGATCGCGCGCGGAGCAGAAGCTGGAGCTGCTGCCCGAGCGGCGCCCCGTGCGCGTGCGCCGCGTCGAGGTGCACGGCCGCGAGGAGGAGGTCGCGCGCGCGGGCGAACGAGTCAGCGTGAACCTCGCGGGCGTCGAGCTCTCGGACCTGCGCCGCGGAATGGTCCTGGCGGACCCCGGCGGCGATCGCGACCTCGACGCGCGTGCTCGCGCGGCTGGAGCTGTTGCCGTCGGCGCCCCGCGCATCCGGAGCGGCAGACCGCGTGTCCTTCCATCACTTCGCCTCCGAAGCGACCGCCGGCGTTCGCGTGCTCGACGCCGCGGAGATCGCCGGCGGCGGGTCCGCGCGCGTCGTGCTGCGGTTCGCCGGTCCGGTCGCCGCGGCGCCCGGAGACCGCTTCGTCGTCCGGCGGCTCTCGCCGGTCGAGACGATCGGCGGAGGCGTCGTGCTCGATCCGCGGCCGGCGCGCCGCGCGCGGAAGGCCCGACGACGCCCGGCCGGCAGGCGCTCGACCGCCTGGAGCACGGACCGCTCGGCGAGCGTCTGGTCCTCTGGATCGAGGAGGCGCGCGAGCGGGGCGCGGGCGAGGAGGATCTGGCGCGGCGCGCCGGGAGTCCCGCCGAGGCCGTCCGGTCGGCGCTCGCGCCCGCGCTGGCGGAGGGCCGGGTCCTCGCCCTGCGGCGCTCGCCGGACCGCTACGTGGCGGAGCCGGCGCTGGCGCGCCTGGCGGTGCGCGCCGCGGCGGAGCTCCGGAAGCTCGCTGGCCGCCGGCCCGACCTCGGTCGGCGTCCCGCGCGGCACCCTCCTGCAGCGTCTCCTGCCGAAGGCGGATGCGCGCTGGGCCGAGGCGGTCGAGGCGGCGCTCGTCGCTCGCGGCGTGATCGTGATCGCGGGCGAGGAGGCGCGCGCGCCCGGGCGCGAGGACCTCGCCGGCGCCGACCGCGAGCTCTCGGCGCGCATCGCCGACGTCTTCCGGCAGCGCGGCCTCGAGCCGCCTTCGCCCGCGGAGGTCGCGAAGATCGTGCAGTCGCCACCCGAAGGTCGTCGACGGGCTGATCGGTTACCTCGCGAAGAAGGGAACGCTCGTCCGGCTGCCCGGGGGCTGGATCGTCGCGCGCGAAGCCGTCGACTCCGTGGTCGAGCGCCTGCGCGGGTCGGGGAAGACGTCGCTCGACGTCGGCGAGTTCAAGGAGATGTTCGGGCTGACGCGGCGCCTGGCGATCCCGCTCCTCGAGCACCTCGACGCGACGAAGGTGACCCGACGGGTCGGGGACCGGCGCGAAGTGCTCGGAGCTAGGGGATCCCGGCCGGGACGGGGTTTCGCGGGCTACGGCCCGATCGCGCGGCGCAGCGCCGAGATCTGCTTGATCTCGTCGTCGAACGTGATCTGGCCCGCGACGACGAGCTCGTTCCAGGACTCGACGGGCGCGCCCTTCGACTGCGCCGGCCGTATCACCCAGCCGGCCATCGCCTTGCGAAAGTAGGCGAGCAGCACCGGATCGCTGACCTCGATCGGGATCGCGCGCGAGATGCGGCCGGTCTTGTCGACCAGGACCCAGTACTTCACCGAGAAGGGTCCCTTGTACGAGTCCGCCGACCAGGGCGTCTTCTGCGGGATCGGCGCGGTGTCGACCTCGAGGATGGAGACGGTCCCGTCGGTCGGCGGCGGCGGGCCGGCGCGACTCGAGCCACTCCGCCTCGGGCGGCCACGCGAACGGCGCGGGCAGCGGTGTCGCCGGCGTGATCGGCATCATCGACCATCTGCGTCACCTTGGGCGAGTCGATCTCGACGGCGAGCTCGAGCCGGTAGGCCCCCCAGGTGTCGACCGCCTGCCCCGACCGTCGGGCCGGCGTGATCGTCCAGCGCTGGATCGACTTCATCGTCTCGGCGGCGAGCGAGGGGATCGGGTCCCGGTCGCGTCGGACCGAGAGCGGCTTGCCGGTGGCGTCGACGCGCACCGAGACGAAGAGACCGGCCGGCATCGTGGCGTCGGCGAAGCGCGAGCTTGGCCGGGAGGGCCGCCGGCGCGTCGGCGACGCGTCCATACGGGTTCTCCGATGGAAGCTTCGCGACCCAGACCGTCGGGGCGTCGACGATGCGGACCGGGGCCGCCACGGCGGGGGCCGTCGCGGGGGCGGGAGGCGGGCGCCGCCCCGGGCGCAGGAGCATCGGCGGGGGCGGCCGCGGCGGCCGGTGGCGGAGCCGCCGGAGCGGTTCCTGCGCCGCGGCCGGCGTGCGGCGCGGGAGCCGGGTCCTGCGCGAGCGCGGCGCGCGCCGATCGAGGCGGCGAGCACGGCCGCGGCCGACAAGGCTCGTAGGGCGAAGCGCATGGGTTTGCCGGGAAGTATATGGGAATTCCCGCGCCGGCCTGGCTCCCGGCCGTCGGCTTCCGAGCGGCCGCCTCGCGGTCCCTTCGTCACTTCGCCTCCAGCCAGTTGGTCCCCGAGCCGACCTCGACGGCCAGCCGCACCCCGAGCTGCGCCGCGCCCTCCATGACCTCGCGCACGAGGCGCTCGACCTCGGGCACCTCCGGCTCCGGCGCTTCGAGCACGAGCTCGTCGTGGACCTGGAGCGAGAGACGCGCGGAGAGGCCCGCGGCCGGGAGCGCGGCGTCGAGGCGGATCATCGCGATCTTGATGATGTCGGCGGCGGTCCCCTGGAACGGCGCGTTCAGGGCCATCCGCTCGGCGTTGGCGCGCAGGCCCGCGTTCGAGGCGGCGATCTCGGGAATGGGCCGCACGCGGCCGAAGAGCGTCGAGACCTCCTTCTTCCGGCGCGCTTCGGCGAGGATTCCGTCGAGGCAGCCGCGCACCCGGGGGAACTGCCCGAAGTAGGCCTCGATGAACGTCTTCGCCTCCGAGGTCGGGACGCCGAGATCCTTGGCGAGGGAGAACGCGCCCATGCCGTAGAGGAGCCCGAAGTTGATGCGCTTGGCCGCGAAGCGCATTTCCTGGGACACGAGGTCGGGGGAAACGCCGAAGACCTTCGCCGCCGTCGCGCGGTGGATGTCCAGGCCCTGCTCGAACGCCGCGACGAGGGCCTCGTCGCCCGGACATGTGCGCCAGGATGCGCAGCTCGATCTGCGAGTAGTCGGCGACGACGAGCCGCCGGCCCGGCGGCGCGACGAACGCGCGTCGGATCTCGCGGCCGGCCGCCGTGCGGATCGGGATGTTCTGGAGGTTCGGGTCCGAGGACGACAGCCGCCCCGTCGCGGCGACGGTCTGGCGGAACGACGTGTGGACGCGGCCGTCGGCGTCGGCGAGCGCCGGAAGCGCGTCGACGTAGGTGCCCTTGAGCTTCGCAGATCTCCCGGAACTCGAGGACGTGTTTGGGAAGGGGAAGCCCCTGCTCGGCGAGCTCCGTCAGCACCTCGACCCCGGTGGACGAGGACTTCGTCTTGGCCGTCTTCTTCAGGACCGGGTACTTGAGCTTCTCGAAAAGGATCTGGCCGAGCTGAACGGGGGAGTTGACGTTGAACTCCTCTCCCGCCTCCTCCCAGATCGTCTTCTCGAGGGCGCGGAGGTCCTTCTCCATGCGCTCCGACATCTCGTTCAGGAAGGCCACGTCGATCGCGACGCCGAAGAGCTCCATGCGCGCGAGAACGGGGGTCAGGGGCCGCTCGATCTCCCGGTAGACCTTGTCGAGCTCGGGCCGCGCCTCGAGGTCGCTGCGAAGCAGGGGCGCGAGCGCCGCGGCTGCGGTCGCGCGTTCGGCGAGCCATCGGTCCGCCGCCTCGATCGCGTACTCCTTCGGCAGCCGGCCGTCGACGACGCCGGCCTCCTTGTCGGAGGAGAGCTTCCGGCCGAGGCGCTGGAAGAGCAGCGGCTCGATCTCCGAGCTTCCGACGCCGGCCGAGAGGACGTACTGGGCGAGGCCGACGTCGAAGAGTCGGCGCGCACCGAGCGGTGTCGCGCGGCCAGGAGACGGTCGAGCGGCTTGGCGTCGGCGCGCCGCGAGCGGCGCGTCCGGACGGTCGAGGGCGTCCCAGCGCGCGAGGATGGCCTCGGCCGACCCCTCGGCGATCTGCACGGTCGATCCCTGCGCCGCCGCGAGGAGCCGGTCCCCGTCGTGCGCGAGAAGCGCGACGCCGTGGGGCCCCGAGCCCGTCGAGCGCGATCGCCTCGCCCGCCGCCAGGCGCCGGGACGAGAGCTGCGCCGCCGCCTCCTCGCCGTGGATCTCCGCCGCGAGCGAGTGGAACTCGAGCTCGACGAAGAGCGCCTTGAGCTTCTCGTTGTCGGGCTCGGAGCGCCTGAGCGCGTCCGGGTCGAAGGGGATCGGCAGGTCCGTGCGGATCGCGGCCAGCCGCCGCGAGAGGAGCGCGTCCTCGGTGTGCTCCCGCAGGCTTTCGCCGACCTTGCCCTTGACCTCGCCGGCCTTCTCGAGGAGCCGGTCGAGGCTGCCGTACTCGGAGATCCACTTCTTCGCCGTGACCTCGCCCACGCGCGGCACGCCCGGGATGTTGTCCGAGGCGTCTCCCATGAGCGCCAGCACGTCGACCACCTGCGCCGGGCGCGACGCCGAAGAACTCGACGACGCCCTTCTCGTCGAGGAACTTCTCGCGGCCCGGTGTGGAAGACGCGGACGCGCGAGCCCGAGACGAGCTGGAGCATGTCCTTGTCCGCCGTGACGATGACGACGTCGAAGCCCGCCTCGGCCGCGCGCGTGGACAGCGTCCCGATGACGTCGTCGGCCTCGTAGCCCGGAAGCTCGAGGACGGGGATGCGGTAGGCCTCGAGGACCCGCCGGATCTCGGGGATCTGGGTCGAGAGGTCCATCTCCATCGCCGGGCGGTTGGCCTTGTAGCCGTCGTACTCCTCGTGCCGCACGGTCTTCTCGGCCCGGTCGAAGGCCACCGCGAGGTGGTCCGTCGGGTGCTCGCGGAGCATCTTCCGCAGCATCGTCACGAAACCGTAGACCGCGTTGGTCGGGCGCCCGGTCGAGGTCGAGAGGCCGCGGATCGCGTGGTACGCCCGGTGGATGTTGGACATCGCGTCCACCAGGTAGAGCGTCGGTCGGGCCTCCGGCATGGAAGCCGGATTCTATGGCGCTCTCCGGCGGGGCCCGGCCGGAGGTGAAACGGCCCTTTGGCGCGCCTTCGGCGGAAATGCCGGCCGCTCGCCGCGCTCCGGGCGGTCCGTGCGGTCGCCGTCGAACCGGAACGCGCTCAGGAGATTGGGGGGAAGAAAGGGGGGGCCAAAAACAAAACCGCGCGACCCGTTGCCGGTGTCGCGCGATTCGATTTATCTAGTCTACGAAAATCGCGCGAAGGTGTCAAGAGAAATCGCCGGCGCGCGCACGCCGCTGCCAACTCGCGTGTTGTCAGTGGGATGACTAGAAGCGTTTGCGCACGATCGCGAGCACCTGAGAGCGCAGACGCTGGGATTCTTCCTGGAGGACCGCGGTTTCCTTCTGCATCTCGCTCACGAAGGTCGCGTCCTCGACGCCGGAGAGGTTGATGCCGACGTTCAGGAGCGCCCCCTCGACGCAGGCGTCGAGGAGCAGGGCGGCGGCCCCGACGTCCGAAGCGGCGTTGGGGTTGCCCTGCTCGGCCAGCTCCGGCAGGGCCGCGAGCAGGCGCACGGCGGCCCGGGCCGTCCGCATGGGCACCTCGGTGGCGCGGCGGTTGGCGACGGCGATGCGGCGGGCGCGCGCGGCCTTCTCCTCGTCGGTCGTCTTGGGCGACCGACGCGCGGCGACGACCTCGTCGTAGGCCTGCGAGTCCTCGCGCGCGAGATCGAGGAACTCCGCCCGCGCGAGCTCGCCCGCTTCGGCGATCGGACGGACCACGTCGTGGGCGGCGGCGTACTTCTCCTTCGAGAGCGTCAGCGCCGCCACCATCTGGGTGAGCGCCGCTCCCATCGCCCCCGCGGCCGCCGCGGCCGTGCCGCCGCCCGGGGTGGGCGCGTCCGAGGCGAGGGCGTTCAGGAACTGCTCGAGCGAGAGGGCCGCGAAGTTCGTCACGTCCGGCTGCCTTCCACGACACGGCCGCGCAAGACGACCGCGTCGACCAGGTTGATGCCCCAATGATAGATGAGGTGGCGGTCGTCGGGGGCGTCCAGGACCAGCAGGTCGGCCGACTTGCCGGCCTCGAGCGAGCCGATTTCCCCGGCGAGCCCCAGAGAGGCCGCGGCGTTCAGGGTCATGCCGGTCAGGGTTTCCTCGACCGACAGCCCGGAGTCGAGGCAGGCGTGCCCGGCGACGGCCGGCAGCGATTCGGTGCAGCAGGTCCCCGGGTTCGAGTCCGTGGCGACGGCCACGGCCACGCCGGCATCGATCATCGCGCGGGCCGGCGCCCGGCGCGAGCGCATCCACCAGGCCGTTCCCGGCAGGATGATCGCGACCGTCCCGGAGCCGGCGAGGGCCTCGATCTCCTCCCGCTCGATGTGGAGCAGGTGATCGGCCGAGGCCGCCCCGAAGCTCTGCGGCGAGCATCGCTCCGCCCGAGCGCGCGAGCTCGTCGGCGTGGATCCGCAGGCCCATCCCCGCCCGGCGCGCGGCCTCGAGAATCGTGCGGGATTCGCCGACGGTGAAGACGCCCTGTTCGCAGAAGACGTCGCAATAGCGCGCGAGCTTCTCCCGCGCGGCGCGGGGCACGATCTCGTCGGCCACGATGCGCACCCACTCGCCGCGGTCGCCCGCGAGCTCGGGCGGAACTTCGTGCGCGGCGAGCAGCGTCGGCACCAGGCGCGGGAGGCCGGCGTCCCGGCCGAGCTCCCGGAGCAGGACGAGGGCGCGGATCTCGTCCTTCTCCGTCAGGCCGTAGCCGGACTTGGCCTCGGCGGTCGTCGTCCCGTGGGCGAGCATCCGGGAAAGCCGCCGGCGGACGGTCCCTTCGAGCTCCGCGTCCGTGCCGGCGCGCGTCGCGCGGACCGTGGCGTTGATGCCGCCGCCCTCGGCCGCGATCGCGGCGTAGCTCTCTCCCGCGAGCCGTCGGCCGATCTCGGGGCCCCGATCGCCCAGCCAGACCGGATGCGTGTGCGCGTCGACGAGTCCCGGGACGACGGCGCGTCCGCGCGCGTCCAGGGTCTTTCCCGCGGGGCGTCCGGCGAACTCGCGCGCGTAGTCCTTCTCGGCGCCCACGAATACGATTCGCCCGTCCTCCGCCCGAACGGCCGCGTCCCGCAGCCGCAGGATCTCGCCCTGGGCCTTACCCCGCCTCGCTTCGCGTCCGACCGGCGTCGCGAGGCAGCCGATGTTGCGGATCTCGAGGGAGGACATGCGCGACCCATCAAATCACGCGCCGCATTCTTCGGAGCCTGCAGCCCGCGAGTCCCGCGGGCTTCGAGGGGCTGCACGGAAAGGCCGCACTCCGCAAGCAGCTCGCGCGCTTCGAGGGGGTCAGGTCTTCGTTTTTCGGAGCTCCGGGGCTAGCCCGGCGTGGTCGCGAGCCGTTGGAGCTCCGAAAACTCGAACACCTGACCCCGACCGAGGCTTGGGCGCGAAGGGCTGCAAACCCTCGAAGAAACCTACCCCGCCGTTTCTTCCTTGTTCGCCCGGCGCGTCATGTAGGACAGCGGCCGGTCCTTCTCGTCCTCGTCGCGGTCGAACTCGAGGACCTGCTGGAAGAGCTCGACCATCTTCTGGAGCTGCAGGCGGAAGTTGGCGCGCTGGACCTTCAGCTCCTGGATGGCCTTTTCGATCTCGGACGAGCGCTGGAGCGCGCTGTGGGTCAGCCTCTCGCCCGAGTCCTGCGCCTCGCGGACGATGAGCTCCGCCTCCTTGCGGGCCGCCGAGCGGATGTCCTCGGAGGCCTGTTGCGCCGAGAGGAGCGTCTGCTTGAGGATGCGCTCGCGCTCGCGGTGCTCCTCGTTCTCCTGCTCGAGGGCGCGCAGCCGGTTTTCGAGATCGACGTTCTCGCGGGCGACCGCCTCCATGTCCTCGGCGACGTCGATCAGGAAGGTCTGCACCTCGACGGGGTCGAGGCCCTTCCACTTTTTCGAGAACTCGCGCTTCTGAATCTCGAGCGGGCTCGTGCGGGGACGCATGGGAACCTCCAGTGCCTCTAAAGCGGCGCCGAGTAGGCCAGCCGCGCCACGAAACGCGTCAACAGAAAGATGATGAGCAGCACGATCAGGGGCGAGAGGTCGATGCCGCCGGTGCGCGAGGGGGGCACCAGCCGGCGAAAGGGCCGGAAGAGGGGCTCGGTGACGCCCCACAAGAAGCGAACGATCGGGTTGCGCGGGTCCGGATTGACCCACGAGACGAGCGCCGCGATGATCACGATCCACTGCAGGCCCGTCAGCAGCCAGAGGATCGCGTCGAAGACGGCGCCCGCGGCCGACCCGCCGACGTTCATGCCTTCTCCCGCGCTCCGAAGAGGGCGGTTCCGATGCGGACCTCGGTCGAGCCTTCCTCGACGGCGACGGCGAAGTCGTGGCTCATGCCCATCGAGAGCTCGGGCAGCGGGTGCCCGAAGCGGTCGGCCAGCGCATCGCGCAGCGCGCGGAGCTCCCGGAAGAAAGGTCTCGACTTCGCGGGGTCGGGATCGTAGGGCGGCACCGCCATCAGGCCCCGCACTTCCAGGTGCGGGCTCGCGAGCGCGGCCTCGCACAGCCGGGGGGCCTCCTCGGGGAGCGCGCCCGACTTCGACTCTTCCCGGCCGACGTTGATCTCGAGCAGCACCGGCAGCCTTCCACCCGTCTCCGTCAGCAGCGCCTCGAGGCGCGCCGCAAGTCTTTCCCGGTCTAGCGTTTCGATGACTCCGAACCATTGTAGCGCCGTCTTTGCCTTGTTCGTCTGCAAAGGTCCGATGAGCCGCCACTCGAGCCCCGGAAACTCCCCGGCAAGCGCCTCGACCTTGGCCGCCCCCTCCTGGACGCGGTTCTCCCCGAAACGGGTGATGCCGGCGCGGGCCGCGAGCTCGACGGTGCCGGCGCTCTGCGTCTTGGTGACCGCCATCAGCGTGACCTCGTCGGGCCGGCGGCCGGCCCGGGCCGCGGCCGCGGCGATCGACGCCAGGATGTCGTCGCGCCGCCGCGCGATCTCCCCGGCGTCGGAGCTCATGGCTCCCGGTGGAACCTCTCCCCGGCCATCTGGCGCTCGCTCGCGTCGGCTCCGAGATTGGCCAGCCGGTCCGCCTTCTTGTTGTCCTCGCGCGGGACGTGCGCGATCGAGAAGCGGCGGAAGGCCTTCGCGCGCCCGAGCGCCTCGAAAAAGAGCGGCTGCAGGTTGGGCGCCTTGACCCGGAATCGGCCGAGCATCTGCTGGACGAGGAGAAGACTGTCGGAAGCGATCGACACCTCCGAAGCCTCCCGCTCGGCGGCACGCCGGAGGGCGAGGAGGAGCGCGCGGTACTCGGCGACGTTGTTGGTCTGGTGGCCGAGAGCCTCGAAATGCTCCTCGGCCGGAAGGTCGTCCTCCGCGGAGACGTAGACGCCCGCGCCCGCGGGGCCGGGGTTGCCGCGGGCGGCCCCGTCGATGAAGGCCCGGAATCGCATGGGAGGGACTACGAGCTCTGCGGCTCGTAGTACAGGATCCGCTTGCAGCTGTCGCAGGTGATGATCTCGCGTCCCTGCTTCAGGATCTGCATCGCCGCCGGACGGATCTTGACGTGGCAGGCGGAGCAGGAGCCGCCGACGGCGAGAACGACCGCGAGGCCGTGCTTCTTGTCGACGAGGCGGCGGAACTCCGCGCGGTCGCGCGGCGGGATCTGCGCTTCGAGCTGCTCGATCTCGGTCTTCGCGCTGACGAGCTCGTCGTTGATGGCGCGCTGCTCGAGCCTCCAGTCCTTCATCCGCTCTTCGTGCTGCTCGGTCTCGGCGGGCAGCGTCTTCTCGCGGGCGTCGAGGTCGGCGCGGGCGGTCTCGATCTCCCCCTCGAGCTCGAGGAACGTGTCCTCGGTGGCGCGGATCGCCTTCTCGACCCCGTCGATCTCGTTCAACGCCGCCGAGTACTCGCGGCTCGACTGGACGCTCCGGAGCTGGGTCTGGTACTTCTTGAGCTTCTCCTTGAGGTCGGCGAGCTCGCCCTCGGCCTTGCGCCGCTCGAGCTCCGCCTGGGTCAGCCGCGCCTTGAGCTGAGCGACGGCCTCGACCTTTTCCTGGTATTCGCGGTCGACCTCGACGAGGTCGGCCGGCACGGTGTCCCGCCTCTTTTCCCGCTCGCGAACGAACTGGATGCGGGTCTGGAGCCGGTAGAGCTGGGTCAGAAGATCGCTCATCGCTTCTGCCCGCGAATAAAAAAGGGTGTTCCGGTTGAGGAACACCCTTGCGTTGACCGCGCGCTTGAGATTCGGTTTCGGATCAAAAGCCTCAATCTTCCGCCTTCGTTGGTGGGTCCACCCGGATTCGAACCGGGGTCTGACCGGTTATGAGCCGGTGGCTCTGGACCGCTGAGCTATGGACCCCTCTGAATATAACAAAGGGGCCCCCTTCGACAACTGCCTTCCGGCTTGCCGGCCTCAGCGAATGGTCTCCAGGAACGGCTTGAGCTTTTTGGCCCGCGAGGGGTGGCGGAGCTTGCGCAGGGCCTTCGACTCGATCTGGCGGATGCGTTCCCGGGTCACGTTGAACGAGCGCCCGACCTCCTCGAGGGTGTGCTCGGAGCCGTCGCCGACCCCGAAGCGCATCTTCAGGACCTGTTCCTCGCGCGGGGTGAGCGACTTCAAGACCCGGCGGGTCTGGTCCTGGAGGTTCGAAACGAGCACGGCCTCGATCGGCGAGAGGACCTGGCGGTCCTCGATGAAGTCGCCCAGATGCGAATCCTCCTCCTCCCCGATCGGAGTCTCGAGGGAGATCGGCTCCTGCGCGATCTTCATGATCTTGCGGACCTTGGAGACAGGCATGTCCATCCGCTTGGCGATCTCCTCGGCGTTGGGCTCGCGTCCGAGCTCCTGGACGAGGGAGCGCGACGTCCGGGTGAGCTTGTTGATCGTTTCGATCATGTGGACCGGGATGCGGATGGTGCGCGCCTGGTCGGCGATGGCGCGGGTGATCGCCTGGCGGATCCACCACGTCGCGTACGTCGAGAACTTGTAGCCGCGGCGGTGCTCGAACTTCTCGACCGCCTTCATCAGGCCGATGTTGCCTTCCTGGATGAGGTCGAGAAACTGGAGGCCGCGGTTGGTGTACTTCTTCGCGATCGAGACGACGAGGCGCAGGTTGGCGACGATCAGCTCGTGCTTGGCCTGGTCCGCCTCCTCCTCGCCCTCGCGCACCATGCGCTGCGTCTTCTTGACGTCCTCGTGCGAGACGCCGAACTTCTGCTCGAGCTCGCGGAGCGACTTTTTGTACTTGGCGATCCGGCGCTTGTAGAAGTCGACCCGCGTCGGGTTCTTTTCCTTCTTCAGCGTGTTCGTGTCCTGGCGGATCGTGATCTCGGGGGCCGACATCTGGCGGTCGATGTCCCTCAGGATCCCGATGGCGCGGTTCAGGACGGCCGGCGTGAAGTCGGCGGCCCGGATCAGCTTCGCCATGTCGGCGATCTTCTTGTCGATCGAGGCTTCGATGCGCGCGAGGGTCTTCGTGCCCTTCTTGATCGTGCGCGCCTTGAACTTCAGCCGCTTGATGTCTTTGTCGAGCGCGCCGATTTTTCGGAAGCTCCCGAGGATGCCCTCGATGCGCCGCGTCGAGCGGTCGTCGAGGTTCGGCTTTTCCTCCGGCTCCTCGTCGTCCTCGTCGGGAGCGTTGACGAGCTCGTCGACGATGCGCGAGTCGCGTCCGGCGTTCTCGAGGAGCTTGAGGATCTCCTCCAGGACGACCGGGTTGTTCGCCAGCGCCTGGTAGATCTTCGCCTCGCCCTGCTCGATGCGCTTGGCAATGCGCACCTCGCCCTCGCGATCGAGGAGCTTGACGGTGCCCATTTCGCGCAGGTACATGCGGACGGGGTCGTTCGTCTTCTCGACGGCCTCGCGAGCTTCGTCGGCCGACTCCGCGGCATCGGCCGCCCGGCGGCGCGCCGCGCGATCGGGATCGGTGACGATCTCGATGCCGACCTCGAAGAACCGGGCGTAGATGGCCTCGAGATCCCTCGGCGCGGCCGTGGCCTCGTCCGAAAGGATCGTGTGGATTTCCTCGTAGAGGATGTAGCCCTTTTCCCGGCCGCCCTTCAGCAGCACACCGACTTCCGGGAACTTTTCCTCAATCGCCAAGTTCATTTCCTTTCCGCGACTTGAGCCTCGCGATCCGCCGATCTCTGTCCTGTTTGTCCCGAAGGAGCGAGTCGAGCTCCGCGTTCGGGCGCCCCGCCGTCTCCGCCTGCCGGATGGAGTGGAGCAGAGCCGCGCTCTCTCCCTCCAAGTGCTTGATTTCGAGGGCCTTGAGGAGCCGGTCTACGTCTTTCTCGGTCGGCTCGGGAGATTCATCCAGCGCGACAGCAGAGAGAAACGTTCGCTCGTCCTCCGTAAGGTCTGCGATTTGCCTCTGAAAATCAACAGGTTCCGTCGCCCCGGCGGTCTTCCGGAAGGCCGAAACCACCCGCTTCACTCGCGGGTCCGACAGGTATTCGTCTTTCAAACTCCCTAGAATCAATGAGTTCAACTCGCCAGCCGCCAGTGCCCGGAGGATTTTGCGCTCGACCGCGGGGGCAGCCAAGGCGGATAACGTGCTGGCATTCCCCGGCGTTCCCACATCTATAGAACGCGTAATCGGCGCCCGGAGGTTCGCCTTGTCGGCGCTCCAGAGGACTTCGAGGGGTACCGCGACCGCGTCGGAGACCTTCCGGTACTCCTCGTATCGCAGGATCCGGTCGGGGATGGCGTTGACGATCTCGAGGATCTTGCCCACCCGCTCGCGCTTTTCGGCCGAGCCGAGGCCGGCCTCGTCCGGGCGAAGGTCCTCGACGAGCCAGGTCAGGTACTCCGGCGCCTCGTCGATCCGCCGCGCCAGGGACTCGGGCCCCTCGCGCCGAAGCAGATCGTCCGGGTCCTCGCCCTCGGGCAGCCTCGCGACGCGGGCCTGGAAGCCCTGGGCGAGAAGGAGCGCGAGCGCGCCGCGGGTCGCGTTGCGGCCGGCGGAATCGCCGTCGTAGCAGACGATCGCGTTCGCGGTCAGGCGGCGGAGCCTCTCCGCCTGTTCCGGCGTGAGCGCGGTGCCCATCGAGGCGACCGTCTCGGCCACCCCCGCCCGCACGAGCGCAAGATGGTCGAAGTAGCCCTCGACGAGGACGACGCGATCGCGCCGGCGGATGTGCTCGCGCGCCGAGAAGAGGCCGTAGAGAAGTCGTTTCTTGGAGAAGATCGGCGACTCGGGCGAGTTGAGGTACTTGGGCTCGCCCTCGGGGGCCAGCGCCCGGCCGCCGAAGCCGACCGGCCGGCCGCGCTCGTCGCGCACGACGAAAAGGAGCCGGTCCCGGAAACGGTCGTAGGCGCCCTTGCCCTCCGACCGCGGCTGCAGCAGCCCCGCCTCGATCAGCAGGTCTTCGGGGAACGCCGGCGAGAGGGCCTTGCCGATCGAGTCCCAGGCGTCCGGAGCGTGGCCGAGCGCGAGCTCGCTCCAGAGCGGTTCCGGCACGCCGCGCTTTTCGAGGTACTTCGCGGCGACGTTGCCGGCCCGGCCGAGCCTCTCCCGGTAGAAGCGCTCGGCCGCGGAAATGGCCTCGTAGAGGCGGTCGCGCCGGTCCTCGCGCGGGCCGCGCCGCTCGCGCCGCGGGATCGTGACGCCGAAGCGGCCGGCCAGCACCTCGACCGCCTCCGGAAACTCGAGCCGGTCGATCTGCCGCACGAAGTGGATGACGTCGCCGCCGGCGCCGCATCCGAAGCAGTGGTAGAGGCCCTTGTCGCGGTCGACCGTGAAGGACGGCGTGCGTTCGTTGTGAAACGGGCAGAGTCCCTTCCAGGAGCGCCCGGCCTTCTTCAGCGTGGTGTGGTCGCCGATGACCTCCACGATGTCGGCCGCGGAGCGCAGCTCGGCGAGGACGTGGTCGTTGATGTCGAGGTCGTAGGAGGTCATGCGTCGTGGGTCGTGAGTCGTCGGGCTTCTTCTTATCTCAATTCCAGGATCGTCGCTCCATTCCCGCCTTCGTTGCGCTCCGCCGACCGGAGCGACGCGACGGCCCCGTGGCGGCGGAAGTGCTCGCGGATCCCGTCCCGCAGCCGCCCGGTGCCGTGCCCGTGGATGACCCGCAGGCGCGAGGCACCCGACAGGAGCGCCTGGTCCAGGGCGCGCTCGACGGCGTCGACGGCCTCCTCGACGCGTTGGCCGATGACGTTGATCTCGGCGGTCGGGCCGCGTCAGAATCGGTTCGCTCGTCCGTCTCGGCCGTCGGCGCCGGCCTCCGGCCTCCCGCCTCCGGTGTCCTGGCCTTTCCAGCCGGCGCCAGGTCCGACCGCCGGACGCGGATCCGCTTGCCGCGCGACTCGAGATGCGCCCAGTCGCCGTCGAACGCGACGACCCGGCCCTCGCTGCCGAGGCCGCGGATGCGGGCCGTGTCCCCGACGCCGATCTCCGCGGGACTGTTCCTCTTCGGCTTCGCGCGCCTGCCCGATCACGGCCTCCGCCTCGGCCGCGCGCTCGGCCTCCTCGAGGACGCGGGCCGCGGAGGCCCGGGCGAGCCGACCGCTCTCCTGGCGCGCGGCGTCGAGCTCTTCGGCGACCCTGCGCGAGAGCTCGCGGCGCGCCCGCTCGAATCCGGCGAGGCCGTCGGCGAGCATGCGCGCCTTCTCCTCCGCGAGCCGCCGGCGGTCCTCCGCCAGCCGCTCGGCCTCGGCCCGCGCGGCCTCGTTCTGGAGGGCGAGCGTCCGCTCGAGCCCGCGCAGCCGCTCGAGGGCCTCTTCGGCCTCCGACTCGGCGCGCTCCCGGCGCTCCCAGGCCTCGCCGAGCAGCACGCGGGCCCGCTCGAGAACGGCCTCGGGGATGCCGCGCTCGCGCGCCACGGAGAGCGCGCGGCTGCGCCCGGCCAGGCCGGGATGCAGGCGATAGTTGGGGCGCCCGGTCTTTTCGTCGAACTCCATCGCGGCGCAGAGCGCGTCCTCGCGCGACGCGGCGAAGGTCTTGACGCCCGAGAGGTGCGTCGTCACGAGCGCCCGGCCCCCGCTCTCGAGATACGCCTCCAGGAATGCCACGGCGAGCGCGCCCCCCTCCTCCGGATCGGTTGCGCCGCCGATCTCGTCGATCAGGGCGAGCGAGCCGGGGCCCGCCTCGGCGAGGATCCCGGCGAGGGTCTCCATCGACGAGGAGAACGTCGAGCGGTCCGAGAGGATCGCCTGCGCGTCGCCGATCTCGGTCCGGATCGAGCGGAACACGGGAACGCGCGTGCCGGCGCCCGCGGGAATCGGGATGCCGGACTGCGCGAGGAGCGAAAAGAGCCCGGCGGTCTTCAGCACCACCGTCTTGCCGCCGGCGTTGGGGCCCGACACGACGAGGAGCCGGCGCTGTGCCGGCAGCTCGAACTCGAGGGGCACGGCCGCGCGGCCCTCCCGAGTCTCGCCGAGCACGCGGCGGCGCAGCTTCTCGTAGCGCGAGTCGAGGAGGGGGTGGCGCGCGTGCACGAGCGTCCAGCCACCGTCGTCGGAGATCTCGGGCAGCCGGCCCTCGCCCATCTCGCCGAAGGCCGCCTTGGCCTCGAGGGCGTCGAGGGCGCCGAGCCCGTCGACGGCCCGCCGCAGGTCGTCGCCGTGGCCGAGGATCTCCCGGCCGAAGTCCGTCAGCAGCCGCTCGACCTCGCGCCGCTCCTCGGCGGAGAGAAGCGCCAGGTCGTTGTTCGACTCGATGACCTCCAGCGGCTCGACGAAGACGGTCTGGCCCGAGCCCGAGCGGTCGTGCACGATCCCCGGCACGCGAGCGCGGCTCGAGGCCTGGACCGGCAGGCAGTAGCGGTCGTTGCGCAGCACGACGACGGAGTCGCCGAGCGCCTCGCGCCGGTCGTCGAGAAGCTTCTCGAGAAGGCGCGAGACCTCGCCCCGCCGGCGGCGCAGGCGTGAACGGATCGCCGAGAGCTCCGGCGACGCATCGTCCTTCAACTGCCCGTCTTCGCCGAAGAGCCGCGCCGCCCGCGCGAGGAGCGCGTCGAACGCGGGCAGGGCCTCGCGGCGCGAGGAGAGGTGCGGCGCGTCGGTCTTCGCGAGCGCGCGGCGGACGGCGTCGCAGGCTCGCGCGGCCCGGACGATCGGGCGGAAATCCTCCGGAGCGCCCGCGCCTCCCGCGCTCTCGAGGGACTCGAGCGCCGGAGCGATGTCGTCGAGCCCGGCCAGCGGAAGGCGGCCGTGACGGATCAGGAAGCCGGACGCTTCGGCCGTCTCGGCGAGAAGGCGGGCGACGGCGCCTTCCTCGAGCGCCGGTGCCAGAGACAGAACCGCCGCCCTTCCGGGCGGCGTTCGTGCCAGGGCCGATACGAGCCGAAGAACGACGCCGAACTCGAGAGACTCCCGATCGGCGCCGCCTCCGTCTGCGGGAACTAGACCGAAGCCCGCTTCTCCTCCGACAGCTTGCGGAGCATCTTCTTGCGGGCTTGAATCATCTTGCGTTTTCTCTTCGCGCTGGGCTTCTCGTAATGCTGTCGTTTCTTCAGCTCGGAGAGGATGCCGGATTTTTCGCACTTTCTCTTGAAACGCCGCATGGCGTTCTCGAAAGACTCGTCTTCTTTGACATGGACCAGAGGCACGGACACTCACCCCCTTACCCGCGACCTTCAGAGAGCTGGCAATTCTAGAGAGGCCGGTCCGGGGTGTCAACGGGAACGACGGTATCCCTCGTCGAAAGAAAGGCTTAGACCGCCCGGAGTCTCGCGAACGGCTTGGCGATTGAGGCCTCTGCGCCGATAATGCCAGCAATGACCGATCCCGAGGCACCGGACCGGGCCAGGCGACTCGAGACCGAGATCGAGCGACGCCTCTCCGAGCGGTTCGCCGCCCTTCGGGAGGAATTCGATCGGCTGCGCCTGGAGACCGACCGCCGCTGGTTCGGGTTCCTCGAGAAGTTCGACCAGGACCTGAAGGGCGTCGTTCCCACCGAGCTCGTCGAAGCCGGGCCGGCCGGGTCCGCCGGGGCGGCGCCTGCGCGGCCGGGTTCGGTCGCCATCGAGGCGGCGCGCGCTCTCGATCAAGCCGCCACGCAGGTCGACGTGCTCCACCGGTTCCTCGACGAGTGCCGCAAGCACTCCTCGCGGGCCGCGCTGCTCGTCGCGCGCGGCGGATCGATCGGCGCGTGGAAGGCCGTCGGGTTTTCCGCCCACGGCGCCGACGACGACCTCGTGCGGCAGGTCGCGCTCCCGCTGACGGAGGGCGGCCTCCTCGCGAAGGTGATGACCGGGACGGCCGTGCGCCTGCCGGCGGCGAATGAGATCTCGACGCTCCTGCGCGCCTTGAAGGTCTCCGACGCCGTGGCGATCCCCATGGTCGTGCGCGAGAAGATCTCCGGCGCGCTCTACGCGGACGCCGTGCTCGGCGAAGAGGAGCACTTCGACCCCGACGCTCTCGGCATGCTGACCTACCTCGCCGGGCTCGTCGTCGACCGGCTCGCGTCGAGAAAGCTGAAGCCCGCTCCCGCGCTGCGGGTGCCGGAACCGGTCAAGAAACCCGAGCCCGCGGGCATGTGGATGAACGAGGAGCCGGCCGCGGTCGAGGACCTGCCGGCCGCCGCCGAGATCGAGGCCGGGCCCGCGGCCGAGCCTTCGCCCGCCCCCGCTCCGCAGTCCGCGCCGCCCGCGCGGCCGACGCCCTCGCCCTCGAGCGCGGCGATCGCGATGCCGGAGCCCTCGCGCGGGCTCGGCGGGCCGCTCGCGCTGTCGGGAGGCGACGAGCGGCAGGAGGAAGCGCGGCGCTTCGCGCGGCTCCTCGTCTCCGAGATCAAGCTCTACAACGAGCGGGCCGTGCTCGAAGGGCGCGAGGGCGGGAACCTGTACCACCGTCTCAAGGAAGACATCGATCGCAGCCGGCAGATGTACGACGACCGGATTCCCGAGGACGTCCGCGCGTCGAGCAACTTCTTCTACGAAGAGCTCGTGCGCATTCTCGCGGACGGACGGCCCGAGGCCCTCGGAATCTGAAGCGGCCCCGGCGGACGCCATCCCGACGCCGACGCTCCCGGTGACCCGGCTCGCGGTGCTTGCCGCCGCGTTGGCGCTGCTGCTGCCCGGGCGCGCGGCGGCGGACCGCGCGGTCGTGGAAGTCTCGGGCGATTTCGACGCCGAGTTCGCCCGCGCCGCCGACCTGCTCGACGAAGGACGGCGAGGCGAGGCGCAGGCGGTGCTCGGCGAGGTGCGCCTCCGGGCGGGCCAGCCGGCATGGGACGCGCGCGCGGCGCTGCTGCTGGCCTCCGACGACGCGCGCCGGCAGGAGTGGGCCGCGGCGGCCGCGCTGCTCGAGGGCGTCAACGCCGCGCCGATCGGGCTCGAGGCCTACCGGAACCTGCGCCGCGCGGAGGCGCTCGAGCTGGCGGGCCGGCCGGACGAGGCGCTCGAGGAGGCCGGGCGCGCGTTCGAGGCGGAAGGCCGCTTCGCGTTCCGCATCCGCGCGGCGGTGCTCCTGGCGCGGCTCTACGAGAAGCGCGGGCAGGCCGCGGAGGGCGCGCGCGTCCTGGCGCTCGCGGCCGACGCGGCGACGAATCCCGGCGAGAGCGCCGAGGTCGCGATCGGCCAGATGCGGCTGGGCGTCGCCTCGAAGGATCCGGCGGCCGTCCGCTCGGCCGCGCGCCGGCTGCTCCTCGAGGCGCCGACGTACGACAGGAACGCCTCGACGCCCGATTTCGCGCGCCGCTTCGCGGCCGAGGCCGAGCGCTCCCTGACGCCCGCCGAGCGGGGGCGCCGGGGGAGGGCGCTCGTCGCCGCCGGCGACGCGAAGCGCGGCGTTGCGCTCCTCGGGAAGGACGCGCCCGGGGCCTGGCCCGAGGGCGAGCGCGGCTCGAACCTCCTCGCCCTTGCGCGCGGTCAGCTCGCCACGAAGAACGCCCGAGCGGCGGAGGCGACCGCGGCCCGGGTCCCCGACGACGGGACGCTCGCCGCGTACGAGGCGAAGCTCTTCCGCTGCGACGTCGTCGTGGCGCGGCTTTCCGGGAAGCGCCGGGCGAAGCTCGATCCGGGCGACCCGCGACTGGATTCCGTCAAGGCGGCTCTCGCGGTCCTGACCGAGCCCCCGACGCCCGCGCCGGTGCGCCGGGGGGCGCGCGAGCGGCTTCTGCGGTTTGCGGCGGATGCCGGCGACTTCGACGGGGCGCTCGCGCAGGCGCGCGGGATCTCGGAGGAAAACCCGGACGGCCTCGAGGGCTTCGAGACGCTCTGGCTCCTCTCCTGGAAGCTCTACCGCGCCGGGGACTGGGCCGGCGCGCGTTCGGGCTTCGAGGCGCTCGCGGGTCTCTATCGCGGCGTGTCGACGTCGCGGCGGCTCGCCTACTGGCGGGCGCGGTGCTTCGAAAACGAAGGGCGCGAGGCGGAGGCCCGGGCTCTCTTCGCGGAGCTCGGGGCGGCGTCGCCGCCGGATCTCTATGCGCGTTTTGCCCGCGCGCGCGTGGAGGCGCCGGCGCGCCTCGAGCGCGAAGAAATCGGCGATCCCTCGACGGCCACGGCCGCCTTCGCCCGCGTCGACGAGCTGCTGCGGCTGCGAATGTTCGAGGAGGCTTCGGCGGAGGCGCGCATCCTGCTGCCGTCGCGGGGACGGGATCTGCGCATCGCCGAGGCGGACTTCGCCCTCGGCCGCTTCCTGACGGCGGCCGTCTCGGTCAAGCGGGCGCTGCCCGAGATCGGGACGGCCGAAGAGGGGCGGGTCCCGGACGGCTGGAGACGGCTCTACTACCCGATCGAGGAAGGCGGCCTGCTTCCCGAGCGCGCCCGGGAGTTCGATCTCGATGCCGCGATTCTGCGCGGTCTCGTCCGCCAGGAGAGCGTCTTCGACGCGACGGCGAAGTCCCGCGCGGGCGCGATGGGCCTCATGCAGCTCATGCCGGCGACGGCGAAGAGCCTGTCGCGCTCGGTGCTGCGCTCGCGCTACCGCCGGGCCTTTCTCTACGACCCCGGCGTCAACACGCGCCTCGGCGCGGCCTACCTGCGGAGCCTGCTCGACCGGTTCGACGACTCGACGATCCTCGCGCTCGCGGCCTACAACGGCGGCCCCACGCGCATCGCCCGCCTCGTCCGCGAGAACCCGGATCTCCCCGAGGACGAGCTCTTCGAGTCGATCCCGCTGTACGAGACGCGCGACTACGTGCGCCGCGTTCTGCTGTACTCCGAGTCGTACCGCGAGCTCTACCCGTAAGGGCGGCCACGACCCGACCACCGAAGGCAGACCCCCGGCGGTAGGGAACGCCGTGCGTAGCACGGCGGTAACGCCGCCCCTACGACTCGATCCGCGACGCCGCCGCCCCTACGACCGGATCCGCGACGCCGGAGTAGGGGAGGGACTTGTCCCCTCCCTCTTCACCAGGAGCCCTCGGGGACCACCAGGATCGAGCAGCCCGCCTCGCGCAGGACCTGCCGCGTGATCGAGCCGCCGGCGCCGACCACGAGCAGGTCGTAGGGCTCCGCGCGGAGCTCGGCGAGGATCCCGCCGACGGGGCTCTCGGCCTGGCGGACCGAGAAGCCGGACTTCACGCCGAGCTCGCGCAGCGTGGCGACGCCGCGTTCCAGGTGGGCGCGCGTGGAGGGCAGCGGCGTCCGGTCCGGGTGCGTCACGTGGAGGAGGGTCACGGCGGCGCCGAGGCGGCGCGCGAGCCAGCCGCCGGCGCGCACGTCCGTCTTTCCGGGCTCGCCGATCGCCGTGCAGATGAGGATGCGCTCGAGCTTGCGCGGCCGCCCGCGGGCGAGCAGGAGCGGAATCGTCGTCTGCGCCGCGAGCTCCTCGGAAAAGCTCGGCGAGCCTCGGCGGCTGCGCATCGACTCGACCTCGCCCGCGCCCGCGAGCACGAAGTCGTAGGGCGCCTCCCGCGACTCGCCGGCGATCTGCTCGGCGGCATCGCCGCGCCGCACGCGGATCGCGGCCTCCGGCAGCCCGGCTTCCGCCGCCCGGCGGGCGAGCGTTTCGCGCAGCGCCTCCTGGCCGCGCGCGTCCGGGGCGATGCCGAGAACCGTGGCGACGCCGTCGAGCGCGGCGACGAGCGGGGGGGCGAGCTCGAGCGCGGTGGGGATTCCCGACCCGTCGTCGCAGACCAGCAGGCGGGGCGTCGGCTGCCGCAGGATGTGCGACCGGTCGAGGACGACCCAGGGCCGGCCGGCCGGGGACTCGACGTGCGCCGGGACGTCCACGTCGAGCAGAATGCTCTCCTCGCCGAACGGGAGCGGCGGCACGACCTGGCGCACGCCCGGCAGCGGGGGCAGCCGGAGCCGGATCCGGCGGCGGGGGCCGGTGAAGGTCTCTTCGACGACGTCGCCGCGACCGAGGACACGAGTCCCTTCCGGCGGCTCGCGCTCGGAAAGCGTCACCTGCTCCGGGCGGATGAGCACGCGGACGCGGTCGCCTTCGTCGTGCGGGACCTCCGGCGGGATCGGCAGCGCCAGCCCCCCGAGCATCACGTGATCGCCGCGCGAGCCGCCCACGAGGATCGTCCCGGCGCCGAGGAACGTCGCCACGAACAGCGAGCGGGGGCTCTCGTAGAGCCGGTCGGGCTCGCCGACCTCGAGCAGCCGGCCGCGGTCGACGACGCCGATCCGCCGGCCGAGCTCGAAGGCCTCCTCCTGATCGTGCGTGACGAGGATCGTCGTCACGCCGAGGCTCTTCTGGATCTCCTTCAGCGTCTGCCGCAGCTGGACGCGGATCTTCACGTCGAGCGCGCCGAAGGGCTCGTCGAGGAGAAGTACCGTGGGCCGGTAGGCGAGCGCGCGCGCCAGCGCGACGCGCTGCCGCTGGCCGCCGGAGATCTGGCTCTCGTACCGGCCGCCGAGGCCGCCCAGGCCCACGAGCTCGAGCAGCTCCTCGCGCCGTTGCTCGCGCTCCCGCGACGGGACCTTGCGGATCCGCAGGCCGAACTCGATGTTCTGGGCGACGGTCATGTGGCGGAAGATCGAGTAGTTCTGGAAGACGAAGCCGACGTCGCGCGCCTGCGGGGGCAGCCGCGTGACGTCCTTGTCCGCGAGTTTGACCACCCCTTCGTCCGGCAGGAGCAGGCCCGAGATCATCCGCAGGATCGTGCTCTTGCCGCTCCCCGAGGCGCCGAGGAGAACGAAGAGCTCTCCGGCCTCGACCTCGAGCGACACGCGGTCGACCGTGACCTGGTCGGCGTAGCGCTTGGTGACGTTCTCGAGCGCGATCGAGGTGGGCTTATTCATCGCGCTTGCCCGTGTAGCGCAGCAGGAAGAAGAAGATGAGAAACGAGAGCAGCGCGAGGACGGCGGCCACCGCGTTGGCGGCCTCGACGTTGCCGGCCTCGAACTGGGCGAAGATGTAGAGGGGCGCCGTCTGCGTGCGCAGGCGCAGGTTGCCCGAGACGAGGACCGTCGCCCCGAATTCGCCGAGGGAGTGCGCGAAGGTCAGGAGCGCGCCGGCGAAGAGCCCGCCCTTCAACGTCGGCAGGATGACCCAGCGAAACGTCTGCCAGGCGCTCGCGCCGATCGTGTAGGCCGCTTCCTCGTAGGTCTCCTCGAGCTCGTCGAGGACCGGCTTGACCGCGCCGAGCATGTACGGGAACGTCACGAAGAGGTGGGCGAGCAGGACCCCCGCCGGCGCGAACATCGGCTGGATGCCGAGCGGCTCGAGCAGGCGGCCGAGCAGGCCGATGGGCCCCCACAGGAGCAGGAGCGACGTTCCGACGACGACCGTCGGGATCGCGACCGGCAGGTTGACGACGATCCCGAGCACGCGCTGCCCGCGAAACCGGTAGCGCGACAGCACGTACGCGGTGTACGTGCCGAGCACCGCGTTGACGGCCGCCGTCGCGAAGGCGATCAGCAGCGAGAAGCGCAGCGAGAACAGGGCCTCGCGAGACGTCAGCGCCGCGACGAAGGCGGCCATGCCGCCGCGAAAGGCGAAGACGAACACCGCGGCGAGCGGCATCAGGATGAGGGGGAGAAGCGCCAGGACGACGAAGGTCACGGGGACCGTCGCGCGGCGGCCGGTCCGGACGATCGCGCTTCCGGCGGCGGTCACGGCTTCCCCCCGGCGTTCATGACGCGATTCTTCCAGACTGCGTCGACGATGTCCCTCTTCGCCGCTCGCCAGCCCCCGAAGTCCGCGATCCGGAACGCGTCTTCGATGACCCCGAACTCCGCGTGCCCCGCGTTCAAGCCCTCGTCCACGCTGCGGAACCCGTAGCGCACGAAGATCCGCTGCGCCTCCTCGCTCCAGAGGAAGCGCGCGAACGCGTCGACGAGCGGCCGCTGCCGGGCCGAGACGTTTCGGCCGACCACGACGAGCGTGTGCTCCGAGAGGATCGTCCGCGCGGGGTACACGATGTCGGCGGCGAGCCTCCCGCGGCCGCGATCGAAGATCGCCTCCTGCTCGTAGGTGATGAGGGCGTCGCCGAAGCCCTGCGAGAACTGGGTGCGCGCGGCTCGGGCGGAGGAGGCCTGGGCGACGACGTTCTTCCAGATCCCGGCAAGCATCGCCTCGCCCGCGTCCGGCCTCCCGGGCTCGGCGCGCGCGCCGGCGCCGTACTCGGCGACGATGGCCCAGTTCGCGCCGCCGGAGGTCAGCGGGTCCGGATGAACGATCCGCACGCGGCCGCGGGCGAGGTCGCCGAAGTCGCGGACTCCGAGCGGATTGCCGGGGCGAACGAGGATCACGAACGGCGTGAGGTTGACGACGCCGCCGTGCGGCAGGCTCTTCCAGCTGTCGGGCGCGACCACGCCGGCGTCGGCGAGCCGCTCCGCGTCGCTCTCGAGCGACAGCAGCACGAGCTGCGCGGGAACGCCGAGGATCACCTGGTTGGTGACGGTGCCCGATCCCGCGAAGGAGGAGATGAACTCGACTTCGCCGCGGCCTTCCGCCATCCATTGCTTCCGGAACGCCGGGAAGATGCCGTCGTTCATGGCGTCGGCGAGGATGCTGAAGCCATAGAAAACGAGGGTCGGCGGCGTCGCCTCGGCGCGCGCGAACGGAAGCCACGGCCAGGCGGCCCAGCCGAGCAGCGCCGCGAGAAAGAGCGCGGGCAGGACGGCGCGGCCGCGCGGCGAAGGGGGGCTCATCGGGCGAGGCTCCTGGCCACGGCGCGTCGAGGATATCGTCTTAGAATCCGGCCGTGAGCGGCGCCTGCGAGTTTCGGGTGAAGACGGCTCGCAAGATCGAGCGGCTCGACATCACGAAACAGGTCGAGAACGCGGCAAAGGAGCTCGGGAAGGACGCGGGCGCCCTCCTCGTGACGACGCCGCACACGACGGCCGCCGTGACGGTCGGGGAGGCCTGGGATCCCGACGTCACCGGCGACATCGAGCGCGCGCTCGACGCCTGGGTGCCGAACGTCCGGTTCGACCACGGGGAAGGCAATTCGCCGGCGCACTTCCTGTCCGAGGCGATCGGAAACGCCCGGCTCGTGCCGCTCGAGAAGGGCAAGCCGCTGCTCGGCCGCTGGCAGGGCGTCTTCCTGATCGAGCTCGACGGCCCGCGCGAGCGGACCGTGCGCGTGGCCGCGCTCTAGCCGGAAGGGAAGAGCTCCCGCTCTTCGCGCTCGGTGTGCGCGTCCCAGCGGCGCGCGAGGTTGGGAAAGAGCCTCCGCGCGCCAGCGAGGTCGCCCTGCTCCTCGACGAGCCGGCGCATGAGGCCGGAGACCTCGCGGATCTGGACGTGCTCGAGGCGCAGCTCCCGGCCGAGCCGCACGCCCGCCGTCTCGCCCTCGGCGGGCGCGAGCCCGTGGCCGGCCGGCGGCGGCAGGAGACTCTCCTCCTCGAAGGCCGTGTGGCGGCGCAGCTCGTCGTCGAACGCGGCGATCGCCTCGCGCGACGGCGGGAGCGCGCCCCCGTCGGCGGCGGCGAGGAACCTCCCGAGGAGGAGGTCGAGACGCCGGTGCGCGAGCCGGAGATCTTCGGCGGCGTCGGTCATGGCCGCGATCCTAAAAGAAAAGGGGCGAGCCTGCGGCCCGCCCCGACGATACATGGAAGGAACGACGCTCAGCTGGGCAGGAGAACCGTGTCGATGACGTGCACGACGCCGTTCGACTGCCACACGTCGGCGGTCGTCACGGTCGCGACGCCGCCCTTGGAGTCCCGGATCTCGACCTTGCCGCCCTTGACCATCGCGGTCAGGGTCTCGCCCTGCACCGTCGTGATCGTGGCCATGCCGTTGCCGTTCTCGATGGCCTTGCCGAGGGTGGCCGCGTCGACCTTACCGGCCACGACGTGGTAGGTGAGGACGTTTGCCAGCGCGGGCTTGTTCTCGGGCTTCAGCAGAGAATCGACCGTGCCCGCCGGGAGCTTGGCGAAGGCGGCGTTGGTCGGCGCGAAAACGGTGTAGGGCCCCTTGCCCTTGAGCGTGTCGACGAGGCCGGCCGCCTTGACCGCCGCCACCAGCGTCGTCAGATCCTTCGAGCTTGCGGCGTTGTCGACGATGTCCTTGCTGGCGGACATGCCGGCGCCGCCGGCCATCTTGATGTCGCCGGCCGAGAGCGAGACGGCGGACCCGATGGCGGTCGCCAGAGACAGAGCGAGCATTTTCCTGTTCATGAACCTTTCCTCCTTGAAGTTACGACTCGTTTCATTTCCGGCGCCCGGGTCTCGCCGGTTCACTGCGATCTACGGAGCCCCCATGGGGCCGGATGGTGTTTGTCGAGGTATTTTTTCGGACGGCCCGCCGGGTCGAGGCAGAATGGCCAGATGCAAAAAGCGGCAGGGACACTCGCGGCCGTCGCGTTCCTCTCGGCGGTCGCCCTTTCGTGCGCGAAAAAGTCCGACCCGATCCAGGCGACGATCGACGCCGTCGTCAAGGCGGCCAACGCCCGCGACGCCGAGGCGCTGGTCTCCCACGTGGCCCTCGACTTCGAGGCGGCCGACCACTCCAGCCGCGCCGACGTCGAGGCGCGCCTCCGGGGCTACTTCGCGGCCTACGAGATCCTGCACGTGCAGGTCTCCAACGTCCAGATCGAGCGGGGCGACAAGGCCTCGCGCGTGCGGCTGCGAGCCGAGATGAACGGCCAGCCCCGATCGGTCGGCGGCTTCGGCGGCCTGCTGCCCTCGGCGGCGAAGTACGACTTCGACTTGAGGCTGGTCCTCGACGGGAAGGACTGGAAGCTCGCCTGGGCGGGCTGGGAGCCGGTCGGAAACTAGGGTGTTTCCCGGCGTTTGACACCTCGGCCCGATCTCCTTATCCTTCCCGGTCCGCTCTGCTCCTCAGTAGCTCAACGGTAGAGCATCCGGCTGTTAACCGGAGGGTTAGAGGTTCAAATCCTCTCTGAGGAGCCAATTCAGGGAAGCGCAGCACCGCGCGCGCGTCGCTTGCCTTCCCTCGACTCTTCGTTTGCGATGTCTGTTTCCGGACACTCGCTTCCCGCGGGCGGACAGCGGAGTCTTCAGGCTTCCGGGCGTTGCCGCGCAAGGTCTTGGAGCGGCGTGGCTTGCGGCATCCCGGCGAGGGGCACGAGTGTTGCTCCGTGACTCGCGCTGACCGCGATCCGCCGGTCGAGGCGGAGGCGGCGATGACGAGACGACGGGAAGTCCCCGGGTCGACCCCTGGCACAGGGCACAGGGCAAAGGACGAGCGATGTCACACAACGACCTGATCCACGGCCTGAGGTCTTTTGCCCGCCGGCCGGGCTTCACCTCGCTTTTGATCTTCATCCTCGCGCTGGGCATCGCCTTCGTGACGATGGTGGCGACCCTGGCGGACTCCGTTTTCCTTGGCTCGGTCCCCTACCGGGATCCCGAGCGCATCGTTCTGGTTTGGCGAAGGGGCCCCGAGCCGATCCACCTGCGGGAGGCGACGTCCTACCCCAACATTCGGGATTGGGCCGCGGGCGGCGAGCCTTTCTTCGAGGGCCTGGCCGCCTACACGATCTCCACCTCGTCGATGCCGACCGCCGAGGGCGCGGTGCGTGTGGCGGTGACCTACGTCGACCCCTATTTCTTCGAGGCCCTCGACGTTCACATGGCCGCGGGGCGCCCGCTGATCGAGGAGGACAACCGGCCACCCGCGGGCGACGCGGTCGTCGTTCTCAGCCATGGCTTCTGGCAGTCGGCGCTCGGCGGGGACCCCGACATCGTGGGCGGGTCGATCGATCTGGGAGGCCACCGGCATGCGGTGGTGGGGATCATGTCGCCCAGGACGCGCTGGCTGCTCCACGAGCCTCTCGAGGTGGTGGCGCCGTTCCGGAGAAGCGCGGTGGGGATGTCGCCGCTCATCGTCGAAGACCGGAGCACTCGTTCGTCGATCGTCGTCGGGCGGCTCAAGCAAGGCGTCACGCTCGAGCAGGCGCAGGCCGGCATGCGGGCGGCGTCGCTCGAGCTGCAGGAGAAGTATCCCGACGTGAATGCCGGCATCGAGGCCACGGTGACCTCCTTCTCCGACCTGCGCAGCGACTTCGGCAGGCTCAAGAACGTGCTCGCCGTCCTCGGGTTCGCGGCGGTGCTGGTCTTCTCGCTGAGTTGCATCAGCGTCACGCTGCTCCTGCTGGCCCGCTTCGTCGAGCGCTCGCGCGAGTTCGCGCTGCGCAAGGCTCTGGGGGCCGCCCCCCGCCGTTTCGTTCATCAGGCGCTCGCGGAAGGGATCTCCATCACGCTGGTGGCGGGAGCGGCGGGCCTGGGACTCGCCGACCTCGGAGTCCGGCTGGTGTTCGCGGGCAACCCTCTGAAGATGTACAGCTTTGCCGAGGTGACGATCGCCGGGCGCGTCTATCTGGCGACGCTCGCGCTGGCGCTCGCCACGACCTTGCTCTTCGGCCTGGTGCCGGCGTTGCGCAGCCGCCGCATCGATGTGTACGACGCACTGCGACCGGCCGGTGCAGGCGGAGGCGGCCGCGAGCGCAACCTGTTGCGACGCGGGCTGGTCGTCGCCCAGGTCGCCCTCAGCGTGGCGGTTCTGGCCGGAGCCGGCCTGGTCCTGCGCAGCCTCTACGAGTTCACGCACACCGACTACGGCTTCGAGACCGACGAGCTCGTCTATGTCCGGCTGCTGCTCGACGGCCCGGGCTACGACGATGAGCGGCGACGCGTCTTCTATCGCGAGCTGGAGGGGCGCCTCGCGGCGCTCCCGGACGTTTCGGACGCCGGCCTGTGGGGCCCGGGCCTGCCCGGATCGAGCCATCACTTCGTGACTCTCGTTCCGGAGGGACGGGAGGCGGATCCCGCGTTCGAAGGGCTGCACACCTGGGTCCACGTGGTCACGCCGGGGGCCCCCGAGCGTCTGGGGCTGCGGCTCGTCGCCGGGCGCATGCTCGACGCGTCCGACCACGCGAACGCGCTTCCGAGCGCCGTCGTGAGCGAAGGCGTCGCCCGCGCGCTGTGGCCGGGCCAGAGCGCCGTCGGCAAACGCGTCGTCGACCCGAACGGCGAGGGCTGGCGAACGGTCGTGGGAGTCGTGTCCGACGCCCGCATGCGGGGCCTGGGCAGGATTCACAGCGAGATGCTCAGGGACTTCTATGTCACCCTCGACCAGATCCCCGAGGTGGAAACCAACGTCTTCCTGCGCCCCCGTGGCGACGCGGCGGCCGCGGTCGAGACGGTGCGCGACGCCGTCCGGGCGATCGATCCGACGCTCGCTCTCTTCGAGGTCTCGACGATGGAAGCGAGCATGGCGGAGGACAGGCGAGAGATGCGCTTCATCACCGTGCTCATGATCCTCTTCGCCGGCGTTGCCGCGATACTGACGACCGTCTCCATCTACGGCGTGATGTCCTACGCGGCCAGCCGCCGCACGCGCGAGATCGGCGTGCGCGTGGCGCTGGGAGCCCGGAGAGCCCAGATCGTCCGGTTGGTGATGAAGAGCGCCGCGCTCGACATGGCCGTCGGCGGCCTGATCGGTGTATCGAGCGCCTTGGCCCTGAGCCGCATCATGTCGAGCCTGCTCTACGGCGTGACGCCCACAGACCCCGTCGCTTTCATCTCGATTCTTCCCGCGCTGACGCTGATCGCCCTGACCGCAGCTTTCATGCCCGTCCGGAGAGCCCTGGCGGTCGATCCCGCCGAAGCCCTCCGTCACGAGTAGGCGTAACGTGGGTCATGGCGCGGGCTTTTTTTGGATTCGTCAGTCGGGAAGATCCTCGAGCCTCACGCCTCGACCCGCCCTCAAGTCGCGGCGCACCGCCTTGATCCGAGCGAGGAATCGCGGGTCGTTTTCGAGCCGGTAGTCGAGCCAGTCGTCCTCGGACTGGAAGCCGATCAGTACCCCGGCCGGTTTGCCGTGGCGTGTGATCACGATCTCGTCGACCTCTGCGAGCCTCAGGTATTTCGACAGGTTGTCCTTCACCTCCGAGAGAGCAGCTCTCTTCATCCGCGTCTTCCGGACGGCCCTCACCATGACGAAACCTCCCTCTTCTCGAGGATGGGGGACCTCTACCGAGTCTTCTGCCTCGACTGCTCGCTCCGGCAACTCCGGTGTACAGTTCCCGCCAACGCGGATGCCGCTTTCGGCCGGAACACGCCTCGGTGCCTACGAGATCCTCGCGCCGCTCGGGGCCGGGGGGATGGGGGAGGTCTACCGGGCGCGGGACTCGAAGCTCAAGCGCGACGTGGCGGTCAAGGTGCTGCCGCGGTCGCTGGCGGCCGACCCCGACGCGCTCGCGCGGTTCGAGCGCGAGGCGCTCGCGGTCGCGGCGCTGTCGCATCCGAACATCCTGGCGATCTTCGACTTCGGTACGCAGGACGGGACGGCCTACGCGGTCACGGAGCTCCTGGAAGGCGAGACGCTGCGCGGCAAGCTCGATACCGGCCCGATCGCGCAGAAGCAGGCGGTGGATTACGCGCTCCAGGTCGCGAAAGGCCTTTCCGCGGCGCACGAGAAGGGCATCGTTCACCGGGACCTGAAGCCCGAGAACCTGTTCGTGTCGAAGGACGGCCACGTCAAGGTCCTGGACTTCGGGTTGGCGAAGAAGGTCGAGGCAGTCGCCCCGGAGGAGAAGACGAGCGCGGCGACGGGCTCGGGTCACACGGAGCCCGGGACGGTCATGGGGACGATGGGCTACATGTCGCCCGAGCAGGTGCGGGGCCTGCCCGTGGATCACCGCTCGGATCTCTTCTCCTTCGGCACGATCCTCTACGAGATGCTCTCGGGCAAGAGGGCGTTCAAGCGGGACACGGCGAGCGACACGATCGCGGCCATCCTGAAGGAGGAGCCGCCGGAGCTGACGCAGTCGGGGCGGAACGTATCGCCGGCCATGGACCACATCGTCCGGCACTGCCTCGAGAAGGACCGGGACAACCGTTTCCAGTCGGCCAAGGACGTGGCCTTCGCGCTCTCGGAGGCCTCGTCTCCGACGACGGCGAGCGGCGTGCAGCTCGCAGCGCCGCCGAGCAACAGGAACAAGGTCTTCGTCGTCACCGCGGCCATTGTCCTTCTGGCCGCCGCGGGTGTCTTTCTGATGCGACGGCCGCACCGTGGCGGGACCGAGGCGTCCGGCGTCAAGCGCGTGGCGGTGCTGCCGTTCGAGAACCTGGGTGCCGCCGAAGACGACTATTTCGCTGACGGGATCGCGGATGCCGTGCGCGGCAAGCTGACCTCCGTGCCGGGCCTGGAGGTGATCGCGCGGGGCAGCTCGACGCCGTACAAGAAGACGACGAAGACCCCGCAGGAGATCGCGCGCGAGCTCGACGCGCACTACCTGCTGACGGCGACCGTGCGCTGGCAAAAGGGCGGCGGGGGCAACCGCGTGCAGGTCAGCCCGGAGCTCGTCGAGATCCGGTCGTCCGGAGCGCCCGCCTCGAAGTGGCAGCAGCCGTTCGACGCGGCGATCACGGACGTGTTCCAGGTGCAGTCGGAGATCGCGACCAAGGTGGCGCAGGCCCTGGGCGGCGCACTCGGGGCAGGCGAGGAGAAGCGGCTGTCCGAGAAGCCCACGCAGAACCTCCCCGCCTACGACGCCTTTCTGAAGGGCGAGGAGGTCTGGAATCGCGGAGACAACAATCCTGCCAGCCTTCGCAAGGCGATCGGCTTCTACGAGCAGGCCGTCGCGCTGGATCCGGGATTCGTGCAGGCGTGGGCGAGAGTCTCGTCTGCCAATTCGCTGCTGTATGCGAACAGCACTCCCACACGGGCTCTTGCGGAGCTCGCCCGGCAGGAAGGCGAGAAGGCCGTCGCCCTTGCGCCGAACCGCCCGGAGGGGTACCTGGCCCTTGGTACCTTTGAACGGTTGGTTTCCCTCGACTACAACCATGCCCTGGAGCAGTACCAGAAGGGTCTGCGCGTCGCGCCCGGGGACGCATCCCTTCTCCGGGGAACGGCTCTTGCCGAGTCTGGCCTCGGACGCTGGGATGCGGCGGTGGAGTACTTCCGGCAGGCGGACAGCGTTGATCCTCGCTCCGTCGCCAATCTGTTGAGTCTTGGCGACGCGTTCCTCCGTCTGAGGCGCTATCCCGAAGCGCGGGAGGCCTTCGGCCGTGCACTCGCCCTCGCGCCCGCCAACCTCGGTCTGATCGAGAGCAGGGCCATGACCTCTCTCGGTGATGGAGACCTGGCCGGTGCCAGGGCTCAACTGCAGGCCGTGCCCGGGGACGTCGAGCCCACCGCCCTGGTGGCTTACGTGGCGTACTACTGGGATCTCGTCTGGGTCCTCAGCGAGGAGCAGCAGGAACTTCTCCTGCGGTTGACCCCGAGCGCGTTCGACGATGACCCCGCCGCCTGGGCTCTCTGCCTCGCTCAGGCCTACGCCGTCCGAGGCGACGCCGGGAACGTCCACAAGTACGCCGAGGACGCGAGGAGAGTTTACGAGGAACAGCTTCGCGCGACGCCTGAGGACGCGACTCGTCGTGCGGCCCTCGGCCTGGCGCTCGCGTACCTCGGACGCAAAGAGGAAGCGATTCGTGAAGGCGAACGCTCGGTGGCGCTCCAGCCAGTGTCGAGGAATGCCAACCTCGGCCCCTACTTCCAGCACCAGCTCGCGCGGATCTATATTCTCGTCGGCGAGCATGAAAAGGCGCTCGACCAGCTCGAGCCGCTGCTGAAGATCCCGTACTTCCTCTCCCCCGGCTGGCTCAAGATCGATCCCAACTTCGACCCGCTGCGCAAGAACCCGAGGTTCCAGAAACTGGTCGCCAGCGCGAAGTAGTCCTGGCCTCACGGAGCGCCGCGAAGCCCGGCCAATTCTCGCAGCCATCCCCCGAAAAGGTTCCAACTGGGAACTATGTGGGGAGCCAATACTCCGCGCTCCAAGCCCTCGGCAACGCCACGTTCTAGAGTCCTCGTCAGTTCGTGGCGCTTTCCGCAGGTACTCGTCTGGCCCCTACGAAATCCTCGCGCCGCTCGGCGCAGGCGGGATGGGAGAGGTGCACCGGGCGCGGGACTCGAAGCGGAAGCGCGACGTGGCGGTCAAGGTGCTCCCGCAGTCGCTGGCCGCGGATCCCGATGCCCTGGCGCGGTTCGAGCGAGAGGCCGTGGAACGAGGTCGAACCGACCGCGCTTCTGGCCTTCCTGGCGGCGTACCAGGATCTCGGCTGGCTCCTCGACGACGAGCAGCGAGAGCCTCTCCTGGCCGGGCGCACGGGATCTTCAGCAGCGGCTCGAGCTGATCGAGAAGACGTGCCCCGGCCCGCGAACCTGTTTCTGGCAGGCCTGGTCGCAGGATTTCCGTTCCGGCCATCGGGAGCAGCTCACGATGTGCAGGCGCGGAAGGCCGAGGGCGACGCCGATGGCTCCTCGACGCGCGTCGACACCCACGCGGGCCTCGTCGCCGGTTTCCGGACAGGTGACTTTCTTCTTCCGCTGGAACTCCGCGTATTCCAGCAGGCCGACGGGCAGTACGACGAGGAGCAGACCGACCAGGGCATAGAGAATCGCAACCAGCGTCATCATGCACCTCCCGCGGATCGCGGGCTCCGCCCGCGCCGGGTTCCACAACCATGAAAATCCAGCACGGCGAGGGCCGCCAGATGCAACTGAATCATCGGGACCCATGCGCAAGAACCCGAGGTTCCAGAAGCTCGTCGCCGGCGCGAAGTCGCCCGGCCGTCAGGCCGTCTTCGCGCTACTGCGCGACGGGTTCGTCCGCGAAGTCCTCCGCAGCCGGGCCGGAGTCGGGCGGAAGCCTCGCGAGCTGCTTGTTCACGAGCTCCTGGTGGAGGACCTCCTCCTGCTTGAGCTCCTCGAAGAGTTTCTTCACCGGCTCCGCGACCGGAAGCGCGAGCGCCGCGGAGAAGAAGCCGTAGGCCTTGACCTCGGCCTCGAGCGCCACGGTCAGCGCCTCGCGCAGCGTCATGAAGGCGCGGACGCTCTCGTAGGCCGGCGCCTCCACGTCCCACAGGAGCGAACGATCCACCCGCCGCGGCGCGTCGCCGAAGAGGTCCCGTCGGCGGCTGGCGAGCTCCTCGCCGTGCTTGGCTTCGTTCTTGACCATCGTGTGGAAGAACGCCGCGGCCTCGGCGGTGTGCTGGTTCTCCATCTGGGCGGCGAGCTCCTGATACCGGTCCCTGGCCTCTTCTTCGACCAGGATGGCGAGATCGAGCGCATCCCGAAGGTCGAGGCTCGCGAGGTCGAGCGTGTTCATCGTCGTCATGGGCGCCTCCGCTTGCGCTGCTCCGCGGGCGGTCGGAGTCAGGGGCTCACTATACGGCGAACCGAAGCGTTGACTCGCGCCGGTGGGCGGTCAAGTATGAGCTCAAGGGGCGCGGTCAGCTCGACCCGATCCCCCCGCGACAAAGGAGGCAACCATGCGAAAGCTCCTGGCGGCCGTCGGCGTCTCCTGGCTCCTGCCCCTCGCCCTCTTCGCCCAGGTCACGGCCGTCCGGGCGGGCCGGCTCGTCGACCCCGAGACGGGCCGCGCGGCGGCCGACCACGTCATCCTCGTCGAGGGCGGCAAGATCACGGCCGTCGGGCCGACGCAGGCGCTGGCGATCCCCGCGGGCGCGGCCGTCATCGACCTGTCGGACCTGACCGTGCTTCCGGGGCTCGTGGACACGCACACGCACCTCGGCATCACGTACAAGGACGTTCCCGAGCACAACTACTACTACCTGACCTACGTCATGGAATCGACGCCGCTGCGGGCGATCCAGGCCGCCTCCAACGGCATCCAGCTCCTCAACTCCGGCTTCACGGTCGTGCGGGACCTCGGCAACAACGCCCTCTACGCCGACACGGCGCACCGCCAGGCGATCGAGCAGGGATGGATCCCGGGGCCGACGCTCATCAACTCGGGCCTGATCATCGGCGGCAAGGGCGGCCAGTTCTGGCCGACGCCCGAGATGGTCAAGTATCACGACATCGTCTACCCCGAGTACCTCGACGCCGACACGCGCGACGAGATCGTCAAGGCCGTGCGCGAGAACATGCTCTTCGGCGCGAAGATCATCAAGATCTGCGTCGACTGCAAGCCCTGGGGCTACTCGGTCGACGAGATGAAGCTCTTCATGTCCGAGGCCGCCAGGGGCGGGCTCAAGGTCGCCGGCCACGTCCAGACCCCCGAGGGCGCCAGCCGCGCGATCGAGGCCGGCATCTGGTCGATCGAGCACGGTTTCGCCCTCACCGACGAGCATTACAAGGTCATGGCCCAGAAGGGGATCTTTCTCGCCTCGACCGATACGCCGTTCACGCCCTATGCCGGGAAGAAGGAAGAGATGGAGAAGACCGCCGCGCAGTTGAAGAGCGCTTGGCGGCACGGCGTCAAGATCACCTTCTCGACCGACATGGACTACTGGGAGGCGGGCAACATGCTCTCGCGGGGCGAGCGCACGATCAACTTCCTGCTGACCTGGAAGGCCGCCGGGATCCCCAACGCCGACATCCTGAAGGCGATGACGATCACCGGCTACCAGTGCGCGCAGGTCGAGAAGCAACGCGGGCCGATCCGGGCGGGGCTCGCCGCCGACATCATCGCCGTGCGGGGCAATCCTCTCGAGGACATCGATGCGCTGCGCGACGTGCGCTTCGTCATGAAGGACGGCATGGTCTTCAAACGCGACGGCGTGATGACGCCCGAGAAGTTCTTCCACTCCGGGCCGGTCTACGGGTGGAACAAGCGGTAGGGCGGGGATCCGGGCCTCAGGCCGTCTTCCGGTAAAGCCCGTTGGCAGAGACGCGGCGGCCCGTCTCGACCCTGGGCCGCGCGGTGCGGGTCGGCTCGACGGGCAGGAGGCCGAACCGCGCCAGGTCGCGGTCGAGTTTCATGGCGTCCACAAGCACGTGGCGGCCGCCGCTGTCGAAGCCCTCGTAAACGTCGGGCTCGCCGGCGATGGCGCGGGTTCCGTGGCCGGTCAGGTCGGTCTCGGGCGTGAAGACGGAGACGAGGAGCCGGGCACTCGGCTTCAGCACGCGCGCGGACTCCGCGAGCGCCCGCTCCCACTCGGCGCGGCTCTCTGCGCAGTGGTAGAGACCGAGCGCGACGACGAGGTCGTACGTCGCGTCCGCCGCGGCGGAGAGGTCGTCCATGCGTCCGACGCGCACCCGCCTCTCCGCTTCCGCCGCGCCCAGGATCGCGGCGAGGCGCTCGCGCGTCTTCGCCACCATGGCCGGCGAGGCGTCGAGCGCTTCGACGTCGAAGCCCTTCGCGGCGAGCAGGACGGCGTTGCGGCCCCCCGCGCAGCCCAGATCGAGGACCCGGGTCCCCGAAGGATCGGGGTACTCGCCCACGAGCTGCGCCAGGCGGACGTCCGGCTCCCGCGCCGCAAAGCGCTCGACGTTCTCGGCGGAATCCCAGAAGGAGCTGGCCAAGCCAGGCCTCACTCTAGCTCGCCCGAGCCGCGGAAGGCCCGAAGCGGTCGGGCGAGATCCCCGCCAAAAAAGGGCCTTGACGGGTCTCGCTTTCCGCTGTATATAACCAATCAGTTATGCAAGTCGCAGCCTCCTCGCCGGGCCCCGCGCACCTCGACGCGACTTTCGCGGCGCTCGCCGATCCCACGCGGCGGGCGATCCTGGCGCGCCTCGCCTCGGGAGAGGCCTCGGTCACGGAGCTCGCCGAGCCCTTCGCGATGAGCCAGCCCGCGATCTCGAAGCACCTCAAGGTGCTCGAGCGCGCGGGCCTGGTTTCGATCGGCCGCGACGCGCAGCGGCGGCCCCGCGCTCTCGAGGCCAGGCCGCTCGAAGAGGCCACCGAGTGGCTCGAGAACTACCGCCAGTTCTGGGAGGCCGCCTATCAGCGGCTCGACGCCCTGCTCGACGAGATGAAGGCTCGCGAAAAGAAACCGAGGCGCCGCAAGCGATAAAGGAGACGACGATGATGAACCGAACCGGAACCCTGAAGGTCTCGACACCCACGGACCGGGAGATCGTGATGACGCGCGTCTTCGATGCGCCCCGCCGCATGGTCTTCGACGCCCTGACGAAACCGGAGCTGCTCAAGCGCTGGTTCAACGGGCCGCCCGGCTGGACGCTGGCGGTCTGCGAGGTCGACCTGAGGGTGGGCGGCGCCTATCGCTGGGTGTGGCGGGACAGCAACGGCGGCGACATGGGGATGGGCGGCGTCTTTCGCGAGATCGTGGCGCCCGAACGCCTCGTGGCCACCGAGTTGTTCGACAACCCCTGGTACGAGGGCGAGGCGGTGGACACGACCGTCCTCGTGGAGAAGGCCGGCAAGACCACGATGACGCTGACGGTGCTGTACGAGACGAAGGAGATTCGCGACGCGGTCCTCAAGTCCCCCATGGAGAGCGGCGTCGAGTATGGCTACGACAGGCTCGCGGAGATGCTCGCCTCGATGGCGATCGCGGGAGCTCCGGTGACCCCGGCGGACGCGCAGCCGCGGCGCCCGTGGCGAAGCCTCCGCGCCGTGCTCACAGGCATGCTCGCGGTCATCGTTCTCTCGACGGTCACCGACGTCGTGATGCACGCGACCGGCGTCTTCCCGCCCTGGTTCCAGCCGATGGCCGACCCGCTCTGGCTGCTCGCGACGGCCTATCGGTTCGTCTACGGTGTCGCGGGCGGATACGTCGCGGCGCGGCTCGCGCCCGACCGGCCGATGCGGCACGCCCTGGCGTACGGGACCGTGGGCCTCGTCCTGTCGATCGTGGGCGCCGCCATGACGCGGGGCCGCGGACCCGAGTACGGGCCGGGCTGGTATTCCATCGGGCTCGTGCTCACCGCGCTGCCATGCGCCTGGCTCGGGGGAGCCCTCGGGTGCCGACGGCACGAGAGGCTACGGCCAGGCCTGAAGGCGACGGCGTGAGCATCTCCACCGGGACCGTGACCATCACGACTGGTGCCGGCGGCCCCGCCGGATCGGCCGCCGTTGGGTGTAGGCTCTCGCTCAAGAAGCCCGTAGCAACCAACCCTCGGTAGGCTGAGTCGAAGCTCGGATCCGGCCAGGGGGCGCGATGCGCAGGTGGTCCACTCCGGGGCGGCGACGTGGTGTCGGCGAAGATCCGGGACGGGTTCGTCGCCGGCTCGCGGCGGCGGCCGCGCTCTTCGGCACGACCGCGCTCCTCGCCGCGCTCGCCGGCGCCGACCGCGCGATCGAGCCGGTCTCGCTCGACGTGCGGCTCTGGCGCGTGCTCCGGCAGGCCGGGTTCACCGGCCGGGTCGGCTCGACGCTCGAAGCGCGGCTCGGCCGCCCGGTCGACCCGACGCTCGCCGCGATCGGCAACTCCCTCTTCTTCGATCCGATTCTCTCCCTGCGCGGCGACAACGCCTGCGCGGGATGCCACTCCCCGGCCCACGGATTTTCGGACAGCCAGTCGATCGCCATCGGCGTCCAGAACAACGGCATCGTAGGGCCGGGCCGGCGGGGGCCGCGCAACCGCCGCCGCTCCCCGATGGTCCTGAACAGCGCCTTCTATCCAAAGATGATGTGGAACGGACGGTTCCGAAGCACGTCGGGTGACCCGTTCGACAATTCGCGGGGATTCGTGTTCCCCGCCCCCGAAGGCGCCTTGCGGTTCCCGGCCCTCGACCCCGGCGTCTCGCACCTGCTGTCCGCGCAGGCCCATCTTCCGTCCACCGAGCTGGTGGAGATGGCCGGCTTCACCGGCACCGGCGGTCCCTTCGACGACGGGTTCGGGCATCCGGTGCCGCCGCCCGACGCCGCCGGGTTCCGCAACGAGCCCATTCGAAAGGCGGTCCTCGCTCTTCTCAACGCGGCGCCCGGCTATCGGGCCGCCTTCGCGAAGGTGTCGACGCGCGTGGCGCAGGGCGACAAGATCACGTTCGCGATGATCGGCGGGGCGATCGCGGAGTTCGAGTTCTCGCTGACCTTCGCCGACGCGCCCGTAGACCGGTTCATGCGGGGCGACCACGCGGCGATGGCGGACGCACAGAAGCGCGGAGCGCTCCTCTTCTTCGGGAAGGCGGGCTGCGTGCGGTGCCACGCCGTGGCGGGCGACGCCAACGAGATGTTCAGCGACTTCGAGATGCACGTCGTGGCCGTGCCGCAGATCGCGCCGGCCTTCGGGCCGGGGACGGGCAACGTGAAGCTGGCCGGCCCTGGCGAGGACGAGGACTTCGGATTCGAGGAGGTCACGGGCGATCCCGCCGACCGTTACAAGTTCCGCACGTCACCGCTGCGCAACCTCGCCCTGCAGCCCGCGTTCTTTCACAACGGCGCCTTCACGACCCTGGAGGACGCGATCCGCCACTACAACGACCCGGCGGAGTCGGCCCGCGGCTACGACCCGGTGCAAAAAGGCGTCGCGCCGGACCTCGCCGCGCGCCTGGGCCCGATCGAGCCGGTGATCGAACGTCTGAGCCCGCTGCTGACGGAGCCGACGCGCCTGTCGTCGCAGGAGCTCCTCGATCTGATTGACTTCGTGCGCGACGGGCTCCTCGACCCCCGGGCGACGCCCGAGAACCTGCTCGAGCGGGTGCCGGCCGAGCTGCCGAGCGGCCTGCCGGGGCTCGTCTTCGAAAGCCCATCACCCTGACGGGACCAGCGGCCGACTCCGAACCGAAACGGAGAGTCCCATGGCGGCACCACTCCACCGGTCCGTGGTTCGCACTGGCGGTTGCTCTTCTGAGCATCCGAGGTTTCGGCTCGCAGCCGAGGAGGTGCTGTACGGCGGCAACGGCGGCCACAGCAACGCGAGCTCCATCAACGACGGATCGCTCGTGATTCTCGACCAGGTCACGGCGGCCTTGACCGTCGTCGGGCACCCGACCGGCATCGCTCGATTGACGGGACTCGCATTCGACTCCTCCGGCGCTCTGTATGCGTCGAGCTCAACGCGGGAGGATTTCCCCCGCCGGGTCCGCCCAAGACGAGCACGCTCGTCCTGATCGACCCGGACACGGGCGCGCTTCTGTCGACGATCGGACCCATCGTCGAGGGGCCGGCGGGCCGGCGATCAGCATCTCGGACATCGCTTTCCAGCCGGGCACGGGCATGCTCTTCGGGATCCGCTCGCCGGTGGACGCCGCGGGCGGCGAGGGCTTGCTGTACAGGATCGACAAGGCGACCGGCATGGCGACCTTCGTCGCCAACACGAACACGCACTTTGCGACGATCGCGTTCGCGCCGAACGGCACACTGTACGAATCCGCGGCGGACCTCGGCACGTCGGGGCCGACCGACTCGACGATCCGGACGATCAACCCCTCGAACGGCGCGATCCTGACATCGGCCCCGACGGACTTTCCCTCGGGGCGCTCGCCGTTCGCGACGACGGCACGATCTTCGGGAGCACGGGAGACCGGCATGCGATCGTCACGGTCAATCCCGCGACGGGGGCGTTCACGGATGTCGGCGACTCGGGCAAGAACTTCGTCGGCGGCATGGCGTTCCGGCCGGCCGTCGTCCCCTCCGGCCCGTGCGTTCCGGACGACGAAGACCCTTTGCCTGAACAACAACCGTTTCGCCGTGACGACCGCCTACCGGACCAACGACGGCCGCAGCGGAGGCGCGATCGGCACCGAGCTGACCGCGGACTCGGGCTACTTCTACTTCTTCAACGCCGCCAACATCGAGATCGTCGTCAAGGTCCTCAGCGGCTGCTTCGGAGGATCGCCCGCCTACTGGGTGTTCGCGGCGGGCCTGACGAACGTCGAGGTCACGCTTCGGGTGACCGACACGCACACCGGGAGCGTGAAAACGTACGTCAATGCTCTCGGCAATGCGTTTGCGCCGGTGCAGGACACGAGCGCCTTCGCGACCTGTCCCTGAGAATCGGCAGGACCGCCGCGTCTACTGCATGACGTAGACGATTGGCGACGGCCTGACCCTGGGCGGGGCGGTGAGCCGATCGTTGATGCGTGAGCGCCGTCACCAGCCGCGGTTCGCGATCCTGCTACACTGATTCCATCAGACGCCTCTCTCGCGATTGAACTTAGAGCATATCAATTGCCGCCCACCGCGACACGATTGCCTGAAACCGCCTTCCGCGGGCTCCTGGCCGCGCTTCTGCTCGGTTGGGCGGCTGCGGCCCGAGCGGCGACGTACGCCCACGTCCCGACCACCTTCGGTTGGATCGACCCGCCGTCCCACGCCCCGGTCGTCTGGAGCAATCCGTCGGTTTGTACGGCGTTCGGCGACACGATCGGCGACGACGCCATCACGGCGCCGATCAACATCGGCTTTCCGTTCACCTTCGGAGGCGGCACCTACACGCAGCTGAACGTCATGACGAACGGGCGGCTGCAGTTCGGCAACACCTACTGCTTCGCCGGTACGCAAACGACCGGGCCCCCGCGGATCTACACCCTGCCGTACCCGGATGCGAACCTCGTGAACACGATCCGTGTCTACGGCGCGGACCTGGATGCGAGCCCGAACGGATCGGGAGGCGGACCCGGGGCGACCACCTGCACCGCGCCCGGCTGCGCGGTTCTCTTCACGGCGACGCCGCTCGGCACGGCGCCCAATCGCCAGTTCGTCGTGACCTGGCAGGCCGTGCCCGACTGGGCGACGACCGGGAGCTTCTTCAACGTCCAGGTGATTCTCAACGAGAACGGGACCTTCGTCTTCCAGTACGGTCCCAACAACAACCTCAACTCCGGGCATCCCGACGTCGGCTGGGAGCTGACGACCACCGACTTCGACAAGGTCACGTACACCGACAGCGCCTCGTTGACGAGCACGGCGATCCTCTTCTACGACCCGCTGATCGTGACGCCCACTCCGACGCCGTCCCCGACGCCGACGGCCACGCCGACGTCCATTCCGCCGACGCCGACGTTCACGCCGACCTTTACGCCCACGGCGACGCCGACCAACACGGCGACGAACACGCCGACCAACACGGCGACGCCGATTCCGCCGACGCCGACCTTCACGCCGACGTCTACGCCCACGGCGACACCGACCAACACGGCGACGAACACGCCGACGAACACCGCGACGCCGATTCCGCCGACGCCGACTTTCACGCCGACGTCTACGCCGACGGCGACACCGACGAACACGCCGACGAGCACGCCGACGAACACCGCGACGCCGACTTTCACGCCGACGTCTACGCCGACGGCGACACCGACGAACACGCCGACGAGCACGCCGACGAACACCGCGACGCCGATTCCGCCGACGCCGACTTTCACGCCGACGTCTACGCCCACGGCGACTCCGACGAACACGCCGACGAGCACGCCGACGAACACGGCGACGCCGATTCCGCCGACGCCGACTTTCACGCCGACGTCTACGCCCACGGCGACACCGACCAACACGGCGACGAACACGCCGACGAACACCGCGACGCCGATTCCGCCGACGCCGACCTTCACGTCGACGTCTACGCCCACGGCGACGCCGACCAACACCCCGACGGCCACGCCGACCAACACGCCCACGGCGACGCCGACGAACACCCCGACGGCGACGCCGACGAACACCCCGACGGCGACGCCGACGAGCACGCCGACCCAGACGCCGACGCCGACTCCTCCGCCGACTCCTACGCCGGCCCCGCCGGTCGCCTCAGCCCTGGAAGTCGACCTTCACGGGTCGGGGACGACCTCGAACCTGAACAAGGTCCTCGAGTCCGGCGAGACGGTGATGGTGGAGCCCGGCTGGCAGAACCCGAACGCCGCGGCTCTTGCGCTCACGGGTACCGCGTCGAACATCGCCGGGCCCGCGGGGCCGGCTTACACGATCGACGACGCCTCCGCCGACTACGGCTCGGTGGGGTCCGGGGCCGTGTCGGACTGCTTCGGCGCCACGCCGTCGCACGACTGCTACCTGATGACCGTTTCGGGCGCGCGCCCCGTCTCCCACTGGGACTCGACCTTCGCCGAAGCGTTGAGCTCGGGGCCCCCCGCGAAGACCTGGACGATGCACGTGGGCGAGAGCTTCCTCGACGTCCCGACGTCGCAGCAGTTCTACGCGTTCATCGAGAACATCTTTCACAACGGGATCACCGGCGGCTGCGGCGGCGGCAACTACTGCCCGGGCAGCTCGACGACCCGTGCGCAGATGGCGGTCTTCCTGCTGAAGGCGAAGCACGGGGCGTCGTACCTTCCGCCCGCCTGCACGGGGATCTTCGCGGACGTGCCCTGCCCGAGCCTTTATGCCGACTGGATCGAGGAGCTCGCGGCCGAAGGGATCACGGGTGGCTGCGGCGGCCCCAATTACTGTCCGTCGAACGCGGTAACTCGCGCGCAGATGGCGGCCTTCCTCCTGAAGGCGAAATACGGCTCGAGCTACGTGCCGCCGGTCTGCGTCGGGATCTTCTCGGACGTGACCTGCCCGAGCACCTTCGCGGACTGGATCGAGGAGCTCTTCGCCGAGGGGATCACCGGGGGCTGCGGCGCGGGCATCTACTGCCCGTCGAGCCCGAACAGCCGCGGACAGATGGCGGTCTTCCTCGTCAAGACCTTCGGGCTTGCGCTCTACGGCCCGTAAGCCGGCGCCGCAGACCTAGCGGGAGTCGAACCGCCGGCGGAGCGGGCGCGTCCGCGGCACGGCAAAGTCGGTGGGGTAGGGGGCCGCCGATGCGTAGAGCGTGTTGCACGCGCGCGCGCAGATCCACCAGCTCGCGGGATCGGCTTCCCGGCGCTCCGAGGCGACCTGCCCGCCGCAGCGCAGGCAGTACGCGCGGCGAATCGTTTCGCCGGAGTCGGCCCGACGCTCGAAGAGGCCGAGCCCGAAGCAGCGCAACTCCTCCGGGCTGAGCTCTTTGGGTCCGGTCATGGAGCGACCAATGTAGGGCCGCGGGCCGGAAATCCCTTGTGACGGGCGACACGCCCCGGGCGGAATCCTAGGCGCGGGGCGGGATTTCCTCGGGGCGCTTGCCGCGGTCGGCGGGGTCCCGGTGGGCGTGCCTGCGGGCGTCGAAGGAAACGGCGGCGTAACAGATCGGGCACTTGAGCCGCCCGTCCTGCGGGACCGGCGCGAACCGCGGCGACCGGCACGCCGCGCAGATCCAGCGAGCCAGGCGCCGCTCCTCGCCTTCGAACGCCATTGCGGAGAATGTTAACGCGTTCGCGGACGTTCGCGGCCCCTCAGTCGGTCGGGCACGGTGCCGTGTCGCGCCGCGGTCCCGCTCGGCGCGCTCGACCGGCGAGCGCGCGAGCGGGCCGAGCACGCGAGAGAGCAGTGGCGCACCAGCAGACTCCTGAAGTTTCCCATCGCACCAACTCGACTCGGACGCGCGCGCAAGTCTCCTGATTCCAGCGCGTGGCACGGTTTCTGCTCTTTTCGCTAGCGTGGGGCGACGAGGCGCCCCGCCGACGAAAGGAGAAAGCGATGCGTTCCATGAGTCGTTTCCTGCTGACAGTCGCCGCGGTGTTCGCGATCGCGACGGGCACTTTGCAAGCGCAGGAGCCCGAGCCCGCGACCGAGGCCCCGCAACAGACGGCGGCCGATCCCGCGGCGACGCCGACACCCGGCCCGACGGTTCCCACGGTGATTCCGAGTGAAAGGGAAGCGGGGTCGGGCGCGGCCGCGCCGGTCGAGGCGCAGGTCGAGCCGCCAGCGCCGTCCGAGGCCGGTCTTCCGCCCGTCGAGGAATTGCCGGTCGTCGAGCCGCCGATCCTCGCACCGGTCGCACCGGCGGAGCCGCTCGTGAAGAAGCAGCCCGTGAAGAAGCCGGTCCCGAAGACGCCGAAGAAACCGCTCGAAGCCGCGCCCGTCCCCGAGAAGGGCGAGCGCGAGCAGGTCCTGGATTCGGCGGCCGCGGCCACCGATCCCGGCGATGCGCCTCCGTCCGACCCGGACGTGGCGGGCCCGACGGCCACGTCCGCGGACGCGGCTCCGATGGTGCCGCCGCTTTCCGGCTCCGCGGATACGGCGGTCGCCCGCACGGACTCGACCGACGAGACGCCGGCCGTCTCCGGACGGGGCGCCGGAACATGGGTCATCTTCGTGGCCCTCGCGCTCGGCGTCCTCTTCGTCGCCGGGCTGACCTTCCGTCGCCGGCGGACCGAGGATCTTTCGATCTTCGAGCGTCCGGTCGGAGTGTCGCCGGCGCCGGAGCCCCCGATCCTGCGCCAATCCTAGGCCGTCCTCCGGCGTGTCTCGAGGCGGGCCTGGCCCGCCTCTTTCCTTGCCTTCGGAACGGAGCGGCCGGCTACTTCGGCGTCCAGAGCTCCACTTCCGCCCTCAGGTGATCGTCGACGCCCGCCGCGGGCTGGGGGCGGCTGACCCAGTAGCCCTGCATCTCGTCGCAGCCGTAGCCCTGGAGGAGCGTGAACTGGTCCTTCGTCTCGACGCCCTCGGCGATGACGTTCAGCCGAGACCCGTGCGCCATCTCGATGATCGCGCGCACGATCCCGGCGTCGGCGGGGTTGGTCGGAAGGTCGGTGACGAAGGACCGGTCGATCTTCAGCGACGTCACGGGGTAGCGCTTGAGGTAGCTCATCGAGGAGTAGCCGGTGCCGAAGTCGTCGATCGCGATCCCGACGCCCATGCTCCGCAGGACGTTGAGGTTCGCTACGACGATCTCGGCGCCCTCCATCGCGGTCGACTCGGTGATCTCGACCTCGAGGTGCTGCGGCTGCAGGTTGGCCTCGCTCAGCGCGCGCTCGACCATGTGCGCCATGTTGCGTTCGCGGAACTGGCGGGCCGAGAAGTTGACCGAGACGCGCAACGTGTCGAGCCACGCCTCCTGCCAGCGGCGCAGCTGCAGGCACGCGGAGCGCAGGACCCAGTCGCCGAGCGGCAGGATCAGTCCCGTCTCCTCGGCCACGGGGATGAAGGTGGTGGGGCCGACGAGACCCTTGGTCGGGTGCTGCCAGCGCACCAGCGCCTCGAGGCCGACCGTGCGCCCGGTGACGATGCTCGTGATGGGCTGGTAATGGAGGACGAGCTCCTCCTGGTCGACGGCGAGCCGCAGGCCCTTCTGCAGCGAGAGGCGCTCGGCGGCCTGCTCGGTCAGCTCGCGGGTGCAAAGCTGGAAGTTGTTGCGCCCGAGCTCCTTCGCGCGGTACATCGCGGCGTCGGCGTTGCGCAGGAGCGCCTCGGCGTCGATGCCGTCCTCGGGGTAGCTCGCGATCCCGATGGACGCGGCGATCTGGATGGTGCGGCCGTCGAGCGAGAAGGGCCGCGAGATCAGCGAGATCAGCTTGGCGGCGATGCCGGCGAGGTCCTCGCTCTGCCTCAGCTCCGGCACCAGGATCACGAACTCGTCGCCGCCCATTCGCGCCACGGTGTCGGCCTCGCGAACCGAGCGCTTCAGGCGCAGGGCGAGAGACTGCAGGAGGTTGTCCCCGACACTGTGGCCCCAGCTGTCGTTGACGTACTTGAAGAAGTCGATGTCGATGTAGACGACGGCGAGCTTGCGCCCGTGGCGCTTGGCCTGGGCGACGTCGACGTCGAGCCGGTCCAGCAGGCGCGCGCGGTTGGGGAGCTTGGTCAGCGGATCGTTGTAGGCCTGGGCCACGATCTGCGCCTCGGCGCGGCGGCGGTCGCTGATGTCCGCGAGGGTCCCGACGACCGCCGCCCGCCCTTCGAACTCGACGGCCGCCTCCAGGACCTCGACCTCCACCGGCTCGCCGTTCTTGTGGATGGCGTGGAAGGTGTACGGCACGCCGTCCTCGCTGCCCTCGACCGTCTGCCGGACGCGGGAGAGCACGAGAGCGTGGTCGTCGAGGGCGACGAGGTTGGCGACGGAGTCGAGGGCGAGGATCTCGGCCTGGGTGTAGCCGAGCGTGGCGGCGAACCTCGGGTTGACGTACCGGTAGCGTCCGTCCTGGATCAGGTACATGCCGGCGACCGACTGCTCGACGAGCCGCCGGAACTCGAGCGCGACCGGGGCGCTGGCTTCGCTCGCCAGGCGCCGCACGGTGACGTCGCGGATGACGCCGACGACCCCGCGGATGCCGCCGGCCGAGTCGCGGTGCGGCGAGAGAACGGCGCTGAACCAGCGCTCGCCGCCGCCCCGCGGCGCCGGCCAGGGAAAGTCGTCCGAGGTGACCGTCTCGCCGGCAAGCGCCCGCTCGAGCAGCGCGGTCAGCTCCTTCTGCCGCGGCGGCGGGAAGACCTGCAGGATTTCGCGCCCGAGCACCGCTCCGGGTGAGATCCCGGTCAGTTCCTCCATGCGCGGATTCCAGAGCGTGTGACGGAGGTTCCGATCGAAGGCGACGAGACCGTCGCCGGAGCTCGCGATCAACTCCAGCGGGAGCTGGTCGCCGCGGGCCGGGGGCGGGGGTGCCGGGGCCTCGCGGCCGGGAGGCGGTCGATCCCCCTCGGTCCGCTCGACTCGCGGCGGCACCCCGGTCCCGCTTCCTCCCGGAGACGTCATGCTGAACTCAAAGCTGTCAGGGTTCTGACAGCCAATTCTAGCAGGCCGGGCGGTCCGGCCGGGTCGGGCGTCCTACTTCGCCATTTTCGCGGCCGCGCGGATGGCGGCGTCGATCCCGGACTCGGCCCGGATGGCCTTGACGCGGGCGCGCGCCTGCTTGGAAAGTCTTCGGATGGCCCCCAGGTAGCGACCCTGGGCCTGCCGCGCGGCGCGCTGCGCGCGGGAGATGGTGCGGCGCGCTCTCGGTCCCTCGCGCGCGGCGGTCTTCGCGACCGAGGCGGCGACGTCCTCGCCGAGAGCGGAGAGACGGGCCCGAAGAGCGCGGATCGTTATCTCGCGGCGCTTCAGGGCGGCGGTCACGTCCTTGGCGGCGATCTTCCCGTCCTCGATCAGCATCTGCAGGGCGAGCGAAGCGTGCTGAGCGGAAACCTTCAGTGCCTTCTTGGTCTTACGTCTCACGGTATGTATGTCCTTTCGATAGGGCATTCTATTGCGAAGCTCCGTATGCGGAGCGCCTAAATGCGCCCAATCCAGGTCCTATGGCACGTGGAGTTCCTATGTCCGTGAACCACTGCCGCGCTCTCAATGGAAAGGGCTGATTGAATGCGCTGCCGCGCCGCCCTCGGAGTGGTGGCGCGAGCCTCAAGGGACGGTCAGACGGCCCTTGCGACGGCATCCGCCAGGCCGGCGAGAACCGCTTCGTTGCGCCGGTAGAAGATCCAGCGGCCCCGCTTCTCGGCGTCGACCAGGCCGGCCCGGCGCAGCAGCCCCATGTGGTGCGATACCGCGGCCTGGGAGAGGCCGACGGACGCCTCGATGTCGCAGGCGCACAGGCCGCGCTCGTCGCGGGCGATCAGCTCGCAGCAGGACTTTCCGCGGGCCTTGAGCAGCTCGAGGATCTTCAGCCGCGTCGGGTCGCCGAGGGCCTTGAAGGCCAGAACGAGGTCGGCGCCGGTTTTCATATATCGGTATTTATAGATGTTTCGGGACGCGTGCGTCAAGCGACCGGGCGCGGCGTTTGCCGTCGCGCGCGATTGGGGGTACCGTGGTCGAGACGGAAGTCCGGTCTCGAAAACCCACGACCACAAGGAGGATCGCGATGAGGTCCCGACTGGCATCCCTCACGATGGCCGGCCTGCTCGGCGCTTCGGCGGCGCTCGCCCAGCCGGCCGTGCCCGCGGCCGGATTGGTCCCCGCGGAAGGCCCTGCGATGACGATCGGGGAGGCGCTCGCCCGTGTCTCGTCGCGTGCTCCGTCCGCTCCCGGCTTCGCCCCCAAGGTCATCCAGCTCGAGAAAGCGGACTCGGCGTTCCTCATCCCGGCGGCGGGCAGCGTCCAGGGCGCGGGCAACACCTACTACAGGTCCGACTTCATGGCGGGCAACATGGGATCCTCGACGCAGAGGATCGGAATCGGCTGGATCGCCCAGGGCGTCGACAACTCCACCGCGCCGCTTCAGTACTTTTCGATCCCGGCGAACCAGCTCGTGTTCGAACCGGACGTCGTGGCGCAGTTGCTCGGAAAGAGCGGCCTGGGGTCGATTCTGGTGTACGGCGCAACGTCGAACAACGACATCGACGCCAACGCTCGCCTCCTGGGCTTCTCCCGCATCTGGAGCAACCAGCCCAACGCCAGCGGCACGGTCTCGCTGCAGTTTCCGGCCGTTTCACCCCAGGACGCGGTCGGCTCGGCCCGGGCCTACGCCCTCGGCCTGCGGCACGACGCCCAGTATCGGACCAACGTCGGAATCGTGAACCTCGATTCCGTATCGCACACCTGGACCGTGCGCGTCGTCGGGCGGACCGGGACCACGACGTTCAACGTCACGGTCCTGCCGTACTCGATGAAGCAGACCCCTCTGCCGTCGGGCAACTACGGCGACCTCTTCCTGGACCTGCAGACGACGGGCTCGGGGTTCTGGAGCGGCTACGGGGCGTCGGTCGACAACATCACGGGCGACGGCTGGGTGGCCCGCGCGATCCAACCCTGACGGCTTTCGTGCGGCGCCCCGGCGTGAGGTGAACCCTTCGCGCCGGGGCGGACGTACTTTCCGCCGGAGGTTCCCATGATCCGGATCCGGCGCGGGCACGAGCGGGGCCACTTCGACCACGGCTGGCTCGACACCCGCCACACCTTCTCCTTCGGCGAATACCACGATCCGCGCGCGATGGGCTTTCGCGACCTGCGCGTCATCAACGAGGACCGCGTGCTTCCGGGCCAGGGCTTCGGCACGCACGGCCACCGCGACATGGAGATCGTGTCCTACGTTCTCGAGGGCGGGCTCGCGCACCAGGACAGTCTCGGTTCCGGCTCCGTGATCACGCCTGGCGACGTGCAGTACATGAGCGCCGGCACGGGCGTGCGCCACAGCGAGTTCAACGCCTCGAAGACGGAGCCGGTGCACTTCATGCAGATCTGGATCATGCCGAGCGAGGAGGGTCTGCCGCCCCGCTACGACCAGAAGCGATTCGAGGCCGCCGAGAAGCGAGGGCGGCTGCGCCTGGTGGCATCGCCCTCCGGGGACGACGGCTCGATCGCGATCCGCCAGGACGTTCGGATGTACGCGTCGGCGCTCGAGCCCGGGCAGTCCGCCGAGCTCGCGCTCGCTTCCGGACGCCACCTCTGGGTCCAGGTCCTGCGGGGAAGCCTCGACGTCAACGGCCAGACGCTCGCGGCCGGCGACGGCCTCGCCGCCTCCGACGAGTCCGCCTTCCGCTTCGCCGCCTCCGGGCCCGCCGCCTCCGAGTTCCTCGTCTTCGACCTCGCCTAGCGGGGTCAGCCCTGCATCTCTGACTCTTAGGGTCAGGCCCGCATTAATGCCTCTTCGGGTAGCCGGGCCGACAACAAGTCATGGATGCAGGTCAGGCACCAAGCGGGCCCCAAGCAGGCTCACGCGGCCACAGTACGCGCTGTGGCAAGCTCTCCCGGCATGACGGCGCCGGCCGCCCCTGAATCGTCCGCGCGGTGGCGGGCGCTCGCGCTGATCGCGGGAGCGGAGCTGCTCGCGATGTCGCTCTGGTTCTCGGGTTCGGCGGTCGCGCCGGCTCTGAAGGCCGAGTGGAGCCTCTCGGACGCGGGAGCGGCCTGGCTGACGCTCGCCGTGCAGCTCGGCTTCGTCGCCGGCACTCTCGTCTCCGCCCTCGGCAACCTCCCCGACGTCTTCTCGGCCCGGCGGCTCTTCGCCGTCTCGGCCGTCCTCGGCGCCGCCGCCAACGCCGCGCTCGCCGTTTCGGCTCACGGCCTCACGAGCGCCGTCGCGCTGCGATTCGCCGTCGGGTTCTTCCTCGCCGGCGTCTATCCCCCCGGCATGAAGATCATGGCGAGCTGGTTTCGCCACGGCCGGGGCATGGCGCTCGGTGTCCTCGTCGGCTGCATCTCGCTCGGAAAGGGCTTCCCTTACCTCGTCAACGCCGTCGGGAGCGCGGACTGGCGCGTCAACGTCCTCGCGGTCTCGGCCCTCGCCGTCGCCGGCGGCGCGCTCGTCCTGTTCTTCGTTCACGACGGGCCCCACGCCGCGCCCGCCGCGCGCTTCGACGTCGGTCAGATCGCGAAGGTCTTCTCCAACCGCGGGGTGCGGCTGGCGGACTTCGGCTATTTCGGCCACATGTGGGAGCTCTACGCGATGTGGACCTGGTTCCCGGTCTTCGTGCGCGAGAGCTTCGCGGCCCGCGGCGTCCCGCGGCCCGCGCTGGCCGAGCTGACGGCGTTCTTCGTGATCGGCGCGGGCGCCACCGGGTGCGTGCTCGCGGGCCTCGCCGCGGATCGCTTCGGCCGCACGGCCGTGACCTCGTGGGCCATGGGCGTGTCCGGCGCCTGCTGTCTGACGATCGGCCTCCTCTTCGGCGGCAGCCCGACGCTGCTTCTCGTCGTGGCCGTCGTCTGGGGGGCCACGATCGTCGCCGACTCGGCGCAGTTCTCGGCCTGCGTGACCGAGCTCTCGGACCCGCGGTACGTGGGCACGGCTCTGACGGTCCAGACCTGCGTCGGCTTCCTGCTGACGATGGCCTCGATCGAGCTCGTCCCGCGCGTCGCCGGCGCCGTCGGCTGGCGCTGGGCCTTCGCGGTCCTGGCGCCCGGGCCCGCCCTCGGCATCCTCGCCATGCTGCGCCTGCGCCGCCTCCCCGAGGCCGCGCAGATCGCGCACGGAAGGCGTTAGGGCGCCGCGGCGAGCTCCGCCAGCACCGTTGCGCGGACGAGGTCCGGCGGAATCGGCCCCTGCTTCATGAGGAGCTCGTGGAGCCGGCGCGTCGCGCCGGGGGCCGCACCCGAGGGCGCCGCCTGCGCCTCGGCGCGCAGCGCCTGAATGCGCTCCTTGCCCAGCCGGTACGTGATGGCCTGCGTCGGCCACTTGGAGTAGCGGTAAATCGCCGACTCGGCCGACTCGCACGAGGCGGCCTTCTCCGCCGACAGCCCCGGCGCCCGGCAGGAGCCCGGCAGGAAGTCGACCGTCTCCGAAAAGAGGTCGACGGCGTCGGCGAACGAGAGCCGCCCCGTGTGCAGCCCGATGTCGATCCGGACGCGGAGGTTCCGGTAGAGAGCGCCCTGGCTCTCGTACAGGATCTCGTCGCCGACGTAAGCGCCGTCGGGCGTGCCCGGTGCGGCCTCGGCCATGAGCGCCTCGCCGTAGTGCGCCCAGCCTTCGACCGCCATGGAGTCGGCCCACATGGACGCGGAGCCCTCGACCTCGCCCGGCAGGAGCCAGCGGACGGGCGAGATCGACGCGCGGTTCGACGTCATCACCTTGAAGTGGTAGTCGTGGCCGGGGAAGAGCTCGTGCGCCGCGAGGTCCGCGAGCGAGGAACGGTTGGACTGCTTGAGCCGCTCGACGTCGCCATGCGTCGGGTTCCAGTAGAAGTGCCCGGCGCCCGACGGCTTGAAGGGCGGCGCCGGGAAGTACGAGCCGCCGTCGAGGCTCTTCTCGAGAACGGGCGGCGTCGCCACGATCTCCACCCGGTAGTCGGCGGGAATGTCGAACATCGCGTTCTTCCGGGCATAGGCGACCAGGCGCGCGGTCGCCTCGTTCATCCAGGCCGAGCGCTCGGCGTCGCTCTTCGGGTAGTCTTGGGCGAGAGCCGAGAACACCTGGCGCGTCGCGGCCGCCGTCTCCGCCTCCGTTCCCCACGCGAGGCCGAGGCCGCGCCGCTCGGCCGCGCGCCGGGCGAGCCCCGAGAGCCGCGTCCGTTCGTCCGCCACGAGTTTCGCCGACCGCCCGTGCATCGCATCGATCGGCTCTTCGACCTGCAGGACGTTGCGCACGCGCCAGGCGTACTCGTCCGCGCCGACGGCGTAGCGGTCGCCCCGAAACGCGGGCTTCAGCGTCGCTTTCCCGCCCGTCTCGGACTCGACGAACGCGGACACGAGGAACGCGCGGAACCGCCGGAAGGCGTCGGCCGCCTTCGCGCCGTCGCGTCGCAAGTCCGCGACGAGGGAGGCCGAGAACGCCTCGCCCTTCGTCCGCTCCGCCGCGATCGCCGGAAGCGTGTCGGCGAAGTAGGCCGCGCTCGTCGTCGAGGCGTGGAGCCCCTCGCGCAGGATCATCCGCGGATCGGGCGGGTCGCCCGCGGCGATCCCTTTCCGGAGGTTCGCCTGCGCCGTGGCGAGGTACGCCGGGATCGCCCGCACGCGCTCGTCCACCCGCTCCCAGTCCTCCCGCGTGCCCATGCGGCCGCTGCCGAGGTCCGGCATGCCGAGCAGGTGCCAGTCGACGCCGCGGAAGGGCTCGCTGGCGTAGGTGTCGAGGATGCGCCGCCAGACCTTGCGGTCCCGTTGCTCGCGGAGCAGGAAGTCGATCTGCGACAGCATCACCGCGCGGTCGATGCGCTGCGCCGGTGTCAGCGCGCCGGCAGGGAAGGCGGCGAGCCGCGCGCGCAGGCCCTCGAGATGGCGGGCTTCCGCGCCGAGCGTGGCCTCCGACCAGTCGCGCAGCCGGCCGTCGATCTTCGCGAGCGACGGGTCGACGGCGGAGCCCCCGAGGTACGTGGCCGCCACGGGGTTGGCCGCGAGGAAGGCGATCAGGTGCTCCCGCTCGACCGCGGCGAAGTCCTGGCCCGCCGCGCCGGAGGCGAGCGAGGAGAGCAGGAGGGCCGGGAGGAGCCTAAGGCGCCGGCTCAAGGAACGCTCGAACCAGGAAAACAGCCATCTGCCCGCGGTTGACGATGCCGTCCGGGCAATAGAGCTTCGGGATCACGCTGCAGCCCCCGGTGATGCCCTGGTTGTAGAGCGCGTCGATGAAGTTGGACGCGAAGGAGCCCGGAGGCACGTCGTCGAAGATCTGCGGGCCCTGCGGCGGGTAGAACTCGCCGAGCGTCTTGAGGATGAAGACGGCCATCTGGGCGCGGGTGACCGACGCGTCCGGGCAGTAGTTGTTGCCGCCGCAGCCGCCCGTGACGCTGATGTTCCAGAGGTTGTTGATCCAGAAACAGGCGAAGGCGCCGTTGGGCACGTCGTCGAAGATGGGGCCGAACTCGCTGGGCACCCAGTCCGCGCCGTTCTTGCTCTTGAGAAGGAAGACGGCCATCTGCGCCCGCGTGACGGGATCGGCCGGGCAGTAGTTTCCGCCGCCGCACCCGGCGGTGATGTCTTCGCGCGCGATCGTGACGATGTCGGCGTGGAACGGGTGGCCCGGCGGAACGTCGAAGAAGTCGACGGGGACGGCCGCGACGGCCGAGGCGGTGCCGCACCCGGGCGTGCTGTACTCCACGACCTCGAGCGTCGCCGTCCCGGGGATCGAGGCGAAGAAGCTGATCTGCGGCGTTCCCTGGCCCGAGGCGATGAAGGCACCGGCGTCTCCGCCGATCGACCAGACATAGGCATGGCCGGCGGTCGCGGGGACGGAAGCCGTGCCGGCCACGCCGGGAGCGGGCGGCGCATCGATCGTGATCACGGGCTCTCCCGGCGGCACCGAGACCGTGAACGGCGTCGCGTTCGAGGTCGCCGTCGTGCAGAGATCCGTCACGACGACGTCGTAGTCGCCTTCGTTCTCCGCCGCGGCCGGGTCGATCGTCAGCGTCCGCGTCGTGGCTCCCGAGACGTTGCCGCCGTCGGAGAGCGGCACGCCGTCCTTGCGCCACTGGTACGCCAGGGGCCCGTAGCCCGCCGCGAACGCGTGCAGGGTCCCGGCGCCGCCGAGGCACGCTCCCGCCGGGGGAAGGGGGGCGATGCCGAGACGGCTGTTGCTGAACAGGGTCAGCGAGCTGCTGGAGCCGCTCGACACGGCGAGGTCCGGATACCCGTTGAGGTCGTAGTCGGCGATCGACAGGGCGACGGGCGATCGCCCGGTCGCGTACGTCACCGGCGAGCCGAACTTGCCGCCGCCGTACCCCGCGAAGAGCGAGACGGTGTTCGAGCTCTCGTTGGCGGTGACGAAGTCCGAGATCCCGTCGGCGTCGAAGTCGCCGATGGCCACGGAGACCGGCCGCGCGCCGACGGCGACCGTCCAACCCGCGGCGAACGTGCCGTCGCCGTTTCCGGGCAGGATCGAGAGGTTCTCGGTGTCCACGTTGGCCGTGATCAGGTCGATCTCGCCGTCGCCCGTGAGATCGCCGGCGGCGACCGAGACCGGCCCGGCCTGCGTCGCGTAGTCCGACGGCGGCAGGAACGTCCCGTCGCCGACGCCGAGGAGGACCACGACCCGGTTCGCGCCGTTCAAGGCGGTCGCGGCCAGGTCGAGATGGCCGTTGCCATCGAAGTCCCGGGCCACGAGAGCGAGCGTGCTGAAGCCCGTGTACACGCCCGAGGGCGGCTGAAAGGTCCCGTTGCCGTAGCCGAGCAGAAGCTCGATCGAAGTTTCGCTGCAGCAGTCATGCGACGTCGCGAGATCGAGCTTGCCGTCGCCGTTGAAGTCCCCGACCGCCGCTCGCCGCGAATAGTAGGTCGAGGGGATCGCCGCGGGAGGTCCGAAGGTCCCGTCGCCGAGTCCCGGAAGAAAGAACATGCTGTCGTATTGGCCGAGGACCACGAGATCGAGGATCCCGTCGCCCGTGAAGTCGCCGGTCACGACCGCCTCGGTCGAAGTGCTGTACTGCTGGTCGAAGGACGTGACGAACGCCCCGTGGCCGTCGCCCAGGAGGACGGCGACCGTCGTGTTTCCAGCCACGGCGAGATCGGGGATCCCATCCCCGTTGTAGTCGCCCTCGGCGAACGTGTTCGAACGGGTTGGGGTCGCGATGCTCCGTGCCGCGATGAAGCCGCCGGCTCCATCCGCCAGAAGGACCGTCACGGTCGTCGGCCCCGCGTTGGCCACCGCGAGGTCGGGCCGTCCGTCGCCGTCGAAGTCCCCGGCCGCCATGGCCACGCCGGCGTAGCCGGAGTGATACGCCGGTCCCGTGGCCGCGAACCCGCCCTGGCCGTCGCCGGCGAGGATCGCCACCGCTTCGCCCGGATAGGAGTAGTTGTCCCAGTAGCCGAGGACGGCGAGGTCGACCAGCCCGTCCCCGGTGAAGTCGCCGGCGACGAGGGGCCCGGGATTGCCGGCGGGATACTGCCGCGCGGCGCCGAATCCGCCGGAACCGTTCCCCTTGAGGACCGAGACGTAAGTGCCGGACGTTACCGCGACATCGAGATCGCCGTCGTCGTCGAGGTCGGCGGCGAGGATGTTGCCGGGGCCCGAGCCGGCGACGAAGGGAACCGGCGGGGCGAACGTTCCGTCGCCGAACCCCGGGAGAAGCGAGACGGTGCTGTTCTGGCGATTGGCGGCGACGACGTCCTCGGCGCCGTCGCCGTCGAAGTCGCCGACGGCGATCGAGCGGGTCGCGCCACCCGCGGGGCTGCTCGAGGCGGCGCCGAACGTGCCGTCGCCCGCGCCGAGGAGCACGAAGATCTGACTCGAGTCGCCCGCCAGCACGAGGTCGATCGTGCCGCCGGCGTCGAAGCTGCCGGTACCGATGGATTGGATGTATCCCCCCGCGGGGTAATCGACCGCAGGCTCGAAGGTCCCGTCGCCGAGGCCGAGGAGGACGTGGACCTCGAAGGAGCCACCGACGGCCAGGTCGACGTTCCCGTCGCCGTCGAAGTCGGCGGCGGCCAACGCGTAGGCCTCGCCGCCGAGGCCGGTGTCGATCGCCGCCCCGAAGACGCCGCTGCCGTCGTTCAGGAGCACGGAGACGACGGCAGGGTACTGGCCGGCCGACACGATGTCGGGGAACGTGTCGCCGTTGATGTCCGCCACCGCGACGGCGGTCGGCTCCCGGCCGACGGGATACGCGGGCGCCTCGACGAAGACGCTCGAGCTGCACGTGGCCGCCCCGGAGGGCGCCGCGAGCGCAACGAGGGTGAGCAGTCCCAGGAGGGCGCCGCGGGTACGAGCACGCATGTTGGCTCCCTGTCGAAAGACGACAACTGATCGCGGAAGGCGGCAGACGTCTCTCCGACCCGGCTTCTCTGTCGTTTCGCCGTACATGGGGTGAACTGCGGAGAGAATATTCTCCTCGTGGATCGCCCCGCAAGCCTTCGCCGACGCAAGGAGTCCAGAACATGTTCCTCGGCCACTTTGGTCTGTCGTTCGCCGGCAAGCGGTTCGCCCCCGCGGTCTCGCTCGGGACGCTCTTCCTCGCGACCCAGTGGGCCGATCTGCTCTTCTGGATCACGGCGCTCGCCGGTATCGAGCATTTCCGAATTGCGCCGGGGGCCACGCGGGTCACGCCGATCGACTTCTACGATTATCCCTGGAGCCATAGTCTCGTCGGGCTCGCGGCCTGGAGTCTCGTTATCGGCGGGCTCTATTTCGCGTTTCGGCGGAGCCGCGCGGGCGCGTGGCTGCTCGCCGCGGGCGTCGTCAGCCACTGGGTCCTCGACGCTCTCGTCCACCGGCCGGACATGCCGGTCGGCAGCGCGGGACCGTACGTCGGGCTGTCGCTCTGGAACTCGGTGCCGCTGACCGTCGCCGCGGAGGCGATCCTCTTCGGCGGAGGCATCGTCCTGTATCTCCGCACGACCTCGGCGAAGGATCGGACCGGCGCGTGGGCATTCTGGGCGCTCGTCGCGTTCCTCGTCGTCACGTGGATTGCCTCGATCGCCGGTCCGCCGCCCCCGAGCGAGCGCGTCGTCGAATACGCCGGACTCGCGATGTGGCTCTTCGTTCCCTGGGGCTGGTGGATCGACCGCCATCGGGCTATCGTTCGCGCATGAAAACGGCCCTTCTGCTCGCCGCGGCGCTGGCGTTGCCCTCCGCGGCCCCGGCGCAGGCCCCCGCCCCGGCGCCCGCGCGCGCGGTGCTCTCCGACCTTTCGTGGATGGCGGGCCGCTGGATCGACGACTCGGGCGGGAACCTGTCCGAGGAGGTCTGGACCGCTCCCGAGGGCGACTCGATGATGGGGATGTGGCGCTTCCTCTCCGGCGGCAAGACGCGGATCTACGAGTTGCTGACGATTTCGCTCGAGCCGGACGGCATCGTGCTGCGGCTGCGGCACTTCGACCCGAGGCTCGTCGGCCGGGAGGAGAAGGACAAGTCGGTGGAGCTGCCCCTCGTGACCTGGAAGCCGCGCGAAGCGGTCTTCGAAGGCCCGGCCCTCGGCGCGCCGGGGATGGTGCGCCTGACGTACCGCCGGCCGGCCGACGACACGCTCACGACGACGCTCGAAAAGGACGGCAAGACCCAGGAGTTTCGCTTCCGCAGGGCGAAGGAGTGAAGCTCTCCGTCGAAGTCCCCTACGGCGACGTCGACGCCATGGGGCACCTGAACAACGTCGCGTACCTGCGCTACCTCGAGTGGGCGCGCCAGAAGTACTGGCTCGGGATGCGCGGCTCGATCGATTTTCTCGACATCGACTTCGTCGTCGCGCATTGCGACATCGACTACCGGTCGTCCTCCCACATGGGGGAGGTCCTCGAGGTCGAGATCCACGTGTCCCGGATGGGCAACTCGTCGTTCGACTTTTCCTACCGGGTGACCGGGGCGGACGGGCGCCTGGTCGCCGAGGCGACGACGACGCAGGTCTGCTACGACTGGCGCGCGCGGCGCAAGGTGCCGCTCTCGACGGAGCGCCGGCGGGAGATCGAGGCGTTCGAGGCGGGGCCGCAGTAAGATCCGCGGCGACTTCGGAGGTCCCATGCGCCGTGCGCTTCGGCTCGCCGTCCTGATCCTGGCCGCGGTTCCGCTTCGCGCCGCGCGGGCGGAAGGTCCCGACCTCGCGGCGAAGGTCGACGAGCTCTTCCGTGACTACGACCGGACGGACACGCCGGGCTGCGCCGTCGGCGTCTACCGGGACGGCCGCATCGTCTACGCCCGCGGCTACGGCATGGCGAACCTCGAGCTCTCGATCGCCAACACGCCGCAGACCGTCTTCGACATCGGCTCGACCTCGAAGCAGTTCTCGGCCTTCGCGATCCAGCTCCTCGCGCGCGAGGGGAAGCTCTCGCTCGACGACGACGTCCGGAAGTGGGTGCCGGAGATCCCGTCCTACGGCAAGACGGTCACGATCCGCCACCTCTTGCACCACACCGGGGGCCTGCGCGACTACATCGAGCTCATGAGCCTGCAGGGCGTGATGACGGAGGACCTGACCGGCGACGCGGAGGTGCTCGACATCATGGCGCGCCAGAAGGCGCCCAACTTCGCCCCCGGCGAAGAGCACCTCTACTGCAACACCGGGTACTTCCTTCTCTCGGTCATCGTGAAGCGCGCGAGCGGCCGGTCGCTCCGGGACTTCGCGGCCGAGCGCATCTTCGTGCCGCTCGGCATGCGCCACACGCAGTTCAACGACTCGCACACGCGGATCATCCTCAACCGGGCGACCGGCTACAGCAAGGGAAAGAGCGGCGTCTTCGGGATCGACATGTCCGACTGGGAGCAAACGGGCGACGGCGCGGTCCTGACGACGGTCGAGGACCTGCTGCGTTGGGACCAGAACTTCTACGACCCGAAGGTCGGGGACGCGAGAGTCCTCGAGGCGATGCACGAGGTCGGCGTGCTCAACGGCGGCAAGAAGCTGGAGTACGCCTCGGCCATCTACGTCAGCACGTATCGCGGGCTGCCGGCCGTGACCCATGGAGGGTCCTGGGCCGGATACCGGGCGCAGCTCATGCGCTTCCCGCAACAGAAGCTCTCCGTCGCGTGCCTGTGCAACAACGGCGGGGCCGCGAATCCGAGCCGGCTGGCGCAGAAAGTGGCGGAGGTCTATCTCGGCGACCTCATGACGCCGGCCGAACCGAAGGCGGAGGCCGGTACCGCGGAGGCCGCGGCGGCCGCGCCTCCGGGCTCGGGAGCCTTTACCGGCGCGTACCGCAACCCGGTCAGCGGCGAGCTGGTGACGCTCTCGCTCGAGGAGGGGGTCCTCGTCGCCAGCGTCGCCGGGAAGGCGCACCGGCTGACTCCCGCGGGCCCGAACGTCTTCCGGCGCATCGGCGGCCCGGCCGGGATGCGCAGCGAGATGGCTTTCGAGCCCGGCGCTCCCGGGACACGGCCCCGGATGCGGGTGACGGAAACCGACGAGGACGGCGAGGTCGAGACGGAGAACTTCGTGCCGGTGGAGCGCTGGACGCCGACGGCGGCGGAGCTCGCCGCGCTCGCCGGGAGCTACGCGAGCCAGGAGCTCGACACGTCCTGGCGGCTCGTCGCCGACGGGGGGAAGCTCTTCATCCGCCATCGGGGCATGCCGGCGGAGCCGTTGACGCCCACCGTGCGTGACGCGTTCACGCTCGACGGAATGAGCCTGACGTTGCGGCGGGGACCGGGAGGGAAAGCCGCGGGCTTCACGCTCGACGCCGGCCGGGTGAGGGGAGTCGCGTTCGCCCGGGTCGCCGGATAGCGCGCCCGGTCTCTCGCTCTTTCTTCTTGCAAGCGTCCGTTTCCCTGGCGGAGAATCATTTCGGAAGTGGCCGAGCGACGCAGTTTCGCGCGCAAGAAGCGGCGGTTTCTCGTCGAGTTCAACCTCCAGGGAGCCGCGTGCAACGGCTTTACCTATGACGTCTCGCCCACCGGCATCTTCGTCCGCTGCATCCGCCTGCCCCACCCAGGCACGTTCCTGACGGCGAACCTCCATCTGCCCGAGGGCAAGCGCATCGCGATACGGGGAACAGTCGTCCGCTCGTTCCGCGTCCCGCCGGCCCTCTCGCGCCTGATCCCGAGCGGATTCTCGATCCGCCTGTCCGACACGCCGGAGGACTACTACCAGCTCCTGGCGACACTGTAGCCGCGGGTCCCGGCGCCGCCGCGCGGATCAGATCCCGTAGGTGTCGCGCACCGTCTGCTCGATCGTCGGCGCGGCCGCGTCGCGCGAGACGAGCGTGATCGCATCGCCGGCGCCGAGCTCGCCCTCTTCGAGCACGCGGAGGTAGAAGCCCGTGCGCCGGCTCTGGAGGAAGGCCTTCGGGAACTGCGGGTCTCCCATCTTCATCGCGAGCTTGAAGCAGGGACTGCGCGGCGAGGCCACCTGCAGGAGCGCGGTGCCGGCGCGATAGACGTCGTCGAGCCGGACCTCGGTCTCCGGCATTCCCTCGACGGTCAGGTTCTCGCCGAACTGGCCGGGCGGCAGCTCCCTCCCGAGCGCCTCGCGCCAGTGGGCGTAGCCCGATGCGTCATAGGCGTAGACGGCCTTCTCCGGCCCGCCGTGGACGCGCAGGTCCGCCTGGCTGTCGCCCTCGAGGCCGAGCCGGCCGACGGCGACGCGGAAGAGGACGGGGTCTTTGTAGATCGCCGTACGCACCGAGCGCCCTCCGTGCTCGATGCTCCGCGACGGGCCGACCTGGACGGAGAGGATGTGCATGCGTCCCGAAACACTAACCTCTGTAATTAGATTGCAGAGGTTACACGAATCGGACTTGGACCTCCACGCACCAGAAGGCTTGATTCTGTAAATAAATTAGTAGTAAGTTATTTATGTATGGGACGGACGGCGCGGGTGTCGCGGGAGCAGGTGCTGGCGGCGGCGCGCGAAACGTTCGTCGAGCGCGGCTTCGAAGGCGCCACGCTCGCCGGAATCGGCGCAAAGCTCTCGGTGTCGCCCGCGGCGCTGCTGCGTCACGCGCCGAACAAGCGGGCGCTCTTCATCGCCTCCATGGGCGGCGGGGACGAACCGGACATGGCGCCGCTGGCGTTTCTCGAGGAGCTCGACGGGTCGGAGGACCCGCGCGCCGTCCTGCGCCGCGTGGCCGAGACGATGGTGCCCTTCCTCGAGGCGCGGATCCGCCAGATCGTCGCGCGCTGGGTCTACTTCAAGACGCTCCCGGGAATCGGGCGCCTCCCGCTGCCCTTCGACCCGGAGGCCCGACCCACGCCGCCGCAGAGGAACCTCCGGTTCCTGGAGGACTACGTCCGCCGGGCGCGCCGGCACGGTCGCCTCGACGTTTCGAACCCGCGGGCGGCCGCCTTCGCGTTCTTCGCGACGGTGCACTCCTTCGTTTTTCTGCAGCACGTCGTCGAGGCGCTGGAGACGCCGATGCCCCTCGACGAGTACCTCGACACCGTTCTCGACGTCTGGACGCGAGGCGCGGTCGCGCCCGCCGCCCCGAGGAGGAAGCGATGAAGCGAGCCGCCGTGGCCCTTGCGTTGGTCCTGGCCGCCGCCGCGGCTCCGGCCGCGGAGCGGGAGATCTCGCTCGCCGAGTCGATCGACCGGGCGCTCGACAGGAACCATGACATCGCCGTCCAGCGCGAGGCCGTCGACGTGGCCGCGGCCGACCTGCAGCGCGCCGACGGGAGCTACGACCCCGAGTTCCGCCTGGACTTCCTCTGGCAGGAGCAGACGGAAGCCGTCAACTTCATCTTCTCGGGGGCCCCGCCGGGGTCAGTGGGCCCGACCTCGAACGGCGTGCTCGGCCAGGCCGCCATCACGGAGCTTCTCCCGACGGGCGGCACGGTCACCCTCGGCACCTCGATCGGGCGTGCCACGACGGACAACATCTTCACGCTGCTGACGCCCGCCTACACGACCTTCGTCGGGATCGACCTGCGGCAGCCGCTCCTGCAGAACCGCGAGATCGACCCGCAGCGCCGGCTCATCCGGCTGGCGGGCCTCGAGCACGACCGGTCGAAGGCGCAGCTCCAGGCCGTCGTGGCCGACACGGTCGCGGCGGTCGAGCGCGCCTACTGGACCCTCTCCGCGGCGATCTCCGACGTCGCGGTCCGCGAGGAATCCGTGCGCCTCGCGCAGGTGCAGGAGTCCGAGACGCGGACCCGCATCGAGGCCGGGGTCCTGTCCGAGTCCGACCTCGCCTTTCCGCAGGCGGAAGTCGAGCGTCGCCGGGTCGACCTCTACGTGGCGCGCGAGTCCGCGCAGCGCGCCGCCCTCGATCTGAAGAACCTCATGCTCGACGACCCGGCCGACCCGCTCTGGGACGAGACGCTGCGGCCGAGCGATCCGGCCGAGACGGCGATCGTGCCGCTCGACGTTCCCGCCGGCCTCGCGGAGGCGCCCGGCCGGAGGCCCGAGGTGGCCGAGGCGGAGGCTTCGCTCGCCCGGCGCGACGTCGACAGCGAGGCCGCGAAGAACCGGGTCCTCCCGCGCCTCGACCTCGTGGCCTCCTACGGCCGGTACGGCCTGGCGGGCACGCAGAACCCGAATCTGGCGACGATTCCCAGCTTCCCGGTGACGCTTCCGCCCGAGGTGATCGGCGGGATCGGCCGGTCCTACGGGACGATCGGGGAGAACGCGTTCCCGGACGCCACGGTCGGGTTCACGTTCGGGCTGCCGATCGGCAACCGCTCGGCGCAGGCGGACGCGGCCGCGGCGGACGCGGAACGCCGGCAGGCGGCGATTCTCCTCGCCCGGCAGAAACAGCGGATCGGCGTCGAGGTGCGGACGGCGGCTCTGGCCGTCGAGGCCGCGGCCCAGTCGATCGAGGCGGCCCGGGCGGGGCGGCGCGCGGCGCGCACCCAGCTCGAGGCCGAGAACGTCCGCTTCGCGGCCGGCCTGACGTCCAACTTCTTCGTCCTGACGCGCCAGAACGAGCTGGCGCAGGCGGCCCGCACCGAGACGGCCGCGCTCACGGGCTACCGCCGGGCGCTCGCCGACTACGCGCGCGCCTGCGGAACGCTGCTCGCGCAGCACCACATCCAGTTCGACGACGACGGGCCGTCCGTCGCGGCCGCGGGAGGTTCCCGATGAGACTCCTCCGATCGTTCGCTTCCGGCCGCCGGCCTCGCCGTCGTGCTCGCGGCGTGCCGGGCCAAGACGACGGGACGATCGTCCATTTGAACGGCCGCATCGAGGCCCCGGTCGTGGATCTCGCGCCGAAGGTCGCCGGGCGCGTCGTCGAGGTTCAGGTCCGCGAGGGAGACCGCGTGAAGGCGGGCGACCTGCTCGTCCGGCTCGACCTCGGCGAAACGGCGCTCTCCGTCGAGCGGGACCGCGACGCCCTCGGCTCGGCCGAGGCGCGCCTCGAGGACCTCGCAGGCCGGCAGCCGCAGCCCGGAGATCGCGTCCGCCGAGGCCGACGTCGCCGACAGGCGCGCGGCCGTCGACCTCGCCCGGAAGGAGCTCGCGCGGCAGGAACCGCTCATGGCGAAGAAGGTCGGCATCCCGCGCGACCTCGACCGCGCGAAGACCGAGCTCGAGCGCGCGCAGGCGGCGCCAGAAGGCGAGCGAGGAGCGGCTCGCGCTCGCCCGCGAGGGCTCCCGCCGCTACCAGACGGAGCAGGCCCGCTCCGACGTGAGGCCGCGCGCAGATCCGTCGTCGAAACAGTCCGAGACCGTCGCGCGCGAAGCCGAGATCCGCGCCCCGGCCGACGGCGTCGTCCTCCACCGGATGGCCGAGCCGGGCCTCCTGCTCGGCGGCCGGGCAGCCCGCCCTGACGATGGCCTTCGCCGGACAGGCTCTACGTGCGCACGTTCGTCCCCGAGACGAAGCTCGGCCGCGTGAAGCAGGGCAATGCGCCGCGCAGGTCTCGCGTCGACTCGTTCCCCGGGAAGCTCTTCCCGGCTCACGTCACGGAGATCTCTCCCGACGCCGAGTTCACGCCGAAGCCGGTCGAGACGCGCGAGGAGCGCGTGAACCTCGTCTACGCCGCGAAGGTCGACCTCGACGCCGGCTGGGCCGAGCCGCTCGTCCCCGGCCAGCCCGCGGAGGTGACGATCACGGGAGGCGCGGCGAGCCCGGCCGGAGTCGACGAAGCCGCGCGCCGTCCCCTCGGCGTCGCTGCGCTGAGGGCCGCCGTGATCGAAGCGCGCGGCCTCGTGAAGAGCTTCGGGGCGCACCCCGCGCTCCGCGGCGTCGACCTCGACGTCGCGCCGAGGCGAGCTCTTCGCCCTCATCGGCCCCGACGGCGCCGGCAAGACGACGTTCTTCCGCCTCGTGGCCGGGCTCATCACCCCGACGTCGGGGACGGTCCGCCGCGACCCGGCGGCGACCTTCGGCTTCGTCCCGCAGCGCTTCTCCCTCTACGAGGACCTCACGGTCGACGAGAACCTCGACCTGCGCGCCCGGCTCTACTCGGTGCCCGACCGCCGAGGCCCGCCGCGCGCTCCGCGGAGCTCCTCGAGCGCGTCGGGCTCGAGCCCGTACGGCGCGCCGCCTCGCGGGCGCGCTCTCCGGCGGGATGAAGCAGAAGCTCGCGCTCGTCTCCGCCCTCCTCACCCGGCCCGCCGCTCCTCCTCCTCGACGAGCCGACGACCGGGGTCGACCCTGTGTCGCGCCGGGAGTTCTGGCAGGTCCTGAGCGAGCTCCACCACGGGGGCTCACGATCCTCGTCTCGACGCCCTACATGGACGAGGCCGAGTACGCGACCCGCCTCGCGTTCCTCGACGAGGGGCGCCTCCTCGCCCCCGGCACGCGCGACGAGATCCTCGCCGCGTATCCCCGGCCGCTCCTGGAGGTCCTCTCCTCCGACCGGGTCGCCGTGCGCGGCGCGCCTCCCGACGCTGCCCGGCCGTCGACGACATCTCTCTCTTCGGGACCCGCCTCCACGTCCGGGGCGCGGAGGGGTCCGGGCCCGGGCTCATCGACGCCGTTCGCGCGGCGCTCGCGGGCCTCGTCCCGCCCGACGGCGTGAGTCCGGTCGACCCCACCCTCGAGGACGTCTTCGTCCTCGCGGCCGAAGGCGACGAGGTCGCGTGAAGGCGGCATGACGCGCCGCCCCGGTCTCCGCCCGAACGTCTTCCTCCAGGCGCGAGGGGCTCGCGCGGCAGCTTCGGCGACGTTCATCGGCCGTCGACGGCGTCAGCTTCGACATCCCGCGCGGGAAGGTGTTCGGCTTCCTCGGGCCCGAACGGCTCGGGCAAGTCGACCACGATCCGGATGCTCACCGGCCTCCTCGTTCCCACCGACGGGACCGGCGACGGCGTTCGGCGGCCTCGACGTGCGCCGCGACACCGAGAGGTGGAAGAGGCGGCTCGGCTACATGAGCCAGAAGTTCTCGCTCTACCTCGACCTGACCGTCGGGAGAACCTGCGAGTTCTTCGGCTACGGTCTACGGCCTCGGGAACCCGCGCTCAGGGACCGGATCGACAGCCTCGCGGCACGCCTGCACTTCACGAGGTCCTCCGGCCGAGATCGACCGAGTCGCCTCTCGACGGGCATGCGCCAGCGCGTCGCGCTCGCCGCGGCGCTCCTCCACGAGCCGGAGCTCCTCTTCCTGGACGAGCCGACGGGCGGCGTCGACCCGAAGGGCCGGCGCCTCTTCTGGGACCTGATCTACGAGCTCGCCGCCGAGCGCGGCATGACCGTCCTCGTGACGACGCACTACATGGACGAGGCCGAGCAGTGCGACACGGCTCGCCTTCATCCTCGAAGGGAACGCTGATCGCCGAGGGCACGCCCGCACGATCTGAAGGCGATCTCTGGACGACCGTCTCCTCGAGGTCCCGCCGGCGCCGACCCGTTCGCGCGCTCTCGCGCGGCTCCGGCGCGAGGACGCCTCTCGAGGACGCCTACCTCTTGGGCGTGCGCCTGCGCGCCGTCGGCCGACCCGGGCGGACGGCCGAGGCCCGGGCGCTCCTCGCCCCGTTCGGGACCGCCACGCGACGCCGAGCCCTCGCTCGAGGACGTCTTCGTGTCGCTCGCCCCGCGAGCCGCGCCGCGAAGAAAGAGAAGGTGGCCGCGTGAAGAGGCTCCTCGCCCTGACCCGCAAGGAGTTCCTCCAGCTGCGCGCGCGACACGATCTACGTCCGGATGATCGTGATGGTCCCGATCATGCAGACGATGATCTTCGGCTACGCGATCAACTACGACGTCAAGCACCTGAAGACGGTCGTCCTCGACGAGGCCACTCCTTCGAGAGCCGCGAGCTCGTCGCGAAGATGACGGCGAGCGAGTACTTCGGGTCGTCGGCCACGTCGTCGTCCTCGCCGAGCTGCGGCGGGAGCTCGACGCGGGCCACGCCTCGGTCGGCCTCGTCATCGACCGCGACTACGGCAAGGACGCCGCACCGCGGCACTCCGGCGCACGCGCTCCTCATCGTCAACGCCTCCGACACGACGACGTCGAGCCAGGCGATGTCGATCGCGGGCGGCGATCTCGAACGAGCTCTCCGATCCGCGTACTCTCGCGACGCGGGCCGGCTGGAAGCGGCAGGCTCTCTGCCCGTCGACCTGCGCGTCCGGCCCTGGTACAACCCCGACCTGAGGACGGCGACGTTCATCATCCCGGGCCTGATCGCGATCATCCTCACGTTCACGCTCATCCAGTTCACGGCGATGGCGATCGTGCGCGAGCGCGAGCGGGGCACGCTCGAGCAGCTCCAGGTCACGCCCGCGACCCGCGTCGAGATCATCCTCGGGAAGATCCTCCCGTTCTCCGTCATCGGCTATCTTCCAGCTGACGCTGATCGGTCGTCCTGATGCGGTTCCTCTTCGGCGATCGTCGATCCCGGGAGCGTCGTCGAGCTCTACCTCGTCGGGTCTCGTCTTCATCGCCGCCGTGCTCGGGCTCGGGATGCTCATCTCGACCGATCGCGAAGACGCAGATGCAGGCGATGCAGATGTCGTTCTTCTTCCTGCTGCCGTTCGTCTTCCTCTCGGGCTACGTCTTCCCGATCGACGGCATGCCGCAGATCTTCCAGCTGCTGTCACGCTACTGATCCCGGCGCGCTACTTCATCGAGGTGCTCCGCGGCATCGTCCTGCGCGGCGCGAGCCTCGCGGAGCTCTGGCAGCCGGTCGGCTGGCTGACGCTCTACACCGTTCTCATCATCGGGGCGCCGTCGCCCGCTTCAAGAAGACGACCGCGTAGCCGGGAGCGCTAGCGGACGGAGACCGCGATGCCGTTCTCGAAGACCACGGTCTTGCCGACGCTCCGGTAGGTCCAGGTCTCGCGGGCGACGCCGGAGCCGGTGGTCTCGCTCGAGACGTCGTCCGGGGCGCCGAGCAGCGCACGCACCTGGTCGGGCGTCATGTTCTCGGAGACGGAGCCGGTCGAAGGGGCGTCGGCCTCGCGCCCGACCGCTTCGCCGGCGGACGTGCGGGCGTCGCTCGCCGCCGCGGCGGAGCGGGCACGGTCGATCGGCGAGCCGCGCGGCTCCGCGGGCGTCGAGCGCCCGAGGAGACCCTGCGTCTTCACGAGGTACGCGGCGATGCCCGCGGCCAGCAGGAACAGGAACAGTCTCTTCATGATGCCTCGATGATACGCGCCCGCCGGCGCGCGACGGTAGACTGCGGCCGATGAGCTATTGCCGCGCGGCGAAGGGGCATCCGTTCCACGGCCCTTACCACGACCGGGAGTACGGCTTTCCCGTGCGTTCCGAGGCGGCGCTGCTCGAGCGCCTCGCCCTCGAAATCAATCAGGCCGGCCTTTCCTGGCTGACGATGCTCGTCAAGCGCGAGAACTTTCGCCGCGCCTTCGCGGGGTTCGATCCGGAGAGGGTCGCGGCCTTCGGTGCGCGGGAGCGCCGGCGGCTGCTCGCCGACGCCGGCATCATCCGCAACCGGCTGAAAGTCGCGGCGGTGATCGAAAACGCCCGGCGTCTCCTCGCGATCCGGGAGACCCACGGTTCCTTCGCGAAGTGGCTCGACGCGCATCACCCGCGGACGGCGAAGGAGTGGGAGAAGCTCTTCCGGAAGACCTTCGTCTTCACCGGCGGCGAGATCGTGAAGTCTTTTCTCCTGAGCACGGGGTACCTGCGCGGCGCCCACGTGCCGAGCTGTCCGATCTACGCCAGGGTGGCGAAGAGGAGTCCGGCGTGGAGCCGGAAGAGTCGGGCGGGGACGAGCCCCGCCCCTACTTCACGGGCCCGAAGGCCTTGACCTGCTCCTCGATGACCTTCCGGTCGCCGACGACGACGATCGTGGCCTTGTCGTCCTGGAGGTACTTCTTCGCCATCTCCTGCACTTGCGCCGGCGTCACGGCATAGACGCGCGCGACGTAGCCGTTCAGGTAGTCGGCCGGCAGGCCGTGCAGGTCGACGAACTCGAGCTGGCCCGTGATCCCGCCGCGCGAGGAGTTCTGGAGGACGAAGACGCCGACCCGGTAGTTCTGGAACGCCTTGAGCTCCGTCTCCGAGGGCGGCTCGGCCTGCAGCCGGTCGATCTCGCCGAGGATCTCCTTGAGGGCCGGGCCGGTCACGTTGGTCGTGACGTCGGCGATCTCGATCCAGTACGCGTCGCGGTAGCGGCTGGAGAGTTGCCCCTGCGGCGAGTAGGTGTAGCCCTTCTGCTCGCGGATGTTCGACGTGATGCGCGAGGAGAAGGAGCCGCCGAGGAGCACGTTCATGAGGAAGAGGCGGTCCCAGTCGGGGTTGGACGGGTCGATGATCGGCATCCCGACGTTGATGCGTCGACTGCACGGCGCCCGGCCGGTCGATCAGGTAGACCGCGCGCTCGGCTCGAGGACTTCGGCTTGGACGTGTTGGGCGCCGGGCCGCGCTTCCAGCCGGCAAACGCCTTCCGGATCGCGGCCTCGACCGTGGCCGCGTCGAAGCGGCCGACGACGTAGATGCGCGACCGAGCAGCGCCGAAGTTGCGCCCGTAGAAGTCCTTGACCTGCGCGATCGTGTAGCCCTGGAGCATCGCCTCGGTCGGGAAGACGCGCCCGTACGGCTGGTCGCCGTAGAGCACCGCGCGGAACTTCTCCTGGGCGAGCGGCTGCGGCTGGCTCTTCGCGATGGAGAGCTGCCGCGACCGGTCGGCCTTCAGGCGCTCGAGCTCCGCCTCGGGGAACTTCGGATGCTGCGCGACGTCGGCGACGAGCGCGACCATTTCGGGGGCGAACTCGGAGAGGACGTCGCCGCCGATGTCGATGCGGTTCGTCGCCGACGGCGATCTCGAGCGCGCCGCCCATCCGCGCCGCGTCCTCGGCGATCTTCGAAGCGCTCCGGGTGGCGGTGCCTTCGCGTGAGCATGTCGCCCATCAGGTCGCGCGAGCCAGACCTCGTTCGCCTTCTCGTCGCCGTTGCCGGCAGGCACGGCCAGGTTCACGGAGACCTTGGGGATGGTGCCGTACTGCACGAAGGTGACGCCGAGGCCGTTCTCGAGCGTGAACTGGTCGGCTTCGGGACCGAGAAGTCCCTGGGCGTCGCGGGCGCGGGCGGGGCCTGCTTGTCGGCGAGAAGCGCCGGGCGCGGCGAGGAGCGGCGAGAGAACGCGGCGGCGGTGATCTTCTTCATGGTCGTCTCCTACGAGCCCTGCTTGACCATCGGCCTTCGGCTCGAGGCACGAGGATCGTGCGGTTGGTCGGCCGCAGGTACTCCTGCGCCGTCTTCTGCATGAGGGCGGGCGTCACCTTGCTCGAACTCCGCCTCGATCCGGTTGATCTTCCCCGGATCGTCGTCGAAGAGGGCGAAGGAGGCGAGCAGGTCCGCCTTGCCGAAGCCGACGAGTCTGCTCCATCTTGTCGTAGAGCTACGACCGGACCTTCACGAGGGCCCGGTCGAGCGTCGCCTGGTCGACCGGCGTCGTCTGGAGCTTCTCGATCTCGACGTCGAACACCTTCAGGATCTGGTCCGAGGTCTTGTCTTGTCGTGGAAGAGCGAGACGTCCCAGAGCGTCGGCCCGTTGATGTTGAACATGTCGCCGAGGTCGGAGTTGATGCCGCCCTCGACTTCGTCGGTCAGGCCGCTCTGCTGGACGAGGGCCTGGTAGAGGCGGCTGTCCTTGCCCTGCACGAGGATCTGGTCGAGCAGCCCCATCGCGTAGTACTCGGGGGTGTTGCGCTGCGGCGTGTGGTACCCGACGGCGAGGGCGGGCCGCGTGGCGAGCTTGTCCTCCTTGGTGACCCGCTTTCTCCTTCTCCTGGCGCGGCTCGGAGATGTCGGCCTTCGGCGGGCAGCGGCGAGGCCGGGATCGGGCCGAAGTACTTCTCGATCCACGCCATCGTCTGCGCCGGGTCGAAGTCGCCGACCACGACGAGCACGGCGTTGTTGGGCGCGTAGAAGGTCTTGAAGAAGCTCGCGACGTCCTCGAGGGTCGCGGCGTCGAGGTCCGCCAGGTCGCCGTAGAAGTTGTGGGCGTTGTACCAGTTCGTGTTGGCGTACTGCGGCATGTCGAGCCACGGGAATCCGCCGTAGGGCTGGTTCAGCACGTTGACCTTGACCTCGTTCTTGACGACCTCCTGCTGGTTCTTGAGGTTGTCGGCCGTGATGGCGAGGCCCTTCATCCGGTCGGCCTCGGCCCAGAGGACGGTCTCGAGCGTGTGCGCGGGGACGACCTCGAAGTAGTTGGTGAAGTCGAAGCGCGTCGAGCCGTTCAGGACGCCGCCGTTCGACTGGACGAGCTTGATGAACTCCATCTTGCCGAGGTTCTCCGAGCCCTGGAACATCAGGTGCTCGAAGAGATGGGCGAAGCCGGTTCGGTCCTTCGGCTCGATGCGGAAGCCGATGTTGTAGTAGACGGCCACGACCGCGGTCGGGCGCCGTGGTGTCGCGCGACAGGACGACCTTCAGGCCGTTCGGCGAGCTTGTGAGTACTCGACCGGGACCTGGAAGTCCGCCGCGGGGGAGGCGGCGAGCGCCGTTGCCGCGGCCAGCGCGACGGCGCAAACGAGCGCGCTCAGGGCGGCCCGGACACGGGGGCGCGAAGCGAGATTCATGTCATCCTCCTCGATTCCGACGGCAGAACTTACGTCATAAACGAGGTGAATGTTTTTGTCCTCCGAAAACAGCCCCCCGTCCGCCCCGGGATTTCGCCCCGCCGGATGGCTCCCCGGTCCTCATCTGCAGACCATCTGGGGACGTCTCGCCCGCTCGCGGCGGCAGGTGCCGATGCGCCGCGAGGCCCTCGAAACGCCGGACGGGGACGAGCTCCTCGTCGACCACGTCGAGGGCCCCGCCGGCAGCCCCCGGGTGATCGTGCTCCACGGCCTCGAGGGCAGCTCCAACTCGGTCTATGCCCAGGGGCTCCTACTCGAGATCCGCCGGCGCGGGTGGCGGGGCGCGGCGATGAACTTCCGTTCCTGCGCGCGCGACCCCGGGGACCTCTCCCGGATGCTCCCGAACCGGCGGCCGCGGCTGTACCACTCGGGAGAGACCGAGGACCTCGATTTTCTCGCGCGGACCCTGGCCGCCCGCGAGCCCGCGGCGCCGCTCTTCGCGGTCGGGGTCTCGCTCGGCGGCAACGTGCTGCTGAAGTGGCTCGGCGAGGCGCGCGGGGAGCGGCCGGTCACCGCCGCCGTCGCGATCTCGACCCCGTACGACCTCGCCGCGAGCGGACGGAACCTGGAAACGGCCGTCGGACGGTTCTACACGGGGCGCTTCCTCGTCACCCTGAAGACGAAGGCCGCGGAGGTCCGGACGCGCTTTCCCGAGGCCGCGGGGAAAATCGATCTGCCCCGCGCGTTCGCCGCGCGCACGTTCTGGGAGTTCGACGATGCGGCCAACGCGCCTCTCCACGGCTTCGCGGGCGCGGACGATTACTACCGCCGCGCGAGCTCGCTCGCGTACCTCCCGGGGATTCGTACCCCCGCCCTCTGTCTCTCGGCGCAGGACGACCCGTTCCTGCCGGCCGAGGCCCTCGAACGGGCGCGCCGCGCCGCGCCGCCCGGAGTCGAGTTCCTCGTCACGTCCGGTGGCGGCCACATCGGGTTCGTCTCGGGGCCGGCGCCCTGGCGGCCGCGCTACTGGGCCGAGGAGCTGGCGATCGACTGGCTCGGCCGCTCGGTGCGGGATCCGTCGCCGTGCGCGAGCGGTGAAAAAAAAGCCGGGGAGCGGCGAGACGCCGCTTCCCCGGCCTGCGATTCACGAAGGAATCCTACCGACGTTGGTGACGGTTCAGTAGGGCTTCTTCGCGCTCGTCGCCTCGATCGACGTCGCGACCGTGCGGCCGGACTGCTCGGCAGTCTCGAGCGAGACCTGCGAGCCGACCTTCAGGTCGCCGTTCAGCTTCGTGGAGCCGTTCCAGTAAACGGTCACTTCCTTGCCGCTCGCCTCGTCCTTCATGACGAAGCTCTTCATCGGGACGTCGACCGAGGTGATCGAGCCCCGCATCGAGCGGGAAGGGGTCTCCGAGGACTGGGCCTCGACGGGCTTCTTCGACTCGCGCGGCTGCTCCTGGGCAGCGGCCACCGCGGCCACCGCGATGGCCGAGGCCATCGCCGCCGACAGAATCATTTTTCTCATGGAACCTCCTTTGCCGGAGTGTCCTCACCGAGAGGCACCCCGACGAGGAGGAGTGAGTGCAATCGGCGGGCCAGCCGGCCCGGCCGGAGTCAGGCCTTGGGTGCCGCGGCCCGGGGAGCCCGGCGCCGGCGCGGGGCCTGCGTGAACTGCTCGGCGGTCACGTCGGTGTGGATGACGGTGCCGCGGCGCACCGTGGCGCCGTCGGGGATCTCGGCGTTCTTGCCGATCGTCGTGATGCCGACCCCGTCGGCGGGCTTCTCGCCGCGCGCGGCCTTGCCGATGCGGGCCTTGCGTCCGATGCGCACCGTCTTGTCGACGATCGCGCGCTCGATCTTCGCCCCGGCGTCGATCCAGGTGTCCGTCAGGATCGACCGACTCGCGGATCCACGCGTCCGGCCCGACGAAGACGCCGGGGGAGAGGATGCTGCGCTCGACCCGCGCGCCGGCCGAGATGATGCAGCCGTCGGTGATCATGCTGTCGCGGATCACCGCGCCGTTGTGGATCGCGACGGGCGGCCGCTCCTCCGAGCGCGTGTGGATGATCCACGCGCGATCGTTCAGGTCGACCGGCGGCGGCGTCTTCAAGAGGTCCATCTGCGTCTGCCAGTAGGCCTCGGTCGTTCCGACGTCGACCCAGTAGCCCTGGAAGGGATACGCGAAGACGCGCTGCCCGCGCCGAGATCATGCGCGGGAGGATGTCCTTGCCGAAGTCGTGCGAGGAGTCGCGGCGCTTGGAGTCTTCCGTCAGGACCTGGGACGAGCATCGTCCGGCCGAAGACGTAGATGCCCATCGAGGCGAGCGTGCCCGGCGGGTCGGCCGGCTTCTCGACGAACTTCGTCACGCGCTGGTTCTCGTCGGTCGCCAGGATGCCCATGCGCGTGGCCTCGTCGCGCGTGACGTTCAGCGTCGCGATCGTGCAGTCGGCCTGCTTCTCGAGGTGGAACGCGACGAGCCAGCCGTAGTTCATCTTGTAGATGTGGTCGCCGGAGAGAACGAGGATCGAGGTCCGGCGAGCCGCGCTCGACGAAGGACAGGTTCTGCGCGATCGCGTCGGCGGTGCCCTTGTACCAGTCGGTGACCGAGCGGCCGCGGTAGGGCTGGTAGATCTGCACGCCGCCGGTGAAGCCGCGGTCGAGGTCCCAGGGCCGTCCCGACGCGATGTGCTCGTTCAGGGAGTGCGGGCGGTACTGCGTGAGGATCATGACGTCCGAGATGCCCGAGTTCACGCAGTTGGAGAGCGTGAAGTCGATGATCCGGTACTTGCCCGCGAAGGGGACGGCGGGCTTCGCGCGCTTCTCCGTCAGCACGCCCAGCCGCGAGCCTTCGCCGCCGGCGAGGATGACGGCGCGCGCCCTCATCGTCCGAGGTCTATGCCGGAAGCGCGCGCCGCTCGAGCGCGCTCGTAGAGCGCCGCGTACTCCTTCGCCGAGCGCGACCAGGAGAAGTCGCGGGCCATGCCGTTCTTCTGCAGCTCGACCCATTTCGCGGGCTGAGCGTACACCTTCAACGCGCGCTCGAGGGCGTCCCAGAGGGCCCAGGGATGGAACTCGTCGAACATCATCCCCGTGCCGCCGGGCTCGCCCGGCGTCGGTCACGGTGTCGGCGAGGCCGCCGGTCCGGCGCGCGACCGGGACGCAGCCGTACCGCATCCCGATCATCTGGGCGAGGCCGCAGGGCTCGTAGCGCGAGGGGATGAGCAGGGCGTCGGCGCCGGCGTAGACGCGCCGGGCGTAGCGGGCGTCGAAGCGCAGGCGCACGCTCGCGCGCCGCGGGTAGCGCATCTCGAACTCGGCGTACTCGTGCTCGAGCACCGGATCGCCCGTCCCGAGGAGGACGAACTGGCCGCCGCGCTCGAGCCAGCGCCGCACGGCCGGAGCGGCGATGTCGAAGCCCTTCTCCTTGACCAGGCGCGACACCACCGCCAGCAGCGGCATGCGGAAGTCCTGCTCGAGGCCCGCCTCCTCCTGGAGCGCGGTCTTGTTCCGGGCACGCTCGGGCAGCGTCGCGGCGTCGAACGTCGCGGCGATGTCGGGATCGGCGGCGGGGTTCCAGGACTCGACGTCGATGCCGTTCAGGATGCCGGCGAGCCGGTCCGCGCGCAGGCGCAGGACGCCGTCGAGCCCGTGGCCGCCCTCGGGCGTGAGGATCTCGCGCGCGTAGGTCGGCGAGACGGTCGAGAGGAAGTCGGCGCCGAGGATGCCGAGCGCCATCAGCGAGTCCCGGTAGGACTCGGGCAGCGCCGCGAGCGCGTCGCTGCGGCGGATCTTGTAGTCGCCGAGGAACCGGCCGGCGCCCCGGGCGGCGTAAGGCAGGTTGTGGATCGTGAAGACCGAGCCGACGTCTCGGAAGAACGGGTTCTCGCGCCCCTCGGTGCCGAGCCACCAGACGGCCGGCCCCGGTGTGGGAATCGTGCGCGTGGACGACGTCCGGCTTCCAGGACAGGGCCTCGGCCGACCAGAGGGCCGCGAGCGAGAAGAACACGAACTTCGGCCCGTCCTCCTCGATCGAGCGTCCGTAGATCCAGCGGTCCTGCGGGATCGGCGGCCCGGTGACGAGGTATACGGGCGTGCCGTCGGACTCGGTCTGCCACACTTCGGCGCGCTGCTCGCCGCCGAGCGTGTAGACCGGAAACTGCGCCACCCGCAGGGGTTCGATGGCGCGGCCAGTCGATCGAGCCGTAGCCCGGGATGACGACGCGGACCTCGTGGCCGAGCGCGGCGAGCGCGCGCGGGAGCGAGCCGACCACGTCCGCGAGGCCCGCCGACCTTGGCCAGCGGCGCCGCCTCGGCCGCCAGCATCAGGATCCGCATGGCGGGGCATTATGGCCCAGGGCGGCGCGGCGTCCGGCCTCGCGCCCCGCGTGCTATCCTTTGAGGGTTCTCGTCCGCTCGCCCCATTCCGGGCCCCTGCCGCGAATCCGAACGGTCGAAGCGAGAAGGCGTGAGGGCGCCTCGGCGGGCCCTCCCGTCCGAACGTCGCCGAGGGTTCGGAGCATTCGAAAGGGCACAATGATGAAGCTGTACGTGGGCAATCTTTCCTACAACGCCGGCGAGAACGACCTGCGCGAGATGTTCTCGGCCTACGGCGCCGTGGAGTCGGTGGCGGTCATCACCGACCGCGACACCGGGCGCTCGAAGGGCTTCGGCTTCGTCGAGTTCGCCAACGACGCAGAGGGCCAGGCGGCCATCGCCGGCCTGAACGGCAAGGAAGTGTCCGGACGGGCGCTGACGGTCTCGCTCGCGCGCCCCAAGAGCGAGGGCGGCGGCGGCGGCCGGGGCGGCGGCGGCGGCGGGAGAAACCGTTACTGAGTCGGGGCGCGGCACGGCCGTCTTCGGCCGGGGAGTTTCTCGATGAACAAGGATTGGAAGATCCGAGTCCAGGCGGCGGGTCGGACGCCCTACGAATTCAAGGCGACCTTCGTGGGCCGGGACTCCGGCCGGGACGAGGGCACGCTCGACGTCCGCTACCTGTACGGCGACGGCGACCTCGCGGTCCTGCTGGAGGACCTCGGCGCCCGGGCGCCCGAGATCTTCGGCTTGATCGAGACGCTGCAGAAGAAGCCGACCGCGGAGATCGTGGTGGATGTGACCGAAGAGGCCATGGAAGTCCTGGGGCGCGGGCGCGCGCCCGGGCGGAGAAACGAGCTGGCGTGAACGAACGTAAGAAAGACTGGGTCCGGATCGCCTTCTTCGTCCTGTCGCCGATCGTCGGCATCGTCGGCACGGCCGCGTGGGCCCTGACGCACGGGGTCGCCTGGTGGCAGCCGGCGCTCTTCGTCGTGCTCTACGCCTGCATCGGCGTCTCGGTGACCGCGGGCTACCACCGGCTCTTCGCGCACCGCACCTACGAGTGTCACCCGGCCGTCCAGGCCTTCTATCTCTTCTTCGGCGCCATGGCGCTGCAGAACTCGATCCTGAACTGGGCCTCCGACCACCGCCTGCACCACCGCTACGTGGACCACGACTGGGACCCCTACAACATCCAGCGGGGCGGCTGGTGGGCGCACATCGTCTGGATCTTCTACAAGAGCCCGGCCGACCGGAAGTTCGACGACGTTCCGGACCTGCAGAAGAACCCGCTGGTGCGGCTCCAGTACCGATTCTCCAACCTGATCGGCATCGGCGGCGGCCTCGGGATCCCGACGCTGATCGGCTGGGCGTTCGGCGATCCGCTCGGCGGCCTGCTGTGGGGCGGGTTCCTCCGCGTCGTCGTGATTCACCACACGACCTTCTTCGTCAACTCGATCGCGCACCTCTACGGCACGCGTCCCTACACCGAGGAGAACTCGGCGCGGGACAACCCGTGGATCGCGCTCGTGACCAACGGCGAGGGGTACCACAACTTCCACCATCGCTTCCCGACCGACTTCCGCAACGGCCTGCGCTGGTACCAGTGGGACCCGAGCAAGTGGTGGATCCGCGGGCTCGCCGCCGTCCGGTCTGGCCCGGCGCCTGCGCCGCACGCCGCGCTCTGGCGATCGAGCGCTCGCGCCTCCAGACGGCGATGGGCCGCGCGGAGAAGGAGCTCGCGTCGGCGCCGTCGCACCTGGCCGAAGCCATCCGGCATCGCCTCGACTCGGCGCAAAACTCGCTCGAGCGGGCGGCCGCGCTCTGGAACGAGGTCTCCGAGAAGCGGCGCAAGGACTGGAAGGAATACCGGGAGCATCTCGCCCACGCCGCGCGGGCAGTGGCGCGAGGCGCTGCGCCTGCTCGGCCGCGCCCCCGAAGGGGCGTAGCCGCCGTCGGTCGACGCGCGCGGAGTCCTAAGCCTGCGGCGAGTAGGTCGGTAGCGCCATCGAGCCGTCGCGCCAGGCGTTCATCTCGGGCTCGCTCCGGAGCAGGTCCTTCAGCGTGATCTTGCCGAGAACCTGGTCGATCGCCTGCTGGACCCGGCGCCACACCGAGCGGATCGAGCAGTCGGGCATGTGCGTGCAGAGAAGCTCGAGACCGGAGTGGCCGTCGCAGAACGTCGGTTCGTAGAGACGGCCGCCGAGGGCCGCGAGGACGTGGCCGATGACGATGTCCTCGGCCGGGCGCGAGAGCGCGTAGCCGCCGGACTGGCCGCGGGTCGACGTCACGAAGCCGCCGCGCCGGAGGATCCGCATCATCTTGGCGACGTTCGGCTCCGAGATGCCCTCGGCGCGCGAGAGCTCCGGGATCGTGAGGCTCGCGCCTTCTCCTCCCCGCCCCACGCGGAGCAGGCAGCGCAGTCCGTACTCTTCCTGCGACGTGAGTTTCATGGCGTCGGCCTCCGATCACATCATCCCGAGCTGGAGCTTCGCCGCGTCCGACATCATCTGCAGGCCCCACGGCGGATCGAAGACGACCTGGACGTCGGCGTCCTGTGATGCCGGGCACGGTCAGGAGCTTGCCCTTGATGTCCTCGCGGAGGACGTCGCCCATGCCGCAGCCGGGCGCCGTGAGCGTGAACTTGACGTCGATCCGGTTGCCGCCTTCCGGCAGCGGCGCGAGCGCGAGCGCGTAGACCAGGCCGAGGTCCACGATGTTGACCGGGATCTCCGGGTCGAAGCAGGTGCGCAGCTGGTCCCAGGCGAGCTCCTCCGGCGTCTTGCCCTCCGAGGCCGAAGCGTCGACGGCGGCGACCGTTTCGCCGATCGCGTCGGCGTCCTTGCCGTCGATGCGGGCGAGGAACCCGACGGGCGTCATGACCGTGTAGCTGCCGCCGAGCGACTGCGTGATGATGACCGGGTCCCCGGCCTTCAGCGTGATCGGCGTCCCGCTCGGGATCTCCCGGGCGTCGACGTCGCGCGAAACGGTCGCTTCCTTGCGCATCTGCATCATGCCCCTCCGCTTCCCTTGTGCGGGCCCTCGGACTCGGTCGAGATCGGTCGCGCCGTCGCTCGCGAGCGCGGCCTTCAGCGTGTGCCAGGGGAGCGTGGCGCACTTGACGCGCACCGGGTACTCGCGCACGCCCGAGAAGACCGCGAGCTTGCCGAGGTCGGCCGCGCCGTCGGCCTGGCCCTGGCCCGTGATCAGGTCGTGGAACCGCTCGAACAGGGCCTCGGCCTCGGCGCGCGTCTTGCCCTTGACGCTCTCGGTCATCATCGACGCCGAGGCGGTCGAGATCGCGCAGCCGGCGCCCTGGAACGCGACGTCGCGCACCCGGTCGCCGTCGAGCGTGAGGTAGACCGTCTCCCGGTCGCCGCAGAGCGGGTTGTAGCCCTCGGCCTTGCGGTTGGCGCCCGCCAGCGCGCGGAAGTTCCTCGGCTGCTTGCTGTGGTCGAGGATGACCTCCTGGTAGAGATCGCGCAGGTCGGACGACATCAGCGGAACATCCCGATGACCTTGTGGATCGCCGCGCGCGAGGGCGTCGACCTCGCCGCGCGTGTTGTAGAGGCCGAACGAGGCGCGCGCCGTCGCCGGCAGGCCGAAGCGGTCCATGACCGGCTGCGCGCAGTGGTGGCCGGTGCGGATCGCGATGCCCTCGCGGTCGAGGACGGTGCCGATGTCGTGCGGGTGAACGCCGTCGAGCACGAAGGAGAGGACGCCGGCCTTCTCCCGCGCCGTGCCGACGATCCGGAGGCCCGGGATCGCGGAGAGCGCGTCGGTCGCGTAGGCCAGCAGGTCGCGCTCGTGCGCCGCGATCGCCGGCAGGCCGAGCGCCGCGACGTAGTCGAGCGCGGCGCCGAGGCCGATGCCGCCGGCGATGTTGGGCGTGCCGGCCTCGAACTTGTACGGCAGCTCGTTGTAGGTCGTCTTCTCGAAGGTGACGCGAGCGGATCATGTCGCCGCCGCCCTGGTACGGCGGCATCGCCTCGAGGAGCTCCGTCTTGCCGTAGAGCACGCCGACGCCGGTCGGGCCGTAGATCTTGTGGCCCGAGAAGGCGTAGAAGTCGCAGTCGAGGGCCCGCACGTCGACCGGCAGGTGCGGCGCCGCCTGCGCGCCGTCGACGAAGACGACGGCGCCGCGCGCGTGCGCGAGCTCGGCGATCGCGCCGGACCGGGATGATCGTGCCGAGGGCGTTGGAGAGGTGCGCGACCGAGACGATCTTCGTGCGCGGGCGAGAGGAGCTTCTCGAAGGCCTCGAGATCGAGCTCGCCCGCGTCGTCGATCGGGGCGACGGCGAGCCGCGCGCCCTTCTCCTCGCACAGCATCTGCCAGGGCACGATGTTCGAGTGGTGCTCGAGGCCGGTGATGAGGATCTCGTCGCCGGGGCCGACGCGCTGCGCGGCCGAGCGTCTGGGCGACGAGGTTGATGGCCTCGGTCGTGCCGCGGACGAAGATGATCTCGTGCGGCGGCGGCGGCGTTGAGGAAGGCCCGCGCCTTCTCGCGCGCGGCGTCGTAGGCGTCGGTGGCGTGGACCGAGAGCCAGTGCACGCCGCGGTGGATGTTCGCGTAACAGGTCTCGTAGACCCGGCGCTCGGCCTCGATCACCGCCGAGGGCTTCTGGGCCGAGGCGGCGTTGTCGAGGTAGACGAGCGGCTTGCCGTGGATCTTCGTGCCGAGGATCGGGAAGTCCCGGCGGACGGTCGTCGACGTCGTAGACGCCGAGCTCCGTCGGGCTTCGCGCACGACGGTGCTCATGCGGCCTCCCCGGCGCCCGGCAGGCGCACGCCGAGCTCGCGCTCGACGCGCAGCCGCACCCCGGGCACCCGGATCCTCCCGACGACGTCGGAGGCGAAGGCCCAGGTCAAGCAGCGCCTTCGCCTCGGCCTCGCCGATGCCGCGCGAGCGCAGGTAGAAGAGCGCGGCCGCGTCGAGCTGGCCGGTCGTCGAGCCGTGCTTGCACTTGACGTCGTCGGCGAAGATCTCGAGCGCGGGCGTCGAGTTGACGAGCGCCTCGCGCGAGAGGAGCAGGTTCTTGTTGGTCTGCACGGCGTCGGTCTTCTGCGCGTCGGGCCGGACGACGATCGTCCCGTGGAAGACGCCGCGCGAGGCGCCGTCCATGATGCCCTTGTAGAGCTCGCGGCTGACGGTGTGCGGCGTCGCGTGGTCGATGACCGTGTGGTTGTCCACGTGCTGGCGGTCCCGGCCGACGAAGAGGCCGTAGAGCGCGCACTCGGCGCCCTCGCCCGCGAGCACCGTCGACAGCTCGGTCCGCGCGAGCGCGGCGCCGAGCGCGACGTTGTGCGAGGTGAAGCGGCTGCCGCGGCGCCTGCGAGACGCGCGAGCGTGTGGACGTGGCGCGCCTCGCTGCCCTCCTCCTGGAGCTTGGTGTGCTCGAGGATCGCTCCGGGGGAGAGCGCGATCTCGGTCACGGCGTTGGTGAAGGTGAGGCCGCCGCCCGTGTAGGTCTCGACGATCGCGGCCTCGGAGCGCTCGCCGGCGAGCACGAGGACGCGCGGATAGACGGCCTCGGGCGCCGGGGAGGCGCCGGCGTCGAAGACGATCTCGATCGGCTCCGCCACGACGGCGCCGGGCGCGATCTCGACGACGAGCGCGTCCGAGAAGAGCGCGGTGTTCAGGGCGGCGAACGCGCTCTTCTCGAAGCCGGCGATGCCGGCCGAGATGCTCGCCTCGGCGCCCGCGCGCGTCGCGAGAGCGGCGTCACGCGGACGCCCTGCCGGGCAGGCCGTCGGCGAACGCCGCGGCGCGCGCTCGGCGCGGCGCCACGCGCGTCTCGCGTGATCGGCTGGAGCCCCGTGTACCGCCAGGCCTCGTCCTTCGCCGTCGGAAAGCCGAGCGCCGTCGAAGCGCGCGAACCCGCTCGCGCGGAGCGTCTCGAGCCAGCGCCGGCTCGCCGGCGAACGCGGGAGGCTCGGGCGCGAAGGCCTTCTCGAGGGCGACCGCTTCCATGTTCAGCGCGCGCCCGCCGGCACCGCGGCCGAGGCCGGCGGCTCCTTCTCGAGCCACGCGTAGCCGCGCTCCTCGAGCTCGAGCGCGAGCTCCTTGCCGCCGGAGCGGGCGATCTTGCCCTCGACGAGGACGTGGAGGAAGTCGGGGACGATGTAGTTGAGGAGCCGCTGGTAGTGCGTGACGACGATCATCGAGCGCTCGGGCGAGCGGAGCTGGTTGACGCCGCCGGCGACGATCCGCAGCGCGTCGATGTCGAGGCCCGAGTCCGTCTCGTCGAGGATCGCGAGGGTCGGGTCGAGCAGAGCCATCTGGAAGATCTCGTTTCGCTTCTTCTCGCCGCCCGAGAAGCCCTCGTTGACCGGGCGCTTGACGAGGTCCTCGTCGATCTCGACGAGCTTCGCCTTCTGCTTGACGAGCGCGAGGAACTCCATCGCGTCGTACTCGGGCAGGCCGCGGTGCTTGCGCATGGCGTTGACGGCGGCCTTCAGGAAGTAGACGTTCGAGACGCCGGGGATCTCGACCGGGTACTGGAACGCGAGGAAGACGCCCTCGCGCGCCCGCAGCTCGGGCGCCATGGCGAGGAGGTCCCGGCCCTTGTAGAGGACCTCGCCCTCCGTGACGGTGTAGCCGGGCCGTCCGGCGAGCACGTGCGCGAGCGTCGTCTTGCCCGAGCCGTTGGGCCCCATGATGGCGTGGACCTCGCCCGCGTTCACCGTCAGGTCGACGCCGCGCAGGATCTCGTTGCCGGCGACGGAGGCGTGGAGGTTTCGGATTTCCAGAAGTGGCTGTGTCATTTCGCTTTTCATCTCTCCGGTCGTAGGGGCGGCCCTCGCGGCCGTCCGGGCGGGGCAAGCCCCGTCCTACTCTGCCTGTCAACCGACGCTCCTTCGAGGCTCACGCCGAGCAGCTTCTGCGCCTCGACGGCGAACTCCATCGGGAGCTCCTTGAAGACCTCCTTGCAGAAGCCGTTGACGATCATGTTGACGGCCTCCTCCGGCGAGATGCCGCGCTGCTGGAAGTAGAAGATCTGGTCCTCGCCGATCTTCGAGGTCGAGGCCTCGTGCTCCATCTGCGCGGTCGAGTTGTTGACCTCGATGTACGGGAACGTGTGCGCGCCGCACTTGTCGCCGATCAGCAGCGAGTCGCACTGCGAGTAGTTGCGCGCGCCGTCGGCCTTGCCGAGGATCTTGACCAGGCCGCGGTAGCGTGTTCTGTCCGTGGCCGGCCGAGATGCCCTTGGAGACGATCGTCGACTTCGTGTTCTTCCCGATGTGGATCATCTTGGTGCCGGTGTCGGCCTGCTGGCGGTTGTTCGTCACCGCGACCGAGTAGAACTCGCCGACCGAGTCGTCGCCCTGGAGGATGCAGCTCGGGTACTTCCAGGTGATCGCGGAGCCGGTCTCGACCTGCGTCCAGGAGATCTTCGACCTGCGGCCGCGGCAGGCGCCGCGCTTGGTCACGAAGTTGTAGATGCCGCCCTTGCCGTCCTTGTCGCCGGGATACCAGTTCTGGACGGTCGAGTACTTGATCTCGGCGTCGTCGAGCGCGACGAGCTCGACGACGGCGGCGTGGAGCTGGTTCTCGTCGCGCATCGGGGCGGTGCAGCCCTCGAGGTAGCAGACGTAGGACGCCCTCCTCGGCGACGATCAGGGTCCGCTCGAACTGGCCCGTGTTGGCCGCGTTGATGCGGAAGTAGGTCGAGAGCTCCATCGGGCAGCGCACGCCCTTCGGGATGTAGCAGAAGGAGCCGTCGGAGAAGACCGCGGAGTTGAGCGTCGCGAAGAAGTTGTCGGTGTACGGGACGACGGTGCCGAGGTACTTCTTCACGAGCTCGGGATGGTTCGCGGACGGCCTCGGAGAAGGAGCAGAAGATGATGCCGACCTTCGCGAGCTGCTCCCGGAAGGTCGTGGCGACCGAGACCGAGTCGAAGACGGCGTCGACCGCGACGCCGGCGAGCTTCGCCCGCTCGCGGAGCGGGATGCCCGAGCTTCTCGTAGGTCTCGAGCAGCTTCGGATCGACCTCGTCGAGCGACTTCGGCGCGTCCTTCTTCGTCTTCGGGGCCGAGTAGTAGACGACGGCCTGGTAGTCGATCGGCGGGTAGTGGACGTTCTGCCAGGTCGGCTCCTTCATCGTGAGCCAGTGGCGGTACGCCTTCAGCCGCCACTCGAGGAGCCACTCGGGCTCGTTCTTCTTCGACGAGATGAGCCGGACGACGTCTTCGGAGAGGCCGGGCGGGATCGACTCCGACTCGATGTCGGTGACGAAGCCGGCCTTGTACTCGCGGTTGGTGATCTCGAGGATCGAAGGGTTCTCGGCGACCATTACAGAGGCAGCATATTTGAATCTGTACAAGAAAGTCAATGATTGGCTATACTTCTAAGTCATTGATGAGTATAGAGATAAAATCAGAACGCCCGCGTGAGCGGGCATTCTCGGGTCGATTCGGAGGTCGAAGGCGTCTACCGACCGTCCTTCTTCTTGTCTTCCTTCTTCGGAGTCGTGGTCCGTGTCGGCCCGGGTGTCGGCCGCCCGCGGCCGCGCTCGGGGCCAGGGGAAACGGCAGCCGCAGCGGGCTTCGATTGCGGCGGCTCCGGCGCAATGCGCGCCGCCGGCTGCTCCGCCTCACGGGGTACCGCGGATCTCGGCTGACCCCGCTCGGGCGCGGCCTCGCTCTTCGGGGTGGGGCGCTGTGTGGAACGCTGTCGCTCGGACGACTGAGCGGCGGCGTCGCTCGACGGCCGGTCCGTCGAGCGATCGCGGCTCGACGCCGGGGCGGGGCGCGGCCTGCGCGGGTCGGGCCGTTGGCCGTTCGGGCGGCCGGCGATCCGGTGCCTGCGTCCGCTCCTGCGTCTGCGGGCGTTGCTGGTCCTCGGGCCGTTCCTGCGTCTGGGGCCGCTGCCGGTCCTCGGGCCGTTGCTGGTCCTCGGGCCGCACCTGCGTCTGAGGCCGGCCGCGCGTGGGCGCCGTCGACTCGCGGGCGGGGGCCACCGGCTGCTCCTTCGTCGCCAGCGGGCGCCCCCGGGACGGCGCCACGGGCTCGGGCTTCGGCGCGCGCGCGTTCTCGGTCTTCGGGGCGAGGGTGATGCGGCCGGACTCCGCCGTGGCCGGGCGCACGGCGCGCGCCGGCTGAGCCGCGCGGGTCTCCCGCGTGACGATGGTGTTTGCCTCCGAGGCCGTGACGGGCCGTCCGCGGTTCTCGCGGATGACGGGGACCTTCTCGTCGAAGCGCGGGGGAGCCGGCGGCGGCGCCATGCGCGTGACGACCGAGCGAGAGACGGCGGCTGCCGGCGGGCGCGCCGCGGGCGCCTGGCGCGTCGCGACGCGAATCGATTCGCGTGTCGGCACGATCGGGATCGTCCCGCGGACGACCGGGGCACGCTCGACACGGTCGACGATGGATTTGTCGCGGATGTAGTTGTTCGTGACGACCCGGCTCGAGACGAAGGTCGACTGGTTGACGACCGTGACATACGTGCGATTCACGTAAGTGATGTTCGTGACGTTCACGTTGACCGCGGGCCGCCCCCACCAGGGGATGAGCGGATCACGCGGCGCGAGCGGGAACCAGCCGATGTAGTCCGTGCTGAGCCCGACCGTGACCGAGAAGCCCGGTCCTCCGCCGACGAAGGCGACGAGGGCGGGGCTGTAGGCGACGACGGGAACGCGCGGCGCCACCGGAACCCAGTACCAGCGGGAGCCCCACACGATCCAGCGGCCGTAGTGGTAGGGCGCCCAACCCCAGGGTTCCGCCGAGACCCAGGTCCAACCCCACGGGTCCTGCCAGATCCAGCGGCCGGCGCGATAGGGCCGCCAGCCGGCCGTGATCGAGGAAGGCGTCCAGCAATAGCCGTAGCCGGGCACCTCGCGCCAGCGGCCGTAACGGTCGAGGTCCTCGACCCCCGCGATGTCGGCCGAGACGTGCCGGTACGAGCGCACGTTCGTGTAGCGCCGGTCGCGCTCGATGACCCAGCGGTCCCAGCCGTCGGGCGCCGACATCGCGATCCAGTCGTAGCGCGGAGGCTCGTAGCCCTCGATGAGAATGGCGTCGCCCTCGCCCAGGGGCACCTGGCCGCCCCCGGACGCGACGATGGCCCGGCCCCGCCACACCTGCAGGCGTGTGTCGCCGTCCCGGCGAACGTCGATCCGGTAGTCGCCGGGGCGCTCGAACGTGATCGCGGCGTTGGGCGTGTCGACCTCGAAGACCTCGTCGTCGCCCAGGCGCAGGATCCGGAAAGACGCGACGCCCGCGGAGAGGGAGAACTGCTTGGTGTCCTCCGTCAGGTTCAGCGCGGCCAGGTCGGTCGCGTTGGCGAGTCGAATGATGCTGCCGCCGTGGACCTGGAGCTCGAGCCGGCCGCCGGCCGTCCAGACCCGGTCGCCGAGCGTCATCGGGACGTTCGGGTTGGCCGGCTGCCACTGGTCGGGATCGTCGCCTCGGGCGAACGAGACGTCGCCCGAGACGTAGGCCAGGCGCGCGACCGTCTGGCGGATGTCGTCGGATTCGGGGTAGTTGGCGTAGCCGTCGTAATCCTGCGCGTGCGCGACCGTGGCCGCGAGCGCGGCAACGACGGCGGCGAGAACCGCTTTTCGGGCTGTAGACATGGGGTTCCCTCCTCGCCGGAACACTACTGCAAAGTCCGTTCCCGGTCGTCCGAGGTCTTAGACTGCCTTCGATGGGCAACGGTTTGCGCGTCGCGAGCCCTCCCGGGCGTCCATTGGCCGTTTTCGACGGCGATTGCGGGTTTTGCCGGCTGTGGATCGCACGCTGGAAAGCTCGGACGGGTCCCAAAGTGGACTATGCGCCCTCACAGGAGGTCGCGCCGCGCTTTCCGGAGATTCCGCCGGAGCGCTTCGCGCGCGCCGTGCAGCTCGTCCTTCCGGACGGCGCCGTGCTCGAAGGCGCGGAGGCCGTCGCCGCGCTCTCGGGCCGCGAGCCCGGCTCGGGCTTCCTGCTCCAGCGTCTACCGCCGAGTTCCCGGCTTTGCGCCGCTCCTCGAGCTCGCGTACCGCCTCGTCGCGCGGCATCGCCCGGCCGCCTCGGCGGTCACACGCTTCCTCTGGGGCAACTCCGTGCTCGCGCCGACGTACGCGGCGGCGAGCGCCCTGTTCCTGCGATTCCTCGGTCTCTGTTACCTGGCCGCTTTCGTGTCTCTGTGGGTCCAGATCGACGGACTCGTCGGCGCGCGCGGCATCCTGCCCGTGTCGGAGTTTCTGGAGTGGGTGCGCTCGCAGACCGGCGCCGCGCGTTACTGGGTCCTCCCGACGCTGTCCTGGATCTCGTCGAGCGACGGGGCGCTCCACCTCCAGTGCGGAGCCGGCGCCGCGGCGTCGCTCCTGCTCGTCGCCGGCCTCGCCCCGGCCTGGAGCGCGCTCGCCGCGTGGGTCCTGTACCTGTCGCTCTCGGTCGCCGGCCAGGTCTTCCTCGAGTTCCAGTGGGACATTCTGCTGACCGAAGCCGGCCTTCTCGCCGTCTTCCTCGCCCCGCCGTCGCGCCTGCGCCTGCGGGGCGGCCTCGCGCCCGCGCGGCTCGCGCGCTTTCTCCTCGTGTGGCTGCTCTTTCGCCTGATGCTCTCCTCGGGCGCCGTCAAGCTCGTCAGCGGCGACGCGGCGTGGCGGGGCCTCACGGCCCTCCGGGTCCACTACGAGACGCAGCCGCTGCCTCCCTGGACGGCCTGGTTCATGCACCAGCTCCCGGCGGGCCTCCAGACGGCTTCGTGCGTCTTCCTCTTCTTCGTCGAGCTCGCGGTGCCGTTTCTCTTCTTCGCCCCGCGGCGCCTTCGCCGATTCGCCTGCGCCATGACGATCCTGCTGCAGCTGCTCATCGCGGCGACCGGCAACTACGCGTTCTTCAACTTGCTCACGATCGCGCTGGCCGTGCTCCTGATCGACGACGACGCGTTCCCGACGGCGCTGGCGGGCGGGCGCGGCGGCGGCGGCCGGAAGCGGGAGGTGGCCGCGCGGGATTCTCGTCCCGGTCGCGGCCCTCCTCCTCGCTGCGTCCGCGGTGCCCTTCATGGCCTCGCTCGGACTGCGCGCGTCGATTCCCGCGCCGTTCATCGCCGTCTACCGCGCCGTCGCCCCCCTGCGGAGCGCGAACGGCTACGGCCTCTTCGCCGTCATGACGACCGAGCGCCCGGAGATCCGGATCGAGGGCAGCGACGACGGCGCGAGCTGGCGCGCCTACGAGTTCCGCTGGAAGCCGGGCGATCCCCTCCGACGGCCCGCGTTCGTCGCGCCGCACCAGCCGCGCCTCGACTGGCAGATGTGGTTCGCCGCGCTCGGCGACTACCGCGCGAATCCCTGGCTGATGCGGTTCATGGGCCGCCTCCTCGAGGGCTCACCGGAGGTCCTCGCGCTTCTCGCGTCGAACCCCTTCCCGGACCGTCCGCCGCGGTACGTTCGGGCCGTCGCCTACGACTACCGATTCACCGACGCCGAGGAGCGCGGGCGCTCCGGCGCGTGGTGGAAGCGGGAGCTGCGCGGCCTCTACGCGCCGCTGGTCGGAGGTCCCTGATTCCCGAGTCGAAGAGGGTGGTCAGGGCGTGCCCGGTGCCCGGGCGCACGGTCCTCGACCTACTCATTGTCGCGAGAAGGCGCCGCCCCGCGAGCCCGTCAGACCCCGAAGGTCTCGGCGTTCCAGTCGAGACCGAGCTCGGAGGGCGGCGCCATGTAGCCCGCGAGCGCCGAGGCCGCGACGACCGACGGGCTCGCGAGGTAACCCTCGCCGCCGACGCCCATGCGGTTCTGCCAGTTCCGGTTGAACGACGTGATCGCGCGCTGGCCGGGCGCGAGCGCATCCGGCCCCTGGCCGAAGCACGGGCCGCACCAGGACTGGCGGATCTCGCCGCCGACCGAGCGGAAGACCTCCGCGATCGACTCGCCCGACGAGGCGCGGGTCCGGCCTCTCGATCTGCCGCCCGACGCCGCCCGAGCCCGGGAAGATCGCGAACGCGCGCGACGACCTTCTTGAAGCCCTGCGCCCGCGCCGGCGCGCAGCACGAGCGCGGCCGAGAGCAGATCGTCGTAGCTGCCGTTGGTGCAGGAGCCGATCATCGCCTTGTCGAACGTGATCCGCTCGCGCGCGACCTCGTCGGCCGGGAACGCGTTGCCGGGACTGAACGGCTTGGCGATCATCGGCTGGACGTCGCCGAGAGTCGAGGGTCTCGTCGATCTCGTAGCGCGCGTCCGCGCCGGGCGCGACGCGCGGGTAGGGGAGCTCGGCGATCCCCTTCGCGCGATACCACGCGTCGGTGATCTCGTCCTGGCGCGAAGATGCCGTTCTGCGCCTCGGCCTCGGCCATCATGTTGGCGATCGTGTTGCGGTACGGCGATCGGGAGCTGCCGGTCGGCGTCCACGAACTCGACCGACATGCCCTGCGACTGCTTCGCGCCCCAGCGCCGCAGCAGCTCGAGCACGATGTCCTTGCCCGTTCACCCAGGGCTGGAGCGTGCCGCGGAAGACGACGCGGCGCTGCCGGGCGAGCGTGAAGTAGATGTAGCCGGTCGACCAGCCGAAGCCGAGCGTCGTCGAGCCGACGCCGATGCCGACGGCGCCGTACGCGCCGTACGCGCGGCTGTGCGAGTCGGCGCCCGGGATGAACTGCCCCGGCATCACGAGGCCCTGCTCGGGGAAGTAGAAGTGGAAGATGCCGTCGCCCGGCGTCGCGTAGTACGGGCTTCTCGAGGCCGTGCGAGCCGCGCGAACGCCGCGCCGATCGCCGTCTGCCGCGCGTCGTCCGCGCCGGCCGGTGAAGACGAAGTGGTCGTTCGCGATCGCGGCCTGGCGCGGCTAGATCGTGCGTCCGCCGGTGATCTGGTTGAACGTGTGGATCGCGAAGGGCGCCGTGCCGTCCGAGGCCGGCAGCAGGTCCGCGTAGACGCGCAGCGTCGCGCCCGGCGCGCACCTCGGCGTCCTTGTCCACGCGGTGCGCCCAGACGATCTGCTCGGTCGTCGTCATGCGTCCGCGCGAGCTCGGGGTCCGGGAAACGCGGACCTCGGGCCGCGCGCGCACCGACGTCGCGGAACTCGCGGCGGCCGACGGCGAAGATGCCGCCGCTCGACGCGGATCTCCTCTTCCTTCGGCGACAGCGGCACCGGCGTCGTAGGTCTTGCCCCGCGTCTCGTTCGACAGCGCGTCGCGTGGCCGGGTCGAAGGCGAAGCTCGTCGCCGTCCTGCGCGTCCTCGACCGCCTCGGCGGCACTGCACGACGTGCAGCCCGAGGTTGAAGCGCGTTGCGCCGGAAGATGTCGCCCATGTTGTCGCCGCAGACGACGACGAGCTCGAGGCCCTCCTCCTCGGCGACGCCCTTCAGGCCCGCCGGGCTCATCTCGCGCGAGGAGCCGATCGCGAAGCGGTCGCCCGCGACGAGGAAGGTCTCGCCGCGGTGGACGCGCTGCGCGGAAGTCCGGCATGAGGTAGCGGAACGAGCCCGGCCTTCCAGCGCTCGTCGAGCGTCTCGAGGCTCTCGGAGACGCAGTCGGCGGCCGGCGTGATCTGGTCGGTGTCGATCGCGTCGAGCTTGCGGCCCGGCGTCTTCGGGTCCCAGAAGATCAGCGCCCTCCCGCGGAGCACGCGCGGCGCTTCCGCCGCGGGCGTGTCGGAGGGTCGGGGCCCGGGAAGGTCGGCGGGGAGGACGCCCGGTTTGAGTCGCGCGGGCTCGAGCCTGTGTTTCGTCACAGGCCGGCAATCCTACCGCGCCGAGGGTTCGCCCGGGAGCGAGTTGACCTGCGCCAGGTCCGCGCGGCGGACCCGCTCCTGCCAACTCAGCTCCTGCGCCTGCTCGAAGAGGCGCGCGGCTCGACCGAAGGCGAGCTGAGCGGCGTCGTAATCGCGCTGGCGGAAGAGACGCTCCCCTTCCTGCTCGCTCACGCGGCCCTGGCCGAAGATCTCCCCCGCGGTCTCGCGCGCGTTCAGACGGTCGGCCGCGATCCGTGCGAGCGCGGCTTTCAAACGCAGGTCCTCGGCCGGCTGGCGCAGCTCGGGACGGACCTTCTTCGCGGCGCGGGCCGGTGGTCGATTCGCCGCCTTGACGACCACGGGCGCGGCGATCGCCGGCGCCGCGGCCGGTACGACGGTCTCGGGAACGACCGCGGGCGCCGGCGCGGGAGCGGGAACGGGAGCGGGAACGGACGCCTCGAGCACCGCCGGTTTCGGTCGGCCGGGGCCGCGGGCCGACTGGACCTGGGTCGCGACGAAGAAGGCGCCGACAGCGACTCCGGCGGCCGCGGCGAGCGCCGCGAATGGGCGCGCCCACGCGCGGGCGAACGCCGGGAGAGGCGGCATCGATCGGCGGCGGGCCTCGGAGAGATCCACGGCCGGTTCGACCAGAAGAGGCGCGGTCTCCCCGGACGCCTCGGCGACGGGCGCGGGCGTCGGCGATGCCTCGACGGCGAGAGGCGGCGCCGCTTCGAAGTCCCTCTCCGGAACTTCCTCCGCAGGCAGGTCGCCACGGCGGCGGCGCGGCGTGCCGGGCGGCGGCAGCGGCGGAGGGATCTCCGCGGGTTCCGGCAGCGTCGGTCCGTGAACGACGACGGGGTTGGTCGACTCCCAGTCCGAGGAAGGCGCGACGCACTGACTCTCCGGATTGAGGAGCTTGTAGAGAAAGAGCGAGAGGTTCGCGGTGTAGAGCGAGAACGGATTGCCGGTGACCATCTGCTGCAGGGCCCGGTGGGCCTCGACCGCCGACTCGAATCGGGTCCCGGCCGGGGCGAGGCACTTTTTGAGGAACGCCTCGAGCTCCTCGGAGCGCGGGTCGCCGGCGCGAAGCTCGGCCGACGGCGTGTCGAGCGAGGGCCGGCGTCCGGTCAGCAGCTCGATCAGGATCGCGCCGAGCGAGTAGACGTCGGAGCTGGCGCCGACCGGCCCTCCGTTGCGGACCTCGGGCGCGAGGTACGGCCCGATCTCCGCCGTCAGGCGCGCGGACTGCATCGCCGGCAGCACGCCGTCGGCGACGCCGAAGCCGCCGACGCGCACCGCCGCGTCGTGCGAGATCGAGACGAAGCCGGGCCACAGGAGCCCGTGGTCCGCCGGCCTTCCGTCGATCAGGGTCTGGTGCGCGTGCTCAAGCGCGGCCGCGATGCGTTCGACGATGAGAAGCGCGTATTCCGCCGGGATGCGGATCCCGAACGCCCGCACCCGCGCGAGCATGGTGTCGAGCGTCCATCCCGCCGTCTCGTCCCACGTCAGGAACGGGATCCCATCGACCTCATCGAGCTGGGCGCGCGGGACGATCGCATCGTGGACCATGGCGCCGCGCAGGGCGTTCTCCCGGACCGCGCGATCGATCGACTCGCGCGAGAGCTCGGGGGACTGGAGGAGGCGAAGCCTCACGAAACGCCGCTCGTCGGCCGCGTAGAGCGCGCGGAAAACGGTGCCGAGCGAGTCCTCGGAGAGCTGGGCGACGAGGAGGTAGTCGCCGAGGTGGCGCGAGAGGAAAGGGGCCGGAGTCGTCATGACCTGGCCTCCGCGCCGGATGCTCCGGGCGTCGAAGAAGGCTCACGCCGGCTACCCGCAACAGGGATCAATGCCATCGTCCTCTTTGGATTCAGAAGTTTAGCAGCTTCCGTGCCGTCGGTCGGGGAGAGCTTCCCAGGGACTTAAGCGCTTGAAATCAAAGGCCCGGTGGCCGGTCGGACAGGGGCTGGCCAGCCGAACCGGTGACAAAAAAAGGCGGAAGCGCCGGGTGCGCCTCCGCCTGATTGTCCAGGGTCGGGGCTACTTGACCGCGATGAGCTCGACCTCGAAGATCAGCGTTGCGTTGGGCGGAATGACGCCGCCGGCGCCGCGCGACCCGTACCCGAGCTGCGGCGGGATCAGGAGCAGCCGCTTGCCGCCGACCTTCATGGTCGCGACGCCCTCGTCCCAGCCCTTGATCACGCGGCCCTGTCCGAGCGGAAACTCGAACGGCGTTCCGCGATCGACGGAGCTGTCGAACTTCTTGCCCTTGGCGCCGTTCTCCCAGAGCCAGCCGGTGTAGTCCATGACGCATGTCTGGCCGGTCTTGGGCGAGGCGCCCGTGCCTTCCTTGATGTCCTCGTACTGCAGGCCGCTCGGGGTCGCTCTCATCTTGGACTCTTTCTTCTCCGCGCCGGGGGCGGGAGTGGGTTTCACGTCGTCGGCCACGGCGGGCGCGACGGCGAGCGCGGCGGCCAGCGCCGCGGGGAGAAACGAGGAGGTCCGCTTCATCGCATTACGTCCTTTCTGACTTCGGCTTCGAGTCGAACGGTCAAAACGCGGAAGTCTACCGCACCCTTCCAGACCCGCGGCGCGGCGTGTTACAGATGGCCCGCGTGCGGGCGGTGCTGGTGCGGGCGGGGTTCCTGTCGATCGGGGCGATCTACGTCGCCATGGGCATCGTGTCGGCGCGGGTGGCGCTGGCCGGCGCCCGCGACCCGGTCAACGGGGTCCCGGGAGCGCTGCGCTTCCTGCTCGACCGGCCGCACGGCGGGTGGGTCCTCGGCGCGGTCGTGGCCGGGTTGGCCGGGATCGCCCTGGCCCACGCGACCCGTGCGGTCCGCGGTCCCGGCGGCGCGATCCTGCGGATCGGCCTCGCCTGCAATGCGCTGGGATACGCCGCGCTCGCCGTGACCGCGACGCGCCTCATGGTCCATGCCGGCCGCTCCACGGGCGGCGCCGCGCTCGAGCGCGAGGGCGTCTCCTGGCTCCTCTCGGAATCCTGGGGCGCCTTCGTCCTCGAGGCGATCGGGGCCGGCATCGTCGCGGGCGGCCTCTGGGAGATCCTCCGGGGGCTTCGCCGCAAGTCGCCGCTGCGCGGCGGCCGCCTCCCGCGGCCGATCCGCCCGGCGCTCGCCGCGGTATCGCGATTCGGCCTCGTCGCGCGCGGCGTCACCCTCGCCGCGCTCGGTGCCTTTCTCATCCGGGCCGCCGAAGACCTCGACCCGAGGATGGCCCGCACTTTCGGGGGCACGCTCGACGCCCTCGCCCAAACCGCGTTCGGCCCGGCGTTTCTCGCCGTCGTCTCCGCCGGCCTCGTTTCCTACGGCGTCTACCTCTGGGTGGCGCCGGCCCTCGAGGTCTGACGCGTCAGTTCAGCCCCAGCCACTGGCGGAGGGTCTTCCCGACCGCCTCCGCCGACGGCGGATCGAGATTCGAGAGCACCACCACGGTGTAACCGGTGTCGAGGTCCATCTCGAGGGTGGCGTTGACGCCGGGCGCTCCGCCGGCGATGCCCTTGCCCCCCTCGAGCTTCGCCGGAGGCCCGGCGGGCGGCTGCGCCTGGTTGGAGTAGTACCAGGCGGTCCACGCGGGCGAGAGGAGCCTGCCGCCCCGCATCGCCATGTCGAAGCGCAGCATGTCCGCGGCCGTCGAGTAGCCGCCCCCCGCGGAGCTCCCTCGCGCCGGCAGCTCGTAGACGTTGGCCCGCGTCTCGGGCAGCGGCTTGCCGTTCTCGTCCCCGGACACGTAGCCGATCGCGCGATTCGGGACGACGGCGTCCTGCATGAAGGAGTCCGAGCTCGTCATGCCGGCGGGCCCGTAGATGTTCTCGCGGACGTAGTCGTAGTAGCTCCTGCCGGAGACCTTCTCGATGATGAGGCCGAGCACGACGTAGCCGGCGTTCGAGTACCGCCGGCTCGTGCCCGGCTCGAAGAGGAGCGGATCCGACGCGAAGATGCCCAGATAGTCCTGGAGCGTGCGGATCCGCGCCTTAGGCGTTGCGTCGAACTTCTCGCCGAAGAAGTCGCCGAGACCCGAGGACATCGTGATGAGCTGCTGGATCGTGATCCGGTCCGCCGCCGGCAGAGTGGTGTCGGGCAGGTGCTTGCGGATCGTGTCCGAGAGCGACAGCTTGCCCTTCTCGGCGAGCTGCGCGATCGCGGTCTGCGTGAACGTCTTGTTGATCGAGCCGAGGTTGAACTTCGTGTCCTCCCGGTTCGGGACCGCGAACGACCGGTCGGCCATCCCGTACGCGTTGTGGAAGAACGGCGTTCCGTTCTTGGCCATCAGGACGACGCCCGAGAACTCGCCGGCCCCGGCGAGCTTGCGGAGGTGCGCGTCGGCGGCCGCGGCCGCCTCCGCGTCCGAGCCTTTGCGGCTCTCGCGGACGACGTCGGGGCCGTCGACCTGCTCGAAGCGCACGCCCCGGATGCCGTGATCCTCGGCGGGGTCGAGCATCATGCCGACCTCGAGCCATTCACCGTTTCTCTTCGACCGTGCGAGGAAGGACGCCTCGCCGGGGCCGGCCTCGAGCATCTTCCGGAACTCGAGCGGCCCGACCTGCTGAGCGATGCCCGAGAAGCGCTGCACCCGCTGGTCGAGGGGTGTTTCCTTCAGCGCGCCGGCGGAGAAGTTCCCGGCGACGAAGCCGCGGATCGCTTCCGGGGTTCCCGCCTCCAGCGCCTTCAGCAGCGCCTGGACGCGCCGGCCCTGGGGCGTGTCGGGGGGGGTCGGGCCGTCGGCGCGCAGGGCCGCGACCAGGCAGAAGAAAACCGCGAGGGCAGACGCGTGGCGAAGTCTCATGCCTCCGTCTACGCGTCCGCCCCCGGGAAGTTACGCGAGTTTTTTGGACGCTACGCCTTCATCTTGGCCAGGATGTCCTGGATCCGCTTCTTCTGGACCGGGTCGGCCGTCAGGGTCAGGGCCTTGTTGTAGTTCTCGATGGCGGCCTTCGTGTCGCCCTTGGCCGCGAGCGCCTCGGCGAGGCTGTCGTAGGTGTTCCAGGAGGCGGGATGGTCCTTGATGTTCTTCCGGAAGATCGCGATGGCCTCGTCGGTCTTCTTCTGGCCGAGGAGCTGGTAGCCGAGCAGGTTGATGTCGGCCTCGGTGGCGATCTTCATCGCCTGCGCGCGCAGATCCTCGGCCGCTTTCGTGTCGCCCTTCTTTTCGAGGATCGCGGCCTTGGTCCGAAGGTTCGCGAAGGTCGTCTGCGTCGTGATCGAATGGTCCGCCCAGCTCAGCGCCTGGTCGAGGTTGGTGTCGTGCTGCAGCGCCCACTGCGCCGCCTGGTTCCAGGCCTGCCAGCCGAAGCGCGGCAGCCCGCGGAGCTGCTTCTCGAGGCTGTCCATGACGACCGCGTTCGTGTCCACCGTGAGGGGGAACGAGACTGCGAGCTTCTCCCACTGCATGACGACGTCGACCGAGGTTTCGGTCGGGTTCTCGAAGCGGTACTCGAGGCGCTCCTCGAAGTCGGCCGGCTTCGGCGTCGCTGAGAAGCGGACCACGTCCTCCTTCTCGTCGTAGGTGAAGCTGCCCCACGCCGTCGACGCGTTCGACAGCATCACCGTCCAGTCCTTCTCGGTCGGCAGCATGTGCAGGCCGTACGTTCCGGCCGGGCATCTTCCGGCCGCCGACGGTCACGGCGGAGGAGAACGCGATCGTCGTGTTCTCGTTCGCGCCGGCGCGCCAGGTCTGGCCGTAGGGAACGAGGTCCCCCCAGACCTTGCGCTTGGCGACCGCGGGCCGGTGGTAGTCGATGGTGATGTCGGTCAGGCCCACGACCTGGCTGACGGTGGCCGCGGGACTGGCCTGCGGCAGGTTCAGGGGTGGAAGCTGCGCGACCGCCGCCCCGGCGGTGGCGAGAAGCCCCGCCAGCGCGAAAGAAAAGAAACGGCTCTTCATTTGACCTCCTCCTTACGGGTGTCCTTGGAGGTCCTTACGGGGAACGGGGCGGGGGGTTTATCGGGAGAGTACCGGGAGCGTCAGGCGGCGCCGGCCACGGCGGGGTGGGCGGCGGCGGCTTCGGCTTCCGCGCGGCGGGAAGCGCCGTTCTTCAGGGCGCAGAACAGCAGGTCCGCCCGGCGGCGCACGCCGTGCTTGACCAGGAGGTTGGAAACGTGGAACTTCGCCGTCCGCTCCGACATGTGGAGCCGCCGGGCGATCTCCTTGTTGGAGAGGTTGTCGAGCACGGCTTCGAGGACCTGCCGCTCCCGGCGGGTCAACCCCTCGAACCCGGTCGCATAGACCCGCAACGGCACGGTGCAGAGGGCCGAGTCGACGAAGCGCGACAGGAGCGCGCGGCCGACCCAGAGTCCCCCGTCCGAGACGGTCTGCAGGGCGGCCGTCAGGGAGCGGCCGGCTTCCTCGTAGGTGAGCATGCCCTTTGACGCCGAGGCGCAGGAGAGCGAACGCCGTGTGGTCGGCGAAACGCTCGCCGAGCACGAGGACCCGGGCGGCGGGTTGGCGCGCGTGGATGCCGGTCACGACGGCCTCGGTCACGGGCAGCTGGGGATGCGCCTCGACCACGTAGACGGAGGCCCGCGGGACCGAGAGGTTCTCGAAGTCCGGGATCCGGTTGGCCTCCAGGCGCCGGGCGGTCAGGCGCAGGCCGGCGTCCGAGATGAGCCTTTCGAACTCCGGCAGGACCAGCGGATGGCACCAATAGAGACCGACCGTGGAAGAGCGATGAACCGTCACCGTTTTGGAGGGTAACGGATTCCTGTACGCAGGGCAACCCCAAATTTTCGGGGGCTGTCCTCCTCCGAGGTCTACCCGGGCGAGCCCGCGGAACGGCGCGTCGGTCGCGCGCCGGGATCGGTGTCGCGTCGGCGTAGACCGCGTGGCACCAGCCGCGATACTTCGGCGCGCTTTCCGCGCACGACGTCGAAGTAGAGCTCGCGCAGCGCGCGCCACGATCGGCCCCATGCGCCCGGACCCGATCGGCCGGTGATCGACGCGCGTGATCGCGGCGATCTGGACGCCCGTGCCGCAGAAGAACGCTTCGTCGGCGAGCGGAATCTCGGTGCGGTCGATCGAGCGCTCGACGACGGGAACGCCGAGCACGTCGCGCACGAGCTCGAGGATCGTGCGCCGCGTGATGCCCTCGAGGACGTTGTCGGTCACGGGCGGGGTCAGCAGCGCGCCGTTGCGGACCAGGAAGAAGTTCTCGGCCGAGCCCTCGGCCACGTGGCCGTCGTGGTTCAGCACGATCGCTTCGTCGAACCCGGCGCGCTGCGCGTCGGTCTTGGCGAAGGCGGAGTTGACGTAGGAGCCGGTGATCTTGCCGCGCGCCGGGATCATGTTGTCGTCCACCCGCCGCCAGGAGGAGATCGTGGCGTGGACGCCCTTCTTCGTTCTCCATGTAGCGGCCGTACGGCATCGCGACGATCGAGACCTCCGGCGTCAGGTTGTGGAGGCGGACGCCGATCGTCTCGTCGCCGTAGAACGCGAGCGGCCGCACGTAGCAGTCCTCGCGCAGGAGCTCGGCGCGCATCAGGGAGACGAGCGGCCTCGGTCAGGTCGGCGGCCGTGTAGGGCAGCGTCATGTCGAGGAGCTTCGCGGACTCGAGGAAGCGCCGGAAGTGATCGTGGGGACGGAAGACGAAGAGCTCCTGCTCCTCCGCGTTCCAGTACCGCGGATCCCGGCGAAGCAGCCCGTGCCGTAGTTGAGCGCGTGGGTCAGGACGCCGACCTTGGCCTCGGCGTACGGAACGATGCGGCCGCGGAAGAAAGCGTGGCGCGGAAGGGCCATCGGAGACCTCCTGCGGGCGAGTCTGGTCCAGCCGGTCCACTTTTCAAGTCCATCTCGGGTGTATTCTCAAAGTGGACATCAAGATGGACCCGAAGCGGTCGAGAATCAATAGCCACCTCGTCCGGAAGTGGACTGGGACGGTGCGTCCCGCATGACGCCCCAGGCCTTCGTCGGCGCCCTGGGCCGCTGGACCGACGGCGGCCGGGCCCCGTCTATCGCCGGCTGGCGGCGGCCATTCGCGCGGCGATCGGGCGGGGCGAGATCCGCGCCGGCGAGCGGCTGCCCTCCGAGCGCGTCCTCGCGGCGCGCCTCGCCGTGTCGCGGACCACGGTCGTCGCGGCCTACGACGAGTTGCGCAACGAACGCTGGATCGAGAGCCGTCAGGGCAGCGGGACGCGCGTTCGCGGCGCCGCCGCTCGGCCGCCCGCGCTCCTGCTGCGCGAGGACCCGTCCGGCTCGTTCCGGCGGCACCCGGTCTGGCGCAGCTTCACCGAGGGGCCCGGCGGCACGATCGAGTTCCTCGGCGCGCACCTGCCCGCGCCGGACATCCTCGCGCGCGAGGCGTCGCGCATCGACGAGAAGGCGCTGCGGGACCTCGGCCGCGGACCCGGGTACCTGCCGATGGGGCTGCCGGCGCTCCGCCAGGCGATCGCCCGGCATCTGTCGGCCTCCGGGCCTCGAGACGAGCGAGGACCAGGTGCTCGTCACGCATGGCGCCCAGCAGGCGATCGGTCTTGCCGGGGCGCTGCTCGTCGAACGCGGAGAGGCGGTCGTCGTCGAGGACCCGACGTACCTGGGCTCGATCGACATCTTCTCGGGCCGGGGCGCCCGGCTGATCACGGTGCCGGTCGGCGGGCGACGCGGCGTGGATCGCCCGGCTCAGGGAGACCGTCGCGCGCGTCTCGCCGCGGCTGGTGTACCTCATGCCGACGTACCAGAACCCGACCGGCGCGGTGATGCCGGAGCCGTGCCGCCGCGCCGTGGCGCGCCTCTCGCGCGAGCTGCAGCTGCCGATCGTCGAGGACAACACGCTCGCCGACCTGTCGCTCGCGGGCCGGCCGCCGGCGCCGATCGCGGCCTTCGAGCCGCGAGGCGCCCGTGCTGACGGTCGGGTCGCTGTCGAAGCTCTTCTGGGGCGGGCTGCGCATCGGCTGGATCCGGGCGTCCGAGGAGATTCTCCTGCGAATGACGCGGCTGAAGATCATGGCCGACCTCGGCGGCTCGCTCATCGGACAGCTCGTCGCGGTGCGCCTGCTCGCCGAGGCCGAGCGCGTCCGGGCGGTCCGGCGCCGGGAGATGCGGGAGCGGCTCGACCGGCTCACGAAGCTTCTCGCCCGCCAGCTGCCCGGCTGGACGTGGACGCCGCCCGCCGGCGGCCTCTCGCTGTGGGTCAAGTTGCCGCGCGGCGACGCGAACACGTTCGCGCAGGTGGCGATGCGTCACGGCGTCGCCGTCGTGCCGGGGACGCTCGCCTCTCCCGAGGGCGCGTTCGCCGATCGCCTCCGCATCCCCTTCGTGCTCGAGGCCGGCCCCATGCGCGAGGGCGTCGACCGCCTCGCCCGCGCGTGGGAGGCCTACGCCGGCGGGGAGTCGAGCCGCCATCGAGCCGCCGGCGTGCTCGTGTAGCCGTCGCGAGGAGCGCTAGCTCTCGTCCGTGCGCTTGAGGTGCTGGTCGAGGAACTTCAGGATGGCGCTCCAGCCCTCGATCTGATTCTTCTTCTTGGTGAAGCCGTGGCCCTCGTCGGGGAAGACGACGTACTCGACGGGCACGCCGTTCTTCTTGACGGCGGCGACGATGTCGTCGGACTCGCTGCGGATGACGCGCGGGTCGTTGGCGCCCTGCACCACGATCAGCGGCTTGCGGATCTCGTCGGCGTGGAAGAGGGGCGAGGTCGCTTTCAGGAAGTCCGCGTCCTTGACCGGGTCGCCGATCTCCTGGTAGAGCGCGAGGCGCTGCGCCTCCCACCACTTCGGGATCGACTCGAGCGTGCGCGGCCAGTTCGAGACGCCGAAGATGTCGACGCCGACGGCGAACTGCTCGGGTCGAAACGCCAGCGCCGCGAGGACCATGTAGCCGCCGTAGCTGCCGCCGATGATGCCGATGCGGCTCGCGTCGACGTACGGCAGGCTCTGGAGGTACGCCTTCGCCGCGACGCAGTCCCACAGCGGCTCGCGGCCGTGCTTGCGGTCGTCGGCGGTGGAGAACGTCTTGCCGTATCCGGAGCTGCCGCGGTTGTTGATCCCGAGGACCGCGTAGCCGTGGTTGACGAGGTACTGGATGTACGGGCTGTACTGCTGGCGCGTCTGCCCGCCGGGGCCGCCGTGGACCCAGACCAGAGCCGGGACCTTCGCTTCCGGGCTCGCCTGCCTGGGCTTGTAATAGATGTTGGGGATCTCCATGCCGTCGAACGACTCGAACCGCACGACCTCGGCGTCGACGAGGTCCGCGGGGTCGATGTCCTTCGACATCGTGTCGGTCAGGCGGACCGGCGCCTTCGCGCCGAAGGCGTAGACGTAGAGGTTGTTCGGGCCGAGGTCGGAGTCGAGCTGGAACGCGAGCTGGGTCTCGTCGCGCGAGACGCGGACCGAGGAGATCTCGCCTGACGGAAAGGCCGGCAGCGCCACGGGCGCCCCGGTCTTCCCGTCCCAGACCTTCAGGACGCTGCGCCCGTCGGCGTTGACGGCCGAGAGGCGGTACTTGCCGTTTCTCGAGAAGAAGGTCCAGGCGACGTCCCAGTCGGCCTTTTCGACGTCTCTCGGACTTGCCGGTCGCCAGTTCGTACCGCCGCACGCGCATGAACTCGGACCCGTCGTTGGTCAGGTAGTAGAGCCACTTCGAGTCGACGTCGAAGGCCGCAGGCTCGTAGCTGGCCGTGCCGTCGTGCTTCGAGATCAGCGTCATCGACTTCGTTCTCGCGTTCCAGAGATAGATGTCGCTGTCGGCCGTGGTGTTGATCTTCTGAAATGCGAGCCACGTCCCGTCCTCGGAGATGTCGCCGAAGTCGTAGCCCGACCTCGTCCTTGTAGGTCAGCGTCCGGGCGTAGGACTTCGCGTCGTAGCGGTAGATGTCGAAGAAGCGCGGCATCCCGCTCGTTCGAGCGGACGTAGAAGGCCCGGCCGTCGCGGGTCCACCTGGCGAACATCGCCTTGAGCTTGTCTCCGGGAGTCAGGTCGCGCTCCTGCCCCGCCGGGGTCTGCACGTAGAGGTGATTGAGCTCGTTGCCGCCCTGGTCCCGCGTGTAGAGGAACCGGTCGTCGTTCGGAAAGTAGGAGACGGCGAGCGTCGTGTCGGTCGTCGAATGCGTCAGGGCCGCCGGCTCTCCGCCGGTGGTCGCGAGCGATTGGACGTTGTAGATCCCGGAGGCGTTTGAGGAGAACAGCAGCCGCTTCCCGTCGGAGGAAAAGGCCGCCCCCCGGATCGCCGTCGTCGCCATGAACTGCTCGATCGTGTACTCCTTCGAGGGACGCCGGGCCGGATCCGCGGCGAAGGCGGGCAGGGCGAGGGCGGCGAGCCAGGCGGCGAGCTTGAGGGTGCGGTTTCTCATTCAGGGTCCTCCGGCGTACGCATTTCTTTTCCGACGAGCAAGACTATCGCGCCGGCCAGCTACCCCGCCCGCGTCCCGTCGGGAACGGGGCGCTCGGGCACGGCCAGCGCCGGCGCCACGCCGTCGGCGTAGCCGAGGTCGAAGAGCATGCCCTCGGAGACTTCGCCCATCATCTTCCGCGGCTCGAGGTTGACGACGAAGAGCGCCTGCCGGCCGACGATCTCGGTCGGGTCCGCCCGCTCGCGCTTCATGCCGGCGAGGATCGTGCGCGTGTGGTCGCCGAAGCCGACCGTCAGGCGCAGGAGCCGGTCGGACTTCGGGATTTCCTCGACCTTCCGGATCGTCCCGACGCGGACGTCGATCGCCTCGAGCGCGGCGAACGGGACGGCGGGCTTCACGGGTGCGGGCGTCATGCGTGCTCTCCCTCGTTCACGGCGGCTCGGATGTCCTCGAGCGCCTGTTCCATGCGGTCGCGATGCGTGCGGAACGACAGGACGCAGATGCGAATGGCGTAGCGGCCCTTCAGCTTCGTGCCGGTCAGGTAGACGCGCCGGCGGGCGTTGATCCGTTCGAGCAGATCGACGGTTGAGCGAGTCGAGCTCCTCCTCGGCGGCGCCGGGCCGCCTCCAGCCGGAACGCGACGATCGACAGCTGCGGCTCGGCCAGGATCTCGATCGTCCGGGATCTCCCGCAGGCGGTCGCAGGCCCAGCGGGCGAGCGTCGAGCTTCTCCTCGAGGTTCGCGCGGAAGGGCGCGGCGCCGTGCATCTTGAGCGGGAGCCAGACGCGCAGCCCGCGGAAATCCCGCGAGAGCTCCGGCGAGAGCAGGTTGAAGTCGGTCAGGTCCGCGTCCTCCTGCATCGAGGGCATGTAGTCGGCCGACAGCGCGTGGGCGCGCTTCAACGTCTCGCCGTCGCGGACGAGCAGGGCGCCCGTGCCGTAGGGCAGGAAGAGCCCCTTGTGCGGGATCGAGCACGATCGAGTCGGCGCGCTCGATCCCGGCGAGCCGGCGCCGGCCGTCTTCCGTCAGCAGGAAGAAGCCGCCGTAGGCGGCGTCGACGTGGAACCAGAGCCGCTCGCGCGCGCGCGAGCTCCGCGAGCGCCGGCAGATCGTCGACGGCGCCCGTGTTCGTGGTTCCGGCGTTGCCGACGACGAGAAAGGGCGAGAGGCCCGCGCGCGGTCGGCGGCGACGCGCGTCGGCGAGCGCGTCGAGGCGGATCCGGAAATGCGCGTCGGTCTCGATCTCGCGGACGCGGCGCTGCGGGGAATCCCGCGAGGATCGCCGCCTTTCGGATCGCGTGGTGCGCCTGGTCCGAGACGTAGATCGTGCCGGACGAGGAAGTCCTCGGGCAGGCGGTCCCGCCGCGCCGCGACGACCGCGGAGAAGGTCGCGAGCGAGCCGCCGCTGGTCAGGATGCCGCGGGACTCGCGCGGGAGCCCCGCGAGGTCGCAGAACCAGCGCACGACGTTCGACTCGAGCTGCGCGAGTCCCGGCGCGGCGGCGAAGACGCCGACGTACCGGTTCGTCGCGTCCGCGACGAGGTCGGCGACGGCGGACTGGGGCAGCCCGCCCCCGGGGATGTAGGCGAGGTAGCCCGGGCCGGCGGTGTTGAAGCTCTTCGGGATCACGCGGTCGAAGAGCAGGTCGAGCAGCTCCGCGGCCGGCGTTGCCCGTCTCGGGAAGCCCCTCGGCGAGCGACGCGCGCGAGGGCCGCGCCGCCGGCGACGTCGGCCGACGGCTGGGCCGGGAGCGATTCGACGTGCGCGACGATCCGCGCGGCCGCCTCGTCGATCAGCCTGCCGCAGCGCGTCGCCGGAGAGCTCGAGACTCCGATCCTCCACGGTCACGCCGCCATTGAATCACCCCCCGTTCCGGCTTTTCGCCACCCGGCAACATCAGTTCGCAGCGCGAGGAGTCTCCCGAAGGGAGGAGCCTCGCGGAGCGACGGTATATGTTGACCCGGGCCATGGAGGCGGGTTTGCAACAGCGCGGGAACCGGACGCTCGGGTCCGCCCTCGTCGTCGCTCTCGCCGCGCTGCTCGCCTGGCGGGCCGCCCGCTCGCGCGCGCCTACGCCGAGAAACTGTCGTCGCGGCATTCGCCCGCCGCTGCTCGCCGCCGCCGCCGCGCTCGCCGCCGCGGCGTTCGCTGCTCGCGTGGCTCGGAATCGTCCGGCGCCCGCGCGCGACCCTGACCGCGCTCGCGGCCGTGGCGCTGTCGATGGTCGTGTTGTCCGGCAACCTCGCCGCGGCCCTGACCGCGGCCGCGATTCTCGCGGCGACGCTCGTCGTCCGGCGACGCGGTCTTCCGGCTGCTCCGGGGCGCGGAGGCGGAGCGCGGAGACATCTCCTCCGCGCTCGCCGCCGGTCTCGCGGCGCATCGGAACCGCGGTGCTGCTGCTCGGCGAAGCGGGGTGGCTCGGGCGCGGCTCCCTCGCGGCTCTCGTCTGGCCGCGGTCCTCGTGGTGCGCCGCCGCCGTCTCGCGGACTCTCGCCCGACTCGTGCGCGACGCGGTGCGTCTGCCGCGCGGCGACGCGCCGGCGCGCCTCGAGGCGGCGTGGCTCGCCTTCGCCGTGCTCGTCGCTGCTCGCGGTGTGGGCGGGCGTTCAGGCGCCGGACGTCTCGTGGGACGCGCTCGCCTATCACCTGCCCGAGGCCCGCGACATCGCGCGCGCGGGACGGGTGCGCGCGCTGCCGGACCTCCATCCCCAGTCGTTGCTGTGGCGCGTCCACGACGCGTACCTCGCCCTCGCGTTTCTTCTTCGGCGACGAGCGAATCGTGCCCTTTCTGCAGTACGCGGCCGGGCTCGGCGTCTTCGGCGCGGCGCTCTCGCTCGCGCGCCGCGTCGGCGCTGGCGGCGCGGCGCCGCTCGTCGTGCTGGCTCTCGACCGCGTTCCCGACCGCGATGCTCCAGTTGAAGTCGGCCTACGTCGACTGGCCCGCCGCGCTGCTGGCGACGGCCGCCGCGGCGCAGGTCGCGGCGCCCGCGCGCGACCGCGGCCGGATGCGCGTCGCCGGCTTCCTGTTCGGGGCGGCGGTCGCGACGAAGGTCTTCGCCCTCTTCGCCGCTCCCGCCCTGCTGGCCCTCGCCTGGCGCGCGCGGCCGCGGCCGATGCGCCTCGCCGTCCGCCGTCCTCTGCGCGTGGCGCTGACGCTGGCGCCCTGGCTCTTCTGGAGCGAGCGCCGCGGCGGCTCGTTTCTCGCCCCGTACGCCGACCTCGCCGGGGAGCTCGTCGCGCGCGTCGCGCGGGGCCACTACTTCACGCGGTCGCCGGCCTCGGGGGCCGCCCGGCCGGAGAAGCCCCCCGGCAGAGCGCGTCGCCGCCTTCGCGCGGCTTCCGTGGGATCTCGTGTTTCACTCCAGCCGATTCGAAGCCAACGGCGACGGATACAACGGGATCCTGGTGCTGCTCGTCGCGGCCGGACTCGCCGGCTGGAGCGCGAAACGGTTCGGGCTGTTTCTCGCCGTGTCTCTCCCGTTCCTGATCCCGTGGTCGCTTCCTCTACATGCCGTCGATCCGGTTCCTCTTCCCGGTCTTCCCGATGTACGCCGTCTTCACGGCCGGAGGCCTGCGCCGCCTGACGGGACGCTTCGCGGGAGGGCCGGGTCGGCGGCCGGCCTCGCCCTGCTCGCGGCCGCCGCGGCCTTTCCGGTCCAGCTCGGCTCGAGCGGTCTCGAGTGGAAGGCGGCCTTCGGCCGGATGTCGCGGCAGGAAGTCCTCGCGGCGCAGCTGCCGTCGCTCGGGTTGAACGCGCGCCTCGACCCGTCGGATCGAGTGCTCTTTCTCGGCGAGAACGACCGCTTCCACTGTCCGGCCGGCTCGTCTGGAGGGCGGAGTTTCTTCCGGTCGCCGGCTGGGGGTCCGGATCCCGCGGCCTGGAGGCGCGGGCTTTCGACGAGCTCGGCATCACCGCGGTCGTGGTGCGAGCCGACCGCGTCCGCCTTCCCGAGGCCCTCGTCGCCGCTTTCCGGCGCGGTGCGAGCGCGTCGTCGTCGAACGGCGATGCCGCTCTCTACCGGGTCGACCTGCTAAAATGAAGGCATCGCCGACTCCGGCGATCCCATCGTCCTCCGCGAGACGACGCCGGTCCCCTGCCGGGACCGGTGAGCCGCGCGACTCGCTGGCGCTCCGTTTCGATCCGTCGCGGCGCGTGACGCTGCGCTTCGAGCTCACGTTCGCGGCGCCGACGAGCTCGAGGCTCTCCGCTACGCCCGCCGCGCGATGATCCGGGAGGAGCGCACGCGCGGGCTCGACTGGGACGAGCCTTCGATGGAGGACCCGACGCTCTCGGGCTCGGAGATCCGCTGGTTCGCCCTGGCCTCCCAGGGCGCGTGGTGCCGGCAGAAGCTCGCAGGAGCTCGTCGAGCGCGCCAACCGCGCCCTGGAGGAGATTCGGGCCGGCCGAGCCCGTTACCCTCGGTAACACTTTCGGCCGGACGCCCCGTCGGCTGCGGCTCCCGCGGCCACCCCGGGGCTCCGTGTTTCGAGCGACTTGCGCGGTCCGCGGCGATCCGGCACGCCGTTCGCTAATTTCTCGGGGCATGAGCACGCGCATCGGTTTCTCGGAGATCGAGGAAACGACCGAGCCCGCGGACTTTTCGGCCGGCGTCGACGGCTCCGCGGCTCGCGGAGTCGACCGTGACGCTGCGTTGCCGCCTGCTCGGACCACCGACAGCGCCAGCCTCGAGGCCCTGCGGTACGCCCGGCGGGCCATGCTGCGCGAGGAGTGGACCCGCGGCGCCGAGGAGGGCGAGCCCTCGCTCGAGGACGCGGTGTTCTCGGCCTTCGAGGTCGCCTGGCCGGTCCGCGCTTCCGAGATCGAGCGCGGCCGCGCCAAGCTCGCCGAGCTCGTCGAGCGAGCCAACCGCGCCCGCCGGGAGCTCGACGCCACGAAAGCGGGGCGGGTCGTACAATCTCCTCCATGAGCGGCCGGCAGCTCCGAAAGCTCCTCCTCCTCGCCGTGGTCGTGGGCGTGGCGTACTGGATCTACAAGGACCGCCCCACGATCTCCGGCTTCATCGACTCGATCACGGACCCGCTTGATGGGCTCGCGCGCCGCGGTCAAGAGCTCGGAGCGCAATCGGGTCGTCGGCGACGCCTCGGTGGCGATCAGCGAGCAGAGCGATACTGCCGGTGGGAAACCTGCGCGAAGGGAATGACGTCGCGCGAGGTTCTCGAGCTGCTCGACAATCCCGATTCGCGCGAGTACGAAACGGTCGAGGGGGTCGAGCAGGTCCGCTGGACTTATCGCCGGGCCCGCCGCGTCCTCATCTTTCAGAACGAGCGGCTCGTCTCCATCGTCGTCCGGTAGGCGGTCGCGGCGGCGCCGATCAGGCCCAGCCGCGGCTCCAGCACGACGCGCACCGGGATCGCCGAGAGGAGCGCGTCCATCGGCGGCTTGTCGCGGAACGCCTGGAGGAAGGGCCGCCGCCGAAGGGCGGCGAGGATCTTCGGCGCGATGCCACCCGCGAGGTAGATGCCGCCGGTCGCGCGGTACTCGAGCGCGCAGTTGCCGGCCTCGGACCCGTAGATCGACACGAAGAGATCGAGGGCCTCGCGGCACAGCGCGTCCCGCCGCGCGAGGCCGAAGCGGCTGATGACGGCGGCGCGATCGTCGCTGCGCTCGAACTCGGCCGCCACGGCGCGGCTCTCGCGGGCGCGGCGCTCCGACTTGAGGAACTCGTACAGGGAAACGAGGCCCCGCCCGGAGAGCACCCTCTCGCGCGTGGCGCGCCCGGTCTGCCGCCGCAGAAACGCGACGAGGCGGTCCTCGAGCGGGTTGCGCGGCGCGAAGTCCGCGTGGCCGCTCTCCGACGGCACCACCTCGTGGTGGTCCCCGACCGGGACGAGGCACGCCTGTCCGAGACCGGTGCCGGCGCCGATGATCCCGATCGGCCCGCCGGGCTCGGCGCGCCCGCGCGCGAGGGTGGCGAGCTGGCGCGGCCGAGAGCTCCGGCAGGCCGAGGGCATTCGACACGAAGTCGTTGATCACGCGCACACGGCGGATTCCGGTCGCGCGGGAAAGGCGCGACTCCTCGATCCGCCAGGACAGGTTCGTCACCTTGGCGGCACCGTCGCGCACGGGGCCGGCGACGCCGAACCCGGCGGCCTCCGGCTTCGAGGTCTCGCCCGCCAGGAAGATCTCGACGATCTGTTCGAGGCCCGGGTAGGCCGCGCTCGGATAGCGCTCGCTGCGAATGAGCGAGCGCCCGCGCGGGCCGAACTCGAAGATCGCGAGGGCGGTCTTCGTGCCGCCGATGTCGCCCGCGAGGATCCGCATGCGTGCGGAAACGGTAGCAGAGCCGGCAGGCCGGCACGGATGTCCCGGCACGGAGTGGCTTAGCAGTCCACGAGGGCTCGCGCGGGCAAAAAAAAGCCCCGGGTCGGGGTGGGGCCGCCCGGGGGGCGAAAGGAGGAGGTTGAGGTTCCTTTGCTCGCCTTCCAGAGATAGCAATCGCGCGGCCAGCCTCTCCGGTGGAGTTAAACGTTTGTTGCAGAAGTGGCTTGGAAAATCGAGCGCCGGCGACTCTGACGAGAATTGTCAGAGGCCGAACATCCGTCGGCTGCCTCAATTTTGCGGGCGGGGCTCGTCCTCGGCCTCTCGCTGGCGGCGACCGGCTGCATGTACATCTTTTCGGAGAAGCGGACCATCTACGAGTACGAGCCGACCTACGGGGTCGACAGCCCGGAGTTCCTGCGCTCGCTCGACGGGCTCGGGACCGAGATGACTCCCGGGAACCGGGTCTCCCTGCTCCAGGACGCCGGCGAGATCTTCCCGCGCATGCTCGAGGCGATCGGCGAGGCGAAGCTCTCGATCAACCTCGAGATCTACATCTTCAACCACGACGACGTGGGCACGACGGTTCGCGCGGGCGCTCGCCGAGCGCGCGCGCGCGGGCGTGGAGGTGCGGCTGCTCGTGGACGGGTGCGGCTCGGACCTCGGGCCGCTGCAGGGCGAGCTCGAGCGGGCCGGGGTGCAGGTCCGCATCTACAAGCCCCTCCAGATCTACTCCATCGACCGCGTCGGCAACCGCACGCATCGCCGCATCCTGACGATCGACGGCCGCATCGGCTTCTGCGGCGGCGTGGGCCTGGACGACCGCTGGCAGACGTGGCGCGAGACGATGATCGAGGTCGACGGCCCGGTCACCGCGCAGCTCCAGCAGGTGTTCGCGCAGGACTGGCTGCACACGACCGGCGAGGTCCTGAACGGCGACCGGCAGTTCCCGCGCATCGAGCCCGCCGGCAACGTCCTGGTGCAGGTGATCGCGGCCGCGCGCGCCGACTCGATCTCGGTCTCGAAGCTGCTCCTGTACATGGCGATCCAGGCCTCGCGTCGGAGCATCTGGATCGAGAACGCGTACTTCGTTCCCGAAGGGCAGATCCGCGAGGGGCTCACGGCGGCGGCGCGCCGCGGCGTCGACGTCCGGATCGTCGTGCCGGGCAAGCACAGGACTCGCCGAACGTCCAGGCGGCGTCGCGCTATCACTTCGGCGAGCTGCTCGACGCCGGGGTGGCGATCTACGAGTACCAGCCGACGATGATGCACAACAAGGTGATGGTCGTCGACGGCATCTGGTCCACGGTCGGATCGATCAACTTCGTGAATCGGTCGATGAAGAAGAACGCCGAGGCCAACCTCGCCGTGTACGACCGCGCGTTCGCGGCCGAGGTGGAGGCGATGGTGCTGCGCCGATCTCGAACGCTGCGACGTCCTCACCAAGGAGCAGTGGAAGCGAGCGGGGCCTCCCCGCCCGCATCGGCGAGACCTTCTTCTGGCTGTTCTCGGAGAACTACTGAAGGCCGGGGCGCCGCCGGCGGGGCTGGGTTAGGATCCCGACGTGCTGCAGGGCCTGCTCCCGCTCGAGCGTCCGCTCGTGGTCTTCGACACCGAGACCACGGGCACCAACTCGCGCTCGGACCGGATCGTCGAGATCGCGTGCGTGAAGATCCATCCGGACGGGCGGCGCGAGGACTGGGAGCGGCGGTTGAACCCGGGCATCCCGATCCCCGCGGGCTCGACCGCGATCCACGGCATCACCGACGCCGACGTGGCCGGCGGCGCCGCGCTTTCGCGACGTCGCGGCGGAGCTCGCCGCGTACCTCGAGGGCTGCGACCTGGCGGGCTACAACATCGCCGGATTCGATCTCCCGGTGCTCCGGGCCGAGTTCCTGCGCGTCGGCGTGCCGTTCGAAGTGTCCGACCGGCGGCTCGTCGACGCCCAGCGGATCTTCTTCGCGCGCGAGCCGCGGCACCTGGCGGCCGCCGCGCGCTTCTACTGCCAGTCCGACCACGACGGCGCCCACGGCGCCCGGGCCGACGCCGAGATGACGCTGCGGGTGCTGGTCGGCCAGCTCGAGCGCTATGCCGAGCTGCCCCGCTCCGTCGGGGAGCTCCACGAGCAGTTCTGCGCGGGCATCGACCAGGACATCGATCCCGAAGGGCGGTTCCGCCTCGTCAACGGGGAGCCCACGGTCAACTTCGGCAAGAACCGCGGGCGGCTGCTGAAGGACATCAGCCGCGAAGAGCCCGGCTTCCTGCGCTGGATCCTGAAGGGCGACTTCTCGGAGCCCGTGAAGTCGGTCGCGCGGAAGTACCTGCCGGAAGGCTAGGGGTCAGGTCTTCGTTTTTCGGGCCCCGGGCCGGTTCTTGCCCAGCTCGAGCTCCAGTCTCCCGGGGCCTTCGAAAAACGAGAGACCTGACCCCTACTTCTTTGCGACCTGCGTGAAGCGCAGCGTCTCGCCGCTCTCGACGTTGCGGAAGCGCAGGTTGCCCGGCTCGAGCTCGACCGACCACTTGCCGATCGCGCCGCGCATCGCGAGCGCGCAGGCCGCGATGCCGAGCGTGTCGCCCGCGAAGCCGTCGCCCTGCGGCTTGACCGTGAAGCTGCACGCCGAGGTCAGCTCGCGCTCGGTGAAGCGGCCGACGTCGTTCGACAGGACCGTGATCGACGGATCGAAGTGGGGGATGTACGTGAAGTAGATGTCCTGCCCCTGCGACTCGAGCCGGATGACGCCCTGCTGGCGGACGCTGTCTCCCTGGAAGCGCCCGCGACACCTGCACGAAGATGTCGAACGGATGCGAGGGGTCGATCGTGACCGTGCTCATCTGGAGCAGGAGCTGGTTGCCCGGGCGTCGAGCCCTCGAACCGGCCCTGCAGGATCGAGGCGATCTCGTAGATGCGGTCCCGGCGTCGCGCGCCGGGAGCGGCGCGGCCGCCGTCAGGACGACGGCGAGCGCAGAGGGTTGCGGTCAGGAGCCTTTTCATGTTGCCTCCGGGGTCCGGAGCTGCGAGATCCGTTCCACGGCCGCGCCGCCGCCGGCGCCCGGGCACGCCGATCGCGGCCGAAGCGGCGGCCCGTCATGCGGCTTACGCCGGTCGCGCGGCCGCCGGCGGGGCGTGCGCCCGGCCAGCGATCGGCGTCTCCTCCGGGGGACGGATTGACCCGATTCGCGGGATCTGCGACAGGCCCTTGACCGTGCGCTGGAGCGCCTTGCGGAAGGCCTCGTTCAGGGATTCCTCGTCGGCGCCGGAGTAGGCGGGCCGCGTTTCCTGCTCGTTCGCGTCGAACTCGGTGATCGTCCGGCCGCTGGCGGTGCGGGCGGTGACGGTCCAGTCGACCGCGCTGTCGTAGTAGCGGTCGTTGAAGACGGCCGCGAGGCGGTGGACGGCGATCGTGATCGTGGGCGTGTCCGCGCCTGGCCGCCGACCAGCGGCAGCCCGGGAAACGACTTTTCGATCGCCGTCGCGCACCGCGGCGATCATCTTCTCCGGCGCCGGCCGCCTCGGCCCGCTGGTCGAGGACCTCGAGGTTCCACGACAGGAGGCCGGCCGGGCACGGCACGTCCGGGTTGGGGAAGGAAATCGGCCGGACTTTGGGCGGCCCGCAGCCGGCGGCGGCGAGGGCCGCGAGGGTCGACAGGGCTACGGCCGCGAGGGTCGACTTCATGGCACCCTCAAGAACGCGGCGAGGCGGCCGTCTTCTTCCGCTTTCCGCCGGCCGACGGGCGGGAATACGTCTTCGCCATCGCCTCGCTTTCGCTCCTGGAGGTCCTCGACGAGCTCGGGCGGCGACAGGGCCTCGGCGTGCCGTCCGTAGGCGAGGATGAACCGGCGGGCCTCGCGCAGCGACTCGGCCGGCAGCTCGAGGATCGCCTCGCCGTCGGGCCCCGTTTCGATCTTCTGCTTCGGCGTGCCAGACCATCTCGCGCACCTCGCCGGAGACTTCCCTGCGAAAACCGGACGCGAAAGCGAAACGCCGGGCCCTTGCCGACGAAGAGCCCGAACGTGTTGCGGAAGAACGCGTCCGCGTCGAAGTCCCTGGGGATCGCGTAGCGCTCGCCGGTGACGCGCGCGCCCTCGATGCGGGCGAGATAGAAGTTCTTGATCTGCGACTGGTCCTCGGCGAGCACCATCCAGTCGCGGCCCGCGAGCACCAGGGCGTAGGGTCGGATCGTCCGCGGCTCCCCGGCGCCCTCGCCCGGGTGCCGGTAGCGCATCGAGAGCGCGACGCCCTTCTGCAGGGAATCCGACACGGCCTGCCAGGTCTCCTCCGGCACCGGCCGGAACGCCGCCGAACGCAGCGTCAGCTTTTCGCGAACGATCTCGGGCCGCAGCCGCACCGACGGCGGCATCAGGCGCGCGAGTCGCGTGTAGCAGGACGAGAGGCTGCGCGCGAGGGGCGTCCCGCCCAGGAGCTGGAGCACCTGCGCGGCCACGCCCATCGCGAAGAGGTCCTGCCCGTCGACGGGGAGAAACGGGAGAACGTAGTCGTTGCGGCGGTAGGCGTAGCCGTTCTCCTCGCGCCGGAACTCGATCGGCGCCTCGAGCTCGTCGCGGAGGTAGTCGAGGTCGCGCTGGACCGTCTTCGAGGAGACGGAGAGCTCCGCCGCGAGCGAGCTCGTGTTCGGGAAGCGGCCTTCCTTGATCTGGTGGTGGATGAGCTGGAGCCGGCGCCAGAGCGGCCGATCCTTGAACGCACCCTCGCGGCCCACGAGCCGGATTCTCTCCCGGCCCGTGGCAGAAATTGTCCGGCTTGTGCGATTCCGCACGGCCGCGGGTGTCACGGGCGGCCCGTGCGCGCGCTCCAAGGCATGCCCCTGCAGCGAGTTGGAAAACGTCCCCCGGTGGCTCGCCGCTTGCACATCTCCATGTGCATCATGCAGATCCCATACGACCTGGAGTTCGTCGAGAACCGGCCCCGAGTCGAGATTCCGGCGCGCGCGGTCGCGCTGCCCGAATCGTACGGCACGTGGCGCGGGCGAGAGGCCCCGTCGGAGGAGGACGCCTTCGACGCCCTGCTCCACTGGGTCCACCGCGTGATCTCGCGGCTCGAGAGCCCGCACCGCTAGCAGATCGCGCCCGCGGGCGTCATCGGCGTCCGCAAGGGCGTCCGCGGGCGGCCGCCAACGGGCCGCCTCCTACTTGAGGAGCGGCAGGATCTCCTTCGCCGTCGCCGGCTTCCTTGCCGCTCGGGTCGAGCTCCAGATACTTCTCGAGGTGCTCTTTCGCCGGGGCCTTCTTGTTCTGGTTGAAGCAGGCCATGCCGAGCCAGAAGTGCGCGTTGGCGAAATCGGGCTTCGCCTCGACGGCCTTCGACAGTATCGCTCTCGGCGTCCTTCATCTTGCCCTTGTTGTACGCCTCGATGCCCTTGTTGTAGAGGATCTCGGGCGAGTCGGGATTGGCCTCCGCCCACAGCGCCTGAGAATTCCGCGGCCGCCTTCTTGTCGCCGGACTTGGTCGCGGCGTCCGCCATCATCCGGTAGAGCTCCGTGAGCGAGGGATCGAGATCGGTCGCCTTCTGCCCGTATTCGATCGCCTTGGCCCAGTCCTGCTTCTCGTAGGCCATCTGCGCGAGCGCCTGCCAGCCGGCCGGAAGGTCCGGGTTCTGCTTGACGGCGTCGAGGAACTTGGTCTCGGCCGCGGCCTTGTCGCCCGCCTGCATCGCCTCGACGCCCTGGTTGAACGCCACGACGGCCTTGTCGTTGGACGACATCTGGGGCGCCGCCGCGGCCGCGGCCTTGGTCTGCGCCTCGGTCTTGCTCGTCAGCTTCGCGTTGAGCGAGATGGCCTCGCCGATCGGGATCTTCTTGTCCAGGTCGAAGGGCAGGTAGCCCTCCTTCTCGAACTTGAAGTGGTAGGGCATCGTGCAGTCCGGCAGGAGGGTGCCGTAGACTCCCTTGGCGTCCGTCTTGGCCGCCATGTTGAAGCTCGTGAGATTCGGCGTCGTGATCGTGACCGCCACGTCGGCGAGCACGCGCACCCGCGGAATCCGTCACGACGCCGGTCACGCGGCACTGGGCACCGGCGTAGAGGTGCCCGGCCGCGAGCAGCGCCGCGAGGCCGGCCGTCGCTCGCATCGTCGTCGTCTTCATGAGCTCTCCTTTGGGCGGGGCGCCCTCGCGGGCCCGTCACCCGTACACCCGGATTCTATTGAAGTCCGGGCCGCACGGGAAAACGGACCGCGGGCCCGCTGGGATTCCGGGGGCCGTCAGGCCGGCGCGCGCGGCTCCCGGGCGGGACGCGGGATCGACTCGAGGACCTCGCCGGCGGTCTTGTACTTGCCCATCGGCATGACGTGGATGCCTCGGGCGAGCTTCGCGATGCCGGCGGCGAGCTCCCGGGCGATCGCCAGGCCTTCGGCCTTCTCGTGCTCGGGGCCGCGCTCGGCGGCCTTGCGCATGCGGTCCTGGATGACGGGGGGGACGACCACGCCGGGGACCTCGTTGGCGAAGAAGAGCGTCTGCTTCAAGGAGAGCAGGGGGATCAGGCCGACGAGGATGGGGATCGCCCGGGCCTCTGGCCGGTCCAGGAAGCGGGCGAGGGCCTCGAGGTCGTAGACCGGCTGCGTCTGCGCGAAGGTGGCGCCCGACTCGATCTTCGCCCGCAGCTTCGAGAACTCGACCTCCAGGTCGGCCGCGGCCGGGTTGGAGGCGCAGGCGATCGCGAAGCGCGTCGGCGACCCGATCGCGTTGCCCGCGAGGTCGGCGCCGGCGTTCAGGCCCTTGGCCATCCGCAGGAGGCCCAGGACGTCGACCTCGGAGACCTGCTTGGCCTGGGGATAGTCGCCGATCTTCAGGGGATCGCCGCCGAGGCACAGGATCGCCTTGACGCCGAGCCCGGCGGCGCCGAGCAGGTCCGACTGCAGGCCGAGGACGTTGCGGTCCCGGGTCGTGATCTGGACGACGGCGTCGAGCCCGACCTCGCGCTGGATGAGGGCCGCCACCGCGATCGAGGACATCCGCAGGCGCGCCATCGGGTTGTCCGTCACGTTGACGGCGTCGACGCCATGCGCCTTCAGGAGCCGCGCGCCTTCGATCGCCGCCGCGCAGTCGGCGCCCTTCGGCGGCTCGACCTCGGCCGTGACCACGAACTCGTCGGGATCGGAGAGCCCCCGTTTCAGGCGCGAGGTCTCGATCGCCGTCTTCCGCGAAGTGCTCGATCTCCGTCTCGACGATCACGGACACGGGATGGGCGGCCCGCGCGCGACGCTTCCCGCCGAGACCTCGCGCGCCATGGCGCGGATGTGCTCGGGCGTCGTGCCGCAGCAGCCGCCCACGATCGCGGCGCCGGCCTCGACGAAGGCCGCCGCGTACTCGCGCAGGTAGTCGGGAGACGAGAGGTAGACGCTGCGCCCGTGGACGACGCTGGGGTAGCCCGCGTTGGGCATCGCGGAGAGGGGCGTGGCGATCGTGGCGGAGAGCCGGGAAAAGAGCTCGTGCGTCTCCTGGGGGCCGAGGGTGCAGTTCATGCCCGACGGCATCGGCGCCGGCGAGCACGAGGGTCGAGAGCGCGGGAGCGACCGCTTCGCCGAAGGCCGTCCGGCCGTCGGCGAGGAAGGTCATCTCGGCGACGATCGGGATCTCGGCGGAAAGCCCGCGCACCGCGCGCACCGCCTCGGCCGCCTCGAGGAGGCTTCCGAAGGTCTCGAGCAGCACGAGGTCGACGCCCGACTCGAGGAGCAGCGCGCGCCTGCTCCTCGAAGAGCTCGCGTACCTGCGTCAGCCGCAGCGAGCCGTACGGCTTGACGAGCGCGCCGAGCGGGCCGATCGAGCCGGCGACGAAGACGTGCTCGCCGGCCGCGGCTTCGCGCGCCACGCGCACGCCCTCGCGGTTGATCTTCTCGAGCGAGTCCGCCCACTCGTGCGTCGTGAGCTTGACGCGGTTGGCGTCCCAGGTGTTCGTCGTGAGGATGCGCGCTCCGGCCTCGAGGTAGTCGTCGTGGACCTCGCGGACGGACCCGGGGTCGGAGAGGTTCAGCGGCGAGCGGGCCTGCTCGGGCGAAGCGCCGCGCGAGGTCAGGAGGGTCCCGATCGCCCCGTCGGCGAGCAGCACCTCTTCGGCGATCGTCTTTCGAAAGTCTTTCTTCATTTTGCGCGCAACAAAAAAGCCTCTCGATGAGAGGCGCCGGCCCGTACGGACCGGTTCGCGGCGCCCTCATCTTCTTCTCCTTGGCGGAGAATCCGGAATTGGCACCTGTCGATCCGCGCCGCGATGCGCGGTCCGGTTGCCGTGGGGTCACTGGGCCGGTCCCTCACCCACTCTCGATGGGGTCAAAGATCTGCCGAAAGGTTAGGCCCCGGCGTCCCGGAAGTCAACGTGGGGTCAGTCCTGAATTCGTTGATTCCGCGCCGAATAGGGAGGTCGCGGAGGCCTGCTAGAATCGGCCCGTCCTCATCGCCCGACCGGGCGCTCCGCCGGCTCCTCGAAAGGAGCCGCAAATGTTCCCCGCCCTCGCCTTGAGTCTCCTGTTTCTCGCCGGCGATCCTTCCGAAGATCCCTGGATCGAGGTCCGTCTCACGATCTCGCGCGACCCCTACACCTCGAGCGACCAGGTCACGCTCTGCCGCGTGCGCGCCATCAACCACGGCGGCCGGCGCTGGCCGGGCCGCTCGCTCGCGTTCGAGGCCCGCGCCCGCGGCGGCGGCGTGACCGTGCGCGAGCGCGGCCGCTTCGGCCTGGAGCTCGCGCCCTACGGCTCGCTCGAGACGCTGATCTCCCTGCCGGGCCGCCACGATTTCGTCGAGGTCACGCCCGTCGCCCCGGGCGACGCCGGCGCGCGCGAGCGCCGGCCCGGCAAGCCCTCCTCGGGTCAGAAGAAGCGCAAGCGCCCGCGGCCGTGAGAGCCGACGGCGATACAATGCCGGCGCATGAAAATCCTCGTCATCGGCGGAGGCGGGCGCGAGCACGCCCTGTGCTGGTCGCTCCACCGGAGCCCGTCGGTCGAGGAGATCTTCTGCGCGCCGGGCAACCCCGGCATCGCCGAAGTCGCGGACTGCCTGCCGGTCTCGGGCTCGGACATCGTCGAGATCGCGGACCTCGCCGACAAGCTCCACGTGGACCTGACGGTCGTGGGCCCGGAGCTCCCGCTGTCGCTCGGGATCGCCGACGAGTTCATCAAGCGCGGGCTCCCGATCTTCGGCCCCACGCGCCTGGCCGCGCAGATCGAGTCTTCCAAGGTCTTCTCCAAGGAGTTCTTCTGGAGGCACAAGATCCCGACCGCCGAGGCGACCGTGTGCCAGTCCGCCGACGAGGCGAAGCGGGCGATGAAGCAGTACGGCTTCCCGGTGGTGCTGAAGGCCGACGGCCTCGCCGGCGGCAAGGGCGTCCTCATCATCGAGTCCGCCGAGGACGCCGAGCGGGCCCTGCGGCTCTTCTTCCAGGAGCGGGTCTTCGGCGCCGCAGGCGACCGCGTCATCGTCGAGGAGTTCCTGCGCGGCCAGGAGTCGTCGTTCCTCGCGCTCTTCGACGGCGAGGTGTGCGTTCCGCTTCCGACCGCCCGCGACTACAAGAAGGTCTACGACGGCGACCGCGGCCCGAACACCGGCGGCATGGGCGCGCACTCGCCGGCGGGCGTCCTGAACGCCGAGACCGCGTCGCAGGTGCTGCGCGACATCCTGTGGCCCACCCTCCGCGGCCTCCAGGCGGAGGGCCGCGCCTTTCGCGGCGTCCTCTACGCCGGCCTCATGGTCACCGAATCGGGCCCCAAGGTCCTCGAGTACAACGCCCGGTTCGGCGACCCGGAGACCGAGGTCATCCTGCCTCGGGTCACCTCCGACATGGCCGAGGTGATGGTCGCCGTCGCCCGCGGGCGGCCTCGAGCGCTTCCTGCCGCTCGAGGTCAAGAACGAGGCCTGCGTCGGCGTCGTCCTCGCCGCCGGGGGATACCCGGGCAGCTACGAGCCCGGCAAGCCCATCACCGGGCTCGCCGAGGCCGTGCGGCTGCCGGGTGTCGAGATCTTCCACGCCGGCACCGCGCGCGACGGCGACCGCCTCGTCACCGCGGGCGGCCGCGTGATGGTCGTGACGGCCACGGCGCCCTCGATGACCGAGGCCGCCGTGCGCGCCTACGATGCGGCCGACCGGATCCAGTTCGAGGGCAAGCACATGCGGCGCGACATCGCCGCCGGGGGAGTCCGGCCCAGCCGGATCTAAACGAAAGCGGGCTCCCGAAGGAGCCCGCCGGTGTTTCGCCTTCCGGTCTCGTCAGTTGCCGCAGAGATCCGTGTCCGCGCACTTCATCTCGAAGTAAGCACCGTCCTGCGTGCCGCCGTCGAGGATGTTCGCGTAGCCCTCGATCGTCGGGAAGCCCGCGGTGGGGCTCGTGACGTCGGCGAACACGATGACGGACTGGACGCTCGCCGGGATCGCGGCGGTGGACCAGATGTTGTTGGTCTGACGGACCTCGCCGGGCGCGAGGTTGTTCACGTTGACGAAGCCGCCGACCCGCTGGCCATTGGTCGGCGAGCCCTCCGTCACGTCGTAGAACGAGAGCTGCACGCTGACGTCGCCCGACCCGTTCAGGTCGGTGTTCGTGATGCCGAGATTCGTGCGCAGCGCGCCCGCGGCGGTCGGCGCCGCGCGCGTGTCGCGGATCGTGGCGACGAGCGTCGTGTTGGCGGACTCGAAGAAGAGCGAGCCGGGATAGGCGATGGCGACCGTGCCGAGGTTGGGGTTGCTCTGGTCGTACGGGCTGTACGTGCGCGCCGTGACCGTGCCCTCCCAGCCGAAGTTCGACGGGAGGTTCACGAACGTCACGAGGAGAGTTCCGAAGGAGAGATCCTCGGCGCCCGGCGCGAGAATGCCGAGCGTGCCCAGGTACTGGACGATGTCGTCGGTGTGGAAGTTGTCGAAGGAGAGAAGCGCGATCTCCTCCGTCGGCGTGCAGCCCTGGAAGACGTTGCTGAACGTGTAGCAGTACTGCAACTGCGCCACGACGCCGGTGACGTCGGTGTTGTTCGTGATGTCGATCGCGGTCCGGAAGAAGGACGTGCCCTGCACGCGCGTGACGATGTTGGCCTGCGCGGAGTAGGCGACGGCCGTGGCCTTGGGCTCGAGCTGCGGCGCCCGGGCATCCGCCGACGGCGAGTTGCGCGTGATGACCCGCGTGGCGCGGCTCGAGTTCAACCCGTTCTCGGCCAGAAGCGGCGAAGCCGCCAGGCCGAGGACGACCGATGCGAGGACCCAGAGGCTCAGTCGCTTCATTGCTTTCATCTCCTGTTTCGGACGTTCCCGACCCGGTGGAACAGTAGCAAATCCCAGTCCAGGCTGCCGCCCTCGGGTTTTTACGGATCTCTCAGCTGAAGCGTCCCGTTTTCGGGACTTTCTGTCCTCAAAACGGTGGAACCGGGCTGCTAGACTCGCCGGCCGTGCGCACCGCGGCGGCCGTTCGGATCCTGACGGGAGTGCTCTGGCTCGCTTTGGGCTGGGGAAAGGCCACGGGCGACTTCGTCACGACGGGCTTTGCCGCGAGCGCCCGGGAAATGGCCGCCGGGACCTGGCCCTTCTGGAAGGGCTTCCTCGAAACGACCGTGGTGCCTCACGCCGGAGCCTTCGCCTGGGCCTTCGCCCTCTCCGAGATCGCCATCGGCATCGGCCTCGTCCTGGGCCTCCTCACGCGGGTCGCGGCGGCGGGCGGGATCGCCCTGATGCTGCCAATCCTGCTCGGGAGCGGCCGGGCCGAGCCCGGCGCGACCTGGGACCAGTGGGTGACGGCGGGGCTGACCGCCAAGTTCACGCTGCTCCTCATGCTCCTGATCTTCGCCGTCGACCCGGGGAAGGTCTGGGGTCTCGACGGGCGAATCCAAAAGCGCCGGCACGCGACGAAGTTGCGCTGAAAGGGGGCGGCCACGCCCCGACCACCGAAGGCAGACCCCCGGCAGTAGGGAACGTCGTGCGAAGCACGGCGGTAACGCCGCCCCTACGACCGGAGCACGGACTCGTCCGACGCTCAGAGTAGCGGCGGGGCTTGCCCCCGCCCGCCTTGCCTATCGGCAGGAAGATCCAGCTACTTCAGCAAGCCCCTTCACCGCCGCCTCGAAGTCGGCGTAGGACTGCTTGCCGGAGAGGACCTTCGCCTTCCTGCCGTCGCGGGAGTAGAGGACGGTGAAGGGCAGCTCGCCGCCCCACTTCTCGTCGACGGACTCGATGAAGACCTGGTCGTCGCCACCGCTCGCCTTGCGGTAGTTGGGGAAGTCGGGCTTCGTCGTGGCCAGGAACTTGTCGACGGCCGGAAGGTCCTTGGCGGAATCGATCGAGACGCCGAGGACCGAAAGGCCCTTCCCGCGCCAGGCGCGCTCGAGGCGGGCGATGTCCGGGAACTCCTCACGGCAAGGCACGCACCAGGTCGCCCAGAAGTTCACCAGGACCACCTGACCCTTGCGCTTGGCGACGGCGTCGGCGTAGCCCTTCGCGTCGAGCTCGCCGGCGAGCTTCGGCACCTCGGGCGCTGCGAGCACCGGAGGGGCAATGAAGAGGGCGGCCACGACGGCCGCCCCTACGACACCGAGGCGAGGCACCAGCCTGCCCGAGGTCCGCTGCTTACGCACGCTTGATCGTGCAGCCGAACGCCTTCGTCTCCGCCTTGGAGACGGGCTGGCCCGCGAGGATCTGGTCGAGCGCGTTCTTCAGGTCCGGCGAGGCCACCTTGGTCGGCTCTTCGTAGTTCTCGTCGATGCGGCCGTGGTACAGGAGCTTGCCGTCCGCGCCGACCACGTAGACCTCGGGAGTGCGCTTGGCGTCGTAGAGGTCCGCGACCTTGTTGCCGGGGTCTTTGACGAGCGTGAAGGCCCACTTGTTCTGCTTGGCGTGCGAGACGACCTCGTCCTGCGGCTCGGTCTTGTTGCTGTTGATGCCGACGAAGAGGACGCCCTTCTTGGAGTAGTCCTCGGCCATCTGGCGCATCCGGTCGTTGTAGGCGTTCGAGTACGGGCACTTGGTCGCGATGAACATCAGGACCACGGCCTTGTTGGCCTTCTCGGCGTCGGCGAGCGAGAACGGTCTTACCGTCGACCGTCGTGAGCTGGAAGTTCGGGGCGGCCGCGCCGATCGCGGGCCCTCGGCGAGGGCGGCGCCGGCCAGGGCCAGGGACGCCGCGAAACACAGGGCAGTTCTCAGGGTTTTCATCACGCGCTTCTCCTTGTTCGCGCTCGAAATCGAGGCCGGGGAGGCGATTATTCCCCGGGGCCGCCCCGGCCGTCAGCCCGGCCGCGACCGCAGCCAGCGACGTCGCGGGGGGCCGGCCTCGAGCGCGGCGATCCGGCCCTCGAGGGCGTCGACCCGGCGCGCGAGGTCCCGGAGGGCCTGCCCGTCGGCCGCGCCGGCCTCGCGGACCCGCTCGACCTCCTCGCGCAGGGCCTCGGCGTCGCCCCGGGACATGAGGAGCCGCCGGACCTCGACAGGCCCAGGCCTTCCGCCTCGGTCAGCCGCCGGACCGCCGCAAACCGCTCGACGTCTCCCTCGACGTACCGCCGGTGCCCGCCCGGAGGTCTTTCGAATGTGGAAGAGGCCCGGGAGCTCCCGCTCGTAGAAGCGGAGCGTCGAGACCGGGAATCCCGGTCCTCGCCGCGACGGCGGAGATCGAAACGTCCGGCCGGCTCGGACGCCATCGGCTCCCCGAGAGCGCTCCCGCCTACACCGCGAAGAGCGGTCGGATCACCACCGGATCGAACTTCCACAGGTACTTGTAGGCCCCGTTGAAGAAGTCGATCGTGATCTCGTAGTGCGCCTCGACGGTGATCGAGTCGCGCTGCTTGGTGATCTTGAGGTTTTCCTTCTTGATCGGGAGCTTGAGCTCGTCGGCCTTCCGCAGGATCTCGAATTCGATGAACTTGACGTCCTTGATCGAGCCGAACGCGGCCTGCTCCTGCATCGCGTCGTAGAACTCGGAGGTGGCGATCTTGACGGGGACGACCTTCCACAGGAGGTAGCCGACGAGCCCCAGGACGACGAGCCAGACGATGCACCCGAAGTTGGCGCCGCCGCGAATCCCTCGCCGTGACCGTGTCATGCGTTTCCCTCCGGCTCGAACTGCGACGATTCTAACCCGGCCGGGCGCTCAGCGGACCGGGAGAAACGCGCGGCTCCAGCGCATGCGCGCGAATGCGTCGCGGATCGACGCCGAGGATCGCCGGGGCGCCGGCGCGTCCGGGGGCCGCGGCGCGAGCGACCAGTAGACAAGAGCGCGCGGCCGACGAGGTGACCCGCCGGGACCGGTCCCCACGCGCGGCTGTCGCTCGAGTCGTCGCGGTTGTCGCCCATGACGAAGTAGGCGCCGTCGGGCACGCGCAGCCGGCGGGAGCTGGTCGCGGCGGCGGCGGTCCTCGGGCACGTTCGCGTCGTCGGGCCAGACGCGGTCGTCGGCGTGGAAGACGTACGGCTCCTCGAGCGGGCCGGCCGTCGATCGAGACGATCCGGTCGCGGATCGCGACGGTCTCGCCGGGCAGGCCGACGACGCGCTTGATGAAGTCGCGGCGCGGGTCGCCGGGGAACCGGAAGACGACGACGTCGCCGCGCCGCACGGCGCGGCCGGGAAAGAGCGCCGCCCCGCCGTGGCGAGCGGCGCGTAGAGGAACTTGTTGACGAGGAGCCGGTCGCCCGGTCAGCACGTTCTTCTCCATCGAGGGACTCGGGACGGCGAAGGCCTGGAACAGGAACGTGCGGGCGAAGAGCGCGAAGACGACCGCGGCGACGAGCGGGTCCGCCCGCTCGCGCAGCGGCCGACCGGGGGCCGGCGGCGGCTATTGTCGTGTCACCGGAGTCTGGATGCGGCGGCACGGCGGGGGCCCCGACGCAGCGGCTCGTGGCCCTGCGGGCGCGCAGCCTGGTTGTCGAGGCGCCCGGCTGCCGAGGCGACCTCCGTCACAGACGCTACCGGACCACCGTGAACATCCGGTCCCATCGCGTCCGGGAGAAGAAGTGGATGGCGACTTCGGCGAGCTGCCGGATCTTGGCGATGGGGCCGCTTCCAGATGTGCGAGTTCGGCTCCGCCTCGTACGACCAGTAGAGGACCGAGGGCCGGCCGAAGATGTTGGCGCGCGGGATCGCGCCCCAGTAGCGGGAGTCGAGCGAGTTGTCGCGGTTGTCCCCCATCCCGAAGAACGAGTCGCGGCGGGACGGTGAACGGGCCGAACTGGTCGCGGCGGCGCGCCATGTCCGGCACGCCCGGGCTGTTGGGGTAGGTCTCCGGGTCGATGTGCTGGATCGACGGCACGTCGTAGGGCTTTCCGTCGACGAGCAGGAGCTTGTCCACGACCTGGACGGTCTGGCCGCCCTTCGCGACGGCGCGCTTGACGAGGACGTTGCCGGGGTTGACGTCGTCGCCGGGCTTCTTGAAGACGATGATGTCGCCGGGCTTCACGTCGCGGTAGGGCAGGAGCTTCGGCGAGCGCCGGGATCCGCGGCGCGTACGCGAACTTGTTGACGAGCAGGTGGTCGCCGACGAGGATCGTCCGCTCCATGGAGCCCGTCGGCACCTGGTAGGTCTGCACGACGAACGTGCGGACGAAGAGGACGAAGACGCCGGCGACGAGCAGCGACTCGTACCACTCGCGCAGGGTCGAGTGCTTGCGTTCGGCGGCGGCCTCGGCGTCGGTCGGTCCGGGGAAACGGTGTGTTTTTCATTCGACCTTCAGCACGGCGAGGAACGCCTCCTGCGGGATGTCCACGCGGCCCACCCGCTTCATGCGCTTCTTGCCTTCCTTCTGTTTCTCGAGGAGCTTGCGCTTTCTCGTGATGTCGCCGCCGTAGCACTTGGCGAGCACGTTCTTGCGGATCGCCGAGACCTGTTCCCGGGCGATGATCTTCGAGCCGATCGCCGCCTGGATCACCACCTCGAACATCTGCCGGGGGATGATTTCTTTCATCTTGGCGGTGAGGAACCGCCCTTTGACGACCGCCTCCTCGCGGTGGACGATGAGGGACAGGGCGTCGACCGGGTCCCCGTTGACGAGGAGGTCGAGCTTCACGAGGTCTCCCTCCCGGTAGCCCTGGAACTCGTAGTCGAACGAGGCGTAACCCTTCGAGATCGACTTGAGCTTGTCGTAGAAGTCGAGGACGACCTCGTTCAGCGGGAAGTCGTAGATCAGGACGACGCGGTTCGAGGCCAGGTACTCGAGCGACTTCTGCGTCCCGCGCCGGTCCTCGCAGAGCTTCAGGAGACCGCCGAGAAACTCGTCTCGCGTGATGATCGTCGCCGTGATGTAGGGCTCCTCGATCGTCACGATGTAGTTCGGCGCGGGCAGGTGGTTCGGGTTGACGATCTCGAGGACCTCGCCCTTGGTCGTGGTGACGCGATAGTTCACCCCGGGAGCCGTGGTGATGAGGTCGAGGTCGAACTCGCGCTCCAGGCGCTCCTGGATGATCTCCATGTGGAGGAGGCCGAGGAATCCGCAACGGAACCCGAAGCCGAGCGCGGTCGAGTTCTCGGGCTCGAAGGAGAAGGAGGCGTCGTTCAGGCGCAGCTTCTCCATCGCGTCGCGCAGGTTCGCGTACTCGTCGGCGTCGGTCGGGAAGAGGCCGGCGAAGACCATCGGCTTGGCCTCGGCGAAGCCTTCGAGCGGCTCGGCGGTCGGGCGTTTGATCTCGGTGATCGTGTCGCCGATGCGGGTCGAGTGCAGGTCCTTGATGTTGCCCCAGAACGAACCGACCTCGCCGACCGAGAGCTCCTTCACTTCCTCGGGCTGCGGCCGGAAGACGCCGAGCGCCTCGACGTCCGTCTCCAGGCCCGTGCCCATCGCGCGGATCTTCGCGTGCGGGAGCAGCCGCCCGTCGACGATCCGCACGAGCGAGGTCACGCCGCGGTAGGAGTCGTACCAGGAGTCGAAGAGCAGCGCCTTCAGCGGCGCGTCCGGGTCGCCCCGGGGCGGCGGAACCACCTGGACGATCCGCTCGAGGAGCTCGTCGATGCCGATGCCCATCTTGGCCGAGGTCAGGATGGCGTCGTGGGCGGGGATGCCGACGACCTGCTCGATCTGCTCGCGCGCCTTCTCGGGCTCGGCGGAGGGCAGGTCGATCTTGTTGATCACGGGGACGATCGTGAGGTTGTGGTGCGTGGCGAGGTAGGCGTTGGCGAGCGTCTGCGCCTCGACGCCCTGGGTCGCGTCGACGACGAGGACGGCGCCCTCGCAGGCGGCGAGCGAGCGCGAGACCTCGTACGAAAAGTCGACGTGGCCCGGCGTGTCGATCAGGTTGAGGACATAGGTGTGGCCGTCCTTCGCCTCGTAGTTCAGCGTCACGGCGCGGGCCTTGATCGTGATCCCGCGCTCCTTCTCGAGGTCCATGTCGTCGAGCATCTGCGCGTGCATCTCGCGCGCGTTCACGGCTCCGCAGCGCTGCAGGATGCGGTCCGACAGCGTCGTCTTCCCGTGGTCGATGTGGGCGACGATCGAGAAGTTGCGGATGTACCTGGGGTCGGTCATCGGCGAACGCGGGATGATACCTGAGTGATCCGGGTCCGTTTGGGCCTGGCACGTAGGGGCGGGCCTTGTGCCCGCCCCCTCACCCCGTGTCGAGCAGCGTGTCGCGTCTGGACTTGCACCCGAGGGGGCGCCCGCAAGGGGCGCCCCTACGACGGGGGCGGACGGAACCCGGGGCCGTTCTCAGCTCCCTAACGGCCAGCGGGAACGGGCCTGGGCGTGCTCGAGCGGCTGCGTCCCTTCCCGGCGGTGCCTCAGGAGGCCCGCCCAGGCGATCATGGCCGCGTTGTCGGTCGTGAAGGCACGCTCGGGCAGGAGCACCGGCACGCCGTGCTCCGAGCCCCATCGCGAAAGCGTCGCCCGCAGCTCCGAATTCGCCGCCACGCCTCCCGAGAGAGCCAGGGCGCGGACGCCCTCCTCGGAGTGCACCTCGTCGACGCGCGCGACGAGGGCCGACACGATCGCCCGTTGAAACGACGCGAGCAGGTCGACGAGATCCGGGTCGAGGCGGTCCGGGTCGAGGGGCGAACCATCGACGCGGCGGCGCTGGAACTCGCGGAGCATGGCGGTCTTCAGTCCCGAGAACGAGAAGTCCCGCGAGCCCTCGACGCGTCCCACCGGGAAGGGGAAGCGGTCGCCGCGCCCGCGCGCCGCCGACGCGGTCGACGACCGGCCCGCCGGGGTACCCGAGGCCGGCACGCCGCGCGATCTTGTCGAACGCCTCGCCCGGCGCGTCGTCGCGCGTGCGGGCCAGCGGGACGATGCGGTCCTCCTCGACGCGGACGAGCTCGGCGTGGCCGCCCGAGACGACGAGCCCGTGAAAGGGATATGCGATCGGAAGCGGCGGCTTCGCCGCGCGGCCGCAGGAACGCGGAAAAGAGATGCCCCTCGAGGTGGTTGACGCCGACGAGCGGAATGCCGCGCGCGAACGCGAGCGCTTTGCCGGCCGAGAGGCCGACGAGGAGCGCCCCGATCAGGCCGGGGCCCGCCGTCGCGGCGACGAGGCCGACGTCCTCGAGCTTCACGCCGGCCTTCGCGAGCGCCTCCTCGAGCGCCGCCGGCAGGTTCTCCAGGTGCGCGCGCGCCGCGACCTCCGGCACGACGCCCCCATAGAGCGCGTGCGCGGCCATCTGCGAGGAAACGACGTTCGATCGCACGCGACCCTCGTCGTCGAGGACGGCGACCGAGGTCTCGTCGCAGGAAGTCTCGATGCCGAGGACGATCACGGAAGGACCGAAAACCCCTCGCGCCGGGCGGCGTCGCGCAGGCGGTCGTCGAGGCAGACGAAGGGGAGGTTGTCCGGACGGTCGTCGCAGGCCACGAGGGCCGCGCCGAGCTGCAACGCGTCGGCCGCGCGCAGGGCGTGCGTGTTGAGGAGCCGGAGTGCGCGGGCCTTGACCGGCTCGATCGCCGCGATCTCGCGCCAGTACTCCGACAGCCCGCGCCACTCCGATCGAAAGAGGCTCTCGCGAGCATCGCCCAGGCCCTCGCGCATGCGTCGGGCCAGCGCGGAGGCAATCTCCACCGACGCCAGACACCAGACGGACTGGTCCGTGTCCTCGTCGAGAAGGCGGCGCAGCGCCGCCGTGGGCGCCTCGTTGACGAACAAGCCGACGAGGGCCGAGGCGTCCCAGTACTTCATCGCCCGGTGCGGCGTTCCTCGAGGAGAGCCTCGAGGATCGAGAATTTCGGCTCGATCTCAATCGGCGGTCCGAGCACGAAGCGGCCGGTCTTCTTCGGTGGAGTCATGATGCCTCTGCGCTCGGCATCCCGGACCCACTCGGGGATGCGTTCGTCGTAGGCGGGGATCGGCTCGATCCGGGCGATCGGCGTGTCCCGGTCGTAGACGATGATCGTTTCGCCCCTGCGAACCCGCGCGAGGTACTCGGATAGTCCGTCGCGGAGCTCCGAGATTCTGGCGTTTTTCATGACGCCATTATAGCCATGAGTGTCGGTAAGCAGTCGGCGGTAAGCAGTAAGCAGGGGTTGCCTGAGGGTCGATCCACCGCTTACTGCTTACGGCTCACGGCCTCCCGGAGGCTCTCGCCGTAGGGCGGCCGGCAAATGCCCCGGTCCGTCACGATCGCCGTGACGTAGCGCGCCGGCGTGACGTCGAAGGCGACGTGGCGGGCGGAGACGCCGGCGGGCGCGATCGACTGCCCGGCGAAACGAGAGGACCTCGCCCGGCGCGCGCTCCTCGATCGGGATCGCGGCGCCGTCGGGGCACGCGAGGTCGATCGTCGTCGTGGGCGCGGCCACGTAGAACGGGACGCCGTTCTCCTTCGCCAGCACGGCGAGCGAGTAGGTGCCGATCTTGTTGGCGACGTCGCCGTTGGCCGCGATGCGGTCCGCGCCGACGACGACGGCCTCGATCGCGCCGCGCGAGAGGAAGTGCCCGGCCATGCTGTCGGTCATCGAGCTCGACCGGGATCGCGTCGCGCGAGAGCTCCCAGGCCGTCAGGCGCGCGCCCTGGAGGAAGGGCCGCGTCTCGCAGGCGAGCACGCGGATGGGCTTGCCGGCTTCGACGGCGCCGCGGATGACGCCGAGCGCCGTTCCGTAGCCGGCCGTGGCGAGCGCGCCCGCGTTGCAGTGCGTCAGGACCGCCCGCTCGCCCGTCAGCAGCTCCTGGCCGAAGCGCCCGATGCGCAGGCACGCGTCGATGTCCTCGGCGGCGATCGCGTCGGCCTCCGCCATGAGCGCCTCCTCGATCGCGTCGGGCGGCCGGTCCGCGACGGAGCGCGAAGGCCCGGTCCATGCCGCTCGAGCGCCGCGAAGAGGTTGACGGCCGTCGGCCGCGTCGAGGCGAGCAGGCGCGCCGCCGCCTGGAAGCGCTCGGCCGGCGGCGTCGAGCGGCCGCTCCGCATCGAGAAGGCGGCCCCGTACCCGGCGGCCACGCCGATCGCCGGCGCGCCGCGCACGGCCATGTCGCGGATCGCCAGCGCGATCTCGGGCGCGGTCTCGAGCGAGAGCCAGACCTCGGCGCCGGGCAGCAGGCGCTGATCGAGAAGCGCGAGGCGGCGGCCGTCGCGGTAGAGGGGCCGCAGGATCTCCGCGGGCGCTCACCTCGTCTCCCGGACGACGAGCGCGGCGCCGCCGCCGCGCGGGTCGGCGACCGGGTTGAGCGTGCCGTCCGGCTCGACCGCGATGGCATGGACACGGCCGATCGCGTCGCGCTCGCGGATCTCGTGGCCCATCTTCCGGAGGGCCTCGATCCAGGCCGCGTCGAAACGGCCGCGCTCGATCTGGATCGCGTCGGGCAGGTCCTGCTGGTGGAACCGCGGCGCCGCGACCGCGGCCTCGAGCGACTCCTTGCGCAGAAACCGATTGAGGAGCACCTGCAGGTTCGTCGTCGGGATCGTCGAGCCGCCCGGCGTGCCCCAGACGAGCACGACCTTGCCGCCGGACGGACGCGATCGACGGGCACATCGCCGAGAGCATGCGCTTGCCCGGCGCGACGGCGTTCGCCTCGCCCTGGACGAGGCCGTACATGTTGGGCTGGCCCGGCCGCGTCGCGAAGTCGTCCATCTCGTTGTTCCAGATGAACCCGAGGCCCGGCGCCACGCGCGCGTTGCCGAAGGAGTCGTTCAAGCGTCGTCGTCACCGAGACGGCCATCCCGTCGTCGTCGATGACCGAGAAGTGCGTGGTGGTCGGTTTCTCGCCGGGAAGCGACGGGAGGTCCGCCGTCGGCGTCGCGCGGTCCGGGTCGATCGTCGCGACGAGCGCCTTCAGGCGCGCCGGGTCGGTGAAGATCTTCGCGTCGAACCGCGCGAAGGCCGGGTCGCCCAGCCAGCCGGTTGCGGTCGCGGAACGCGCGCTTCTCGATCTCGGCGAGCCAGTGCGCGGACTCGGGTCCGACCGGCCGGATCCGGTCGGGGCCGGCGATCTCCGCCATGAGCGCCATCTCGGCGAGGACGGGGCCGGAGGAGGGCGCCGGCGTCGTCACGATGTCGACGCCCTGGAAGCGGAAGCGCACGGGCCTGCGGACCTTCGCCTGCGTAGCGGGCCAGGTCGCCGCGCGTGATGAGCCCGCCCGCGCGCTTCTGCCCGTCCGCGATCGCGCGCGCGACCCGGCCGCGGTAGAAGCCGTCTTCGCCGCGGTCGCGGATGGCCTCGAGCGTGCGCGCGAGCTCCGGCTGGCGGAAGAGCGTTCCCGGCGCCGGCGGTGCGCCCCCCGGCAGGAAGATGCGCGCCGTCGGGAGGTCGGCGGCGAGGCGCTTCTGCTCGCCGGCGATCGACTCGGAGACGGCCTCGGTCATCACGAACCCGTCCCGCGCGAGCCGGACCGCCGGCTCGACCACGGCCTTCCACGGCAGCCGGCCGGCCCGGCGGTGGGCGAGGGCGAGGCCCGCGACCGAGCCGGGAACGCCCGAGGCGAGCGGGCCCTCGAGCGACGAAGGCGGCGGGCCGCCGGCCGTCGCCGCGATGTAGAGGTCGCGCCGGGCCGCGCGCGGGGCCATCTCCCGGAAGTCGAGCGTCGAGGACGTTGCCCTTCGCGTCGCGGGAGGTCCAGAACCCGCCCCCGCCGAGGTTGCCCGCCTCGGGCCAGGTCACGGCGAGGGCGAAGGCGACGGCCACGGCGGCGTCGGCGGCGTTGCCGCCGGCCTCGAGGATCTGGATGCCCGACGCGGGCCGCGTTCTCCTCCGCGGCGGCGACGGCGCCGCCCGCGCCCCGCGCGGAGCGGGGAGCCGGCGCCGCGGCGGCCATCGCCGCCCACAGCCCGAGCACGATCGCGGCGGCGAGGCGCCTTTTCACTGCGCTATTCTACCGGCCCGATGAAGTCCATCCGGGATCTCCCCCTGCGGGGCCGCAAGCTCTTCCTGCGCGTCGATTTCAACGTGCCGCTCGAGGACGGACGGGTCGCGGACGACACCCGGATCGTCGAGACGCTGCCGACGGTCCGGCTGGCGCGGGAGGCCGGGGCGCGCGTGATCTGCGCCTCGCACCTGGGCAAGGCCAAGGGCAAGCGCAAGCCCGAGCTGTCGCTGGCGCCGGTCGCCGTGCGGTTCGCGGAGAAGCTCGGAAGTCCCGTGCGGTTCGTCGACGACTGCATCGGCCCCGAGGCCGAGCGGGCGGCCGGCGCGCTCGCCGACGGCGAGGTGCTGCTGCTCGAGAACCTGCGCTTCCACGCCGGCGAGGAGTCGAACGACCCGGAGTTCGCGAAGGCGCTCGCGTCGCTCGCGGAGGTCTACGTGGACGACGCATTCGGCGCCGCGCACCGCGCGCACGCGTCGATCGTCGGCGTGCCGAAGCTGCTGAAGGAGAAGGGCGCGGGCCTGCTGCTCGAGAAGGAGGTCCGCGAGCTCTCGCGGCTGCTCGAGCCGGAGCGGCCGTTCGCCGCGATCCTCGGCGGGGCGAAGATCTCGGGCAAGATCGACACGCTGCGCGTCCTCGTCGCGCCGCGCCGACGTGCTGCTCGTCGGCGGAGGCATGGCGAACCACTTCGTCCGGGCGCTCGGGCTGCCGATCGGCCGGTCGCTCCTCGAGGAGGACAAGGTCGAGCTCGCGCGCGAGATCCTCGACTACTGCAAGGAGGCCGGCAAGACGATCGCGCTGCCGTCCGACTTCGTGGTCGCGAAGTCGCCGGACGACGCGGCCGGCGCCCGGACCGTCGCGATCAACAAGATCCCGGACGACCTCATGGCGCTCGACGTCGGACCGAAGACGCTCGAGCAGTTCGCGCGCCTGCTCGGGCCCGCGAAGACGATCTTCTGGAACGGCCCGATGGGGGTGTTCGAGAAGGCCCCGTTCGACAAGGGGACGCGCGCGCTCGCGCTGCTGCTGGCCGAGTCGAAGGCCGTGACGGTCGTCGGCGGCGGCGAGAGCGTCCAGGCCGCGCACGAGGCCGGCGTCGCCGACAAGTTCACGCACGTGTCGACGGGCGGCGGGGCGTCGCTCGAGTTTCTCGCGGAAGGCAAGCTGCCGGGCATCGAAGCGCTGCGCTGAGGGACGGGAGCATGAAGCTCGTCGTCGCCAACTGGAAGATGCACAAGACGCGCGCGCGAGGCGGGCGTCTACGCGCGGGAGCTCGGCGACGCGATCGGCGACGGGATCCCGGGCCGCGAGCTCGTCCTCGCCCCGTCCTTCACGGCCCTGTCGGAGGCGCGCGACGCGCGCGGCCGCTGGTCGGTGGCGTGCCAGAACGTGTCGTCGGAGGCGGAGGGCGCGTTCACCGGCGAGGTCTCGGCGATCCAGGCGCGCGACGCCGGCTGTCGCTACGCCATCGTCGGCCACTCGGAGCGCCGGCGCGTCTTCGGGGAGGACGGCGCGGTCCTCGCGAAGAAGCTGCAGAGGTGCCGCGAAGCGGGGCTGACGCCGATCTACTGCCTCGGCGAGACGCTCGCGGAGCGCGACGCCGGGCAGGCCGCCGACGACCTGGCCCGCCAGGTCGAGACGCTCGCCGCCGACCCGCGGGAGCTGCCCCTGGTCGTGGCCTACGAACCGGTCTGGGCGATCGGGACCGGGCGCGCCGCGCGGCCCGAGGACGCCGAATCCGCCCGCGCCCATCTGGCGGGGCTGCTGGCGGACCGCGAGGAGCCTGCGGATCCTCTACGGGGGCTCCGTGACGCCAGAGAACGCCCCGGCGCTCTCCGGGCAGACGGCCGTGGACGGGTTCCTGGTCGGCGGGGCGAGCCTGTCCCCGGCGGCTTTCGCGGCGATCGCCCGCGCTTGACGCCCCCCCTCCCGGCGCGTAGACTTCCCGCCCTTTTCGTGGAGGCCCTTTGCTTTACGCCGCCCTGGTCGTCATCTACGTCATCATCTGCTTCTTTCTGATCCTCGTCGTCCTGCTCCAGCAGGGCAAGGGCGCGGACATCGCCGGCGCCTTCGGCGGAGGCGGCAGCCAGACGGCCTTCGGCGCGCGCGGCGCGACGACCTTCCTGCACAAGCTGACGACGGGCGCCTTCGTCGGCCTTCATCCTGCTTTCGGTGCTGCTCTCGATCATGGAAGCGCGCCCCAGGAAGTCGGTCATCCAGACGCTTCCGGCGGCTGCCGCCCCGCAGGCCCCGGCGCCCGCTCCGGCGGCCCCGGCGAGCGCGCCCGACGCGGCGGCCCCGCAGCCGGCGGCCGGAGAGCCCGCGACGCAGAGCCCCCCGAAGCCTTAGAATCGTCCCCCCGTGCCGTCGTGGTGGAATTGGTAGACACGTACGTTTGAGGGGCGTATGGGGTAACCCATGCCGGTTCGAGTCCGGCCGACGGCACCATTCTTTGGAATCCGTAAGCAGCAGGCAGTGAGCAGTGAGCGTCGCGGGGCATCCGCCCGGCTTGCTGCTTACCGCTGACTGCCTACTGTCTCTACGGCACCGGATCCTCTCCACCGACCGCCCACGGATGGCATCGCAGGATCCGCCCCGCGGCCAGGGCGAACCCGCGCGGGCTGCCGTATCGGGCGATCGCCTCGCGCCCGTAGGCGGAACAGCTGGGCGTGAACTTGCAGCGGGCGAGGCCGCTCGAGGAGAGGGCCGGCGAAAGGGAGCCGCGGTAGACGTCGATCGCGGCGACCGCGGCCCGCGCGCCGAACTGGCGCGGCGGCGGGCGCAGCGCGTCCCCGACGAGAAGCCCGAGGCCGGCCGCCAGGACCGGTCCGAGCAGAGACGCGCGCCCGTGCGGGCGCGGCGCCTCAGCGGACGCCGCGGCTGGCATAGCGCCGAGACGCCTGGAATGATGAGGCGTTGCCCGCCGAGCGCCTTGACCGTCGCGAGGACGGCGATCATGACGTAGAGGCCCGACACGATCGACATCGTGACGACGTAGACGCACGACAGCGACGGAACGGCGATCCCGACGAGCGTCGCGACGATTCCGGCGGCGGCGAGGGCGGCGAAGAGGGCCAGGCCGTTACGCGCGTGCCAGCGGATTTCCGGATCGCGCTTCTCGACGAGCAGGGGCACGAAGCCGAAGAAGGCCGCATAGCAGAGCGGGAGGAGCCAGGGTCGGCGGGGGGAGGAGGGGCCCTCGGCGCTCATCCGGGCCGAGGATACAGCGAGTATCTACTGGGTGCGCAGGCGGATCGTGCCGTTGACCGTTTCGCAGTGCAGCGACTCGCCGCCGCCGTTGAGCTTGCCGCGGGCCTCCTTGGGCCCGAACTTGCCTTCGACGGGCAGGTCGAAGTCGCCCTCGATGTGCGCCGTTGACCGTCTCGAGGTCGTAGCTGACCGGCGAGGACTTCGCGAACGCGACGTCGATCGAGCCGTTGACGGTCTCGAGCCGGCTCTTCTTGAGCGGGCCGTTGAACGCCACGCGCACCGAGCCGTTGACGGTCGAGGCGCTCGTCGGCCCCTCGAGGCCCGCGAGCTCGATCGATCCGTTGACGGCGTCTCCCGAGAGGATGCCGAGAAAGCCCGAGGCCATCGACCTTGCCGTTGCAGGTCTCGAAGCGGACCTCGGCCTTGGCCGGGATCTGGAGGACGTAGTCCACGTGCGCGTTCGACCCGCCGAAGTCGAGGAAGCCGAAGACGCGCCGGCGCTTCGGGTTGACCGTCTCGACGCGGATCTCGTCGCCGACCTTGCGGACGCGGATCTCGGTCAGGCGCAGCGTCTCCTCGGCGCGGGAGCCGTCGGCCTTCTTGACGGCCCGCAGCTTGAAGTAGGGCTTCTCCCAGGCGGTCGCCTCGATGTGCCCGTTGACGTTCTCGACCGAGACCCGGGTGACGCCTGTCCATCGAGTAGGCCTTCTCGAAGACCTCCTCCTTGCTGCCGGCGAGCACCGGCACGGCGGCGCCGAGGAGGGCGGCGGCGAGAAGGACTTTACGCATGGCTCATCTGAATCTTAACAACGGAAACGGGGACAAAAGGTTCACCCGGGCGTGCGGACCCGGCGCGGTCGCCGAACATCTCTCATTCCGACCGCAGGATACGGATTCCCGTATCGCCGGTCCGACCGGCGGGGCGCCTCTCCGTCGGAGAGCACCGGCCAGGCGTCGTAGAGGTTCCAGAGGGGCACGAGGAGCGGCAGGTTCCGCCGGATCGAGCCCCAGGCGCCGGGAGGGCGCCCGTCCGGGCGGCGGGCCTCGAGGGCCAGCCAGCGCCGGGCCCGTCCGCCGCGGCGTGTCCCGGAGCAGGAAGGCCGACGGACCGCGGCGAGCCCGAGCGGCCGCCCAGATCCAGGGGATCGCCGCGCGGGCCCCCGGGCAAGTAGCGCCAGACGAGGCAGGTCAGCGCCAGGCCCGGCGGCGTCCGCCACGGCCGCGCAGACGAGCACGTCGAGAAAGAGCGCGAGCAGGCGGGTCCGGCGCATATGAGTTGAGGCGTCGCGGAATTGTGAAGGGCGGCCCCCCGATTGTGAAGCCCGAAAGCGCCGGCTCGCCTCTACCGCGCCCCCGAGGCGGTGTCCTCGCGGACTGCCACCTGCACTTCGAGGGCTGCCTTCCGCCCGGCCGAGATCCAGCGTCTCGCGCGCGCGGCCGGCCACCCGTTCGCCGACCCGGCCGCCTTCGAGTCCGCGCGCAGCGGCGTGCGGGACGCCCGGGGATTCCTGGACCTCTTCGCCGAGGTCTGCCGGCTCTTCCGCCGCCCCGAGGACTACGTCGGCGCGGCGCTCGCCGTGGCGGAGTCGCTCGCCGCCGACGGGCGTGCGCTACGCCGAGGTCTACGTCTCCCCCGAGATCTTCCCGAGGATCGGCCTCGATCCCGCCGGCCTGCCTCGAGGCGATCGACGTCGGGTTTCGCGAGGCCCTCGAGGCGCACGGCGTTCTCTGCCGGATCCTCCTCGACGCGGTGCGGCACTGGGGGCCCGAGTCGGCCGACAGGGTGCTGGACCTCTACGAGCGGATGCCGCTGCCCTCGATCGTCGGCTTCGGGATCGGAGGCGACGAGAACGCGGTGCCCGCGGCGGCCTTCGGCGGCATCTACCTCCGGGCGCGCGCGCTGAAGCTCCGCACGTCCGTGCACGCCGGCGAGTGGTCGGGGCCGGAGTCGGTGCGCGAGGTCCTCGACACGCTTCGCCCCGACCGGATCGACCACGGCATCGCCGCCGCGCAGGACCCGCACCTGCTCGCGCGGCTCGCCGAGGAGGACACGATCCTCTGCGTCTCGCCCACGAGCAACCTCCGGACCGGAGCGGTGGCCGACGCCGCCTCCCATCCCCTCAAGAGGCTCCTCCAGGCCGGCGTGCGCGTGGCGCTGTCGGCCGACGACCCGTCGCTCTTCGGGACGACGACCTCGGGCGAGTACCGCTTCGCCCGCGAGTCGCTCGGGCTCGACGAGAACGAGCTCCGCACGCTCGCCGGCAATTCCTTCCACGCGGCCTTCTGCTCGCGCGAGGAACGGGAGACGGGGCTCCAGGCCCTCGCCGGCGCCTCAATCTAGGCGGCGCACCTCGATCCGGGCCTCGGTCAGCGCGGCCTCGAGGCCGTCGGCGAGCGAGCGCCGCACCTCGAGCTCGAAGACCGGTTCCGGATCGAATCGCTCGGACGGCGAGGCGGACCTCCGGCGGCCGGAGCAGGCGCCGGACCGTCCCGGCGCGCGCGTGCGTCGGGCGCGCCTCCAACCGCACGGTGTCGTAGACGGTGCGTGTCCCGCACGCGGCGAGTGCCTGCGCTCGCGGCCTCCCGGTACGCGCGAGCGAGCCCCCCGGTGCCGAGCTTCGTGCCGCCGTAGTAGCGCACGACCGCGGCCACGACGTCCGTCAGGCCCGCAGGACTCGATCGCGCCGGCGATGGGCCGCCCGGCCGTGCCCGACGGCTCTCCCGCGTCCGAGGCGCGGACGGCCGCGGCGGCACCGCTTCCGATCTTCCAGGCGAACGCCACGTGCGTGGCGTCGTGGTGCTCCCGGCGAAGCCGCGCCAGCAGCTCCTCGGCCTCGGCGGGGGACGCCGCGAACGCCGCGACGCCGAAGAAGCGCGAGGCCTTCTCGCGCACCTCGCCGCGGCCTTCCCGGGAGGGGACCAGGCGCGCGTCGGAGCCGGCGTTCACGCGCCGAGCGTCTTCTCGTAGAGGGCGCGGTAGCGGGAGACCAGGGCCTCCGTCGGGAAGTCGCGCTCGGCGCGCCGGCGGGCGTCGGCGGAGAACTGCGCCCAGAGGGCGGGGTCGGAGAGCAGCCTCAGCGCCGCCTGCGCCATGCCCTCGACGTCGCCGACCGGGCGCAGGTACCCGTTCCGGCCGTCCTGGACGACCTCCGGCAGGCCGCCCGCGGCCGTTCCGATGACCGGCACGCCGCAGGCCATCGCCTCGAGCGCGGCGAGGCCGAACGACTCGGCGTCGGAGGGGAGGATCATCAGCCGCGCGGCCGGGAGGATCGTCTCGATCGCCGCGACGTTGCCGAGGAAGGTGGTCCGCGCCGCGAACCCGCCCTGCCGCGCCAGCCGCTCGGCGAGGGACCGGTCCGGCCCGTCCCCGACCAGCAGCAGGCGCGCCGGCATCGCCCGCTGCACCCGTTCGAAGACGGCGAGCACGTCGCACACGCGCTTGACCGGCCGGAAGTTCGACACGTGCACGAGGAGGGCCTCGCCCTCGCGCGCGAGCGCCCGCGCAAACGGCGAAGCACCGTCGGGCCGGTACTGTTTCGCGTCGACGAAGTTAGGAACCACTTCGATCTCGCGCTTGACGCCGAACTCGCGGACCGTGACCTCCTTCAGGTACTGCGAGACGGCCGTCACGGCGTCGCTCTGGTCGATCGACCAGCGCGTGATCGGCAGGTACGAACGGTCCTGGCCGACGATCGTGACGTCGGTGCCGTGGAGCGTCGTCACGACCTTCAGGCGCACGCCGTTGCCGTTGCCCATCTCGCGGGCGAGGATCGCCGAGATCGCGTGCGGGAGGGCGTAGTGGACGTGGAGCAGGTCGAGGTGCTCCTGCCCGGCAACCTCGGCCATCTTCGTTGCGAGCGCCAGCGTGTAGGGCGGCGACACGAACAGCGGGTACGACGGCGCGACGACCTCGTGGAAGTGGACGCGCTCGCGCGGCAGGTCGAGGCGCGAGGGCAGGGCGTACGAGATGAAGTGGACCTCGTCGCCGCGGTCGGCGAGCGCGATGCCGAGCTCGGTCGCGACGACGCCGCTGCCCCCGACGGTCGGATAGCAGGTGATGCCGATCTTCATGGGGTCAGAAGCCGGGCTCGAAGCCCTCGAAGGCCTGGACGAGGTCGTCGATGCGCGGCGGCCGCGCCGCCAGGAATCCCTCGGCGAACTCGACGTTGATCATCGCGCCGTACTCGCGCGCCCGGGCCTCGATCATCTCGAGGAACGACTTCTGGGCGAGGACCGTCTCCGGCTCGGTCGAGCCCTCCTTGTGGAACTGGCTCTCGAAGGCGCGCATGGCCGCGCGGCGCGTCTCGATGACGTCGGTCACGTCGACGAGAAAGCGCGGCGTCCAAGCGAGGTACGTCGAGAAGTAGATCGTCTGCTGCGGCCGGTGGGCCGGGTAGTTCGTTTCGAGCTTGCGCGTGCCGGCGTAGTAGCACGCATCGGTGACGAGCTGCCCGGCGCGGCGGTGGTCGGGATGGCGATCGTCCGGGTAGGGCGTGAGGACCAGGCGCGGCTTCTCGCGGCGGACGACGTCGATGACGGCGAGCTCCTCCTCGCGCCCGCGCCGCAGGCCGCCGTCGCCCAGATCCAGCGCCTCCCGGAACTCGGCGCCGAGGATCTCGGCGGCGCGCTGGGCCTCGCGCGCCCGGATCTCCGGCGTGCCGCGCGTGCCCATCTCGCCCCGGGTCAGGTCCACGATGCCGAAGCGGTAGCCGCGCCGCTTGAGCTTGACGAGCGTCCCGCCGCACGTCAGCTCGACGTCGTCGGGATGCGCCGCGATGGCGAGGATGTCAACCGGCATTCGGGCCTCCCGTCGATTCCAGGCCGACGTCCAGGACCACGGCCGCGCCGCGGGTCGAGGTCCCCGCCGACGGCGCGCCGGAGCGCGTCGCGCACGCGCGTCGCCCGAAGGCGAGCATCGGTGTGAGCGGCGGATACACCCGCTCGGCCGGGATCGCCGGCCGGCATCAGGAGCGCGCTCTCGAGCCGCTTGCGCCGGCTGGACGCGACGTCGCCCTTGCGCTCGACGGCCTTGCGTGCGCGCTCGGCGAGCTGCTCGAACTGGTAGGCGATCTTCTTCGCGCGTTCTCCAGCGCCCCGGAGAGCGAGGCGTCGAGCTTCTCGAGCCCGGGCCGGAGAGCCGCCGAGCTCCCGCTCGGTCGCCTGCGAGAGTACGGCGACTGCGTCGGCCTCCGGGACGCGCGGGGCCGCGGGAGCGGCGGGCGGCGGCGAGCAGGTCTTCCTCGGGGATGCCGAGCGCCTCGGCCAGGCGCCGCTCGGCCGGACCGCGCAGGACGACGTGCGTGCGCGGGAAGAGAACGGGCGGCGTGACCCCGAAGAGCGGAAACATCGGGAGACTCTGGGCGTGGTACGCGATCTCCGCCGCTCCGAGCACGCTCGCCGCCATGGGGAAGAGGTACGACTTCAGGGCCGGTCGGGTTATGACGTCGGCGGACGGGAATGCCGTCGCCCGCTCCGGACGCGCGCAACCGCGGCGGCCACGTCCGCGACGCGGCGGCGCCCCTCGGCGTCGATCAGGAAGAAGGAAAAGCCCTCCGGCAGCGGGCGCCGGGACGGGCTTGCCCGCGCGGCGCGAGCTTCTGCTCCGGTCGCGCGCAGCGTCGCGCGAAATCGCGTCGGCCTTCTCCGCCGCCGCGAGGAAGAGCTCCGCGGTCGCCGGCCGCGCCTCCGGCGCGAGCGGCTGGAGGACGAGGAGGGGATCGGGAGCGACGAGGTCGAGGAGCGTCTCGATGAAGGCCTCGCCGTAGGTCGCCCCCGGCGCGCTTCGCGCGGGCGAACGCATCGAGGATCGCGCCGGCGCCTTCGGCCTTCGCGTCCGGACGGAACGCCTCGACGATCGGCGCCGATGCCGCCGGGGATCGGCAGCCGGCCGACGGGCTGGCGGTTCTGCCGGTCGGCGCCCTCGAGCACGAGGACCTCGGCGCCCGTCCTTCGCGGGCCGCGCGGTGCGCGCGATCTCCTGCAGGTCGTGGTCGTCGAAAAGCGCCCAGAAGACCGGCACGGCCGGCACGCCGCGGCGCGAGAGCTCGCGCGCGAGGCGGATCGCGTCGAACGCCTTGACGAGCGTGAAGAGCGGCCCGGTGAAGATCCCGACCTGGTGCCCGGCGGAGACGGCCACGGCGCGGCCCGGCGACGAGGTCCTCGGCCATCCGCGCCGCCTCGCCGCCGCGGTGGCGGAAGGCCGAGGCGGGAACGCGGGCCCGCGCGCCCGCGGCGAGGAGCTCGCGGCCGCGCCGCGCGGCGGCGTCGAGCGTCGGCGGATCGGGGAAGAACTCGGGGAGCCCCCGGAGGAAGTCGAGAAAGAGCGGCGAGAGGCCGGGATACTTCGAGAACGGGATCACGCGGCCCTCCCGGGCTTGCGGGCGAGGACGATCAGGCGCGGCGAATCGGGGCCGACGGGCGCCCCGTCGAAGCCGCCCCACATGGCCTCGATCGAGAGGCCCGCGCGGCAGAAGAGCTCGGCCAGCTCGTCGGCGCCGTACGCCCGGACGCTCTCGCGGAAGATCTCGGTCGAGCCCTGGCGGCGGACTTCGATCTCCTTCTCGATCCGCCGCGTCTGGCCGTTCCAGGAGCGGCGGATCGTGTACTGCTTCTCGCCGCAGCATCGGCGTTCCTCCGGAACCAGCCGCCGGACGACGTAGTCGCGCGCGAACGTGTCGCAGAGGAAGGCGCCGCCCCGCCGGAGCACGCGCTCGATCTCGGCGACGACCGCCACGTTCTCGGACTCGAGCAGGAAGTAGCCGAAGCTCGTGAAGAAGTTCACCACGGCGGCAAATGCGCCGTCGGCGAAGGGAAGCGACCGCATGTCGCCGCGCACGAGGAAGAGGTGCCGGTCGCGCCGCCGGGCGAGGTCGAGGAGCGGAGCCGAGTAGTCGAGCCCGATCGGCGCGACCCCGGCCTCGGCGAAGGGGACCGAGTGCCGGCCGGACCCGCAGCACAGGTCGAGCAGGGGCGCGGGCCCCGGGGGCAGGTGCGTCAGCGCGAAGGCCGCCTCGCGCCGGGCCGCGGCGAGGTCGCGGTGGGGATAGAGGTCGAGGTACTCCTCGCCGAACCACGATTCCCACCACGTCATGGCGCGCGATTATGGCAGAGGGGTCGAAGGCGTTAGAGTTGCGCGCGATGAAGCCGCTCGCCTCGCCGTCCTGCTCCTGGCCATTCCCGCGATCGCCGCCGCGCAGCGGCCGCCGCGGCCCACGCCGACGCCCGCCCCGGCGACCGCGCCCCTCAAGATCACCGCGCGCAAGGAGCGGATCGACCGCTACCTGCTGGCGGCGATGCGGCGGTCGGGCGTGGACATGTGGCTCGTGCTGACGCGCGAGAGCACGACGGACCCGGTCGCCTTCGACGTGGCCGCGGAGCACGCGGTCGGCCGCGCCGCCTGCCTCTTCGTCGACCGCGGCGAGCATCTCGAGCGGGTGGCGGTCGTCGCGAGCTACGACACCGACGCCTTCGAGAAGTCGGGCCTCTACACGCGCGTCGTGCCCTTACGGCAAGGAAGGCGCGGGCCCGGCCCTGCAGGAGGAGATCGGCAGGTACTCGCCGAAGGTGATCGCCGTCAACCAGTCGAAGGACTTCGCCCTCGCCGACGGCCTGACCGCCGGCAACCTCCAGTGGCTGCGCGAAACGCTCGGGCCGGACCTGTCCCGGCGGCTCGTGTCCTCGGAGGCGGTGCTCGTCTCGTTCCGCAGCCGCAAGACGGCGGCGGAGATCGCGAAGATGCGCGAGGCGGTGAAGAAGACCGAGGCGATTCTCGCCGAGGCGCTCTCGCCGGCGGTGATCACGCCGGGCAAGACGACCGAGAAGGACGTCGCGGACTTCATCCGCAGGCGCCGCCGCGAGATGGGCCTCTCGGCCTCCTGGGGCGACGCCCACGACCCCAACGTGACGGCGGGCCTCGCGCGCGGGCACTCGGGCGCGACGGACGCGCTGATCACGCCGGGCGCCGTCATCCACATCGACGCGGGTGTCGACGACGCCGGGTACAAGACCGACGTGCAGCGCCTGGCCTACGTGCTTCGCCCCGGCGAGACGCGAGGCGCCCGAAGAGGTCCAGAAGGCCTTCGACACGGTCAAGGCCGCCAACCGGGCGGCCGCCGCGGCCCTGAAGCCGGGGGTGCAAGGGTTCGGCCGTCGACGCCGCGGGGCGCAAGGTGATCACCGATGCCGGTTACGACGAGTTCATGCACGCGACCGGGCACCCGATCGGGTTCTACACGCACGACCTCGGGCCCGCAGCTCGCGCCCGACTGGCCGGACCGCTACGGGAAGCTCGGCGCCTACGTGATCGAGCGCGACCAGACGTTCGCCGTCGAGCCGCTCGCTCGAGACGGAGCTGCCCTGGATGATGGGCGGCGCGGTCGGCTTCGGTCTCGAGGAGGACTACGTCGTGACGGAGAAGGGGAGCGAGCCCCTGGGCTCGCTGCAGGAAACGCTGATCCTGATCCCGAGCGCGCCATGAAGGCCGACGCGGCTCGCGGCCGTCCTCGTCCTGTCTCCTTCGGCCGCGTGCGGCGGCGGCCTGAAGACGATCGCGAAGGACGGGTACACGGCCGTTCTCGCCTACTCGTCGCAGGAACGCTACTCGGTGGCCGTGCGCGGCGAGTCGCGCCGGATCGAGGGCGAGGCCGACGGCGCGCCCCTCGTCAAGATCGCGCGGCCGGACCTGAAGACGGCCTGGCAGTTCCGGCCGAAGACGAAGAAGCTCTTCGCGTCGGCCTGGGCCCCGACCGACGAGATCGTGCCGGGCTACCCGCTCGAGCCCAACTTCGACCCGCGCGCCTACGCCGATCGCTTCGGCGCGACGATCGAGCGAATCGGCGACGACACCCACGGTCTCCATCCCTGCAGCCGCTGGCGCATGACGCTTCCCTCGGGCGACACCGTCACGATCTGGGCGGCGCGCGACCTCGAGAGCCTCGTCGTCAAGATCGAGCACGCCAAGAAGGACGAGAACGACGAGTCCCAGCCCTTCACCACGACCGAGCTTCTCGACGTGCGCGTCGGCGCGAAACCCGACCTCTTCGAGAAGCCGAAGGGCTACACCGAGGTCAAGAGCTACGAGGACCTGGCGAAGTAGGGGCGGGGCTCGTCCCCGCCCCGCCCGGCCCGCGGGGCCGGTAAGATTGTCAGCTCGATGTTGACCCTCGGACACGTCCGGATCGACCCCCCCCTGGTGCTCGCCCCCATGGCGGGCATCACGGACCACGTGTACCGGCTGATGCTGCGCCGGATCGGCGGGGTCGGCCTGGTGACGATGGAGTTCATCTCGTCCGAAGCGATCACACGGGGCAATGCGCGCCAGCGGCGCAAGCTGTTCTTCTCCGAGGAGGAACGGCCCCTCTCGATCCAGATCTACGGCTCGGACCCCGAGCGCATGGCCGCGGCCGCCGACATCGTCGAGGAGCTCTGGCCGGACGTCTGCGACATCAACATGGGCTGCCCGGCCAACAAGGTCCTGAAGGGCTGCGCCGGGGCGGCGCTGATGGGCGACCTGCCGCTGGCGCGCCGCATCGTGAAGGCGGTCAAGGCCCGGCTCTCGATCCCGCTGACCGTCAAGTTCCGGCTCGGCCTCGACGACGGGCGCGTCAACTTCCTCGATCTCGGGGCCATGTGCGAGGACGAGGGCGTGGCCGCGGTGGCGATGCACGCGCGCACCGCGCGGCAGATGTACACCGGGCGCGCCGACTACGCCCGCATCGCCGAGCTCAAGGCGCCGCGTGTCGATTCCCGTCATCGGCAACGGCGACGTCGCCGCCCCGGAGGACGCGCTCGACGCTCTTTCGCGAGACGGGCTGCGATGCCGTGATGATCGGCCGCGCCACGATGAAGAACCCCTGGATCTTCCGGCAGATCGCCGACCGGATGGCGGGCCGGCCGGTCCGCGAGGCCACGCTCGCCGAGCGCCGGGACCTGATGCTCGCCCACTTCACGTCGATCGAGCAGACGGCGCACGACCCGAAGGAGGCCCTCCACAAGCTCCGGACGATGACCGGCTGGTACACCAACGGCCTGCCGCACGGGCGCGCCCTGCGGGTCCGGATCTCGGAGCTCGCCACGCCCTCGGACTTTCCGGGCGACGCGGTGGGCGCGTTCTTTCGGGAAGCGGAGCTGGCGATCGCCTCGTAGGGGCGGCGCTTTCGGGAATTCCGCCCCCGCGTCTTTCCGTTCGAAGGTTGCGATGAAATCCCGAGCCCTGTCCGCCGCTCCTGGCCGTCCTGCTCGCCGCCTCGGCGGCCTCCGGCCAGACCCGGCAGACGCCGCTCTCGACCGAGGCCGGCCAGTTCCCGCTCTACGTCACCGTCGAGTACCTCGGGATGGCGGGCGTCAAGACGGTCGTCCGCATCCGGCTTCGGGCGCCGGAGCTGTCCATGGCCGCCGCCAAGCGCGGGCTCCGGAGCTTCTCGGGCGAGCTGCAGGGCAGCTTCGCGAAGGGCGAGGACATCGTCCAGTCGTTCAAGTACCCCGTCTCGGGCGACGTCTCGGAGCGGACGACCTTCCAGTACGCGTTCCTGCGCTCGATCGAGCCGGGCTCCTACAGGCTGAAGCTCGTCCTCGCCGCGCCCGGCGGCAAGCAGATCGGCGAGGCGTCGACCGACGTCTCGGTGCCCGAGGTCGGCAACGTCTTTTCGCCGGACGTCGCCCCGGGCGAGGCCTCGACGCTTCCCGCGGCCGAGGCGATCGTGATCGCCGACGAGGCCGACCCGGCGATGCCCTCGGAGGGCGGCTCGAAGCTGAAGATCATGCCGCCCGCGCGCGAGACGCCCGATCGGGCTCCTGCGGCTGGAGGCCGACGTCGAGCCGCCGATCACCAAGGTCGAGTTCTACCTCGAGGACAAGCTCATCCTGTGCGCGCTCGCGGCCGCCCGTACTCGGTCGAGATCGACCTCGGCGAGGTGCCGCGCAAGCAGACCGTCCGGGCCGTCGGCTACGACGCCTCGGGCCGGCTCATCGACGAGGACGCCTGGGCCATCAACCAGGGAAGCTCGCGCCTGGCCGTCAAGATCCTGCCCAACCCCGATCCCGGCCTCCGGGAAGGTCCGCATCAAGGTCGTCGTCCAGTCGATCTCGGGCGGCGTGGCCAAGCAGGTCGAGCTCTACCTGAACGACAAGAAGCTCAAGGCCTGGGCGACGGACGGCCCGTACGAAGTCACGATCCCGATGACCGAGTACTCGCGCGGCGAGTTCCTGCGCGCGACCGCGATCGGCGACGACGGCAAGGAGGCCAACGATCTCCGGTTCCTGAAGGGCCCGAACACGACGATCGAGAACGTGCGCGTCGACGTCGTGCAGCTCCACGTCTCGGCGATCGACAAGGACAAGCGCTTCGTGAAGGGGCTGACCGAGGCGGACTTCTCGGTCCAGGAGGACGGCCGCCCCCAGGCGGTGACGGGCTTCGAGATCGCCGAGAAGCTGCCGCTGACGATCGGCCTCGTCGTCGACGGCTCGGGCTCGATGGAAAAGATCATGCCCTTCGTGCACGAGGCCTCGGCCGAGCTCTTCCGGGGCATCATGCGGCGAGAAGGACCGGGGCTTCGTCATCGAGTTCCGCGAGCAGCCGCGCATGCTCCAGACGCTGACCGGCGACTCGACGGAGCTGCAGCGCGCCGCCCGCGAGACCTCGGCCCGCGGCGCGACGTCCCTCTTCGACTCGATCGTGCTGGGCCTCTACCAGTTCCGGACGCTCCAGGGACGCAAGGCGCTCGTCGTCGTCACCGACGGCGCCGACAACCACTCCCACGTCGACTACGAGACGCTGCTGCGCTACGCGAAGACGGCGGGCGCGCCGATCTACTTCGTCGCGGTCAACCTCTCCGTGCTCGACTTCGGCATCCGCGGGCAGGTCAACGAGATCGCCCGCGAGTCCGGCGGCGAGGTCTTCTTCATCTCCAACGCCGAGAAGATCAAGGGCGTCGTCGAGCGGATCGAAGAGGAGCTGCGCTCGCAGTACATCGTCGCCTTCCGCACCGACTCCCAGAAGCCCGACGGCGAGTACCGCGCGGTCACGGTCGCGGTGGGCAAGCCGGGGGTGACGGCGCGGACGATCAAGGGCTACATCCCCTAAACGTCGCGAGCGTTGCGCTCCGGGTCTGCGCCTTCGGCGCACCGGCTCGCGGCTCGCCTGTGGGCTCGACCGCGAGCCTGACCCTCCGCTCCGCGCTCGCTCCCGCGGCGCGAGGCGTCCTCCGCTGCGCTCGCGGAGATTCCTCGCGCCGCGAGCGGATGTCGCAGGATGGCGAGCCCTGGAACAGCTGGGCGTTACTCCGGGAAGTTGGCGACGATGGCGTGGCGGCCGGAGTAGCGGACGACGCGGGCGGGGGGCGAGGCCTTCATCAGCTCGACGAGGTCCTTGAGGCGGACGAGGGCGACGAGGGGGCGGCCGCCCTGCCACGCGGCCCAGAAGCGCTCGCGGTCCCAGAAGAGCGCCTCGCGGACCGCGGGATTCGTCTCGAACTCGGGCTCGAGCTCGCCCTTGTAGGCGGCGACGGGGATCGCGGGACTTCAGCTCCCAGGACACGCCGTTCAGGTAGTCGCGGTAGCCGACGATGGGCGCCTTCCACGGGGCCGCGGCGTCCCGCGCGGCGGTGGCGAGCTCGTGTGTCAGCCGCGCCTGCGGCGTCTTCGGCCAGCCGACCGCGATGGCCGCGAAGAAGCAGACCCATCCGGCACCGACCGCCGTCAGCGCCAGGCGCGTCGAGCGGGCCGCCAGCAGCACGGCCAGCCAGGACGCGAGGACGAGCCCGGCGAAGGCCGGCGCGACGACCGCCTCCAGGTGCAGCTCGCCTCGCCGCGGCCCGGAGCTCCGGGTGCGAGAGCAGCCCGACGGCGAGAGTCGTCGCGAGGACGGCCTGCGACGATCCACGGCCCGCGCGCGCCGGCCTTCGGCATCCCGAGCGCCGCGAGGACGGCCGCGGCCGGAATGGCGGGGAAGAGGTAGGGCGGCAGCTTGCTGCCGGAGACCGAGAAGAAGACGAAGACGACGGTGAACCAGACGAAGAAGAAGAAGCCCTCGTCGCTCGCCGCGCAGGCCCCGCCAGAAGCCGCGAACGAAGAACGCCAGGCCCGGCAGGAACCCGAGAACGAAGACCGGGACGAAGTAGTACACGGGCCCCGGCCGCTTCGCGGCGCCCGTCGCGAATCGCTGGAAGTGCTCGCGAACGAAGAAGAAGTCGAGAAAGCCGGGATGCCGCCGCTCGACGGCGAGCGAGCCACGGCAGCGCGAGAACGAGGAACACGACGGGCGCGGGCGAGAGGACGAGGGCGCGGAGGGTCGTCACGAGCCTCCCGGTCGACACGGACCAGGCGAAGAAGATCCCGGCCGGAAGAACGAGCGCGATCAGGCCCTTCGTCAGGAACGCGGCCGCCGCGCAGGCGCCGAAGAGCGCCGCCATGGCGAGCCACGGCCGCTTCTCCTCGCGGCGCAGGACGGCCGCCCGCCCGGCGAGAAGGGTCGCGGTGAGGAAGAACGTCAGCAGCCCGTCGGTGAGGTTGGTGCGCGAGAAGAGAAACCCCATCGGCGCCGGCGAGGAAAAAGACGGCCGCGGGCCCTCCGAGGCCGGCGCGCGCGCGCCGCGAAGATGACCAGCAGCAGCGTGCCGAGCCCCGCCAGCCGCGTCGGCAGGCGCGCCGCCCAGGGCGTCTCGCCGAAGAGCCGCAGCGACGCCGCGTTCGCCCAGTAGAGCAGCGGCGGCTTCTCGAAGTAGGGGACGCCGTTCAGCCGCGGGACGACCAGGTCCCCCGCGGCGAGCATCTCGCGCGGGATCTCGGCGTAGCGGGTCTCGTCGGGCTCGGCGAGGCGGGAGCCGGCGGGCTCGAGCCAGACGACGGCGAGGAGGGCGAGGAGCGCCGCGAGGAGGGTCCGCCGACCCGGGGCGGTGGCCGCGAGCTCCTCCATCACCGGGATCGGAGTGTACTAAGATTCCGGCCGCTTGATCGAAGAGCCGCGTCACCGCTGGGCCGTCGTCCTGGGCGCCTCGTCCGGGTTCGGCGAGGCCTGCTCGCTCGCGTCTCGGCCGCGCCGGCTGGAACGTCTTCGGCGTCCACCTCGACCGCAAGGCCACGCAGGCCAACGCCGAGCGCATCGCCGGGGAGATCCGCGCGGCGGGGCGGCGGGCGGAGTTCTTCAACGTCAACGCGGCCGACGACGAGAAGCGGGCGGAGGTCGTCGCGGCGATCCAGAACATCTGCGGTAACGATCCGCCGTCCTCGCGCGTCACCGTGCTCCTCCACTCGCTCGCCTTCGGCACGCTGAAGCCGTTCTTCGGCGAGCCGCGGGAGAACGCCATCTCGAAGGCCCAGCTCGAGATGACGATGGACGTGATGGCGAACTCCCTCGTCTACTGGGCGCAGGACCTCTACTTCGCGGACCTGCTCGCCCCGGGCGGCCGGATCTTCGCCATGACCTCGGCGGGCGACCACATCGTCTGGCCCTCCTACGGCGCCGTCTCGGCCGCCAAGTGCGCGCTCGAGTCCTACATCCGGCAGCTCGCCGTCGAGCTCGCGCCGAAGGGCATCACGGCCAACGCGATCCGCGCGGGCGTGACGGACACGCCGGCGCTGCGCAAGATCCCGGGCAACGCCGGGATGATCGAGCGGACGCTGGCCCTGCACCCGGCCGCCCGGCTGACGACGCCGGACGACGTCGCGCGCGCTCTCGTCGCGCTGTGCGGCGAGGGCGGTGCCTGGATCTCGGGCAACGTGATCGGCGTCGACGGCGCCGAGGACATCGCGGGCGGAAGGTAGACGCCGTTTTGTCCCCGGGCCCCTTCACCCTCGTCAAGGAGAAGGCCGGTTTTCGCGAGTTTCGGCTCGACGCGAACGGGCTGTCCGTCCTCCTGCTTCCCAATCGCGTGGCGCCGGTCGTGACGTTCGCGGTCGTCTACCACGTCGGGAGCCGCAACGAGGCGGTCGGGCACACGGGCGCGACGCACCTGCTCGAGCACCTCATGTTCAAGGGCACGCCGGAGTTCGACCGGGCCCACGGCTCCGCCGTCGCCGCCGTCCTCGAGGCGCTCGGCGCGCGGTTCAACGCGACGACCTGGTTCGACCGTACCAACTACTACGAGACGCTGCCCTCCGACCAGCTCGAGGTGGCCGTGCGCATCGAGGCGTCGCGGATGCGCAAGGCCCTGCTCCGCGACGAAGACCGCGTCCCCGAGATGACGGTCGTGCGCAACGAGTTCGAGCGCGGGGAGAACTCGCCGTTCCAGGTGCTCTACAAGCTGACCTTCGCGACGGCCTTCCGCGAGCACCCGTACCATCACCCGACGATCGGGTGGCGCAGCGACATCGAGGAGGTGTCGACCGAGCGCCTGCGCGAGTTCTACGACACGTTCTACCACCCCAACAACGCGACCGCGATGGTCATCGGCGACTTCGACGAGGCCGAGGTGCTCGCGCTGATCGCCCGCGAGCTCGGCGGGATCCCGGCGTCGGGCCGCCCGATCCCGCGGGTCTACACGGTCGAGCCGGCGCAGGAGGGCGAACGGCGCTTCGTCGTTCGGCGCGTCGGCCAGGTCGCCTGGGTCGGGCTCTCCTGGCGGACGGTCGAGGCGCGGCACGCCGACACGCCCGCGCTCGCCGTGCTCGGCAACATCCTCGGCGGCGGCATCACCTCGCGCCTCCACCAGGCGCTCGTCGAGAAGACGCTGGCGCTCTCGGTGACGGTGGTGCCCTGGCAGCTCCGGGACCCGGCGCTCTTCTCGGTGTTCGCCCCGGTGCGGCCGGGGGTCGAGCCGTCGGAGGTCGAGTCCGTCATCCGGCAGGAGATCGCGAAGATCGCCGCCGACGGCGTGACGGAGGCCGAGTGCGCCAAGGCACGCACGCAGATCGAGGCGGAGGTCATCTTCGACCGAGACTCGACCGACCAGATCGCCGCCTCGCTGTCGGAGGCGATCGCGGTGGCCGACTGGGAGTGGTACGCGGATTACCCGGGCCGCATCCGCGTGGTCGCCCCGGAGGACGTGCGGCGCGCCGTCCTGACCTACCTGCACGACGACGGGCTGACGGTCGGCCTCTATCTTCCGAAGGCCGCGGAAGCCGGCGAACCGGCGGCCGCCGACGGGGAGGCCGCATGAGCGTCTCCGCTCCGCCGCGCCGCGCCCCGATCGCCGAGCGCGTGCGCCACCGCGAGCTCCCGAACGGCGCGCGCTTCTACGTCATCGAGAACCCCTTCAACCCCACGGTCGCGATCTCGGGCTCGCTGACGGCCGGGAGGCTCTACGCGCCCGCCGACCGGCGGCTGATCGCGTCGGTGGCGGCCGGCGAGCTCATGAAGGGCACCGCGCGCCGCACCAAGCTCCAGCTCGCCGAGGACCTCGAGAGCCGGGCCGTGAGCCTCGGCTTTTCCTCCGATGCGTCCGATCCCGTCGGCGTGGACGTCTCGGGCGCGGCGCTCTCCCGGGAAACGGACGTGCTGCTCGAGGCGCTCGTCGAGGTGCTTCGGACGCCGGCGTTTCCCGCCGACGAGCTCGAGCGGGAGAAGAAACGCCTGGTCGGCTCGATCCGCCAGCAGCAGGACCAGACCTCCGCCCGGGCCTACGAAGCGGCGGTGCGCCGAATCTACCCGGCCGCGCACCCGCTGCACGCGTTCACGGGCGAGGAGCGGATCGCGAAGGTCGAGGCGCTCTCGCGCGAGGACCTGGCCGCGTTCTACGACGCGCGCTACGGCGCCGCGTCGCTCGTTCTCGTCGTCGTCGGCGACGTCGACGCGGAGCGGATCCTGGACCGCCTCGAGGGGGCGTTCGGCACCTGGGCGCCCGGGCCGAAGCTCGAGATTCCGGCCGTCCCCGTTCCGGCGGCCTCGCCCGGCAGCGAGACGGTCGAGATGCCCGACAAGGCGAGCGCCGACGTCGTCGTCGCGGCGCCCGCCAACCTGAAGCGGACCGACGCGGACTTCTTCGCCTGCACGCTCGCCAACGCCGCCCTCGGCCAGTCGTCGCTGACGTCGCGCCTGGGCGTGCGCGTGCGCGACACCGAGGGCCTGACCTACGGCATCCACTCGGGCTTCTCGGCGACGCACGTCGCGGGGCCGTTCACCATCAGCCTGACCGTCAAGCCGGAGAGCCGCGACGCGGCCCTCGCTTCGACGCTCGACGAGGTGGGCAAGCTCCTCAAGTCGGGCCTGACCGCGAAGGAGCTGGCGGAGGAGAAGAGCTCGCGGATCGGCCGCTTCAAGGTCGACCTCGGCTCGAACGCCGGGATCGCCAACTCGCTCGACGCCGCCATTTACTACGGGCTCGGCGTCGCGTACCTGGACGAGTTCCCGGCGAAGGTCGCGGCGGTCACGAAGGAAGAAGCGGACGCGGCCTTCGCGGCGCGGGTCCGGCCGGGGGACTTCACGATCGTGTCGGCGGGGAGTTTTGGAGAGTCGGTAAGCAGTAAGCGGTAAGCAGTAAGCCGGGGCCGATGGAGCCGCCCGCTTACCGCTCACTGCTTACTGCTTACTGGTCCGCAAGGTAGCTCTGGAACTCGCCCCACGGATCATGAAAGAATCCCGATCCAGATGAGACGCCCCCAGCATCGCCGCCCGATGCGCCGCCGCCCCGGCGAGGCCCCGCCGACGCACCGCGTGTGGCTGTCCAACGAGCAGCCCATGCGCGAGGGTCCCTCGCCCGACGGCCGCGTCTTCTTCCGGATCCGGTTCGACAACGAGCCCTCGCCGGAGTGGATGCGCGCCTACCGCGCCGGAATGCTCGGTCTGATGCCGGACGACCGGGACGCCGTCCTGCGCTTCGAGTTCCAGGGCGACTCGGTCCGTTTCGCCGCCGCCGATGCGGAAGTCGCGAAACTGCGCCGCGTCCTCGAGCAGCGCGTCCAGGCCGTCAACGGGATCCTCTCCGGCGGTCGCGCGGTCGAGCCCTAGGCGCCCTGACTCGCCGCGGAGGCGGATCCGTGAATCGCCGGTTCCTCTTCGAGCACGTCCTCCGGCCGTACAAGTGGCCGCTCCTCTTCGCGTTCGTCGCGATGCTCTTCGAGACACTCGCGAGCCTCCTCCAGCCGTGGCCGCTGAAGGTCGTGCTCGACTCGGTCATCGGGCACCATCCGCTGCCGCACTTTCTGTCGGGCCTCCACGACACGCTCGGGAGCCACAAGGGCGGGACGATCGCCGTCGCGGCGATCGCGACCGTGGCGATCGCGCTCTTGAATTCGATCGCCTCGTACGTCGACTCGTACCTGACGACGAGCGTCGGCCAGTACCTCGCCCACGACCTGCGCAAGAAGGTCTACCACCACCTCCAGCGCCTGTCGCTCTCCTACTACGACCACCACAAGCTGGGGAACATCCTGTCGACGATCACCGACGACATCGACAACGTCCAGTCGTTCTTCTCCGCGTCGCTGCTGTCGATCGTCATCGACGCGACGACGATCGTCGGCATGTTCGGCGTCATGCTGTACCTCGACTGGAAGTTCACGCTGATCGCGATGGCGGTCACGCCGTTCCTGTTCCTGTTCGTCCAGCGTTTCACGCGGCTCGTGAAGCAGTCGACCAAACAGGTCCGGGCCAAGCAGAGCGAGATTGTCTCGACCGTCGAGGAATCGCTCGGCGCGATCCGGGTCATCCAGGCCTTCGCCCAGGGAGACGTCGAAGAGGAGAAGCTCGCCAAGCGCAGCCTCGAGTCGGTCGACGCGGCGCTCTCGGCCCGCAGGATCAAGGCGCTCCTCGGCCCGGTGATGGACGTCGTGGCCGCCATCGGGACGGCTCTCGTCCTCTGGTACGGCGCCAGCCTGGTCCTGGCCAACGAGATGACGGCCGGCTCGCTCGTCGTCTTCCTGCTCTACCTCGGCAAGATGTTCAAGCCGATGCAGGATCTCGCGAAGATGACCAATTCGGCTTCCAAGGCGGCCGTCGGCATGGACCGCATCCAGGAGATCCTGGAGAGCGACGCTCTCCTGCCGGAAGCGGCCGGCGCGAAGCGGGCGCCGAAGCTCTCGGGAAACATCGCGTTCGAGCATGTGGCCTTCGGGTACGAGCCCGACAAGCTGATCCTCGAGGACGTCCACTTCGACATCCCCGCCGGCAAGATGGGCGCGATCGTCGGCCCGACGGGCGAGGGCAAGTCGACGCTCATCAACCTCATTCCGCGCCTCTACGATCCGGCGAAGGGCACGGTCCGGATCGACGGCCACGACCTGAAGGGGTTCGAGCTCAAGTCGCTCCGCGACCAGATCAGCTACGTGCAGCAGGAGACCGTCCTCTTCGACGAGCCGATCTGGCAGAACATCGCCTACGGGAAGCCCGACGCGACCCGGGAAGAGATCGTCGAGGCCGCGAAGCTCGCGAACGCGGACGAGTTCATCCGCAAGCTCCCGAAGGGCTACGACACGGTCGTCGGCGAGCGCGGCGCGGCGCTCTCGGGCGGGCAGCGCCAGCGCATCGGCATCGCCCGGGCGATCATCCGCAATTCCCCGATCCTCATCCTCGACGAGGCGACCTCCGGCCTCGACGCGGCCTCCGAGGCGCTGATCGTTCAGGCGCTCGACCGGCTGATGAAGGGAAAGACCTCCCTCGTCATCGCGCACCGGCTCGGGACGATCAAGCAGGCGGACCGGATCATGGTCCTCAAGGGCGGACGGATCGCCGAGCAGGGCACGCACGACGAGCTGCTCGCCCGCGGCGGACACTACGCGGAGCTCTACACGCTCCAGTTCGGCGGCCAGGCCGCGGCGAAGCCCGCTCCGGAGAGTAAGATTCCCGGCGCATGAGTCGCAAAACGATGCGCACCCTCGTCGTGCTGCCCGACGACGGAATCGCTCCCGTGCTCCGGGCGATCGCCGCGGCGAAGGAGTCGATCCTCGTCAAGATGTTCCTCTTCTCCGAGCCCCGGCTCATCCGCGCCCTGGTCGCCGCCCGCAGGCGCGGCGTCAAGGTGCGGGTCATGCTCAACCCCGCGCGCCGGTCCGGGCAGTCCGAGAACGCGGCAGGCGAAGACGCGGCTGCGCGCCGGCGGAATCACGGTCAAGGACACGCACCCGGAGTTCGACGTGTCCCACGAGAAGTCGATGGTCGTGGACGGGAGGGTGGCCTTCGTCAAGTCGCACAACTGGGCCCCCAAGAACTTCGGCGGGACCCGCGACTACGCCGTGATCACGCGCGATCCGGCCGAGGTGAAGGAAGTCATCGAAGGCTTCGAGGCCGACTGGAAGCGGGAGACGTTCAGTCCCGACCGGCGGCGCCTGATCTGGTGCCGCGGCAACGGCCGCGCGCGCATCGCGCGCTTCATCGACGCGGCGAAGAAAGAACTCTTCCTCCAGAACGAGCGCTACCAGGACCCGACGATCGTCGAGCGCCTCGTCGCCGCGCACGCGCGGGGCGTCAAGGTCCACCTGATGTCTCTCCCGCCGCACGCCCTGAAGGACAAGAAGCTCCTGGAGGGGGTCGCGGGCCTGCGCGTCATGCACGACATCGGCATCAAGATCCACAAGCTGAAGGGTCTGCACCTCCACGCCAAGATGCTGCTCGCCGACGGCAAGCGCGCGATCGTCGGCTCCATGAACATCGCGCCCGGAAGCTTCGACTCGCGGCGCGAGCTCGCCATCGAGATCGAGGACAAGCCTCTGGTCCGGCGCCTGCGGAGGACGTTCCAGGCCGACTGGAAGAACTCGCACCCGATCGACCTCACGGACGAGGGAATCCGGAAGGACATGGCCAGGCACGGGACGCCCGAGGAGAAGCTCGCGCGCGTCTTCCGGCGCGAAGCGTAGTGTTGGGTCACCGAGCTTCCGCGACTGCGGTCCGGCGACTTGCGAGCCCCGGGGCCCTCCTCAAGCGCGTGAGCACCTTTCGAGCCGGAAGTTCGTTATCGAGACTTCTGTGACAGGAGACTAGCGCCTACTTCCGCTCCTCCCACTCCAGCCGCCGGTAGTCGAACGCCTCGACCTCGCGGGCGTTGAACTTGACGATGTCGAAGTAGGGCGACAGGTCGAAGTCGCGCGGCACGCAGAGCGTCGGGTGCCGCGCGCGCAGGAGGCCGCTCCACGCGCGCCGCGTCGGCCGGCCGAGGAGCTGCTGGCGCAGGCGCTCGGCGGCGTTTGCCGGCTTGCGGCGGACGGGCATCGGGAGGATCGGGAATCGGACCTTGCCGAACGCCTCGGCGAGCATCGACGAGCAGATCGTCTCGGTCTCGACACCGCTGCCGAAGTGCAGGGCGTCCTCGCGCAGGTCCGGAGGGATCATCTGGAAGGGAAGCAGATAGCGCGTCAGGTCCCAGAAGTTGCGCTTGTCGTACTTCCACCCGATGCGCGAGATGACGTGGTCGAGGACGATCCCGAGATCGTCCGGCTTCAGGCCCATCGGCCGGCAGATGCGGACGTTCAGGTCGACGTACTTCAGCAGCGAGGAGACGACGACGCCCCGGTCCACGAGCGCCTCGACGATCAGGTGCCGGGCCTCGCGTCCGAAGCGCCGCTGGATCTCGGCGCGCGTCGGGGCGTCGCGGCGCAGCAGCGCGTCGCCGATGAAGATCGCGCTGTGCGACCACGAGGAGGTCGTCAGGTACTTGATCGCCTGGGAGATGCGCTGGTCGCCCTCGACGAGGAGGACGTCGCCCGGGCGGATGGTGGATTTGAGCTTCTCCGGGTCGTTGAAGACGAAGCGGCGGTAGCGCTTGCGCCGGCTCGTGAGGAGGGCGACGAACCGGTCCGACAGCGCGCGGGTCGGGGAGCGCATGCCCTATTGTGCGCCCGGGCCGGCGCTCCTATTCGTCCGGGAGCTCGGGCTCTTCCTGCATCTCGCGCTTGGTGCCGGGCGCGAGCAGGTCCATCAAAAGGTCGGGAAGACCCTCGGAGAACTGGCTCCGCGGCATGACCTGCGTGACGCCGGCGGCCTCGGCCTGCTTGGCCAGCTCCTTGTCGACGTGCGAGAGAAACCCGATCACCGGGAGTCCGGCGGCTTTCCCGCGGCGCAGCTCCCGGACCGCCGCCAGCGCGTCGCCGTTGGACGAAAGCTCCATGAGCACGGCCCCCGCTTCGGGAGCGGCGCCGGCCCGGGCGAGCTCCTTCGCGCCGACGAAGCGCACGGGGACGTTCAGGTGGCGGGCCGTCGCCTCGATCTTCGACCGGAAGAAGAGGTCCTCCACGCAGGCGATGACGGACTTGCTCATGGGCTGGCCGATTCTATGTCAACCGAGACGGCCGCAGGCCTTCGATCTCGAGGGGTGCGGCAAGGCGGGCGGCGGCCCCGGCACCGCGCCGCGGGACCGTGCAGCGGCGACGCGGCGCTCAGCTCCCCGTCCGGGCGCGAACGTCGGTCGACGCATCGACGACGCCCTCCGGCGGTCGGACGAGGCGAGCTGCGGCGAACGGTTTGCGGAGCGACCAGTCGGTGACGGTGTGCTTGCCGTAGATGGCGCCGTTGGGGCCGACGGTATGGTAGCGAGTCGGCATGAGCAGTCCGTCGACCGTCGCCCAGGCGTCGTAGACATGGAGGATCGGTCCGATCTGCTCGGCGCCCGGAGGGGCTTCCATCAGATCGAGCAGCGGTCCGTAGCCCACGGCGTACTCCAGCGCTCGCAGCTGCGAGGTCGCGGGGTCGAGGTACACGCGATAGTAGACGGCGCTCGGAGGCTGGGAGGCGTCCTTCGGAAAGCGAACGATGAAGGTCGGGAGCAGCTGTTTCTCGCCCGGGATCTTCGCGGTTCCGGCCGCCTCGAGCCCGGCGCCTGGCAGGAGGCTCAAGAATGGGGCGATCAGGCTGTACTGCGTCAGCTTGATCATGACGGTGGGCGGGTTTCCGAGGCTCCAGTTCGTGGCCCACACCTCGCGGCCGTTCCAGCCGAGGCGGCTCCCATGGTTGGGGTACTCGTGGTACGCATGACCGGTGGATCGGTCGATAAGCTCGATCGAGCGCCAGTGGCGTCCCTCGTCTCCGTCGAACTCGAGCGTGTGGTCGTAGCTCGTGGTCGGCGCGGACTCCCAGGCGCCCTTTCCCCCGTGGGCCGCGACCAGCTTCGCTGCCAGCTCCACCGGCGTCGTCGCAGCAGCGGCTCGACCCACGGAGCCCAGAGTCAGAGCGGCCGCGAATATCCATCGAAGTCCTTGGAGTCTCATCGGCGTCCCTCCGAGTCCGCTGGCGCAGATCGCCGGCGCGTGGAGGTACGGAATCGGTCGGCTGAAGTTGCGCCGCGGAGGCGATCCCGGCAGCGATCGTGGCTCAGAACATCTTGACCAGGTCGACGAGGTACCGGTTGATCCAGGAGTGCGAATCGAGGCGGTGCTGGACGCTGAAGGAGCCCTGCACGTAGACGCGGGGAAGAAAGGTCCAGGCGACCCCCACCCGGTGCCCTTCGTACCACGTGTGGTACCACCAGTCGTCGGTGTTGTAGGCCCCGATCGTCGCGTCGCGCTGGATGTACTGGTAGACGTAGAAGCCGCGCCAGTCGCCGGGTGTGCCAACCTGGCCCGCGACGACTCCGGCCTCGAAGGCCAGCCGGCGGCCGTCCCGGGCGGCGAAGTTCTCGAGGCCGTCCAGGGACACGGTGATCGGGACCCCGGCGAGCGGGAAGCGCAGGCGCACGAAGAGGTCGGCGACGTGGAACTCCGAGGCGAAGGCGAAGGCGCCGTTCTCGACCGTGAGCGTGTTCTCGCGCATGTACTGGACGATCAGGTCGCGCGGCTCGAAGCTCCAGTAGGCGAAGGAGGCTTCGAGGGAAAACCGCGCCGGGTCGCCCGTACGCCACTGGACCTGCCCGGCCGCGATCCGCGACTCGTCGCCGTAGTGCTGCGGGCCGTAGAAGCCGGCGCCCGCGAGAGTCCACGCGCCGTCCGGGCTCGTCCAGGAGGCCGCGATCCCCGGCGTCTGGATGTCGCGGTCCCAGAGCATCTCCGAGGCGGCGAGCGGCATGCCGAAGCGGCCGGCCCGCACCGCGAAGTTCCCGGGAGTCCACAGCACGTACCAGCGGTCGAGCGCGGCGTCGCGCGAGATGTAGTTGTCCTGCAGCGGGTAGGCCTCGGCCTCGGTGCCGTAGTCGAAGACGGCGCGGATGCCCAGCCGCCAGTCGTCCCAGGGGTCGAAGTCGATTTCCGGCCGCAGTTCGAAGCGGCCGCGGCTGATCTCCTCGTAGCCCCGCCAGTGGTCGACGCGATCGTACCGGGCGAGGAAGTCCCAGCGCAGGGAGAACTTCGGCTTCGCCGGAGGCTCCTCGAAGTACTGGGGCTCCTGCCCCAGACCGGCGGCCGCGGCCGATGCGGCGAGAAGGCCCGCGGCGAGCGTCGCGCGGGCCCTCACGCGGCCTGCGCGGTGACCCGCGTCAGCGCCTCGTAGAGGTCGTTGACGGTCTGGTAGCGGTCCTTCGGGTTCTTCTGCATGCACTTGAGGATGATCTGCGAGATCCGCGGGTCGATCCTCGGGTTGCGTGCCTGCGGCGAGGGCGGGTTGTCCTGGATGTGCTTGAGCACGACGGCCAGGGGGGTGTCGCCCTCGAAGGGGAGCGTGCCGGTGAATACCTCGTAGAGCACCACGCCGGTCGAGTAGATGTCGGAGCGGAAATCGAGGTCCTGGCCGCGCGCCTGCTCGGGCGACATGTAATCGGGCGTTCCGACGACGGTGCCCTCCGCCGTCATGCCGCGCTCCTCCTTGAGGCGCGCGATGCCGAAGTCCATGATCTTCAGCCCGCCGGTCGACTCGATGATGATGTTCTGCGGCTTGATGTCGCGGTGGATCACGCCGACCTCGTGCGCCGCGGCGAGGCCCGCGCAGATCTGCTTGGCGATCCGCAGGCCGACCGGCGTCGGCAGGATGTCGCCGGCCTCGACGAGCTGCTTCAGCGTCAGGCCCTTGACGAACTCCATCGACAGGTAGCGCAGCCCGCCCGACTCGCCGAGGTCGTGCGTTCGGAGGATGTTCGGGTGCGTGATCCGTCGGGCCAGGCGGATCTCCTGCTTGAACCGGTCGAGCAGCGTCGGGTCCGCCGAGAGCGCCTCGCCGCGCAGCGTCTTGATCGCGACGGCGTCGTCGAGATCGCGGTCGTGCGCGCGGTAGACGATGCCCATGCCGCCGCGGCCGAGCACGCCCTGGATCTCGTAGCGGGAGGCGAAGAGCTGGCCGATGACGGGCTCGCCGCCGGGCTGGGTGGCCGGGGAGATGGCGGTGCGGGCGACGGTCTCCGCGTCGGAGGCCATCGACATCGTCAGCGACGCCACGTACTGTTCGAGTGCGGCCTTTTCGCGCAGCTCCTCGAGCATTGCGCGGAACGACCGGGCCAGGATGCCGATCTCGTCGTTCGACTCGACGGGCAGGTCCGGGGCGTCGAGGTTGCCCACGCGGACCTGGTCGGTCGCGCGAACGAGGCGGCCGACGCCGCCCGTGATGCGGCGGGCCAGGAAGAAGGACAGGATGAAGGCGATCACCAGCGCGGCCAGCCCCACGGCGATGAGAATCGTCTGGATCTGGCGGAATGCCGCGAGCTCCTTCTCGAGGCTCCGCAGCGCGACGGCGGCTCCCACGAGCTGGTCGGTCGAGGAGCGGATCGGCAGCAGGTAGGCGAGGTAGGTTTCGCCGGACAGGTCGAGGGCGAGGGGGCCGATCGTCCGCCCCTGGCGCAGGACGGCCTGGACGAGCTCGGGCCGGCGCTCGATCGCCTGCAGGGCGGGCGAGGTCACCGGCCCCATCGTCGAGGCCGCGAGGGCGGCCTTCGCCGGCTCGGAGGGCTTCGCCGCGTCGGCGAGAAAGATCACCTGCGTGTTCAGCAGCCTCTCCAGGTTGCGCGCGACCTCGTCGTCGATCTGGAAGGCCGCGGCGATCACGCCCGCCAGTCGCGCGCCGCCCTTCGAGCACGGGCGCGGCGACGACGTGGTAGAGCTTGCCGCCCGAAAGCCAGATGCCCTCGGTCTGCGCGCCCTGGAGGGCCCCGGCGATGGTCGGCACGGCCGAGAGGTCGGCCGCGTACGGCAGGGGCCGGTCCGTCCGCGCGAGCGCGACGCCCTCCGGGGTCGTGGCGATGAGGAAGGCGGCACGCACGCTCGAGGCCTGCTCGCGCTTCAGCGTGTCGAAGACCGTCGCCGGGTCGGGGCGGCCGGTCTCCGGCACCAGCGTCGACAGCATCGAGATCGTGCCGGCGTTGTTCACGATCACGGCGAGGGCGCGATGGAGCTCGTCGTAGCGGTTCTGCTGGAACGACTCCCAGCCCGGGCCCGCCTTCTTGAGGTCCTCGGCGATCTTCGCGTCGGCGATCTGGTGCGCCCGGTACGGCCGAGACCGCGACGGCGCCGCCCACCGCGACGAGGATCAGCAGCGCCATCGCCACGAAGATCTTGAGCGTCAGCGAGAACTTCGGCGGCTCCGGCGGCGGGAGCTTGAGCCCTTTCGGGCGGACCACGGCCGAGGTCGCGCCCGCGGCGGGCGGCTCAGTAGCGCTCATCTTCGGAGTCGGGGGGAGGCGGCTTGTAGGCCTTGCCGTACTTGTTCTTGTGCGGCTCGGGCTGGAACCCCGAGACGTCGATTCGGATCGATCGTGGGCGCGTCGCCCGGCGGCCGTCACGGAAACGGGCACGCTGACCTCCGCAGCCGCCTGCTCGTTCCACGACCTTGAGCACGCGCTGGCCGTCGGGAACTCCGTCGAGCCGGAAGGCGCCGTCCGGTCCGGTGACCGTCGCGAAGTCCGAGTCGACGACGACCACGAACCCGACCATCTGCGGATGGATGTTGCAGTAGATGCGGACGAGGCCGGCCTCCTCGAACGTCTTGGGCTTGGAGGCGCCGCTGCGGTAGAGGCCGAGGTCGAACCGGTTGGCGCCGGAGACGGAGAAGACGTTGTGGTAGATCGGATCGGCATTGGGGAACTCGACGGTCGAGTTCCGCGAGACCACGACGACCCGCGGCTGGAACCGCTTCGCGGCGCTCTTCATCTCTCCCGCGGCCAGCCGGCCCGGCGCCGCGGACCGCGCCGCTTCGACCCAGACCACGCTGTTCGAGGCGTCGGTCAGCTCCTTCCCGTCCTTGACGAGGATCACGCGGCCGGAGACCGTTCCCGCCGGGGCGGCGGACGCCGAAACCAGGAAGGTCAGAAGGACGGCGGCGCCGCGCTTTCCCATGATTTATTCAAAAAATCATAGCATCCGGATCGGCGCGGCCGGCCGCGGCCTAAGCCCATATAATCCCGGCCCAGCAGTCAGACCGACACAGGGCGATAAGAGCGGAGGTCGCATGGCGCACGAAGCCACTTCGGGACAGGATTTCCGTCCGTACGTTCCCGCCGACCAGGAAGTCCCCGAGTTCACGTTCAAGGCGATCCTCCTCGGGGTCGTCTTCGGGATCATCTTCGGCGTCGCGACGGTGTACCTGGCCCTGCGGGCCGGGCTCACGGTCTCCGCCTCCGTTCCGATCGCCGTGCTGTCGATCGCGGTCTTCAAGAAGCTCGGCAAGTCCACGATCCTCGAGAACAACATCGTCCAGACGATCGGCTCGGCCGGCGAGTCCGTCGCGGCCGGCGTGGCGTTCACGGTGCCGGCGCTCCTCTTCCTGACGGGCGGCGCGGACTACTTCAAGTACGTCCAGATCACGATCCTGGCGATCTTCGGCGGGACGCTCGGCGTTCTGTTCATGATTCCGCTGCGGCGCGCGCTGATCGTCAAGGAGCACGGCACGCTCCCGTACCCCGAGGGAACGGCCTGCGCCGAGGTGCTCATCGCCGGCGAGAAGGGCGGCGACCTCGCGAAGATGGTCTTCGCGGGCGTCGGCGTCTCGATCCTCTACAAGTTCCTCTACGGCATCCTCGGCCTCTGGCACGAGACCGCGACCTTCTTTCGCACGCGGAGGGACTCGGTCTTCCCGGACGCGACGCTCAACTGCGACGTGACGCCCGAGTACCTCGGCCTCGGCTACATCATCGGGCCCGCGCATCGCCTCCGAGCTCTTCTCGGGCGGCGTGCTGTCCTGGCTCGCGCTCATCCCGCTGATCTCGATCTTCCTGCCCGACGCGCGCGTCGATCGCCGACCTCGACGCGCTCGGCTACGGCGAGGCCTGGCGGCAACACGCACACGCACGCCGAGTGGATCTACCGCGCCTACATCCGCTACATCGGCGCCGGCGCGGTCGCCTGCGCGGGCGTGATGACCCTCATCAAGACGATCCCGACGATCATCGCGGCCTTCCGGGAGTCGCTGAAGAGCCTGACGGACCGCAACAAGGCCCAGGCCTCGACCAAGCGCACGGACCGCGACATGGGCATCGGCATCGTCGTCGTCGGGGCGCTGGCGATCGTCCTCATCCTCGCGTTCCTCCCGGGCTTCCCGCACGGGCCGTTCCCGGGCTCGCTCCTGATGTCGCTCCTGATCGTGGTCTTCGGGTTCTTCTTCGTGACCGTGTCCTCGCGCATCGTCGGCATCATCGGCACGTCCTCGAACCCGATCTCGGGCATGACGATCGCGACGCTCATGGCGACCTGCGTGATCTTCCTCGTCGTCGGCTGGAAGGGCGACGTCTACCAGGCCGTCGGCGCTCTGCGTCGGCGCGATCGTCTGCGTCGCCGCGGCCAACGCCGGCGCGACGTCCCAGGACCTGAAGACGGGCTTCCTCGTCGGCGCCACGCCGAAGGCCCAGCAGTGGGGCTTCATCATCGGCGTCGTCGCGTCCTCGCTCGTCATCGGCCTGACGATCATCCAGCTCGACAAGAACTTCTCGAGCGCCACGGAAGCCCACGGCATCGGCTCGGCCGCCCTGCCCGCCCCGCAGGCGACGCTCATGGCGACGATGATCAAGGGCCTCCTCGCGCAGAACCTGCCGTGGGCGCCCGTCCTCGTCGGCGTGTTCCTGGCGCTCATGGCGCAGCTCGCCGGCGCGCACGCGCTGTCCTGGGCGGTCGGCGCCTACCTCCCGATCTCGACGACGGCGCCGATCTGGATCGGCGGAATGATGAAGTACTTCGTCGACGCGCGGCGAAAGAAGAAGGAAGGCGGCAAGGGCGAGGAGTCCGAGCTCTCGTCCGGGATGCTCTACTCGACCGGCCTCGTCGCGGGCGGCTCGCTCGCCGGCGTGGCCCTGGCGTTCATGGTCGCGACCCCGCAGACCTTCCGCGACGCCCTGAACCTCGGCTCCAAGATCTATCCCGGGTTCCGCGACGGAGTCTGGAGCGGCAACATCCTCGGCCGCCGTGGCCTTCGGGATCCTCTGCATCCTGCTCGTCAAGAACGCCAGCAAGAAGCTCGAGGGCTAGCGAACCGAAAAACATCGGGGTCAGGTCTCGATTTTTCGGTTCCACCGGCAGAACCGAAAAAAGCGAGACCTGACCCCTTTTTGTTTCGGTTAGACGACGCCGAACTTCTTGCCGACCTTGACGAAAGCCTCGACCGCGCGGTCGAGGTCCGCGCGCTCGTGCGCGGCCGAGACCTGGCAGCGCAGCCGCGCCTGCCCCTGCGGCACGACCGGGAACCCGAACCCGGAGACGTAGACGCCCTCCTCGAGGAGCGCCTTGCCCATCGCGAGCGCCTTCGCCGTCTCGCCGACGATGACCGGCACGATCGGGTGCGTGCCGTGCGGGATCGTGAACCCGGCCTCCGAGATCGACTTCCGGTAGTACGCGGCGTTGTCGCGGAGCTTCGCGACCGGCGCGGGGTCCTCCCGCAGCAGCCGGAACGCCTCGAGCGCCCCCGCCGCCACGGCCGGCGGCAGCGAGTTGGAGAAGATGTAGGTGCGGCTCCTCTGGCGGAGCGTCTCGACGATCGCCTTCGGCCCGGTCACGAACCCGCCGGCCGCCGAGCCCATCGCCTTGCCGAGCGTGCCCGTCGTGACCGGGATCTTTCCGAACACGCCCTGCTCCTCGGCCGTGCCGCGTCCCGTCTTCCCCGAGGACCCCCGTCGCGTGCGAGTCGTCGACCGCGAGCACCGCGTCGCGCTTCTCGCAGATCCGGACGCACTCGCGAAGGTCCTGCTCTTCGCCCTCCATGGAGAAGACGCCGTCGGTGATGTAGAGCTTGAAGCGCGAGGTCTCGTCCTCGCCGAGCATCCGGTCGAGCGCCGCGAGGTCTCCGTGCGGCCCGCGGAACCGCTTCGCCTTGCACAGCCGCACGCCGTCGATGATCGACGCGTGGTTGAGCTCGTCCGAGTACAGTCCGTCCGGCTCGTCGAGCACCGTCGCGAAGAGGCCCTCGTTCGCCGCCCAGCACGTCATGTACAGAATCGCGTCGTCGCAGCCGAAGAACGAGGCGATCTCGGCCTCGAGCTCCTTGTGCAGCTCCTGCGTCCCGCAGATGAACCGCACCGACCCGAGGCCCGGCGCCCCACCGGTCCACGGCCTTCTTCTGCGCTTCCTTGATCCGCGGGTGGTTGGCGAACCCGAGGTAGTTGTTCGAGGTCAGCATCACGACCTCGCGGCCGCCGACCGGACCCGCGGCCCCTGCGCCGACTGGAGGACGAGCTCCTCTTTGTACGTCCCCGCCTGCCGCAGCGCGGCCATCTGCGAGGACAGGTGCTCGAGAAGCGTCATTTCCCCTCCGACACGATCTTGCCCGCCACGCGGTCCCCCGGGAACGCCGCGCCGAGCGCCGCGAGCGCCCGGTCGAACGCCCCCGTGCTGCCGGCCATGATCTCCGCGCACAGCGTCGGCGTGCGCACGAACTCCATCGTCCCCGTCACGCCGCGCACCACGATCGAGTCCGCCGGGTCCTCGACCGTGAAGAGGATCCCGTCCACTTCCTCGAGCGCCCGCGAGGCGATCCGTTCCGCCTTCTCGACCTCTTCCCGCGTCAGGCACACGCCCGCCAGCCCCACCACCTGGAAGTGGTTCGGCTCGAACTCCGTCCGGTCCCAGTTCTTCCAGACGCGATCGCGCGGGACGAGCTGGAACCGGTACGCGACGTTGGAGAGGCGCGACTCCTCGACCGCGAACTCCGCGATCCGGCGTTCGGTCAGCTCCTGGCTCGAGTCGGGCTTCGGGGGCTTGCTCGTGGGCATTGGGCACTCCAATCGAGATGGTCGTGTGGCGTCGAATTTATCCCAACTCGGCGCCGGCGCCCGTCCGGGCGCGTCAGCGGGCGCGGCCGTTCGGCCAGAACACGACCTTCATCGCGCGCCGGTCGTCGAGCAGCTCCATCGCCTCGTGGAATCTTCTCGAGGCCCTCGAACTCGTTGGTCACGAGGTCTGCGACGTCGAGGCCGGCGCGGAAGAGGTCGGTCATCTTGATCCAGGTGTCGAAGACGCGCCGGCCGATGATGGCGTGGATGGTCAGGCCCTTGAACACGAAGTCGTTGGTGTAGTCGCGGATGGTCACGGCCTTGTCGCGCGGGATGCCGAGCATCGACATGACGGCGCCGGGGCGGGCCGCCGCGAGGCCGAGGTTGATCGAGGATTCGGCGCCGGAGAGCTCGAGGACGACGTCGGCGCCGCCGCCGGTGGCGTCGCGGAGGCTGCCGACGGGGTCCTTGGTCCGGGGCATCTCGATGACGGTGACCTGATCGAGGCGGCGGCCCTTGGCCCACCGGCGGGCGTGCGCGGCGGCGAGGCCGTTGACCTCGGTGATGGCGATGCGGGCCGCGCCCGAGACGCGGGCGATCTCGGCGCACATGGCGCCGATGGGTCCGTAGCCGAGGACCGCCACGGACTTTCCGGAGAGGTCGGCGACCTGGGTCGTGTGGACGGCGTTGCCGAGGGCGTCGAGGAATGCGCCGACCTTCGGCGGAATCATGTCGCGGTCGATGCGGGACGATGTTGAAGGCGGGCACGACGACGTACTGGGCGAAGCAGCCGTCGCCGTGCACGCCGAGGATGCGTCGTGTTCTCGCAGATGTGGCGCCGCCCCGTGCGGCAGGGGCGGCAGGCGCCGCAGGTGACGTGCATCTCGGCCGAGACGTACTGGCCGAGCTCGAGATGCGGGCGCTTGCCGCCGGGGCCGAAGGCGACGATCTCGCCGCAGAACTCGTGGCCGTAGATGCGGGGGGGCCGGACCATGCCCGCCATGGATGCGTCCCACTGGTAGATGTGCTTGTCGGAGCCGCACACCGCGGTGGCGATCACCTTGATCAGGACCTCGGCCTGGCCGGGGACGGGAACGGGGACGGTCCGGATCTCGGTGGCGGACGGACCCGGCGCGGACTTCGTCTTGACGACGGCGGTCATCTTCGCCGGGAGGGGGCGGGGGCGAGCCCCGCCCCTACGATCGGGGGCGATCGCCTTCCTGGCCATCAGTCGCCCGCCTGGTCGTCGCGCACGAAGCCGGTGCGCGCCCCGGCGGCGACTTCGCGCGGCGTCGTAGACGGAAACGGGCTTGACGTACTTCGCGACGACGGCGCGCGTGTTGCCGACGCGCAGCTTTTCGAAGAGGAACGTGAACTTCTCCTCGAGCGTCTCGCGGATCGCGCCCTTCGTGCCGTCCGGCAGGTTCCAGACCTGCTCCTTGTACGGGCCGATCGCCTTCTTGCGCGTCTTGTAGAGGAACTGGGGCTGCGTCTCGCCCGACTTGCGCTCCTCGGCGGCGTTCTCGTCGAGCCAGCGCTCGATCTCGCGCTTCAGGGGATACGGGAACGCCGGATGGTCGTAGACCGTGTTCATGAAGTCGGTCGCGAGGTGGATCTCGGCGCAGTCGTGGTCGGGGAAGTGGCCGAAGTACTCGGGCGGCAGCGTCGAGGCGCCGTGCTGCACGGCGCCGGCGAGGCCGTACTCCTCGCGCGCGACCTTCGAGATCGTCTTGAGCACGGCGAAGTCGATCGCGACCCGCTCGACCGAGCCGTCCGCGGCGACGACGCCGCCGTGCGAGGAGCCCGGTCTGGACCGAGACCTTCTCGATGCCGTTGCCGTCGCCGAGCGCCTTCCGGTAGACGTTCATGTAGGCGCGGAACTCCTCGGGCGTCGAGTTCTCCTTGCCGACCTCGCCGATCTCGCCGCCGACGGAGATCGGCATCGCCTTCGGCTCGCGGGCGCGGATGAACTTCGTGAAGCGCGCGCAGAGGGTCGCGTTGACGTCCTGCTGCGCCTCGAGCGTCGGCTTCGAGAGGTCGACGAGCGTCGAGGTGTCGATGTCGATCTGGAGGAAGCCCGCCGGGATCGCCTCGTCGATCAGCGCCTCGATCGCCGCGATCTCCTTCTCGGGCGCCTCCTTCATCTTCTTCGGGTTGGTCTGGAAGTGGTCGCCCTGGAGAAAGAACGGGCCCTGCCACTCCTCGCGGATCGCGGCGGCGAGCATCACGGCGGCGTACTCGGCCGGGCCGCTGCTCCGTGTAGCCCATCTCGCTGCGCGCGATCTCGAAGATCAGCGGCGCCGACGTCGAGCTTCCGGGCGGCGCGCAGCGCGGCGCGCGCGGTGTCGTAGGACATGATCCGGACGTTGACCGCCGGGACGGTGAACCCGGAGACCTCGCCGCGGCCGCGCGCCCTGTAGAGCGGGAGGATCGAGGCCGGGAGGATGCCGAGCGACTCGGCGGCCTCGCGGATCGCGTGCCGCGCGGCGTCCTCGCGTCGCCGGCGGCGCGAAGACCGCCGTCCAGACGAGGGCGTCGATCATCTCGGCGCGGAAGCGCGCCGGGTTCGTCACGACGACGCCGCCGTCGAGGCGGACGGTCCCGGAGACGGATCAGCGCCTCCCGCATCTCGGCGGGCGACGAGTAGAGGTTCATCATCGCTCCACGTGGGAAGCGCCCGGGCCGATTCTAACGGAAGGCAGCGCGGGGCGGGCTGTGCTACGTTCTTGTCCGTGACGTCCGCGGAGCTGCGCCGAGGCGCTCTCCCGGGCGCCTGCCGGCCGAGATCCATTCTCGCGGCCCCGGCGGACCCTCGACGCCCACGCGCACGACGAGACCGAGGACCTCGATCCCGTCCCGGCCCTCGTCGTGGCGCCGCGCACGGAGGAGGAGGTGCGGGCGCTGCTCGCGGCCGCGCGGGAGCGCCGCTTTCCCGTGACGCCGCAGGGGGCGCGCACGGGGCTCTCGGGCGGAGCGCTGCCGTCGCACGGGGGCGTCGCCCTCGATCTGACGCGCATGAACCGGATCCTCGAGATCGACCGCGAGAACCTCTTCGCGGTCGTCGAGCCGGGGGTCGTGACGCAGACCCTCCAGGAGGAGGTCGAGCGGGCCGGCCTCTTCTACCCGCCGGACCCCTCCTCGCGCGGGTCGTGCACGCTCGGCGGCAACGTCGCCGAGAACGCCGGCGGGCCCGCGCGCGGCCAAGTACGGGACGACGGGTCGTTACGTCTCGGGCCTGCGGTGGTCGTGCCGTCGGGCCGGGCGGCGCGGTGCTGGCGCTCGGCGGCAAGAACCGCAAGGACGTCGCGGGCTACGACCTGCTGCCGCTCTTCGTCGGCAGCGAGGGGACGCTCGGCGTCGTGACGCGGGCGACGCTGCGCCTGCTTCCGCTGCCCTCGCACCGGCGGCTCCTGTGGGCGTCGTTCCCCGAGGAGGGCGCGGCGCTCGCGGCGGTCGCGCGGCTCTACGCGCAGGGCAGCGAGCCCTCGGCCTGCGAGTTCATGGAGCGGCGCGCGGCGGAGGTTTCTTCGGCGTGGCTGTCGATGCCGCTGCCGGCCGACGCCAACGCGCACCTCTTCGTCGAGGCGGATGGCTTCGAGGAGGACGCGGTCTCGCGGGACGCCGAGCGGTTCGGGCGAGATCCTGCTGACCTCGGGCGCCCTGGACGTCCGCGTGGCGATGGCGGAGCGCGAAGTGCGCGACTTCTGGCGGCTGCGGCGCGCGGTGGGCGAGGCGGTGAAGTCGCTCGGCCCGTACGCCGAGGAGGACTGCACCGTGCCGCGCTCGAAGCTGCCGGAGCTGCTCTCGGCGGTGCGCCGGGTCGCCGCCGCGCATCGGCTCGACGCGGTCTGCTACGGCCATGCGGCCGACGGCAACATCCACGTCAACGTCGTCCAGCCGCCCGGCGAGCGCGAGCGCTGGCTGCGCCGAGCGGGAGCGGGCGGTCGGGGAGATCTTCCGCGAGGTCGTGGCCCTCGGCGGCACGATCACGGGCGAGCACGGCGTCGGCGTGACGCAGCGCGCGTATCTCGCGCTCCGGCATTCGCCCGAGGTCATCGCGGCGATGCGCGCGGTCAAGGCGCTCTTCGATCCCGACGGGGTGATGAATCCCGGTAAGATCTTCGAACGGCCATGATCCGCCTCTCGCGCACGATCCACTTCAACGCCGGCCGCAGCCTCTGGCGCGGCGACTGGACGCCCGAGAAGAACCGCGCGGTGTACGGGGACGAGGGCCCGCACGGGTACGGCCACAACTACGAGCTCGAGGTGTCGGTCGAGGGAAGGGTCGATCCCGAGACCGCGATGGTCGTCAACCTCACGGACCTCGACCGGATCCTCAAGGACGAGGTCGACCGGCCGCTCGACCACCGCAACTTGAACCGCGACGTGCCCGAGTTCGCGGCGACGCCCCCGACGGCGGAGAACCTGGCGGAATGGATCTGGAAGCGCGTGGCCGCGCGGATCGAGCGGGAAAAGTGGCCCTGCCGCATCGTCCACCTGCGCCTGCGCCTGACCCCGCATTTCGCGGTCGAGATCGAGGGGTAGCGGATGGGCCCCGTGCTCGTCGTCGGCGCCACGGGTCAGCTCGGCACGGCCGTCGTCGATCGGCTGCGCAAGACCGGGCAGCGTGTCCGGGCGCTCGTGCGGCCGGGCTCGACGCGGGAGTTCGCCGCGGAGGGAGTCGAGCTCGCGTGCGGCGACCTGCGCGAGCCCGAGAGCCTCGTCGCAGCGTGCCAGGGGATGGCGACGGTCGTCGCGACGGCCAACGCCGTCGTGCCGCGCGGGAAGCCGACTTTCGCCGAGGTCGAGGACACCGGGTACGCGAACCTGATCGACGCGTGCAAGGCCGAGAACGTGCGGCGGATCGTCTTCATGTCGGTCGTTCCGACGCCCTACGACAAGAGCGTCACGACGTTCCGTCTGAAACGCGAGATCGAGGAGAAGATCCAGGGAAGCGGGCTCGCGTACTCGATCTTTCGCGGCGACTTCTTCATGGACGACTGGTTCGCGCTGATGGGCTCGACGATCCCGCTGCGCGGCGCGAAGGCGGCAGACGCTGCGGCGGCCGTTCTGGTTCGCCAGGGGGTTCATGCGCTTCGCCGGGACGTCGATCGACAGGCGCGGGATCGCGCTCGTGCCCGGGGACGGGACGGCGCGGCACACGCCCGTCGCGCTCGACGACGTCGCGGCGATCCTGGCGTCCGCGGCGGCGGCGCCCGAGAACCGGGGAGAACCTCATCGACAACCTGGGCGGACCGGAGATCCTCTCCTGGCACGACGTCGTGGCCGTCTTTTCGCGCGTTCTCGGAAGGCCCCTGAAGACGATCCACACGCCGGCGAAGGTCTACCGCGTCGCGGCCGACGTGCTCGAGGCGTTGTCGCCGCCCGCCGGCAACCTCATGGCGATGAGCTGGGTCTCGGCGATGTGCGATACGGCGTTCGACGGGAAGGCCCTCGCGGAGCGCTTCGGCGTCCGCCTGACGAGCGCCGAGGAGTTTCTTCGCGCGAAGGCGGCCCTGCCGCCCGACGCCTGATGCAGCTCGCGCTCGGGCTGATTCTCTCGGCGGCGATCGGTCTGTCCCTCGGTCTGATCGGGGGCGGTGGATCCATCATCACGGTGCCCGTTCTGGTCTACGTGCTGGGCGTGCCGCCGCATCGCGCGATCGGGATGTCGCTCGCGGTCGTGGGATCGACGGCGCTCGTGGGTGCGTTGCTCCATCACCGCAAGGGCTCGGTGTCCTGGCGGACGGGAACGCTCTTCGCCGCGAGCGGCATCGCCAGCGCGTACCTCGGCTCGAAGCTGACCCGCCTGGTGTCGCTCGCCGGTGTTGATGCTCCTCTTTGCGGGGCTGATGCTCGTCGTCGCGACCGTGATGCTCACGCGCCGGGGTCCGGGCGCCGACGCCCCCGCCCACGCGGTCAATCTGCCGCGCGCGGCGCTGGCCGGCCTCGGGGTCGGGTTCCTGACGGGATTCCTGGGCGTCGGCGGGGGGTTCCTGATCGTGCCGGCGCTCGTCGTCTTCGGCGGCCTCGGCATGAAGGCCGCGATCGGGACCTCCCTGTTCGTGATCGCCGTCAACTGCGCCGCCGGTCTTGCTCGGGCATCTGACGACGGGCGACTTCGACGCGAGACTGACGGTCATGGTCACGGCGCTGGCGGTCGGCGGGGCGCTCGTGGGCACCTCGCTGTCGCACCGGTTCCACCCTTCCGGCCTGCGCCGGATCTTCGCCTGGTTCGTCGTGGCGGTGGCGCTGTACCTCGTCGCCCGCAATTACAATGCCCTTCTCTGAAATGAGCGCCGCCACCGAACAGGCCCCGATGGTCTTCGAGCAGTTCTACCTGGGCTGCCTCGCGCAGGCGTCCTACCTGATCGGCTCGGACGGCGAAGCGGCGGTCGTCGACCCGCGCCGCGACGTGGACGTCTACATCGAGGCGGCGAGGGCGCGGGGCCTGCGGATCCGGCACGTCATCGAGACGCATCTCCACGCCGACTTCGTCTCGGGCCACCGCGAGCTGGCCGAGAAGACCGGCGCGAAGATCTACTTCGGCGCGAAGGCCGACGCGAAGTTCGCCCACGTGGCGGTCCGGGACGGCGACGAGATCCGCATGGGCCGGGTGACGCTGAAGTTTTCTGGAGACCCCCGGGCACACGCCCGAATCGGTCTCGGTCGTCGTGACGGACCACGCGCAGTCGGACGCCCCCGAGGCCGTCCTGACGGGCGACACGCTCTTCATCGGCGACGTCGGGCGGCCGGACCTCCTCGGCGCGCGCGTGAGCCCGGACGAGCTCGCGGGCAAGCTCTACGACTCGCTCCACCGAGAAGCTCCTGAAGCTGCCGGACTCGGTGAAGGTCTATCCCGCGCACGGCGCCGGCTCGCTCTGCGGGCGCAACATCTCGAGCGAGACGAGCTCGACGATCGGCGAGCAGCGGAAGTTCAACTATGCGCTGCGGCCGATGTCGCGCGAGGAGTTCGTCGAGCTCGTGACGACGGACCTGCCCGAGGCGCCGGCGTACTTTTCGCGCGACGCGGCGCTCAACCGCGAGGGCCCGGGGTCGCTCGAGGAGCTCGCCGGCGCCGCCGGCTGCTCTCGCCGGACGACGTTGCGGCGCTCCAGAAGGCGGGCGCCGTCGTTCTCGATACGCGCGCGTCCGCCGAGTACGGCGCCGGGCACGTCCCGGGCTCGCTCCACATCGGCCAGTCCGGGCCAGTTCGCCTCCTGGGCGGGCGCGCTCCTTTCGCCGGGGGAGCCCGATCGTGCTCGTGGCGGAGGACGAGGAGCACGTGGGCGAGACCCGGACGCGTCTCGCGCGGGTCGGCCTCGAGAACGTGGCCGGGTACCTGGCCGGCGGCATCCGCGCCTGGGACGAAGCGGGGCGGCCGCTCGGGAAGACCGAGCAGATCGCCGTGGACGAGCTTCGCGCGCGGCTCTCGGAGGACCCCGAGCTCCAGCTCGTGGACGTTCGGCGGCCACCCGAGTGGAGGGACGGGCACATCGGCCGGCGCCTCGGCGATGCCGCTCGACCGGCTCGCCGAGCTCTCGGCCTCGCTCGATCGCTCCCGCCCGGTCGCGGCGATCTGCGCCGGCGGCTACCGCTCCTCGATCGCGACGAGCCTGCTCGAGCGGCTGGGCTTCTCGCGCATCACCAACGTCGTCGGCGGCATGGCCGCCTGGACCGGCGCGAAGTACGAGGTTTCGAAATCGTCGTAGGGGCGGCCCTTGCGGCCGCCCGTCAGGCAGGAGGCGGGATGCGGAAGCTGGTCATGGCCGCGGCGGTGATGGGGATGGCCGCCGTCGGGCGCGGCGAGGAGAAGAAGACCGAAGGCTTCTGGGACGCGAAGAAGTCGGCGTGGGTGGGGCTCACGTCGGCGCAGAAGGACCAGGCCTTCAAGTTCGCCGAGGACTACAAGCGCTATCTCGACGTCGCGCGCACGGCGGACGGCTCGACGCGCGAGGTGATCCGTCTGGCGAAGGCGGCCGGCTTCTCCGAGTTCAAGGACGCGGCGCAGGTCAAGGCGGGCGCGAAGCTCTGGATCAACGGCCGCGACCGCGCGCTCATCCTCGTCGTCGTCGGATCGGATCCGATCATCTCCGGCTCCCGCCTCGTCGGCACCCACCACGACAGCCCGCACATCGACCTGAAGGCCCGTCCGCTCTATCTGTCGGGCGGCTTCGCTCTTTTCAACACGGTGTACTACGGCGGCATCAAGAAGTACCAGTGGGCGAACCGGCCGCTCGCCCTGGTCGGCCGCGTCGACACGACCGACGGAAAGCGGATCGACGTCTCGATCGGCCTGAAGGACGGCGACCCGGTCTTCGTCATCGCCGACAACGCGCCGCACTCGGACAAGCCTCTGCGCGAGCGCAAGTACGACGAGGTTCTCTCGGGCGAGGAGCTCGACCCGGTCGCCGGCAGCATTCCCGGCGCGGACTCCTCCGTCGTCGCGCAGGTCATGGCGGCGCTCGCGTCCACGTACGGCCTCCAGGAACAGGACTTCGTCTCCGCCGAGCTCGCGCTCGTGCCCGCCGCGCGCCCGCAGGACGTCGGCCTCGACCGCGGCCTCGTCGGGGCGTACGGCCAGGACGATCGCCTGTCCTCCTACTGCGCCGCGCGGGCGCTTTTCGATCTCCCGGCCACGCCGAAGAAGACGGCGATGGCCTACCTGTCGAACTACGAGGAGGAAGGTTCCGTCAACAACACGGGAGCGGCCTCGCAGTTCTTCAACTCGACGCTCGCGAAGCTCGTCGCCGCCGAGCGCGGCGGGAAGTCCACGGACCTCGACCTGCGCGAGGCGCTGCGGCGCTCCGAGGTCATCTCGGCCGACGTCAACGACGGCATCAATCCGCTCTTCTCGCAGACGAGCGAGGCGACCAACGCCGCGCGCCTCGGTTACGGCGTCACGATCAAGAAGTACGGCGCCGGCTTCGACGCCAACTCCGAGTTCACCGCGCGGATCCGAGCGACTCCTCGACAAGAACGCCATCGCCTGGCAGACCCAGACCCCGAAGGTCGACGGCTACTCCGGCGGCACGATCGGCGGGTTCCTGTCCGCCTGGGACATGGAGGTCATCGACCTCGGCGTGCCGCTCCTCTCGATGCACTCGCCCTTCGAGATGTCGTCGAAGGTCGACGTCTGGAGCTTCTACCGCCTCATGGCCGCCTTCTACGGATCCTAGAAAACCGAAATTCGTCGGGGTCAGGTCTGGAATTTTCGGTTCTCGGACGCCGGACGGCAGAACCGAAGAATCGAGACCTGACCCCCGCTAGTTTCGGATCGCGACGTAGTCTTGTGGCAGCGGCGCGGCGACGTCGATGCCGAGCCCGTCGATCGACGATGCGCTCCGCGTGGAGCAGCGGGCCGCGTGACGGCCGCGAGCGCCCGCCGGCGCGCCGGATCGCGTACGCCGTGCCAGCGCGTGGCGCCGCCGTAGAGGTCGTCGCCGACGATCGGGTGTCCGTGGGCGGACAGATGCACGCGGATCTGGTGGGTGCGGCCGGTCTCGGGGAAGAGGCGCAGATCGGCGACCGACGGCAGACGCTCGAGGGTCTCGTAGCGGGTGACGGCGGCCTTGCCGCCGGCGCGGACGACCTTCATCCTCCGCCCGTCCTTCGGGTCGCGGCCGAGGGGATCCTCGTAGACTCCGCGCGCCGGCGCGGGATGTCCCCAGGCGAGAGCGCGATAGGTCTTTCGCGCCGTACGGGACTGGAACGCGCGCGAGAGCTCGCGGTGCGCCGCGTCGCTCTTCGCGAGCAGGACCACGCCGGAGGTCCCGACGTCGAGGCGATGAACGAGCAGCAGGGGCTCGGCAGGATCCTCGCCGCAGGCCTCGAGGAGCCGCGCCACGGCGAGCGCCGCGGCTTTCTCCGCGCGCGCGGAAGTCGCCATCGAGACGCCGGGCGGCTTGTCGACCGCGACGACGGCGTCGTTCTCGAAGAGCCTCACCGCTTCTCGAAGCGGTCGTACACCATCCGCGAGAGCTCGGCCCCCAGCTGGAGGGTCTCGTTGTCGACGCTCGCCCGCTTGTCGCGGATCCTCCGGGCGCAGATCGCGATCACGTAGCGAGCCTTCGGGCCCTTCACGTACGCGGCGTCGTTGCGGACGTCGCCGCGGAAGCCCTTCGCGTCGGGAAGCTTCTCCTCGTCCCAGCCGGTCTTGTTGGCCACGAGGATCTCGTCGCGCTCGAAGGGAAGCGAGCGCGGGATCATCGCGCGGTCCTGCTGGGTCGCCAGCAGCGCGATCATCGCGTCGCACGCGGCAGGGGAAACGACTTTGCCGAGCGCGATGAGCTCCATCAGCGTCGCCGCCTCGCGCGGGGTCGTCGAGCCGAGACCGTATTCCTTCTCCTCCTCGGGAAGGACGTCCGCTCGCCCGTCGCGGAAGGTCGGGCGATAGAGGCGCGTCTTCTTCAGGCCGTAGGAATCCAGGAGCGCGTCCACGTTGGCCGTGCCGACCATCCCCACGAGCATGTTCGTCGCCGTGTTGTCGCTGTACGCGATCATGAACCTCAGCAGGTCCGAGACCGTCAGCACCGTCCCATCGTGGAGCATGTTGAGCGGGACCGTCTCGTCGCCGGCCATGTCCGAGTCTTTGAGTACGACCGTCTGCTCGAGGCGGAGCGTCCCGGCGCCGATCTGGCGGTAGACCTCCGCCATCACCGCGACCTTGATCAGGCTCGCCGTCGGGAAGCGCGCGTCGGCATTGACTGCGACGATCTCGCCGGTGTCGAGGTTCTTCGCGTACAGGCCCATCTCGCCGGGGAAGGCGCGGACCCTCTCCTCGAGCCTCGCCGAGAACGCCGTGTCCGGCCCCGCAGCCGGAGCCCCGCCGGCGAGGAGAATGACCGAAACAACCAGGCCGCCCGCGAAGGTCACACCGCGATGTTAGCCGAGGGTCGGGCCGCGGCCGGGCGAATCAAAACCGCCGCGGTCGAATGGCCGCGGCGTTTCGGATCGACGAGCTCGGAGCTACTGGGGGTTGGCGACCTGGTACATGAGCGCGCCGCCCGAGTAGAACGGCATGTAGAAGACCCCCGCGCAGTTCATGTACGAGATCCCGCCGATCGAGATGCTCGAGCAGGCTCCCGGCAGGGAAGCGACGACCGTGCCGACCGCGGGCGTGTAGGCGACCGGCGCCGCGTAGTACACGGGCGCGGGAGCGGCGTAGTAGACCGGCGCCGGCTGGGCCGCGGAGGCGACGGCGGCTCCCACCATCGCGCCGCCGATCGCGGCGCCGGCGACCGCCGCCCCGGAATAGCCGTAGCCGTGATAGCAGCAGGGGGGGTGATAGCCGACGGCGACGCCGCCGTGATAACCGCCGGCGGCGACCCAGGCGCGTGCCGGCGAGGAGAACGACACGAACACGGCGGCGGAAAGAAGCGCTGCGAAGGCTCTAGTCTTCATGGGTTTCTCCTGTCCGTCCTACTTCTTCACGTTCTTCCAGTCGACCTTCGCGGCGCCGGCGGGCGGCGTGAACGCGAATTCGCCGGCGGGAATCGTCGCGGAGAGGTTCCAGTCCGAAAACGACGTCACGATCCGCGGAGTGCGATGGGCGTTCTTGTACGTGACCGCGATTCTTCGCGGGAGCGGCTTCGCGCCGTCTTCGATCCAGACCTGCCAGTCGGCGTCCGGTTCGGAGAAGGCGAGGTGGCGGCAGGAGACGCCGTCGATCCGGGCCTGACCCGCGTCGAATGCCATCGTCACGCCCTCCATCATCTTCGCGTACGGATCCCTGAGGAGGAATCCCGCGACGGGAAACGCCATCTGGAAGCGATCCATCAGCATCATCACGGTGTCGTCGATCGTGGGCGGCGCGTCCGTCTGGCCGTAGAAGGAGCTCTTCGCGGAGTAAATCGCCACGGTCTTGCCGTCGTACCAGAGCGACGCATTGTAGAGATCGCCGGTCGTGTCGACACGAAGCCGGTTCGGCCGGGCGACGGCGATCGTCGACGCGACGAAGAAGTCGAGCATGGGCCCGTTGACCGAGAGCTGCTCGCGATCGGTCAGGGCCTTGAAAGAAAAGCTGTGGGCGCCCTTGAGCAGGTCGCTCATCGCCTTGAGCCTTTCGAGCGCGGCCGGCTCGAGGGGAGGCGGCGGGACGGGCGTTGCCACGGGCGCGGGGGCCGGGGTCTGCGCGGCGGCTGGGAGGGACGCGAGCAGGAGCGCGACGGCGCCACAGGCTGCGGCGAGGCGTATCCAGGATCGGATTCTCAACGTGACCTCCTGTTCGGGAGAGGGCGGTGAAAGGCATCGATTAGATCACAGGGGTTCGGCTGCGATCGTCCGTTCGTTGTAGTCTCACGACAACCTTGCCTCTGTCCGCCGGCTCGCGACTCGGCCCCTACGAGATCCTCGCCCCGATCGGCGCGGGCGGGATGGGCGAGGTCTACAAGGCGACGGACACGCGGCTCGATCGAACCGTCGCCGTGAAGGTCCTGCCGCAGCACCTTTCGTCCTCGCCGGAGGTCCGCCAGCGGTTCGAGCGCGAGGCGAAGACGATCTCGCAGCTCTCGCACCCGCACATCTGTGCGCTCTACGACGTGGGCCGCGAGGGCGAGGCCGAGTACCTGGTCATGGAGTATCTCGAGGGCGAGACGCTCTCCGACCGTCTCGCCAGGGGCTCGTTGCCGCTCTCGCAGACGCTGAAGTTCGGCGTCGAGATCGCGGACGCGCTCGACAAGGCGCACCGGCAGGGGATCGTGCACCGGGACCTGAAGCCCGGCAACGTGATGCTGACGAAATCGGGCGTCAAGCTCCTCGACTTCGGCCTCGCCAAGGCGATGGCGCCGTCGGCATCGCCGTCCTCGGGCGCCACGTCGTTGCCCACGGTGATGGGCACGGCTGGCGAGAACCTGACCCAGGAAGGCACGATCCTCGGGACGTTCCAGTACATGGCGCCCGAGCAACTGGAGGGCAAGGAGGCGGACGGCCGGACGGACATCTTCGCCTTCGGCTGCGTGCTCTACGAGATGGCGACGGGAAGGAAGGCCTTCGCCGGCTCGTCGCAGGCGTCGCTCATCTCCTCGATCATGAAGGAGGAGCCGGCGCCGGTCTCCACCGTGATGCCGACCTCGCCGCCCGCGCTCGACCGCGTCATCCGCAAGGCGCTCTCGAAGGACCCGGAGGACCGGTGGCAGAGCGCGGGAGATCTCGGCAGCGAGCTGAAGTGGATCGCGGAGGGCGGCTCGGCGAGCGGGATCGCGGCGCCGGCAACGCTCCTGGCGAGGCGCAAGAGGATCGCGTGGCTGCCGTGGGCGGCCGCGCTCCTGCTCGCCGCGGGCGCGTTCGCCGTCGGCCTGCGGGTTCGCCGCGCGCCCGAGGCCTCCCTCACCCGCTCTTCGATCGAGCTCCCGCCCGAGATGGATCTGGATCGTTGGACTTCGCCCGCGATCTCACCCGACGGCTCGATGCTCGCCTTCGCCGCGACGGGATCCGACCGGAAGCGCCAGCTCTGGATCCGCCGGATGGACGGTTTCGCCGTGCAGCCGCTCGCCGGGACGGACGACGCGATGAGCCCGTTCTGGTCTCCCGACGGTCATTCCATCGGGTTCTTCGCGGCGCGCAAGCTCAAGCGCGTGCCCGCAGCGGGCGGGCCCGTCCAGACGATCTGCGACGCCCAGGACGGGCGCGGGGCCAGCTGGAGCCTCGACGACGTCATCGTCTTCGCACCGGCCCCGTTCGGAGGCCTCTTGAAGGTCGCGGCGACGGGCGGCGCTCCGGTGGCCATCACTCGCGTGGAGGGTCAGGGCCGAACGCACCGCCTTCCGTGGTTTCTTCCGGACGGTAAGCACCTGCTCTACCTGGCAGGCACGCAGACCTCGGACGTCGACAAGGACACCAGCATCCAGGTGCTCGACCTCGAAACCGGCAAGTCCACGCTCGTGGCCCGCGAAAACAGCGAGGGACGCTTCGTCGAGCCAGGGTACCTGGTGTTCCTGCGCGAAGGGAACCTTCTCGTGCAGCCCTTCGACCGCAAAGCTTTCAAAACGACGGGCCCCGCGGTGCCGATCGCCGAGGGCGTCGCCTTCGAAGCGTTTCGCTGGATCGGGAAGTTCGCCATCTCGAACTCGGGAAGGCTCGTGTACCAGAGCAACGAGGCGTACCGGAAGAGCCGCCTGACGTGGTTCGATCTCGACGGCAAGCCGCTCGGCACCGTGGGCGAGGCCACGAACTTCTTCACGGTCGCCCTGGCGCCGGACGGCCGCCGTGTCGTGGCGACCGTGCTCGGCAACAAGAACTTTCGCCCCGAGATTCGCCTCTACGATCTCGAGAGGGGCGTCGGGTCCCGCTTCACGTTCGGCGTTCAAGGCTCGAACTTCCCGGCGTGGTCCCCGGATGGAAGCGCGATCGCGTACGGAGATCCGGGATCCGGCGTCCGCGTGAAGGCCGCCGACGGGGGCTCGGAGGCGAAGCTGATCCTCCCGCAGAAGTCCAACATCTGGCCGCTCTCATGGTCGGCCGATGGAAAGCGAATGCTGCTCCGGATTCAGGACAACCAGAGCGGAGGCGTCGACCTCTGGGACCTCCCCTTGGAGGGTGAATCGAAGCCCCGTCTGCTCTTCCCGACGGATCCGGACGAGCTTCAGAACGGCTCGATCTCTCGGGACGGGCGATGGCTCCTGTACGTCTCGAACGAAACCGGACGCCGCGAGATCTACGTCGTGCCCTACCCGTCGCTCGGCGAGAAGCGGCAGGTGTCGACGTCGCGGCGCCGACTCCGGAATCTGGCTCGGCGACCACGGGATCCTCTACCAGCAGCCTCCCGACGGCCGGCTCTTCGCGGTCGACATCGATACCCGGGGCGGCGGACTACGCCTCGGGGCGCCCCGGCCCATCTTCGGTGGCAAGCCGCCGCCGCGCGGCCCCTTCGACGCGACGCGCGACGGAAGGCGGCTCCTCATCGCGGTCCCGGTCGAGGACTCCGCGTCGGCGCAGATTCGCTTCGTCTCGGACTGGCGTGCGGACCTTCCGAAAAAGTAACGGGGTCAGGTCTCGAAACTTCGGATCGGCCGCTTGGCCCGGCGAAACCGAAGAATCGAGACCTGACCCCGTCTGCTTTCGGTTACGCCCAGCGGGACTCGACTGCCGGCGGGCGTCTTCAGCGTCTGCATGACGACGCAGTACTGCTCGGTTTTTTCGGCGAGCGCGCGGAGCTGATCGGGCGTCGCGTCCGGCGCGTCCAGGTCGAACTTCAGCCGGATCGACTCGAAACCGACCGGGACCTCCTTCGAGATTCCGAGCGTGCCGGCCAGGTCCAGTTCGCCTTCGACCGTGACCGCGATCGACTTCGTCGGGATCCCCATCGCCGCCGCGACCATCTGGCAGGTCACCTGCGCGCACGCCGCGAGGGCGCCGAGGAGAAGGTCCCCCGAGCACGCGCCCGTCCCCGCGCCGCCCACGCCCGCGTGCGCCTGCGCCTCGTAGACCGCGCGGCCGATGTCGACGGAGCAGGCGATCGGCGCGCCGGTCTCGGCCCCCTTCGCGTGAAGGGTGATGCGCGAGGACGACGGCTCGGCCCGATACTTGTCCTTGAGCGGTTTCTGAAGCGAGCGGAGATCCATGCGGATGCCTCCTGAACTAGTGTATGGCCGGGAGGGAGCATGGACGTCCTGGGCGTGGTCGAGTGCCTCGCGGTGTTCTCGACCGGTCTGATCGCCGGGATCCTCTTCGGAGACCGCGCGGGCAACTCGTACGCGCGCCCGAAGCTCCCGGCGCCCGCGTTCCTGGCGTTTCAGCGGGAGCAAAACCGGCGTTTCGCGGCGATGATGCCGCTGCCGATCCTGGCGGCCGTCGTCGCCAGCTCCGCCTGGCTCGTCCTCATCCGCTCGCGAGCCGGAGCGCCGGACTTCGCGCTCGTCGCAGCGGGCACGGCGTGTCTCCTCTTGTTCGTCGCGATCACGCGCATGGTGAACATTCCGATCAACCGCCGCGTCGATGCCGGGGACGCGGCCGGGTGGCCCCGCTGGGAGCGCGCGCACACGGTGCGCACGGTCTTCGCCGTGCTGGCGTTCCTGTGCGAGCTGGCGGCGCTCGGCCTGTCGGCTTCGGCCGCTAGGCCGTGACCGGCCGCGGGGCTTCCTTGCGCGGGTACTTCGTCGCGACGTAGTCGTCGACGAGCGCGCGAAAGGCCGCCGCGAGCTCGTCGTAGTTGCCCTTCAAGGTCGTGAAGTGCTGGCCGTCGACGTAGACCGGGCAGTGCGGCTCCTCGCCCGTGCCCGGAAGCGAGATGCCGATCGAGGCGGCTTTCGACTCGCCCGGGCCGTTCACGACGCAGCCCATGACGGCGAGCGTCATGTTCTCGACTCCCTCGTGTTCCTGCTTCCAGACCGGCATCTGGTCGCGGATGTAGCCCTGGATGCGCTCGGCGAGCTCCTGGAAGGTCGTCGACGTCGTGCGGCCGCAGCCGGGGCAGGCCGTGACCGAGGGCGCGAAGGATCGGATGCCCAGCGACTGGAGCAGCTCGCACGAGGCGTAGACCTCCTCGCGCCGGTCGCCGCCCGGCCGGGGGGTCAGCGAGATGCGGATCGTGTCGCCGATGCCCTCGTTGAGCAGCACGCCCATCGCCGAGGAAGACCAGACGAGGCCCTTCATGCCCATGCCCGCCTCGGTCAGCCCGAGGTGGAGCGGCTGATCGGTCTGCTTCGCGAGGTCCCGGTAGACGGCGATGAGGTCGAGCGGCCGCGAGACCTTGCACGAGATGATGATCTGGTCCTTGCGCAGGCCCGACTGCAGCGCCAGCTCGGTCGACTGGAGCGCCGAGAGGATCATGCACTCGTTGATGATCTCCTCGGAGGTCTTCCCGAGGTCGCGGTCGGTGTTTTCCTGCATCTTCGCCATGACGAGCTCCTGGTTGAGGGAGCCGCCGTTGACGCCGATGCGCACGGGTTTGCCGTTGTCGACGGCGATCTTGCAGATCGTCGCGAACTGCTCGTCGCGCCGGACGCCCTTGCCGACGTTGCCCGGGTTGATGCGGTACTTGTCGAGCGCCTTCGCGCAATCGGGGAACTTCGTCAGCAGGACGTGGCCGTTGTAGTGGAAGTCGCCGATCAGCGGCGCGTCCGCGCCGGCGTCGAGCATCCGCTTCTTGATCTCCGGCACAGCGGCCGCGGCCTCCGGGATGTTGACGGTGATGCGGACGAGCTCCGAGCCCGCCCGCGCGAGGTCGATGCACTGGGTGGAGGTGGACTTCACGTCGACGGTGTCCGTGTTCGCCATCGACTGGACGACGACCGGGGCGCCGCCTCCGACCATCACTTTGCCGACATGGACCCCGATGGTCCCGTGGCGCTGGCGCTTTTTCATGTTCCGGATCAATGTACCAGAAGGCGAGTCGCGATGATATCATCATAATTATGGGTGATACTAAAACGAGGGACAAGCGATCGCCGCGGGCGTCGGGGAAGTTTGTCCTGCGGATCGCGCCCGGCCTGCACGCGGCTCTGCGGCGCGCGGCGGCCGAGGCGAGCGTGTCGCTGAACGACTACTGCGCCCGCAAGCTCACGGCCCCGGTCGGAGACCTTGCGGCGCTCGAAGGGGCTTCGAAGGCGGTCGAGCGCGCCGCCGCCCTGTTCGACGAACGGCTCGTCGGGATCGCAGTCTTCGGTTCGTGGGCCCGGCGAGAGGCGGCCGCAGGGTCCGACGTGGATCTGCTCGTCGTGGTCGAGGATTCCGTGGCCCTCACACGCGACCTCTATCGCACGTGGGACGACGGCGCCGTCTCATGGGATGGGCTCAGCGTCGAGCCCCACTTCGTCCATCTTCCCGACGAGGGCCGGGTGGTGGCCGGCGTCTGGGCCGAAGTCGCGATCGACGGCATCGTGCTGTTCGAGCGCGGACTCCGCGTCTCGCTGCGGCTTGCACGGGTCCGGCGCGATATCGTCGCCGGACGGATCGTCCGAAAAGTCTCGCACGGACAGCCCTATTGGGCGGAAGTGGCCTGACATGCGCAACACGGAACTCGCCCTCGACCACGTGCGGCGCGCCGGCATTCGCCTGCGGGCGGTGAAGGTGCTCTTCGAGGCGGAGAGCTGGGCCGACGTCGTGCGCGAGTCGCAGGAGGTCGTGGAGCTCGCCCTCAAGGGGCTGCTGCGTTCCTGTGGAGTGGAAGCGCCGCGTCTGCACGACGTTTCGGACATTCTCCTGGCCGAGCGTTCACGCCTGCCGGATTCGATTCACGTCGAGCTCGAGGCGCTCGCCCGCATCTCGAGAGACCTGCGTCGCGATCGGGAGCTCGCCTTCTACGGGGCGGAAGACCTGACGCCCTCGGGCTTCTACAAGCGGCATGACGCGGAGCGAGCGCTCGAGGGAGCCGAGCGGGTCGTGCGCGTCGTGACGCCGGTCGTCGCCTCGTGACGCTGTCCGCCGGAACGAAGCTCGGCCCCTACGAGATCCTGGCGCCGATCGGCGCGGGAGGGATGGGGGAGGTCTACAAGGCGCGGGACACGCGGCTCGAACGCACGGTGGCCATCAAGGTGCTGCCGCAGCATCTCTCGTCCTCGCCCGAAGTGCGCCAGCGCTTCGAACGCGAGGCGAAAACCATCTCGCAGCTGTCGCACCCGCACATCTGCGCGCTTTACGACGTCGGACGCGACGGCGAGCGCGAGTACCTCGTCATGGAGCTGCTCGAAGGCGAGACCCTCTCGGATCGCCTCGCGAAGGGGCCGCTTCCGCTCGAGCAGACGCTGCGCTTCGGGGTGGAGATCGCCGACGCTCTCGACAAGGCACACCGCCAGGGAATCGTCCATCGGGACCTGAAGCCCGCCAATGTCATGCTGACGCGATCGGGCGTGAAGCTGCTCGACTTCGGCCTGGCCAAGGCGATGGCGCCCGCAACGCAGCAGTCGAGCCTCACCGCGCTCCCCACGCAGCAGGGCCTCACGCAGGAAGGCACGGTTCTCGGGACCTTCCAGTACATGGCGCCCGAGCAGCTCGAGGGCAGGGAGGCGGACGGGCGGACGGACATCTTCGCGTTCGGGGCCGTCCTGTACGAGATGGTGACGGGGCAGAAGGCCTTCGCCGGCGCGAGCCAGGCCTCGCTCATCTCGTCGATCCTTCGCGACGAGCCGAGGCCCATTTCCCAGGTCCATCCGACCTCGCCTGCGGCGCTCGATCGGGTCGTCCGCGCGTGCCTCGCCAAGGACCCCGACGAGCGCTGGCAGTCGGCGAGCGACCTGAAGCGGGAGCTCCGCTGGATCGGCGAGGGGTCCCAATCCGGCGCGGCTGCGGCGACGGCTGTGGCCCCGCGCCGCAAGAGCGGCTCCCGGCTCGCGTGGACGATCGCTTTGGTGAGCGCCGCCGCCGCTCTCGCACTGGCGTTCGGCTACTGGCGCGCCCGCTCGGCGCGGCCCGCGCCGGTGCACTCCTTCCTCCTGCCGCCGGAGAAGACGGCTTTCGAGCTGACCGGCGACGAGTCCGCGCCGCCGGCGCTCTCGCCCGACGGCGCGCGGGTCGTCTTCGGCGCGTCGGGAAAGCTCTGGGTCCGGTCCGTGTCGACCGGCGTGACTTCGGCGCTGCCGTTGACCGAGCATGCGCTGTTTCCGTTCTGGTCGCCGGACAGCCGGTCCATCGGCTTCTTCGCCGGCGGGAAACTGAAGACGATCGAAGCCGCCGGCGGCCCGGTGCAGATCCTGTGCGACGCGCCGACGCCGCGAGGGGGGAGCTGGGGCCGGGCGGGCGTCATCGTTTTCGCACCGGATTTCCGGGGAGGACTTTCGCGCATTCCGGCGGGCGGCGGAGCTCCCGCGGCCGTTACGACGCTCGATGCCGCGCTGCATACGACGCATCGCTGGCCCTGGTTCCTTCCGGACGGCAAGCGGTTCCTCTTCCTCGCGGCCAACCACGCCAACTCCAGGTCGCAGGACTCGGGGATCTACGTCGGATCGCTCGACGGAGGGCCGGCGCGCCGCCTGATGGCGTCCTATGGGAGCGTTCAAACGGTGCCGGGATGGCTGCTGTCGGTCCGCGACAACAGCCTCATCGCGACGCCCTTCGACGAGGACCGCGCCGCTGTCTCGCCACCCGGCATCGGCGTCTTCAACGACGTGAACTTCGACTCCGGGGTGTGGCGGGGCGTCTTCACGGTTTCCCGGACGGGGCTCCTCGCGTACCAGGTGGCGCGCGAGGGAACGGGGGGGCAGCTCACGTGGCTCGACATGTCGGGCCATGCGGCCGGAACGATCGGGGAGCGCAACGAGTCGTATGCACTCCGGCTGTCGCCCGACGGCCGCCGGGCGTCCGTGATCCAGGGCGATCCGAACAACGACATCTGGATCTACGAGCTCGAGCGCGGTGTTCGGACTCGTCTGACCACCGACGCGGGTGTCCTTCCTGCTCCGATCTGGTCTCCCGACGGTTCCGAGATCCTTTTCGTCAGCGGCGTGGCGATCGAGATGAAGCCCGAGTACGTCGTGGCGAGGCTTCCGTCGTTCGGAGCCGGCGAAAAGAAGGTCGTCCTGCGCTCGCCGGTCCGCATGGAGACGACCGACTGGTCGCGGGACGGAAAGTACCTGTTGTTCGACCGGGGCAACATCGGCGCCACCGACATCTGGGCGGTTACGCTCGCTCAGCCGGACAAGCCTTTTCCCCTGGTGCAGACGCCGTTCCTCGACACCACCGGAATGTTTTCTCCCGACGGGCGATGGGTGGCGTACGTGTCGATGCAGACCGGGTCCTGGGAGGTTTTCGTCACGGCGTTTCCCGCGGGCGGAGCGCCGTACCAGGTCTCCGGCGCGGGCGGCCGTCTGCCGCAGTGGGGCCCGGACGGCAAGACCCTCTACTTCATCGCGGAGAACGAGCTCATGGTCGCGGAGGTCGACGGATCTGGACCCCGGTTCGAGATTCGGGCGCCGAAGCCCCTGTTCCCGCTTTCCCTCTTCGTCGGCCCCCGGTTGGCGAGCGCCTACGCCATCACGCCCGACGGAAAACGGCTGCTCGCCAACGCGGCCGGCGACGTGTCCGCGCCGCGAGTCGCGCTCGTCACCCATTGGACGTCGGGCCTGGCGAAGTGACGCTCTCGGCCGGCACGCCCCCGGGTGGGTTCGCGGCCGGTGGTATCCTTACCTTGGTAAGGAAATCTTACCTGAGGTAATGATGCCCACAGCCACGTTGACGAGCAAGTGCCAGCTCACGCTCCCCAAGAAGGTCCGCGACGCGCTCGGGCTGAAGCCTGGCGACCAGGTCGACTTCGTTCTGGATGCCGCAGGTGAAGTGCGGGTGCGCCCGGGAACCCGCGACTTGCGCGAGCTGAAAGGCCTCCTCCACCGGGCCGGCCGCCCGGCAGTGAGTCTCGAGCGAATGGAGGAGTCCATCGCCCGAAAAGGGCGCTTGCGGTGACCGGTCTCGACACGAATGTGCTCGTCCGGTACCTGACGCAGGACGATCCCGCTCAGGCGCGCCGGGCCAACGCGGTGGTTGCCGCGGCTCTGGAGAAGGGTGAGCGCTGCAGGCTCGATCGTGTCGTGCTCTGCGAGCTCGTTTGGGTGCTGCGTGGCGCCTACGGCTACGACAAGGCGACCGTCGTCGACACCCTCGAGCGGATTCTCATGACCGCCCAGTTCGAGATCGGCGAGAAGGACCTGGTGCGTCAGGCGCTGGAAGACCATCGGCTCGGCGCGGGGGACTTCGCGGACTACCTGATCGGCCACTCGAATCGCGAGGCCGGCTGCGCGTCCACCGCCACGTTCGACCGGCGCCTGAAGTCGAGCGCCGTCTTTCGCGTGCTGCGGTGAGCCTCTCCGGCGGGACGAGGCTCGGGCCCTACGAGATCCTCGCGCCGCTCGGCGCGGGAGGGATGGGGGAGGTCTACCGGGCGAAGGACTCGCGGCTCGGGCGCGAGGTCGCGATCAAGGTGCTGTCGGAGAAGGTCGCCGGGGACGCGGCGGCGCTCGCCCGCTTCGAGCGCGAGGCGCGCGCGGTCGCGGGCCTCTCCCACCCGAACATCCTGGCGCTCCACGATTTCGGAACCGACGCCGGCGTCACCTACGCCGTCATGGAGCTTCTCGACGGCGAGTCCCTGGCGCAGCGCCTCGTCCGCGGACCGATGCCGGCGAGCGAGATCGCGCAGGCGGGGGCGCAGATCTGCGGAGCGCTCTCCGCCGCGCACCGCAAGGGGATCGTGCACCGGGACCTGAAGCCCGCCAACGTGATGCTGACGAAGTCGGGTGTGAAGCTGCTCGACTTCGGCCTCGCCAAGGCGGCGAGCGAGACGCCCGGCGACGGCCTCACTTCCGCCCATACCGCGGCGGCCGACGTCACGCGCGACGGCGTGATCGTCGGAACGCTCGCCTACATGGCGCCCGAGCAGGTCGAGGGAAAGCCCTCCGACGCGCGGTCGGACATCTTCGCCCTCGGCGCGACGCTCTACGAGATGGCCACGGGCCGGAAGGCCTTCCAGGCGTCGAGCCAGGCGGGACTGATCTCCGCGATCCTCTCGGGCGAGCCGCCGGCGGTGTCGGCCGTCATGCCGATGTCGCCCCCGGCGCTCGATCGCATCGTCCGCGGTTGCCTCGCCAAGGACCCCGACGCGCGCTGGCAGACCGCGCACGACGTCGGGCTGCAGCTCTCGGCCCTCGGGGATTCCGGAACGGCCACGGCGGCTGCGGCGCGGCCACAGGCGCGGCGCGGCCTCCGCGTGCTGCCGTGGGCGGTCGCCGCGATCTTCGGGGCCCTGGCCGCCGCGGCGTTCTGGAAGGCGGGGAGGCCGCCCGCCGTTGCCGCACGGACGGTCCGGTTCCCCCTGCCGCCGCCGCCCGGCCGAGCCTTCTTCACGACCTACGAAACCGTGACCGTCGCCGTCTCGCCCGACGGCTCGCGCATCGCATACGTGTCGGCGCCCTCCGCCGTTTCGGCGGCGCGCCGCGGGATCGCTTCACCGGAGGCGCCCGAGACCCGCAGCATCTGGATCCGCGACCTGGCGACCCTCGAATCGCGGCCGGTCCGAGGGACCGACGCCGCGACCTCGCTCTTCTGGTCACCCGACGGGAAATCCCTCGGCTTCTTCGCACCGGGCAAGCTCAAGCGTGTCGCCCTCGACGAAGGCGCGTCGGCCGTGCCGATCTGCGACGTGCCGGCCGGAGGCGGCCGGACCGGGACCTGGAGTGCCGGAGGCGACATCCTCTTCGGGAGCGTCCAGGAGCAGGTGATCTTCCGGGTTCCGGCGTCCGGCGGCTCGCCGGAGAAGATCCTCGCGACCTCGGGCGAACAGATCCGGGTCCTCTGGCCCTGGTTCCTGCCGGACGGTCGGAGGTTCCTGTATCTCGCGCGGCTGCGCGACGGCACGGGGCGTCTGATGCTCGGTGAGGCCGGAAAGCCCTCGCGCGTGGTCGCGGCGATCACCTCGGCCGCGCAGTACGTCGAGCCGGGCTACGTGGTCTTCGTCCGGGAGGGAGCGCTGCTCGCCCAGCGGTTCGACCCGGACGCCGGACGCCTGACCGGCGACCCGATCTCGATCGCCGACTCCGTGAACTACTTCCTCTCGACGGGCCGTTCTTCCGTCGCCGTGTCCGCGGCGGGGACGCTGGTCTACCAGACGCACGAGGACGTGAGCCGGCTCGTGTGGTTCGATCTCGCCGGCCGCGTCCTCGAGACGATCGGGCCGCCCGGTAACTACCTCAACCTGGCCTTCGACCGTGAGGGGCGCCGAGTCTTCTTCGACCGCACGCGGCCGGGCATCGGCACCTTCGACGTCTGGTCCTGGGACCTCGAGCGAGGGCTCGAAACGCCGATCACGACCGAGACCAACAGCGAGATCTCCCCGGTCGAGCAGTACGACGGCAAGAGCATCGTCTATTCGGCAAATCGCAGGGGAGCGCCCGAGCTCTACAGTCGAAACCTCGGCAGCGGCGCCGAGACCCGGCTCACGAGCGCCCAGAACGTGTTTCAACAGGCCCAGGATCTTTCGCCCGACGGCCGGACCCTGGCGTACGTCGAGCGCACGGTTTCGGGGAACTTCGACATCTGGACCCTCCGGCTGTCGGGAGAGGGACAACCCGTGCCCTTCCTCCGGTCGCAGTTCGACAAGAAAGAGGTGCGGTTTTCTCCCGACGGCCGCTTCCTCGCCTTCGTCGCCAACGACTCGGGGCAGGCCGAGGTCTACGTGGCGCCGTTTCCGGGGCCCGGAGAGAAGGTCCGACTCTCCTCCGGGGGCGCGCGCCTGCTGCAGTGGAGCCCCGACGGGAAGACGCTCTTCTACGTCGCCGCCGACGGGCGGATGATGGCCCTTCCCGTCGTGACGGCCCCGTCGCTGAAGACCGGATCCCCGGCGGTGCTCTTCACGATCGCCGGCAAGCCGTGGCTGAACTGCCGGATCTCCAGGGACGGCAAGCGGTTTCTGGCCGTGGTGCCCGAAGTCGCGGCCGACGAACAGCCGCAGACGGTCGTCGTCGACTGGCCGGAGTCGTTGAAGAAGTAGCCGCTAGGACTTGGCCGGCGCGACGGCGTTCTTCGCGCCGGGCGGCGGCGGGTACTCCGCGAGCAGCTCCGAGACGGCCCGGTTGATGTCGCCCCGGAGCGCATCGGGATTCGTGCCGAGCAGCGCCGACTTGACTCCGCGCCAGATGAGCTTCTTCTCGGAGTCGCGGATGTTGATCCAGAGGGTGCCCCCCTGGCGGGACCTCGTGCTCGTCTCGTACAGGCCGCTCCACCAGCTGTACGAGCTGATGCGGTCCTGGGACGAGGCTCCCTCCGCCCGCGTCGAGTAGGAGATGTAGATGTCGGGCCTGGCGCCGGCCGACGCGGGCTGGACGCCCTTCTTCTTGAGGGTCTCGTCGATGGCCCTCCGAATGTTCTCGTCGATGAATCGCCCGTCGACGATCGCCCCGCCGCCGGGCGGCTGGAAGTCCGGATCGTCGTACCAGGCATACGTTTTCGGGGGCGTGAAGCGGAACGCGGGATCGAAGGCGTAGTCGTAGCTCGGCGCGCCCGCGCAGGCCGCGAGCCCGGCGACGAGAACGAGAGCCGCGAGCGTGGAAAGACGGGGGTTCCTCATGACGTCACCTCGTGGGCTGCGCGCCCGGCGGCGGCGGAAATTTCGCGAGCAGCGTGTCGATCTCGCTGCGGATCTCGCGGCCCGCGGCGTCCGGATTCTCGCCCTCGAGCCGCGTGATCGAGCCGCGCCAGACGAGCAGTTTCTGCGCGTTGCGGAAGTCGATCGTGATCTGCCGCGACTTCTCGTACATGTCCGTCTCGTAGCCCGTCAGCCAGGCGTAGTTGGGGTCCTTGACCTCGTCGGTCACGCGCGTGTCGCCGGTCAGGTATGCGACGAGCAGGCTCGCGCTCGCGGCCTCCACCTTGCGGTAGCCCTTGCTCTCGAGGCTGGCTTCGATCGCCGGCCGAACATGCTGCTCGATGAACGTTCCGTCGATGATCGAGTCGCCGTGCGGCGGCGGGTAGCCCGGTCCGACCCACCAGGCGAACGTCTTCATGGCTGCGAAATCGGCGGTCTTGTCCCACGCAAACTGGGGCGGGGGGTGGGTGCCGCGGCAGGCGGTGGCGCCGATCGCGGCGGCGAGGACGAGCAGGGCGCGAAACGTGGTTCGGACCATCGGACCTCCGTCGGAAGCGCCGCCGACATTACTACAGCGGGGCGGGGCCCCGACTCGCGACGTCCCGGTGACGCACGCCGACCCGAGTCTCGTCCCTGGCCACCCGGTCGTTCCCGCCCCGCCGAACACCCTGCGCCCGAGGAACGGAATGCGCATGACGGTCCGGAAGCGCCGCTAGGCCCGACTGCGGCCCCTGTTGTAGGCTTCGAACACTTGAGTCTTTCCGCCGGAACGAAGCTCGGACCTTACGAGATCGTCGCGCCGATCGGCGCCGGCGGCATGGGCGAGGTCTACAGGGCGAAGGACACGCGGCTCGACCGCCAGGTCGCGGTCAAGGTGCTCTCGTCGCACCTCTCGGCGAGCGAAGAGGTCCGGCAGCGCTTCGAGCGCGAGGCGAAGACGATCTCGCAGTTCTCGCACCCGCACATCTGCTCGCTCTACGACGTCGGGCGGGAGGGCGAGACCGACTACCTCGTGATGGAGCTTCTCGAGGGCGAGAGCCTGGCGGACCGTCTGGGCAAGGGCGCGCTGCCCACCGAGCAGGTTCTGCGCTTCGGGATCCAGATCGCCGACGCGCTCGACAAGGCGCACCGGCAGGGGATCGTGCACCGGGACCTCAAGCCCGGCAACGTCATGCTGACGAAGACCGGCGTGAAGCTCCTCGACTTCGGCCTGGCCAAGCCGCTCACGGCCGCCGGCGCGCGCCCCGTCTCGGGCGCCTCGGTGCTCGCGACGGAAGCGCAGGTCAGCGCGCCGCTGACCGAGCGCGGCACGGTCCTCGGCACCTTCCAGTACATGGCGCCCGAGCAGCTCGAGGGCGGCGAGGCCGACGGCCGCTCCGACATCTTCGCGTTCGGGGCGGTGCTCTACGAGATGGCGACCGGGAAGAAGGCCTTCTCCGGCAAGAGCCAGGCGTCGCTCATCGGCTCGATCCTGAGGGACGATCCGCCCTCGATCACCGAGGCGGCGCCGATGATCCCGCCGGCGTTGAACCGCGTGGTGAAGACGTGCCTGGCGAAGGACCCCGAGGACCGGTTCCAGACGGCGCACGACGCCAAGCTCCAGCTGGAGTGGATCGCGGAGGGCGGCTCGCAGGTGGGCCTGCCCGCCCCCGTCGCCGCGCGCCGCAAGAGCCGCGAGAAGCTCGCCTGGGCGATCGCGGCCGTCGCTCTCGTCGCAGCGGCCCTCGCCGTCTACGGTTACCTGCGTCGCGCGCCGAAGCCGCTGCGGGTGACGCGCTTCGAGATCTCGACTCCGGAAGAGATCGTGGCGCTCGACGCGCCGCGCGTCTCGCCGGACGGGCGCTACGTGGCGTTCAACGCGACGGATTCCTCCGGAAAGACGCGGATCTGGCTGCGTGCCCTGAACGCACTCGCGCCGCAGCCGCTCCCCGGCACCGAGGGAACGACCCGACCCTTCTGGTCCCCGGATTCCCGCTTCCTCGGCTTCTTCGCCGAAGGCAAGCTCAAGAAGATCGACGTGACGGGGGGGCCCCCGCAGAACGTCTGCGACGCGCCGACCGGCTCCGACGGTTCGTGGAGCGCGGAGGGCGTGATCCTCTACGACGGCCGCGGGACGGACCCGATCCACCGCGTTTCGGCCGCGGGAGGAGTGCCCGTCGCGGTGGTCAAGCCCGATCCGGCGAAGAACATCAGCCAGGTCGGCTGGCCGGAGTTCCTGCCCGACGGCAAGCACTACTTCTTCATGGTGATCGCGACCCGGGCCGAGGACAGCGCCTACCGCATCGGATCCCTCGATTCGAACGAGTCGAAGCCGTTCGCTCCCGCGCAGACCCTGCTCACGTACGCGCCGCCGGGCTATCTCCTCTTCGTCCGGGATCGGACGCTCGTCGCCCAGCCCTTCGACGCCAAGGCCCAGAAGACGATGGGCGAGCCCGTGCCGCTGGCCGAGAAGATCGGTGTCGACAGCGTCGGGCTCGCTCGCTTCTCGGTCTCGCGCGAGGGCACGCTCGCCTATCGGACCGGGGAGTCCGGGACGCGCCTGCTCTGGGTGGATCGCAACGGCAAGGAGCTCGAGACGGCGGGCGAGTCGGGCGACTCCCGCGAGCCGGCGCTGTCGCCGCGGGGCGACCGGCTCGCTTTCGACCTGACCGACGCCCGGGCCAACAACGCCGACGTCTGGGTGCGCGATCTCGCGCGCGGCGTGAACTCGCGGCTGACGTTCGGCCCGGTCGACGAGTTCGCCCCGACCTGGTCGCCCGACGGAAGCCGGATCGCCTATGCCGTGGACGGCAAGGGAATCTTCGAGAAGGCCGCCGACGGAACCGGCGAAGAGAAAGAGCTGCTGAAGGCGGAGGAGCTGGCGTTTCCGACCGACTGGTCCCGGGACGGCCGATACATCGCCGTCTCACGGCAGGGCAAGGACACGGGCATCGACGCCTGGGTGTTGCCCACCTCCGGCGACGGGAAGCCGATACCGATTCTCAAGACGCCTTTCAACGAGGGAGGCACCGTTTTCTCTCCCGACGGCCGGTTCATCGTGTACGTCTCGACCGAGTCCGGACGCAACGAGATCTACGCGCGCAGCTTCCCCGGTCAGGGCGGAAAGTGGCAGGTCTCCGCCGGCGGAGGCACGGACCCGCACTTCAGCGCCGACGGCCGGGAGATCTTCTATCGCGCCCCCGACCAGAAGGTCATGGCCGTGGAGGTGAAGGCGGGAGCGGGATTCGAGACCGGCGTTCCGAAAGCGCTCTTTCTCGGCAGGTTCCAGCCGGCGACCGCGCGCAACCGCTTCGTGCCCGCGGCCGACGGCCAGACGCTTCCTGATCGTCGCGCCGCTCGGCCGCGATGCCATGGCGCCGACGACGGTGGTCCTGAACTGGTTCGCCGGACTCGGTAAGTGACGCTCGCCGCCGGAACGAAGCTCGGGCCCTACGAGGTCCTCGCACCGATCGGGGCCGGGGGGATGGGGGAGGTCTACAAGGCGAAGGACACGCGGCTGGGCCGCGACGTCGCCGTCAAGGTCCTGCCGGCGCACATGTCGGCCAATGCCGAGCTGCGTCAGCGGTTCGAGCGCGAGGCGAAGACGATCTCGTCGCTCTCGCATCCCGCACATCTGCACGCTCTACGACGTCGGGCACCAGGACGGCACGGACTACCTCGTCATGGAGTTCCTGGAAGGGGAGACGCTGGCGGACCGGCTCGCCAAGGGCGCCCTCCCGATGGATCAGGCGCTGAAGTTCGGAGTCGAGATCGCCGGCGCGCTCGACGCCGCGCACCGGAGCGGGATCGTTCACCGGGACTTGAAGCCCGGCAACATCATGCTCACGAAGTCGGGCGTGAAGCTGCTCGACTTCGGGCTCGCGAAGCTCGCGGCTCCCGACAAGGGCGCCGTGTCCCAGGCGACGAGCCTGCCGACGGCGCTGCCCGAGAGCCAGCCCCTGACCTCGCGCGGCACGATCCTGGGGACGTTCCAGTACATGGCCCCGGAGCAGCTCGAGGGCAAGGAGGCGGACGCGCGCAGCGACATCTTCGCGTTCGGCTGCGTGCTCTACGAGATGCTGTCGGGCCGGAAGGCCTTCACGGGCAAGAGCCAGGCGTCGCTGATCGGCTCGATCATGAACACCGATCCGCCGCCGATCTCGTCGATCCAGCCGATGATCCCGCCGGCGCTGGACCGGATCGTCAAGGGATGCATCGCCAAGGAGCCGGAGCACCGCTGGTCGACGGCGCACGACGTGATGCTTCAGCTCCAGTGGATCGCGGAGGGCGGCTCGCTCGCCGGGCTGCCGGCTCCCGTCGTCGCTCGCCGGAAGAACCGCGAGAAGCTGGCGTGGGCCGTCGCGATGGCGGCCCTCCTCGGGATGGCGGTCCTGGGGTACGGGTTCGTCCGCCGCGCGCCGAAGCCGCCCCGCGTTGTGCGGTTCGAAGTCGCGATTCCTCCGGACATCTCGGCCATCGATGCTCCCAAGATCTCGCCGGACGGCAGGTTGCTGGCGTTCAACGCTACCGACAAGGACGGGAAGACTCGGATCTGGCTCCGGCCGCTCAATGCTCTTACGGCGCAGCCGCTGGCGGGGACGGAGGGGACACGACGGCCGTTCTGGTCCCCCGACAGCCGGTTTCTCGCCTTCGTCGCCGACGGGAAACTGAAGAAAGTGGACGTCACCGGCGGTCCGCCCACCAAGATCTGCGATGCGCCGACCGGAGTCGACGGGACCTGGAGCCCCGAAGGCGTCATCCTCTTCGACGGCACCGGTCCGGACCCCATCCATCGCGTCAGCGCCGCGGGCGGAACGGCGGTCGTGGCGGTCAAGCCCGATCCGGCCCGCAAGGATTTCCAGATCGGCTGGCCGGAGTTCATGCCCGACGGGCGCCACTTCATTTACCTCGCCATCAACCAGAAGCCCGAGGACAGCGGGTATCGCATCGCTTCGATCGACTCGGCCGAGACGAAGCCGTTCGCTCCGGCCCAGACGATGCTCGCGTATGCGCCCCAGGGATATCTCCTCTTCGTACGGGACAAGACGCTCGTGGCCCAGCCCTTCGATGCGAAGACGATGAAGACCACCGGAGAGCCCGTACCCCTGGCCGAACAGATCGGAACCGACGCGGTGGGGCTCGCGCGCTTCTCGGTGTCGCGCGACGGCGTGCTCGCCTACCGCACCGGGGAATCCGGGAACCGGATGATCTGGCTCGATCGATCGGGCAAGGAGCTGGATACGCTTGTCTCGAAGGGAGACAGCCAGGACCCGCAGTTCTCGCCTGCCGGCGACCAGCTCGCCTACGACCTCATCGACGAACGGAGCGCAAAGTCCGACATCTGGATTCGCGACCTGGCGAGAGGCGTGAGCTCCCGGTTCACGTTCGACTCGGTGAACGCCTACGCCCCCGTGTGGACCCCCCGCGGCGATGCGATCGTCTACGCTTCGGAGCGCGAGGGCGCGCCGGGGTTGTACGAGAAGTCGATGCTCGGCCAGGGCGAGGAGAAGCTTCTGCTCAAGGCCGAAACGCTGACGGTTCCCATCGCCATGGCCCCCGATGGCTCGGCTCTGCTCTACATCGTCCGCGATCCGAAAACGAGCTTCGACATCATGGTCCTGCCGAGGACCGGCGAGGCCAAACCCATCGCGTTTCGAGCGACACCGTTCAACGAGGGCAACCCCAACTTCTCACCGGACGGAAAGTTCATCTCGTTCAATTCGAACGAGTCGGGCCGCCAGGAGGTCTATGTGCAGAGCTATCCCGGCCCCGGGCGAACCTGGCAGGTCTCGACCTCTGGCGGCACCGACGCGCACTGGCGCCCGGACGGCAAGGAGCTCTACTACCGCAGTCTCGACCAGAAGCTGATGGCGGTGGACGTCCAGACGGGCGACACGTTCCAGGCCGGGATTCCCAGGACGCTCTTCCAGGCGCAGATCGCCTCGGGCGCCGCGAGCACGAAGTACCTTCCGGACCGATCGGGGCAGAAGTTCCTGTTCGTCGCGCCGATGGGACGCGATGCCCTCTCGCCCACGACGGTCGTGCTGAACTGGTTCGCGGGGCTCGGTAAGTAAGACGGTTTTGAAGGAGTCTCGATGACGCTCGCGGCCGGACAGCAGTTGGGTCCGTACGAAATTCTCGCGCCGGTCGGCGCGGGCGGAATGGGGGAGGTTTATCGGGCGAAGGACACGCGGCTGGGCCGCGACGTCGCGGTCAAGGTCCTGCCCGCGCACATGTCCTCTTCCGCCGAACTAAGACAGCGGCTCGATCGCGAGGCGAAGACGATCTCGTCGCTCTCGCATGCGCACATCTGCGCGCTCTACGACGTCGGACACCAGGACGGCACGGACTACCTCGTCATGGAGTTCCTGGAGGGCGAGACGCTCGCGGACCGGCTCGCCAAAGGGGCGCTGCCGATGGAGCAGGCCCTGAAGATCGGCGTCGAGGTCGCGGGCGCGCTCGACGCCGCGCACCGGAGCGGGATCATCCACCGCGATTTGAAGCCCGGCAACGTCATGCTGACGAAGTCGGGCGTGAAGCTCCTCGACTTCGGCCTGGCGAAGCTCGCGACTCCCGACCGGACCGCGGTCTCGCAGGCCACGAGCCTGCCGACGGCGCTGCAGGAGAGCCAGCCGCTGACGACGCGCGGGACGATCCTCGGGACCTTCCAGTACATGGCGCCCGAGCAGCTCGAGGGCGGCGAGGCCGACGCGCGCAGCGACATCTTCGCCTTCGGCTGCGTGCTCTACGAGATGCTGACGGGCCAGAAGGCCTTCTCCGGCAAGAGCCAGGCGAGCCTGATCTCGTCGATCATGGGCTCGGACCCGCCGCCGATCTCATCGATCCAGCCGATGATCCCGGCTTCGCTCGACCGGATCGTCAAGGGCTGCATCGCCAAGGAGCCCGACCACCGCTGGTCGACGGCGCACGACGTGATGCTGCAGCTCCAGTGGATCGCCGAGGGCGGCTCGATGGCGGGCGTGCCGGCTCCCGTCGTCGCTCGCCGCAAGAACCGCGAAAAGCTGTCGTGGGCCGTCGCGGCCGTCGCCCTGCTCGCCGCGGCAGGGCTCGGCTACGGTTTCGTCCGCCGCGCGCCGAAGCCGCCCGAGCTCATGCGGTTCGACATCTCGGCGCCGCCGGAGATCACCACGATCGACGTTCCCCGCATCTCTCCCGACGGGAGGATCCTGGCGTTCGACGCGATCGACACCGGGGGCGTCGCTCGAATCTGGGTTCGTCCCTTGAACGCGCTCGTCGCGCAGCCGCTGCCGGGCACCGAGGGCGGCGCCCGACCCTTCTGGTCGCCCGACAGCCGGTTCATCGGCTTCGTGTCCGAAGGCGTCATGAAGAAGATCGACGTCACGGGCGGCCCTCCGACCAAGATCTGCGACGCGCCCGGAGCGTCGGACGGCAGCTGGAGCCCGGAAGGCGTGATTCTGTTCGACGGCACGGGCGCGGACCCGATCTATCGGGTCGCGGCGGCGGGAGGGACGAAGGAGCCGGCCGTCGAGATCGACGCCGCTCGCAAGGAGACGTCGGTCGGATGGCCGGAGTTCCTCCCCGACGGCAAGCATTTCCTCTACCTCGTGGCCGGAGAAAAGCCCGAGGATGGCGCCTACTGGATCGGCTCCATCGACTCGAAAGAACGCAAGAAGCTTGCCCCGGCCCAGACGCTCGTGACCTACGCGCCCCCGGGTTACCTCCTGTTCGTCCGCGACCGAACGCTCGTCGCCCAGCCCTTCGACGCGAAGGCCATGAAGACCACCGGCGAGCCGGTTCCCCTGGCCGAGCAGGTCGGGACGGACAACGTGGGCCTGGCGCGCTTCTCGGTCTCTCGCAACGGGGTCCTCGCCTACCGCACGGGACAAGCGGGCGGCCGCCTGCTCTGGCGGGACCGCGCCGGCCGGGAGCTCGAATCCCTCGGCGACCCCGGTGTCTTCGGGAACCCGGCGCTCTCGCCGGCGGGCGACCGGCTGGCCTTCGGCATCATCGATCCGCGAAGCGGCAAGGGCGACATCTGGATCCGGGATCTCGCGCGCGGCGTCAACTCGCGCTTCAGCCTCGGCGCCGGCAACAACTTCCGACCCGTCTGGTCGGCCGACGGCGGCTCGATCGTCTTCACGTCCGACCGCGAAGGGCACCTCGATCTCTACGAGAAATCGACGCGGGGCCAGAGCGCGGAGAAGGCGCTCCTGAAGGGCGACGACCCCAAGTTCGCGTCGAGCTGGACCCGCGACGGCCGCTACATCGGTTACTGGACCCTCAACCCGAAAACGCTCGGCGACATCTGGGCGCTGCCGACCTTCGGCGACCGCAAGCCGATTCCGATCCTCGTCAGCCCGTTCGCCGAGAGCCATCCGATGTTCTCCTCCGACGGACGCTTCGTCGCGTACGTGTCGACGGAGTCGGGCCGCTCGGAGATCTACGTCCAGACGTTCCCCGACGGCGCCGGCAAGTGGCAGGTCTCCAACGGGGGAGGCGTCGATCCGAGCTGGCGGGGCGACGGCAAGGAGCTCTTCTACCGCTCGCCCGACCAGAAGCTCATGGCGGTCGAGATCCGGACCGCCGGAGGCGAGCTCGAGGCCGGCGTTCCGCAGGCGCTCTTTCCCGTCCGTGTCCAGCCGGGCGCCGCGCGGAACAAGTACGTTCCCTCGGCCGACGGCCAGCGCTTCCTGTTCGACGCCCCGCTCGGACGGGAGTCCCTGAGCCCGACGACGGTCGTGGTGAACTGGACCGCGGGGCTCGGGAAGTGAAGTCGACCGCGCTCCGTGCCACGCTCGATGGCATCGGCAATGGTAGAATGGGTGCCATGAGAACGACCATCGACCGCGCCGGCAGGCTGGTGTTGCCCAAGCCGATCCGCGACGCCGCCGGCATCGCCCCGGGCGCCGAGCTCGAGATCCGTTTCGCGGACGGGCGGATCGAGATCGAGCCCGCGCCGCTCGAGGTCCGGCTCGTCAAGCGCGGCTCGCTCACGGTGGCCGTTGCGCGAAAACGCGTCCCGCCCCTGACCGAGGAAGTCGTGCGCGAGACGCTCGGCCGCCTCCGCCGCCGGGGCGAGTGAGCTCCTACCTTCTCGACACGAGCTGCCTGGTCGCGGCGGTTTGTGAATGGCATCGCCATCACGCGTCGACGCGCAAGGAGATCGAACGTCGCGCTGCAGCCGGCGAGACGCCGACGCTGGCGGCCCACTCGCTCGCCGAAGCCTATTCGGTCCTGACGCGCCTGCCCGAGCCCCACCGGCTGCGCCCGGCCGATGCGCTGGCCGTGCTGGAGGCCAACTGGAGCGAGACCCGGCTCGTCGCGCTCGGACCTGCGGACTACCGGTCGACGCTACGTCGTTGCCGAGGAGCTTCTCGAGGGAGACACCCTGCGGGCGGAGCTCGCGAGCGGCCGGTTCGCCGCCGCGCAAGGCGATCGAGTGCGCGCGGGAGATCGCCGAGGGCCTGGCGGCGGCGCACGAGAAGGGAATCGTCCACCGGGACCTGAAGCCCGAGAACCTCTTCGTGACGCCGAGACAGGCCGCGTCAAGATCCTCGACTTCGGCCTGGCGAAGCTGACGGAGGCCGAGTCGGGCGGTCCGGCGACGAACCTCCCGACGGCGACGCCCACCGAGCCCGGTGTCGTCATGGGAACGCTCGGCTACATGTCGCCCGAGCAGGTCAAGGGCAAGCCGGCCGACGCGCGTTCGGACATCTTCGCCTTCGGCGCCGTCCTCTACGAGATGCTCTCGGGAAAGCGCGCGTTCCACGGCGACTCGGCCGGCGAGACGATGGCGTCGATCCTCAAGGAGGACCCGCCGGAGCTTGCCGTCACCAACCAGAACATCTCGCCGGGCCTCGAGCGGATCGTTCGCCACTGCCTCGAGAAGAACCCCGAGCGAAGGTTCCAGTCCTCGAGCGACATCGCGTTCGCTCTTCAATCGCTTTCGGAAGGCTCCGGGAGCGTGGTTCCCGGCGCGCTCGCCCCTCGAGCCCGCCGTGTTCCCCGAGGCCTTCTGTGGGGCATCGCGGGACTTCTCGCTCGGGGCAGTCGCGGCGACCCTTCTCATGGTCGGGCAGCGGCCCGTCGCGAGGTTCGCCGGGCCGTCCGGTTCGTTTCGAGGTTGTCCCGCCGCCGGACCAGCGAGTCGTCAGCAATCTCGCGCTCGCGCCGGACGGCAGCCGGCTCGCGTTCATTGCCCGGGAGCCGGGCGGCTCGACGGCCCTCTGGATTCGCGCTCTCGACAATCCGGCGGCGAAAATGCTGGGCGGAACCGAAGGAGCCCTGCTTCCGTTCTGGTCGCCGGACGGCCGGTCCGTGGGCTTCTTTGCGAGCGGAGCGCTCAAGCGCGTCGCGATCTCGGGCGGTCCGCCCCAGCTGGTTGCGCTCGGACCTGCGGACTACCGGTCGACGCTTCGCCGCTGCCGCGACGCCGGGATCGGCGGCGGCGCCGTCTACGACGCCCTGATCGCGTCGTGCGCCCGGAAGGCGCGCGTGGCGACTCTCGTGACCTGGGATGTCGGCGCCTTCGAGCGTTTTCTGGACGATGAGCCGGCCGTGCGGACACCGGTGACCTGGGATGTCGGCGCCTCGAGCGTTTCCTGGCGCGAGCCGGCCGTGCGGACACCGGAGACCCGATGACGCTCGCCGCCGGCTCGAAGCTCGGCCCCTACGAGATCCTCGGCCAGATCGGGGCAGGCGGGATGGGGGAGGTCTACCGGGCGAAGGATCCGCGCCTCGGGCGAGAGGTGGCGATCAAGGTCCTGCCGGCCTCGTTCTCCGCCGACTCCGAGCGGCTGCGCCGCTTCGAGCAGGAGGCCCGGGCCGCCGGCATCCTGAACCATCCCAACATCACGGCCGTTCACGACATCGGGACCCACGAGGGCGCCCCGTACGTGGTCCAGGAGCTGCTCGAAGGCGACACGCTGCGATCGGTCCTCTCGGGCGGGCGCCTGCCCCAGCGCAAGACCATCGACTACTCCCTCCAGATCGTCCACGGCCTGGCGGCGGCGCACGAGAAGGGGATCGTCCACCGGGACCTGAAGCCCGAGAACGTCTTCGTGACCAACGACGGCCGGGTGAAGATCCTCGACTTCGGCCTCGCCAAGCTCACGCACACCGAGGAGCGCGGACAGGCCACGAACCTCCCGACCGCGACCGCAGGCACGGAGCCCGGTGTCGTCATGGGCACGCTCGGCTACATGTCGCCCGAACAGGTGCGCGGCAAGCCCGCCGACGCGCGCTCCGACATCTTTTCCTTCGGGGCGATCCTGTACGAGATGCTCTCGGGAAAGAGGGCCTTTCACGGCGACTCGGCCGCGGACACGATGTCGGCGATCCTGAAGGAGGATCCGCCCGATCTCTCGATCACCAACCAGAACATCCCGCCCGGCCTCGAGCGCATCGTCCGCCATTGCCTCGAGAAGAGCCCCGAGCAGCGATTCCACTCGGCGCACGACGTCGCCTTCGATCTCGAGGCGCTGTCGGGGCTCTCCACGCCCCGGCTCGAGCCTGCGAAGTCGCGCATCCACGCCCGGCTCCCCTCGCGCCTGACGGGGGCGGCCGTCCTCGCCGCCCTCGCGATCGGGCTCTTCGCCGGCCGGCTGATCTGGAGAGCGGGACCGGAATCGCCTCCGAGCTTCCACCGGCTCACATTCCGCCGCGGGCCGGTCCAGAGCGCGCGCTTTGCCCCCGACGGGCACACGATCATCTACTCGGCGTCCTGGGACGGCGCCCCCAAGCCGGAGCTCTACTCGACGCGCATGGAGAGCCCCGAGTCCCTTCGGCTCGATCTCCCGGATCGATTGATCGAGGCGATCTCCCGCACGGGCGAGATGCTCGTCCTGAACCCGCTCGAGTTCTCGATCGGGTACGCCGTCACCGGTACCCTCTCGCAGGCGCCTCTGTCGGGCAGCGCGTCGCGGGAGTTGCTCGAGGATGTCGGCAGCGCCGATTGGTCCCCGGACGGAGCGAATCTCGCCGTCGTACGCGCGCCCGAGTGGCGCTACCGACTCGAGTATCCCGCCGGGAAGGTCCTCTACGAGACGACCGGCTACATCAGTCACCCGCGCGTCTCTCCGAAGGGAGACGCCGTCGCGTTTCTCGACCATCCGGTCCTCGGCGACGACCGCGGCTCGGTGGCGATCGTCGACCTCGCGGGAAAGAAAAAGACGCTGTCCGAGGGAATGGGAAAGCGCGCAGGGCCTGGCCTGGTCGGCCTCCGGCAAGGAGATCTGGTTCACGGCGACCCGCGCCGGCAGCGCCCGCTCTGTCTACGCCGTGACGCCCGCGGGCCGCGAGCGCGCCGTGCTCACGACGCCTGCGGGACTGTTGCTCCAGGACATCTCCCGCGACGGGCGCGTCCTCCTGGTCCAGAGCAACGCGCGCGATCGGGTTCTTCGCCGCTGCTTCCCGGAGAGACGAGGGAGCGGGACCTCTCGGGTCTCGAATGGTCGTGGGGCCCGCGCCTGTCCGCGGACGAGAAGTCCGTCGTCTTCACCGAAATGGGCGAAGCCGGCCTCGCGGGCTATTCCGTCTACGTGCGCAAGCTCGACGGGTCGGCGGCGGTGCGGCTGGGAGAGGGAACCGGAGTGGCGATCTCGCCCGACGGGAAGTGGATCTTGACCCGCCGCATCCTGACGACGCCCGCCACACTCGTGCTTCTGCCGACCGGCGCCGGGCAGCCGAGGACCTTCCCGAAGGACTCGATCGACCGGTCCCCGGCAACGGTCTTCGCGGCGTTCCTTCCCGACGGCAAGCGCATCGCGTTCAACGGCCGCGAGGCGGGAAAGCCCGCGCGCGTCTTCGTCCAGAGTCTCGACGGGGGCGCGGCGCGGCCCGTGACCCCGGAGGGAGTCATCGCCAGGCTGATCTCGCCGGACGGAAAGTCCCTGCTGACCGAGACTGCCGGGCAAGGGTTCGGCCTGGCTCCCCTGGACGGCGGCGGCCCCTCGGTGCCGATTCGCGGCCTCGAGCCGACCGACGACCCGCTGCGATGGGCCGCCGACGGCCGCTCTCTCTTCTTCAGCAGCTCGAAAGACTTCTTCCCCGCGCGAGTCTACCGTCTGGATCTTGCGACGGGCCGCCGGGAGCTCTGGAAGGAGTTCATGCCGAGCGATCCAACGGGCCTCACCAACATCGGCCCCTCTGCGATCTCCGCGGACGGCAAGACCATCCTCTTCGGCTACAGCCACACCCTGAGCGATCTGTACGTCGCGGAGGGGCTGAGATGAACCGTCGCCTTCGCTTGCGAGGGACCTGCGCCCTTCGGGCGCACCGGCGTCCGGCTCGCCCGGATGCGGGCTCGACCGGACGCCTGATCCTTCGCTGCGCTGCGGCTCCCGCGACGCGAACCTCCTCCCTCCCTTCGGTCGGGAGACTATTCGCGCCGCGAACGACAGGGGGAGTGCCACGAACATGAAGGCCTGTCGATGACGTTGACCGCGGGAACGAAGCTCGGGCCTTACGAGGTCCTGTCGCCGCTCGGGGCGGGCGGGATGGGGGAGGTGTACCGGGCACGGGATGCCAAGCTCAACCGCGACGTGGCGATCAAGGTGCTGCCGGAGGCGGTGGCGGAGGACGCGGAGCGGCTGGCGCGGTTCCAGCGGGAGGCGCAGGTTCTGGCGTCGCTCAATCACCCGCACATCGCGGCGATCTACGGGCTGGAGAAGGCCGGCAACGTCGAGGCGCTGGTGCTCGAGCTCGTGGAGGGCGAGACGCTGGCGGAGCGGATCGCGGCGGGGCCGATGCCGCTGGACGAAGCGCTGGCCATCGCGCGGCAGATCGCGGACGCGCTGGAGGCGGCGCACGAGAAGGGAATCGTGCACCGGGACCTGAAGCCGGCCAACGTGAAGGTGACGCCGGAGGGCAAGGTCAAGGTGCTCGACTTCGGGCTGGCGAAGGCGCTGTTTGAAGCGAGACGGATGCTGGCGCACAAGTTCGGCTATCCCGAATTTTGCGCGCTGCCTGAGCGTGCTCGCATTCGATCTCTTTCGATGACGCTGCGGGCGCGGCTGGCGCAAGGGGCGCTTGCCGGCGCGCAAGGCGGTCGACTACGCCGTCGCAGATCGCGCGCGGGCTCGCCGCGGCGCACGACAAGCGGCATCGTCCACCGGGACCTGAAGCCCGAAAACGTCTTCGTCGTCGAGGACGGGCGGGTCAAGATCCTCGACTTCGGTCTGGCGCGACAGATGCCGCGGCGCGCCGGCGCCGACGAGACGGTCGCCGCCGACGGTCGCGAGACCGAGCCCGGCACGGTGATGGGCACCGTCGGCTACATGTCGCCGGAGCAGGTGCGGGGCCTGCACGCCGACTCACCGGTCGGACATCTTCTCGTTCGGGGTCGATCCTCTACGAGATGCTCACGGGGCTCCCGCGCCTTCCAGCGGGGCACTCGGCCGCGGAGACGATGGCGGCGATCGCTCAACGAAGGACCCGCCGGAGCTTCGCGGCCGCCCGGAGAGCCCCGTCCCCGGCTCTCGACCGGCTGCGTGCGTCACTGCCTCGAGAAGAACCCCGCGCGAGCGGTTCCAGTCGGCGCGCGATCGTCGCCTTCGATCTCGAAGCACGGTCGACGACCTCCGGAGGCGTGTCGCCCGTCGCGCTGCCCGCCCGCCGGCGCGCTCGAGGCGGCAGCCTGGCCTCGATCGCGGCGATCGGCACTGCTCGCGTCTCGTCCTCGCCTACACTTCTGGTGCCCCGGGTCGGAGCTCGCGCCGCGCGCGCCTGCCCACGCTCCGCATGACATTCCGGCAGAAGACCTGCCGCGGCCATTGAGCATCTTCCGCGCCCGCTTCGCCCCTGACGGCCGGACGATCGTGTACATCGCGGCGCGCGCGACGGCAAGCGTTCCCGAGTCTCTACCTGCTGCCGTCTCGAGTACGCTCGAGTCGCGGTGCTCCCTGGGATTGAGTGCGCGAGCGCATCCGTTCTCTCGGTCTCCCGACGGCCGGCGAGCTCGCGGTCCTCGACCGGAGTCGAAACTGACCGCGACCATCTCGAACTTCGTCGGCACGCTCGCCCGGGTCCCGCTCGCGAGGCGGCGCCCCGCGCGAGGTGCTCGAGAACGTCCACGACGTCGGATCGTGGTCTCGGTCCAGACGGGTCGCATGCTCGTCCGTGCTGCCGCGAGGGTGGGCGGCAGAGGACCGACCTCGAATTCCCGCATCGGGAGCCGGGTGTGTTCGATGTGACGCCGGATACCTGTCGGACGGCATTCGCGTTCTCTATCGCGCGGCGACCGGATCGCCTTCCTCGAACACCCCGTCCGCTACGACAACCGCGGGTCGGCCGTGATCGTCGGATCGGACCGGCCGCCGTCTTGCCGAGTCGGACGATCGTACTGGGGCGAGGAAGGGGCTCGCCTGGCTATCCTTCGCGGCGACGAGATCACTGTTCTCGGCCGGCGAAGGGCCTGACGGAGGTCGCCGTCCGCTCGCTGTCCGCCTCGGGACGGCGACGCGACTCGTCTCGTCAGATCGCCGGCGACGCTCCTGATCCGCGACGTCGCCCGAGACGGGCGCTGGCTCGCCACGCGGGACGACTCGCGCAGCCTCCGGATCTTCGGAAGGGCGCCCGGCCAGCCGGAGTCGTGATCTTGTCGTGGCTCGAGTCGGCCGATCGCGCCGGTCCTCTCGCGGGACGGCCTCACGCTTCTGCTGACCGACGCAGAACGCGGTGGCCGTGGGCAAATCTGGACGCTGGATCTGCGATCGCGGAACGCTCGCACGGATCTCCCGTCGTCAGGCTCGGTGACCGTCTCGACACCAGGCCTCTGGCTCGCGGACGGACGCTCGGATCGCTCGTACAGCTCGTTCCTTCGAATCCACCGAGGTCTTCGCATTCGCGCCGTCCGGCGCGCGGATCACGCGAAGTCGCTCGGCAACGGCTGGCCGCGCTGCTATCACTCAGGCTCGACGACTGGTCCCGGGACGGCCAGCTCTCTCGTGGTCTGCGAGGTCAATCGAGCTGGCCACGCGCCACATCGACTGTCTGGGTGCGTGAGTCTGCGGACGGCAACGCTCCGCCCCGTCACTGCAGGAGGAGTTCAGCCAGCTGACGAGCCCGCCTCTCTCCCGACGGCCAGCTCGTCGCTGGCTCACGAGTCGCACGAGTCGGTCACGCGGGTGCTTTTCTCCGGAGCTTCGACGGAAGCCGACGCGTACGCTGGCAGGTCTCGCCCGCGGAGGCTCCCAGCGCGCGATCCGCGGATCTGACGGGCGGCCGCTCGCTCTACGTCTCGCGGCTGCCGGACGTTCATGGCCAGGGTTGACAGCTACGGACGTCAGCCACGGTTCGAGGCCGATCCGATCGTGGCGCTCGTTCCAGACCCGCATCTGCCCACGAGTCGAGGCTCGCAACGCAGTACGATCGTGATGCCTGACGGAAGCGCTTCGAAATCGTGACGTTCGCGCTGGCCTGGCAGCTGCGGACGTGCTCGATCAACATCATTCGTCGGCTGGGCGCAAGAAGCCGAAATGACACTCGCCGCCGGAACGAAGCTCGGCCCCTACGAGATCCTCTCGCCGCTCGGGGCGGGCGGGATGGGGGAGGTGTACCGGGCGCGGGACGCAAGCTCAATCGCGACGTGGCGATCAAGGTGCTGCCGGAGGCGGTGGCGGAGGACGCGGAGCGGCTGGCGCGGTTCCAGCGGGAGGCGCAGGTCTGGCGTCGCTGAATCATCCGCACATCGCGGCGATCTACGGGCTGGAGAAGGCCGGCAGCGTCGACGGCTGCTCGTGCTGGAGCTCGTCGAGGGCGAGACGCTGGCGGAGCGGATCGCGGCGGGGCCGATTCCGCTCGACGAGGCGCTGGCGATCGCGCGGCAGATCGCCGAGGCGCTGGAGGCGGCGCACGAGAAGGGGATCGTCCACCGGGACCTGAAGCCCGCCAACGTGAAGGTGACGCCGGAGGGCAAGGTCAAGGTGCTCGACTTCGGGCTGGCGAAGGCGCTGACGGGGGACCGGTCGTCGCCGGATCAGACGCACTCGCCGACGCTGACGGCGGCGGCGACGCAGGCGGGCGTGGTGATCGGGACGGCGGCGTACATGTCGCCGGAGCAGGCGCGGGGCAAGTCGGTGGACAAGCGTGCGGACATCTGGGCCTTCGGGGCGGTGCTGTACGAGATGCTCTCCGGGCGCAAGGCGTTCGAGGGCGAGACGGTCTCGGACACGCTCGCGGCCGTGTTGCGCGCGGACGTCGACTGGGCGGCGCTTCCGCCGAAGACGCCGCCGTCGGTCCGCCGCGTCCTGCGCCGGTGCCTCGACCGCGATCCGAAAACGCGATTTCGCGACATCGCCGACGCACGCATCGAGATGGACGAGGTGGCCGAGACAGACGCGGGCGCCTCGCCGGTCGTTGTGGCGCGGCCGCGCGGCAGTCGGGCGGCCTGGGCCGTCGCTGCGCTGCTCGCGGTGGCCGGGGCCGTCGGCTGGTGGCGCGCCGTGTCGGCGCCGAAGCCCGTGACCCCCGCCCGAACCGCCTTCGCCGTGGCGATTCCGGAGGGCGACCTCGTCGCCTACGACGACACGCCGATTCTCGCCCTTTCCCGCGACGGCCGGCGGCTCGTTTATGCCGCCGAGCGGGCCGGCGCCCGGGCACTCTTTCTGCGGACTCTCGGCGAGATCGATGCCCGTCCGCTCGAAGGCACCACGGGCGCGCGCAGCCCCTTCTTTTCGCCCGACGGCCAGTGGATCGGGTTCTTTGCCGAAGGGGGCAAGCTGAAAAAGGCCCCGGTTTCGGGCGGGCCGCCGCAGTTGATCTGCGAAGGCGTGAACGCGCAGCGGGGAGCGGTCTGGGCCGACGACGACGTCATCATCCTGACGGCGGATTACGCCGCCGGCCTTTCCCGTGTCTCCGCCCGGGGAGGACGGATCGAGCCGCTGACGAAGGTCGACGCCGGCAAGGGCGAGCGCACCCATCGGTGGCCCGACCTCCTGCCGGGCAGCGAGAGCGTGCTCTTCACGATCGGCTCCGACAAGAGCCCCGGCAACTACGACGACGCAAAGATCGCCCTATTCGATCGCAAGACCGGGCGCGTCCGCATCCTGCTCTCGGGCGGAAGCATGGCCCGATATTGCCCGCCGGGATACCTGCTCTACGTGCGTTCGAGGTCGCTGCTCGCGGTGCCGTTCGATCCGAAGCGCGGAGAGATCGTCGGGGAGCCCTTTCCGGTGCCGGAGAAGATCGCCGGCGATCCTTCGAGCGGGATCGGCTACTTCGCGGCGGGAGGCGACGGCTCGCTCGCCTTCGTGCCGGGCGCCGCCGCGTCGGCCGAGAGCAGGCTGGTCCTGACGGACCGCAAGGGCGCCGTCACCGACCTGCCGCTGCCCCCGCGCCAGTACCGGTTCCCGCGCTTCTCGCCCGACGGCACGAAGATCGCTTTCTCGATCGGAAGCGGCCGGGGCGCCGACGACGAGGTCTGGATCTACCAGCTCTCGGGCGGCGGTCTCACGCGCCTGACCTTTTCGACCGGCAACTTCTGCCCGATCTGGTCCGGAGACGGCCGGCGCATCGCCTACGTTTCGGCCCGGGCCACCAACGAAGGAATCTACGCTCGGCCCGCCGACGGCAGCGGGGCGGAGGAGTGGCTTTACGGCGACTTCACCGCCCGACTCCCCTCCGACTGGTCGCTCGACGGCAAAACGCTCTTATTCACGCATCCCTCCAACCAGGTCTGGCTGGCGGCGTTGAAGGGCCCCTGGGATCCGAAGGCGCAATCCGACAGCGACTCCCACCTGATCGAGCCCGGCGCCTACGGGGGCGTGTTCTCCCCGGACGATCGCTGGATCGTCTACGCGGCCTCCGTCAGCGGCGCCGTGGCCGAGGTCTTCGTCCAGGCGACCAACGGCTCGGCTGCCAAGTGGCAGCTCACGACCGACGGCGGAGGTCAGCCGGTCTGGGCGGAAAACGAGATCTTCTTCATTCACGCGCCTTCGCAGATCCGCGTGATGGAGGTCCAGACGCAGCCCGTGTTCCAGGCGGGCAAGGCGGAGACGCTCTTCGAGGGTCAGTTCGAGCTGCGGACGGCGCCGCTGCGAAACTACGACGTCTCCAGGGACGGGAAGCGGTTCGTCTTCGTCAAGGGCGGTTCGGATCTCGGAGCCCGGGAGGTGGACGTCGTGCTCAACTGGGGACCGCAGCTCGGAGGTCGAAGCCGATGACGCTCGCGGCGGGAACCAAGCTCGGTCCCTACGAGATCCTGGCGCCGATCGGCGCCGGTGGGATGGGCGAGGTCTACAAGGCGCGGGACGCGCGCCTCGAGCGCACGGTCGCGGTCAAGGTCCTGCCGCCGCACCTCTCGTCGAACCCGGAGCTGCGCCAGCGCTTCGAGCGCGAGGCGAAGACGATCTCGCAGATCTCGCATCCGCACATCTGCGCGCTCTACGACGTCAACCGCGAAGGCGAGACCGAGTACCTCGTCATGGAGTACCTCGAGGGCGAGACGCTGGCGGACCGCCTGGGCAAGGGGGCCGCTGCCGGCCGAGCAGCTCCTGCGCTTCGGGATCGAGATCGCCGACGCGCTCGACAAGGCGCACCGGCAGGGGATCGTGCACCGGGACCTGAAGCCCGGCAACGTCATGCTGACGAAGTCGGGGGTGAAGCTGCTCGACTTCGGCCTGGCGAAGTTCCAGGCGGCGGGCCGCGACGTTTCGTCCGGTGTCTCGCGCCTCGCGACGGAGATGCAGGCGAGCCAGCCGCTGACCGAGCGCGGCACCGTCCTCGGCACGTTCCAGTACATGGCGCCCGAGCAGCTCGAGGGCAAGGACGCCGACGCGCGCAGCGACCTCTTCGCCTTCGGCGCCCTGCTGTACGAGATGGCGACGGGCAGGAAGGCCTTCTCGGGCACGAGCCAGGCGTCGCTCATCGGCGCGATCCTGCGCGACGACCCGCCGGCGATCTCGGAGATCGCGCCGATGATCGCCGCCGGCCTTGAACCGCGTCGTCAAGACCTGCCTCGCCAAGGACCCGGAGGACCGGTTCCAGACGGCGCACGACGCGAAGCTGCAGCTCCAGTGGATCGCCGAGGGCGGCTCGCAGGCGGGGCTGCCCGCTCCCGTCGTCGCGCGGCGCAAGAACCGCGAGAAGCTCGCGTGGGCCGTCGCGGCGGCGGCGATCGCCGCTGCGGGGCTCGCGACCTTCGGTTACCTGCGCCGCGCGCCCGTGCGAAGCCTCCCGCGTCGGCGCCTTCCTTCTTCCGCCGGAGAAGACCGAGCTCGAGCTGTCCGACGCAGACTGGGATCGCTCACGGTGTCGCCCGACGGCCGGTACGCGACGTTCGCGGCCAAGGGCCCGGAGGGCAAGGTCATGCTCTGGCTCCGGGCGCTCGGCGAGCTCGGGGCGAAGTCCATTTCCGGAACGGAGGGCGCCACCTTTCCGTTCTGGTCGCCCGACAGCCGATTTCTCGCCTTCTTCGCCGCCGACAAGCTCCAGAAGGTCGACATCTCCGGCGCGCCTCCGCTGCCGGTGTGCGAGGCGCCGAGCGGGCCGCAGCGGCGCCTGGAACCGCGAGGGCGTCATCCTCTTCTCGCCGGATTCGACGACCGGGGTCTTTCGCGTTCCTGCGGCCGGAGGCGTGCCGAAGCCGGCGACGACACTCGATGTGGCCCGTGGCGAAACGACGCACCGCTGGGTGTCATTCCTTCCGGACGGCCGCCACTTCCTCTATATGGCAGGCTCGCACTCGACCGGCACGAAGAGCGAATCGAACGCGATCTACCTCGGCGCGCTCGACTCGAACGACCGGACGCTGGTGCTGCAGGCCCGGTCGAACGTCGTCTACGCCTCCGGCCAGCTTCTCTACATGCGCGAGCGCATTCTGCTCGCGCAGCGCTTCGACGCCGGGTCGAGGCGCCTGGTCGGGGAAGCCGTCCCGGTGGCCGAGGGCGTTCAGTACGACCCGGCGTTCTTTCGCGGCGCGTTCGCGGCCTCGGACGACGGCGTCCTCCTGTACGCCCAGGGAGCCGGCGGCACGGCGGCGACGCGCCTGACCTGGGTGGACCGCGCCGGAAAGCCTGTCGGCGAGCCGTTCGGCGAGCCCGCGGAATACTCGAGCCTGAGCCTCGCGCCCGACGGCAAGCGCATCGCCGCGGGGATCAACGATCCGGCCACCGGAACCGCCTCCATCTGGCTGTTCGATTCCCGCGGCGTTCGGAGCCGGTTCACCTTCGGAGAGCTCGCCGACGGGCCGGTCTGGTCGCCGGACGGGAGCCGCATCGCCTACCCGAGGCTCAACAAGCAGGCGACGACCGACGCCGTGGTCAAGACCGTCGGCGGTACGGGCCAGGAGGCGGTCGTCTTTCACTCGGACAGGCCGGCCAATCCGACCGACTGGTCTCCCGACGGCCGCCTGCTCCTGGTGGATTTGCTTCCGCGCGGCAGTCCCACCAAAGGGGACATCTGGGTGGCGCCGGCCGGCGGCGGCAAGCCCTACCCCTTTCTCGCCACGGAGTTCAACGAATGGAACGGCGTCTTCTCGAGCGACGGCAAGTGGGTCTCCTACGTCTCGAACGAATCGGGACGGGATGAGCTCTACGTCGTTCCGTTTCCGGGGCCCGGCCCGAAGTTCCAGATCTCCGCGAGCGGCACGGAGGGCGGCGGTTTCGTGGGAAACAAGGAGATCCTCTATGGGACTCTCGAGGGCGATGCCGTCTCCGTCGAGATCGAGGCGGGCCCGTCGGGAATCGAGGTCGGTCCGCCCAGGGTGCTCTTCAAGATGCCGCCGATCAGCGCCCTCGCGGTCACGCGCGACGGTGGACGGTTTCTTCTGGCCCTCCTTCCGCAGACAACCGCCGCGCCCCGCGTGGCGCTCGTGACGAACTGGACGGCGGGGATGACGAAGAAGTGACGCTCGCGGCCTGGCGCCAGCGAGAAGAGGCCGGAACCGAAAAAGGTAAAATCGACCGTGCCCGATCGGTCCCGCTACACGGTCCGCCGGACGACCCTGGAAGAGCAGGGGAAGGAGTTGGACGTCTCGACGCTCAGCCCGTCTGAGCGCGTCGGCATGGTCTGGCAGCTCACGCTGCAGGCCTGGATGTTCAAGGAGGGAATCCCTCATGAACCGCGACTTCGTCGAGATGTTGTTCGAACTGTCCGCGGCGGGAGTTGAATTCCTCGTCGTCGGCGCCCACGCCCTCGCGGCGCACGGCGTGCCTGCGCTTTCGTTGTAGGCTCTTCCCACTTTGACCCTGCCTTCGGGCTCGCGCCTGGGCCCCTACGAGATTCTGTCGCCAATCGGCGCGGGTGGGATGGGAGAGGTCTACAAGGCGAAGGACACGCGGCTCGAGCGGACGGTGGCGATCAAGGTGCTGCCTCAGCATCTCTCGTCATCTCCGGAGGTCCGCCAGCGGTTCGAGCGGGAGGCGAAGACGATCTCGCAGCTCTCGCATCCGCACATCTGCGCGCTGTACGACGTCGGGAGAGAGAACGACACCGAGTTCCTGGTCATGGAGCTTCTCGAGGGCGAGACGCTCCTCGATCGTCTCGCCAAAGGGCCGCTGCCGCTCGAGCAGACGCTTCGCTACGGGCAGGAGATCGCCGACGCTTTGGACAAGGCGCACCGGCAGGGGATCGTGCACCGGGACCTGAAGCCCGGCAACGTGATGATCACGAAGTCGGGAGTGAAGCTCCTCGACTTCGGCCTCGCGAAGGCGATGGCGCCGCCGGCGGCGAAGTCGACTCTGACGTCTTTGCCGACGCAGCAAGGCTTGACCCAGGAAGGGACGATCCTCGGCACCTTCCAGTACATGGCGCCGGAGCAACTCGAGGGCAAGGAGGCGGACGGGAGGACGGACGTCTTCGCCTTCGGTGCGGTGCTGTACGAGATGGCGACGGCCAGAAAGGCGTTTTCGGCGGCGAGCCAGGCTTCGCTGATCACGGCGATCATGTCCTCGGAGCCTCCGTCGATCTCCACCGTGCAGCCCATGTCGCCGCCCGGGCTCGATCGGGTGATCCGAACCTGCCTGGCGAAGGACCCGGAGGATCGGTGGCAGTCGGCGGGAGATCTGAAGCGGGAGCTGCGCTGGATCGGCGAGGGATCGTCCGCCGCTGCCGCCGCCGTGCGAACGCGCAGGCCGTGGCGCGAAGCGCTCGCGTGGGGCCTGGCGGCCGCGGCTGTCGTAGCGGTCGCGGCGCTGATTCTTTTCCGGCGCGGCCCGATCGGCGCCGACGCGACCGCGGACTCCCCGTTGCGGTTGTCGCTGAATCTGCCCCGGGGCGAGAGGCTCGCCGTCGGGGCGAACGACAGCTCCGGCGTCCTCCGGCTCGCACCCGACGGCCGGCACATGGTTTACGTGGTTCGCAAGGGGTCGGGCACGGAACTGCGCCTTCGGAGTCTCGACACCGGCGAGACCACGGCGATGCCCGGGACGCTCGCGGCGTGGAATCCCATTTTCTCGCCCGACGGGCGCTGGATCGGGTTCACGACGGCCGGCAACTCGACCGGCGTGCTGCGGAAGGTCGCCCTCCAGGGCGGAGCGCCCTTCGACGTCGCGGACAAGGCGACGCCGCGCGGCGCGGCCTGGGGCGAGGACGGCACGATCTACTACACGCCCGATCTGTACGGCGGGATCAGCCGCGTCTCCCAGGACGGGGGCGCCGTGGAGCCCGTGACCCAGCTCGACAAGGCCGATGGAGAGAAGTCGCATCGCTGGCCGGCGCTCCTGCCCGGCGGAAAGGCCCTGGTGTACGCCGCCCTGACCGGGCGGACCTGGAACGAGGCGCAGATCGTCCTGAAGCGTTTGGACACGGGTGAACGCCGGGTCCTGATTCGCGGAGGCACGAGCCCGCTCTACGCGCCGACGGGCCACCTGATCTACGCGCGGGAAGGGTCTCTGTATGCCGTGCGGTTCGACCTCGCGCGGCTGGAGGTTACAGGCCAGCCGGTGGAAGTGGCCCGAGACGTCTACGTCGAGTGGAGTGGAGCGGCGGGCGCCGCGTTCACCCGGTCGGGACTGCTCGTCTACATTCCGTCGAGCTCCGTCCAGAGCCGGCGGCTCCTGACGCGGGTCGACCGGACGGGAGCCGGAGCCCCGCTCAGCGATCGGCGCGAGGAGTTCGCCGAGGTGGCGATCTCGCCGGACGGCACCCGGATCGCGCTGCAGTTCGACTCCACGATCTGGATCTTCGACCGGGCCCGGAAGACGTTCACGCAGCTGACCTCCGGAGCGCGCGCCCAACGACCCGTCTGGACTCCGGACGGCAAGCACATCCTGTACGCCTTCGAAAAGAGCGGCCCCTGGAACGTCTTCTCGCGGCCGGCCGACGGAAGCGGAACCGAGCAACAGCTCTGGCCGAGCCGCCAGTTCCAGGTTCCCAGGGACGTGGCTCCCGACGGCAGGAGCCTGCTCCTCCAGGACGGGGGTGCGCTCGGGCTTCGTGTCGCGGCCCTGCCGCCAACCGAGGGCGCAGAGCCGCGCACCGTCAGCGGCGCCCTGCGGCCCCTCGACGGCCGTTTCTCGCCGGACGGGCGTTGGATCGCCTACTCGGACCAGGGGCCCGTTCGTCCGGAGATCTTCGTCGTCTCGGCTTCGGGCGGAGAAGGGAAGTGGCAGATTTCCACCGACGGGGGATTGCAGCCCCGATGGAACCGCTCGGGCAAGGAGATCTTCTACCTCGACGGGGAAAACCTCATGGCGGTCCCGGTGGCCGCGCAGCCCGGCTTCCAGCCCGGGGTCCCCGTGAAGCTCTTCTCGAAGCCCGATCTGCAGTATTTCGACGTCGAGGCCGACGGCCAGCACTTCGTTCTCCTCGAGAGCCCGGATCCGACGACCGAAACGAGCCTCGGCGCCGTCGTGAACTGGTTCTCCCGGCTCTCTCCGCCGGCCGGGCAGGCTGCGCCGCGATGACTCTATCGGCCGGCTCGCGTCTGGGCCCCTACGAGATCCTGTCGCCGCTGGGCGCGGGAGGGATGGGGGAGGTCTACAAGGCGAAGGACACCCGACTCGAGCGGATGGTGGCGGTGAAGGTGCTGCCGGAGCGGCTGGCGGAGGATGACGACGCCCTGGCGCGCTTCGGGCGGGAGGCGAAGGCGGTCGCGGCGCTGTCGCACCCGAACATCCTCGCGATCCACGACTTCGGGCACGAGGGGAGCGTCGCCTACGCGGTGACCGAACTGCTCGAGGGCGAGACGCTGCGCGAAGCTCTCGCGCACGGCCCGCTGTTTTCCCGCAAGGTCAGGGAGTATGGCGTGCAGATCGCGCTGGGCCTCGCCGCGGCGCACGAGAAGGGGATCGTCCACCGCGACCTGAAGCCCGACAACATCTTCATCACGCGGGACGAGCATCTGAAGATCCTCGACTTCGGCCTCGCGAAGCCCGGCGCGGGGCCCGCGACGGCTCGCGACGAGACGCAGTCCCCGACCGTGTCGGGCTACACGGAGCCCGGAAAGGTCATGGGCACGGTCGGCTACATGTCGCCGGAGCAGGTTCGGGGCGTCGCGGTCGATCACCGGTCCGACATCTTTTCTTTCGGGGCGGTGCTGTACGAGATGCTGACGGGAAGCCGGGCGTTTCAGCGGGAGACGGCGGCGGAGACGATGACCGCGATCCTGAAGGAGGATCCGCGGGAGCCGTCGTCGGTGGGGTCGGACGCGGCGGCGCTCGTTCCGGTGCTGCGGCACTGCCTGGAGAAGAAGCCGGAGAAGCGGTTCCAGTCGGCGAGGGATCTCGCGTTCGCCCTGGAGACGGCCGCGGGGACGACGGGCTCCGCCGCGGTGGCGATCGCCCCGGTCGCCCCACGCTCCCGGGCCGTGTGGAATTGGCTCGGAATTGCGGCTCTCGCCGCCGCGGCGGCCAGCGCCGGCTACTTCGTTCGCGCCGGCCGGGCGGCGGCTCCGGCTCCGGACTGGGGCGATGCGACGATCACGCCGCTGACGACCGATCCGGGCTACGAAGGGGAGCCCACGTTCTCTCCCGACGGCCAGACGATCGCGTACGTCTCCGACCGCGACGGGAACTTCGAGATCTACCTGCAGCAGATCTCGGGAGGACCCGCTCTCAACCTGACGAAGGATCCGGGGGCGGACATGCAGCCGGCCATTTCGCCCGACGGCCGCGAGATCGCGTTCGTCTCGAATCGCTCGGGCGGTTCCGACATCATCTATTCGGCTCCCTTTTTGCCGTTGATCGGGGGCGACATCTGGATCATGCCCGCCCTCGGGGGCCCGGCCCGCCGGATCGTCGAGCGAGGAAACTGTCCCGCCTGGACGCCGGACGGCAAGAGCCTGGTCTACGTTCACGGCACATTTCGAAACACCCGGATCGCCGTCGTTCCGGCGGCCGGAGGAGAGAGCCGCGACCTGCCGATCGAGGAAGCGTTCGTCCTGCGGTATTTCTTCCCCAGTTTCTCGGACGATGGTCGCTGGCTCCTCTACCAGAACGGCGCCCAGGTCGAGGTCGCACCGGCAAAGGGCGGGAAGGCAAAGATCCTCGCCCGCGGGGAAACGCCGGCGTGGGGGCCCGGCTCGAAGAGCATTCTCTACACCAACAACACGCCGGGGAAGGGTCGTACCCTCTGGAGGGCGCCTTTCGCGGGCGTTCGGGGAGAGTTCTCGGGGCGGCCCGAGCCGCTGACGTTCGGGCGTGGTGCCGACGTCGGTGCGAAGGTCTCGGGGGACGGGAAGACGATCGCCTTTTCCGCCGTCAGTCAGAGTCTCAACCTCGAGGAGCTTCCGTTCGATGCGGAGGCCGGGCGCGCGACGGGGCCGCCTCGCGAATTGACGACCGGAAACAACCGCGTGAGCTTCTTCGACCCTTCGCCCGACGGAAAGGCGATCGTCTTCGCCGCGGACCGCGGCGGCCGGTCGCATCTCTGGCGTATCGATCCGCCGGCGATTCCCATCGAGTTGACCCGGGATCCCGACTCATCGGACACGTTCCCCGAATTTTCGCCCGACGGCAGCGAGATCGCGTTTTCCCGGGGGACCGGGGGACCCGCCGAGGGGGCCCAGTCTCTCTGGATCATGCGGGCCGACGGCACCAACCCCCGGCGGTTGGGCAACTTCTCCGGACAGATGGCCTGGTTGCCGGATGGGAAGGCGATCGTCCAGCGCGACCAGAGCATGATGAAGCTCGATCTCGCCTCCGGCGTCGCGACGCCGATCACGCAAGGGAAGGTCGTCACGCTTCTCGCGGTGGATCGCCAGGGCCAGTGGCTGGCGTACCAGAGCAGCGATGGCGCGGGGGTCAAACTCGCGGCCGTGCCCGTGGCCGGCGGCGCGTCTCGCATCGTGTCGACGGAACCGTACGAGGCCTACCATCCGTTTTTCTCGCCGTCCGGCCGCTGGCTCTACTTCCAGCCGGGACACAAGAACCTGTTCCGGGTGCCTGGCCCGGCCCAGGGCTGGGCGACCGCGGTTCCGCAGAAGGTAACGGACTTCACGGGCTTCGATCTCTACATCGAGGACCCCAAGATCTCCGGCGACGGCTCTCGGCTCTTCTACTCGCGAGGGCGAAGAACGGGGGACATCTTCATCATCCACCTCGGGACCGGCGCGGATACGAAGGCACGCCCATGACGTGTGGGGAGGCTGACATGGCGCGGGAAGCGTGGTTCGTGCGAGAAGGCGGGACGATCGGAGCTCACTCTCGCCGAGGGGTGATTCGGATGTGGCTGTCCGCCGCGGCCGGATTGCTCGTCAGCCTCTCTTCCTCGGGCGCCGCCCCGGGCGAGGCGCCGTTCACCGTCGGTACGGCGACTGCGAGCCCCGGACAGAAGGCGACCGGCGTTCTCGCGGTCCCCGCGGGCTCCGACGCGGCGCTCGAGATTCCCGTCGTCGTCGTCCGGGGGGCGCGGCCGGGGCCGGTGCTGGCTCTGGTCGCTGGAGCGCACGGGACCGAGTACGCCTCGATCATCGCGACCGAACGGCTGATCGAAGGGCTCGACCCGGCACAAGTGTCCGGCACGGTCATCCTGGTGCCGCTCATCAACACGCCGTCCTTCGAGCAGAAGGTTCCGCACGTCAATCCGGTGGACGGCAAGAACATGAACCGTTTCTATCCGGGCAAGGCGGACGGGACGCAGACCGAACGGGCCCTTCACCTCATCACGCGGCAGATCGTCGAGCGGTGCAACTACCTCATCGACTTCCACGGCGGCGATCTCGACGAGGACCTGCGCCCCTTCACCTACTGGCTGAAGACCGGAAACGAGGAGCAGGACGCCGCTTCGCGCCGGATGGTCCTGGCGTTCGGCCTCGACACGGTCGTCATCTCCACCGACCGCCCGACGGATCCCGGCGCGTCTCGCTATCTCGACAGCACCGCGTCCACCCGGGGCAAGCCGTCGATCACGGTCGAGGCGGGCCGCGCGGGAACCGTGGACCCGGCAGACGTGTCGGCTCTGGTCGATGGGACTCTGTCCGTCATGCGGCTGCTCCAGATGCTGCCCGGAACGCCCACGATGGTGGATCACCCGGTCTGGATCGAGTCCGTCAAGACCGTCGCCAGCGAACAGACCGGAATCTTCTACCCGCTCGTCGCGCGGGGAACCTACGTCGCCCGGGGCATGAAGGTGGGGTACGTCACGGACTACGTGGGCCGGAAGACCTTCGAGGCGCGCGCGCCGGAGGCCGGCGTCGTGCTCTACATCTGCGCGGTGCCCTCCATGAGGAAAGGGGACACGATCGCCAGCATCGGCGTCGTCGCCTCTTCGCCGCCATGAGTCTCGCCGCGGGAACGAAGCTCGGCCCCTACGAGATCCTGTCGCCGCTCGGCGCGGGCGGGATGGGCGAGGTCTACAAGGCGCGGGACACGCGGCTGGAGCGGACGGTGGCGGTGAAGGTGCTGCCGTCGCACATGGCGGCCTCTCCGGAAACGCGGCAGCGGTTCGAGCGGGAGGCGAAGACGATCTCGCAGCTCTCGCATCCCCACATCTGCGCGTTGTACGACGTGGGCCGGGAGGGCGAGACCGAGTACCTGGTGATGGAGCTGCTGGAGGGGGAGACGCTCTCGCAGCGGTTGGCGAAGGGTCCGCTGCCGCTCGAGCAGACGCTGCAAGTACGGCGTCGAGATCGCGGACGCGCTGGACAAGGCGCATCGGCAGGGGATCGTGCACCGGGACTTGAAGCCCGGCAACGTGATGATCACGAAGTCGGGGGTCAAGCTTCTGGACTTCGGGCTGGCCAAGGCGATGGCGCCGCCGATGCCGAAGTCGAGCCTGACGTCCTTGCCCACGCAACAGGGCCTGACGCAGGAAGGGACGATCCTGGGAACGTTCCAGTACATGGCTCCGGAGCAGCTGGAGGGCAAGGACTCGGACGGCCGGACGGACGTCTTCGCGTTCGGGTGCGTGCTCTACGAAATGGCGACGGGCAAGAAGGCGTTCTCGGCCGCGAGCCAGGCGTCGCTGATCACGGCGATCATGTCGAGCGACCCGGCGCCGATCTCTTCCGTCCAGCCGATGTCGCCTCCGGCGCTCGACCGGGTCGTGAAGACCTGTCTCGCCAAGGATCCCGAGGACCGCTGGCAGTCGGCCGGCGACGTGGCCAAGGAGCTCAAGTGGATCGCCGAGGGCTCGGCGGCCGGTGTCTCGGCGCCGCCAGCGCTCGCCTCCCGCCGCCGCAATCGGGAGCGAATCGCCTGGGGAGCCTTCGCCGTGGCCGCGCTGGCGGCGGCCGCCGCCGGGATCGTCCTCTTCCGCCGGCCGGCGGTTCCGGCGAGCGTCGTCCGATTCGAGGTCGTCCCCACCGACGAGTCGCCTTACCGCGATGTGCAGAGAATGGATCTCGACATGGCACCCGCCGTATCTCCCGATGCCCGACTCCTCGTGTTCAAGGCGTCGGGCACGGACCGGAAGATGTCCCTGTGGGTTCGGCCTCTCGACGGTTTTCGGGCTCGACCCTTGCCTGGAACAGAGAACGGTAACTATCCCTTCTGGTCTCCGGACAGCCTCTCCATCGGGTTCTTCGCCGACGGGAAGTTGAAGCGCATGGAAGCCTCGGGAGGTCCCGTCCAGGTGCTCTGCGACGCGGAGGCGGGGCGCGGCGGGACCTGGAGTCGTAACGGCGTCATTCTGTTCTCTCCCTCGGCCGGCAGTCCGATTTTCCGCGTGCCCGCCTCCGGCGGCAAGCCCGAGCCGGTGCTCGCGTTCGACAGCGCCCACGGCGAGGACAGCCAGCGCTGGCCTCACTTCCTGCCCGACGGGCGGCACTTCCTGTACTTTTCCTACCTGGGCGCCAACCCGGAGTCGAAGAACCAGAATGGCGGCATCCGCGTGGCCTCGCTCGACTCGAAGGAAGTGCGGGTCGTGGTGCCCGAGGCGTCGAATCCGGTCTACGCGGAGCCGGGCTACGTGCTCTTCGCGCGCGACGGAAACCTGCTCGCCCAGAAGTTCGATGCGAAAGCTCTCCGATCCTCGAGCGAGCCAATTCCGGTCGCTCAGGGCGTCGCCGTCATGGAACCTCGGAAGCTCGGCTACTTTTCCGTCTCTGCGACCGGCGCTCTCGTTTACGCCCGGGCCGTGACCTTTCCCTCGAGGCTTCTCTGGTTCGACAGGCAGGGCCGGCAGGTCGGGACGGTGGGGGAAGCCGGAGGCTACCTGGGCCTGCGTCTCTCGTCCGACGGACGGAGGCTGACCCTCGTGGTCGCGGGAGCCGACAGCCAGAGCAGGAGCATCTGGATCTACGATCTCGTCCGGGGCTCGAAGGCCCCCCTCAGCTCCGAGGGTAAGGAAGGCTCTGCTCTCCTATCGCCCGATGGCTCCCGCATTGCCTTCTCCTCGGTCCGCGGCGGCCCTCCCCGTCTCTTCGTGCGGTCGGTAGGCGGCGGAGCCGAGGAAGCCCTGCTCAAGACGAATGACGCCGAGATCCCCGTCGATTGGTCCCCGGACGGACGCCTGATCGCGTACGCCGCCCCGGACGCGTCATCGAACTGGGACATCTGGATCGTTCCGCTGCAAGGAGACCGCAAACCCTTCCCCTTCGCCAAGACCAGCGCCATCGAAACGCAAGCCAAGTTTTCGCCGGACGGGCGCTGGATCGCGACGGTCGCTTCCGAGGCTGGAAAGGAGGACGAGGTCTATGTCGCTCCCTTCCCGGGGCCCGGAGAGAGGGTGCAGGTCTCGACGGCCGGCGGCTCGGTTCCGCGCTGGCGGGGAGACGGGAAGGAGCTCTTCTACCTCGCACCGGACCGAAGGCTGATGGCCGTTCCGATACAGACCGAGGGGGCGCTCGAGGCCGGGATTCCGACCCCGCTCTTCGAGACGCGCGGGGACATCGGCGCCTCCGGATACGACGTGACGGGAGATGGGCAGCGATTCCTCGTCATCACGCCCGTTCGCGAGGACGTCGCGCTGCCGATCGCGGTGGTCTTGAACTGGACGTCGGTCCTCGAGAAGGCGAAGTGATGATCCTCGATTCCGTAACGAACTTGGAACTGGAGAGAACGCTATGACCCGCATTGGCCGCCGCATCTTCGCTACGATCCTATGGGCGGCCATCGCGACCGCCGGCCTCTCCGAGGACGGCATCCCCGCCCGCATCGCCGGCGCCGCGCTGACCAGCGGCGGCGCCTCGGCGTTTCTCGAGAAGCTGACCGACTCGGTCGGCGGGCGCGTGACGGGAAGCCGGGAGACTCGCGCGGCCTCGGAGCTCATCCTCGCGGCGCTGAAGGACGCCGGGTACTCGAACGCCCGCTTCGAAGAGTTCCCGCTGGAGTCGCGCTGGATGCGGGGACCGGCCTCGGGGCGGATCACGTCGCCGATCGACCGGCCGATCACGATCGGGTCGTATGCCTGGGTGCCGGGCACCGCCGGACCGGTCGCCGCTTCGCTCGTCGACCTCGGGGCGCCGGCGTCCTCGGTGCTCGCCGTTTCGGCCGAGCGCGTGCGGGGAGCGGCCGTCCTCGTCGACCCGCAGAAAGTCGGCGTCGACCCGTCGTTCGTGATGCGCGCCGCGCTGGCGAGGTCGCTCGCCGCCGCCGGCGCCTCGGCGATGCTCATTGCGTCCGACAAGCCGGGGCGGATGGTCTACACGTCGGCCTTCGGCTTCTACCCGGGAGCGCCGCTGCCGGTGATCTCGGTGGCCAAGGAGGACGCCCAGCTGCTTCGGCGCCTGCTGGCGAAGGGGCCGGTGAAGCTCTCGCTCGACGTGCGCAACACGCTCGACCGGAGCCCGTACCTCGAGCGCAACGTGATCGCGGACCTGCCGGGGAAAGACGCCGCGGAGGTCGTCCTGATCGGGGCGCACTACGACTCCTGGGACCCGGCCGAGGGCGCCGACGACGACGGCTCGGGCGTGGCCGCGGTCCTGGAAGCGGCGCGGATCCTGAGGTCGCTCGGCGTGACGCCGAGGAGGACGATCCGGTTCGCCTTCTTCTCGGGCGAGGAGGAGGCGACGCTGGGCTCGCGGGCCTACGTCGTCGCGCACGAGAAGGAGCTCGACTCGCACCGGGCCGTCCTGGTCATGGACTCGGGCGCGCAGGCTCCGAAGGGCGTCGAGCTCCACGGGCGGGCGGACCTCGAGGGGCCGATGAAGGCGATCCTCGCGCCGCTCGCTTCGTTCGGGGCCACGGCGACGACCCTCGAAGCGACCTTCGATCGCGACCACGGGCCGTTCATGGCGGTGGGCGTTCCCGCGATGACGCTCTGGGTCGAGCCCGGAACCTACGACGACCGCCATCACACGGTCACCGACACGTTCGCCGCGGTCGACCCGCGCTGGCTCGCCGTCGACACGGCGGTCATGGGGATCCTCGCCTGGGAGCTCGCGAATGCTCCGGAGCCGCTCGGCCGCCGGCTCTCGCCGCAGGAGGCGGAGGCGCTCCTGAAGAGCTCGGGCGTGGAAGGCACGAAGCGCATGGTCTACGCCGGCTCGCCGCGCTGACCCAGGAGGAACGAGATGACCCGATACACGACCCTTCTGGAAGAGACGCTCGAGGCCTGGGGCTACACGCGCGCCGGAGTCATCGACGAGCTCCGCAACCTGCGGGACAAGGACATCGGGTTCCGGCCGTCGCTGGAGAGCCGGACGGTCGCCGAGCTCGTGAGGCACATCGTCGAATCGGGGCTGCTGATGTCGGGGGAGCTCTCGCGGCCGGACGGCGATTTCCGGCGCAAGAGCTACGAAGCCCTTCTGCGGGAGCACGGCCGGGGCCTGGCGCGCCTCACGACCCGCCGGGCGCTTCTGGAGGGGCTTGCGCGAAAACACCGCGACGGCGAGCGCAAGCTGCGCAAGGCCGGGGAGCTCCACATGCTCCAGCACATCCGCCGCTTCGACGGGAAGATGGGCACCCGCCTGGCCTGGATGCAGCACGGCATCGCCCACGAGGAATATCATCGCGGCCAGCTCGCGCTGTACGCGCGGCTGCTCGGGCGCGTGCCGGCGCTGACGCAGCTCATTACCGGAGGTTGACGATGCGAGGATTCCGGATCGGTCTGACGATGTTTCTGGTGTGCGCGGCGGCCGCCGCGCTGGCGCTCGCGCAAGTGCAGACGAAGGAGTCGCAGATGTCCATGACCCCGGCCCAGGCGCTCCAGCGCCTCAAGGAGGGCAACGCCCGGTTCGTGTCCGGAAAGCCGCTGACCCGCGACTGGAACGCCAAGGTGATCGCGACCGCGACGGGGCAGTTTCCCTACGCCGCCGTCGTCTCCTGCATCGACTCGCGGGCGCCCGTCGAGATCGTCCTCGACCAGGGGATCGGCGACGTGTTCGTGCTGCGCTCGGCCGGCAACGTCGTCGACACCGACGTGCTCGGCGGCCTGGAGTTTGCGACGAAAGTGACGGGCGCGCACCTCGTGCTCGTGCTCGGGCACACGGAATGCGGGGCGGTCAAGGGCGCCATCGACGGCGTCAAACTCGGCAACCTGACCTCCCTGCTCGCCAAGATCCAGTCGGCCGTTCGCGATTCGGGCCCGGGCACCTCCAAGGACAAGGCGTACGTCACGAAGGTGACGGAGCAGAACGTTCGCGACTCGATCCACGAGATCAAGGCACGCAGTTCGATCCTCCGCGAGCAGATCGACTCGGGCCAGGTCGCCATCGCCGGCGCGATGTACGACATCGCCACGGGAACCGTCACGTTCATGGCGGACTGAGGCCCGGGCACCCGCGGTATAGGCTTCCTCCGTGGCACTGGCCGTCCGATCTCTCGGACCGTACGAGATCCTCGGCCCGCTCGGGGCGGGCGGGATGGGCGAGGTCTATCGGGCGCGCGACTCGCGGCTCCAGCGCGAGGTCGCGATCAAGGTCCTGCGGGGCCTTTCGGGCGGCAGCCCGGACGCCGTCGCGCGATTCCACCGCGAGGCGCGCGCCGTCGCGGCGCTCTCGCATCCGAACATCCTCGCGATTCACGACATCGGCGAGGAGAACGGCGTCGCCTATGCCGTCATGGAGCTCCTCGAGGGGGAAACGCTGCGCGATCGCCTGGTGGCCTCCGCCATCCCGGCGCGCAAGGCCGTCGAGTACGCGCTCCAGATGGCGCAGGGCCTGGCGGCCGCGCACGACCGCGGGATCGTTCACCGGGACCTGAAGCCCGAGAACGTCTTTCTCACGAAGGACGGTCTCGTCAAGATCCTCGACTTCGGCCTGGCGATGCTGTCGGGAGCCCCCGGCGCGCCGGCCGACGTTTCGCAGTCGCCCACGGCCGGCACGCATCCGGGCGTCGTCCTCGGCACGCCGGGGTACATGTCGCCCGAGCAGGTTCGCGGGCGTCCGATCGACCACCGCACTGACCTCTTCGCCCTGGGAGCGATCCTCTACGAGATGCTGACGGCCCGGCGCGCCTTTCGCGCCGACAGCCCCGCCGAGGCCATGATCGCCGTGTTGCAGGAGGACCCGATGGCCTCGCCCACCGGGGCGCAGATCGCTCCGGACCTGGCGCGGATCGTCGCCCATTGCCTGGAGAAGGAGCCCGGCGAAAGGTTCCAGAACGCCCGCGACTTCGCCTTCGCGCTCGAGGCCCTGCAGGTCGAGCCTTCGGGGCCCGCGACGGGAGCCGCGACGGGAGCCGTGTCGGGCGCCGTGCAGGCGGAAGCGTCGATCGCCGTGCTCCCCTTTCGCAACATGAGCGCCGACCGGGACGCCGAGTACTTCAGCGACGGCATCACCGAGGAGATCATCGGCGCGCTCTCGGGAATCGCGCCGTTGCGGGTGGCCGCGCGCACGTCCTCGTTCGCGTACAAGAGCAAGGACACCGACGTCCGCCAGATCGGCCGCGAGCTCGGGGTCCGCACGGTCCTCGAGGGCAGCGTGCGGCAGGCCGGGCGGCGGCTCCGGATCACCGCGCAGCTCATCGACGTCACCACCGGCTATCACCTCTGGTCCGAGCGCTTCGACCGCGAGATGGAGGACGTCTTCGCCGTCCAGGACGAGATCGCGCGCGCGATCGCCGAAACGCTCCACGTGCGCCTGGTCGGTTCGGCGGACGCTCCCGTCGTCGTGCGCCCGACGCAGGACGTCGAGGCCTACAACCTGTACCTGAAGGGCCGGTACTTCCTGAACCTGCGCCGCCCGAAGCCGGCCATCGCGGAGCTCGAGGCGGCGATCGACCGCGACCACCGCTACGCGGCGGCCTACCTCGGCCTCGCCGAGGCCTACTGCTTCTGGGGCTTCTACGGCGGGATTTCGACCTGGGAGGCTTACGGCCGGGCGCGCTGGGCGGCGGACCGGGCGCAGGAGCTCACGCCGGGCACGCCGGAGGTGCATCTGTCGCTCGGCTTCATCGAGCACTACTTCGGCTGGGACACGGCCCGCGAGGAGCGCGAGATTCGAACGGTCATCGAGAAGACTCCGCGTTCGACCGACGGTTACTTCTGGCTCGGCCTGTTCCTCGGATGCGTGGGCCGGGTCGAGGAGTCCTTCGAGGCGACCCGGCATGGCCTGGCCCTCGAGCCCCACAATGCCAACCTCCAGACCCAGCTCGGCTGGTGCTTCATGTACGGCCGCCGTTACGCGGAGGCGGTCACGGAGCTGCGCAAGGCGACCGCGCTCGATCCCAATGCGGGTTTTCCGGCCTGGTCCCTCGGCACCGCCTACCAGGAGTCGGGGGCGTACGAAGAGGCGATCCGGGAGTTCGAGCGCAGCGTCGAGATCTCGCAGGGGAATTACAGCCTCTACATCGGCCTGCTCGGCGGGGCCCTCGCCCGGGCGGGTCGGCGCGCGGACGCGGAACGGGTTCTGACCGAGCTCGTCGAACGCGCGGCGCGCGAGTACGTTCCGCCTTACGACAAGGCGCTCGTCCTGGCCCCGCTCGGCCGGACCGACGAGGCCCTCGACGCGCTGGAGCGGGCCTACGAGGAGCGCAACTCCCTGCTGTGGTTCCGCATTCACCTTCCCATCTTCGAGCCCCTCCGATCGACTCCGCGCTTCAAGGCGCTCGCCGAGAGGCTGGCCCGCTCCGCGCCGATCCACGGCCCCGTGTTTCGTAGTTAGAATCTGTATCGAGCCGGGAAGGAGCACGCCGATGTCCGCCGAGCCCTTGGGACGCTGCGAGTTCGAAACGGGGGATCTCCTCGTCAAGGTCGACATGACGCTGCCGGCGGACGCCGGCGCCATCTCGCCGGTCGTCGGGAAGGTGATGGAGATCGTCACCCAGATGGGGTGCGCCGCGGGCCGCGAGTTCGAGATCGAGCTCGCGCTGCGCGAAGCGCTCGCCAACGCGATCGAGCACGGCAGCGGCAACGACCCGTCCAAGCAGATCGAGTGCTGCGTGGCCTGCGATCACGAGCGCGGCATGCTGATCGTCGTGCGCGATCCCGGCCCGGGGTTCGACCCGGCCTCGATCCCGAGCCCCATCGTCGGCCAGAACCTCTTCTCGACCGGCGGCCGCGGGATCTACCTGATCAACCAGCTCATGGACGAGGTGAAGTTCGAGAAGGGCGGCACCGAGATCCACATGCGGACGAAGCCGCCGGCGAGCGCCTAGAGGCGGGCTCCGGAGCGGGTCTTTCAACGGGCTGGCACGACGCGCGGACAGCGGCTGCAAGCTCGGACGACGAGTGAGTAGGAGCGCTCCGCGCAACCGGACCCGGAGTTCGCACGAACCTGCAGAGGAAAGGCGCCGATCTCCTCGGGCGTTCCGTCGATCCGACCCGCGCTGGAGAGCACGAGCCCGTCCGGCAAGCGCCCGTTTGCCAGCGTGAACGCGACGGAACCCCCAAGGCCGACAGTCGACAGAGTCGCGCTGAAGGCCTTCCCGAGAACGCCAGCTGGGAGATCCGGCGGCAACAGCGCCGAAGACTCGTTGCGCACGATACTCACCGTCCAGGAATCCTTGTTCGTCACCGCGAGGTCGGACCGGCCGTCGCCGTCGAAGTCGAGAGGAAGGATCGAGGAGGACGAGATCCCGGTCCGCCACCCTTGGGGGGGCTCGAAGGAGCCGTCTCCCCGGCCGCGAAGCACCGTGAGTCCGCTGGCCGTCGCGACGGCAAGATCCCTCCACCCATCGCCGTCGAGGTCGGCCGCCCGCACGCCGGCGGGGTAGAGGCCGGCCGGCGTCGAGGCCGCGCCTCGGAAGGTGCCGTCGCCCTGGCCCCGAAGGATGGACACGGTGCTCGAGCTGAAGTCCGCGGTGAGAATGTCCACGGCGCCGTCTTGGTCGACGTCGGCGACATCGATCGCGGCCGGCTCGAGGCCGACTTCGGAGAAGGTCGGAGAACCGAACGAACCGTCGCCCTGGCTCAGGAGCACGGCGATCCGGCGTTCCGATTCGAGGCGAGTGCCGAAGGCGACAACGAGATCGGAGTCGCCGTCGGCGTCGAGATCCGTGAAGAACACGGCGCGCGGAAGGCCGTCGAAGACCAGATCGACGAGCAGAGCGAACGAGCCGCCGCCGAGTCCTCGGAGGATCGTCACGCTGGCCGAGTCGAAGTTCGCCACGGCCAGGTCCGGCCGTCCGTCCGCATCGATGTCGGCCGCGGCCACGGACAGCGGAGAGGCGCCGGTCACGTGTTCGACCGCAGCCTTCCAGGTTCCGTTGCCGTTGGCGAGGAGAATCGATACTCCCGCTCCGGACGCGACCGCGAGATCGGGAATGCCGTCGGCGTCAAAGTCGGATGCGACCGCGCTCCACGGGGCCGTTCCGACGGGGAGGTTGGCGGAGAATCCGAAGCCGCCCTCGCCGTCCCCGGCGAGGATCGTCACGGAGCCCGAGCCGTAACCGCCGGACACGGCCAGATCGGTGTCGCCGTCACGATCGAAATCTCCAGCGGCTACCGAGTGCGGAGCGGGGACGACGTACTCACCCGAAAGCGAGGGGAACGCTCCGGCACCGTCGCCGAGCAACACGGATGTCGCACCCCATCCCCCCGCGACGAGGTCGGCGTCGCCGTCGCCGTCGAGGTCGCCCTGGGCCAGGGCGAAGACGTTCCACGTCGCGGGGAACTTGCAGCAGGCGTCGAAGCCGCCGTCGCCCCGGCCGAGAAGGAGCATGACCGTCATGTCGTCGCCCGCGTTTCCGACGGCGAGGTCGAGCCGGCTGTCGCCGTTGAAATCCGCCGCTTCGATCGCCTCCTGATACGGCCCGGCATAGACGTCGTCCGAGGAGGCGAATGTCCCGTCCCCCGCACCGAGGAGCACCGAAACGCGATCCGCAAGAGCGTTGGTGACCGCAATGTCCGGATCGCCGTCCGAGTCGAAGTCGCCGGTCGCCAGTTCGAAGGGGGCGGGACCGGTCGGGTACCGAACTTCGGGCGAAAACGTTCCGTCCCCGTGTCCGAGAAGAACCGAGAGGTCCGAAGAAGAGCTGTTGGTCACGGCGAGATCGATGCGCCCGTCCGAGTCGGCGTCGAGGGCGTGAACGTCGAGCGGTCCGGGCCCGACCGCGAGCGTCGCGCCGGGGCTGAACGTGCCGCTTCCGGCGCTCATCCACAGGGAAACCGCGTCGGCGCCCGGTTCCGTCGCGGCGAGGTCGGGAGCGCCATCCCCGTCGAAGTCTGCTATCGCAACGCGCTGGAACTCGTGCTTGGCGCCGTAGTAGGCCGGGGCTGCGAACCCCCCGTGCGGATCCGCGAGGAGGATCCCGATGCCGGACGCCGTCGCCACCGCCAGATCGAGCCGCCCGTTGCGATCGAGATCGGCGGCGCGGACTCCGAGCGGCTCCTGACCGATCTCGAGCTTCGAACCGGCGGCGAACGTGCCGTCACCCCGTCCCATGAGGATCTCGACGCCGAGCGGCGTCGCCCGGAGGAGGTCCAGGACCCCGTCCGAATCGAGGTCCGCGAGCCCGACCGTGCTGAAGCCCTCCACCGGATAACTCCGGTTCAGAGGAAGCCGGAGCCCGCAATCGGTTGCGGCTTCGGCGATCACCGCGACACAGGCGGAGAGCAGTGCGAACGTCGTTCGGAGGAGATGCGGCGGCATGGAGACTCGCCTTATATACGCGCGTGCCCCGCCTTCCGTCCAGGGAAGTGGAATCAGATTTCGGCCGGACCGGCAGCGTCGGGGAGCGTCTGCTCGGTTTCCGTGTGGCGCGAGGGCTCGGGCAGCTTCACGAAGATCGCGGCGGCCAGCGCTCCGAGCAGGAACGTCAGGCCCCAGAGCACCCGGGCTCCCGCCCGCTCGAGGACGACGGTGCCGGCCCAGGGGCCGACGCCGAAGGCGATCGAGAAGACCATGGCGTAGAGGCCGCTGTACTCGCCCCTTCGGGCGTCGGGCGCGATGTCGGTGGCGTAGGCCGCCGAGGCGGGGAAGAAGAGCATCTCGCCGAAGGTCCAGATCACGACGGTTCCGGCGAGCGACCAGAAGTCCCGCGCGAAGGCCATCGCGCCGAAACCGGCGCCGGAGAGGATGGCGCCGAGCGCGAGGGTCCGCCGGTGGGACCAGTGCGCGGTCGCCGCGTTCAGCGGGATCTCGAAGACGACGATGATGAGGCAGTTCAGCGAAAAGAGGAGGCCGAAGGTGCGCGGCGTGAAGCCGAGGTCGTCGACGATGTAGAGGGGCATCGAAGAGATGTGCTGAAAGAAGATGACCGTGACCGGAAGAACCCCGGCGAGAAAGAACAGGAACCGAAGATCCAGGTGCGCGGCGGTCGAGAGGCGCAGGCGCGTCGCCGTGGTCGGGGCCGGAGTGCCGGCGGGGAAGGACCGCTTCTTCTTGCCGTTCGGAAGGGCGACGGCGGCCAGGACGAGTCCGGCGGCGATTGACGTCGCGCCGTCCACGAAGAACAGGTACTTGAACGCGATCGTCGCGAGGATGCCGCCGATGGCCGGCCCGATCGCCATGCCCAGGTTGATCGCCAGCCGGTAGACGGCGAAGGCGGATTTGCGGCGCGCGGGCTCGACCGTCTCCGCGAAGAACGACATCGCGGCCGGCCGGAAGGCCTCGGTCAGCCCCGCGAGGGCGATCGTGACTGCCGAGATCGCCAGCATTCCCCGCGCGAACGGGTAGACGAGCAACATGGCGCCCGAGAGGAAGAGCGACGCGCGCATCAACGGCACGGCGCCCCACCGGTCGCTCAGGCGCCCGGCGAGCGGACCGCAGACGATCGCTCCCAGTCCGTAGAGAAAGAGGACGAACCCGGCCCGCTCCGCGGAGAAGCCGTGGTCCCGCGTCAGGTAGAGGACGAGGAACGACAGGACCATCGAGCCGGCGCGGTTGACGAGCTGCGAGCCCGCCACGACCCAGATGGGCCGCGGCAGGAACCTCAGATCCTTCCAATACTTCAGCACCGGCGCACGATGTGTGTACGGGCCGTGCCGGGTCCGGGTTATGCGAAACGCTTCAGGAGCCAGCCGGCCGCGAGCGCGAGGAGAGCGAGCGCGGCCATGAAGCCGAGCACGTAGACGAGGATCGGCAGGAACCGCGCGTAGCGCGGGTCGTCGTCCTCCGGATCATCCATGGATCCCCTGGGCGGCGAGCCACCTCTCGGCGTCGATCGCGGCCTTGCAGCCCTCGCCCGCGGCGGAGACGGCCTGCCGGTAGGTCGGGTCGGCGACGTCGCCCGCGGCGAAGACGCCCTCGACCGAGGTGCGGGTCGACGGGTGCTGGACCTTCACGTAGCCGACGTCGTTCATCTCGAGCTTTCCCTGGAAGACCGCGGTGTTGGGCGAATGGCCGATCGCGACGAAGACGCCCTGCGTGGCGAACGCCTCGGTCGCGGCGGACCGGGTGTCCTGGAGCGTCACGCCGGTGACGCCCTTCTCGTCGCCCTGGATGTCGGTGATCGTCGCCCAGAGCTTCCAGGCGATCTTCGGGTTCGACCGCGCCCGGTCGAGCATGATCCGGGACGACCGGAACTCCTCGCGGCGGTGGATGATCGTGACCTTCGACGCGAACTTCGTCAGGAAGTTCGCCTCTTCCATCGCGGTGTCGCCGCCGCCCACGACCACGACCTCCTTGCCCTTGAAGAAGAAGCCGTCGCAGGTCGCGCAGGCGGAGACCCCGCGGCCCATCATCCGCTTCTCCGACTCGAGGCCCAGGAGCTTGGCCGACGCGCCCGAGGAGACGATGACCGCGTCGGCGGTGACCGATCCGCCGGCATCGAGATGGAGGCGGAAGGGCCGCTTGTCGAACTCGACTTGCGTGACCGTGTCGAGCACGACCTCGGTGCCGAAGCGTTTGGCCTGCTCGCGGAAGATCTCCATCAGCTCCGGCCCCTGGATGCCGTCCTTGAAGCCGGGATAGTTCTCCACTTCCGTCGTGATCGTGAGCTGGCCGCCGGGCTGCGGGCCCTCGAAGACGACCGGGGCGAGGTCGGCGCGGGAGGCGTAGAGGGCGGCGGTCCAGCCGGCGGGGCCGGAGCCGACGATCGCGATGCGGTAGTGCGGTTTGGTGGGCGGCATGGCGGCGGCAGGATATCAGCGGCGCCGGGCCGGTATCATCGGCGCATGCGCCCCGCGCTCGCCCGCAAGTTGGAAGGCTTCGGGACGACGATCTTCACCGAGATGACGCGCCTGGCCAACGAGCGCGGCGCCATCAACCTCGCGCAGGGCTTTCCCGACTTCGACGGGCCCGAGTTCGCGAAGTCGGCCGCGATCGAGGCGATCCGCGCCGGACACGGGCAGTACGCGCGGATGACCGGGATCCCCGAGATCCACCGCGCCCTGTCGGCGAAGTACCGGCACGACTGGGGCCTGGAGTATGCCGCCGACGCGGAGCTCACCGTGACCTCCGGCGCGACCGAGGCGATCTTCTCGGCGATCCAGGGCCTCTGCGATGCCGGCGACGAGGTCGTTCTCTTCGAGCCCTACTACGACTCCTACAAGGCGAGCGTGATCATGGCCGGCGCGGTGCCGCGCGTCGTGACGCTGCGGGCGCCGGACTGGTCCTTCGACCCGGCCGAGGTCCGCGCGGTGTTTTCGGACCGGACACGCGCGCTCCTGCTGAACTCGCCGCACAACCCGACCGGGAAGGTCTTCTCGCGGGCCGAGCTCGAGGCCCTGGCCGCGCTCTGCCGCGAGCGGGACGTCCTCTGCATCACCGACGAGGTTTACGAGCACCTCGTTTTCGAGGGCCGGCACGTCCCGATGGCGACGCTCCCCGGGATGCGGGAACGGACGGTCACGATCTCGTCGTTCGGTAAGACGTTCTCCCTGACGGGCTGGAAGATCGGCTGGGCCGCGGCCCCGGCGGAGCTGACCGCGGCCGTTCGGGCGGCGCACCAGTTCGTCACGTTCGCCACGGCCACGCCCCTCCAGCACGGCGCGGCCGCGGCGCTGGCGGCGGGTCCGGAGTACTACGCGGCGCTGCTGTCCGACTATCGCGGCAAGCGCGACTACCTCGTCGCGGAGCTTTCGCGGATCGGGTTCACCGTCCGCGCGCCCCAGGGCACCTACTTCGCGTGCGCGGATTTCCGGCCCTTCGGCTTCGACGACGATCGGGCCTTCGTCCGGCACCTGATCGAGAAGGCCGGCGTCGCCGCGATTCCGCCGAGCGTCTTCTACGACCGGCCCGAACATGGTCGCCACTACGTCCGCTTCGCCTTCTGCAAGAAGAAAGAGACGCTCGAGGCGGCGGTCGCGAGGCTGGAGTCCCTGTGCGCATAGCGCTCGTGCAGATGGATCTCGCCTGGGAGGACGTCGACGAGAATCACCGCCGAGCGCGGCGGCACCTCGAGCGGGCGCGCGACGGCGGAGCGCGCCTGGCGTTGCTGCCGGAGATGTTCTGCACCGGCTTCTCGATGGAGTCGGACCGGATCGCCCAGCCGCCGGGCGGCCCGTCGGAGACGTTTCTGTCCGAGAGCGCCCGCGAGCTCGGCATCTGGATCCTGGCGTCCGTTCCCGAGGCCGGCCAGCCGCGTCCCCGCAACATGGCGATCCTCGCGGGCCCGGACGGCTCGATGACGAAGTACGCGAAGATCCATCCGTTCACCTTCGGGGGCGAGCATCGGGTCTACGCCGGCGGCGACGGGATCGTCACGGTGCCGGTCGAAGGGGTGCGCGTGACGCCGTTCGTTTGCTACGACCTGCGTTTCCCCGAGCCCTTTCGCCTCGCCGCCGACGACACGGATCTCTACGCCGTCGTCGCCAACTGGCCCGAGGCGCGGCGCGAGCACTGGCGCACGCTGCTGCGGGCCCGCGCGATCGAGAACCTCTGCTTCGTCGCCGGGGTCAACCGCGTGGGCGAGGGCGGGAAGCTGCGCTACGCGGGCGATTCGGTCGTCGTTTCGCCCTGGGGCGAGACCCTCGTCGAGGGCGGCCCGGAGGAAGCCGTCCTCTTCGCCGACGTCGATCCCGCCGCCGTCCGCGACGCCCGTTCGAAGTTCCCGGCGCTCCAGGATCGCCGCCCCGAGGCCTACCGAAAATAGCGGGGGTCAGGTCTCGATTTTTCGGTTCCTGGAACTCGAGAGTGATTCAGCTGGATCTGTTTCCGGCCTCACGGACGGGACAGACTGGTCCGAGCGGGAATCATGCGGAGCCGTTTCCTGCGAGTCGCGGTGTTGGCCGCTCTGGCCTTCGGGGCGCGGGGGGTGGAGGCGCAGGGACCCGTCGGACCGTCCCCTGAGTGGCACGTCGACCTGGCCGTGATGGCCGGCTACCGGTTCGAGAGCACGATCACGTTTGAGTTTCCGGGCGATTACGGCCGCATCGAGGTCGACGACGCCCCGACGTGGGGTGTGGCGCTCGGCTACGGCCCGAATCCGAACTGGGAGTTCGAGCTGCAGTACAGCTACACCAAGGCCCCGGCGACGGCGATCGGCGCGAATCCCGCAATCGTCAACCAGTCCTTCGACCTCGGGCTGCACGACTTCCAGCTCGGCGTGCTCGGCTATCTCGCGTCGGCGCAGGAGAAGCTGCGTCCCTACGCCGAGCTGTCGCTCGGCACGACGCTGGTCAACACGGGCGAGGGCTTCGGCAACACCGCGCGGTTTTCTCTCGCCGTGGCCCTCGGCCTGAAGTACTACTTCAACGAGCACCTGGGGCTGCGAGCCGAAGTCCACTACATCCCGGTCTACCTTTATTCGTCGGGAGAGAGCGGCGTTTTGCTCTGCATCGATGAGTACACTTGCTGGGACACGGGCTCACGCTTCCTGCAGCAGGTCGATCTGCGCGCGGGCTTGACGTTCCGGTTCTGACCGGGGCAGCGCCGATCCGACGATTCGAGACCCGACGCCTCGTTACCGGGCGAGGCTAGCGGCTCGTCCCCGAGCCGATGGTGGCGAGCAGCCGCTCGGCATTCCCGCGAAGGATCGCCTGCTTCTGCTCGGGCGTCAGGACTTCCGATCCCCTGATGGCGTCGAGGGATCTCGCTATGCGTGCGGCGGTCGTGGCGCCCGAGGCGAAGAGGATCTGGTCCTTCAGGCCGGAGCCGACGAGGCGAGCGATGTAGCCGTCGAACTCGTATCGGGCCAGGGCCCACGCGATTCCAGCCGTGTCCGCGTAGACACGGGGATAGCGCCACATCAGACCGGCCATCGCGTCGGCGAAGGGCCAGGCGGCGCCGGAAACGATGATCGTCAGCTTGGGATGGCGCACGAGAACGCCCTCGAGCTTGAGGGGGTCGCCGAGCGCGACGCGGTACTTCGCGCCGCTCTCATCCCGGTCCACGGGGCCGAGCGGAAAAACGACGGGGAGGTTGAGCTCCTCGGCGAGCGACCAGTAGGGTTCGAGCCGCGGATCGTCCGGCGCGATCCCGTCCGACTGGGCCAGCACGGGACCGATGAAGCGCGCCCGGGTTTCCGCGAGGGTGCGACGCAGCACGGAGAGCTTGGGGCGGCGCTCGTCGACGTGAAAGCCTTCGGCGCCGGCCGTGAAATCGACGACCGCGTCGGAGGGCGGCGGCACGGTCGGAAGCGGCGTCCCCGTGGCGGCCGGCGGCACGGCCCGCGGAGTCGCCGGCGCGGTCGGCGGAGGCGTCGCGGCTCGCACGGGTGTCGCTGACTGCGACGGCGACGGCGATGCCAACGCGGCGGCCGCGACCGGCGGCGGGGGAGCGGCCGGAGTCCTTGTCGGCGGAACCGACGCCGTCGCGACGCCGGCGGTGGGGATCGGTAGCGCGCCGGGCGCGCGCGTCGGGCTGACGTCGACTGCGACCCAGTAGCCGGGACTCGCGGGCCGCAGGAACGCCGTCTCGCGGATCGCCCAGCGCAGGCAGACGGCTACGGGCAGCGGCGGGCGGAGAAGCACCTGCGACGCCCGGCCGTCGCCGGAGAGCTCGAGCAGGACCGTGAACGGCGCGGAATCCTCGTCCTTCGCCGAGGCCGTGCACTCGACGAGTGCGTCGCGAAGCTTCTTCTCGTCGAAGCGCTCGGCGATCCGCCGCTCGAACTCCCGGCCGGCCGGTGTCGCCGCGTTCGCCTTCGCGAGCGCGAGCGAGTCCTCGAACTTGTCGGCCCGGAGCGCCGCGCTCGCGAGCGCCAGCGCGGCGGCGGTCAGGGCAGCCGCCCGGAGCGGGATCCGCACCGTCTACGTTCGCCCGGAGGTCGCGTGCGCGAAGGCCGTCAGCGCTTCGACGCCGCCGGCGATCATCTCGTCGGACACGGAGAAGGAAAACCTCAGGTGCCCCTCGCCGTCCGGCCCGAAGACGCTGCCGGGCACGGTGGCGATCCTCGCCTCGTCGAGCAGCGTGCGCGCGGCCGCGCGCGAGTCCGGGGGCAGCCACGCCGGCGTCCTCGGAAAGAGGTAGAGCGCGGCCCGCGGCGCCTCGATCTCGAAACCCGCCGCCTTGAGCCCCTCGACGAGGCGGTCGCGCCGGGCGCGGTACCCCGCCTTCCACTCCGCGACGAACTCCGTGCCGCGCGAGAGGGCCTCCACGGCGGCCCACTGGGTAGGCGTCGAGACGCCGTTGGTCGTGTAGAGGACGACGGTCTTGATCGGCATCTGGTAGCGCTTCGGCGCGAGGACGTAGCCGAGCCTCCAGCCGGTCATCGAGTAGCTCTTCGAGAGGGTGTAGCAGGTGATGGTCCGCTCGAACATCTCCGGCAGCGAGGCCATCGCGACGCACGGCTCGCCCTCGTAGACGAGGTGCTCGTAGGCTTCGTCCGCGATGACGGCGAGCCCGCGCTCGCGGGCGAAGGCGGCGACCTGTTCCGTCTCGGCGCGGGAGAAGACGTCGCCGGTCGGGTTGCCGGGGTTGTTCCAGTAGAGGATCCTGGTACGCGCCGTCGTGCGCGCCGCGAGGGCCGCCGCGAGACCCTCGCGCCGCGCGGCGTCGGTGGCCACGAGGACCGGCCGCGCCTGGTGATAGGCGACGAGGTCGACGATCGGCGTCCAGTAGGGCGAGAACATCAGGACCTCGTCGCCCGGATTCAGCAGCGTCGCGAACGCGGCGAAGAGGCCGTGCATGCCGCCGTTGACGACGATCGGCGATTCCTCGTCGGCGGGGATGCCGTTGCGCCTCGCCGGGCCTTGGCGAGGATCGCCTGCCGCAGCTCCGGGATCCCCGAGGACGGCGCGTAGCGCGTCTGGTTGCGCGCGAGCGCGTCGCCCATGGCGGCCTTCACGCTCTCGGGCGTGTTCATCCAGGGCTCGCCGCCCTCGAAGCGCCAGACCTTCTGGCCCGAGGCCAGCAGCTCGATGACGCGGTTGCGGACCTTCACGATCTCCGAGAAGCCGACGCTCTCGAAGCGCTGCGCGGGGCGGGGAAACGACCCTTCCGTCACCTTCGCGCCCGCGTCAAATCGCGGCCTTCCGGCCGGGACCCATCAGGAAGTAGAGGACCATGCCGATGACGGGAAGGAGGATGACGAGGAGGCACCAGAGGATCTTGGTCCCGGTGTCGGCGCCGCTCTTCAGGATCGAGACGATCGCGATGACGTCGAGAACGAGGACGCACGAGGCCGAGGATCGAGTACATGCGCCCCTCCTTTACAGCTTCTCCGAGATCGCCTTCTGCTGGGTGAAGAGATAGAGGTAGTCGCGGCCGCCGGCCTTCGAGTCCGTTCCCGACATGTTGAAGCCGCCGAAGGGGTGCACGCCGACGAGGGCGCCCGTGCACTTGCGGTTCAGGTAGAGGTTGCCCGACGTGGAACTCGCGCTTGCCGCGCTCGAGCCGCTCGCGCACGCGCGAGTAGAGCGCGCCGGTCAGGCCGTACTCCGAGTTGTTGGCGACGCGCGATGCCTTCCTCGAAGTCGCGCACCTTGAGGACCGCGAGCACCGGCCCGAAGATCTCCTCGCAGCGCCAGGCGCGCGTCGGGCTGAACGTCGTCGACGACCGTCGGCATGACGAAGTAGCCCTGCTTCGGCCCCGCCTTCCCGCCCGCGACCACGCGGCCTTCCTTCTTCCCGAGGCCGATGTACTCGAGGATCTTCTTGTGCGCGCGCGCGTTGATCACGGCGCCGACGGTGTTCTTCGGGTCGCGCACGTCGCCGACGGTGAGCGCCCTCGTCTTCTCGACGACGCGCGCGAGCAGGTCCTCGTGGACCTTCTCGTGGACGATCAGGCGCGAGCAGGCCGAGCACTTCTGCCCCTGGAAGCCGAAGGCCGCGGCGACGATCCCGGTCGGCGGCGTCCTCGAGGTCCGCCGTCTCGTCGACGACGATGACGTCCTTGCCGCCCATCTCGAGGATCGCGCGCTTGATCCAGATCTGGCCCGGCCGACGCGCGCCGGCCTTCTCGTTGATACCGCAGGCCGACTTCGCGCGAGCCGGTGAAGGCGATGAAGCGCGTCTTCGGATGCTCGACGAGCGCGTCGCCGACCGTCGCCGCCGCCGCCCGTGCAGGAAGTTGAGCACGCCGGCGGGCACGCCGGCCTCGTCGCAGCACGTCGAGGAACATCGCCGCGATGCCGGCGGCGTCGGAGGACGGCTTCAGGACGACGGTGTTGCCGGCGACGAGCGCCGCGGTCGTCATGCCGGCCAGGATCGCGAGCGGGAAGTTCCAGGGCGGGATGACGACGCGCCACGCCGAGCGGGATGTGCTCGAGCTCGTTGTGCTCGCCGGGGTAGGGCGTCAGCGGCTGGGGTAGCGCCAGGCGCTCCATCTCGCGCGCGTAGAACTCGCAGAAGTCGATCGCCTCGGCCGTGTCGGCGTCGGCCTCGGCCCAGGACTTGCGACTCCTCGAGCACCATCATCGCCGAGAACTCGTGCTTGCGGCGCCGCAGGATCGCGGCGATGCGCAGCACCAGCGACGAGCGCTCGCCGACGGGCGTCCGGCTCCAGGCCGGGAAGGCCTTCGTGGCCGCGTCCACGGCCCTCTCGGCGTCGGCCGCGGTGCCCTCGGGGAAGCGTCCGATCACGTGCTTGAAGTCGGAGGGATTGAGGGAATCGAAGTGCTTCGGGGCGCCGAAGTCCTTGCCGCCGATCCGGTTCTTGCCGCGGATCGGAAGCCGCTTTTCGACCGACGCCAGCGCCGCCCGGAAGGCCTCCGCGTTCGACGCTACGGAGAAATCGGTGAAGGGCTCGTTGCGGAATTCAGGAAGCAAGTTGGGACCTCCGAAGGCGAAAATCTATCAGAACGGGCGCGGGCCGGCGGGTTCTGAGATGATCTCGCCGTGGTCACGGCGGCCGGCGCGGCGGCGCTCTCGAACGAGGAGATCCGCCGCTACGCGCGCCACCTGATCCTCCCGGAGGTCGGGCCGGAGGGGCAGGCGAGGCTCAAGGCGGGGCGCGTCCTCGCTCGTGGGCGCCGGCGGCCTCGGGTCTCGCCGCCGCGCTCTACCTGGCGGCGGCGGGCGTGGGGACGCTCGGCCTCGTCGACTTCGACGTCGTCGACGAGTCGAACCTCCATCGCCAGATCCTGTTCGGGACCTCGGACGTCGGGCGCCCCAAGCTCGCCGCGGCCGCCGAGCGGCTTCGCGACGTCAACCCGAACGTGCGGGTCGTGCCGTTCGAGACGCGGCTGACGTCGAAGAACGCGCTCGAGATCCTGCGCGGACTTCGACGTCGTCGTCGACGGCACGGACAACTTCCCGACGCGGTATCTCGTCAACGACGCCTGCGTGCTCCTCGGCAAGCCCAACGTCTACGCCTCGATCTTCCGCTTCGAGGGGCAGGCCTCGGTCTTCGGCGCGCCGGGCGGGCCGTGCTACCGCTGCCTCTACGCCGAGCCGCCGCCGCCGGGCGTGGTGCCCTCGTGCGCGGAGGGCGGAGTGCTCGGCGTCCTGCCGGGGCTGCTCGGCACGATCCAGGCGGCCGAGACGATCAAGCTCGCTGCTTCGGCGCGGGCGAGCCGCTCGTCGGCCGGCTGCTTCTCGTCGACGCCCTCGGATGCGGTTCCGGGAGCTTCAGGTCCGGAAGAACCCCGACTGCGCCGTCTGCGGCCCGCGGCCGACGGTCACGCAACTGATCGACTACGAGGCGTTTCTGCGGGGGAGCCCCGGCCGCGGCCTCTGGTATCGTCCCGCCGATGCACGGCCACGTCGAAGAGGTCACCGTCGAAGAGCTCAAGCAGCAGCGCGACCGCGGCGACACGATCGTCCTGGTCGACGTGCGGGAGCCGCGCGAGTGGGCGATCTCGGACCTGCCCGGACTCGGTCAAGATCCCGCTCGGGACGCTGCCGGAGAGCCTCGACAAGCTCTCGAAGGACGACGACATCGTCGTCTACTGCCGGTCGGGAGCGCGCAGCGGAAACGCGGTCCAGTTCCTCATGCAGAACGGGTTCGCGAAGGTTCGAGAACCTCGCCGGCGGCATCAACAAGTGGGCGGAGCGAATCGACACCTCGCTCCCGCGGTACTGAGGCCGCCCTCGCGATGCGCCGCGTCGGCCTGATCTTTCTCGCCGTCGGGCTGGCGGGGTTCCTCTTCGCCTCGCTGCAGAAGTCGCGCTACGAGAGCCGCGGCGAACGGCCGTCGTGGCCTCCGCGGTGAACACGGCCCGCGACGGCTGGGAGACCGCGCGGTGGCTTCTGGCCGGGATGGGCCTGATGGGCCTCGTCTTCATCGCTTTTCCGGGGAAGCCGGCCTAGGCGCCCCGGGCGGCGCGGCCTTCCGCATCGGCCGCGGGTTTTCCTTCCTTCTGCGACGCGCTCGTGCAGCGCGCGAAACTGCTCGTAGATGCGATCGAAGGATTTCTGCTGCGCGCCGTGGGTCTCGGGCGTGACGCCGAGGTACGGGCGGGCGGCCACGGTGCGGTCATGGTCGAGGACCTCCACCGTCACGTCGGTGTAGGTCGGTGCCCAGGTGTTCGTGGGAAACGAAGTCGGATCGTTCTCCCGCAGCAGGCGGGCGATGCCCTGAAACTCCGCCTCGGAGATCGTCAGCTCGCGCGCGGGCGGAGGCGGCGCGTCCCGGGGCATCAGGCGATCGGTGACGCGAGGTCCCTTCATCCGGAGCAGCCAGCTCTCGCCCGCGGCGGCGCCCGGGGCCGCCTGGCGGCGGACGACGGCCTCGAACGTCGGAGGGGCGAGGGTCCCGGCGGCGAGCTTCTCGAGCCCGTCCCGGAAGCTCGAGGCGCCGACGCCGTTCTTCGCGGCCTTCTCCGAAAGGGCGAGGATCGACGCCACGAGCTCGCGCAGCGCGTCCGACTGCTCGCCCTTGGTGAGCTGGTGGAGGCTCGTTTGCTCGGATCCCGCGGAGACCTGCAGCTGGCCCAGGAGCCGGAGCGGAGCCTTCCCGGGCGACGGAGGCGGCTTCTTTGCGCCGGGAGAGGGCATCGCGCCGACGCGGGCGGCCACGAGGATCTTCAGGATCGAAATGACCTCCTCCCGGGCGAGCCGGAACTGGGTCCGGTTTTGCCAGATGCCCAGTCCGGTGCCCCAGATCCTCGCGGTCTGATAGCCGGGCTCGCGCTGCCAGGAAGCCTCGATCGCGACGTCGTCGAGCGGCGCCTTCCCCTGGATGCGCGCCTCGAGGGCGGCGTCGAGCGGGTCCGCGGGCGTGGGGGCGGGAGTCGGGTCCGCGGCCCGGGCCGGCGCGGGACCGGCGAGCGCGGCGGTCATCGCCAGGAGAAGCAACCGAAACCTCAGGCGTTTCATCCGGCCGATGCCTCCGAGCCTTCCTCGAGAAGGCGGTTGATCTTCGCCGCGAGAATGAAGTCGTTCTCGTGCAACCCGCCGATCTTGTGGGTCCAGAGCGTCAGGTCGACCTCGGTTCCAGTGGATCTCGATGTCCGGGTGGTGCCCCTCCGCCTCGGCGACGTCGGCCACCCGGTTGACGAACCGCATCGCCTCGACGAAGTCGCGGAACTCGAAACGCCGCTGGAGCCGGGTGGCTCCTTCGGCGAGCGACCAGCCGGGGGTGCGCCCGGCCATCTCCCGCGCCGCGGCTTCGGTCAGCGGCGGGACGCCGCCGCGGCAGGGCACGCAGCTCCTCGCGGCCAGGCCTTCCATGTCGTCGACCACGCCCCGATCGTATCCGAGGCGCGCCGCGGCTACTGGTCTGTCACCGAAGTCCTGATGTGGCGTTGCGGCGACTTACAGAGACCGGGGCCCTGGCTCCGCTGGGCTTAAGTCACCTTTCGGGCCGCTCGCGTGATAGCGGAACTTCAGGCACAGGACGCTAGTAAAACTCCGAGCCGACGGCCCGGGCGGTCCGCGCTAGTCTTCGCGGCGTAGCGGTGGCCGGCTCAGGCTCCCTCGGCATCGGTGGGCAATCTGGGTCCGGGGATACGATGACGTGCCACCGTCCTCACCTCGATCCCCGAACGGAGGAAGCGGATGAACCGGAACGCGAAGGCAAGCGTCTCTTCACGGATCTTTTCAGCGGGGGCGGGAGTCCTTCTCGCGGCGTCGCTCCTCGCGAGCGAGGCGCCGAAAACGCCCACCGTGGGGTTTGCGACGCGGCACGCGAAGTCGGCGCGGCTCGCGGACTACCGGGTCGCGGGGCCGGTCCTGCCCCGGCCCGATCGGGAGATCCCCAACCGGGGCGTCTCGAAGAAGCGCTCGAGCATCTCGGGCGCGGTCTCGGACCCGGCGGTGCAGACGCGGTTCGGCCTCTCGCAGCCCGAGGCCTCGGTGCAGTTCGAGGGCGCGTCCGACGACGACAACGCCGCGGTGCTCGGCCAGCGCACCGTGCCGCCCGACACCGAGGGCGACGTCGGCCCCGACCACTACGTCCAGTACATCAACAACGTCGCCGTGATCTACGACAAGTCCGGCAACACGGTCCTGGGCCCGTTCCCCGGCAACGCGTTCTGGGACGGCCTCGGCGGCCCGTGCGAGGTCCAGAACGACGGCGATCCGCTCGTCCGGTACGACCGCCAGGCCGACCGCTGGGTGTTCTCGCAGTTCGCCCTTCCGAATTTTCCGAGCGGCCCCTTCTACCAGTGCGTCGCGGTCTCGACGACGAACGATCCCGACGGCGAGTACTGGCAGTACGAGTTCAAGACCAGCGACGACTTCTTCACCGACTACGGAAAGATCGGAATCTGGCCCGACGCCTACTACATGTCCTTCAACATGTTCGGTCCCGCCGGGGAAGTGCAGGGCGGTGCCTACGCCTTCGACCGCGGCGCGATGCTGGCCGGCGCTCCGGCGGGCATGATCATCTTCGACACGGGAAACCAGGTCGGAGTGCTGCCGTCGGACCTCGACGGTCCGACCCCGCCGCCCGCAGGCTCGCCCAACTACTTCATGACCTTCGACGTCAATCCGGCGCGCCTGCTCGAGTGGGAGTTCCACGTCGACTGGACGACTCCGGAGAACAGCACGTTCACTGGCCCCGTCGAGATCCCGGCCGCCGAGTTCATCTACCCGGTGTGCGACGCTTTCCGCGGCCAGTGCGTTCCGCAGTTCGAGACCTCGGAAAAGCTCGAGACCCTCGGGGACCGCCTGATGTACCGGCTGGTCTACCGCAACTTCGGCGACCACGAGTCGCTCGTCGTCAACCACACCGTCGGCACCGAGGACGGAAGCGCCGCCCCGCGCTGGTACGAGGTCCGCAGCCCCGGCGACTCTCCGTTCGATCTACCAGCAGGGGACCTACGCTCCGGACGCGAGCTTCCGCTGGATGGGCTCGATGGCGATGGACGGCCACGGCAACATCGCCCTCGGCTACTCCAAGTCGAGCTCGACCATGTACCCGTCGATCGCGATCACGGGCCGGCTCGCCGGGGACCCGCTCGGGACCATGGGCGCCGAGGACCTGATGTTCGCCGGCGGCGGGAGCCAGGTGGCGAGCTCGAGCCGCTGGGGCGACTACAGCACGATGTCGATCGACCCCGTCGACGACTGCACGTTCTGGTACACGCAGGAGTACTACGCCGAAACCGGCGCGCTTCGACTTCAAGACGCGCATCGGCGCCTTCCGCTTCCCCAGCTGCACGGCAGGCCCGGCCGGAACGCTCGAGGGCACGGTCACGGGCGTCTCGGGACCCCTCGCGGGTGCGACCGTGACGGCGTCGCCCTGTCCGCCGGTTCGGGCGCGTCCTCGACGACGACCGACGACGCGGGCCACTACCAGTTCCTGCACGCTGCCGGTCGGCACCTACGACGTCACGGCCTCGAAGTACGGCTACACGCCGTCGACGGCCGCCGGCGTCGGCGTCTCCGCGGGAACGAACACCGTGCAGGACTTCGCGCTCCAGGCGAGCGTGAACGTCCTCGTCAACGGGACGGTCAAGGACGGCTCCGGCCACGGCTGGCCCCTGTACGCGAGGCTCGTCGTCTCCGGCCCGAACGGGTTCCCGGGCGCGACGCTCTTCACCGATCCGGTGACCGGCTACTACTCGATGATCGTTCCCGCCGGCTTCACCTACGGCTTCGCGGTCACCGCCCTGATCCCCGGGTACGCCCCGGGCGGCGGCCCGCTGACCGTCGCCGTTCCGCCCGGGCTCTCGGCGCCGGGAAGCGTCGTCGCCAACTGGACCCTGGCCGCGGCCCCCTCCTGCACCGCGCCGGGGTACGGCGCCGGCACCTTCGACGGCTCGCCCGCCCTGTCCGAGGACTTCGGCGCGGGCGTGATTCCTCCGGGCTGGAGCGTCCAGACGATCGGGGGCCAGGGCTGGAAGGTCTACACGGGCGCGGATCCGTGCTTCCAGTTCGAGGACAACCGGACCGGCGGCTCGGGCCCGTACGCGATCCTCAACAGCCTCTGCGAAAGCCTCGGCGTCGTCGACGACTCCTTCCTGGAGACGCCGGCGATCGACCTCTCCGGCCGCACGAACGCGGCGATCCGCTGGGCCAACGACTTCATCGATCGCGAATCCGGCTCCCTCGCCATGGTGGATGCGAGCGCCGACGGCGGCGTGACCTGGACGAACGTCTGGAAGGCCGCGAGCGACGTCCCCGGCCCGGGCACGCAGATCGCGGACATGTCCTTCGCCGCCGGGCACGCCGACGTCCGCGCGCGATTCCACTACGAGGGCTTCTTCGGCTGGTGGTGGCAGGTCGATGACGTGGAGGTCGGCGCCTTCGACTGCGCCGTGCTCCCGGGCGGCCTCGTCGTGGGCCACGTCACGGACGCCAACACCGGCGCGGACCTTCTCGGCGCGACCGTCCTGAACCTCCCGGACGACGGCTCGACGACGACGTTCGCAACACCGAGCCAGGGCGACGGCTTCTACGCTCTCTTCGCGGGCAGCGGGTCGCAGCCCTTCGAGGCTTCGTACCTCAACTACGAATCGCTGACGAAGAGCACGACGGTCATCCCGAACGGCACGGTGAGCCTCGACTTTTCGCTCGCGGCCGGCGTGCTCTCGGCGAGCCCGCGGCCGCTGTCGATGTTCATGAGCCCCGGCGGAACGCAGGATCTGAACCTCGACCTGTCGAACACCGGCACGGCCGCCGCGGGCTTCGTGATCCAGGAGGTCAACGTGCCTCCGCCGTCGAGCGCGGCCTCGGCGGGCCCCGCGAGGTTCGCCGACCCGGCCGACGTCCGGGCTGCCGTCCGGCGCGTGGGCTACGAGCGGCAGTTCGATGCGAACCAGGGAAGGTTGCCGGCTCTCGCCAAGGCGCCGTCCAACGTGCCGGCGCTGGCAGAGGCGGGCAACGTCGTGAGCGCCTACCCGACCGGGCTCGCGGCCGGCACGGGCCTCGCCTTCGACACGGACGCCGACGCCTTCTGGATCTCCAACCCCGAGGTGCCGGACTTCGGCCTCATGGGCGACGGCCTGAGCCACCAGTACCTGTCGAGCGGTACGCCGACCGGCGAAACGATCGACATCCACGACACCGGCGGCTTCTTCCCGGCCGGCGGAACCTACAACGGCCGGACCGGGATGCTCTGGCAGGCCAACGTCGGCGGCGACAACTGTCTCTTCGAGATGGACCCCGTCGCGAAGGTCGTCACCGGCCGGAAGATCTGCGGTCCCTGGTTTTCCCCGCAGCGCGCCATCGCCTACGACTACGCGACCGACACCTACTACGTGGGCGGGACGAGCGATGCCGTCGTCTACCACGTCGACGGTTCCGGCAACCTCATCGACTCCAAGTACATCGGCATCTCCGTCGCGGGGCTCGCGTACAACCCGAGCACGCGGCACCTCTTCGTCAACGGCGGGTTCCCGTCGCCGTTCGAGATCTGGGTGCTCGACGCCGCGAACGACTACGAGGTCCTCGGGGGCTTCGTCGTGACCGACGGCGGCGCTCCCGTCCTGTCGAACGGCAGCGTCAGCCTCGAGGCCGACTGCGACGGCCGTCTCTGGATCCTCGACAACGTCGCGCAGATCGTCTACGAGGTCGAGTCGGGCGAGACCGGGTGGTGCGTCGACGACATCCCCTGGCTCTCCGAGACTCCCGTCGTCGGGCTCGGTCCCGGAGGGCGGCTCGCTCCCGGTGGCCGTCACGTTCGATCCGGCGGGCCTGCTGCCGGGCCTTCGCCAGGGCTCGCTCATCTTCACGACGGACACGCCGGTTCCGGTCGCCCCGGTGCCGGTCGACTTCACGGTCCTCTTCAACGACGTGCCGCAGGGCAGCTTCGCCTGGAACTTCATCTACGGCGCGGCCGGAGCCGGCGTGATGCCGGGCTGCGCGCCGCAGACGCCGACGTTCACCTTCTGCCCCAACGAAGTCGTGACTCGCCGCAGCATGGCGGGATTCATCGAGCGCGCGGTCCACGGGGCGCTGACGCCGCCGCCCGTCTACCTCGGCGAGTTCGCGGACGTGCTGTCCGGCAGCTTCAACGCCAACTACATCCAGGGGCTCGTCGACGACGGCATCACGGCCGGCTGCGGCGTGGCGCTCTACTGCCCGGACGTCCCGGTCACGCGGGCGCAGATGGCGGTCTTCGTGTGGAAGGGCCAGCACGGCTCGGAGGCTCCGCCCCCCTGCACGCCGCCCGGCACCTTCGCCGACGTGGCGTGCCCGGGCGGGTTCGCGGTCGACTACATCGACGCCATCGCCGCCGAGGGCGTCACGGTCGGCTGCGGCGGCGGCAACTACTGCCCGAACGCCACCATCACGAACGCGCAGATGGCGGTGTACCTGGTGAAGGCGTTCGGCCTCCCGTACCTGCCGTGACGGCCATGAGCAAGAAGGAAGGAACGACGATGCATCCCATTTCCATCAAGAAGCTCGCAGCCGGGATCCTCGGCTTCGGCGTCCTCGCGGCGGGTGTGGCCTTCGCGGCGGGCGCCGGCGCTGCGCCCGTGGCGGTCAGCGGCACGGTCACGGACGGATCGGGCCACGGTTGGCCGCTCTTCGCCCGCATCGAGTTCACCTCGGCCTCGACCGAGCCGGTCGTGGCCTACTCCGACCCGGTGAACGGAGCGTACGCCGCCATGGTGGCGGACGAGACGACGTTCACGGCCGTCGTGACCGCCGTGGGTCCGGGATACGTGCCGGGCGGCGGAATCGTCGTGACCGCGGGCGGCGCCGTCGAGGCCGACTGGACGCTCGGCGCCTCGGCGCTCTGCAACGCGCCGGGCTATGCGCCGGGCACGTTCGGGCCCGCGGTCTTCTCCGAAAGCTTCGACGGGGGCGTGCTTCCGCCGGGTTGGACGGTGCAGACGAGCTCGGGCGAGGACTGGAAGGTCGTGGCGGGAGCGGATCCTCTCTGCCCGTTGCCCGAAGCCAATCAAACCGGCGGCTCCGGGCCGTACGCTCTCGCCAACGGCTTCTGTGCCTTTTTCGAGGATTCGTACCTCGTCACGCCGCCGATCGACCTGTCGTCCAGCGGAAACGCGGCGATCTCCTGGGCCAACGACTTCATCGACGGCGGCGGCCATGTGGCCGAAGTGGAGGTCTCGACCGACGGCGGCGCGAACTGGACGAGAGTCTGGCTGTCCCCGGGCAGCACCCCGGGTCCCGGCACGATCCTCGCGGACATGTCCGTCGCGGCGGGCCACGCGAACGTCCAGGTGAGATTCCACTACAGCGCGTTCTTCGGCCTGTGGTGGCAGGTCGACGACATCGCGATCGGCCCCGTCGCCTGCTCCAGCCTGCCGGGAGGCCTGGTGGTCGGAAGCGTCAGCAACGCCAACACGGGTCTCGGGTTGAGCGGCGCCACGGTGACGGCCCTCGCGGACGCAAGCCAGGCGACGACCGCCCCCGCGCCCGGGCAGGGCGACGGCTACTACACGCTCTTTGCGGCGGGCAGCGGCTCGCAGGATTTCGAAGCGGAGGCCGATCTCCACACGTCGCTGACCAAGAGCGCGACGATCACGCCGGATGCCGCGGTGCGCCTCGATTTCGCGCTCGCGGCGGGGCTTCTCGAGGCGAGCCCGCGGCCCCTGTCGGCGATCGTCGGCCCCGGCGGCGCGCAGACCGTGACGCTGGACGTCACGAACAGCGGCACCGGTGACGCGAGCTTCGTTCTCCACGAGGTCGACGTCCCGCCCGCCGCCGCCGCCGAGACCCTCGTCCGCATCGAGGATCTCGTCGAGCACCGGAAGCTGTTTCGCAAGGGCTGGTTCGGCGCGACGGGCGCGACGCTCCTGCCCTCCGTTTCGGATGCGCCGTCGAGCGTGCCGCTCGCGGCGGGCGCCGGCAACGTCGTCGGCTCGTTCGACATCGATCTTCCCGGCGCCTGGGGCATGGCCTACGACACGAGCACCCAGCGTCTCTGGGTCTCGAACGGCTCGTTCGACGGGGGCGGTCAGTTCGTCGGCGACGGTCTCGACTACCAGTTCCAGCCGGATGGCACGCAGACCGGCGAGACCATCGACATCGGCGAAATCTGGCTGGGCGACGGCGCTTACAACGCCCGCACCGGGATGATCTGGCAGCCCCACGTCGCCAACCGGGAGACGTCCCCGCCCCAGTGCCTCGTCGAGACGGATCCGGTGACGAAGGTCGTGACCGGCAAGCAGATCTGCGGCCCCTGGGGCAACTTCCCGGGGCTCGTCGGGCTGGCCTACGACTATGCCACCGACACGTATTACGCGGGAGATCAGCTCGGCGTCATCACGCACGTCGACGAATCGGGACAGGTTCTCGGCTCGGGTTCCATCGGCCTGCAGATCTCGGGTCTCGCTTACAACCCGACAACGCGTCTTCTGTACGCCGCGACCTTTTTCTCGGGACCCTTCGACATCTATGTCGTCGACCCGCACGACGGCTATCGCGTGCTCTCCGGATTCAGGGTCACGAGCGGCGGCGTTCCGGTCCTCAACGGGGCCGGAGTCAGCCTCGAAGCGGACTGCTTCGGGCACCTGTGGACCTACGACGTCTTCAACGGAACGGTCTTCGAGGTCGACTCGGGTTCGCGCGGCTGGTGCGTCAACGACATCCCCTGGCTCTCGGAGGACCCGGTTTCCGGAACGATGCCCGGCTCGGGCGGCGGCTCGAGCCCGGCGGGCGCGGGAAACGTCCTGCCCGTGACGGCGACTTTCGATTCGACCGGCCTTCTTCCGGGCCTGCGCCTGCGGTCGCTCGCGTTCACGACGGACACGCCGACTCCGGTGACGCCGGTGCCGGTCGCGTTCACCGTTCTGTTCAACGACGTGCCGGAGGACAGCTTCGCCTGGAACTACATCACCGGCGCCGCGGGCGCCGGCGTCATGCCGGGCTGCAATCCGTACGCACCCTCGTTCGTCTTCTGTCCGAACGAGATCGTGACGCGGCGGAGCATGGCGGGCTACATCGAGCGCGCGGTCCATGGGGCGCTCACGCCGCCGCCGGTCTACACGGGACAGTTCGACGACGTGCTGCTCGGCAGCTACAACTCCGACTACATCCAGGGCCTCGTCGACGACGGCATCACGGCCGGCTGCGGCGTGGCGCTCTACTGCCCGGACGTGCCGGTCACGCGGGCGCAGATGGCAGTCTTCGTGTGGAAGGGCCAGCACGGCGCACAGGCGCCGCCTCCCTGCACGCCGCCCGGCACCTTCGCCGACGTGGCGTGCCCGGGCGGGTTCGCGGTCGACTACATCGAGGGCATCTACGCCGAACAGATCACGGCCGGCTGCGGCGGCGGCAACTACTGCCCGGACGCGGGCATCACGAACGCGCAGATGGCGGTGTTCCTGGTCAAGGCGTTCCAGATCCCGTATCTGCCGTAGGCCTTCTCGAGGTCGGGCGACCCGGGGCGCTGCGCGAGCGGCGCCCCTTTCGTTTGGCGGTGGACGGTTGACCGGGAGGGCCCGTCCCCTAGATAATCCGCGCTCCCCGGACGACTGGGAGGTCGTTCAATGGTAGGACAACTGGCTCTGGACCAGTGAATCGGGGTTCGAGTCCCTGCCTCCCAGCCAATCACGTCGCCTCCGCTTCGCTGAGGTCTGCGCCCCTTCGGGCGCACCGGCGTCCGGCTCGCCCGGATGCGGGCTCGACCGGACGCCTGACCCGCTCGCTGCGCGCCGGCTCCCGCGGCGCGGACCTCCTCCCTCGCTTCGCTCGGGAGACTATCCGCGCCGCGAACGGCTGGACCCGTGACCGCCGCAGAGCGGTGCTCGCTGTTGGACCGCGGGCGCAGGAATCGAGCTAGCGGGTCGGGCGGGACCGCGGGTTCTTGCGCCAGCGCGCGAGGTCGAGGACGAAGGTCTCGACGCGGCGGTCCCAGGTGTGCTCGCGCAGGGCCCGCTGGCGGGCGCGGCGTCCCATCGCGAGGCGGGCGGGCTCGTCGCCGAGGATCGCCGCGGCGGCGGCGACGACGTCGTCCTTGGACGGGAAGACGGCGATCTCGACTCCGGGCGCGAAGGACTCCGCGAGGCGCGGGAACGCCTCGACGAGGGTCGGCACGCCGCAGGAGGCCGCGAAGAACGCGCGCGGCGTGATGCGGAACGTTCCGCGGTACTTGCCGTGGACGTCGTCGACGAGCGCGGTTTCGAGGGCGAGGCGCGCGCCGTTCAGGGCGGCGCAGAGGGCGTCGGGCGTCTCGAGCGGCGGCCGGGCCGGGCACGCTCCAGCGCGTGTCGCCCGGCGTACGCGTGAACGCGGACGGAGAAGTGCGCGGCGAGGGCCTCGACGAGGTCGTTGCGATACGGCGTCCACTTGCCGTAGTACAGGATGTCGCACTCGGGCGCGCGCCTCTGCGGCCGATAGAGCTCCGGGTCCGTCGCCGGGTCGCAGCGCTTCGCGGCGATGCCGCGGTCGGCGTAGGCCGGCAGCGTCTGCGGGTCCTGCGTGTAGAAGAGGTCGAACTCCGGCGCGATCGCGAACGAGGCCTCGAGGCCGTACGGGTCCGAAAGCGCGAACCCGGCGAAGGCCGTGTAGCGCGGGAACATGCGGCGCGCGTGCTTCGAGAGATGGAGCGCGCCGCCCAGGCACACGACCGCGTCCGGCGGCGGGTCGGTGTGCGGCACGACGGCCTCGTCGGGAACGAGCGCGGGCTTCGCCCCGCCGGTCGGGACGAAGCCGGGAATCGTGGCCGGCTCGACGAGGGCCGTGCGGAAGACGCCTTCTGCAGCGCGCGCAGCGGCGGATACAGGTTGTTGCAGAAGGGCGGCTGGCTGACGTTGCCGAAGAGCAGCAGCGTCGGCGCCGCTCAACGCGCGCTCCTGTTCGAACGGACAGGCTTCGTCGGGGCGGCGTTCACGTCGCCTTAAATGTACGACGGAACAGCGCGCCGGCGCCGTGCGCTGCCCTACAATCGAAAGTCTATGGACAACGCGAGCGCCGGCTCCCGATCGCTCTTTCTCTCTTCGCCGCGGCCGTCCTCTGTGCGGAAACCGCGCTCGCGATCCGCGTCGCTGCGCTTCCACGGCAACGGGACCGGCGACATCGACCGCGTCAAGGTCCCGATCGACGATCCCGGCCAACTCCGATCCGGGCCCGCCGGCCGACGTCGGCGCCGAGGACTTCACGATCGAGTTCTGGATGAAGGCGGACGCCGCGGACAACACCGCGGCCGCCGTGACCTGCGGCGCCAACGTCGCCTGGATCAACGGCAACATCGTCGTCGACCGCGACCGGTTCGGCCTCGACCGGAAGTTCGGCGTCTCGATCGCCGGCGGCGCGGTCGTCTTCGGCGTCAGCGGCGACGGCACGGGCGACCGGACGATCTGCGGCTCGCGCGACGTGCTCGACTCCCGCTGGCACCACGTCGCCGTCGAGCGGCGGCGCTCGGACGGCCGGATGCGGCTCTTCGTCGACGGCATCCTCGACGCCGAGGGCGACGGGCCGGACGGCGACGTCTCCTATCCGGACGACGCGACCCCGGCGGCCCCCAACGACCCGTTCCTCGTCTTCGGCGCCGAGAAGCACGACGCCGATCCCGTGCTCTATCCCTCGTACGACGGCTTTCTCGACGAGATCCGCCTCTCGAAGGTGCTGCGCTACACGAGCGGCTTCACGCGGCCGCGCAGCCCCTTCACCGCCGACGCCGACACCGCCGCGCTGTACCACCTCGACGAGGCCACGGGCGACGCTGATCGGCGACGCCTCGGGGGCCGCGGGCGGGCCGTCCGACGGGCAGCGCCGCTTCGGCGGCTCGCCGGCCGGGCCGGAGTGGTCGATCGACGTGGCGCCGCTCGGCGGCAACGCCGGGATCACGTTCACCCTGGTGACCGACGCGGCGTCTCCGAGCCGGTCCAGGTCACGCACGCGCCGGCGACGCGTCGCCGCCTCTTCATCGTGTCGCAGGGCGGGACGATCCGCATCGTCAAGAACGGCACCGCTGCTGCCGACGCCGTTCCTGAACATCGGCGCGCCTGACCTCCGACGGCTCGGAGCAGGGCCTGCTCTCGATGGCCTTCCATCCGGACTACGGGCCGAACGGCTTCTTCTACGTCTACTACACCGACGACCTCGCCGACGCCCGGCGACATCACGCTCGCGCGCTACCAGGTCTCGGCGCAACCCCGACGTCGCCGACGCCGGCGTCGGCCCAGATCCTGCTCGTGGTGCCGCACCCGACCAACGTCGAACCACAACGGCGGCCAGCTCGCGTTCGGCCCGGTCGACGGCTACCTCTACATGGGCACCGGCGACGGCGGCTCGGGCGGCGATCCGCCCAACAACGCCCAGAACAAGAACTACCTGCTCGGCAAGCTCCTGCGCCTCGACGTCAACGGGTCGGCGCGGTGCCCTGCGGGCAGGCCGACGCCGGCGCCCTACGCGATCCCGCCGTCGAACCCGTTCGTGGGCGGCCGCCGGCTGCGACGAGATCTGGGCCTACGGCCTGCGCAACCCCTGGCGCTTCAGCTTCGACCGCGAGACCGGCGACCTCCTGATCGGCGACGTCGGCCAGAACGCGTGGGAGGAGATCGACTTCACGCCGGCCGGCACCGGGCGGCGGCGAGAACTACGGCTGGCGGCTGATGGAGGGGTTCCACTGCTACAACCCCTCGAGCGGCTGCGACGACGGGTCGCTGACCTGCCGATCCTCGAGTACGACCACGGCCAGGGCTGCTCGGTGACCGGCGGCTTCCGCTACCGGGGCACGGCGATCCCCGGCCTCTACGGGACATACTTGTATGGGGACTACTGCACCGGCCGGATCTGGCGGGGCGTCGCAGGCCGGCGACGGCTCCTGGAGCGCCACCCAGCTTACCGACAGCACCTACAACATCTCGGGCTGGGGCGAGGACGCGGCCGGGGAGCTCTACCTGGCCAAGCACGACGGGTCCGTCTACAAGCTGACCCCGACCCCGAACCCCTCTCCGGCGGCCTCGGGCCTCGTCCCGTCGGCCGTGATCGCCGGCGACCCGGACTTCGAGCTGGCGGTCGACGGAGCGGGCTTCGTCTACGGGTCGGTCGTCCGCTGGAACGGCTCGGACCGGCCGACGACCTTCGTGTCCTCGGCAAGGGTCACTGCGGCCGATCCCCGCCGCCGACATCCTCGCGGCCGGCAGCGCCCTGGTCACGGTCTTCTCGCCGGCGCCGGGCGGCGGCACCTCGGCGCCGCGGACGATCAACATCAACCCGACGTTCCTCGACGTTCCGATCGAGCACTTCGCCTACGCCTACATCCAGGCCGTCTTCGACGCCGGCGTCACGGGCGGATGCGGTGCCTCGGATCTACTGTCCGGACGAACACGACGACCCGCGCCCAGATGGCGGTCTTCCTGCTCAAGGCCTCGGAGGGCTCGACTTACGTCCCGCCGCCCTGCTCGGGCGCCTTCTTCGCGCGACGTGCCCTGCACGGGCGGCATCTTCGACCCGTGGATCGAGGACCTGGCCGGCCGCGGGATCACGGGCGGCTGCGGGGGAGGCAACTACTGCCCGGCCGGCGCCGTGACGCGGGCCCAGATGTCGGCCTTTCTCCTCAAGACGAACCAGGGACCGTCGTACACACCGCCCGCCTGCACCGGCGTCGTGTTCGCGGACGTGCCCTGCACGGGAGGCATCTTCGATCCGTGGATCGAGGACCTGGCCGGCCCGCGCGATCACCGGCGGCTGCGGCGGCGGCAACTACTGTCCCGTCGAACCCGGTGACGCGCGCGCAGATGGCGATCTTCCTGACGAAGACGTTCGAGCTGCCGCTGCCGTAGAGCCGGTTCGTTCGATCCCGAGTCCTCACCGAGGGGCGCCCGACGGCGCCCCTTTCCGTCGCTCCCAGTTTCCAGTTGACACCCAAACTTACGAGGTGGAATAGTTCTCACGATTCTCCCAGAAGTTTCGCTTTAAAAACGGAGGACGGCATGTACCGGAGCTCGGCGAAAAGGCTCTCGGCCTTCATCGTCTCGGTCGGCTTCTTCCTGGCCGGGACTTCCGCGCTCTTCGCGGCGCAGGCAGGCCGGACAGGTGCCCAAGGTCAGACTCTCGGTGAAGAACGGCAAGTCGGCGCCCTTGCGCGACTACCAGATGACGGGGCCCGTCGCTCCTCAGCCGCCGCGCGAGGTCAAGAACAAGCAGCTTGCCGGCGAAAGGCTCGCGGCCCGGCACCACGGACACGGTGGTCCAGCGGCGCTTCGGCCTGACGACGCCCGGCGAGCTCGGCCAGTTCGAGGGCGGCAGCGAGCCAGGACAACGCCGACCGGATCGGTTTCCAGGTCGCGCCGCCGGACACCAACGGCGACATCGGCCCGAACCACTACGTCCAGTACATCAACCTGATCGTCACGATGTACGACAGGGACGGCAACATCGCCCTCGGGCCCCTTCCCGGCAACGCGTTCTGGCAGGGCTTCGGCGGCATCTGCGAGACGCAGAACGACGGCGATCCGATCGTCCTCTACGACCAGCTGGCCGACCGCTGGTTCGTCAGCCAGTTCGCGTTTCCGGCGTTCCCCGGCCCGCCCTACGTCCAGTGCGTGGCCGTCTCCGTCACCGACGACCCGACGGGCGCCTACTACCAGTACGCAGTTCCAGCTGCCGGACACGCTACCTCAACGACTATCCGAAGTTCGGCGTGTGGCCCGACGGCTACTACATGACGTTCAACGGCTTCGACGTGTTCGGCGGCGGCTTCCAGGGCGGAGCGATCGCGTTCGACCGCGCCGCGATGCTCGACGGCCAGCCCGCGTCGATGATCGAGTTCAACACCGGCGATCGGAGGGCGGCGTCCTGCCCTCGGACATGGACGGCTCGACCCCGCCGCCGGCCGGGGCGCCGAACTACTTCGTGACCTACCAGGTCGCGCCCGAGCGGCTGCTGATCTGGCAGTTCCACGCGGACTTCGCCACGCCCGCCAACAGCACCTTCACCGGCCCGTCGAGGTGCGGTCGCGCCCTTCGCGACGCCCGTCTGCGGCAGCTTCCGCGACCAGTGCGTGCCCCAGCTCGACTCGCCCGAGCTTCTCGAGACGCTCTCGCAGGCGACGATGTTCCGGCTCGCCTACCGCAACTTCGGGGACCACGAGTCGCTCGTCACCAACCACACGGTCGACGCGGGCGACGGGATCGCCGGCATCCGCTGGTACGAGATCCGGAACCCGGGAGGCACGGCCGCTCGGCAACGGCGGCGGCAGTCCGCCGGTCATCCACCAGCAGGGCACCTTCTCGCCCGACACGAACCACCGGTGGATGGGCTCGATCGCCCAGGACGCCAACGGCAACATGGCCCTCGGCTACAGCATCTCGTCGGAGTCGATGTACCCCTCGATCGCCATCACGGGCCGGCTCGAGGGCGATCCGCTCGGCACGATGGGCGCCGAGGACATCTTCGTCGCGGGCGCCGGCAGCCAGTCGAGCACCTCCGCGCTGGGGCGACTACAGCTCGATGTCGGTCGACCCGATCGACGACTGCACCTTCTGGTACACCCAGGAGTACTACCAGGTCAGACCGGCAGCTTCGACTGGAACACGCGCGTCGGCTCGTTCAAGTACCCGGGCTGCCTGGCCCCGGGCCAGGGCACGATCTCGGGCACGGTCACCGACGGAACCAATCCGATCGCGGGCGTCAAGGTCACGGCGGGCTCTGCGGCCGGCGACGACGGATGCCTCCGGTGAGTACTCGATCACGCTCCCGGTCGGGACCTACGACATGACGGCGTCCAAGTACGGCTACATCCCGGCCGCGCCACCGACGTCGAGGTCACCGACGGCGGCGACACGATCCAGGACTTCGAGCTCGCGGCGCGCCCTCGATCGAGGTCAACGGCACCGTGAAGGACGGCTCCGGCGGCGGCTGGCCGCTCTACGCGAACATCAAGATCACCGGGCCGGGCGCGCCGACCTTCAACATCCAGACCGACCCGGTGACCGGCTACTACAGCATCGTTCTCGTCCAGGGCCTGACCTACACGTTTCCAGATCACGTCCGTCGGGCCGGGCTACCTGCCCGGGAGGCGGGACGGTCGATCTTCCCGCGCCCCTGCTCAACGCGCCGGGCGGCCTCGTGAAGAACTGGACGCTCCTCGTCGACGCGGATGTCTGCAACGCCCCGGGCTACACGCTCAACATCGACGGCCTCAACGAGAGGCTTCGAGGGCGGCGGGCTCCCGGCCGGATGGGAGATCACCAACGAGACGGGCAACGACACCTGGTACATCAACATCGGTCCCGATCCGGTTTGCGGCGACTTCGCGGGCAACCTGACCGGCGGCACGGGCTATTACGCCGTCGTCAACAGCGACTGCGCCGGCTTCGTCTCCCTCGACACGTCCCTCGTCACGTCCTCGGTCGACATGTCCAGCCTCTCGGCGGCGCAGATCCGCTTCAACTCCGACTACCGCCACTACGACGTGGACGTCGCCGACGTCGACATCAGCGTCGACGGCGGCACGTCCTGGACCAACGTCTGGCAGCAAACGGCGGATGCGCGCGGACCGCGCGTCGAGTCGATCGACATCACGTCGCTCGCGGCGGGCGAGGCCGACGTCAAGGCCCGCTTCCACTATTACGACGCCTTCTTCGCCTGGTGGTGGCAGGTCGACAACGTCATTCTCGGCAACGCTACGTGTGACGTCGGTTCCGGCGGTCTCGTGATCGGCAAGGTCACGAGCCTGGAGACCGGCCAGGGCTTGAACGGCGCCACGGTCAAGAACCTGCCCGACGACGGCCAGACGCAGACCTTCAACGCCCCCGGCAAGGGCGACGGCTTCTACATCCTCTTCGCCGAGTCCGGCAACCAGCAGTTCGAGGCGTCCCTGCCTCTCTACGGCTCCGTGCAGAAGAGCACGCTGGTCGTTCCCAACGCGACCCAGCGCCTCGACTTCGCGCTGCCCTCGGGCGTCCTCTCGGCCGCGCCGGCTCCTCTGAACGGGCGGGCGGACCCGGGCGACACGGACGAGCAGATCCTGACCCTGACCAACACCGGTTCGGCCCCGGCGAGCTTCGTCATCGGCGAGCTCGACATGCCCCGCGACGCCGGCTCCGCTCAACCGGCCGCGCGCCGACAAGGACTTGATCGCGGCGGCGCTGGCACGCATTCCCAAGAGCCAGGACAAGGCCCGGAGCACGCAGGGTCTCCCGCAGACCGCCCGACGCTCCCGAAGCGGCGGGCGGCACGGTCATCGCGTCCTATCCCTCGGACCTCACGTTCGGCTGGGGCGTCGCCTCGGACACCGGCGCCGGCACCTTCTGGATCTCGAACATCGCCGCCGGCGGAGGCGACGACCTCGACTACGAGTTCAACGCCGCCGACGGTGCGCAGACGGGCAACACCATCGACGACACCACCTGGGTGGACGTCTTCGCGGCCGACGGCGCCTACAACCACCGGACGGGCATGCTCTGGCGCGTCAACGTCGGCGCCGACACCTGCATCTACGAGCTCGATCCGGTCAACCACGTTGCCACGGGCAACAGGATCTGCCCGGACTTCGGCACGTCGGAGCGCGGTCTTGCGTACGACCCGGTGACGGACACCTTCTGGGCCGGCTCCTGGAACGACCTCGCCATTCAGCACTTCGACACGAGCGGCAACATCCTCGACGGGGCCGGCGTGGGCATCCCGGTCTCGGGCCTGGCTTACAACCCGCGCTCCGGCAACCTCTACGCGATGCAGAACGCCGGGGGCGGCATCGACGTCTGGATCATCGATGCCGCGACCTACAACATCACGGGCTTCTTCACGATCAAGGAGAACGGCTCGCCGGTCATCACGCCGTTCGGCGGCGCCGGCATCGATCCGGACTGCGACGGCAACCTGTGGGTCATCGACCAGAACACGCAGACGATCTACCTGGTCGCATCGGGCGAAACCAACTGGTGCGTCAACGAGGTGACCTGGCTCTCCGAGGATCCGACCGAGGGCACGGTCGCCGCCGGGTCCGCCGGGGGCGGAGGCAGCACGCTCGACGTCACGGTCACCTACGACTCCACCGGCCTGAACCCGGGCCTGCGGCAGGCGCAGCTGATCATCCGGACGGACACGCCGAACCCGGTACCCCCGGTCCCGGTCAACTTCACGGTTCGATTCCTCGACGTGCCGGATTCCAACCAGTTCGAGGCGTTCATCTACGGCGCGGCGGGCGCGGGCATCATGACGGGCTGCGGGGCGGACAACTTCTGTCCCGACGGCGTCGTCACCCGTGCCGACATGGCCGGCTACATCGAGCGCGCCATGAAGGGGGCCGACTACCTCGGCTCGCCGTACCTGGGCGGTTTCAGCGACGTCTCTCAGCAGACGCCCAACGCCAACTACATCCAGGCTCTCGTGGACGACGGCATCACGGCCGGCTGCGGCACCGGCATCTACTGTCCGAACAACCCGAACACCCGCGCCCAGATGTCGGTCTTCATCGTCAAGGCCACCGAGGGCGCGGCCTTCGTGCCTCCGGCCTGCACGGGCGTCTTCGCCGACGTGCCGTGCCCGGGCGGCTTCGCGGTCGACTTCATCGAGTACCTCTTCATCCAGGGCGTCACGGGCGGCTGCGGCGGCGGGAACTTCTGCCCGAACGCCAGCATCACCAACGGTCAGATGGCGATCTTCCTGGTGAAGGCGTTCAACGTCCCGCACCTCTGATCGGCGGTTCTCCAGGTTCTCTCGGGCCCGGCGCAAGCCGGGCCCTTTTGTTTTCGGGGTCTGACCCCCCCGGCTTCTTCCGGGGTCTGACCCCGCTCGGAGCCGGGCTCTTCGTGTGAGCCGACGTCCGGAGGGGGTCTGACCCCCCGACTGTGCCAAGCCAAAGCCAAAAGGCAAAAGGCAAGACCTGACCCCGACCCCTGCTATCGTCAGCGGCTCGATGCACGCGGCGGCGGCTCTGCTGGCTTCGACACTTCTCTCGGGCGGCGCCCCGCCGTCGATCGTCCTCATCACACTCGATACGACGCGAGCGGACCGCGTCGGAAGCCGGCAGGACGGAAGGCCCCTGACTCCGAACCTCGACGTCCTGGCCCGGTCGGGGACCCGGTACGCGAACGCCCTGACCCCCTCGCCACTGACCCTGCCGGCGCACTGCAGCCTGATGACGGGCCTCGATCCTCCCGGCCACGGCGTGCGGGACAACGGCGTGGCGTCGCTGCCGCCGGACGTGCCGACGCTCGCGGCGGCGCTGTCCCGCCGGGGCTACGCCACCGGGGCGGTCGTCGCCTCGCGCGTCCTCGACCGCCGGTTCGGCCTGGCCCGGGGGTTCGACGCCTACGACGATGCGATGGTCGCCGAGCAGATCGGCGAGCAGGGCTATCCGGAGCGGGACGCCGCGGCCGTTACGGGCGCCGCCCTCGCGTGGGCGTCGAAGCTGCCGGCGGGCAGGCCCTACTTCCTCTGGGTCCATTACTACGACCCGCACGCGCCGTACGAGCCCCCGGGCAGCTCCCCCGGGGCGGCCGCGGCGCGCCGCTACGCCGGGGAGATCGCCTACGTGGACCGCGAAGTGGGGCGGTTGCTCGCCGGGCTGCCGGGAGCCGGGCGGCGCCTCGTCGCGGTCGTCGGCGACCACGGCGAGATGCTCGGCGAGCACGGGGAGAAGGAGCACGGCGTCTTCCTGTACCGGGGCTCGCTCGAGGTGCCGCTCATTCTCTCGGGACCCGGTGTGGCGCGCGGCGGCGTGATCGCGTCTCCGGCGGGCACCCGCGGCCTCGCCTCGACGCTGCTCGGCCTCGCCGGCTTCCCGGGCGACGCGGCCTCGTTCGGACCGGGCCTTCCCGCGCCGGCCGATGTGAGCGCCCTCGTCTACAGCGAGACGGACATGCCGGCCTCGGCGTACGGGTGGAGCCCGCTCGCCGCGGCCACGGACTCGCGGTTTCGCTTCATCGCCGCGCCCCGCCCGGAGCTCTATGACCTCCTCGCCGATCCGGCCGAGAGCCGGAACCTCTGGGGAAGCGAGGCGGAAGCGGTGCGCCGCCTTCAGCACGCCGTGGCCGACGTCAACCGGGCCGCTCGAAAGGGCGCGCCGGCGCCGGAGTCGGCGGATCTCGCCGCGTCGCTCCGGCAGCTCGGCTATCTCTCCGGCGCGAGCGGGCGGGCGGGGTCGATCGACCCCAAGGACGGAATCCGGATGCTCGACGAGTTCGAAGAAGCCAAGTCTCTGACCCGGCAGGGGAAGGCCCGGGAGGCGTTCGAGCGGCTCGAGGGACTGGTCAAGCGGAGCCCCGACAACGTGCCGTTTCTCGTACGGCTGGCGGAGGCTCAGGCGGCGGCTGGCCAGACCGGCAAGGCGATAGAAACCGTGGGTCAGGCGCTCGAGCTGAACCCCGGCCTCGATTTCCTCCATCTCCAGCTCGCGCGGCTCTGCCTCCAGGCCGGGCGCCTCGAGGAGGCCCGGGCCGCCTTTCGCGCGGCCCTCGAGCTCAATCCGCGCCTTGCCCCGGCCTGGCTCGGTCTGGCGGAGCTCGCAGCCCGGACAGGACCGCCAGGGGAAGAGCAGCGCGTCCTTCGCGAAAGTGAAGCCGCCGGAACCCACAGCGGCGCACTCCTGGCGCGCCTCGCTCAGATCGAGCTCTCGGGAGGCGACCCCGCGGGCGCCGAGCGGCACGCGCGAGAGGCGGCCCGGCTTCTGCCGACGTTCGCGGCGGCCTGGTGGGTCGCCGGCGAGGCCGCCGAGAGGCAGGGCCGGACCGGCGAGGCGATCCAACGTTTTGAAAAGGCCGCCGCGCTCGGCCTCGAGGATCCGCGAGCGTTCCTGCACCTGGGGAAACTCCTGCTCACAGCCGGAAGGAGCGCCACCGCGCGGCCGTACCTCGAGAAGGCCGCCGAGCTCGGAGGGGGGACACCCTCGGGAGAGGACGCCCGGCGGCTTCTCGCGGGCCAGCGTTAGTTTCTTCTGGAAACCCCGAGAAACTGGAGATAGGCTTTTCCCGATTTTCCGGATTCGACAACGGAGGGCTCGACCGAGACTCGATTGGATTCCAACCAGCCGGAGGTCCCCGTCCGCACCCATCGACAAAGGAGCGTCATGACTCTCAAGGCCCGGAGCCTCGGCGTGGCTCTGTTCGTGTGGGTTGGAGCGTTGGCCGTGGCGACGGCCCAGGTGATGCCGCAATCGAGTCCGGTTCGCGAGAGGATGTTCCGTCACCCCGACCTCTACGTACCCGAGGTCACCGAGACCCTGCAGCAGGTCAGCGCCGACAGAGTCGAGATCTTCCGAGCCGCGCTGCCGGCCTTCGGCGTCGCCGACGGCTCGATCTTCTTCGACTCGCGCACGGGACGGGTCACCTCGCTCATCCTGAGCCGCCCGCTGATTCCGGGCAAGGGCGTCGGCAACAGCCTCGCGTGGACCTCGGCGGCGGGGGCCCCCGGCAGCGACGCCGAGCTCCAGGACGAGATCTGGAACGCGCTGAAGTCCTACCTCCGGGCTCACGAGCGCGACCTCGGGATCGACCTGAACGAGCTCGCGGCCACCCCGCGGATCGGGGTCTACGACAAGGGCACGCTGGCCTTCGTGCACGTTCCGCGCGTCGTCGACGGCGTACCGGTCCGGGACAATGCGATCGGGGCGGCGATCAAGCACGGCAACCTCATCCTGCTCGGCCTGCCCAGGTGGGGCGACGTCGATGTTTCGCGGGTCCCCTCCGTTGCCGCGGACGCCGCGCGCGCCGCCGTCGCCGCGCACGTCCGCCCGTTCTCGGTGTCGAACGAGCTGCGCGAGCCGGAGCTCGAGCTCATCCCCATGGCGACCGGCGGCGCGATCGCGTATCGGCTGGCCTGGTCCGTGCTCGTGAAGGTCGACGACGACATCGGCACCTGGGAGGGCCTCGTCGACGCCGCCAACGGCACGCTCTTCGCCTTCGAGGACCGCAACCAGTACTCCGACGGCCAGATCACGGGCGGCGTCTACCCCGTCTCCAACGACCAGCGGCCTCCCGACGGGATCGAGCAGGACGAGCTGGCCGATGTCCTTCGTCGACTACACGGTCGACGGCGTGACGCAGTACACGGACGTGGGCGGAAACCTGGGTTGCATCCCCGGCTCGATCGCGACCGCGTTGAACGGGCTCTTCATCAAGATCCAGGACACCTGCGGCGCGATCAACGAGACGGGCACCTCCGGCATCGAGCTCGGATCGGGCCCGACGGCGGGAGCCACCGACTGCGTCGTGCCCCCCGGGCCATTCGGCCGGTGACACGAAGTCGAGCCGGTCGGGTTACTACGAGCTCAACCGGATCGCCGAGCAGGCGCGCGGGTACTTGCCGGCCTCGGACCCCGGCGGCACTGGGTGCGCGGGCAGCTGATCGCGAACATGAACATCCAGCAGACCTGCAACGCCAACTGGACCGGAACGGTCAACTTCTTCCGTTCGGGCGGCGGGTGCCGCAACACGGGAGAGATCGCGGCGATTTTCGACCACGAGTGGGGCCACGGGATGGACAACAACGGCGTCAATCCCAACATCGCCGGCCCCGGCGAGGCGATCGCGGACATCTACGCGCTGCTGCGCCTGGACACCTCCTGCGTCGGCCGCGGCTTCTTCATCAACCAGACCTGCGACGGCTACGGCGACGTCTGCGACGGGACGCCGCAGACCGGCTGCACCGGCGTGCGCGACATCGATTTCATGAACCACCGCTGCGACGCGCCCCATACGATCAGCTGGATCCTGAACGGCTTCACCGACGTCCAGTGCGCCGGGCCGGGCGGCGCCACGGCCTGCCCGGCCATCGGATCGGTCGGCCCGTGCAACCGCGAGACTCACTGCGAGGGCATGGTCGCGGCGGAGGCGCTCTTCGACCTGAAGACCCGCGACCTGACGGCGGCGCCCTTCAACTACGACCCGCAGCGGGCCCACGAGACCGCGACGCGGCTCGCCTTCCTCGGCGCCCAGCCCATCGGCGCCTGGTACACCTGCTCGGTCGGCGGCGGCTGCTCGGCGACGGGCGGCTACCTGAACCTGCTCGCCGTCGACGACGACAACGGCAATCTGACCGACGGAACGCCGCACATGACCGCCATTCGGGCGGCCTTCGAGCGCCACGAGATCCACTGCGCGACGCCCGCCCCCGTCGACAGCGGCTGCGCCGGCGCCCCCGCCGACGCGCCGGTCGTCACGCTCGCCGGCCGGGATCGCGGCATCGAGGTCACCTGGACGGCCGTCGCGGACGCCTCGAGCTACCTCGTCTATCGCGGCGACGGCATCGACGGCTGCAGCTTCGGCAAGGCGATCATCGCCAGCACCTCCGAGCTCTCGTTCGTCGACACGGGCCTTTCGAACGGCCGGACGTATTCCTACAGCGTCGTTCCGGTCGGCTCGAACGAGGCCTGCTTCGGACCCATGAGCGACTGCGCCCAGGCCGAGCCGGTCGCCGGCGCCAACCTCGCCTTCGCGGGTCGGCCGGCCTTCACGGGCGGCGACGGCGATCCGTTCCTCGACAACTGCGAGACCGCCACGGTGTCGTTCGGCGTCAACAACATCGGCTTGGGCGACCTGACGAACGTCCGGATCGTCTCGATCACCGCCGTCACGCATCCGCTCTCCACGATCCTCACGCCGCTTCCGGCGCCGATCGCGGCCACGATGGCCACCTGCACCGTCGCCCCGGGCTTTTTCGAGGTGGTCCCGCAGGGCCTGACCTACGACGGTCAGACGGATTTCCTGGTCGAGATCACGGCCGACGAGCTCGGCGCCGAGACCCGGTCCCAGATGATCTCCTTCGGACAGACCGAGAGCGATCTGGCCCTCACGGCGACACAGACCTTCGGCTTCGAGCCCGGGCGCGAGGGCTGGATCACGACGTCGGGCATTTTCAACAGGCTCCTCGGCAGCGGGGCCGACGGAACGACCGCGCACATGTCGTCCTCGTCGAACACGGCGTTCGTCTGCGACGTCGTCCAGTCGCCCATCATCGTGCTCACGGACGCCTCGACCCTCTCGATGTACGTGCGCTACGACATCGAGCCGACGACCGACGCGCCCTACGACCGCGCCAACGTCAGCCTCGTCGAGGCGGCGACGGGAGTCCGCACGGTGGTCGCGCCCTCGAGCGGCCGGCCCTACAACGTGGCCAACGGCTCGGCCAACGGGACGTGCGGCACGGGCGGCCAGGCGGGGTGGAACGGCACGACGCCGGGCTTCCCGGCCAACTGGTTCCAGACCAACTGGACTTCCGCCGCCTTGAACGCGGGAGGCGCCTTCACGGACGTCCCGGCCCATCTCCAGATCAACTACGGCACCGACGAGCTCGACCACCGCACGGGCTTCGACTTCGACGAGGTCACGATCACGGACTTTTACCTCCAGGTGCCCGACGGCCACAGCGACGACTGTTCGCAGGCGACGCAGGTGGGACCGGCGGGACTCGCGGTCGACGGGGCGGGCAACGGCATTCTCGAGGTCGACGAAACGGCCGTGATCTCGCCGAGCTGGGCGAACACGGGGTTGAACGCCGTGGCACTAAACGGCGCGGCATCGGCTTTCGGCGGTCCGGCCGGTCCCACCTACGACCTGCTCGACGCCGCCGGCGCCTACGACACGCTCAATCCGACGGAATCCGCGTCCTGCTCGGACTGCTATGGCGTCAGCATCACGGCGGCGACGCGGCCGGCCACGCACTGGGACGCGTCGATCACGGAATCCCTCAATCCGGCGTCGGCGCCGCAGGGACCTCCGCTCGCGCAGAAGACCTGGATGCTCCACGTCGGCGGCAGCTTCACCGACGTCCCCTCCGGCAGCAACTTCTACCCGAGCGTCGAAACGGTCCTCCACAACGGCGTCACGGCCGGCTGCGGCGACGGGACGACGTTCTGCCCGACGGACACCGTCACCCGCCAGCAGATGGCGGTCTTCCTCCTGAAGGCGGCCGAGGGCTCGGGCTACATGCCCCCGGTGTGCGACACGCCCGTCTTCCTCGACGTGCCGTGCACGAGCCCGTTCGCGCCCTGGATCAACGAGCTCGCGGCGCGCGGCGTGACGGCCGGCTGCGGCGACGGCACGAACTACTGTCCCGCCGATCCAACGACGCGCCAGCAGATGGCGGTCTTCCTCCTGAAGACGGCCGAGGGCTCGGCGTACGTGCCCCCGGCCTGCACGACGGCGGATTTCGGCGATGTCCCGTGCTCGAGCCCCTTCGCCCCGTGGATCTACGAGCTCGTCGCGCGCAACGTCACGGCCGGTTGCGGCGGCGGGAACTACTGCCCGGGCAACCAGGTCGCGCGGCAGCAGATGGCGGTGTTCCTGGTCAAGACGTTCGGTTTGAGTCTCTACGGACTCTGAGGATTTCGGGGTTCCATACTTTTTTTAAGGAGGGACGACAATGCACCGGTTCTCGGTGAAAAGGCTCTCGGCCTGGATCGTCGCCGTCGGAGCGTGCATCGCTCTGAGCGGCGCGTCCGTGCTTCTTTCCGCGCAGGGTGCGCGGGCCAGGTCGCCCTGGGTGGCGCAGAACCAGAAGAGAACGGCGGCCGCGCAGGCCGTCCCCGCTCCCCGCAAATTCGCGGGCGCGACCCCGCGCGGGCGGATGCAGCCCAAGGGCGCCCCTCAGGTGGCCATCTCGGGCGAAGTGACTGACGGCTCGGGCGGGGGCTGGCACCTCTACGCGCGCCTCGAGTTCACCTCGGAGTCGACCGACCCGCTGGTCCTGTTCACGGACCCGGTGACCGGCGACTACTCGGGGCTCCTGTTCGACGGCATCGACTACACCGTCTCGATCGACGCGGTCGGCGAAGGGTACAACGAGGTTCGGGACACGATCACGACGGCCGGCGCCGACATCGTGTACGACGCGTCCCTGACCGTCAACGGCGTCGTCTGCACCGAGCCGGGATACGTTCCGGGCAAGTCCGAGATCGAGTTCAGCGAGTCGTTCGACGGGGGCACGCTGCCGCCGGGTTGGTCGATCACGAACGACTCCGAGGATGGCGGCGAGCCCTGGATCATCTTCGACGACGCCGATCCGTGCGGCTTCTTCCCCGGCAACGACACGGGCGGAGTCGGGCCGTACGCTCTCGGGAACAGCAACTGTGACGGTTTCGTCACGGACGACACGTCGCTGATCACGCCCTCCATCGACCTGACGGGGGTGCTCTATCCGTTCGTTCGTTTCGCCACCGAGTACGTCTCGTGCTGCGGTCAGCAGGGCGACGTCGACTACAGCATCGACGGCGGGACGACCTGGATCAACGCCCTCCACCTGGACGTCGAGAGCATCTTCGGGCCGGCCACCATCGGCGCCGCGATGCCCGAGGCGGCCAACCAGGCCGACGTCCGGGTCCGGTGGCGTTACCAGGGCTTCTTCGCCTGGTGGTGGCAGGTCGACAACATCGAGATCGGCGCCGCCGCCTGCGACGTGCAGGAGGGCGGTCTGATCGTCGGCAACGTGTTCGACCTCAACACGGACGCCGGCCTGGCGGGCGCCACGGTGGCCTTCACCGAAACGGCCGGCGTGGACACTTCGACCACGACCTTCGACGTTCCGGAGGATCCGAACCAACCCGGCGGCTTCTACATCCTCTTCTCGGGCGCAGTGTCGCAGCCGATGGAGGCTTCGCTCGCGAGCTACGGTACCGACGCCCAGACGGCGGCGGTCGATTTCAACGACGTCGTCCGGCAGGACTTCCACCTGCCCGCGGCGAGCCTCGCGGCGGCCCCCTCGCCCATCAACGGCGTGGCGGATCCGGGCGGCACGGACGAGGAGACGCTGACGATCACCAACAGCGGCCAGATCGACGCCACCGTCGAGATCGGCGAGCTCGACATCCCGTACCAGCCGCCGGTAACGGCGACCCTCCCGAGCGAGAGCTTCCTGCGCGGCATTCGAGCGCGCGTGCCCAAGGGCGAGACCAACGCCCGTTCGGCCCGCGACATCCCGGCGCTTCCGGCCCTCGCCCAGGCGCCGCCGGCGGCCACCGGCGCGGCCGGCAACCTCCTCGCCTCCTATCCGACGGATCTGGCCTTCGGCTGGGGCATCTCGTACAACACCGACGAAAACAACTTCTGGGTCGGAAACCTCGAGGTCGCTGGCGGCGACGACTACGACTACCAGTACCTCGCCTCCGACGGCACGCAGACCGGCGAATCGATCGACAACAACAGCTGGATCGAAGTCTTCGCGGCCGACGGCGCCTACGACTCCCGGACCGGGATGCTGTGGCGGGTCAACGTCGGCGTCGACACCTGCATCTACGAGGTCGACCCGGTGGCCCTGGCGCCCACCGGCAACAACATCTGTCCGGCCTTCCCGACTTCCGAGCGCGGCCTGGCGTACGACGTGGTCACGGACACCTTCTACTCGGGCTCCTGGAACGACGGCGTCATCTGGCACTTCGACAAGGAAGGCAACTTCCTCGACGCGGGCTTCGTCGGCCTCGGCATCTCCGGCCTGGCCTACGATCCGCGTTCCCAGCATCTCTACGTGGCCGACAACGCGGACGGACCGTTCGACATCTGGGTGGTCGACAGCCGCACGTACGAGATCATCGGCGCCTTCGCGATCAAGGACGGAGGCGTCCGGGCCACGACGCCCTTCGGCGCCGCCGGCCTCGAGGCCGACTGCGACGGCAACCTCTGGTACGTCGAGCAGAACCTCCAGGAGATCTTCAAGGTCGAGTCGGGCGAGATCAACTGGTGCGTGAACGACGTCCCGTGGCTCTCGGAGGATCCGACGTCGGGTAACGTTCCCTCCGGCGGCGACCTTCTGGTCACGGTCAACTTCGACGCGGCGGGCCTGCTGTCGGGCCTCCACCAGGCGCAACTCGTGTTCCAGAACAGCTCGCCCTACTCGCTCGACGCGGTGCCCGTGAACTTCACGGTGCGCTTCGCCGACGTGCCGGACGCCAACCAGTTTGCGGCCTACATCTACGGCGCGGCGGGCGCGGGGATCATGACCGGCTGTGGCGGCTTCGACTTCTGCCCCGATGGCGTGGTGACGCGGGCCGACATGGCCGGCTACATCGGACGGGCGGTCAACGGCTCCGACTTCCTCGGCGTGCCCTACCAGAACTCGTTCGACGACGTGACCCAGCAGAGCTCCAACGCGAACTACATCCAGTGGCTCGTCGACGAGGCCATCACCGCGGGCTGCGGCACGGACATCTACTGCCCCGACCAGGCCGTCACCCGCGCCCAGATGGCGGTCTTCATCGTGAAGGCCGTCGAGGGCTCGGACTTCGTGCCTCCGGCCTGCACGGGCGTCTTCGACGACGTGGCGTGCCCGGGCGGCTTCGCGGTCGACTTCATCGAGTACCTGGCCGCGACGGGCGTGACGGCGGGCTGCGGCGGCGGAAACTACTGCCCGGACGCCAACATCTCGAACGGTCAGATGGCGGTCTTCCTGGTGAAGGCGTTCAACATCCCGCATCTCTGAGACGCAACGCTTCGAGTTCGAGGGCCCGGCGCAAGCCGGGCCCTTTTTTTCGGGGTCTGACCCCCGCTCTCGGCGGTCGGTGACTCGAGCCGACGGCCGGAGGGGGTCTGACCCCAGGTGCCCTATCGGTTGAGCGGTGCGCTACCCCACCACGTCCGTCTCGCCGAGCGACCACTGGTGGTACGCCTCGGTCACCGAGGCGACATCGCCGTCGCGCACGATCCGGCCGTGGTGGAGCCAGAGGACGCGGTCGCAGTTGTCCCGGATCTGGGACAGGGAGTGCGAGCAGAGCATCATCGTCCTGCCGCGGCCGTGGAAGCGCTGCATGCGCTCGTGACACTTGCGCTGGAACTTCTCGTCGCCGACCGAAAGGGCCTCGTCGACGAGGAGGATGTCGGGGTCGACGTCGGTCGCGACGGAGAAGGCCAGGCGCGCGGCCATCCCCGTGGAGAAAGTGCGGGCCGGGGCGTCGATGAAATCCTCGAGCTCGGCCCACGCGACGATGCGCTCGAGGCGCTTGCGGGTCTCCGCCCGGGAGAACCCCAGCAGCGCCCCCTGCAGCATCACGTTCTCCCGGCCGGTCAGCTCGCCGTGGAACCCGAGGCCGAGCTCCAGGATCGGCGCGATGCGACCGGCCACCTGGACGCGGCCCGTCGAGGGCGGCAGCACCCGGGAGATGATCCGGAAGAGGGTGCTCTTGCCGGCCCCGTTTCTGCCGATGACGCCCACGCGCTCCCCGGGCTCGATCGAGAGGTCGACGTCCTTCAACGCCTCGAAGTCGTCGAACGTCACGCGCCGCTGGAGGCGGCGGATGGCGTACTCCTTCAGCGACCGGATCCGCTCCTTCGGGACGCGGTAGCGCAGGGAGACGTTCTCGAGCCGGATGGCGGGCATCTGCGACGAGTGTCCTGGTGCCACGGCGCTAGCTCCAGTACGCCAGGTCGTCGGAGCGGTGGCAGAAGTACACCCATCCCGTCACGAGAACCGCGACGGAGAAGGCCAGGGACAGGTACACCAGCTCCGCCGAGGGAAGGACGCCGTCGTAGATCGGTTTCCGGAACACCTGGATCAGGTGGTACATCGGGTTGAGCGACAGCCACACGCGGTATTGGAACGGGACGATCGAGGGCTCGTACACGATCGGCGTCAGGAAGAACCAGGTCTGCACGATCACGGTGTACATCTCGCGCACGTCGGCGAAGCGCGATGTCACGGTGAACAGCAGCAGGCTGACGCCCGCCGTGAAGATCGCGAGGATGAGGATCGAGATCGGCAGGAATGCCCAGGTCGCGTGCAGCGGAAAGCCCGTGACCGCGACGATCAGGAGGAGGGGCGCCAGCGAGAGAACCAGGTTCACGAGTCCGCCGCCGACGGCCGCCGCGACGAAGACCGAGCGCGGCACGAACATGCGCCGGGCGAGGTCGTTGGAGGCCTGGGTCTGGGAGGCCGCGGAGACGGACGTCTGGGAGAAGAATCCCCAGAAGATCTGTCCCGCCATGAAGTAGACGGGGTAGTTCGCCACCGCGGTCCTCAAGATCGCCGAGAAGACGAGCGTCAGCGCGATCATGTTCAGCAGGGGCGCGAGCATCGTCCAGACGAGCCCGAGCACGGAGCGCTTGTACCGGACCTTGATGTCGCGAATGACGAGCTCGTGCACGAGCCCCCGGTAGCGCCAGAGGTTTTCCGCCTCCTCGATCCAGCGCGGACGCCGCCGCGCCGAGTCGTAGATCGGGGGAGGGCTCGCCGCGGTCTTCACGGTCGCCATCCTACGGGGCCGGGGCAGGTTGAGGATCCAGGAATCGAGCGACGCTGCGCGGACGTCCCAGGTGTTCTCCCGCGCGAAGGCGCGCAGGCGCGAGGCGGCCGCGGGGCCCTCGGCCGCCGCCGCCGAGATCTCGCGCACGAACTGCTCGGCCGTGGAGGCGAGGCGGACCACGCCGCGGCGCGCGAAGGGCCGGAGCGAGTCCATGGGCGTCGCGACGACCGGCCGGCCGGAGGCCGCGGCCTCGTAGAGCTTCACGGGGTCGGTCGCGTGGGTCAGCGGCGAGAGCCGGAACGGGATGATTTCGACGTGGAAGCGCGACCGGAAGGCCGGCATCTCGGCGTGGGGCCGCTCGCCGTGGGTCACGACGTTGGCGCGCGGGGGCCCGCCGGGGCCGAGAGGCCTTCGCGGCCCCCGACGATCTCGAAGCGCCAGTCCGGGGACAGCGCCGCGAGCCGGCCGAGCAGCTCGCCGTCGAACCACTCGTCGACGGCGCCGACGTAGCCGACCGTCAGCGGTCCCTCCGCGGGGGGCGGCGCGACGGGGGCGAAGAGCTCGAAGTCGCAGGCGTTGGGGAGGAGGCGGCAGGACGCGTTCCACCCCTCCATCCGGCGCCGGAGCGTTTCGGAGGTCGCCAGGACGAGGTCCGCCTCCTGCGCCAGCTCGCGCTCGGCGGCGGCCAGAACGGCCGGACGGTTCGTGGCGAACCCTTCGTGGGCATCGAGGCAGTCGTAGAGGACGCGCCAGCCGAAGCGCTCCTTCACGGCCGAGGCCAGCGGCGCCCAGAACGGGGACTGCACGAGCAGCGCCGAGCGGCCGAGCCCGAAACGTTCGCGCGCGGCCTCGAGCCCGTCGAGGGCGCGGGCGAGCGTCCGGCCGGACAGGCGCCTCTCCGGCAGGTCCTCGCGGCGCGGTCCGGCGAGAGGCAGGAGCGTGACGCCGGGCCCGGCCCCACCGGCTCCAGCGGCTCGCCACAGCCCCGCACCGATCCGTAGAAGACCCGGCGCCCGCGGCGGGCGAGGGCCTCGGCGAGCTGCTGCGGCCGCTGGCGGCGGTAGCTCCATGCGATCACGGGCAGCACGACGACGTCGTCGCGGCCCGGGCGGACGGGCCCGGGGCGAGGTCCGACCAGGCGTGCTCGACCGCCGGCTTGCGGATGCCGAGAAGGCGCTCGGCCGGGATCCGCCGGCGCAGCGCCCGCCTCCACGACAGCGGCGTGAGCCGCCGGCCCAGGGCGTAGATCCGGCCGCGCAGCCCCGATTCCCAGTCCTGCCTCATCGACGCAAGGTTCTCACGCCTCCGGCACGAATGGCTCGAAGGCCCGGCCCAGGAGGATCGCGGCGATCCGGTCGGCGGCCCGGCCGTCGCCGTAGGGATTGCGGCCGGACATCGCGCCGCCGCGCGGCGCCGTCGGAGAGCAGGGCCGACGCCTCGGCGAAGACCCTCTCCTCGTCGGTCCCGACGAGGCGGGCGAGGCCGGCCTCGACCCCCTCGGGGCGCTCGGTGCTTCTCCCGCAGGACGAGCACGGGCTTGCCGAAGGTCGGCGCCTCCTCCTGGATCCCGCCCGAGTCCGTGAGGATCAGCCGCGCCCGCCGCATCAGGCGCACGAGCGCCGGGTAGTCGAGGGGCTCGACGAGCAGAGCGTCACGTTGGGGAAGGCGCGTCGTCGGCGGACGACGTTCTTGACGTTCGGATTCGGGTGGATGACGTGGACGAACCGCGTCGCCGGGAAACGCGCGGCAGCGCGGCCGATCGCGCGGACCACACGCTCGAGCGGCTCGCCGAAGCTCTCGCGCCGGTGCGCGGTGATGAGCACGAGGTCCTCCTCCGGCACGTCGCCCTCGCGGCTCGCGATCTCCTCGAGCGCGTCGACGACGGTGTTGCCGGTCAGGAAGATCTTCTCCGCCGGGACGCCCTCGGCCGCGAGCGCGCGCGCGGCTCGGCGCGTGGGAACGAAGTTCGCATCCGAGACGAGGTCGACGACTCGGCGGTTCATCTCCTCGGGGAAAGGGTGCGTCGAGGTCGCCGGTCGCAGGCCCGCCTCGACGTGCCCCACGCGCACGCGCCGGTGAGAAGGCCGCGAGCGCCGCGACCATCGCCGTCGTCGTGTCGCCCTGCACGAGGAGCCAGTCGGGCGCTCGCGCGCGAGCACCGGCGTCGAGGCCCGCCAGGACGCGCGCGGTGAGGTCGCTGAGCGTCTGGTCGGGGCGCATCAGGTCGAGGTCGATGTCGGGCTCAGACCGAAGAGGGCGAAGACCTGGTCGAGCAGCTCGCGGTGCTGCGCGGTCGCGCACACGCACCACGCGCGCCTCCGGCGCCGCCCGGAGGGCCGCGGATGACCGGCGCCATCTTGATGGCCTCGGGGCGCGTGCCGACGACGACGAGGAGCTTCATGAGGTCGCAATTCCGCCGGGCCGCGAGGCGGTCGCCGGGTGGGCCCGCCGAAGGCGGACCTCGGTGCATTGTACGGGCTTTCGGCGCCGGGGGCCGCAGGAAAATCACACGGGCTCCGGGGCGGCCGAGAGTAGACTTTGAATCCAGAGCCATGATCCCGGAAGTCTTCGAGTGCCCCCGCTGCGAGCGGCAGTTCGTCATCGACAGCGTGCCCGACACCGGCAGCGAGGAGGTCCACTGCCCGCAGTGCAGCCGCTACCTCGGCGTGCGGGACATCGCGTTCGTCCTGCGGACGGAGCTCGACGAGATGATCGAGCGGCTGACCTTCGAGAAGGACCGGCTCGAGAAGGACGAAGCGGTCTACACGCTGACCGACTGCGATCCCGAGATGCGGTACTACGGCCGCGAGGTCTCGCACGTGATCCAGGTGCTGCGCGGCGCGTTGAAGGACCTCCGCAAGTTGCGGGAGTCCTACAAGGTCAGTTCGTCGGAGTCGTAGCGGCCGGAGCCTGCCGCCAGGAACTTCCGCAGCCGCCGCAGGCTCGTTTCCCTTCCCAGCAGCTCCACGACGTCGAAGAGCGGTGCGCCGACGGTCACGCCGGTCAGCGCGAGCCGCACCGGGTGGATGAGCTTGCCCGCCGAGACGCCCCCGCTCTCGGCCGTCGCCCGCAGCGCCGCCTCGGTCGACGCGGCGGTCCAGTCGGGCAGCGCCTCGAGCCGTTCGGCGAGCGCCGCGAGTTGCGGCGCCGTCTCCGGCTTGACGTGTTTCTTGAGGCCGTCGGGGTCGTAACCCGGCGGGGTCGGCGGCGTAGGCCGAGAGGGCCCGTCCCATCTCGATCGTCGTGCGGACGCGGGGCCGGTGGAGCTCGATCGCCCGCAGGGCGATCGCCTGCGGCGGCGCTCCGCCCGAGGCGTGGGGCCGCGACCGCTCGAGGAGCTCCCGGGCCGGCATCCGGGCGATGTACTGCTGGTTCATCCAGAGCAGCTTCTCGGGGTCGAAGACCGAGGGCGAGGCGCCGACGCGCTCGAGCGAGAACTCCCGCTCCATCTCCTCGCGCGTGAGGATCTCGCGGTCGCCTCCGGGCGCCCAGCCGAGAAGCGCCAGGAAGTTGAAGAGGGTCTCGGGGAGGATGCCCTCGTCGCGCCACTCCTCGACGGCGGCCGCGCCGTGCCGCTTGGAGAGCTTCTTGCGGTCCGTGCCGAGGATCATCCCCAGGTGGGCGAACTTCGGAATGGGAGCGCCGAGCGCCCGGAACAGGGCGACGTGCTTGGGCGTGTTGGCGAGGTGATCGTCGCCGCGGATGACGTGGCTGATCCGCATCTCGGTGTCGTCCACGCAGACGCAGAAGTGGTAGAGCGGGTGGCCGTCCGAGCGCACGAGCACGAAGTCGTCCAGCGCGTCGGCGGGAAACTCGACGCGGCCGCGGATCAGGTCCTCGACGACGATCGTTTCGGCCGGCATCCGGAGCCGAACGACGTGGCGCTCGCCCGCCCGCGCCCGCCGGTCGCTCTCCTCGGGAGCGATGCCGCGCCCGGCCCCCGAGTAGCGGTAGGCCCGGCCCGCGGCGTCGGCCGCCTTGCGCTCGGCGTCGAGCTCCTCGGGCGTCTCGAAGGCCCGGTAGGCCTTGCCCTCGCGGATCAGCCGGTCCGCGGCGTCCCGATAGAGGTCGTACCGGCGGGACTGGTAGAACGGACCCTCGTCGTAGCCGAGCCCGAGCCACTCCATGGCCGAGAGGATCTGCGCGGTCAGCTCCTCGCGCGAGCGCTCGACGTCGGTGTCCTCGATGCGCAGGATGAACGTGCCGCCCTCGTGCCGCGCGAAGAGCAGGTTGTAGAGCGCGGTGCGCGCGCCCCCGACGTGGAGCGAGCCCGTCGGGGACGGCGCAAACCGGACGCGGGGCTTCATCGGCTCATTCAAGGCGCCCGATCCTAACCGAACCGTCGCTCCGCTTGGTCGGAGGTCTGGCTTCGCCACCGGCGCGCGGCTCGCGGACGGCGCTCGACCGCGCGCCTGACCTCCTCCCGGCGCTTCGCTCCCGCGGCGCGAGCCTCCTCCCTCCCTTCGGTCGGGAGACTACTCGCGCCGCGAGCGGGGGATCAGGATGGGCGAAACCGAGGCCGGCGAGTTGGTTGCAGCCCGCGAGGGTGCATTAGTCCAATGGCAAGGTCAACGAGTAGGAGAACCGCCCCCGGCCGATCTCGATCAGGACGCTGCCCTTGTTGAGGTCGCGCTCGAGGCCGCGGTCCACGTCGTCGATCGTGCGGATGGCGGTGCCGTTGACGGCGAGGAGCTGGTCGCCGGACTTCAGGCCCGCCTGCGCGGCGAGGCTGTCGCGGTCGACGGACACGATCCGGACGCCCTCGTCGCCCGCCCGAAGGCCCATGCCGAGCTCTTCGCGCAGGATCCGCGAGCCGATCCCGGCCGGCGGGCTCTCGCCCTGCAGGGTCACGGTGCGTTCGCTCTCCCGGTTCTTCAGGACGAGCTTGAGCGGACGGCCGGGGCCGCGCGTCGAGAGCACGGTCTCGAAGGCCTCCTGCGAATCGATCGGCGCGCCGTCGACCGAAACGATCTGGTCGCCGACGCGGACGCCCGCGCGCGCGGCCGGGGAATTGGGATAGACGATCCGGACGCGGAAGCCCCGCGGCCGGTTCTCCTCGCCCGAGACGAGCGTCTTGCCGCGCAGGCCCACCCAGACCGGGCGCACCTCGCCGAACTTCAGCAGGTCGTCCACGATGCGCCTGGCGCGGTCGATCGGGATCGCGAAGCCGATGCCCTGCGCGCCGCCGCCGATGATGGCCGTGGCCACGCCCACCATGTCGCCGTCGATGTTGACGAGCGGGCCGCCGGAGTTGCCCGGATTGATCGAGGCGTCGGTCTGGATGAAGTCGGTGTAGGCCCGGTCGTTCTCGCCCTTGACGCTCCGGCCGGTGGCGGAGACGACGCCGGCCGTGACGGTGTTCGAGAGGCCGAAGGGATTGCCGATCGCGATGATCGTCTCGCCGATCAGGAGGTCCGACGAGGAGCCGAGCCGGATGGAGGGCAGGGGCCCGCCGGGCCGCTTCGCGCGCAGGACGGCCAGGTCGTTGTCGGCGTCCGAGCCCACGACCTCGCACTCGAGCTCGACGCCGGCCTTCGTCATCGCCGTGATCTTCGAAGCCCCGGAGACGACGTGCTCGTTGGTCAGGATGATCCCCTTGGGGTCGATGATGGCCCCGGACCCCAGCGACTGGCTGGTCCGCCGGCGCGACCGCGGGTCGACTCCGAAGAAGAAGTCGTCGAAGACCGACGGCCGCCGCCGGAGGGTCTGTTCGGCCGAGATGTTGACGACGGCGGGGGAGACCTTCTCGACCACGAGGACGATGTCGCTCCGGCGGGTCGGCAGGGGGGCGGCCGCGGCCGCCGCCACGGCGGCGGCGAGCAGGAGGGCGGCGGGGATCCTTCTCACGGTCTGCACAACGACGGAGTCTATGGCGTGATTCCGCCCAGGAAAGAAAAGCCCCGCCCGGGGGGGCGGGGCGGGGATAGGAAGCCGGACCGGTTACTTCGACTTCTGAACGTCGATCGTCCCGGGCGACGCTTCGCCGGAGATCTTGATCGTCCGGGGCTTGGCGTCCTCCCGTTTCGGCAGCTCCACCTGGAGCAGGCCGTTGGTGAAGCGGGCCTGGATCCTCTCCCGGTCGACGTTGTTCGGCAGGCTGAAGCTGCGGACGAACTGGCCGTAGGAGCGCTCGATCCGGTGGTAGGCCTTCTCGGCCGTCTCCTTCTCGAACTTCCGCTCGCCCGAAAGCGTCAGCATCCCGTTCTCCGTCTGGATCGAGATGTCGTTCTCCCGGAAGCCCGGCAGCTCCGCCGTGATGAGGATCCGGTCCTTCTCCTCGGCGATGTCGACCGGGGGAGCCCAGGCGGCCAGGCTCTCGTCCCGCCGCTCCGTCTGCCCGAAGGCCCGGCTGAGCCGATCCTGCAGGGAAGCGATCTCGCGATAGGGGTCGAAACGCATCAGACTCATGGCGCCCTCCTGGGTTGAATGTTCGGACCTTACGATTCGGTTACGCCTTCTTCTCGACGGCGAGCGAGTCGCCGTCCTTCGACAGGGTGAGCACGGCCGAGTCGCCGGTCTGGAGCGCGCCCCCGAGGATCTGCTCGGCGAGGCTCCCGATGACCTGCTTCTGGATGATCCGCTTCAGCGGGCGGGCGCCGAAGGTCGGGTCGTAGCCTCGGCCCGCGAGCCGCCGCAGCGCCTCGGGCGTCCACGACAGCTCGATGCCGCGGTCCCGCACCGTCTTCGCGACGCCCTGGAGCTGGATCTCGACGATCTTCTCGATCTCCTCGCGGGTGAGGCGGTGGAAGACGATGACGTCGTCGATCCGGTTGAAGAACTCGGGCCGGAAGTGACGGCGCAGGGCCTCCTCGATCTTCGCCCGGACCTCTTCCTCGTCGCGCGTCGAGTCTTCGGCGATCCACTCGGACCCGAGGTTCGACGTCATGATGATGACGGTGTTCTTGAAGGACACCACGCGGCCCTTGCCGTCGGTCAGCCGGCCGTCGTCGAGCACCTGGAGCAGGACGTTGAAGACGTCCGGGTGCGCCTTTTCGATCTCGTCGAAGAGGACGACGGAGTAGGGGCGCCGGCGGACCGCCTCGGTCAGCCGTCCGCCTTCCTCGTACCCGACGTAGCCCGGCGGCGCGCCGATCATGCGCGCGACGGCGTGCTTCTCCATGTACTCCGACATGTCGAGCCGGACCATCGCGTGCTCGTCGTCGAAGAGGAACTCCGCGAGCGCCCGCGCGAGCTCGGTCTTGCCGACCCCCGTGGGACCGACGAAGAGGAACGAGCCGAGCGGCCGGTTCGGGTCCGAGAGGCCGGCGCGGGACCGGCGCACGGCATCGGAGATCGCCTTCACGGCCTCGTCCTGGCCGATGACGCGCGCGTGGAGGCGGTCCTCCATCTTGAGGAGCTTCTGCGACTCGCTTTCGATCATCCGCTCCACGGGAACGCCCGTCCACTTCGAGACGACGGCGGCGATGTCCTCCTCGCCCACCTCCTCGCGGAGCATCGGGTGGCCCTTCTGGAGGTCCGCGAGCCTCGCGTTCTCGGCGGCGAGGTCCTTCTCGAGCTGGGGCAGGCGCCCGTAGCGCAGCTCCGCGACCTTCTGCAGGTCGCCCTGCCGCTCGGCCTCGACGGCCTCGGCCTTGACCTTCTCGAGCGCTTCCTTGATCTGGCCGATCTTCTGGATGCGCTCCTTCTCCGCGGTCCACTTCGCGCGCAGGCCGCGTGGCCTCCTCGCGGCGCCTCGGAGAGCTCCTTCTCGAGGGCCTCGAGCCGGTCCTTCGCCTCCCGGGTTTTCTCCTTCTGGAGAGCGCGCTTCTCGATCTCGAGGTTGACGATCCGGCGGTCCACGGCGTCGATCTCGACCGGCACCGAGTCGATCTGGGTGCGCAGGCGCGCGGCGGCCTCGTCGATCAGGTCGATCGCCTTGTCCGGCAGGAACCGGTCGGAGATGTAGCGGTGGGAGAGCGCGCGCGGCCGCGACGAGGGCGCCGTCGGTGATCCGCACGCCGTGGTGGATCTCGTAGCGCTCCTGCAGGCCGCGGAGGATCGCGATCGTGTCCTCGACCGTGGGCTCCTCGACGTAGACGGGCTGGAAGCGCCGCTCGAGCGCGGCGTCCTTCTCGATGTGCTTCTGGTACTCCGAGAGCGTCGTCGCGCCGATCGCGCGCAGCTCACCGCGCGCCAGCGCGGGCTTCAACATGTTCGACGCATCCATGGCGCCCTCGGCGGCGCCGGCGCCGACGAGCGTGTGGAGCTCGTCGATGAAGAGGACGATCGTCCCCTGCGCCTCCTCGATCTCCTTGAGCACGGCCTTGAGGCGGTCTTCGAACTCTCCGCGGTACTTCGCCCCGGCGATCATCGCGCCGAGATCGAGCGAGACCACGCGCTTGTTCTTCAGGCCCTCCGGCACGTCGCCCATGTGGATGCGGCGGGCGAGGCCCTCGACGATGGCGGTCTTGCCGACGCCCGGCTCGCCGATCAGGACCGGGTTGTTCTTGGTGCGGCGCGAGAGGACCTGGATCACGCGGCGGATCTCCTCGTCGCGTCCGATGACGGGATCGATCTTGCCGCGGCGGGCGAGGTCGGTCAGGTCGCGCGTGTAGCGCTTCAGGGCCTGGTACTTGTCCTCGGGGTTGGGGTCGGTGATGCGGGTGGAGCCGCGGACCTCCTTCAGGGCCTTCAGCAGCGCGTCCTTCTTGACGCCCGCTTTCGCGAGGCGGTTCGCCGTGTCGCCGCCCGACTCGGCCAGGGCCAGCAGGAAGTGCTCGCTCGAGACGTACTCGTCGCCGAACTCCTTGGCGATCTCGAAGGCCCGGTCGAAGACGTGGTTCAGGTCGCGGGCGAGCAGGGGATCGGCCGACGCGCCCGAAACCTTGGGCCGCGCCTCGAGCTCGGACTCGATCTGGCGGGCGAGAGCTTCGGGGTCGGCCCCGAGCTTCTGCAGAATGGGGACCACAACGCCCTCGCTCTGCTTGAGCAGGGCGAGCAGGAGGTGATCACCGGTCAGCTCGGCGTTGCCGCGGGCCCGCGCGTCGCGCTGAGCCTCCTGGACCGCCTCCTGGGCTTTGATGGTCAACTGATCGAAACGCATGAGTTACTGTCCTTCCGGAGGCTAAATCCTATAGACTTGAGCGAGCTACTGTCAAGCTACTGATGCGCGGATATTAGTCTATTTGACTCAATATATTAGGCCCTGGTGGCTCGGGGGTCAGCGAGGCCCGCCTCTTCGAATCCCTTCGTCCGCAGCAGGCAGGAGTCGCAGGCGCCGCAGGGCTGCCCGTGCGGGCCGGGGTCGTAGCAGGAAGAGGTCGATCCGAAGTCGAGTCCGAGGGACGCCGCCCTTCGGACGATGTCGGCCTTCGTCATGCGGGCGAGCGGCGCGTGGATCCGAAACGCGGCGCCCTCGACGCCCGCTCGAGTTCCCAGGTTCGCCGTCTTCTCGAACGCCGCCAGGAACTCGGGCCGGCAGTCCGGGTAGCCGGAGTAATCGAGCGCGTTGGCGCCGATGAAGATGTCGAAGGCGGAAAGCGCCTCGCCCCACGCGACCGCGTGCGCCAGGAAAAGCAGGTTGCGCGCCGGCACGTACGTGACGGGGATCGGCTCGCGGTGGAGGGCGTTGCGCGGGACGGCGAGGGCCCGATCGGTCAGGGCGGAGGCCGCCGCGGCGGGAAAGTCGATCTTCGTCACCCGGTGCTCCCGGACGCCGGCCCCGGCGGCGATCTTCCGGGCGCAGTGGAGCTCGACCGCGTGGCGCTGGCCGTAGTCGAACGAGAGCGCATGGAGCTCGAATCCCTCCTCCCGGGCGATCAGCAGGCTCGTCGCCGAGTCGAGCCCTCCGGACAGAAGGACGACCGCCCTCCGGCTCATCGGCCCGGAACGTCTCCCCAGATGACCTTGTGGAGCGGGAGGCCGAGGCGGATCGGCCGTCCCGAGTCGCGCACCCAGGCGGCGAGGTCCGCCGCGGGGAGATCGCCCCAGGCCGGCGAGAACGTCACGACGTGCTTCGCGTCGAGGCCCCGCTCGGCGACGAGCGCGAGCGACCAGTCGAAGTCGCGGCGATCGGCGAGGACGAATTTCACCTCGTCGTGCGGCTGCAGGCGCTCGAGGTTCTCCGGAAGGTTCGCGTGCTGCATGCCGCTGCCGGGGGCCTTGACGTCCACGATCTTGACGATTCGCGGGTCCACGCGATCGAGCGCGACGTGGCCGCCCGTCTCGAGGAGCACCGTCCGACCGGCGTCGAGCAGGCGGTCCATCAGCGGATAGACCGCCTCCTGCTCGAGCGGCTCTCCGCCGGTGATCTCGACGAGGTCGGTGCCCATCGCGAGGGCGCGGGCGGCGGCCTCGGAGACCGGCATCTCGCCTCCGCCGTGAAAGGCGTAGGCCGTGTCGCACCACACGCACCGCAGCGCGCAACCCGTCAGCCGAACGAAGGCGCACGGCAGGCCGGCCCGCGTCGACTCGCCCTGGATCGACTTGAAGATCTCGGTGATCTTCAGCGTCGGGTCGGCTGCGCTCATTCGACGAGGAGCTTGCCGTGCAGCATGTTCATGCCGCAGGTGAACTCGAACTCTCCGCCCCGGTCCGGCACGAGCTCGACCTCGGTCTTCGCGAAGGCCGGGAGCGCCCGGCGGATGCCGAAGTCGGGGAACACGATCTCGTCGCTGCAGGGACTGTTCTCGCGGCGGTCGAAGACGAGCCGGAGGGGAACGCCCTTGCGGGCGACGATCAGGTCCGGCGTGTAGCCGCCCTTGACCACGACGGTGACCTCCTGCGCGCCCGCGCCCTGCCGGGCCGGCGCGGCCGTTCGCCGCTTCGCGAAGAAGAACAGGTAGATCCCGGCCAGGATCGCGGCGCCGGCGCCCATGGCCGCGATCCGGTCCGCCGTCCAGACGAAGGCCGGGCTCACGCGAGCCTCCGGCGCGCCAGGCGAAGGCTGTTGCCGACGACGGAAACGGACGAGGCCGCCATGGCGGCCGAGGCGATCATGGGCGACAGCATCCAGCCGAGCACCGGGTACAGGACGCCGGCGGCGATCGGGATCCCGAGGACGTTGTAGAGGAAGGCGAAGAGCAGGTTCTGCCGGATCGTCGAGAGCGTGGCGCGCGAGAGGCCGATCGACGTCGCCACGAGCTCGAGGCTGCCGCCCACGAGCGTCACGTCGGACGCCTCGATCGCCACGTCGGCGCCGGCGCCGATCGCGATGCCGACGTCCGCCTGGGCGAGCGCGGGCGCGTCGTTGACGCCGTCCCCGACCATCGCGACGACCTCTCCCCGCTCCTGGAGCTCCCGGACCTTGGCGGCCTTGTCTCCGGGAAGGACCTGCGAGAACACCTCGGTCACGCCGACCCGCGCCGCGACCGCACGGGCCGTCTCCTCCCGGTCGCCGGTCAGCATCGCCACCTTGAGGCCGCGGGCGCGCAGGCTCGCGATCGCCGCGGCGGCCCCGGGCTTCTCGCGGTCCGCCACGGCCAGCAGGCCCAGCAGCGTCCCGTCGGCCGCGACGAGCAGGGGAGTCTTGCCCTCCGCCGAGAAGCGCGCGATCTCCTCGGCGACCGGCGCCGTGTCGACGCCCTCGGCCTCGAGGAGCCGGGCGTTCCCGACGAGCACGCGGCGTCCGCCCGCGCGTCCGGCGACGCCGAGGCCGGTCCGGGACTCGAAGGCCTCGACCTTCGGCAGCGGGATCCCCTTCTCCTGCGCCGCCGCGACGAGCGCCTGGGCGAGGGGATGGGCCGAGCCCTTCTCGAGCGCGGCCGCCAGGCCCAGGAGCTCCTCGTCGCCGACGCCGGAAACGTGCACGCGCTCGGTCAGCCGGGGCTTCCCCTCCGTGATCGTTCCGGTCTTGTCGAGGAGAACGAGGGTGATGCGCCGCGCCCGCTCGAGCGCCTCGGCGTTGCGGAAGAGGATGCCCGAGCGCGCTCCGCGGCCGGTCCCGACGAGGATCGCCGTCGGCGTGGCGAGGCCCAGCGCGCAGGGGCAGGCGATGATGAGGACCGACGCGAAGGCGATCGTCGCGAAGAGGGCCCGCGGCTCGGGCCCGGCGACGTACCAGGCGACCCAGGTCACCACACCGATGCCGAGCACGACGGGGACGAAGATGCCCGAGATCCGGTCCGCGAGCTTCTGGATCGGCGGCTTCGAAGCCTGCGCCCGCTCGACGAGCCGCACGATCTGAGCGAGCGCGGTGGCGCTGCCGACCGCGGTCGCCTCCATGTCGAAGACGCCCTCCCCGTTGAGCGTGCCCCCGATGACGCGGTCCCCTTCGGCTTTCGCCACCGGAATGGACTCGCCCGTGACCATGGACTCGTCGACGGACGAGGCGCCCGAGCGCACGACGCCGTCGACCGGAACGGCGTCGCCCGGCTTCACGCGCAGCCGGTCGCCGGCGCGGACCTCGGCCAGCGGGACCTCTCTCTCGGCCTCGCCCTCGACCCGGCGCGCCGTTTTCGGAGCGAGGTCCAGGAGCCGGCGGATCGCCGCCGAGGTTTTCCCGCGGGCGCGCGTCTCGAGGTAACGACCGAAGAGGACGAGGGTCAGGATCACGCCCACGGCCTCGTAGTAGACGTGGCCCATCCCGCCGCCCGCGGCCGGCGACAGCGCGTCGGGGAAGATCGTCGATGCGATCGAGAGCAACAGGGCCGCGGTCGTGCCGATCGCGATCAGGGTGTCCATGTTCGCCGTCCGCCGGGAGAGGGTGCGGATCGCTCCCGAGAGAAACGGCGAGCCCGCCCAGAAGTAGACCGGCAGCGTCAGGGCGAGCAGCGCCCAGTTGCGTCCGGGGACGTGGACCTCGGCCATCGACACGACCACGACCGGAAGGGTCAGGGCGGCCGCGACGAGCGTCCGGACGAGAACGCTCCTCGCTTCGCCCGCCGCCGCGGCGTCCTGTTCCGCCGTGGAGCGCTCCTCGGCAGCCTTCGCGTCGTAGCCGCTGCCGCGGACGGCCGCGATGAGCCGCGGAGCGTCGAGATCGCGCCCACGCACCTCGGCACGCGCGGTTGCGAGGTTCACCGACGCGTCCTCGACGCCGGGAACGGCGGACAGCGCCTTCTCGATCGTGGCGACGCAGGAGGCGCAGTGCATGCCCTGGATCGACAGCGTCAGCCCGGGAGCGTCCGATGCCGGGCGCGCGGCCGGCGCCGCCGCGGGCGCGCCGAGGACGGGAAGCCCCACGGGGGCCTTCGGGGGGGACGCGGGCGCGGGGGAGCGGCGAGTCACGGCAAAAGCCTATCGCGTAGACTCGACGCCGATTTGAGCCACAGCCAGCGCTATCGCGCCACGGTCGCCTACGTGGGCACCCGCTTCCACGGCTGGCAGGTCCAGAAGAACGCGGCGCGCACCGTCCAGGGGGTCCTGGAGGAGGCCGTGGCACGGCTCGCGCGCGCTCCGGTGCGGATCGAGGGCGCGGGCCGGACCGACGCCGGCGTCCACGCGGACGGCCAGGTGGTGCACTTCGACCTCCCCCGGCTCCGCGAGCCCGGGATCGTCCGCGACGCCGTCAACGGCCGGCTGCCGGAGGACGTGCGCGTGCTCGAGGTGTCGCTCGCCGCGGCGGACTTCCACGCCCGCTTCGACGCCCGCTGGAAGGAGTATCTCTACCGGTGGAGCCGCGCGGACGTGATCCCGCCTCGCGACGCCCCGTTCGTCGCCACGATCTCGCGGCGCGCGGACGCGGCGCGCATGCGCGCGGCGGCGGCGGCCCTGCCGGGCCGGCGCGACTTCTCGGTCTTCGCCGTCAAGCTCGCGCGCGGAGATTCGGGCGTGCGCTCGCTCGAGGCCCTGACGATCGAGGAGTCGGGCGACGAGCTCCGGGCGCTCTTTCGCGGCGGACGGCTTTCTCCGCGGCATGGTCCGCTCCATCGCCGGCGTGCTTTCCGACGAGGCCCGCGGCCGGGTGCCGGCGGGGCGCGCGGCGGCGCTCGTCGCGACGGGCGACCGCCGGATGCTCTGCGCCAAGGCGCCCGCGCGGGGCCTGACGCTGGTGAGGGTGGGATACGGGGAGTAAAATCCCCTTCAGGCTCATGATCGACCTCGACAACCTGGCGGCGAAGGGCTCTTTCGAGCGGCAGCTGCTCGACGAGATCGAGCTCGAGAAGCTGCCGCGCCACATCGCCATCATCATGGACGGCAACGGCCGCTGGGCGAAGCAGCGCGGCTCCCCGCGGGTCGAGGGCCACCGGGCGGGGATCGCATCGGTCCGCGAGACGGTCGAGACCTGCGCCCGCCTCGAGCTCGACGCGCTGACGCTGTACGCGTTCTCGGTCGAGAACTGGAAGCGTCCGCGGTTCGAGATCGTCACCCTGATGACCCTCCTGAAGGAGTACCTCGCCAAGGAGCTCTCCAACCTGCTGAAGAACGACATCCGCTTCCGGGTCGTCGGCCGGATGAACGAGCTCGACCCCTCGGTCCAGAAGGCTCTCTCCCACGGCCTCGCCGCGACCTCCTCGTGCCGGGGGATGACGTTCAACATCGCGTTGAACTACGGCGGGCGCACGGAGATCGTCGACGCCTGCCGCTCGCTCGCCACCGACGTCGCCTCGGGCCGACTTTCGCCCGAGCAGATCGACGAGGAGACGCTCGGCTCGCGTCTCTCGACGGCGGGCCTGCCCGACCCGGATCTCCTGATCCGCACGAGCGGCGAGATGCGCGTCTCGAACTTCCTGCTCTGGCAGATCGCGTACAGCGAGATCTGGGTCACGCCGACGCTCTGGCCGGACTTTCGCAAGCGCCACCTCTTCGAAGCGATCCTCGACTTCCAGAAGCGCGAGCGCCGGTACGGCGGCGTCATCGAGGGCCGCGCTTCGGAGGCGGAGGCCGAAGGCCGGAGGGCGTGAAGCGCGAGCTCGCCGCGGCGGTCGCGATTCCGATCGTCCTGGCGGTCCTGTTCCTCGGGCCGCCGCTCCTCTTCAACGCGCTCGTCGGCGTCGTGGCGCTCGGCGCGGTCTGGGAGTTCTACCGGATGGCCGAGAAGACGGGACATCCGGTCGCCAAGTCCGTGGGGCTCGCCGCCTCGGCCTTGCTTCTCGGCGGAGCGGCCCTCCTCTGGGGGCCCCTGCGCTTCGAAACGCCCTCCGGGACGCTCGTCGAGTTCGTCGTGAAGTCGCGGCCGGGCTTCTGGTACGCGGCGGGCCTGGCCACGGTCTTCCTCGCGGCGATCGCGCCGATGGCCGCGCGCGTCCCGCCGGCTTCCGCGCTCGCGGGGGCCGCCTCGACGATCTTCGGCGTCGTCTCGATCGCGCTGCCGGCGGCGGCGATGTGCCTGCTGCGGGCCCGCTCGCCGCGCGCGGTGCTGATGCTGCTTCTGCTCGTCTGGGCCTGCGACTCGTTCGCCTACTACTTCGGCCGGCGCTTCGGCCGGCATGCGCTCGCGCCGGTCGTCTCGCCCAAGAAGACCTGGGAAGGCTCGATCGCGGGCCTGGTGGGCGCGACGCTCTTCGGGGCGGTGGCCGGGACGTGGTGGTTCCTGCCCGAGCTCGGGACCGTGACCGGCGCTCTCGCCGGCGCCCTCGCCTCGACCGCGGGTCAGATCGGCGACCTGGTCGAATCCCTCTGGAAGAGAGGCGCGGGCGTGAAGGACTCCGGGACGTTTCTGCCCGGTCACGGCGGTTTCTACGACCGGGTCGACTCGGTCCTCTTCGCGGGTCCGGTCCTGGCCGCCTTCCTGGCGAAGGGCCTATAGAATGACGGATTGGCCATGAAAACCCTGTCCATCCTCGGCTCGACCGGCTCGATCGGGTGCTCGGCGCTCGACGTCGTCGCCGCATTTCCGGAGCGCTTCCGGGTCGCGGCGCTCGCCGCCGGGCGGTCGATCGAGAAGCTCGCGGGGCAGATCGCGGCCTTCCGCCCGGAACTCGTCGCGATCGACCGGGCCGAGGACGTCTCGCGGCTCGAGCGGCTGCTCCCGGCGGGCGCGGGCTGTCGCATCGTTTCGGGCATCGAGGGCCTGAACGAGGCGGCCTGCCATCCGAAGGCCGACACCGTGGTCGGCGGGCTCGTCGGGGCGCTCGGCCTGCGCTCGGCGCACGCCGCGGTCCGTGCGGGCAAGCGGCTGGCGCTCGCCAACAAGGAGCCGCTCGTCGTCGCCGGCGAGCTCATCCTCGAGGAAGCCAGGAAGAGCGGCGCGGAGCTCGTGCCGGTCGACTCCGAGCACAGCGCGATCCACCAGGCGATGCGCTGCGGCCGGCCCGGCGAGACGCGGCGGCTCGTCCTGACGGCTTCCGGCGGCCCGTTCCGCGAGCGCCGCCTCGACACCTTCGACGCGATCACGGTCGAGGACGCGCTGGCGCATCCGACCTGGAAGATGGGCCCGAAGATCACGATCGACTCGGCCACGATGATGAACAAGGGGCTCGAGGTGATCGAGGCGCACTTCCTGTTCGGCCTGCCGGGGGACCGGATCGACGTCGTGATCCACCCGCAGTCGCTCGTTCACTCCTTCGTCGAGTTCGTCGACGGCTCGCTCGTGGCCCAGCTCGCGCGAAACGACATGAAGTTCCCGATCGTCTACGCCCTGGGCTACCCGGAGCGGTTCGCCAACGACTTCGGCCGGCTGGACCTGCCGGCGCTGGCGCGGCTCGACTTCTTCGAGCTCGAGCCCCGGCGTTACCCGGCACTCGGCCTGGCCCGCCAGGCCCTGGCGGCCGGGGGCGGCATGCCCGCCGTCCTGAACGCCGCCAACGAGGTCGCGGTGGCGGCCTTTCTCGAGGGGAAGATTTCGTTTCCCGACATCGTTAGCGTGGTTTCGGGAACCATGGATAGCGCCGGTCAGCCGCCCGCCCCCCGGGGCCTGGACGAAGCCGAGGCGGTCGACCGGTCGGCCCGCCAGGCGGCCTCCGGCATCGTGCGGCGCCGCGCCCCGGCCATCGTCCACTAACTCGGTCAAGGAGCCGTCTTGCAGATCCTGAGCAACGTTCTCGCCCTCATCGTCGTCCTGTCGGTCCTCGTCGTCGTGCACGAGTTCGGGCACTTCGCCGTGGCCAAGTTCTTCGGCTTTCCCGTCGAGGTCTTTTCGGTGGGCTTCGGCAAGCGCCTCTTCGGCCGGAAGTGGCGGGGCACCGACTACCGCGTGTCCGCGATCCCGCTGGGCGGCTACGTCCGCGTGATCGGCCTCGGGCCCGACGAATCGACCGTCACCGAAGGGACCTCGCAGGAGGCGCCGCCGGTCGGCAAGCGCTGGCAGCGCGCGCTCGTGCTGCTGGCGGGCCCGGCGATGAACCTGGTGCTGGCGGTGGTCCTGCATTCGACGGTCTTCGCCGTCGGCACGAAGGTGGCCGCGTACGAGCTCGAGCCGCCGGTCGTCCGCGTCGTGGAGGCCGGCTCGCCCGGGGCGGCCGCGGGCTTCCAGCCGGGAGATCGGATCGTGTCGATCGACGGCCAGGCGACGCCCCGCTGGCGGGACGCCCTCTTCGTGTTCGCGATGAACGCCCGCGAGGCCCTCGGCGTCGAGGTCGATCGCGGCGGCAAGGCAGTGTTCCTGACGGTCACGCCGAAGGCCGAGTCGAAGTACGACATGGGCCAGGTGGGCCTCCTGCCGGACTTCGGCACCTCCGTCCGCGCGCGGCTCGACGGGGTCGTCGGCGGGTCGCCCGCCGCCCAGGCGGGCCTGAAGCCCGGCGACATCATCCTCTCGGTCGCGGGCCGGCCCATCCACGGCTCTCCCGGACCAGGTGTTTTCGAAGTTCGTCGAGGCCGTGAAGGCCGCGGCGCCGGGGCCTTTCCCGATCGTCTACGAGCGCGGCGGGAAGGAGGCGACGGTCGACGTCGCGCCCCGCCAGGAGTCCGACGGCGTGTGGAAGGTCGGCGTCCAGGTCGGCGGCGACCTGCCCGAAGTGATCGAGCGCTTTCCCGTCCGGCAGGCCTTCGTGGAGGGTTTCCGGCGCATCGAGACCGACTTCCGGATGACGCTTTCGGTCCTCGGCCGGCTCTTCCGCGGCAAGGCCAGCATGAAGACCATGTCGGGCCCGCTCGACATCGCCAAGTTCTCGGGCCAGGAGGCGCGCAAGGGCGCCGTGCCGCTGCTCGCGTTCATGGCGGCGATCTCGCTCCAGCTCGGCATCTTCAACCTGCTGCCGATCCCGGTGCTCGACGGCGGCCATCTGTTTCTCCTCGGGGTCGAGAGCATCGCGCGCCGGGACTTCTCGCTCCGCATCAAGGAGCGAATCCTGCAGGTCGGCTTCGTGATGATCCTGGCGCTGCTGGCGGTCGTCCTCTACAACGACCTGGCGAAGAATCTGCCTACGGGATGGTGGCCGTTTTAGCCGTCGCTTCGCGCGCCGTGCGGGGTCTGCGCCCGATGGGCGCACCGGCGCGCGGCTCGCGGAACGGCGCTCGACCGCGCGCCTGACCCCTCCCGTCGCGCTTCGCTCCCGCGGCGCGAACCTCCTCCCTCGCTTCGCTCGGGAGACTATTCGCGCCGCGAGTGGATGTTGCCTGGCGGCTACTTGTAGACGCCGGTGTGGACGGGCAGGCGCGGGGCCGGCCGCCCGACGGGAGCGCTCGCGAAGGGCTCGCCTTCCGGTCGCGGCATGGCCTCGACCATGTCGTGGAACTTCCGGCGGAAGGCGGCGTCGCCGGCCCAGTAGTAGGAGCGGGTGGGGCAGGCGCCCTTCTCGGCGCACACGCCCTGGACGGAGCAGCCGCTGCGAGAAGGAGGTCGACTTCGCCGCGGCGGGCCATGATCTCGGACAGCTCGGCGCGGAATCGCGCGTAGCGCTCGCCGAACCAGATCTCCGCGAGGCTCGACTCGTGGATGCTCCCGAGGACGGCGGTCGGGTGGTCCTGCAGGATGCAGCAGGTCACGGCGTCCCCGTTGGCGTTGAGCGTCATCGAGTACCAGCCGACGAGGCAGAACTCGTGGAGGGGAGCCAGCGCGCGCGCCTCCCGCCCCTCGGCGTCGAGGAGGTGCTTGAGCTTCGTGCGCGCGCGGCGCGCGAGCGGCGCCTTCGCGAAGACCTTTCGCGTCGAGGCCTCGATGCGCTCGGCGATCGACTTCTCCCAGAAGGAGAAGCGCTCGAGGCGCTCGAAGTAGTCCCGGGCGAGGACCTCCTCGTAGGCGGCGAGCATCTCGGCGACCTCGGCCTCGGACATCTGCGGCATCGGGCGGACGGGGTACAGGCCGTTGAGCCAGAAGCGATCGGCCCCCGTCTCGCGAAAGAGCTCGTACATCTCGGACAGCTGGCGGAAGTTCTCCTTGTAGACGAGGAACTGGACGCGAAGCACCGTGTCGCTCCCGGTCTCGCGCTTCAACGCCGCCGCGCGGCGGATGTTCTCGACGACGCGGTCGAAGTTCTTCCCGGTCGTCTGCATCATCGTCGCGTAGGAGCGGGCGTCGCCGGCGTTCAGCGAGACGCAGATCTCGTCGCAGCCGGCGGCGTAGAGCGCGCGCACGACCGGCTCGGTCAGCAGGACGCCGTTGGTCGTGACGTCGGTGATCCGAAGCCCGCGCGCGCCGATCGACGCCGATCAGCTCCGCCGCGTCCTTGCGGAAGAGCGGCTCGCCGCCGCCCATGAGGCGCACGCCCTTCACGCCCATCGCCCGCATCTCGTCGAAGAGCGCTTCGAGGCGGTCCCGGGAGAGCTCGAAGTTGCCCGCGCGGATCTCCGAGGTCGAGCAGAAGAAGCAGTCGATGTTGCAGCGGTCCTGCCAGGAGATCTCGACGACCCGCGGCGGCTGCCGCGCGGGCGCTCCGGCGATCGAGGCGAGGATCGCGGCCTTCTCGTCCCCGCCCAGCCGTTCCCACGAGTACGCCATTCCGAAAGTCTATGGGGTCAGGTCTCGTTTTTTCGGATGCATCGCCCGAAACCGAAAAATCGAGACCTGACCCCCGTAGAATTCGGAAATCGAAGCCGTCGCGCTCTGGCTGACCTATGCCGCCTCGGCGGCGCTGTCCGTGTGGCTCGGCCGCCGGTTCGTCGGCGCCGTCCCCGCGCGGGCCGCGGCGGTCCTCGTGCTGTTGCCTCTCCTCTTCACCGGCGAGGCCGTTCTGCGCGGCCGGCTCTACGGTCCGGCCGACCTCTATCGGACCGCGGACCCGTGGCGCGCGACCGCGGATGCGCAGGGCGCGCCCGCCCCCGGCGAACCCGATCCTCTCGGACCTCGCGTTCGCGAACCTCCCGTGGCGCGCCGCCGTGCGCGAGGCGGCCGCCAACGGCCGTCTCCCGCTCTGGAACCGGTTCGTGCTCGCGGGCAACCCGCTTCTCGGGACCGCGCAGGCCGGGCGTCCTGCACCCGGCCACGTGGCTCGGGCTCTGGCTTCCCGTGTCCCTGTCGTTCACGTTTTCCTGCGCTTTCACCCTGCTTCTCGCGCTGCTGTCGGCCTTCCTCCTCTTTTCCGACTTCCGCCTCGGCCCGCGCGCGGCGATGGCCGGCGCGGTCGGATGGGGATTCTCGACCTGGATGCTCTTCTGGGTCGGCTGGAGCGTCGGGCCGTCGACGGCCACGTTCCCGCTGCTCCTCCTCGGGTTGCGCCGCCTGGCGCGTTCGCCGGGCCGCGCGTCGATCGGCCTGACGGCCGCCGCGCTGTGGCTCTCGTTCTGTGGCGGCCATCCCGAATCGTTCTTTCACGGCGTCGCGGCCGGGGGCGTCTACTTCCTGTGGGAGCTCTACGCCGTCCGGCGCCGGGGTGCGGGGCGCCCGCTCGCCGCCGCGTTCGGCGCCGCCGCGTCTCGCCCTGCTTCTCTCCGGCCCGCAGCTCTTCCCGCTTCTCGAGGCGATCCCGCGCTCGGCGGAGTACCGCGCGCGCCGCGAGGCGCTCGCGAAGGAGGATTCCCGGCAGTCGGTCCCTGTCCGGGAAGCGGCGAGGCGTCTTCTCCCCGACGTGCTGCCTTTCGCCCACGGCATCTACGGGAAGAGCCCCGTGCAGACGCCGCGCAACGACGGCTCGGGAATGCCGCTCGGCTACGCGGGCGCGGTGCTCTTTCCGCTGGCGCTCGCCGGGCTCGGCCGCCGCTGGAAGGCCGAGCGCGGCCGGTCGATCTTCGTCGCCCTCGCCGTCGCTGGCCTCGCCTACGGCGCGAGCGCCCCGGGCCTTCATGATCTGACCGCGCGGCTGCCCGGCTTCGCGCTCGCGCTCAACTACCGGCTGGTGTTCCTCGCGGGGCTGGGGCTTTCGGGGCTGGCGGCCTTCGGCGTCGCGCGCCTCGAGACCGAGGGGGAAGGAGGCCGGCTGGCGGCCGCGTGCGCCGGCGTGGGCGCGGCGCTCCTCGGGGCCTTCTTTCTCGCGCGGCCGGTGTTCGAGGACCGGTCCCTTCCGCCGGCGTTCGTGGGAGCGCAGTTCCTCTACGAGCTCGCCCCCGTCGCGTTGCTCGGCGTCCTCGCCGCGTCGCGCCTTCCGGGGCGACAGGTCGCCTCGGCGACGTCGTCCTGCTCGCGGCGCAGCGGTTCCTCGAGATGCGCGGCGTGTACCCGACGCTGCCGGCATCGTCGCTCGCGCCGCCGCTGGCGCGGCTGGCGGAGGCTGACCCGCGCGGAGGGGCCGTCGCGCGTCGTCGCGGCCGGGACGATCTTCCGGCCCAATGGCGCGGCGCTGTACGGTCTCGAAGACGTCCGCGGCTACGAGTCGCTGGTTCTCGACCGGTTCGCGGACACGTACCCGCTCTGGTGCCGCGCGCAGCCGGCGTCCTTCAACCTGGTGACGGACCTCGGCGCGCCGTTCCTCGCGTTCCTGAACGCGCGCCATGCCGATCGGCGGCCCCCGCGACCCGGCGCCCCCGGGCTGGCTCGAACGGGCGCGGACCGCCGAGATGGCCGTCTTCGAGAACCCGCGCGCCCTGCCGCGCGCCTTCGTGCCCCGCACGCTGCGCCGCGAACCGGCCGTGGCCAGGCGGCTCGACGCGATGCGGCAGGAGACCGACTTCGGTCGAGACGGCGTGGCTCTCGAGCGCGGGCGGCCCGGCGGAGGAGCCTGGCGGAGAGGCTTCGCTCCGGGTTCGCGCGATCGGGCCGGACCTGGTGGTCGAGGCGGAGTCCACCGGCCGTGCGTTCGTGGCCACCTCGATTCCGGACTGGCCGGGCTGGCGCGCGAATGCGGAGGCGGGACGTCGATCCCGCTCGAGACGGTCAACCACGCCTTCGTCGGTTTCTGGCTCCCGCCGGGAACGCACTCGGTCCGCCTCTCCTACCGTCCTTCGTCCTGGCCGCTCGGCCTCGCCGCCGCGGCCGCCGGCCTCCTCGCCGCCGTCCTGATGGCGACGACGGCGCGCCGGTCTTCGTAAACCACGCGGATGGTGCTTCTCGTCGCGCGCTCCCTCGCGGTTTACGGGGCAGCCGCGGCGATCCTGCTCTGGACTCGCGCACCGATTCGTCCTGCCGCTGCCCCGGCGGACGGCGCTCGCTGCTGGCGGCCGCGCCTCTGCTCTTCACGGGGCAGGCGATGTTCACGGGCGCGGTCTACGGGCCCGTCGACATCCTCTACAACGGCCATCCCTTCGGGTCGATGCGGCAGGAGCTTTCCGTCGCCGACGACCGCACGCCGCTGCTTTCCGACGTCGTGTACCAGCAGATCCCGTGGCGCGCCGCGGTGCGCGAGGCGTTCGCCGAGGGCCGGCTGCCGCTCTGGAACCCGCACGTCCTGGCGGGCGAGCCGCTCGCTCGGCGTCGCGCAGGCCGCCGTCCTGCATCCCGGCACGCTCTTCGGGATGCTGTTGCCGCTGCCTCAGGCGTGGACCTTCGACGTGACGCTGAGGCTCCTGATCGCGCTCCTGTCCGCGTTTCTCTTCCTGCGGGACCTCGGCTGCTGCTCGCGGGCGTCGCTCCTCGGCGGCCTCGCCTGGGCGTTCTCGAACTGGATGGTCTTCTACCTGGGCGTGCCGCCGATGCCGGCGGCGGCACCGATTCCGCTGCTTCTCCTCGGCGTCCGGCGCATCACGCGCGAGCCCGGAGCGGGCAGCGCCGCGATCGTGGTCGCTGCGGTCCTGCTGATCGCCTCCGCCGGCCACCCGGAGACGCTTCTCCACGCGGGCGCCGGCGCGGGCCTGTACCTTCTCTTCGAGCTCCTCGGCGCGCGGCGCGGGCGGCGCCTGCGCCCGGCGTCGACCGCCGCCGGCGCCGCCGTCTTCGCGTTCGGGCTTTCGGCCGTGATCCTCTGGCCCGTGGCGGAGGTGCTGCCGCACACGCACGAGCACTTCGTGCGCAAGCACTGGTACGCGAAGCAGCCGCGCTCGGTGGCGGCGTCGGAGAGCCTCGAGCGCCTCGCGCCGCAGGTGGTGCCCTACGCCGTCGGCGTCTCCGGACACGGACGGCTCGCGGACGGCTTCATCGAGCCCTCCGCGTACGCCGGCGCGCTCGTCTTTCCGCTGGCGTTCTCGGGCCTCTTCGCGCGCGGCCGGGCGCGCTGGTTCTTCGCGCTGATCGGCCTCCTCGGCCTCGCGGTCTGGACGAAGACGGCGGCCGCGGATGCCCTGGCGAAGCTCCCGCTCTTCGACATCGCCTTGAACGAGCGGATGCTCCTGTGGACGCTTCTCGCGCTCTGCGTGCTGGCGGCGCTCGGGGCCAACCGGTTGAGGGACGGCGAGGGAGCGCCTGCTTTCGTAGCGGGCGGCATCGCGATCGCTGGCTCTCGTCGCCTGGCTCTACGTCCGGGCGCGAGCCTCGCCTGGCGGCCCTCGGCATGCCGCCCGAGTACGCGCGCGAGCGCCTGCTCCTGCAGGTCGTGCCGCTTCTGCTCGGGGTCGGCCTCATTGCGGCGCTCTCGCGCGAGCGGCGGGCGACGATCGGCCTCACGGCTCTGCTCGCCGTCTTCGCCGGCGCGCGCGTGCTCGAGCAGGCCGGCACACACCCCACGATGGCGGAGCGGACGTTCTACCCGCCCTTCGCGGTCCTCGACGCGATTCCGAGGGACGCCCCGAATCGGATGGCGGGCGTCGGCCAGGCCCTCATCCCGAACGCCTCGGCCGTCTACGGCCTCGACGACGTCCGCGGCTACGAGGCGATGACGCTGCGGCGATTCTGGGAGACGTTTCCGCTGTGGTGCCGGGGCCAGCCGGTGTGGTTCAACCGGATCGACGACCCGACGCGGCCGTTTCTCGCGTTCCTCTCGGCCCGGTTCGTCCTGACGGAGCTCGATTTCCCGCCACCGGCCGGCTGGCCGAAGCGGGCCGAGGGCGCGAGTCTGCGTCTCCTCGAGAACCCGAAGGCCCTGCCGCTCGCCTTCGCGCCGCGTCTGGTCCGCAGCGAGCCGGACCCGGGACGGCGGCTGGCGGCTCTCGACACGATCGAGGACTTCGCAGAGCGCGGCGTCGTCGAGGACGGTCCCGCCGGCGAATGGGCCGAGAACGGGGAGGCGCGCGTCGCCGTCGTCCTGGCGCGCGCGGGACGGCTCGTGGTCGACGTCGACGCCGCGGCGCCCGCGCTCGTCGCGACGTCCCTGCCGGCGTGGCCGGGCTGGAGGGCACAGCTCGCGGGAACGCGGATCGCCTCCCTCACGTACAACCACGCCTTCCTGGCGTTGCGGGTTCCGCCCGGCCGGCACCGGCTCACGCTCGACTACTCGCCCGACGGGTTCCGCTACGGCGCGGCCGTGAGCCTCGCGACCCTCGTTCTCGGGGCGGCGATTCTCCTGCGCTCATCCCGGAGGAAAGTGGGCGAGAATCCGGTGTAGTGGCATTCGTCGTCCTTCGGTCCCTCGCCGTCTACGGGGCGACGGCGGCCCTCGCGCTCTGGCTCGCGAATCGCTTCGCGGCCCCCGTGCGGCGCTACGCCGCGGTAATGCTCGTCGCCGCGCCGCTGCTCTTGACCGGCAGGGCGATGCTCACCGGCGGCGTCATGGCGCCCCTCGACCTGGTTTTCGAGGCGGAGCCGCTTCGCGAAATGCGGGAGCGCTACGGGATCGAGCGGGTCGTGAATCCGCTTCTCGTCGACGTCGCCTCGCAGATGCTCCCGTGGCGCCAGGCCGTGCGCGAATCGGTGCTCGGCGGCCGCCTCCCGCTCTGGAACCCGCACATGCTGGCGGGGGAGCCTCTGGCGGCGGTCCAGCAGCCGGCGGTCCTGTATCCCGGCACGTGGATCGGGTTCCTGCTGCCGCCGCCCCAGGCGTGGACCTTCGACCTGACGCTCCGGATCTTCCTGGCCCTGCTCTTCGCGTACGTCTTCTTCCGCGGTTCTGGCGCGGGGGAGGCGGCCTCGTTGCTCGGCGCGGCCGCGTGGGCCTTCTCCGACTTCCTCGTCTTCTTCGTCGGCTACCCGGTCTCGCCGAGCGTGGCGCCGTTCCCGCTGCTGTGTCTCGGCCTGCGGCGCCTCGCGGAGGAGGGTGACCGCCGTGCCGTCGGGCTGACGGTCGCCTCGCTCGTGCTCATCACGGTCGCGGGACACCCGGAGACGCTCCTCTTCTGCGTCGCCGGCGGCGGGATCGTCTTCCTCTTCGAGCTGGCGGGCGTTTCCGGAACGCGCCGGGCCCGCGCCCTCGGCCTCGCGCTGCTCGCGGGCGCGCTGGCGCTCGGGCTCACCGCCGTCGTCCTCCTGCCGTTTCTCGAGATCCTCCCCCAGACCTGGCAGCACGGCCTCCGGAAGCTTCATTACGCGCAGGGCGACCGGTCCGAGACGCTCCTCGAAGGCCTGCGACGGCTCACGCTCAGCCTCGTCCCCTACGCCTACGGCACTCTCGGCAAGAGCGAAGTCATCCCGCGGCTGATGGTGCCGGCCGGATACGCGGGCTCACTGCTGCTGCCGTTCGCGCTGGCGGGGCTGTCGGCGAAGGACCGCCGGAAGTGGCTGTGGGCGGGCCTGGCGCTCGCGGGTGCCGCGCTCCACATGCGGCTCTGGGGGATCACGGAGCTCTTCGTCGCGCTGCCGCTCTTCGACATCGCCATCCTGGACTACTTCGTCTTTCTGTGGGTCTTCGGCCTCGCCGCCCTGGCGGTCCTCGGCGCGGACGGGCTGCGCGAGGGCCGGGGCGTGCGGCTCTTCATCGTCGGAGGGATCGCGGCGACGATGCTGACGCTCCTCGCCACGGCCTACCGGGCCGAGGGGCTGGAGGCCCTGCGGATGAGCGCGGGCTATCTGCGTGCCCGCGTCCTGCTGCAGGTTCTGCCCGTCCTCGCGGCTCTCGTCCTGGTGGCCAGCGCCGCGCGGCGGCGCCGGTTCGGCGCGGGCCTCGTCGCGCTGCTCGGTCTCCTGTTCCTGGCCCAGCGCGCCCTGGAGGAGTCGCACGTCTACCCGACGTTCCCGGCGAAGGCGTACTACCCGAAGCTCGAGGTCCTCGATCCCATCCCCCGCGGGGAGCCCATCCGCATGGCGGCGCTCCATTACGCCTTCACGCCCAACATCGCGGCGATGTACGGCATCGAGGACGTCCGCGGCTACGAGGCCATGCTGTTCGGCCCCTACGTCGACACGTACCGCTTCTGGTGCCAGTTGCCCGGCCTCTTCTACAACCGCGTGACGGATCCGACGCGCCCCTTCCTCGCGTTTCTGAACGTGCGCTACGTGCTGTCGCCCGCGGGGGTAGCGGTTCCGGACGGATGGCGAGTCCTTTCGGAAGGCGGCGGCCTCCGGCTCATCGAGAACCCGAAGGCCCTGCCGCGCGCGTTCGTCCCGAAGAACGTGCTGTGGACCGACGACCCGCGCCGTCACCTCTGGGCGCTCGAGCGGATCTCCGATTTCGAGAACGACGGTGTCGCGGGCGGAGAGGAGTCCGGGCGCGTCGGGTGGCAACACAACGGCGCGGCGTCGATCGAAACGACCGCCTACGCCGGCGGACGCCTGGCGCTCGCGGTCGACGCGCCCGCGGAGACTTTCGTCGGGACGTCGATCCCGGCCTGGAAGGGCTGGAAGCTTTCCATCGACGGGAGAAGCGCGCCGCTCTACCCGTTCAACCACGCCTTCCTCGGCTTCCAGGCGCCGGCGGGGCGCCACGCGATCGTGCTGCGCTACCTGCCCGACGGCTTCGTTCTGGGCGTGGGGGTCAGCCTGGCGTCGGTCCTTGCGTGCGCGTGGCTCGGCCTTCGGAAGCCCCGCTTGCGGAGGTGACCGCGAGGGCGAGGAGCACCGCCACCGGCGTGAAGATCCGGCCGGCCGACCACGAGATCCAGAGCGAGGGGTCCTCGGGGCGGTGGAGGTACGTGAAGACGAAGAAGGCTCCCAGCGCGGCCGCCGTGCCGAGCGGAACGAGCGCGCGGCGCGAGAGCGGGATCGTCGCGAGAAGGGCAAGCAACGGCACGATCCACGGCAGGCCGTGGCCGGTCGCGAGCAGGTTGAAGGCGATCGTCTTGAGGACCGCGACCGTGCGGTCCGGGTAGAGGTCGAGGAAGCGGCCGCTCGCCGAATAGCCGACGAAGAGCTTCTGCGTCGCTCCGAACGCGAGCCAGACGGCGAGCGCGGCGGCCGCCGGGCCGAGAAGCACGGCAAGCGAACGTACGGCTCCCCTCCAGGGATGGCGTCGCGAAAGCACGGCGAGGACGGCGGCGGCCACGGCAAAAGGCAGTCCCTCGACCTTCGTGACGGCGGCCCCGGCGAGGAGAATGCCGGCGAGCAGCTGTATCGGCCGATCGTCCGCCGCGGGCGAGAGGAGAAGGGCGATCGCCAGCGCCTCGAAGACGATCAGCGGCATCTCCCCGTTGCCGCCGATGTCGGCCTCGATCCCGGAGTATGCGATCGCGGCGACGGCCAGCGCGGCGATCGCCGCGGCCCTCGCGCGGCCGGCCTTCTCCCGCAGGAGCCCCGGCAGGCCGAGCGCGAGCGCCGCGAGGAGCACCGGGAACGTCAGGATCGCGGCCGTCCACGGAAGCCGGCTGGCCGCCATCGACGCGAAGGCGAAGATGTTCGTCACGAGCGGCGGGTAGTAGGGATGCATGAACTGGTGGAACGCGCTCCCGAGAAACGCGGGGTCGATCGTCCGCGCCAGGGCGTAGTGCTGCGCCTTGGGGCCCCAGAAGAAGAGCAAGTCGGGCGAGCTCGCAGCGCCGGATGCGGCGGCCACGAATGCCGTGGCCACCGCGGCAAGCGAGATCAGATGCGCGAGCCACGCCCACGCCGGGCCCCCATCGTCGTGAGCCGCCTCGTCCACCTCGCTCTCGCCCGCGAGGCGGCGAAGCAGGTACGCAAGGAGCGCGGAACCGAGCACGAGCGCGCTGATGCGCCACTCGAGGCCGGCGAGCACGGCCACCGTCATGGCGAACGACAGCAGCGCGGCGCCGGCCGCGCCGGACAGGACGACGCGGGCCGGGATCGAAAAGCGCCCATAGGCCGGGTGCGACAGCAGCGGCCAGCCGCAGAGCGGAAGCGCCAGGAGCGCCGCGAGCCAGAGGAATCCCGTCACGGCACGTTCCGCCTCCAGACGGTTCCGTCGGGTGTTTCGAGGACGAGCGTCCCGGGCGGCGCGCCGGGCCGCGGGCCGACGATGATCATGAACTGCGCGTCCTTCCAGACCTCCGCCTGCACGAAGCCGCCGTAGAACGCGGAGGGCAGGATCGCGGCGTCCCGGCAGCAGCGAGATCGCGAAGCGGTGGAAATAGGTTTCCTGGATGGCGTCGGGCGGCTGGGTGCGAGCCACGACCGAGGCGCCGTCGGGAATCGCGGGTCGGGCGGCCATCAGGATCGCGTAGAGCGGGGCGACCGACTTCGACGCGCTGCGCTCGAACGGCGTCGGCGGCCGCCGGAAGAGGTTCTCCTTCCACGGGAGGCTCGCGATCGCGAACCCGGCGAGGATGGCGGCGCCGAGGAGGGGTGCGAGAAGGCGGATCGTGCTGCGGCCGGACAACGAGGCGATTGTAGCCGCTCCCCAGCTCGTGTTTTGTCCCCGAAGTACCGATACAAATCGAGAGACGAACGAGGATCCGGATCGCGTTGGTTCTGAAGTCCTCGTGTCACCCTTCGTGGCGACAGGTTGGTATCACGACTTCTGGGAAAGGACACTAGCTCGGCTTGTCCTCCGGGTCCCAGTGCTCGAGGAGCTCCTGTCCAACCGTCTTCGTCACGAAGATCTGCTTCAGGTAGTTCAGCGTCGTCACGGCGAGCGGCACGCCCGCGGCGGAGAACGGGGCGCCGAAGGCCGCGAGCGCCAGGTGCCGGGCCTTCTCGACGCCGGTGAACTCGGGGTTTCGCCAGTCGAGGACGCTGCCGTAGTAGCGGAAGACCATCCGGTACACGTCGGACAGGAGGGTCCGGAAGCCCATCTCGCTGCCCCACACGAAGCAGGCCCCGGTGCGGACACGGTCGAGGAACTCGCGCACGCTCCCGGCCTCGGCGACCGTGTACACGCGGGCGAGCGGCCCGAGGGTGTGGGCGTCGGAGCCCGCGACGAGCGACACGGCGCCCCGCTTCTCGCGGACGACCGCCATCAGGTCCTCGACCAGCCGGTTGTGGTGCGACGTCATCGCCCCGTTCTTGACCTCGAAGATGTCGAACATCCGGAGCATCTCCTCGAAGTAGCGCCGCGGGGAGTTGCGCATCCGGTAGTTCTGGAACATGTGGTTGGCCGACGCGATGATCCCTTCCGCCCGGATGTACTCGTGGAGGTCGTAGATGTTGCGGCGCCGGCGGGAGATCTCGGCGTGCTGCTTCTCGTCGATGTCGAAGACGTTGACGTGGATCCGCTGCTTCGTGTCGGGAAACCAGGTTTCGACCTCCTCGGAGACGAAGAAGTCCTCGAGGTCCGGCCGGCGGTCGAGGAGGGCGAGGCAGCCGTCGATCGAGTCGTGGTCGGTGATCGTGACGAAGTCCATGCCCCGTTCCTTGGCCAGGCGGTAGACCTCTTCGGGGCGGTTGTAGCAGTCCCGGGTGTTCGCGATCCGGAAGTACTTGAAGGTCGAGTAGACGGAGTGACAGTGCAGGTCCGCCTTCTTGAACCGGGAATCGGCGAACCAGGCCGGTGTTTCGAGCTCCGATTTCGTTTCCGGACGACACGTCCCAGGACCTCCCGCAAAGCGCCTTCGGGTCGGGCCCGCTCCGGGCCCGGCCGGCGCTCTGCGAGGGTACCATCCCGTGTTAACTTCCCGCTGTGGCGAGGCTTCTGTTCCGCGTCCTTTACGGCGCCGCTGCTCGCGGCCGTCTTTCTCGGGGCCGTCTGGTTCGGCTTCCGGCGGTCGATCGTCGGCCGCTCGGTGACGGTTCCGGACCTCGCGGGCAAGAGCCCCGAGGACGCCATCCGGATCGTTCGCGGCGTCGGGCTCCAGCTCGAGGAGCAGGAGAGCCCGGGCGCGGTACGACGACCGCATTCCGGCCGGCCGCGTCCTCCTGCAGCAGCCGGAGGCCGGCTCGCTCGCCAAGCCGGCCCAGGTCGTCCGGGTCGTGCTGTCGCCCGGGCCGCGGGAGCTCCGCGTGCCGGACCTGACCGGCCTGGCTCCGCGCGCCGCGGCCTTGAAGCTCGCGCGCGAGTCCCTCGAGCTCGGGCCGGCCTCCTGGCTCCGGGAGCCGCGGTGCCGGCCGGGATCGTCGCGCAGGACCCGGAGCCCGAGACACGGCGGCCGGAAAGGGCGAGACGGTCCGGGTGCTGACCAATCGCGGCGCTCCCGAAAGCCGCATCGTGATGCCGGACCTCGTCGGCAAGGACGCCGAGGCGGTCCGGGCGCGGCTGGAGAAGTTCGGCTACAAGGTCGGCAGCGCCCGGTTCGAGGCCTACGAGGGCGTGCGGCCCAACACGATCCTCAAGCAGTTTCCGCCGGCGGGCTACCCGCTCTCGAGCCGCGAGGTCGTCTCGCTCACGGTCTCCCGGCCGCCGGAGACCCCGGCGGCGCCCCGCTCATGAGGGTCTCGATCGCGCCGTCTCTCCTCTCGGCGGACTTCGCGCGCCTGGCCGACGCCCTGGCGATGGCGGAGGCCGGGCGGCGCCGATCTCGATCCACGTCGACGTCATGGACGGCCGCTTCGTGCCGAACCTGACGATCGGCCCGCCCGTCGTCCGCGCGCTGCGCAAGGCGACGCGGCTGCCGCTCGACGTCCACCTGATGATCGAGCGGCCCGAGGCCACGCTCGCCGCCTACCTCGACGCCGGGGCCGACTGGGTTTCGGTCCACGTCGAAGCGACCGACCATCTCCAGCGCTGCCTCGACATGGTCCGCCGCGCGCGGCGCGAAGGCCGGGGCGGCCATCAACCCGGCGACCCCGACCCTGGCGCTTTCGGCCGCCTGGCAGGACATGGACTACGCGGTCGTGATGTCGGTCAATCCCGGCTGGGGCGGGCAGCCCTTCCTCGCGCCGTCCGTCGACAAGGTGCGCACGCCTGCACGCCGAGGCGCGCGCGGCGGGCTTCCGGCCCGCGATCGAGGTCGACGGGGGAGTCGAGCCCGGCAACGCCGGCGCTGCTCGCGGCCGCCGGGGCGGAAATACTGGTCGCCGGCACCGCGATTTACGGTGCCGATGATCCCGCTCGCGCGATCGGCAAGCTCCGGGACGCCGCCCGTCGCGACGGTCCGGGTCTGAGGCGGCAACGACGATGAAGACGAAGAACCGGATCCTCGGGCCTCGGCCTCGCGCGCCCTCGGGCTCGCCCTGGCGCTCGTTCCCGGGCTGCGCGTCCAAGGGCGCGAAGACGGACAAGGTGACCCAGGAGCTGCTGACCGAGCCCAAGGAAGTGCTGTTCGAGAAGGGCAAGGCGCTGCTCGCCAAGAAGAAGTACGAGCAGGCGCGCAAGTACCTGAATCACGTCTTCGAGACGTACCCGAACGAGCACGATGGGCCGGGAAGCCCTCCTCCTGGTGGCGGACTCGTACTTCAACCAGAAGATCGACGACCGGCTACACCGAGGCGCGCTACCGGTACCGGGACTACCTGAATCGCTACCCGGGCGCGCCCGCGCCGCGACTACGCCCGCTACCAGTTCGCCTTCTGCTACGACAAGGAGCACGAGAAGCCCGACCGCGACCAGACCGCCACCCGGGAGGCCATCGAGCAGTACCGCGCGCTGATCCGGGAGTTCCCGGACTCGGGCTACGCGGGGGCGGCCCGGGAACGTGTGCGCCAGCTCACCGACCTCCTGGCCGAGCACGACTTCGGCATCGGCTACTTCTACCTGCGCAAGGGCTCGACCGCGGCGGCCATGTCCCGGTTCACCTCGCTCGAGCAGCGCTACCCGGACTACGGGGCCAAGGACAAGCTCTACTATTACGAGGGCATCGCCCTGACCCGCCTCGGGCGCAAGGACGAGGCGAGCCGGTACTTCCAGAGGATCGTCGAGGACTACCCGAAGAGCGAGTACGCGAAGAAGGCCCGCTCCAGAATCGGCCCCCAGCCCGCTCCCACCCCCCCGCCGGCGGCCGCCGCGGTTGACAGCAAGGCCGGAAACCAGTAACTTTTAGGCCATAAACCGCAGGTAGCCATATTTTTTAAGGAGTCGCCATGCGCCTCCCCGTTCGTTTCTCCGGTCGTCTGGCGTTTTGCATTCTGTCGCGGGCGTCGCCGTCGGGCAGGCCCAGCAGCCCGAGCTCCAGGGTGGCGGACTCGCCCCGGCGCCGCCCGCAGATCACGCGCATGGACACCGCCGCGGCTCCGCAGACCACGGAAGCCGCGCCGCAGCCCTTCGGCTACGAGAGCGAGGTCGCCTGCTTCGGCTACATCGGCCCGGACGACGAGCAGTTCATCGCTCAGGTGGTCGGCGGCGAGAACAGCGCCGAGCAGACCGACTTCACGGAGCACAACCTGTTGTACCTCGACGCCGGGGTGGACCGGGGCCTGAAGCGTCGGGCGACGAGTTCTGGATCGTCACGCCGGGCGACGAAGTCCTCCATCCGATGACGGGCAAGCCCATGGGCCGCTTCAACCAGTTCCGGGGTCGAGCGGTCATGGTCTGCCTCGAAGGACGAACGGCCACGGTCCGGGTCAACGCTCGCGTGCACCGACATCCCGGATGGATCGTTCCTGAAGCCCTACGACCCGGTGCCGATTCCGCTCGGCCGCCGGCAGCCGTCCTGCAAGCCCTGCGACCCCCCCAGCGGCAAGGCCAAGGGGCGGATCGTCTACACGCGCGACGGCGTCATCGCGCTCGGCAACGACAACGACGTCCTGATCGACCTGGGCGTGGCCGACGGCATCCAGCCGGGCGACCAGCTCTCGATCTTCCGCTACGCCACGGGGGCCGACTACGGAATCCGGCCGCAGGGCTCCTACTGGGTCTACACGCCGCCGCCGCCGGGGGTCGAGATCCCGCGGACTTACCTCGGCGACATGGCGGTGCTGTACGTCGGCGACCGCTGGGCGATGGCCCGGATCATCGACGCGCGCCGCCTGATCGAGGTCGGGGACCAGGTCGAGCTCAAGTAAGTCCGCGTCGTCACGCCGGAAAGAATCAGAAGAGGCGCCCTGCGCCTCTTCTTTTTTTAGGTTCCCGCGGCCGCTGCGACCGAATGCAAACGGGGCCGCGGTCCGCCCCCGGCGCTGGCACGAAAACGCTTCCGGCCCGGCGGCTCTCGAGGTCGCGACCGCGCACTACCCCTTCCGTTTTTCCTTTGCTAAGATGCGCGCCTCTTCCAGTGTTGTTTCGAATTTGAATTCGTCGGGGAGGGGAATCGTGAATCTGGATGGGCAGCTCCAGGAAATCATCGACGAGCTTCTGGCCCACGGCATTTCGCTCGATCTCGCCAAGAAGGAGTTCGAGAAGAAGTACATCGTGGGTGCGGTGAAGCGGAACTCCGGGCAATCTGGGGCGCGCTGCGAGCTCTCTCGGCATTCATCGCAACACGCTGCGCAACAAGGTCGGCATTCTCAACATCCGCCTGCCGCGCGAGAAGTTCCGCGTGGCGCCCGAGATCACCAAGAAAAAGTGACGCGCGCTCCCGCGTGCGTCATCCCGAGGGCCGGAGGCCCGAGGGATCCCGGACTTGATTCGCAGACCCCTCCGTCGAGTGCGGGATCCCTCGTCGCAATGCTCCTCGGGATGACGGCTGGGCCGCTCCGGATGACGCGAGTGGCGCCGTCTGGCGCCCCGGATCGGTCCGAGGCGGCAGCTCTTCGGCTTCTTGTCCGTCGGCGGGGGCTCGTCGCCCTTGACCGAGTCCTTGAAGTTCCGCAGGCCCTGGCCGAGGCCCTTGCCGAGCTGGGGGAGCTTCGTGGCCCCGAAGATGATGATCACGATGAGCAGGATGATCAGCAGCTCCGGGACGCCGAGTGATCCGAACATCGGTTTCTCCTTAGGGCGCGCCGGGTCGAGAGGCGCCGAAAGAGCTTAGCAGACCGCGCCGCAGCGGGCGTCGAGAACCGGCCCGGAAGCGCCCGGTCCTCGCCGGAATCCGACAGCAGGCGCTTGACCAGCGCGAGCTCCATCGGCAGGTACGGCCGGTAGAGGTCGGCCTGGCGCTCGGCGATCGCCCGCGCGAAGGTGCCGCACACCTTCCAGGCGCGCTGCAGAAGCACGCGCGAGAGCCGGGCGGAGAGCGCGGCCGCGTCGAGCCCGCGCCGCGCCGCGAATCGCTCGATGGCGGGGCCGGCCGATCTCCTCGGACATCCACGACAGGGTCGTCCGCTCCCAGAGGAGCGAAGCGAGGTCGTAGGCGTCCGGACCGCGGCGCAGGTCCTGGAAGTCGATCACGGCGACCGTCGAGCCGGCCGGGAAACAGGTTGTTGGCGTGGTAGTCGCGGTGGCACAGCGCGAAGGGATGCTCGAGGATCTCGGCGACGAGGGCGCCCGCCCACGCGTCGTGCGCGGTGCGGTCGTCCGGCGCGAGCGGCTCGCCGAGGAAGAGCTCGAAGACCGCCTGCCGCGCGAGGTCGAGCTCGCGGCGCAGCAGCGCCGCGTCGAAGGGCGGGTTGAGCCCGGGGTCCGGCAGCGCGGCGATCGCCGCGGCGGCCTCGGCGCGCGCCGCGAAAGCCACGAGCCCGCGCTCCCGCGGAGAAGCCGCGAGGCGCGCCGCGAGATCCTCGGCGCCGAAGTCCTCCACGAGCTGGTTGCCCCGGCCGTCGTCGGCGATGAGCGCGGGACGCGGACGGCGCCCGCCAGATGGTCGCGCGCCGCCACCCAGCGGCGCCGCGAGTCGCCCTCGTCGCGAAGGATAGGTGACGCCGACGACGCTGCGGCGGTCCGGCAGCCGGAGGCGGAAGTATCGTCGCCTCCCGACGTCGCCGACGAGCGACTCGACTTCGAACGGCGCCGGAAGCGTGCGGCGCGCGAGCTCGGCGAGTCCGGCGGCGTCGGGAGGAAACAGAAAAGCTAGCTCGAGCTCTTCGCCTGCGAGAGAAGGATCTTCTTGATGCGCACCGGCTGGTTGGGACGGTCGTTGGCGCCGCGAGGCACGGCGGCGATCTTGTCGGCCGTCTCCATGCCCGAGATGACTTCGCCGAAGGCCGAATACTGATTGTCGAGGAACGTCGAGTCCTTCACGACGATGAAGAACTGCGAGGAGGCCGAGTTGGGATCGGCAGACCGGGCCATCGAGACGATGCCGCGCTTGTGCGAGGTGTCGTTGAACTCCGCCTGCGACGTTCTTGCCGCTGCCGCCGGTGCCCCAGGGCTTGTACGGGTCCTCGGCCTTCTTGGTGTTCGGGTCGCCGCCCTGGATCATGAATCCGGGGATGACGCGGTGGAAGAGCGTCCCGTCGTAGAAGCCCGAGGCGGCGAGGTCGACGAAGTTCTCGACGTGCTTGGGCGCCTTGTCGTAGAAGAACTTGATCTGGATGTCCCCCAGATCCGTCTGCAGCGTGGCGATCGTGTTGGCGTAGTCGCGGGCCACTTTCTTCCCCTTTCCCGTCGCCTGGGCGGCCGCCAGAGGAAGAGCGCAGGCGAGCATCAGAGCGATGGCAGTGCGTGTTTTCACTTCGGCTCCTTTGCGAACCGGCGAACGATAACAGAATCGGTAAGCAGTGAGCAGTAAGCAGTAAGCCGGGCTGGAGTCACCTGCGCCTCTTCCGGCCCCGCGGCCGCTTCAGAGACCGATTACCGCTTACTGCTTACCGCTTACTGCCCACCCGACCCTGCTTGATACGATCCACCCCATGTACGCGGCCCTCGCGCGCGCCGTGCTCGACGAGGCCGTTGCCCGGCGCGCGGCCTCGGACATCGAGCGCCTGCGCCGGCGCCATCCGCGCGCCTCGAAGGACGAGCTGGCCGAACGGCTCATCCGGCGGGCGGCCCTCCAGTGCGCCTCCGCCGGGGCGCTCCTGACGGGTCCGGCGGCGTTCTTCGGGGCGATGCCCTTCGGCGCCGATCTCGCCTGGCAGGTGGTGGCCTTGAACCGCCTCGTCCTGGGGCTCGCCGCGCTGTATGGCCGCAGGCCGTCGGCGCGGGACCGGGCCGCGGGTGTCGCCGCGGCGGCCGGCGCCGGGATCGGATCGGAGGTGATCCGGCAGGGGCTCGTCCGGGTCCTCCGGCGGGCCGCGCCGCGGGGCTCGGCGGCGCGCACGGCGCTCGGCGCGCTCGCGGGCGGGGCCCTCGGCTACGGCGCGGCGCTCGCGATCGGCCGCTACGCGAAGCAGGCTTTCGCGGCGGGCGGTTGCTCGCGCCGGTCCGCCGGGCGCTGCGATGAGCCGCGGCGCCGACGCGGTCGTCGTCGGCGGCGGGCTGATCGGCTGCGCGCTCGCGGCCGAGCTCGCGCAGCGGGGTCTCGAGGTCGTCGTCGTCGAGCGCGGCGAGCCGGGGCGGCGAGGCCTCGGGCGCGGCGGCCGGAATGCTGTCGCCGCAGACCGAAGCGGCCGAGCCGTCGCCGTTCTTCGACCTCGCGCTCGAGAGCCGGGAGCTCTATCCGGACTGGTCGCGGCTCCTCTTCGAAGAGGTCGGCATCGACGTCGGTCTATCGCCGCACCGGGCTGCTGCGCGTCGTCCCGGAGGACGGGGAGCCGGCCGTCCGCGCTCTCCTGCTGCCTGGCAGCGGGCGAGGGGCCTTCGCGCGGAGGAGCTCTCGCGCGAGGCGCTCGACGCCCGGCTCGAGTCGATCGCCTGGCGGCCGGTGCGCGTTCGTTCGTGTTCTATCCCGACGAGGCGGTGGTCGATCCGCGGCTTCTGACCCGCGCGGCCTGGCTCCTGGCGCGAGCGGCGGGGCGTGCGGATTCTCACGGACGACCGCGGTGCGGCGATTCTCGGTCGAGCGCGGCGCGTGCCGCGGTGTCGAGACGGACGGCGGCCCGATCGAGGCGCGCCTGGTCGTCGACGCCGCCGGCGCCTGGGCGGCCTTCGACTCGAGCCTCCCCGTCCCGGTCCCGGTCGAGCCGGTGCGCGGCCAGATCGTCGAGGTGCGCCTGCCGGGCCGGCCGCTCGAGACGGTGCTGTCCTCGCGAGGAGGTCTACGTCGTTCCGAGGCCCGACGGAACGGCGCTCCTGGGATCGACGCTCGAGCACGTCGGGTTCCGAAAAGAGGTCACCGCCGGCGCCGTCGAGCACCTGCTCGCGGCCGCCGCGCGCCTCTGCCCGGAGGTCGCCTCGGCCCGCTTCGTGACGGCCTGGGCCGGGCTGCGGCCGGGGACCCCGGACGGATGGCCTCTTCTGGGGGCATCCGGCGGTCGAGGGCCTCTTCTTCGCGGCCGGTCACTTCCGCAACGGGATTCTCCTGGCGCCGGCGACGGCCCGGCACCTGGCCGACCTGCTGACGGGACGTCCCTCGCGCCGTCGCTTTCGCCCTTCTCCGTCGAGCGGTTCGCGGGGATGCCGTCGCCGGCCTGACAGAGGGCGGGCGCGACCGGGATTTCGGCTAGAATCGCTCGAACAGACTCACGGGATCACATCGGAAGGACGATCAGAACACATGAGAAGAGCGGTGTACGCGGGCATCCAGAAGACGGCGGACGTGCTCTGGGGCGTGGCCCGGGCGGTCGACCGGCGGTTTCCGGAGAGATCCTTCAAGCCGAAATGGGCGCCGGCCCCGCTCCTGAAGCAGCGCGAGAAGACCTTTCCGCCGCTCGGCTTCCCGCGCCAGACCGACTCGCTCTGCCCGCGCTGCGTCACGGAAGTGCGCACGCAGATCCTCTCGGGTGACGTCGACTGGAAGGTCCTGATCGAGGGCAACCCCGGCGAGATCAAGGCCTCGATCGTCGAGGAAGACGGCAAGATCCTGATGCGCAAGGACTGCCCGAAGCACGGACGCTTCGAGGACGTGATGTCGACGGACCCGGAGTTCTTCCGGAGCGCTCGAGTCGCTCTACCCGGGCCGCGACTTCGTCCTCCCGAAGGACGGCCTGCACGAGCACGGGACCTCGTCCATCAAGTACGGGCGCGGAGCGGTGCTGACGATCGACCTGACGAACCGCTGCAACATGATGTGCAACCCGTGCTTCATGGACGCCAACCAGGTCGGGTACGTCCACGAGCTCGAGTGGGAAGAGGTCCAGAAGCTCCTCGACGACGCGGCCTCGATCAAGCCGCGCCGGCAGCTCTCCGTCCAGTTCTCCGGCGGCGAGCCCACGCTCTCGCCGCACTTCCTGCCGGCCGTCCGGTACGCCCGCCAGCTCGGGTACTTCTCGGTGCAGTGCGCCACCAACGGCATCCGCTTCGCCCAGGACGAGAGCTTCGCGAAGGAGGCGGCCGAGGCGGGGCTGCGCTTCGCGTACCTCCAGTTCGACGGCGTCGGCAACGAGCACAACGAGCACCGCAAGGTCGGCAACCTCTACGACGTCAAGCTGCGCGCGATCGAGAACCTCCACAAGCACGGCGTCGACGTCACGCTCGTGGTGACGATCGTCAACGGGATCAACAACGACCAGGTCGGCGACATCATCCGCTTCGGCCTGGAGAACATCGACAAGGTCACCTGCGTCGCGTTCCAGCCCGTGTCCTTCACCGGGCGCGACGAGGACATCGACGACGAGACGCGCAAGAAGCAGCGCTACACGCTGTCGCACCTCGCCCACGACGTGAAGACGCAGGCCGGGATCGGCGAGCCGATGCGCGACTGGTACCCGCTGTCGGCGGCGGGTCCGTTCTCCGACCTGAAGGACCTGCTGGGGGGCCTCGAGTCCGAGTGGGGCTCCTTCAAGTGCGGCTGCCACCCCAACTGCGGCATCGGCATGCTGATGCTCGTGGAAGAGAAGACCCGGCGCGCGGTGACGGTGCCCGTCCGTCCTGAACGTCGACCGCCTGCTTGCGGACATCAAGGCCGTCACCGACTCCGGCCGCACGAAGAGGTGGACGGCGCTCCAGATGGGCCTCTCGGTGCTCCGCAACCTGCGGCCCGAAGGGGTGCCCGGCCGGCCTCACGCCCTGGAAGGTCGCCCAGGTCATGGACGGCCACACCGGCGGCAAGCTCGGCTTCTCCGAGAAGAAGCGCGACTCGTGGCGCGTCCTCTTCATCGGCGGGATGTGGTTCCAGGACCTCTTCAACTACGACTTCCGCCGCACCGAGATGTGCATCATCCCGTACGCGACGCAGATGGGGGAGATCTCTTTCTGCGCGTACAACACGGGCGTGGGCTGGCGCAAGATCATCGAGGAGATGTTCCAGACCGCCTCGCTCGCCGAGTGGTACAAGACGAACGGCCGCCACGAGGTCTACGCCCGCGGACGGAACGTTCCCCTGCCGGTCCTGCCCGGCCAGACCGTGCCGATGCCGGTTCCGCCTGCTGCCGGCGGCGGCGCCCGCTGCCCCCGCGGCGGCGAGCGGAATGCTCCCCGTCTACGCCGCCAAGGGGCTCTAGGCCCGGTCTCGAGTTCTAGCCGCGCCGCCCCCAGCGCGGCGCCGCGGGCGAGCCGCGCTCGGTCCCGACGGCCGCTCGCGCCGGTGCGAGGGGCCTGACGGACCCGACGAGGCGGAGTGACTCGAGTGGCCCGACGGGCCCGCGGGACGCGACGGCGCCGACGGCCGGCCGTGCGAGCCGCGCGATCCATGGGCGGCCAGGTTCGCGATCCGGCGCTCGGCCTTCTCCTTCGCGCGCTTCCTCTCATCGGCCTTGCGGGCGCGGATCTGCGCGATCCGCTCGGCGATCGGAACCTCGAAGCGCTCGGCCGGGGCCTTCGTGTAGTCGAAGCCGGGGACGGTGATCCGCGGCAGGCGCTTGCCGATCGCCCGCTCGATCGCGGCCAGGTCCGTCGTTTCTTCGGGGGCCACGAACGTGAAGGCGTCGCCGGTCATCTCGGCGCGCGCCGTGCGGCCGACGCGGTGGATGTAGTCGTCGGGAACGTTCGGCACGTCGAAGTTGATGACGTGGGAGAGCGCCTCGACGTCGATGCCGCGGGCGGCGATGTCGGTCGCCACCAGGACGCGGAACTTGCCGCTCTTGAACCCCGCGAGGGCCGCCATGCGCTGGACCTGCGAGCGGTTGCCGTGGATGCGCTCGCACTCGACGCCCTTCTTCAGGAGCGTCTCGGCGAGGCGGTTGGCGCGGTGCTTGGTGCGGGTGAAGACGAGGACGTTCTTGATGTCGCCGCGCTTCAGCAGCTCGACGAGCAGCGGCGCCTTCAGGTTCTGGGCGACGGGGTAGACCGCCTGGGTGATTCCGACGGCCGGGGCCGACTGGCGCTCGATGTTGACGCTGACGGGGTTCTTCAGGATCTCCCGCGTCAGCTGGGCGATCGGCGCCGGCATGGTCGCCGAGAAGAAGAGCGTCTGGCGCTTCGCGGGGACGTGCTTCAGGACGCGGCGGATGTCGGGCAGGAAGCCCATGTCGAGCATCCGGTCGGCCTCGTCGAGCACGAGGATCTCGAGGTGGTCGAGCTTCGCGTAGGGGAAGCGGAAGTGGTCGAGCAGGCGCCCCGGGGTCGCGATCAGCAGGTCCACGCCGCGGCGGAACGCGTGCTCCTGCGGCCCCATCGACACGCCGCCGAAGACGGCCGCGGCCGAGAGGGGAGTGTGGACGGTCAGCTGCTTCGCGTGCTCCTCGATCTGCGCCGCGAGCTCGCGCGTCGGCGTCAGGATGAGGGCGCGGGTCACGCCGCGCTTCTTTCCCATCAGGTGATTGAAGATCGGGAGCAGAAAGGCGGCGGTCTTGCCGCTGCCCGTCATGGCGCAGGCGAGCAGGTCGCGGCCCTCCATGGCGGGCGGGATGGCGTCGGCCTGGATCGGCGTGGGGCGGGTGAAGCCCATTTCGCGCACGCCGCGCAGAAGTTCCGGGTGAAGACCGAAGTGGTTGAAAGGCAAGGCAATCCTCCTGGGAGCAAATTCCGGCTGTGTTTTCGTGTTGGGGAACGGAGGATTCGCCGGCGAGGCCTACGTTCGCGGGGCACGGGAGCGCCCCAAGAGACGTCGCAGACTGTCACATCCCCGCCGAAAAGACAATGGGGTCAGGTCTCGAAATTTCGGTCCGAGCATCCAGGCTGCGAACGAAGATCGGCGACCCGTCAGAGGTCGCGCGGAAGCAGACGCGGATTGCCGCGGATCGGCACGGCGCCGAAGTGGCGGACGTCGAGCGTGGCGATGCCGTCGGCGCCGAGGCGCTCGGCGATCGCGATGACCACGGAGTCGACGAGGCCGAGGCGCAGAGCGCGGTGCTTGCGGTGGAGCTCGTTGGCGCGGACGAGGTCCTCCTCGGTGCCCCATTCGACGCGGAACACGTCGGCAGCCAGGTCGGCGAGGAAGGCGTCCTGGGCTGCGCGGCCGACGTGAGCGCCGACGAGGTAGTCGACTTCGGGCAGGATCGCCCAGGGAAACACCCAGTCCGCCGGGGCCTTCTCGAAGACGTCGAGCAACCGGCCGGTGGTGCCGGTCGTCGGCGTCGATCGAGCGCGATCACGGCCCCCGTGTCCGCGACGATCACCGGCGTTTCGCGAGCCCCTTGAGCAGCTCCTCCGTTCGCTCGGAAAGGTCCCCGCGCCCGCTGTGCCCGGAGCCGAGACTTCGGGGCTTGCGCTTCTTTCCGTACTTCGCGGCGAACTCGGCGACGGCCTGCCGCACCAGCGAGGCGGGCGGCTTTCCCTCCGCCCGCGCGATGGCCTTCAGCCGCCGGTAGTCCTCGGAGTCGAGGTAGACGGTCGTCTTGAGCGGCATGATATGGCAACCATATACGGCATGCGACGCCGAGTCAAGCGCGGCGCCGTCATCCCTTCACCTTCATCCCTCGCTTCTCGAGCAGCTCCCGGAGCCGCTCGCGCTGGTCGCCCTGCAGCTCGATCGAATCCTCGCCGGGCGTTCCACCCGTCCCGCAGGCCTTCTTCAGGTCCCGGCACAACGCGTCGAGAAAGTCGCGGTTGGCCGGAAGTCCCGCGATCACGGTGACGTGCTTGCCCGATGCCCGGTTCTCGACCCGGATCTTCGCCTCCGGCCGCTCGGGGACCGCCTCGCGGCCCCGCTCGAGCGTCGCGGCGCAGCGGCAGTCGGAGACCGGCCACCCGCATTTCGGGCACAACCGGCCCCCGATGGTGGAGTACACGACGCGCGGTTCGCGCATGTCCCATCTTAGCGGGCCGGTGCCGGACGGCGGCCGTGCGATACTGCGCGCAAAGGGTGCCGATCACCTGCGTCCTCGTCCTGCTCGCGGCGCTGACCGCAGGCCCTGCGCCGCGGGCGAACGCCCCGACACGCGGTCCGGCCCCGTCCGGCGAACCGACCCCGGAAGCGGAGCGGACGCTCAAACGGGTCATCCTGGGCCTCGAGCCGAACGAGACCAGGCTCTTCATGCTCCCCGAAACGGCGGCGTGGGACCCGAAGACAAAGGATCCCCGCGTGCGGTGGTTGCGCCGGCAGCTCTACCGGATGCGCTTCGAGCTCGGCCACGGGCAGATCTTTCGCAGCGCCAGACCGCAGACGCGTTTCTTCGTCGCCGTGCCGGACCCGCAGACGACGCCGGGCGCCCTGGGCAACGAGAGGGAGGTCTTCCGGGAGTACCTTCGGGAGCGAGCCGGCTGGTCGGATTCCATGATCGACGAGCGGGTGCATTTCTTCTCGGTTCCCGTGCCCGTCCCGTACCCCCAGGACATGGCGGAGCCGATCGGGTACGACGGGAAGGGCCGACTCGTCCTCGGGCTCGGAGCGACGTCGACGATTTCTACCGACAGGCCGCCGTCGCTCTCGCCCGTGGCGTTCCCGGACGATTTCGTGATCCGCGACCTCCCCGACGTCAACACCGAGGGCGGCGATCTGGGGCTCGTCCGGCTGCCCGAGGGCGGCGTGGGACTTCTGGTCGGCCACAACCGCGTCGTCCGCTACGTCGAGCGGCGTTACCCGGGAACGGATCCCCGAGCGCCGATCCCGGAGGTCCGGATCGAAGAGGCGCGGCGCGCGTACCAGAGCGCCTTCGGCGGCATCGAGACGATCGTCGTCGGTCGTGAGACGCTGCTCGACCCCGGCCTCGCGAACCCCGAGATCTACCACCTCGACATGCTCGTCGCGGTCCTGCGGACCCCGTCGGGCATCGTGGCATTCGTTCCGACGTACGAAGCGCTCCCGATCGACGCGCACAGCCACACGCCACTGCCCGCCGAAGACGTACGCCGGTTTCAGGCGCAGTACGACCGGACGGCTCGCCAGCTCGCGGCGCGGGGGTACCGTGTCGCCCGGGTTCCTTTCGCCGACCATCCCGCGCGGAATCCCGTGGGCGTCGGCAAGTTCGTCGATCCCGAGACGGGGCGTCCCTGGATCGTCCTCGGGCGGTATCCGGACCACCTGGGGGAAACCGACCGCGGGAACGCCCAGACGCAGCTCCAGCTCGTCTTCGAGGCGCTGGACTCCGCCGTTGCGGCCTGGCGCCACCAGCCCACCGACGGTCGCTGGCTCGCGGTGCAGGCGGCCGTCGCCTCGGCGTTGAAGCAAATGGACGTTTCAGTCGCCGCGCCCAACCGGACTTTCGACAACCAGCGCCGGATCTACGAGTCCTTCGGGGTGGGAGTTCAGAGCCTCCCCATCTTCCCGACGGGGGAGGGCGGGGTCCACTGCCTCGTTCTCAAGTAGCCGGGGGCGGTCCCGCGCCGAGGAGGGCGAGCAGCTCCTTTCCGTAGGCCTCGAGCTTGGCCGGACCGATACCGGGAACCTCCGCGAGGGCGTCGAGCGTCGCGGGCCGCGCGGCGGCGAGAGCGGCGAGGGTGCGGTCGTGCAGCACGACGTAGGCCGGGACCGAGCGGCGCGCGGCTTCGAGTCGCCGCCACTCGCGCAACGCCTCGACTCGGCCGGGGTCGGTCGGTCCGGCCGCCGCGAGGACTTTCGAGAGCTTCTTGCGCTTGCTCTTCGGCCGCGGCGCTTCCGGCAGCGTCAGGGCGACCTGCGGCGTGCGGCCCGCCATCACGTCGCGCCCCGCGGAGGTCAGCGAGAGCGTCCGGTAGGAGTCGTCGGTCGCCGACAGGAGCCCGCCTCCGAGCGCCGCGTCGATCCAGTCCGTCACGGTGCGCGCGCTCTCGCCCGACAAGGATCCCGGTCGTCGACAGGCGCGCCAGCGACTCGGGAAGCCCCTCGAGCTCGCCCGTCAGCATCGCCACGATCTTGCGCTTGCCCCAGCGCTCGCCGCCCCGGGCGACGCCCGAGAGGATCTTGCGCAGGCGCAGCAGGTCCTCGGCCGAGAGCTCCCGCCGCCGCGCGCAGTTTCCGCAGAAGCCGCAGTCCGAGGGCGTCTCCCGCTCGCCGAAGTAGCGCAGGATCGTCGCCCGGTAGCAGCCGGAGGAGTCCGCGTAGGCGATCATGCGGGCGAGCTTGCGCGACTCGAGCTCCCGCCGGTCGCCGCGTCGGTCGTTCTCCTCCGACTGCTCGATCAGGAACTCGCGCGTCCGGACGTCCACGTAGTTCCAGAGCAGCGTGGCGTCGGCGCGGCGGCCGTCGCGCCCGCCGCGTCCGATCTCCTGGTAGTAGGCCTCGAGCGAGCCGGGGATCTCGAAGTGCACGACGGCCTCGATGTCGGGCCGGTCGATGCCCATCCCGAACGCGTTGGTGGCGCAGACGACGCGACAGCGTCCCGTCGGCGAACCGATTCTGGACCCGCGTGCGGTCGGCCTCCTCCATCCCGGCGTGGTACGCATCGGCCGCGATGCCGGCGGCCTGCAGCGCCTCGGCGGCGCGTGCCGCGCTCTTGCGCGTCGCGGCGTAGACGAGGGCGCGCCGCCGGCCCGACGAGCTCGGGCAGGAGGGCGCGCTTCTCGATCTCGCCCGACACCTTCCGGACGTCGAGGAAGATATTCGGCCGGTCGAAGCCGGCGACGAAGACCTGCGGGTCCTCGAGGCCGAGGAGTCGCCACGATGTCCCGGCGGACCTCGGGCGTGGCCGTGGCGGTGAACGCGAGGATCGGGGGCCGCCCGGGGGCCCCGTCCGCCCGGTGGCAGGCGCGGGCGGCGGCGGCGAGCGCGCGGTAGTCGGGCCGGAAATCGTGGCCCCACTCCGAGACGCAATGGGCCTCGTCGACGGCGAACCGCGCCAGGGGCGAGGCCTGCGAGCAGCCGCCGGAAGGCCTCCGACGCGAACCGCTCGGGCGCGACGTAGAGCAGGCGAAGCCGGCCCTCCCGCATGGCGGTCTCGGCGGCCCGCCGCTCGGCCGGCGTCGCGAGGGAGTGGAGGGCCGCGGCCGGGATGCCCTTTCGCGCGAGCTCGTCGACCTGGTCCTTCATCAGGGCGATCAGCGGCGAGACCACCAGGGTGGTCCCTTCGAGCAGAAGGGCGGGGAGCTGGTAGCCGATCGACTTGCCCGAGCCCGGTCGGCATGACCGCGAGCAGGTCCCGTCCCTCGAGCGCCGCGCGGACGATGTCCTCCTGGCCGGCGCGGAACGACCCGTGGCCGAAGTGGCGTTGGAGCGCGGCGCGGGGGTCCATGGCCGGCATTATGACGGCTGACAAGCGGGGCCGACTCGGTATAGGCTCCGCTGTTCTCATGGACGCCGTCGAGACCGTCACCCCGCCGCCCGCCACCCGGGCCGACCGCCGCGCGATCGCCATCGTGGCGCACGTCGACCACGGCAAGACCACGCTCGTCGACGCGCTGCTGAAGCAGTGCGGGACGTTCCGGGTCGGCCAGCACGTGGACGAGCTGGTCATGGACTCGGGGGAGCTCGAGAAGGAGCGGGGGATCACGATCCTCGCCAAGAACACGTCCGTCCACTACAAGGACGTCATCATCAACATCGTCGACACGCCGGGCCACCGGGACTTCGGCTCGGAGGTCGAGCGGATCCTGTCGATGGTCGAGGGCGTGCTGCTGCTCGTCGACGCCTCCGAGGGGCCGCTGCCCCAGACGCGCTTCGTCCTCAAGAAGGCGCTCGAGGGCGGCAAGCGGCCGATCGTCCTGATCAACAAGATCGACCGCGCCGACGCGCGCACGGCGGAGGTCGAGGAGGAGATCCACGATCTCTTCCTCTCGCTCGCGACCGAAGAGCACCACCTCGAGTTCGAGGTCCTCTACGGCTCGGGGCGCCTCGGCTACGTCTCCCGGGACCCGAACGCGAAAGAGGGCGATCTGAAGCCCCTGCTGGACGCGATCCTGGAGCACATCCCGGCGCCGGTCGTGGGCGATTCGCACTTCAAGATGATCGTCGCCAACATCGACTACTCGGACTACCTCGGGCGCCTCGCGGTCGGCCGCATCTACTCGGGGAAAGTCTCGAAGGCGATCGAGCTCGCCGCCGTGCGCCCGGACGGTTCCATCGTCGAGAAGGGCAAGGCCGGCAAGATCTACATGTTCGAGGGGATCGTCCGGGTCGACGTGGCCGAGGCGTCGGCGGGCGACATCATCGTGCTGTCGGGCTTTCCGGACATCGAGATCGGCCAGACGATCCTGGACCTGACCGACCCGACGCCGCTCTCCGGCATCCGGGTGGACGAGCCGACGCTCTCCATGGAGTTCCGGATCAACGACTCGCCGATGTCGGGGCTGTCGGGCAAGTACGTCACCAGCCGCCACCTGCTCGAGCGGCTCGAGAAAGAGCTCGAGAAGAACGTCGGCCTCCGCATGGACAGGATGAGGGAAACGGACTCGTTCCTCGTGCTCGGGCGCGGCGAGCTCTCGCTCGCGATCCTCGCGGAAACCATGCGCCGCGAAGGATACGAATTCTCGCTTGGCCGGCCGCAGGTGATCTTCCGCCGGTCCGAGAACGGGGAGCTCCTCGAGCCCTACGAGGAGCTCGTCATCGACTGCGCGGAGGAATTCACGGGAGCGGTCATCTCCGCCGTGGGCGAGCGCAAGGGCGAGCTGAAGCACATGGGCAAGCACGGCGACCGCGTGCGCCTCGAGTTCACGATCCCTTCACGAGGCCTGCTGGGCTTTCGCCTCGAGTTTCTGACTCTGACCAAGGGCACGGCCCTCATGAACCACCTGTTCGACCAGTACGGCCCCCACCGCGGGCCGCTGCCGAATCGGATGAAGGGCGCCATGATCGCCAAGGAGGGCGGGGACGTGACGGGATTCGCCCTCGACCGCCTGGCCGACCGCGGCATCTTCTTCGTGAAGCCGGGCGACAAGGTCTACGCGGGCCAGATCGTCGGCGAGCAGGTCAAGGACAGCGACATGGTCATCCAGCCGTGCGAGAAGAAGCACCTGACCAACATGCGTGCCTCCGGCTCCGACTTTGCGATCAAGCTCACGCCCGCCCGCGAGCTCAACATCGAGCAGGCGATCGAGTGGATCAACGACGACGAGCTCGTCGAAGTCGCGCCGGCCGCGATCCGGGTGCGCAAGCGGACGCTGGACCACTCGCTGCGGAAGACGAAAGCGAAGACGGCAGGGTAGGGTCTCCTCCGGGGGCGAACTTCCTACTGCAGGTTGAACGTCTTCACGATGAAGACGGCCATCTGTCCGCGCGTGTTGGGGTTGAGCGGGCAGTAGTTACCCCCGCCGCAGCCGCCGGTGATGTTCTCGGCGGCGAGTTGCTCGATCCAGTCGGTGAAGGTTCCGGGGCACAGCACGTCGGGGAACACCCCGGGCGGGATGCAAACGGGCGGCAGATACGCCGAGCCGTGCTCGGCCTTGAGCAGGAAGACGGCCATCTGGTCGCGCCGCACGGGGCTCGCCGGGCAGTAGTTGCCGCCGCCGCATCCGCCGGTGATGCCGTCGGCCGCGAGCTGCTCGATCCAGTCGGTGAAGGGACCGGGGCAGACCACGTCGTCGAAGAGTGCGGGAGGCGTGCACGCGGGCGGCGTGTAGGCCGCGCCGTATTTCGCCTTCAGGAGGAACACGGCCATCTGGTCCCTGCGGACGGCGTTGTTGCGGCAGTAGTTGCCTCCGCCGCAGCCGGCCGTGATCCCGTTACGGAAGACCTTCTCGACGTCGGCGTGGAAGATGTCGCCCTCGGGCACGTCCAGGAAGTCGGCCATGAAGCCGGCGGGCAGGGTGGCGCTGGCCAGCGGACGCCGCGGCATCTTGCGGATGAGCGGATCCGCCACCGAGACGTCATTGAGGCTTCCAGCCGAGAGGGTGGGAGTGGAAGCCGTGATCTCGGTCGGGGCCACGACGACGACGTTTTCGGCCATGACCCCGCCGATCGTGAGAGAAACGCCCGGCAGGAAGCCGGTTCCCGAGACCGTTACGGGCGTGCCGCCGACAGCCGAACCGGAGCTCGGTGCGATGCCGAGGACCTGCAGACTCGGCGTCGGCCCCGACGTGGGCGTTAGTGTCGGCGTGTGCGTCAGCGTGGGTGTCCGAGTCGGCGACGGTGTGAACGTCGGTGTGCGCGTCGGCGTGATGGTCGGCGTCGGTGTGATCGTCGGGGTCTGCGTGATCGTGGGCGTGTGCGTCGGCGTCGGAAAAACGTCGGTTACGGTCCGACAAGCGGAGAACTCCGAGGTGGTCGAAGTCGTCACGTTGACCGTGGCGGTTGACGTCACGAAGGAGCCGAGCGGGAGCGAGAGGGGGAGCACGACCGAAAAGCTCGCATTGCCGCTGCCGTCGGTGTTCACCGCCGTCGAGCCTATCAGCGCGGTCCCTTCCCCGTTTCCCGATGCGTCGCAGACGGGGTTGGAGAAGAACTCGATCGTTACGCCGGTCGCGTTTGCCATGCTGTTGAGCGTTCCCTGGATCGTCGTGGACCCTCCCGAAGAGACGGCGGCCGTGAGGATCGGGTAGTTGCGTCGGTTGCCGGCCACGTTCGGCGTCACGCCGTCGTCGCTGCGGTCGATCCCGAGTCCCGTATTCGAATGGATCTGGTTGGACGAGATGGCTCCGGTGACGCCGCCCAATCGGGTGCCGATGCCATCCTGGGTGTTGTACGCGATCACGTTGGCGGCACCCGCGGCCGTCCCGCCGATCGTCGTGGCCACTCCGTTTCCGTTCTGGAGCATGATGCCCCATCCGTCGTTGGGGATACCGGCGGTTCCCGTCGCGTTCGTACCGATCAGGTTTCCCTGGATCGTGATGGCGCCCGACGAGAGAATGCCGACACCTCCTGCTGAGCTGCTGGTGCCAGACCCGGAGATCACGTTGCCAGGAGGTGTTCCGGGCGGAGTCGCAAGGCCGCCAACCGTCCCCGAAGCCGTTTCGGCGAAGAGGATGTTTCCGATCACGTTTGGCAGACTCACGGTGCCGGTCGCGTCGATTCCAAGAAAATTGCCCTGCGCGACGAGCATGACTCCGGCATACGCCTCGATTCCATTGCTCGCGTTCCCCGAAATCAGATTTCGGAGGGCGGGCGATGACCCGCCGACGGTCACCGTGATGGTGGAGAGCGTAGAGAGGCTCACCCCCGTGGCCAGGTCCCGGCGGCGGGCGATCGTGCCCGACGGATCCGTGCCGACGAAGCATCCTTCCATGTGCGCATTGTTCCCGGAAAAAGCGACATTCAAGACGCCGAATCGGTTGATGACGAGCCCCTTGATCGTGACGTCGTCCGCAGTGGCGTTGAGTCCCCATGAGTTCGGCCCCGAGGACAGGCCGTTGAGCTCGATCAGCAGGACGGCGTCGTCACTCATGAGCTGCGTGTTGGGGCTCGCGCCGGGTTGGGTGTAGCCGTCGATCGTCACAGCGTCGGTGATGTCGGGCAATTGAGACGTCGGCGTGATCGTTTGGACGCCCGCTCCTGGGATGTTGAACTCGATCGCGTCCCCTCCCGCGTTCCCGTTGGCGTCCAGGATTGCCTGACGCAGGGACCCCGCTCCGCTGTTGTTGGTGTTGACCACCGTAAAGACAGCGGCGTCGAGATGAGGCCATGCGACGAGCAGACCGAGAGCGGCGGGGAGAATCCGCGCAGCAAAGACCATGAGCATGCTGCACCAGGCTTTCCGCCTTGCCCACCCGGAGCGGGCGCGGCGAGTTACGGAAAGATCCTATCGCGCTCGGGGCCGGGAACCTATTGGAGGCTAAACGTCTTGGTAATGAACACCGCCATCTGTCCCCGCGTGTTGGGGTTCAGGGGGCAGTAGTTTCCGCCGCCGCAACCGCCGGTGATCTGCTCGGCGGCGAGTTGCTCGATCCAGTCGGTGTACTGGCCGGGGCAGGGCACGTCCGGAAAGACGCCGGGCGGTGCGCAGGCGGGCGGCACGTGGCTCGAGCCGTACTTGGCTTTCAGCAGGAACACGGCCATCTGGTCGCGGCGAACCGGGCTTGCCGGGGCAGTAGTTGCTCCCCCCGCAGCCTCCGGTGATGCCCTGGTTGGCCAGGGCCTCGATCCAGGCGGCGAAGGTCGAGGGGCAGGGGACGTCGGCGAAGAAGCCGGGCGTGCAGGCCGGGGGGGCGTAGCAGAGGCCGAACTTGGCCTTCAGCAGGAAGACGGCCATCTGCTGGCGCAGCGTCGATTGGTCCACGCCATAGTTGCCGCCCCCCACCCCGGCCGTGACTCCGTTCGACACGAGGGTCGTGACGAATGCGTAGAACTGCTGCGCGGGCGGGACGTCGAGAAAGTCGGAGACCCAGCCGTTCACGAGCGTTCCGGTGGTTCCGTCGGGCGTGGTCACGACGACGTCGTGGACCGTGCCGGGAAGCCGGGCAGGCATCGTCGCCGTCAACGAGGTGCTGTCCGGCACTGCGACGCCCGTGGCGGCCGCGCCGCCGACGGTCACCGTGGCGGGTCCCGCCAGGTCGGTGCCTGAGCCGGTGACGACCGTCCCTCCGGCGGCGGGGCCGGAGCCGGGCGAGATCGAAAACAGAATCCGCTGGGAGAACTCCGACGTGTTCCGGGTTCCCGTGGTGGGGGTCGCCGTCGCCGCGACTCGCACGTCCGCGTCGGTCGAGGCCAGGTTGAAGTCGAAGGTCGCGTTGCCCGATCCGTCCGTCGTGACCTGCCGCGTGTCGAACCAGTCCTCGCCCTCGAGGAACTCGCGCGGGAACCGGGCGCAGGGCGGGTTGGCGTAGAAGTCGAGATCGAACGTGGCGTCGGGCGAGCTGCGGAATTTGCCCTGGACCCGGGTGATGAATGAGCCTTCGACGGCGGACGTCTCGTGGGTGACGGACCGGATGATCGGGTAGTTCTGGATGCCGTCGGACTCGTCGTCGTTCGGCGTGGGCACCCCGGAGCCGTCGTACGCGATCCCGAGGAGCGCGTTGTCGTGGATGGAGTTGCCGCGCACCCGCACGTTCTCGGCCGCCGTCGACAGGAGCACCCCGTTGACCGTCGCGTAGGCGATCGTGTTGCCCTCGCCGGGCGCGACGCCGCCGATCGCGACATTCGTCGAGGCGTTGAAGAAGTTGAAGTTCCCGCCGTTCGTCAGCGGCAGCGTGCCGGTGGCATCGGTCCCGATGCGGTTGCCGAGAATGGTGATGTCCGTGGCCGGCGCCAGCGACACGTTGAACGCGCCGTCGTTGCCCGAGATGACGTTGCCGTCGCCGATGAAGGGGCCGCCGATGATGATGTTGCCGGCGCCGCTGAGCCGGATACCGTCGTCCTGGTCGGCAACGGCCGCGGTGCCCTGGGCGTTCGTGCCGATGTAGTTTCCGAGGATGAGAACGTTGGAGGCGAACTCGACCGAGATGTTGCCGATCGCGTGGCCCGAGATGACGTTGCGGTCCTGGGCATCGGACCCGCCGATCGTGGTTAGGCCCCCTGCGGCCACCGGCTGGACGTTTCGTCCCACGGTGTCGAGGCCGACGACGATGCCGTAGTCCTGATCGATGGTGGCCGAGTTCGAGCCGTCCGGAAGCAGGCCCAGGAAGTTGCCCGCGATGAAGCTTCCGACGGCCCCTGACGAGAGCGCGATCTGGTTGCCGAATCCGTGGATGACGAGACCCCGGACGACCGACTGGGAGTGGTCGATCTGCAGGCCGGTGAGAAGGTTGCCGGGTCCGCCGTCGATCTCGATCAGGATCACCGCGTCGTTCCCGATCAGCTGCGTGTTCGCGGAAGCGCCGGGCTGCGAGTAGCCGTCGATGGTCACGATGAACGCGAGAGGCGGCAGCGCCGTCGCCGGCGTGATCGTGTGCACGCCCGGCCCGGGGATGTTGAACGAGATGGTCGAGAAATCGATGTCGGCGTTGGCGTCCAGGATCGCCTGCCGAAGCGAGCCCGGCCCCGAATCGTTCGTGTTGGTGACGGTGAAGGCCCCGGCCAGAACGGGCGCGGCGGCGAAGGCGGCAAGGACGATCCCGGCGGCGATCCGGACGACTCGCATGCGAATTCTCCTTCCCGCTCGCCCTGTGTGGCGGACGGTGCGCGAAGCCTATAGCGGCGCGGGGCGGTCCCGAAAGGTCGGGGGGAAAGAGAACGCCGGCCTCGCGGCCGGCGTTGGTCATGAGGTCGGTTCCGAAAGCCCTACTGCAGGTTGAACGTCTTGACGATGAACACCGCCATCTGACCCCGCGTGTTGGGGTTCAGCGGGCAGTAGTTCCCGCCGCCGCAGCCGGTCGTGATCTGCTCGGCCGCCAGTTGCTCGATCCAGTCGGCGAACTGCGAGGGGCAGGCGACGTCGGCAAAATCGCCATTGCAGCCGGGCGGAACGTAGCTCGACCCGTGCTTGGCCTTGAGGAGGAAGACGGCCATCTGGTCGCGTCGAACCGGGTTCGTCGGGCAATAGACGCCCGTTCCGCAGCCGCCCGTGATGCCCTGCGCCGCGAGCTCCTCGATCCAGTCGCCGAAGCCGGTTCCCGGTGTGCAGGTGACGTCCGAGAAGACGCCCGTGCAGGGCGGCGGAACGTAGCAGATTCCGTACTTGCCCTTGAGGAGGAACACCGCCATCTGCTGGCGGAGCGTCGGGTTCGCCACGCCGTAGTTCCCGCCGCCGATGCCCGCCGTGATGCCGTTGCGGACGAGAGTGGTGACGAAGGGGTGGAACTGGTGTTGCCGAGGGGAACGTCGATGAAGTTCGCGACGTAACCGCTCGAGAGCGTTCCGATGATCCCGCTGGGGTTCGTGACGACGACGTTGCCGAGCGTGCCGGCCGGAAGGGCCGGCGTCCTCGCCGAGATCTGGGTCGGGGAGGTCACGAAAACGTCCGTGGCGGGCTGGCCGCCGACTGAGACCGTGGCGCCGTCCTCGAAGTCGGTTCCGAAGATCGCGAAGAGCGTTCCGCCCGCCGGAGGCCCGCTCACCGGGGAGATCGAGAAAATGATGCGAGGGGACAGCTCCGAGGTGTTCCCGTTCGGATCGGTTGCCGTCACGGTCACGGGCTGGCCGACCTCGATCGTGAAGGCGAGGTCGGCGCTGAAGGGTGTGTGGCCGGTGCCGTCGGTGACGACGTCGATCGAGCCCAGGTACAGGAGCCCCTCGGTGAAGTCCTGGGGACGGCCCTCGCAGGGCGGGTTGGCGTAGAAATCGAGCGTGTAAGCCGTCGACGCCGCGCTGTCGAGCGTGCCTTCGACGTGGGTCCCGAACGGCGTGTCGGCCAGGGTCGGCACCGCCGAGACGACGATCGGATAGTTCTGCCGGCTGTTCGGGCCTCCGTCGGCGTCCAGAGCGTCGTTCGCCGTCACGCCGTCGCCGCCGAGGTCGATTCCGATGCCGCCGTTGGCGTAGATCGAGTTCCCGCGGATCGGATTGCCGTTGAGAGCGGCCGTCAAGCCCTGGACCTCGATTCCCGAGCCGAGGTTGTACGCGACGGTGTTGGCCTCGCCGGGGCCGACTCCGCCGACGATCGTGCCGTTGGCGCCGACGACGATGCCGTCTGTTCCGTTGCCAATCGCGAAAGTTCCGGTCGCGTCCGTACCGACCAGGTTCCCCTGCACGACCGCGCCGACGGCCTGAAAGATGTTGATGCCATTCAGCCCGTTGCCGGAAGCGAGGTTGCCCGCTCCCTCCGCCGTGCCGCCGACGAGGACGTCCGTCGCCTCCACCTCGATTCCGTAGCTCTCGTTGGGGACGGGCGCGTCGCCGGCCGGGTTGGTCCCGACGTAGTTGCCGCTGGCGACCTTGCCCGCACCCGTGCCGCGGAAGCGGATGCCGTAGTCGATGTTGCCGGAAACCACGTTTCGGGCCGCGGCGGTCGTCCCGCCGATCAGGATGTTGGATGTCGTGCCCAGCGTCTCGATTCCCTTTTGCTGTCCCGGGATCGCGTTGCCTCCGCTCGCGTCGGTGCCGATGAGATTGCCCTGCACGAGGTGATTCGTGCCGCCCCCGCCCGCCCCGCCGGCCTGCCCGAAGATGATGCCGTTGAAGGTGTTTCCCGAGATGAGATTCCGGGCGGCGGGCGTGGTGCCGCCGATCGTCACGTTGGCCGGTCCGGTGTTCAGAAGGATTCCGACGAAGGCGTTACCGAGCCCCGCGGTGCCCGCCGGATTGGTGCCGATGAAGTTGCCCTCGATCACGAGGCCGTCGGTTCCCTCGACGAGGATGCCGGAGCTTGCGGCCCGGTTGAGGACCAGCCCGCGGACCGTGCTTCCGTCCGCGGTGGGCATGAAGTGCAGGATCGCGTCCACGTTGAGGGCGCCGGTGTTCGTGCCGTCGATCTCGATCATGAGCTGGGCGTTGGTTCCGAGCTCGGGGCCGTTGCGTGTTCGGCGACGCTCCCGGGCTGCGGAGTAGCCGTCGATCGTGACGGGACCGGTGATCTGCGGAAGGGCCGAGGCCGGGACGATGGTGTGGACGCCCGAGCCGACGATGGCGAAATCGATCGTGTCGGCTCCGCCGGCGGCGTTGGCGTCGGTGATCGCCTGGCGGAGCGTCCCCGGGCCCGCGTCGGCCGTGCTGGTGACCGTGAAGGTCGCGGCGGCCGAGACTGCCGACAGGCGCCGAGGAGCAACGAGGCGAGGAGAGCCGACCCGAAGCGTGAAAATCGCATGTGCACACCTTTCCGGCTAGATGTTCGGGAGGCGAGAGTCTATCCGCATCGGGGCCCGAGCGACAATGCGCGAAACGGCCGGGTGGCGGCTTGCCTGAAGAGGCTCCACGCCCTAGACGCGCAGGTCGACGAGAAACGGGATCACCGAATCGAAAGACCCGGACCGGGTCGGCCGCCGCCGGACCTACTGGAGCGAGAAAGTTTTGACGATGACCCGACCACCAGAGGCAAACCCCCGGCAGTAGGGAGTCGGCCACCGAAGGCAGGCCCTCGGCAGTAGACAACGCTGGCCGAGAGGCCAGCGGTAACCCACGCCGTGCGAAGCGCGGCGGTAACTGTCCGCTGAGCCTTGACCGACGGGATGGTATGGCATCACTGCTGTCACTGGAGCGAGAACGTCTTGACAATGAACACGGCCATCTGGCCCCGCGTGTTGGGGTTGGCGGGGCAGTAGTTGCCGCCGCCGCAGCCGGTGGTGATGGCCTCGGCCGCCAGCTGCTCGATCCAGTTGGCAAATTGGGAGGGGCAAGGGACGTCCCCGAAGTCGCCGTCGCAGGCCGGCGGAACGTAGCTCGAGCCGTGTTTCGCCTTCAGCAGGAAAACGGCCATCTGGTCCCGGCGAACGGGATTCAGCGGACAGTAGTTGTTGCCGCCGCAGCCGCCCGTTATGCCCTCGGCGGCGAGCGCCTCGATCCAGTTGGCGAAGGTGGAGGGGCAGGGCACGTCGCCGAAGGTGCCGGTGCAGACGGGCGGCACGTAGCAGAGGCCGTACTTCGCCTTGAGGAGAAAGACGGCCATCTGCTGGCGCACCGTCGACTGGTTCACGCCGTAGAGACCGCCGCCCACTCCGGCCGTGATGCCGTTCGACACGAGAGTGGTCACGTACGAATAGAACTGGCCCGACCCCACGTCGATGAAGTTGCTGACGAAGCCCTTGACGAGCGTGCCGCTGGTGCCGTCCGTGTTGGTCACGACGACGTCGTTGGCGATGCCCGGCGCGAGGGCCGGCGTCGTGGCCGTGATCGTCGTCGCGTTGGTGACGTCGACGCCGGTGGCCGCCTGGCCACCGACGGAAACCGTCGCGCCGGCAGCGAAGTCCGTGCCCTTGATGGTGATGCCGGTGCCGCCGGCGGGCGGGCCGGACGTCGGAGTGACGGAGAAGGCCAGGCGCTGGGAGAACTCGGACGTGTTGCCGGCGGGGTCGGTCGCGGTGGCCGAGATGCGAGCGCCGGCTTGCGTGGAGACGGGCAGGGTGACGTCGAACGGAGCGTCGCCGTTGCCGTCGGTCGTGACCTGCGAGGAGCCCAGGTAGGTCACCCCCTCCACGAACTCGCGGGGGAAGTTGGAGCAGGAGGAGTTCTCGTAGAAATCGAGCTCGAAGGTCGTCGAGGGTGCGCTCCCGAGCGTGCCGACGATGCGCGTGCTCCCGGCTCCCTGCGGCCCGAGGTGCTCGACCTGGGTGATGAGCGGGAAGTTCTGCAGGTTGTTGCCGCCGGTGTCGGCGTCGCCCGGATCGTTCGGCGTGACGCCGTCGGGGCTGCCGCCCGCCATGTTGTCGATGCCGACGCCTTCGTTGCCGAAGATCGAGTTGCCGCGGATCGTGGTGCGGGGACTCCCGGGCACGTACACACCCACCCCGGTCTGAAAGGACCCGGTGATGTGGGTGTGGGCGATGACGTTTCCTTCGCCTGGTCCCGTTCCCCCGATGACGTTGTCCGCGCCTCCGGCGTGGATGCCGCGATCGGCGTTGCCCAGCGGGATCGTGCCGGTCAGGTCCGTTCCGATGAAGTTGCCGTGGACCGTCGAAAAGACCGACGCGGCCGATTGGCCGAGGACCAGGCCGATGCCCCCGTTGGCCGAGATGACGTTTCCGGCGCCCGCCGCGCTGCCGCCGACCGTCACGTTCGTGGACGAGATGCTGATGCCGTAGTTTCCGTTGCCGAGGGGCTGCGTTCCCGTCACGTCCACCCCGATGAAGTTGCCGGCGATGACCGTCCCGTTGCCCGTGAAGATGTCGATCCCGTCGTTGCTGTTGCCGGAGATGACGTTGCGCGCACCGGGCGACGTTCCGCCGATGAGAGCGTTCGATCCGAACCGCAGCTCGATGCCCGCGCCGTTGTTCGGCAGCGCCGCGGTACCGGCCGCGTTCGTCCCGATCAGGTTCCCCTGGACGACGAGGCCCGCGGGTCCGGCCGCCGTCCCGAGATCGATCTTGAACCGGCCGCCCGAGATGAGATTGCGGGCCGCCGGCGTCGTCCCTCCGATACGGACGTTCGCGGGCGCCACACCGCCGACCACCGACTCCGGGCGATCCGCCTCGGAAGTCGTCCCGGTGGGGTCCGTGCCGATGAAGCAGCCCTCGATGACGGCGTTCGACGCCGTGCTCTGGAGGAAGATGCCCGTGCCGTCGCATCCGTTGACGACGAGCCCCTTGATCGTGGAATCCGCAGCAGCGAGATCGAGGCAGGCGGCGAACTGCGGCAGCGCCGAGCCGTCGATCTCGATCGCGAGAACCGTGTTGAGGCCCTGGCTCGTGTCGTTGGTGTTCGCCGACGAACCCGGCTGGGTATAGCCGTCGATCGTGACCGGGCCCGTGATGTCCGGCAGCTCGGTCGCGAGCGCGATTGTATGGACCCCGGATCCGACGATGGCGAAGGCGATCGTGTCGGCGCCCCCGGCCGCGTTGGCGTCGGTGATCGCCTGGCGCAGGGACCCCGGGCCCGAGTCTGCGCTGGAGGTGACCGTGAACGTGGCGGCTCCCGAGTGCGCGGCGATGAGCCACATGCCGATCAGAACGACGGGAATGCGCTTCATGGTCTCCTCCGGACAGGCGTTCTAAGGCTATCGCGCCCTAGGGCTGAAGATCGAACGTCTTGACGATGAACGTCGCCATCTGCCCGCGGGTGATGGGGTCGAGCGGGCAGTAGAGGGGCGGTGCGGCGCTGCAGCCGGCCGTGATCCCCCGGCCGACGAGGTCCTCGATCCATTCGTCCGCGAAGGCCCCGAGAGGAACGTCGTCGAAGACGGTCCCCGTGGCCGGCGGGGGGACGTAGCCGGGCCCGTAGGCGGTGTTGAGGAGGAACACCGCCATCTGGGCGCGCGTCACGGAATCGTCCGGACAGTAGTTACCGTTGCCGCAGCCGGCCGTCAGTCCCTGGCGCTGGAGCTCCTCGATCCAGGGCGCGTAAATGCTCGAGGCCGGCACGTCCGCGAAGACGGTCCCGGTTGCCGGCGGCGGCGTGAAGCAGAACCCGAGCCGGGCCCGCAGGAGGAAGACCGCCATCTGCTCGCGCGTCGTCGGGTTGCCGACGCAGTAGAGCCCGCCGCCGCAGCCGACGGTCACGCCATTCGAGACGAGGCGCGTGACGAAGGCGTAGAACTGCTGAGCGGCCGGAACGTCGAGGAAATCGGCGACCCAGCCTTTCAACAGCGTCCCGGCCGTCGTGTCCGGGTTCGTGACGACCACGTCGTTGAGCGATCCCGGAGGCAGGGCGGGGGTTTCCGCGGTGATCTGCGTGTCGCTGACGCGCACGACGTTCGAAGCCGGCACGCCGCCGATCGCGACCGTCACGCCGGGATCGAAATTCGTGCCGCTGATCGAGACGGCCGTGCCGCCCGCCTGCGGCCCCGACGCCGGCGCGATCGCGAAGACGATCTGCTGCGAGAACTCGGAGGTGTTGCCGTCGGTGTCCGTCAGGGTGGCGGAGACCGGCGCGCCGTCCGGAATCGTGACGGCGAAGGTCACGTCGATCTCCGCGAAGCCGTTGCCATCCGTCACGATCAGCTCCGAACCGAGGACGTTTTCGCCCTGCAGGAAGTCGCGCGGCCGGAAGTTGCAGGAGCTCCAGAAAAAGTCGACGCCGAAGAGCTCGCCAGCCGCGGCCCGCAGGGTGCCCTGGACGCGCGTCGTGCCCGGGCCGGCCGTGGCCGAACGGATGAGGGGGAAGTTCAAGAGGGCATTCGCGCCCGAGTCGCCGTCCCCGTCGTCGTTGGGAGTGACGCCGTCGTGGTCGAGGTCGATGCCCAGCCCCGGCAGGCCGTTGACCTCCCGGTTGCGGAAGATCCTGTTGCGCCGGATCGACGTGCGAACCGTGTTCGTCAGGGCGATCCCGGCCGAGCCGTTGAACGCGATGACGTTGCCCTCGCCCGGGTTGAAGCCTCCGATCGTATTGTCGGCGGGGATCACGAACCCGAACTGGGAGTTGATACCGGAGGCCGCGTTGGGCAGCGGTGCGGTTCCGGTGACGTCGGTACCGATGCGGTTGCCGTAGATCTCGCTGTCCGTGGCGCCCTGGAGCAGGATCCCGTGCCCCGCGTTGCCCGAGATGAGGTTTCCCGCTCCGGGACCGGCGCCGCCGATGCGGTGGCCGCTCGCCAGGAGGACGATGCCGTGGCCGCTGTTGGGAACGGCCAGAGTTCCCGTGACGTCGGTCCCGATGAAGTTTCCCTCGATGACGAAGCCCTGCCCGAACGACTCGATTCCGAACGTGTTCCCGGAGATCACGTTTCGGTCCCCGGGCGTGATTCCGCCGACGACCCCGAGGGCCAGTCCCGTCGTGGAGACTCCCGCGCGGCCGTTTCCGAGGGCGCCCGTGCCGCCGCGGTCGGTGCCGATGAAGTTGCCCCGAACCGCGTTGTCGTCGCCGCCGTCCAGGGCGACCCCGCTGAAGGCGTTCGCGGAGATCAGGTTGCGCGCGGCCGGGAAATCTCCGCCGATCAGGTTGTTCGGCGACGAGACCCGGATGCCGGTGTCGTTGGGGCTGGCCGCGTTTCCCGCGGCATTTGTGCCGACGAAGTTGCCCTGCACGACGTGGCCGCCGGTGCCCCCGAGGGCGATGGCCGCGCTGGTCGCGGCGGCCGCGCGGTTGATGACGAGGCCGCGAATCGTGGTCCCGTTGTCGAGAACCTCCAGGACGCTCGAGCCGGGCGCGAGGTTGGTGCCGTCGAGCTCGACGAGGAGCACCGCGTCGTTTCCGTCCGCGAGGCTGTTCTCGAGCGCCCCGGGCTGCGAATAGCCGTCGATCGTGACGGAGTCGACGATCGACGGAAGCGGCGAGGCGAGCGTGATGGTCTTCACGCCGATCCCCGGAAGGTTGAAGACGATCAGGTCGGCCCCGAGCCCGAAGTTGGCGTCGGTGATGGCCTGGCGAAGGGACCCCGCGCCGGAGTCGGCGGTCGTCAGGACCGTGAGCGTGGCGGCGGAAGCGGGTGCCGCGGACAGGGCCGCCACGAGTCCAAGCCAGGTCGGCGCCTTCATCGGGCACCTCCGCGGGCCGCTGCGCTGCAAAAAGCGCTGGTGCGGCCGAAATCCCGGCCGCTCCGGCATGAACCCGCATCCAGTGGAGATCGAAGCGTCATTGGAGGTTGAAGGTCTTCACAACGAAGACCGCCATCTGTCCGCGGGTGGCCGGGTTCAGCGGGCAGTAACTGTTTCCGCCGCAGCCTCCCGTGATGCCTTCCGCGTTGAGCTGCTCGATCCAGTCGGCAAAGAGCGACGGGCACGGCACGTCGTCGAAGATGCCCGCGCAGGTTGGCGGAACGTAGCTCGAGCCGTGTTCGGCCTTGAGCAGGAATGGAGCCATCTGGTCGCGGCGGACGGGATTGGCCGGGCAGAAGTTGCCGCCGCCGCAGCCGCCGGTGATGCCCTCGTCCGCGAGCGCCTCGATCCAGTCGGCGAAGGTGGACGGGCAGGGGACGTCGCCGAAGTCGCCGTTGCAGGCAGGCGGGACGTAGCAGAGGCCGTGCCTGGCCTTCAGCAGGAAGACGGCCATCTGACGGCGCAGCGTCGGCTGGTCGACACCATAGTTGCCTCCGCCCACCCCGACGGTGATGGTGTTCGACACCAGCGTCGTGACGAAGGAATGGAACTGATGTCCCGTCGGCACGTCGAGAAAGTCCGAGACCCAGCCGTTGACGAGAACGCCGATGTTGGCGGGCGTTGTGACGACGACGTCGTTGAAGGTCCCCGGCGCGAGAGCCGGAGAGGTGGAGTTCAGTGTCTGACCGCTGACGAAGGTGACCGGGACGGAGACGCCGCCGATCGTCATGGTGGTGGGATCGACGAAGTTCGTTCCGGAGGCCGTCAACGCCGCGCCTCCCGCCGCGGGGCCGGAGGCCGGGCTGATCGAGAAAATGATCCGCTGCGAGAACTCCGACGTGTTGCCGTCGGGGTCCGTGGCGGTCGCGGAGATGCGGACGCCGGCCTCGGTCTCGAGCGGCAGCGTGACGTCGAAGGACGCGTTGCCCGAGCCGTCCGTCGTCACCTGGGTGGTTCCCAGATAGGTCTCGCCCTCGAGGAACTCGCGGGGGAAGTTCGAGCAGGCCGGGTTGGCGAAGAATTCGATGTCGAACGTGGTCGAGGCCAGCCCGTGAAAGTTGCCGAGGATCCGCGTGCTGCCCGCTCCCTGCGGACCGAGATGTTCCACGGACTGGATCAGCGGGAAATTCTGCAGGCCGTTGGGCCCGCCGTCGACGTCGCCCACGTCGTTGGGCGTGACGCCGCCCGGAAAGAGATCGATCCCGAGGCCCGAGTTGGCGAAGATCGAGTTCCGAGTGAACGTCGCGGGCATCGGCGTCGTAGCGGGCGGCGGTACGAGGATGCCCGTGACTCCATTGGTGATCACGTTGTTCTCCACTCGGAGGGGCCTTCGAGGGTCCACGACGAGGCCGGTGCCCACCGCGTCGAACGTGTTTTCCGTCACGAGAGTCTCGCCGCCCTGCTGCGTGTGGTAGAGGCCGAAGGTCGAGGAGCCCTGCCCGTTGTCCACGAAATCATGGAAGAAGTTCCTCGCGACGGTGACCGTTCCGGTCGGGCCGGACCCCGGGACGCTCAAGTCGATCCCGTCGAAGGAGCCCGAGAATTCGTTGTCCTGGATCGTCACGGTCGAGGTGGGGTTGAACATCACGATGCTGCGCCAGAGCGTGAAGCCCAGGAGGTTGTTCTGCACCGCGAGGTTGCTTCCGCCGGTGATCCGGATGAGGTTGTTCTGGGTCCGGGCCAGGCCGACGGGTGCGAGGTAGCTCGTCGCGCTCGCGCCGAGGACGTTGCCTTCGATCGTCACGCCGTCGCCGCTCAGGATGTCGATGTTGCCGCTGTTAAGGCCGAGACCCGAGAGCAGCCCGCCCCCGTGGAGGCTCAAGCCCCTCACGGTCACCCCGTCCGCCTGGATCGAGAGGATCGTCCCCGTCAAAGCACTGCCGTCGATCTCCACCTCCGGGCCGTTCAACTGCGGCAGCGCGGGCTCGTCCCCGGTTCCCGTCCGACCGTCCGGGCCCGTCCCGACCGTGCCACCCGTTCCGAGCGTCACGTCGTTGGTGTTGCCGCCGTTGGCGGTTTGCGTCGTGCCGTCGACCGTCGTTCCCGGACACGTGATCGCCGGCAACGGGGTCAGCGGCGCGATGACGGCGACGCCGTTCGTCAGCAGCCCTCCCGGCACGTCGAAGGCGATCGTGTGCGCGCCGCCGTTGGGGGAATTCGAAATGGCGATGCCGTCCGGCGGGACGCAGCCCTGCGCGTCGGTGAGGGCCTGCCGAAGCGAGCCCGGGCCGGAGTCGTCCGTGTTCGTCACGGTGAACGTGGCGGCGGAAAGAGGCAGAGAGGCGGCGAAAAGGAGGATCGATGCGGTCTTTCTCATGGTCTCCCTTTATTGAAGGCTGAAGGTCTTGACGATAAACACGGCCATCTGTCCGCGGGTCGAGGAGTTGTCGGGGCAGTAGAGTGGAGGCATGACCGAGCAGCCGCCGGTGATCTGCTCGGCGGCCAGGCGCTCGATGAAGTCGACCGCGCCGCCTCCCGGGCAGGCGACGTCGTCGAAGACACCGGTGCAGGTCGGCGGGACATAGGTCGAGCCGTACTTGGTCTTCAGCAGGAAGACCGCCATCTGACGCCGCGTGACGAGGTTGTCGGGACAGAAGAAGCCTCCGCCGCAGCCGGTGGTGATGCCTTCGGCGGCGAGGGCCTCGATCCAGTCGGCGAAGAGGGACGGGCACGCGACGTCGGGGAACGTGCCGGAGCACTGGGGCGGGACGTAGCAGAGGCCGTACTTGGCTCGGAGCAGGAAAACGGCCATCTGCTGACGCTTGGTGCCCTGGTCCACGCCGTAGAGGCCGCCGCCGACTCCCACGGTGATGCCGTTGGAGACGAGGGTGACGACGAAGTCGTGAAAGATGTGGGCGTCCGGGACGTCGAGGAAATCCGAGACCCAGCCCTTGATGAGCGTACCGGTCGTGCCGTCGGGAGTGGTCACGACGACGTCGTTGGAGGTGCCCGGGGCGAGGACCGGCGAGGAGGCGGTGATGGTGGCGCTGTCGACGACGCTGACGCCCGAGGGCGCGGCTCCGCCGATCGTCACCGTGGCCGGGCCTGCGAAGTCGGTGCCCTTGATCGTGACGGCCATGCCGCCGGCAGCGGGGCCGGAGACGGGCAGTATCGAGAAGACGATCCGCTGCGAGAACTCCGATGTGTTGCCGGCGGGATCGGTGGCGGTGGCCGTGATGCGGGCACCGACCTCGGTTGCGACCGGCAACGTGACGTCGAAGGTCGCATTGCCGTTGCCGTCGGTCGTGACCTGTGTCGTGCCCAGCCACGTTTCGCCCTCGGCGAACTCACGGGGGAAATTGGAGCAGGCGGAGTTGGAGTAGAAGTCGAGGTCGTAGGTCGTCGAGGCGGCGCTGCCGAGCTTGCCGACGATGCGCGTCGATCCGTTGCCCTGCGGCCCGAGGTGCTCGACCGACTGCAGGACGGGGAAGTTCTGCCGGTCGTTGCCGCCTCCCGTGTCGGCGTCTCCGGCGTCGTTGGCGGACGGACCGTCCGCGCCGAGGTCGATTCCGAGCTCGCCGTTGTCGTGGATCGAGTTGCCGCGGATGACGTTGGAAACACCGCCTCCGCCCCCGGTCCCCATGACGAAGCCCCGGTAGCCGTTGTAAGCGATCTCGTTCGCCTCGCCAGGACCGATGCCGCCGATCGTGTTTGACCTCGAAAAGGACCGGATTCCGTCGTTGCCGTTGCCGAGCGGTCCGGAGCCGTCCGCCGTCGTCCCGATCTGGTTGGCCTGGACCACGGAGCCGGGGGCCTCGAGCAGGAGGGCGACGGTTCGGTTGCCCGAAATCACGTTTGCGGAGATCGTATAGGGTGCCCAGCGGACTACGACTCCTGTGTCGTTGGGCAGAGCGGCCTGCCCCGACGCATCCGTTCCGACGAGATTGCCGATTACTTCGAGGACCCCGGAAACGAAATTGCCGCCATGGACTCCAGCGGTCTCGCTGCCCGCGATCAGGTTGCGGTCGGCCGGCGCCGAACCGCCGATCGTGAAGTTCGTGCCATTGGAGAAGTCGATCCCGTAGTAGTTGCCGAGCGCGACGGTGCCCGACGGGTCCGTGCCGATGAAGCAGCCGCGCACGTCGTGGAACGCGGCATTGCCTCCCATCGAGATCCCGGCTGTGGAGAAGCGGTTGATCACGAGGCCCCGGACCGCCATAGGGCCCCCGAAGACGCTCAGCCCGGAGGCAGGATTGCCGGCCGCGCTCCCGTCGAGCTCGATGAGGAGCACGGCGTTGGTCGCGACGGGATCGGTGTTTTCGGCCGCCCCGGGCTGCGTGTACCCGTCGATCGTCAGCTCCTGGGTGATGACCGGAAACTGCGTGGCCGGCTGGATCGTGTGAACCCCGGCGCCCGCGATGTTGAACTCGATCGCGTCGGCGCCTGCGCTGACGTTCGACTGCTGGATCGCGGCGCGCAGCGTGCAGGTTCCGGCGGCCGTCTCGCAGACGCCGTCCGCGGTGTTCATGTCCGGCTCGTCGCCGGTGCTGTCGACGGTAAACGTGGCCGCGGCGAGGGGCACGGCGGCGAGGCCGAGGGTCAGCACAACGATCGCGATCCGCTTCATCCTTTCCTCCGTCACTGTAGGTTGAAGGTCTTGGTAATGACCCGACCACCGGAGGCAGACCCCCGGCAGTAGGGAACGCCGTGCGAAGCACGGCGGTAACTAACCGCTATGGCTTGATCAGCAGGCCAACGTCTCATCGATGCGGTCACTGAAGCGAGAAGGTCTTGACTATGAACACAGCCATCTGCCCGCGAGTCGAGGAGTTGTCGGGGCAGTAGAGAGGAGGCGAAGCCTGGCAGCCGCCGGTGATCTGCTCGGCGGCGAGGCGCTCGATGAAGTCGACGGCGGCGCCTCCCGGGCAGGGGACATCGTCGAAAACGCCCGTGCAGGCGGGCGGGACGTAGGTCGAGCCGTACTTGGTCTTGAGAAGGAAAACCGCCATCTGTCGGCGCGTGACGAGGTTCTCGGGGCAGAAGAAGCCGCCGCCGCACCCGGTCGTGATGCCCTGCTCGGCGAGCTCCTCGATCCAGTCGGCGAAGGTGGAGGGGCAGGCGACGTCGGGGAAGGTCCCGGTGCAGGGCGGCGGGACGTAGCAGAGTCCGTTCTTGGCCTTCAGCAGGAAGACGGCCATCTGTTGCCGTTTGGTGCCCTGGTCGACCCCGTAGTTGCCCCCGCCGACGCCGACCGTGATGCCGTTGGAAACGAGGGTCGTGACGAAGTTGTAGAAGATGTGCGCGCCGGGAACGTCGAGGAAGTCGGAGACCCAGCCGTTGACGAGAGTGCCGACCGTGCCGTCCGGCGTCGTCGCCACGACGTTGTGGACCGTGCCCGGAGCCTGCGCCGGGGACGAAACCGAGAGCTGATGATCGTTGAGGAACGTCACGGTGGCCGCGGCGCTTCCGAAGGTCAGCGTCGTCGGGTCGGCGAAGTCGGTGCCGTGGACCTCGATCGGCGTTCCGCCCGTCGAAGGACCGGAGGCCGGGAAGATCGAAAAGAGGATCCGCTGCGAATATTCGGAGGTGTTGCCATTCGGATCGGTTGCGGTGATCGAGATGCGCGCGCCGGCCTCGGTCTCGACCGGCAGCGTGACGTCGATCGCGAAGTCTCCGTTGGAGTCGGTCGTCGCCTGGGAGGAGCCGAGATAGACTTCGCCTTCGACGAACTCGCGCGGGAAGTCGGCACAGGGCGGATTGGAGTGGAAATCGAGCGTGAACGTGGTCGACGGCGTGCTGTTGAACTTGGCCACGATCCGGGTGCTGCCCGCTCCCTGGGGGCCGAGGTGCTCGACCTGCCGGATGATCGGGAAGTTCTGCGCATGGTTCGGGCCGTCGTCGGCGTCCTGCGGATCGTTGAAGTGCGGTCCCCCGCCGCCCAGACCGATGCCGAGCCCGCCGTTGTCGTGGATCGAGTTGCCGCGGATCGGGTCGTCGAAGCCTCCGGGCTCGATACGCACGCCGTCGACGGTGTTGTAGGCGATCTCGTTGGCCTCGCCCGGGCCGACGCCCCCGAAGACGTTGTCGTTCCCGCCCGTCGTCGTCTGGATTCCGAAGCTGTTGCCGAGCGGGCCCGTCCCCGCGGCGTTCACTCCAATCTTGTTGCCGCGCACGACGTTCAACCCGCCGCCCTGGGAAAGAGTGACGCCGATCATGTTGCCCGAGATGACGTTGCCTTCGCCGGGAGCGCTTCCGCCGATCGTCGCGCCCGTCCCGCCGAAATTCGCGCAGAACACGCCGCTGTTGGTGTTCCCGAGCGGGAGCGTGCCCGTCGCATCGGTGCCGATGAGGTTGCCGCGGATGACGGTGCCGTGTTCCTGCACGTAGATGCCATGAGAGTTCCCGGAGATCAGGTTTCTTTCGGCCGGCGTCGGCCCGCCGATCGTCGTGCCGCTCGCGGCCGGGCCGATGGCGGTGCCGTTCCCCATCGCGATGGTGCCGCTCGGATCGGTCCCGAGGAAATTGCCGGTGATCACCGCCCCGACGGGGGCGCCTGCGGTCTGGATCGCGAGTGCGCCCCATCGGTTCATGACGAGTCCGCGGACCGTCGGCGGGGCCGCGCTGGTGAAGTTGAACCCGAGTCCCCCCCGGCCATCGCGCTGCCGTCGAGCTCGATGAGCAACACGGCGTTCGTCCCGACGGGGTCGGTGTTCACGCTCGCGCCGGGCTGGGTGTAGCCGTCGATGACGACCGCTTCCAGGATGGTGTCGAAATTCGTCGCCGGCGCGATCGTGTGAACGCCTGCGCCCGGGATGTTGAACGCGATCGTGTCGGCGCCCGCGTTCGCGTTGGCATCGACGATCGCCTGGCGCAGCGACCCCGGGCCGGAGTCGTTCGTGTTGGTGACGGTGAACGTGGCTGCGGCCAGGGGGAGCGAGCCTGTGCAGAGAAGGACCGCGGCAAGTCTCTTCATGGCTTCTCCTATTGCAAGGCGAATGTTTTGGTGATGAACACGGCCATCTGTCCGCGGGTGCTGGTGCCGTCGGGACAATAGAGGGGCGGCATGGCCTGGCATCCTCCCGTGATCTGCTCGGCGGCGAGCTGCTCGATGAAGTCGACGGCCGCGGCTCCCGGGCAGGCGACGTCGTCGAAGACGCCGGCGCAGGGAGGCGGGACGTAGGTCGAGCCGTGCTTGGTCTTCAGGAGGAAGACGGCCATCTGACGCCGCGTGACGAGGTTGTCGGGACAGAAGAAGCCTCCGCCGCAGCCGGAGGTGATGCCCTGGGCCGCGAGCTCCTCGATCCAGTCGGCGAAGGTCGAGGGGCAGGCGACGTCGGGGAAGGTGCCGGTGCAGGGGGGCGGGACGTAGCAGAGGCCGTTCTTCGCCTTCAACAGGAAGACGGCCATCTGCTGGCGCTTGGTGCCCTGGTCGACGCCGTAGAGCCCGCCGCCCACCCCGACCGTGATGGCGTTCGAGACCAGCGTCGTCACGAAGGAATAGAACGGATGCGAGCCCGCGACGTCCAGGAAGTCGGACACGTAACCTTTTGCGAGCGTGCCGGCGCTGCCGTCGGCATTGGTGACGACGATGTCGTTGACGGTGCCCGCCGCGAGGGCCGGCGCCGTCGCACTCATGGAGGTGAAGGACGAGACGTCGACGTCGGTGGCCGGGACCCCGCCCACCGTGACGGCGGCGCCGGTCACGAAGTCGGTGCCCGTCAGATTCACGACCGTGCCTCCCAAGGGGGGTCCCGAGGCGGGCGTGGCCGAGAACGGCATCCTCTGCGAGAACTCCGACGTCTTTCCCGCCGGATCCGTCGCCGTCGCCGTGATCCGCGCTCCGGCCTCGACCGCCACGGGGAGCGTGACGTCGAACACGCCTGTGCCCGAGCCATCCGTCGTGACCTGACCCGAGCCGATGTAGGTGCGGCCCTCGAGGAACTCGCGGGGGAATCGGGAGCATGCGGGGTTCTCGTAGAAGTCGAGGTCGAAGGTCGTCGCGGACGTGGAATGGAGGACGCCCTGGATTCGCGTGGAAGCCCCCGTGGGTGCCTGTGCCTCGACGGAGGAAACAATCGGGAAGTTCTGCTGGCCGTTGGCCCCGCCGTCACCGTCACCCTCGTCGTTCCTGAGCGGGAGCGTGAGGTCGCCCTGGTTGCTCAGCCGAATGCCCAGAGCGCCATTGTCGAAAATGGAGTTTCCGCGGATCGTGACCGTCTCGGGGGAACCCTCGACGCCGACGCCGACGAGGGTATTCCCGGCGATGATGTTGCCCTCTCCCGGCGCAGGACCCCCGATCGTCGCGGTCGTCGGCCCCTGTCCCGCGATGTAGATTCCGAAATTGGAGTTTGGTACCGGCAGGGCCGCATTCCTGTCGAGGCCGATGATGTTGCCCTGAATGACGGTGCTCGACCCGCCGTTGAAATTGCTCGTCGTGACGATCCCGGTGTTGCTGTTTCCGGAAATCAGGTTGCGATCTGCCGGATTCGGCCCCCCGATCGTCGCGCCGACCGTTCCTCCCTGGGTGAATCCGACCGCGACGCCGTATTGGTTCCCCGACGCGGTCAGGCCGGCCGCGTCCGTCCCGATGAAGTTGCCGGCGATCACGATGCCGGTCACGTTCGACCCGAACGGGTTGAAGAGCTCGAACGAGTTGCTGCAGCGATTGATCACGATGCCGCGGACCACGACGTCGTTGGAGCCGATCGTGATGCAGCGATTGGGCGCCGACGTGCCGTCGATCTCGATCTGCAGCACCGTGTTGAGCGCCCCGGTCGCGTTGGTGTTGGCCGTGCTGCCGGGCTGGGTGTAGCCGTCGATGGTCAGGGGTGTGCCGATGATCGGCAGGAGGGAGAGCGGCGTGATCGTGTGGACGCCGGCGCCGGGGATGTTGAAGGCGATCGTGTCGGCGCCAGCCGCCGAATTCGCGTCCTCGATCGCCTGGCGCAGCGATCCCGCGCCCGAATCGGCGGCGTTCGTCACCGTGAAGGTCGCCGGCGACGCGACCGCCGAAGCCAGGAACGAGGCGAGGATGAGGGATGACGCTTTCATTTCGTCTCCTTATTGGAGATTGAAGGTCTTGACGATGACCCGCCCACCAGAGGCAGACCCCCGGCAGTAGGGAACGCCGGGCGAAGCACGGCGGTAACTAACCGCATTGGCTTGATCGGCAGGCCAACGTCTCATCGATGCGGTCACTGAAGCGAGAAGGTCTTTGTAATGAAGACCGCCATTTGTCCGCGGGTCGAGGAGTTGTCGGGGCAGTAGAGGGGAGGCATCGTCGGAGCAGCCGCCGGTGATCTGCTCGGCGGCGAGCCGCTCGATGAAGTCGACCGCGGCGCCTCCCGGGCAGGCGACGTCGTCGAAGACGCCCGTGCAGGCCGGCGGGACGTAGGTCGAGCCGTACTTGGTCTTGAGCAGAAAGACGGCCATCTGCCGCCGCGTGACGAGGTTGTTCGGGCAGAAGTTGCCTCCGCCGCAGCCGGTGGTGATGCCCTGCTCGGCCAGCTCCTCGATCCAGTCGGCGAAGGTGGAGGGGCAGGCGACGTCGGGGAACGTTCCGGTGCAGGGGGGCGGGACGTAGCAGAGCCCGTTTTTCGCCTTCAGCAGGAAGACGGCCATCTGCTGGCGCTTGGTGCCCTGGTCGACGCCGTAGAGGCCTCCGCCGACGCCCGACGGTGATGCCGTTGGAGACGAGGGTGACGACGAAGGAGTGGAAGCCGTGGGCCGCCGGCACGTCGAGAAAGTCCGAGACCCATCCCTTGATGAGGGTCCCGGTGGTGCCGTCGGGCGTCGTGACGACGACATCCTGGGAGGTGCCCGGGGCGAATGCGGGCGTGACGGCGTTGAGCGTGTGGTCGTCGGTGAACGTCACCCCGGTGGCCGCAACGCCGCCCACGGTCAGAGTCGTGGGATCGGCGAAGTCGGTGCCCAGGGCCGTGAACGCGGTGCCGCCGGCGGCCGGGCCCGAGACCGGGGTGATCGAGAAGATGATGCGCTGCGAAAACTCCGACGTGTTGCCGCTGGGGTCCGTCGCCGTCGCCGAGATCCGCGCCCCGTCCTCCGTGGCGACGGGGAAGGTGACGTCGATCGCCGCGACCCCGCTGCCGTCCGTCGTGACCTGTAAGGACCCCAGGTAGACCTCGCCTTCGACGAATTCGCGTGGGAAGTTGGAGCAGGCCGGGTTGGAGTAGAAGTCCAGGTCGAAGGAAGTCGACGGCGTGCTCTGGAACTTGCCCACGATCTGCGTGCTGGCGTCGCCCTGGGGCGCGAGGTGCGAGACGGACTGAAGGATCGGAAAGTTCTGGACGTTGTTCCCGCCGGTGTCGGCGTCGCCGGCGTCGTTGGCCGTCGGTCCCGGGATGACAAAACCGGAGTCGTCGATGAGGTCGATGCCGAGTCCGGAATTGTCGTGGATCGAGTTGCCGCGGATGCGCGCCCCGACCGCGGTCTCGCGGACGAGGACGCCCATCTCGCGGCTGAAGGCGACGACGTTGGGCTCGCCGGGCCCGGTGCCGCCGATGGTGGTTGCATCCCCGAACACGAAGACGCCGATCGCATTGCCGACCGGGAGTGTGCCGGTCGCGTCCGTACCGATGCGATTGCCCTGGATGGTCATGCCGGTGCCGCTGCTGAAGACGACGCCGTTGGTGTTTCCGGAGATGACGTTTCCGGCGCCCGCCGTCGTCCCTCCGATCAGGGTCGCCGAAGCGTCCTGGAAGTTCATTCCGTAGCTGCTGTTGGGAAGGGCCTTGCTTCCGGAGGCGTCGACGCCGATGAAGTTGCCCTGCACCAGGGTGCCGTCAGCGAAGAAGACGCTGATTCCTCCCTGATTGCCGGAGATGATGTTGCGGTCGGCGGGGCTGGTTCCGCCGACGGTGTTGCCGTTCCCGACCAGACTGATTCCGGAAAGATTTTGCGCGGCCGCCAGGCCGGAGGCGTCGGTTCCGATGAAGTTGCCGGCGATCGTGTTTCCGTTTCCGTCCACGCTGATGCCGTTGGAACCCCTGCCGACGACGAGTCCGCGAACGGTGTTGCCGTTGGAATCGAAGTTGAGGCCCAGGCCCTGAGCGGCCGTCCAGTCCAGGACGATCTTGAGAACCGCGTCGTCGCCCGCGGGAAGCGTGTTGGGGCTTGCGCCCGGTTGCGTGTAGCCGTCGACGATCGCCCCGTCGGTGATCGCATCGAGGGAGCTCTGCGGCGCGATCGTGCACACCCCGGAGCCGTCGCAGCCGGCGCCGCTCACGTCGAATGCGATGGTGTCGAGCCCCGGGTTGGCGTTGGCGTCCAGGATCGCCTGGCGAAGCGATCCCGGTCCCGAGTCTGCCGTGTTCGTCACGGTGAACGTGGCCGCGGAGAGGGGCAGCGAGCTGACGCAAAGGAGAATCGACGCGATTCGCTTCATGGTGTCCTCTACTGAAGGCCGAAGGTTTTGACGATGAACACGGCCATCTGACCGCGGGTCGAGGAGTTGTCGGGGCAGTAGAGGGGAGGCATCGCCGAGCAGCCTCCGGTGATCTGCTCGGCGGCGAGCCGCTCGATGAAGTCGACCGCGGCGCCTCCCGGGCAGGCGACGTCGTCGAAGACGCCCGTGCAGGCCGGTGGGACGTAGGTCGAGCCGTACTTGGTCTTGAGCAGAAAGACGGCCATCTGCCGCCGCGTGACGAGGTTGTTCGGGCAGAAGTTGCCTCCGCCGCAGCCGGTGGTGATGCCCTGGGCGGCGAGCTCCTCTATCCAGTCGGCGTCGTGGAGGCCGCGGACGTGCGTGTTCTCGCTCGCGCCGGGTTGCGAGTAGCCGTCGATCAGGGCCGCTTCGCTGAACAGCGGCAGCGGCGTCGCCGCCGTGATCGTGTGGACGCCGGCGCCCGGGATGGCGAAGGCGATCGTGTCGAAACCGGCGGTCGCGGCGGCGTCGAGGAGCGCCTGCCGCAGGGACCCGGGTCCCGAATCGTCCGTGTACGTCACCGTGAACGTGGCTGCGCTGAGCCGGGACGCGGCGGCGAAGAGAAGACCCGCTGCGCCTCGGAACCTCATCACCGTTCCTCTTTCGAAGTGCCGAATCGATCGCCTCTCGGGTGGCCGCACACACCTTCCCTGCATACATCCGCGAGAACGGGGAGCGAACCGTGTCAGCCGGTCACACCCGGCGCTTCGGCGGCCCGGTAAAGTTCTGACGTAACTGAGGTTACGAGTTCGTATCTAATAGCGGCACCCGAGCGAACATGGAGACCCACGACGGAGCAGCCCCCGGCGAGGTGACCCGCCTGCTGCTGGCGTGGAACGCCGGCGACCGGGCTGCGCTGGAGCGGCTGATGCCGCTCGTCTACGCGGAGCTTCGCGACATCGCCGAGCGGCACTTCCGCCGGGAACGCCCGGGCCACACTCTCCAGCCGACCGCGGTCGTCCACGAGGCGTACTTCCGCCTCGTCGACCAGACGCGGGTGACCTGGCGAAACCGCGGCCACTTCCTGGCGATCGCCTCGCAGGCGATGCGGCGGATCCTCATCGATCACGCCCGCGGCCGCGACGCCGAAAAGCGGGGCGGCCATGCCGAACGCGTGACCCTCGACCTGGGCATGGACCTGGCCTCGCCCGAGCCCGGCCGCGAGGTGGACCTGCTGGCGCTCGACGAAGCCCTCGAACGCCTCAAGGCGCTCGACGGGGGGCAGGCGCAGATCGTGGAGCTGCGCTTCTTCGGGGGCCTGACGATCGAAGAGGCCGCCGACGTGATGGAGACCTCGCCCTCGTCGGTCAAGCGCGACTTCCGCTCGGCGAAGGCGTGGCTCTTTCGCGAGCTCGGCCTGGGATGACGCCGGAGCGCTGGAAGCGGGTTCGGGAAATCTTCGATCGCGCCGCGGACCTCCCGGTGCGGGAGCGCGACGGGTTCCTCGCCTCCGAGTGCGTCGCCGACGCAGAGCTGGAAACCGAGGTCCGATCGCTCCTCGCTTCGGGCGCCGCGGCAGGCGCCTTCCTCGAAGTTCCTGCCGTGGAACAGGTCGGTCGGTGGGCGCCGCCGGCCGACGAGCCGCTCCCGACGCGCATCGGGCCCTGGGACGTCCTCCGCGCGCTCGGCCACGGCGGCATGGGCACCGTGTATCTCGGAGTTCGCCGCGACGGGGAGTTCGAGCGGACGGCTGCCGTCAAGCTCGTGCGCCGCGGCATGGACACCGACTTCATCCTGCGGCGGTTTCGCACCGAGCGCGAGATCCTCGCCGGGCTCGATCATCCCAACATCGCGCGCCTCCTCGACGGCGGCTCGACGGCGGAGGCCCTCCCGTACTTCGCGATGGAGTACGTGGAGGGAGTCCATCTCCTCGAGGCGTGCGCGGCGCGCGGCTGGGGCGAGCGCGAGCGGATCGGGCTCTTCCTCCAGGTCTGCGACGCGGTGGCCTACGCGCACCGGCACCTCGTCGTCCACCGGGACCTGAAGCCCTCGAACATCCTCGTGACGCCGGAGGGCGTGCCGAAGCTCCTCGACTTCGGCCTGGCGCGCCTGCTGCAGCCGGACGCGGGGCAGGCCGGCGAGCGGACGGAGACGATGTTCCGGCTGCTCACGCCCGACTACGCCAGCCCCGAGCAGGTGCGCGGCGAGCGCATCACGACGGCGACCGACATCTACTCGCTCGGGGTCGTGCTCTATCACCTGCTCGCGGCCCGCAGCCCCTACCGCACGACCGGATCGGCCGAGGCAATCGCCCGCGCCGTCTGCGACCAGGAGCCGGAGCGGCCGGGCCTGTCCCGGGACCTCGACAACATCGTGCTGATGGCGCTCCGCAAGGAGCCCGAGCGCCGCTACGAGTCGGTCGGGGCCCTGGCCGAAGACCTGAAGCGCTACCTAGAAGGCCGGCCCGTGCTCGCGCGCAAGGACACGCTGACGTACCGCACGAGCAAATTCGTCGCCCGCCACAAGGCCGGAACGGCGGCGGCGGGGCTGGGGGCGCTGGCCCTGGTCGCGGCCCTCGCGGTCGCCGTGCACCAGGCGCGGGTCGCGCGCACCGAGCGCGCCGCCGCCGAGCGGCACTTCAACGACGTGCGCCAGCTCGCGGACTCGTTCCTCTTCGAGCTCCACGACGCCATCAAGGACCTGCCCGGATCCACGCCGGCGCGCGAGATCGTGGTGCGCCGGGCGCTCGAGTACCTCGAGAAGCTCTCGAGCGTGAAGAGCGGGGATGCCGGTCTGCAGCGCGAGCTCGCCTCGGCCTACGAGAGGGTGGCCCGCGTCCAGGGAGGGCTCTTCGAATCGCACCTGGGCGACACGGAGGGAGCGCGCAGGAGCCTTCTCCGGGCGGTAGCGATTCGGGAGAGGCTTGCCGGCACCGACGTCGCGCCGGCGGCCGACCGGGAGGCCCTGGCCGAAACGGAGCTCCAGCTGGCCCAGGTTTTGATGGTCGCGGGAGAGGCTTCCGGCGCGGCGTCGCACGCGCGGCGTGCCGTGGCCGCCCTCGCCGCGCTGTCGGCGGCGGATCCCGCCGAGCCGCGCCGCCAGGCCCGGCTCGCGCGGGCGCGACGGTATCTCGGCGCCGCGCTCGCCCGCGGCGGCGAGCGCGAGGCGGGAATCGGCGAGTTGCGCGCGGCCGGCCGGACGTTCGAGGGGCTGGCCTCGGCCGACCCGTCGAGCACGGCCTACCGCCGCGAGCTCGGGATCACCCACCAGATGATCGTGCACGCGCTCGGCGGCAGCGGCGAGCGCGAGGCGGCGCTCGAAAGCTATCGGATGGCCGTGGCCCTCCAGGAGGAGCTGGTTCGGTCGGAACCGGGAAACTTCTCCCTGAAGCGCGAGCTCGCCTACACGCACGTCAGCATGGGCGCGTTCTTCGAGTGGAGCGGCGATGCGCGCGGCGCGCTCCAGGCCTACCTGACCGCGCTGCCGATCCTGGAGGCCCTCGCCGCGGCCGACCCGAAGAACGCCGACGCGCACCTGCTCCTGGCCGAGACCCGCAACAGCGTCGGCTACGGCCAGGCGCTCGCCGGGCAGACCGCGGCCGCGCTGGAGAACCTGCGCCGGGCGCAGTCGCTCTTCGATCGGATCGCGGCCGCCGACCCGGCCAACGCGCGCGCCGCCCTCGGCCTCGCGAGGCTCTACGAGAGCTTCGGCGCGGCCCGCTCGGCGGAGCGGACGGAGGCGCTCGCCTGGTATCGGCGGAGCGAAGCGGCATACCTGACGCTCCGCGCGCGCGGCCTGCTCGATTCGCAGGCCGCGCGGGAGCTCGACGCCGTCTCGAAGAAGGTGGCGGCCCTCAGTCCCGCCTGAGTCCCGCCCCGGGCGAGGTCAGTGCTTGCCGGGCTCGAGCGCGACGCCCTTGCGCGTCGACAGGATGTAGGCCTCGACCGAGCGCAGGCGCGGATCGTCCTCGGGCAGCGGCTTGCCCTTGAGCGGGTTCTCGATGCACCAGTTGATCATGTCGCGCAGGAGCGCCATCTTCTTGGTCTGCGTCTGGAACTTCGGGTACGTCTCCGGGTGCGTGTTCGAGCCGTCCGGGTGGCACATGTCGCAGGAGATGCCGATGGTGCCGCCGAGGGCCTTCGCGTTGTGGTAGTTCTTGTAGCCCTCGTCGATCCAGGCTTCTCCTCCGCGCTGCCAGAGCATCTGGTCGCGGGCGGTGAACTTCGTGGGCTGGCCCGGTCCCGCGGGCGCCGGCGTCGCGGCCTGGGTCTGCGTCGCCGCGGCGCCGGCGTCGGCGCTCCACGTCCAGGAGGCCCAGCGCGACCTCGCCCTGGCTCTTGCGCCAGACCTGCATCATCTGCCGCCGCGACCTGGCGCGCCTCGTCCGGGGCCAGCTCCTCGCCGGGCTTGAGGCCCGGCACCGTCATCTGGCTCTCGCCGTCGCACAGCGAGACCGTCACGTCCGGAACGTTCCTGGGGTCGCTCGTCCGGCGAGCCGGCCAGGGCCAGGGCGGCCACGGGGGCCGCCGCCAGAACCCAGAGTCCTCGAGCGCTGCTTGCCATCGTGTCCTCCCTAGTAGTTGACGTCGGTCTCGCGCGGCGGCGCGCCCGACGGCCCCGTCCGAGTCGAGGTAGGCGGCCGTCACCGTGACCGGATTGCGGCTCCAGAGGTTGTAGACCTTGTTGACGCGCCCGCCGCGCAGGACGTCGATCGAGCCGTCGCCGCAGCCGTCGAACTCGTCGAACGGATCGGCGCGGTTCATGCGCACGGTCAGCTTGGGCAGGCCCTGGGGCGCGTAGGGCCACGGCCAGGCCGTCGAGAGCATGCCGTGGAAGTGGATGTTGCCGATGCGGTTGGTCAGCATCTGGTGGGTGTGGCCGTGGATGACGGTCACGGTCTTGAAGGGGGCCAGGATCTGCCTGGACCTGCTCGGCGTCGTCGGTCCAGAAGTTCCAGGGCTTGTAGATCTTGTAGAGCGGGGAGTGCGAGAACACGATGATCGGCGTGTCGGGCTTGACCTTGGCGAGGTCGTTCTTGAGCCAGTCGCGCTGCGCCTCGCCCACCGTGAAGGGCCGGCCGTTGGGGTTGTCGAGCTGGGCCATGGCCAGCATGCGGTCCATCGGCGTCATCTTCGGCGCGGTCCAGTAGTCCTCGACGATCACCGAGTTCAGGACCACGAAGTGGACGCCCTTGTGGTCGAACGAGTAGATGTCCTTGCCGAAGCGCTTGCGCCACTCCTCGCCCATGTCGAGGTACCAGTCGTGCTCGCCCACCATCATCTTCACGGGGGCCTTGAGGGCCTTCAGGATCTGCGCGCCCTCGGCGATCTCGCCGGGCTGGCCGAGCTGGGCGAGGTCGCCTCCGTAGAGGACGAAGTCGGGCTGCGGGTTCATGGCGTTGACGTCGTCCACGGCCTTCAGGATCGCGCGCACGAAGCGCTCGTTCAGCGTCTTCTCGTAGAGATGGCTGTCGGAGATGTAGGCGAAGCGGAAGCTCTTCTCGGGCGCCGCCGCGTTCACCACGTCGACCGGCTGGAAGGAGTGGGGGAACATCTTGCCCGTGGCCAGGCCGTGGCCGCGGCCACGCTCGAGGCCTTCAGGAAGTCGCGGCGATTCAGGCGGAGCGACGCGGTCGAAGTACGACTTGCGCCGCTCCAGGTACTTCTCGAAACGGTCCTTCATCGCGATCCCTCCTTCTTGGCGGGGTCCTGGAGCTCGGCCCGCGTGGGCGCGCCGGCGCCCTGCCCGGTCAGCGACTCCATGAACGCCACCAGGTCCTGCTTCTCCTGCTCCGTCAGCTTCAGGGGGACGATGCCCCCGTCGAGGTACGGGTTGGGCTCGCCGCCCTTGTCGTAGAACTTGACCACGTCCAGCAGCGTCGCCTCGCTGCCGTCGTGCATGTAGGGCGCGGACAGGGCGATGTCGCGCAGCCCGGGCGTCTTGAAGGCGCCGATGTCCTTGGGCTGCTTCGTGACGACGAAGCGGCCGAGCTCGGTGAAGTCGGGGTGGAAGGCGAGCTCCTGCGGGTCGGCCACGCGTCGGCGGCCTTGCGGGCGAGGGCGGCGAAGTCGCGGCCCTTGGCGGCCACTCCGATGTTGTGGAACTTGTTGTCGCGAGAAGTTCGGCGTGGCGTCGCCGAAGGGGTGGCAGGTGTTGCAGCGGGCCTTGCCGTTCCACAGCTCCCAGCCGCGCTGGGCGGACTCGGACATCGCGCTCTTGTCGCCCGGCCTGGAAGCGGTCGAAGGCCGAGTCGCCGCTGACCGACCGTGCGCTCGAAGGTGGCGATCGCCGCCACGATGTCGTCGATCGTGGGCTCGCGGCCGAAGACCTTCTGGAACGCCGTCCCGGTACTCCGGCACGCCCTTGCACGACCTCGACCACGACGCGTCGTGGCTGTCCATGCGCCATCTCGACGGGGTTGGTCATCGGGCCCCTTGGCCTGCTCCTCGAGGCTCGGCGGCGCGGCCGTCCCAGAACTGGAACTCGTTGAAGACCGCGTTCAGGACGGTCGGGCTGTTGCGCGTCGCCCTTCTTGCCGCCGACGCCCTCGGCCACCTTCTTGCCGTCGGCGAAGCCCTTCTCCGGGTCGTGGCAGGTCGCGCAGGAGACCGTGCCGTCCTTCGAGAGGCGCTTGTCGTAGTAGAGCTTGCGGCCCGAGCGCCGACCTTCTCGGGGGTCACCGGGTTGTCGGGCGGGATCAGGATCTCCCAGAGGTCGGCCGGCAGCCCTTTGGGCAAGGACCGCGGTGGCTCCGCGGCCGATGCCAGCGCGAGGATTCCGAAGACGACGACACACGCCGCAAACGCAACGAGCCGCCTTTGCACTGCGCTCATGTCCCACGATATTCACGAGGACGAGCCGCGGGCATGATGCGGGTGCATCAACCGCCCGGCCGCCTCACTGGAGCGAAAACGTCTTGACAATGAGCCGACCACCAGAGGCGAGCCGACCACCGAAGGCAGACCCGCGGCGGTAGGCAATGTCGGGCGATAGCCCGGCGGTAACTGTCCCCTGAAATTAGACCGCGAGAGCTCCGACTGCGTCCGAAGATCACTGGAGACTGAAAGTCTTGACAATGAACACGGCCATCTGACCTCGCGTGTTCGGGTTGAGCGGGCAGTAGTTGCCGCCGCCGCAGCCGCCGGTGATCTGCTCGGCCGCGAGTTGCTCGATCCAGTCGGCGAAGGGTCCGGGGCAGGTCACGTCGGGGAAAACGCCCGTGCACTGTGGCGGCACGTAGCTCGAGCCGTGCTTGGCCTTGAGCAGGAACACGGCCATCTGGTCCCGCCGGACCGGGTTCTGCGGGCAGTAGTTGCCGCCGCCGCAGCCGCCGGTGATTCCCTCAGCCGCCAGCGCCTCGATCCAGTTCGCGAAGGTCGAAGGGCAGGGGACGTCGGGGAAGGTCCCGATGCACTGGGGCGGCGCGTAGCACAGTCCGTGCTTTCCCTTCAGCAGGAATACCGCCATCTGCTGGCGCAGCGTGTTGTCCCCGACCCCATAGAGACCACCGCCGATTCCGGCCGTGATCCCGTTGGAGACGAGCGTCGTGACGAAGGAGTAGAAGGGGTGGCCCCCCGGCACGTCGAGGAACTCGGCGACCCAGCCCTTGACGAGCGTGCCGCCGGTGCCGTCCGGGTTCGCCACGACGACGTCGTGGGATGTGCCGTCCGCGAATGCGGGCGTCGTCGCGGTGATCGACGTGGACGAGACGACGTTGACGCTTCCGGCCGGCTGGCCGCCGATCGTCACCGTGGCCGCGGCGTCGAAGTCGGTGCCGGAGAGGGTCACGGCGGTACCTCCGGCGGTGGGACCCGAGGCGGGAGACATCGAGAAGATCACCCGTTGCGAGAACTCGGAGGTGTTGCCGGTCGGGTCCGTGGCGGTCGCCGAGATGCGGGCGCCGGACGCGGCGGCGACCGGCAGCGTGACGTCGAAGACGCCGTTGCCCGAGCCGTCGGTCGTCACCTGACCTGAGCCGAGGTAGGTCGCGCCTTCGAGGAACTCCCGGGGAAAGCTCGTGCACGCCGGGTTCTCGAAGAAGTCCAGGTCGTAGGTCGTCGAGGCGACGGTGTGCAGGACCCCCTGGATGCGCGTGCTGCCGCCGCCCTGCGGCCCGACGAGCTCGACCGAGGTGAGAAGGGGGAAGTTCTGGAGCTCGTTGGCGCCGGTGTCCGCGTCGCCCGGGTCGTTCTCCTCGACGCCCTGCGGGCCGTTGTCGATGCCGAGCCCCCCGTTCGAGTGGATCGAGTTGCCGCGAATTGCGTTGCGCTGGCCGCCGTTGGAGATGCCGGCCGGGCTGGACCCCGCTGCGCCGTTGTGCGCGATCAGGTTGCCTTCGCCCGGGCCCGTCCCGCCGACGACGTTGTCGCTGTTCGAGGACGAGCCGAGAAACATCCCCGCGTCGGTGTTGCCGAGCGGCTGAGTCCCGGAGGCGTCGGTGCCGATGAGATTGCCCTGGACGACGGCGCCGGTCGCGGCCTCGAGGATGATGCCGGTCTGGTTGCCCGAAATCACGTTGCCGGCGCCCGCGGCCGGCCCGCCGATCGTCAGGTCATCCACGCTGGAAGCGCCGTGGATTCCGTACTGGTTCCCGAACGCCAGCGTGCCCGTCGCGTCGGTGCCGATGCGGTTGCCGAGGATCGAGACGCCGTCGCTGCCGGTGATGTAGATCCCCGCCCCGCCGGAGGCCGCGACGACGTTGCCCTCTCCCGACGGGCCGCCGAGCACGCAGGAATGCGAGCCGCCGTCGAGCTGGATCCCCCGCCCGGTGTTGCCGAGGGGCGAGCTTCCGTCGGCCGTGAGGCCGATGATGTTGCCGACGACGACGTTGGAGACGGAGCTGAAGAGCCGGATCCCCGTCTGGTTGGCGGAGATGACGTTGCGCTGGGACGGCGAGGCGCCTCCGATCCGGTTTCCGTCGGAGTTGAAAGGGTGGACGCCGTACGTGTTGCCGAGCGCCTGGTTGCCCGTCGGGTCCGTTCCGATGAAGTTGGCTTCGACGACGTTGTCGCCTCCCGTCTGAAGGTAGATGCCGGTCCCTCCGCGGTTGATCGCGAATCCCCGGATCGTGCTCGACCCGGCGGTGATCCAGAGGGTGTTGCCCCCGGCGTCGGTCCCGTCGATCTCCACGAGCGGCGTTCCGGCGTATCCCGGCTGCGTTGCGGCGTCGAGGACGACCGGGCTCGTGACGGTGGGCAGGCCGGACAGCGGCGCGATCGTGTGCGGCCCGGCTCCCGGGATGTCGAAGGCGATGTCGTCGGGCCCCGGGTTCGCGTTGGTGTCGAGGATCGCCTGGCGGAGCGACCCGGCGCCCGCGTCGGCAGTGGTGGTGACGGTGTACGTTGCGGCTGGCAGCGAGTCGGCGGCCAGGCCGAGCAGCAGGGTCCCCAGCAGGTTGCGTCGCATGCGTGCCTCTCCGTCGGTCTATTGAAGGCTGAACGTCTTGACGATGAACACCGCCATCTGGCCGCGGGTGCTCGAGTTGTCCGGGCAGTAGAGCGGCGGGTTGATCGAGCAGCCGCCGGTGATCTGCTCGGCGGCAAGCCGCTCGATGAAGTTCACCGCGGCCGCGCCCGGGCAGGGCACGTCGTCGAAGACGCCGGTGCACGCGGGCGGGACGTAGCCGGAGCTGTACTTGGTCTTCAGCAGGAAGACGGCCATCTGGCGGCGCGTCACGAGGTTGTCCGGGCAGAAGAGGCCGCCGCCGCACCCGGTCGTGATGCCCTCGGCGGCGAGCGCCTCGATCCACGGCGCGAAGGTGGAGGTCGGGCACGCCACGTCCGGAAACACGCCCGTGCAGGGCGGCGGCACGTAACAGAGGCCGAACTTCGCCTTGAGGAGGAAGACGGCCATCTGCTGGCGCTTGGTCCCCTGGCCGACGCCGTAGATGCCGCCGCCGACACCGACCGTGATTGCGTTGGAGACGAGCGTGGTGATGGAGGGATAGAAGATGTTGGAGTTGGGCACGTCGAGAAAGTCCGAGACCCAGCCCTTCGAGAGCGTTCCCGCGCTGCCGTCGGTGTTGGAGACGGCCACGTCGTTGACCGTGCCGGCGGGCAGGGCCGGGACGGTGGCGGTGATCTGGGTGAAGGAGACGACGTCGATGCCGGTGGCGGCCACGCCGCCGATCGTCACCGCGGCCCCGTCGGCGAAGTCCGTCCCGGAGAGCGTCACCGCGGTGCCGCCGGCGGGCGGTCCCGAGGTGGGCAGGATGGAGAAGACGATGCGCTGCGAGAACTCCGAGGTGTTGCCGGCCGGATCGGTCGCCGTGGCGGTGATGCGCGCGTCCGCGGCGACCTGGACCGGGAGCGTCACGTCGAAGACGCCGGTGCCGGCGCCGTCGGTCGTGACCTGGCCGAAGCCGAGGTACGTCTCGCCCTCGAGGAACTCGCGCGGGAAGCGCGTGCAGGCCGGGTTCGCGTAGAAGTCGAGGGTGTAGGTCGTGGACGGCGCGGAGTGCAGGACGCCCTGGAAGCGCGTGTCCGCGCCCTGCGGCCCGGCCAGCCCCGTCACCGTGGTCACGATCGGAAAGTTCTGGAACTCGTTGCCGACGCCGGTGTCGGGGTCGCCCGGATCGTTGGGGTTGACGCCGAGGGAGCTGTCGCTGTTGTCGATCCCGATTCCGAAATTGTCGTGGATCGAGTTGCCCCGGATCGTGACCCGGAGGCCGAGGTTCCAGATCCCTCCGGTGAACAGGATCCCACCGATGCTCGGCACGCCCCGATTGAAGGCGATCACGTTGCCCTCGCCGGGTCCGGGTCCACCGATCACGACGTCGGTCGTGTCGAGCGTGTTGAGCAGGATGGACATGTTGTTGGGAAGCGGGAGCGTCCCGGTCGCGTCCGTACCGATGAGGTTGCCCTGAATCACGGAGCCGGCGATGCCGTTGTTCAGGATGATCGCCTGGTTGTTGCCCGAGATGACGTTGCCTTCTCCGGGCGCCGGGCCGCCGATGTCGATGCTTTCCGTCAGGGCGGCGTCGATACCGAAGTTGTTCGGAAGTGCCATCGTCCCCGTGATGTCGGTGCCGATGAAGTTGCCCAGGATCCGGTTTCCGGCGCCGGACTGGGCCACGGTGATGCCGTCGCCGGTGTTGCCCGAGATGACGTTGCGCGCGCCGGCCGCCGAACCGCCGATGAGCGTGTTGGTCGCGAGGACGATCGTGATTCCGCTCCCGTTGGGGAGCGCGGCGGCCCCGTCGGCGGTGGTTCCGATGAGGTTGCCCTGGATCACGTTGGCGTCGCCGGTGATGAGGTGGACTCCCGTGCTGCTGTTGCCCGAGATGAGATTGCCGGCCCCGGCGGAGGTCCCGCCGATCGTGTTGCCGTCGGAGCTCTGGATGTAGATGCCATCGCCGACGCTCACGTCGATCGTTCCCGTCGGGTCCGTCCCGATGTAGCAACCCTCGACGAGGTTCCCGCCGTTGGTCGTGAGGGTGATCTGCGTCGAGAAGCCGTTGATGACGACCGCGCGGACGGTGCTCCCGCCCGCGGAGATCCAGAGGCCGTTGCCCAGGGGCGTGTCCACATGGATCTCGATGAGCGGAGCGCCGGCGTAGCCCGGCTGCGTCGACCCGTCGATGACCACCGGGTCGGTGATGATGGGAGGGTTCGTCGCCAGCGTGATCGTGTGGACCCCGCCGCCCGGGATGGCGAAGGCAATCGTGTCGAGGACTCCGACGGAGGCGTTGGACAGGTCGATCGCGTCCCGAAGGGACCCGGCCCCGCTGTCGCTCGTGTTCGTCACGGTGATCGTTGCCGCGGAGACATCACGCCAGGCGAACGACAGACCGAGGCCGATCAGGGCGAAACGCGCCGCAAGGACTGGGCGCATGGACCACCCGCCTTTCCCGTTGGCCCGCCCCCGGGCAGGGGCAGCCGAGTCACCGAAAACTCTATCGCAGGGAGGGCGGGGCCGCGCCTATTCCGACCCCGGGGTCTGGATCCAGCAGGGGATCGAGGTCAGGAACGTGAACCCGGCGTGCTCGTAGAAGCCCTTCGCCGTTTCGCGGCTGTCGAGGTACAGCCGCGGGATCCCTTCAGCCGCGGCCCGCCGACCCAGCCACCGCACCATCTCGCCGCCGTGGCCCCGGCCGCGAACGTCCTCGGCCGTGACCAGATCGTCGACGAAGAGGTGCTCGCCCCGGGAGAGCGTGTGAGAGCGGCGCACGCCGGCGAGGCAGACGAGCCGACCATCCTCGAAGCCACCGTACAGGCGATAGCCCTCGAGCTGCTGCCGGCGGATCTCGGCGAGGAAAGACTCCTCGCGAAGCCGGTCGCGGAGCTGCCGCGCCAGCGGAAAAGCCGCGGCGATGTCGGCGTCGCTGGAGAGCTCCCGGATGTCCATGGCGGTGATCATGGGAAATCGAAGGTGTTGTACAGGAACGCCGCCATCTGGTCGCGGCGGACCGGGTTCAGCGGGCAGTAGTTGCCGCCGCCGCACCCGCCGGTGATCGCCTCCGCGGCGAGCTGCTCGATCCAGTCGGCGAACTGGGACGGGCACGCGACGTCGCCGAAGTCGCCGTCGCAGGCCGGCGGCACGAAGGTCGAGCCGTGGAGGGCCTTCAGCAGGAAGACGGCCATCTGCTGTCGTGTAACCGGGTTGTTGGGGCAGTAGTTACCGTTGCCGCAGCCTCCTGTGATCCCCGCTTCGAAGAGCGCCTCGATCCAGGGTGAGAACGGGTTGGTGCACGGCACGTCGGGGAAGACTCCCGTGCAGGCCGGCGGCACGAAACACTGGCCGAACTTGGACTTCAGAAGGAAGACGGCCATCTGGGCGCGGGTCACGGAGTTGAGCGGGCAGTAGTGCCCGGGCGTGGCGCAGCCGGCCGTGATCCCGTTGGCGACGAGGCGGACGACGTACTGTTGGAACTGCTGGCCGTTGGGGACGTCGATGAAGTTGGCGACCCACCCGTTGGGAAGCGTGCCCGCCGTTCCGCCGGGATGCGTGACCGTGACGACGTTGACGCTTCCGGCCGGCAAGGCCGGCGAGGTTGCGTCGATCGTGGTCGAGTTGACGACATCGACTCCCGTCGCGGGAACGCCGCCGATGGAAACGGTGGCTCCGTCCTCGAACAGCATGCCCTTGATGGTGATGGCGGTGCCGCCCTCTGGCGGCCCCGACGTCGGGATGTTGAGCGACCAGACGATGCGCTGGGAGATCTCCGAGGTGTTGCCGTCGGGGTCCGTCGCCGTGGCGCTGATGCGCGAGCCGGGGTCGACGTTCGCCGGCAGCGTGACGTCGAAGTTCACGTCGCCGGAGCCGTTGGTCGTCACCTCCGACGTGCCGAGGTAGACCTCGGCCTCCAGGAACTCCTGGGGGCGGGCGGCGCAAGGGGGATTCGAGTAGAAGTCGAGGTCGAACGTCGTCGAGGCCGTGCTGTTGAGCGAGCCGATGATGCGGGTCCCCGCTCCCTGTGCCAGTGCGGGGCCGGCCGAATTCAGGATCGGATAGTTCTGGAACCCGTTGGCGCCCGAGTCGCCGTCGCCCTCGTCGTTGACCTGGATGCCGACGCTCCCGAGCTCGATGCCGAGCCCCCCCGGCGCGCTCGCCGAGCGGTTCTGGTAGATGCGATTCCCGCGAATCGTCACACGCTGCCCGCTGACCAGGATTCCCGCCCCGCTGATTCGAGCCGTTGAACGCGACCGTGTTGGCCTCGCCCGGGCCGGTCCCGCCCACGACGTGGTCGCTGCCGTTCGCCGTGATGCCGGTCGTCTGGTTGCCGAGGTCGATCGTTCCGGACTCGTCGGTGCCGAGGAAATTGCCTCGAACCGTGTGGCCCGTTCCGCCGAGCAGGATGCCGGGCTCGGCTCCGCCGATGACGTTGCCGTCGCCCGCCGCCGCGCCGCCGATCGTGTGGTTACTGCCGGAGGCCTGGATCCCTTCGGTCCCGATGCCGAGCTCGACGGTGCCGGTGACGTCGGTGCCGATGCGGTTGCCCTTGATTTCGTGACTCTGGCCGGTGGAGAAAACGATGCCCTTGCCGACGCCGGCGATGGTGTTGGCCACGATCTCGAAGTCCGTACCCTGCAAGTTGAGACCGATGTCCGCCGCTCCGCACGGCGGTTGCAGCAACGCGTCGCCCGCCGCGGTCAGTCCGATCAAGTTGCCGTAGATCTTGTGCGACGTCGGCGACCCGGTGGGGAGGATTTCGACGCCCCTCTGGCATCCGGAGATCAGGTTGCGGGTCGCCGCGGTCAGGCCGCCGATTGTGGCGTTGAGCTGACCCGTGATCTCGATCTGCTTGTTGGGATTCTGGTCGACGCGCGTCGTTCCGGCCGCGTTGGTGCCGAGGAAGCATCCCTCGACTTTGCTGGTATCGAAGTCGCCGTTCGAGAAAGCCACGCCGACGTCGCAGTTATTGATCACGAGGCCCTTGATGATCACGTCACTGGCCGAAATGGTGAAGCAGGCGCCCGAGGCCGCGGCGCCGTTGACGACGACCTTGAGAACCGTGTTGAGCCCCTGGTCGATCGGCAGCGTGTTCACCAGCGCGCCCGACTGGGTGTACCCATCGATCGTCGCCAGGGCCGTGAGCGCCGGAAGGGGTGTCGCCAGGGCGATCGTGTGCGGCCCGCTGCCGGCGATGTTGAATGCGACCGTGTCGCCGCCGGCGGCGTTGTTGGCGTCGATGATCGCCTGGCGGAGGGACCCGGCGCCGGAGTCCGCGGTCGACGTCACGGTGAAAGTGGCTCCGCGTCCCCCGGCGGCGATTCCGATGGCGATCAATCCGACCAGGATCCGAGTGCGCACGCCGACCTCCTCTCGAAAAGAGGGCGGCATCTTATCGAACTGCGCCGCGCCGCTCCACGGGCGCCCTCGACCTCAGGGGAACTGAAACGTGTTGTAGAGGAACGCCGCCATCTGGTCGCGACGAACGGGGTTGAGAGGGCAGTAGTTGCTCCCGCCGCACCCCCCCGTGATGCCTTCGGCGGCGAGCTGCTCGATCCAGTCGGCGAACTGGGACGGGCAGGGCACGTCCGCGAAGTCGCCGGTGCAGGCCGGAGGAACGTAGCCCGAGCCGTGCTTGGTCTTCAGCAGGAAGACCGCCATCTGCTGGCGCGTGACCGCGTTGGCCGGGCAGTAGTTGCCGCCGCCGCAGCCTCCGGTGATGCCGGCGTCGGCCAGGGCCTCGATCCAGGGGGCGAAGGGGCTCGTGCAGGGGACGTCCGGGAAGACGCCGCCGCAGGGGGGCGGGACGTAGCAGAGGCCGTTCTTCGACTTCAAGAGGAAGACGGCCATCTGCGCGCGGGTGACGGAATTGAGCGGGCAGTAGATCCCCGTGCCGCAGCCCGCAGTGATCGCGTTGGCGACGAGCTTGGTGATGTAGAAGTAGAACGGCTGGCCCGAAGGGACGTCGTTGAAGTCCGCGACCCAGCCGTTGCGCAGCGTTCCGGCGACGCCGCTCGGGTTGGTGACGGTGACGTCGTTGAGGCTCCCGGCGGGGCGCGCCGGCATCGTCGCCGTCATCGAGGCGGAATTGGTCACGGTCTCGTCGCTCGCGGGAGTGCCGCCGACTGAGACCGTCGCCTCGTTCTCGAAGAGCATCCCCGAGATCGTGACGCTCGTCCCCCCGGCCGGGGGGCCGGAGGCCGGCGACATCGAGAAGATGATGCGCTGCGAAAACTCGGAGGTATTGCCGTTGGGGTCCGTGGCCGTGGCGGTGACGACCTGGCCGGGGAGGAGGACGAACGGCACGTCGGTGTCGAAGGGCGCATTGCCCAGGACGTCCGTCGTGACCTGGACGGATCCGAGATAGTTCTCGCCCTGCACGAACCCCTGGGGAAACGGCGCGCAGGCCGCGGTCGAATACAGGTCGACGTCGAAGACCGTCGAGGCGGTGCTGTTGAGGATGCCCTGGACGTTGGTCGTCGCGGCGCCCGGCGTGACCGTCTTGACGATCGGGTAGTTCTGGCCGCCGTTGGGGCCGACGTCGCCGTCGCCCGGGTCGTTGGGCGTGACGCCTCCGCTTCCGCCCATGTAGAGGTCGATGCCGAGCGGCCGGTTGGCGAACATGCGGTTGCCGCGGATGCGCGCGCCCTGCGGCCCGCCGTTGGCGACGCCTCCGTAGGGAGGCCCGTTGTAGGCGATGACGTTACCCTCGCCCGGCACGATTCCGCCGATCGTCCAGTTGTTGCCGCCGACCGCCATGGCGCCGCCGTTGTTGCCGAGATCCAGGGTCTCGGAGACATCGGTGCCGATGAAGTTGCCCTGGATGACCGCGCCGGAGCCGCCCTCGCTGATGATCGCCCGGACCGTGCTCGCGGCGATGACATTGCCCTTGACGACGCAGTTCTGGTTCGGGATCGATACGCCGTAGTAATTGCCGAGTCGCAGCGTCCCCGTGACGTCCGTCCCGATGAAGTTCCCTTCGATCGTGGCCTGGGCGGCCGTGCCTCCGACCGTGTAGCCGACACCGACCCCCGAGCCCCCGTTGCCCGAGATGACGTTGCGCTCGGCGGCGGTCGGACCTCCGATGAGGACGCCGGTGCCGATGCGTACGTAGACCTGGGCGTACGCCGAGAACTGACTGGAAACCGCCGCCGTTCCGGCCGCATTGGTGCCAATGAGGTTCCCTTTGACGATCGAGTTCGACCCGCCGTTGTCGCCGACGTAAATTTGCGCGCCCTCGTTTCCCGACAGCAGGTTCCGGTCGGCGGGATTGACGCCTCCCACGACGACGCCTGTGGCCCCCTCGATGTCTACGCCATAGTTCTGCTGACCGGGGCGGGAGCCGCCGGTCGGGTCCGTGCCAATAAAGTTGCCCGCGATGACCGAGCCGTTTCCTCCCGCACCGATGCGGATGCCGCCGTTGGGGCAGCGGTTGATGGCGAGGCCGCGAACGGTCACGACCGCCGTGGCGCTGAGGCCGCTGCCAGAGTTCCCGACGCTCGTGCCGTCGATCTCGATGAGGATCACCGCGTTGGTGCCCTGGCTCGGGCTGTTCGTGTTGGCGGAGGCGCCTGGCTGCGTGTAGCCGTCGATCGTCAGCGCCTCCGTGATGCTCGGCAGTGCGGTGGCGGGCGCGATGGTGTGCACCCCCGAGCCCACGATGGCGAACGCGATCGTGTCGGCGCCGGCATTGCCGTTGGCGTCGAGGATCGCCTGGCGCAGCGAGCCGGCGCCGGAGTCGGCGGTCGTCGTGACCGTGTACGTGGCGGCGAGCCCGGAGGCGGCGGTTAGAAGGCCGGCCAGGGCGATCGTCAGGGTCCTCATGGGCTCTCCTTCTATGGGAACTGGAACGTGTTGTAGAGAAACGCCGCCATCTGGTCCCGGCGGACCGGGTTCGCGGGGCAGTAGTTGGGGCCACCGCAGCCTCCGGTGATGCCCTCGGCGGCGAGCTGTTCGATCCAGTCGGCGAACTGCGACGGGCACGGCACGTCCGCGAAATCGCCGCTGCAGACGGGCGGCACGTAGCTCGAACCATGCTTGGTCTTCAGGAGGAATACTGCCATCTGCTGGCGCGTCACCACGTTTGTGGGGCAGTAGTTGCCGCCGCCGCAGCCTCCCGTGATCCCGGCGGCCGCCAGGGCCTCGATCCACGGCGCGAAGTTGCTCGAGCAGGGCACATCGGGGAAGGTCCCCACGCATGGCGGCGGGACGTAACACAGGCCGTTCTTCGACTTCAGCAGGAAGACGGCCATCTGCTGGCGGGTGACGGAATTGAGCGGGCAGTAGACGCCCGTGCCGCAGCCGACCGTAATCGCGTTTGCAACGAGCTTGCTGATGTAAAAGTAGAACTGCTGGCTGTTCGGCACATCGGAGAAATCCGCGACCCAGCCGTTGACGAGCGTCCCGCCGGTCTGGTTGGGATTCGTGACGACGACGTTGTTGAGGGATCCGGCGGAAAGGGCCGGCGTCGTGGCGGTGATCTGCGTCGGGCCGGTGACGTCGACGTTGGTCGCCGGCTGGCCGCCGATCGAGACGGTGGCGCCGTCGGCGAAGAGCATTCCCTGGATCGTGACGTTCGTGCCGCCCGCCGGAGGTCCCGAAGCGGGGTTCATCGAGAAGATGAGCCGCTGCGAGAACTCGGACGTGTTCCCGGCGGGATCGGTCGCCGTCGCCGTGATGCGGGAGCCGTTCTCGACGGTCGCCGACAACGTGACGTCGATCGTGGCGTTGCCGGAGCCGTCCGTCGTGACCTGCGTCGAGCCGATGTAGTCCTGGCCCTCCAGGTACTCCTGTGGCCGGGACGCGCAGGAAGGGTTGGCATAGAAGTCGATGTCGAAGGTCGTCGAGGCCGTGCTGTTGAGGATGCCGACGATGTGTGTCCCCGCGCCCTCGCCGAGGGCCGGCCCTGCGGAGGTAAGGATCGGATAGTTTTGCACGCCGTTGGGCCCCGTGTCCGCGTCTCCGGCGTCGTTCGGGGTCACGCCGGACTGCAAGCCGACGGCGATATCGATGCCGAGGCCGTCCGTGGTCGTGAGCGACTTATTCTCGTAGATCCGATTGCCCCGGATCCGGACCTGCTGGCCGTTGATCCCGATGCCGCCGCCGCCTCCGTAGACACCGCCGTTGAACGCGATGGTGTTGCCTTCCCCCAGAGCCGTTCCTCCGATGGTGATGTCGTTGCCGCCGACACTGATGCCGACGCGGTGGTTTCCGAGATCCAGCGTTCCGGTCATGTCGGTGCCGATGAAGTTCCCCTGGATCACGTGCCCCGAGCCGCCCACGTCGAGGCTCGTATAGAAGCCGACGCCTCCGACGACGTTGCCTTCGCCGGCGGCGCTGCCGCCGATGGTGTTTCCCGTGCCGCCCACGCCGATGCCGGTCGCGAGCTCGCCGAGCAGGATGGTGCCAGTGACGTCCGTGCCGATGAAATTGCCTTGGGCCGTGTTGTCGGAGCCGTTCACCCCGATTCCGTTTCCGAAGCCGGCAATGACGTTGCGCCCGCCGACTCCTCCGAGAAGGATCCCGGAGCCCCCGCTGATGCCGAGCGGAAAGGACGAGGCGGCGCACGCCGGCTCGAGCAGCGCGTCGCCGGTCTTGGTGATGCCGAAGAGATTGCCCTGGACCTTGTCGCCTGTGCCGGACTGAATGTTCACTCCGGAAGCGCAGCCCGAGATCAGGTTGCGCGAGGCCGGGGTCGTGCCGCCGACGACCACGTTCGTTCCGCTCGTGACGAGAACCTGGGCCGCGAAACCCTGATCGATGCGCGCGGCTCCGGCCGCGTCGGTCCCCAGGAAGTTGCCCTCGATGCGCACGTTGTCCGGTGCGCTGCTCACGTAGATGCCCGTCCCGTTGCCCAGGTCGCAGTGGTTGATCACGAGGCCCTTGACGGTGGTATTGCTCGTCGAGATCCCGATGCAGCCTCCGCCGGGAAAGAAGACCGCGGATCCGTCGAGCACGATCTTGAGGACGGTGTTCAATCCCTGGCCCACCGGGAGCGTGTTCGGCGAAGCGCCGGACTGAGTGTAGCCATCGATCGTGACCGCTTCGCTGATCGCGGGGAGAAAGGATTGGATCGCGATCGTGTGCGGGCCGGAGCCGGCGATGTTGAACGCGATGGTGTCGGCTCCCGGGCTGGCGTTGGCGCTGGTGATCGCCTCGCGGAACGATCCCGCTCCGGCGTCGGCCGTCGACGTGACCGTGAACGTGGCAGCTGCGGCTGCGGAGGCAGCCAGCAAGGCGGCAAGCGCGGCGCAAAGGCCCTTCATACCTTCCTCCTCAGTTAGGGGATCCGGAATCAATTACGGGAACTGAAAAGTATTGTAGAGAAACGCGGCCATCTGGTCCCGCCTCACGGCCTGGGCGGGGCAGTAGTTGCTGCCGCCGCAGCCGCCGGTGATGCCCTCGGCCGAGAGCTGCTCGATCCAGTCGGCGAACTGGGACGGACAGGGCACGTCGGCGAAGTCCCCGGTGCAGGCCGGAGGAACGTATGTGGAGCCGTGCTTGGTCTTCAGAAGGAAGACCGCCATCTGTTGCCGCGTCACGGGATTGGCGGGACAGTAGTTGCCGCCGCCGCAGCCGCCCGTGATGCCGGCGTCGGCCAGCGCTTCGATCCAGGGCGCGAACGGGCTCGTGCAGGGGACGTCCGGGAAATCGCCGCTGCACGGCGGCGGGACGTAGCAGAGGCCGTTTTTCGACTTCAGCAGGAAAACGGCCATCTGCTGCCGCGTGACGGAGTTCAACGGACAGTAGATCCCGGTGCCGCAGCCCACCGTGATGGCGTTCGAGACGAGCCGGCTGATGTGGAAATAGAACTGCTGGGAGTTGGGAACGTCGGAGAAGTCCGCAACCCAGCCGTTGACGAGCGTGCCGCCCGTGCCGTTCGGGTTCGTGACGACGACGTTGTTCAGGCTGCCCGGCGAAAGCGCGGGTGTCGTCGCCGTGATCTGCGTCGGGCCGGCGACGTTGACGTTCGAGGCCGGCTGGCCGCCGATCGAGACCGTCGCACCGTTCTCGAAGAGCATGCCCGTCAGGGTGACGTTCGTGGCGCCCGCAGGGGGGCCGGCGGCGGGAGTCATCGAGAAGATCAGCCTCTGCGAGAACTCCGACGTGTTGCCGGAGGGGTCCGTCGCCGTCGCCGAGATGCGCGAACCCGCCTCGACGGTCGTGGGCAGCGTGACGTCGAAGCTCGCGTTGCCCGAGCCGTCCGTCGGCACCTGAGTCGAGCCGATGTAGTCCTTGCCCTCGATAAACTCCTGTGGACGGTCCGCGCAGGGCGGGTTGGCGTAGAAGTCGAGATCGAAGAGGGTCGAAGCCGTGCTGTGCAGGACGCCCTGAACTCTGGTCCCGGAGCCCTGCGGCGCGGCCGGGCCGGCGGAGATCAGGATCGGGAAGTTCTGCAGGCCATTGGGCCCGGTGTCGCCGTCGCCGACGTCGTTCGGCGTCAACCCCGCCGAGCCGCCGGCATAGAGGTCGATCCCGAACCCGCCAAACTGGCTGGTCCCCGTGTTCTGGTAGATGCGGTTGCCGCGGATCCGGACCTGTTGCCCGCTGACCGCAACGCCCCCGCCGCTGAAGCTGGCGCCGTTGAAGGCGATCGTGTTGCCTTCGCCCGGCGTGATTCCGCCGATCGTGAGGTCGGTTCCGACGCCTGCGATTCCGGCTCGGAGGTTCCCGAAGTCCAGCGTTCCGGTGACGTCGGTGCCGATGAAATTGCCCTTCAGGACGTGGCCCGTTCCCGCCACTTCGATGCCGTAGTAGAAGCCGGCGCCGGCGACGACGTTCCCGTCTCCGGCCGCGCTGCCGCCGATCACGTGGTTCGACCCGGCCATGCCGATCGCCCGCTGGCTCATGCCGAAGGCGACGGTCCCGGTCGCGTCGGTGCCGAGGAAATTGCCCTGCACCGTGTGACCCGTTCCATTCAGGCCGATCCCGTTCGCGCCTCCGGCCATGGCATTGTCGAAGAGGAAGCTGCCGGATCCGCTAACGATGATTGCAGTCGTCGTCGCGTTGCAGGGAGGCGTCAGAAGCGCGTCGCCCGCGGCGGTCAGCCCGAAGAGGTTGCCCTCGATCACATGCCCGGAGGGGGCTCCAGTCAACCTCACGCCTGCCTGGCATGCGCCGAACAGGTTTCGCGCCGCGGGCGCCGACCCTCCGATCGTGGCGTTCGACTGGTTGACCACCTCGACCTGGTCGCTGAAATCCTGATCGATTCGCGTCGTACCGGCCGCGTCCGTCCCTATGAAGCACCCCTCGACCTTGTTGCTCGAGAAGGCGCCGCTGGACAGTGTGATCCCGACGGCGCAGTTGTTGATGACGAGGCCCCTGATCGTCGTGTCGCCCGCCGAAACGAAGAAGCATCCGAAGAAGGTGCCGGTCCCGTCGATCTCGATCCGGAGCGTCGTGTTCAACCCCTGGCCGACGGGCTGGGTGTTGGGCGAGGATCCCGGCTGCGTGTAGCCGTCGATCGTGACCGGCGACGTGATCTCCGGCAGCTCGTCCGCGAGCGCGATCGTCTGGACTCCCGAGCCGACGATGTTGAAGGCAATCGTGTCGGCCCCGGGGTTTGCGTTGGCGTCGATGATCGCCTGCCGCAGCGACCCGGCTCCCGAGTCGGCGGTGGTCGTGACCGTATAGGTGGCGGCGCCCGCAGCAGCGCTGGCGAGAAGAGCCGCGATCGCGATCGGAGCCTTCATGTTCCCCCCTAGAACTGGAACGTGTTGTACAGGAACGCCGCCATCTGGTCGCGCCGCACCGCCTGCGTCGGGCAGTAGTTGCTGCCGCCGCAGCCTCCGGTGATGCCCTCGGCCGAGAGCTGCTCGATCCAGTCGGCGAACTGGGACGGGCAGGGCACGTCGGCGAAATCGCCGGTGCAGGCCGGAGGAACGTAGCTCGAGCCGTGCTTGGTCTTCAGGAGGAAGACGGCCATCTGTTGCCGGGTGACGGGGTTGGCCGGGCAGTAGTTGCCGCCGCCGCAGCCGCCGGTGATGCCGGCGTCGGCCAGGGCTTCGATCCAGGGCGCGAACGGGCTCGTGCAGGGGACGTCCGGGAAATCGCCGCTGCACGGCGGCGGGACGTAGCAGAGGCCGTTCTTCGACTTCAGGAGGAAGACCGCCATCTGCTGTCGGGTGACGGAGTTGAGCGGACAGTAGATCCCCGTTCCGCAGCCGACCGTGATGGCGTTCGAGACGAGCTTGCCGATGTAAAAATAGAACTGCTGGGAGCTCGGAACGTCGGAGAAGTCCGCGACCCATCCGTTGACGAGCGTGCCGCCGGTCTGGTCGGAGTTCGTGACGACGACGTTGTTGAGGGATCCGGCCGGAAGAGCGGGTGTCGTCGCCGTGATCTGGGCCGGGCCGACGACGTTGACGTTCGTGGCCGGCTGGCCGCCGATCGAGACCGTGGCGCCGTCCGCGAAGAGCATTCCCGTGATCGTGACGTTCGTGCCCCCGGACTCGGACCCGGAGGCCGGGCTCATCGAGAAGATGAGCCGCTGCGAGAACTCCGAGGTGTTGCCCGACGGGTCCGTGGCGGTGGCCGTGATGCGGGAGCCGTTCTCGACGGTCGCCGGCAGCGTGACGTCGAAGCTCGCGTTTCCCGAGCCGTCGGTCGTGACCTGCGTGGAACCGATGTAGTCCTGGCCCTCGAGGTACTCCTGCGGCCGGGACGCGCACGAGGGGTTGGCGTAGAAGTCGACGTCGAACGTGGTCGAGGGCGTGCTGTTGAGGACGCCGACGACGTGCGTGCCCGCTCCCTCGCCGAGGGCCGGCCCGGCCGAAGTCAGGATCGGGTAGTTTTGGAGGCCGTTCGAACCGGCGTCCGCATCCCCCGCGTCGTTCGGCGTCACTCCGGAGAGGCCTCCGGCGATCAGGTCGATCCCGAGGCCGTCGTTGGAAGTGGTCTTGTTTGCGAAGATGCGGTTGCCGCGAACTCGAACCTGCTGTCCCCAGATGTTGATGCCTGCGGAACTTCCGTAGGTTCCGCCGTTGAAAGCGATCGTGTTGCCCTCTCCCGCATTGATCCCGCCGATCGTCAGGTTCGTGCCGGTCGCATTGATGCCCAGGCGGCGATTGCCCAGATCCAGCGTGCCCGTGACGTCGGTGCCGATAAAGTTGCCCTGGACCACATGGCCGCTGCCGTCGAGCAGAAGACCCTGGTAGAAGTCGGCGCCCGCGAGGACGTTCCCGTCGCCGGGAGCGCTTCCGCCGACGACGTGATTCGAGCCGGACACGTTCATGGCGCTCTGGGAGAGGCCCAGGACCACCGTTCCCGTCGCGTCGGTGCCGATGTAGTTGCCGCGCGCCACTTTGCCGGAGCTGCCCTGCAGGAAGATCCCGTTCGCGCCGCCGGCGATGACATTGCGGATGACCTGGCCGTTCGGCCCGTTGACGACGATCGGAAAGGTCGTACTTCCGCAGGGGGGCGTCAGCAGGACGTCGCCCGAAGCCGCGATGCCAATGACGTTGCCCTCGATCACGGCGCCGTTGTTGGCGCCGGTCGCCTCGACGGCGACTCCGCACGCCGTGATCAGGTTGCGCGCGGCCGGAGCGGAGCCGCCGACGCGGGCCGATGGTGCGTTTCCGACGAACACCTCATTGCCGCTGTCGACGAGCCGCTGCGTGCCGGTCGGGTCGGTCCCGAGAAAGTTTCCCTCGACGCGGTTGTTCGAGCCGGACGCGATGGAAACGCTCGTCGTGCAGCCGTTGACGATCAGGCCTTTGATCGTCGTATCGTCTGTCTGGACGGTGAAGCACGTTCCTACGCCGGCGCCACCCGTGATTTGGACGCGCAGAACCGTGTTCAGCCCCTGGCCAAATGGCTGGGTGTTGGCCGAGGCGCCCGACTGCGTGTAGCCATCGATCGTTACCGGCGAGGTGAGGGGCGCGAGCGGCGATGCGAGCGAGATCGTCTGCACCCCGCCTCCGGCAATGCTGAACGCGATCGTGTCGGCCCCGGGATTGGCGTTGGCGTCCAGGATCGCCTGGCGAAGCGTCCCGGCTCCCGAGTCGGCCGTCGAGGTCACGGTGTACGTGGTCGCGGATCCGAGGGCGGCGGCCGCGGACAGGGCGGCGGCGAGGCCGAAGCGCTGGAGCATGGGATCCTCCTGCCCCTAACTCGACGGAAGGCCGAGCCGGGGGCCAGGAGGATTATCCGCGGAACGCTACGGAAGCGAGAATCCCTTGACCAGGAACGCGGCCATCTGCCCGCGGTTGACGATGTTCAGCGGGCAGTAGTTGCGCGCCGCCGCAGCCGCCCGTGATCTCGTCGGCCGCGAGCTTCTCGACCCAGTCGGCGAAGTTGGAGGGGCACGCCACGTCGGCGAAGGTCCCCACGCACGGCGGAGGGGTGAACGTGGAGCCGTACTTTCCCTTGAGCAGGAACACGGCCATCTGGTCCCGTCGGACGTTCGCCAGCGGACAGTAGTTGCCGCCCCCGCAGCCCCCCGTGATGCCCTCGGCGGCGAACTGCTCGATCCACGGAGCGAAGTTCGAGCTGCACGGCGACGTCGGGGAAGACTCCCGAGCAGGGCGGTGGCACGTAGCAGATGCCGTGCTTGGCCTTCAGGACGAAGACGGCCATCTGCTGCCGCGTGACGTTGTTGTTCGGGCAGTAGTTGCCGCCGCCGCAGCCGGCCGTGACCCCGGCGGCCACGAGATTGGCGATTGGCCTGTCGAAGAGGTTCTGAAACGTCACGTCGGAGAAACGCGAGACGTATCCGTTGCGCAGCGTGCCCGAAAGCCCGCCGGGATTCGTGACGACGACGTCGTAGACGCCGCCGGGAGAGAGCGAGGGGCCGACGAAGTCGAGCTCGAACTCGCTGTCGAAAGTGACGGGGACCGGGTTCCCGCCGATCGTCAGAGTGGCCGCCGGATCGAAAAGGTGTCCGCGGACGGACTTCGGACCCGTGTCCCCGGGGCCTCCGACGCCGGGAACGGTCCGGAAGACGAGCTCCTGCCAGAGCTCGGAGGTGTGCCCCTCGGGACCGGTGGCCGAGGCGGTGACCGGCGCGCCCGGCTCGATCGGTGTCGGGAGAAGGACGTTGAAGGCGACGTTGCCCGAGCCGTCGGTCGTGACCTGCGTCGAGCCGATGTACGTCTCGGCCTGGAGCATGGCCCTCGGCCGCCCCCGGCACGCGGGGTTGGAGTAGAAGTCCAGGTCGAACACGGTCGAGGCGAGGCTGTTGAGCGAGCCGATCACTCGGGTGCCGCCCCCCTCCGGGACGGCCGAGGTGATCAGGGGATAGTTCTGGAAGTCGTTCCCGAACTGGATGGTGGCGCTGTCGGCGTCGCCGAGGTCGTTGGGGTTCTGGCCGCTGGGCGTGCTGCTGTTGCCCAGATCGATGGCCAGCCCTGTGCCGTTGGCGCCGACGCCACCGATCCCGTTGCCGAAGATCCGGTTGCCCCGGATCGGGTTCCTTTGCGCGAAATCGGTCACGAGGATGCCGACCCAGCCGTTGAAGGCGATGACGTTGCCTTCGCCCGGGCCGACGCCGCCGACCACCTGGCTGCCGGTGCTCAGGAAGATCCCCATGATGCGGTTGCCGAAGTTCTTCGTGGCGGTGGTGTCGGTTCCGATGAAGTTCCCGTAGAGCGGGGTCACGGCGCTGTCGAGGAAGATGCCGTAGTCGAAGCCGCCGATCACGTTGCCTTCGCCCGGTCCGGTGCCGCCGATCGTGCCGCCAACGGGGCCCGGGTGGCTGATTCCGTACGTGCCGCTGGAGATGACTCCCGCCTGCGCCGCGTCGACCCCGATGAAGTTGCCGTGGATCGTCGCCATGGTCGTGCCGAGGCCGATGCCGATGTCCATTCCGGCGATGACGTTCGGCGCGTTCGGATCGGTCCCCCCGACCGTGATGGGGGAAGCACCCGAGAGACTGATTCCGATGTCGCTGAAGGCGGTCACAGGCACGGGCATTTTCCGCGCTCCGGTGATGTCCGTCCCGATGAGATTGCCCTGGATGACTCCGCCGAAGCTGATGGCCACGCCGTTGCTGATCGCGGCGAGTGAGATCAGGTTGCGCTGGGCCGGGGTCAAACCGCCGATGCGCGCGCCGAGGTCGCTGCTGCTGACGCCGTTGCCGCCGGAATACCCCTGGAGGCCGTCCGGGCTCGCTCCGATGAAACAGCCTTCGACGACGAGGTTGGCGTGGTCGAAGGGCAGGTTTCCGCCGACCTGGTCCTGGGAAAACCGGTTCACCGCGAGGCCCCGGACGGTCACTCCGTTGGCGCGGGCCTCAAGGCCGTTGCCGGTCGTTCCGGTACCGGCGATCTCGATCTTCAGGACCGTGTTGAGCCCGAGGCCCACGGCATTCGTGTTGGGCGAGGAGCCCGGCTGGGTGTAGCCGTCGATGGTCACGGCGTCGGTGATCGGCGGGAGCGTCGTCGCCGGGACGATCGTCTGTACGCCCGAGCCGATGATGTTGAAGGCGATCGTGTCGGCGCCGGGGTTGGTGTTGGCGTCGATGATCGCCTGGCGGAGAGACCCCGGTCCCGCGTCGGCCGTCGAAGTCACCGTGTACGTGGTCGCGGAGACGAGCGCCGCGGCCGCGTACAGGGCAAAGGCCGTTCCGAGTCGTTTGAGCATGGGGTTCCTCCTGTCTCAAGACTCGACAAAAGGCGGCTCAAAGGGACATGAAAAGGGGGGGCCGGAGCCCCCTCTCGAGATTTCGACGGATCGAGGAGGCCGAAGCCTACGGAAGCGAGAACGTGTTGACCAGGAGCCGACCACCGGAGGCGAGCCGACCAGGCGCGACCGGGGGTCAAAAGAAAGGCGGGCTCGCGCCCGCCCGGAACGGAGACGAGATTGCCGTTTGCTACGGCAAATCGAACGCGTTGTACAGGAACGCCGCCATCTGGCCCCGGGTGACGTTGTTGAGGGGGCAGTAGTTGTCGCCGCCGCAGCCTCCCGTCACGCCCTCGGCCGCGAGCTGCTCGATCCAGGCGGCGAACTGGGACGGGCAATCGACGTCGTCGAAGTCACCGTCGCAGGGCGGCGGTGCGTAGGCTCCTCCGTGGACGGCCTTGAGCATGAAGACCGCCATCTGGTCCCGGCGCACCGGGTTGCCCGGACAGTAGTTCCCGCCGCCGCAGCCGCCGGTGATGCCCTCGGCCGCGAGCGCATGGATCCAGGGAGCGAAGTTCAGCTGGCAGGAGACGTCGCCGAACACCTGGACCGTGCAGGGCGGCGGCGTGTAGCAGATCCCGTACTTGGCCTTCAGGAGGAAGACCGCCATCTGCTGCCGCAGCGTCGGTTGATTGATGCCGTAGAGCCCCCCGCCCACACCGGCCGTGATGCCGTTGGCGACGAGGCTCGTGATCTGCGTGTAGAACTGGCTGCCCGGGATGTCATTGAAATTCGAGATCCAGGCGTTCGGAAGCGTCCCGGACGCGCCGCCGCCCGGGTTCGCGACCGTGAGGGCGTTGATGGAACCCGCCGGCAGCGCCGGGATGTTCGCCGTGATCGTCGTCGAATCGTCGACGGTCACGCCGGTCGCCGGGACGCCTCCGACCGTGACCGTCGCGCCCGGCTCGAACGCGAGGCCGCGAATCTGCGCTCCGATGACTCCGCCGGGAGGTCCGGCCACCGGGTCGAGCGAGAGCACGAAGCGCGGCGAGAGCTCGGAGGTCTGGCCGGACGGGTTCGTGGCCGCGGCCGTGATCGGCGAACCGCTCGCGACGACGGCCGCGAGGACCTCGTTGAAGGCCGCGTTGCCGGACCCGTCCGTCGTGACCTCGATCGATCCGATGTAGGTCTTCGCCTCGTCCTGCTCCTGCGGGCGGCCGTTGCACGCGGGGTTGGAGTAGAAGTCGATGTCGAACGTGGTCGACGGCGTGCTGTTGAGCGTTCCGGCGATCGTCGTGTTCGAGCCCCCGTAGGTCACCGAGGAGATCAATGGATAGTTCTGATAGCCGTTGGGGCCGGCGTCCGCGTCGCCAGCGTCGTTGATGTTGACGCCCAGCGCGAACAGGTTGCCGCCGGTGAGATCGATGGCGAGGCCGCTGTTGGCCTGAATCCCGGCGTTGTCGAAGATCGAGTTCCCGCGCACGGTGGCATCGACACCCATGACCGCCACGCCCGCGTATCCGCGGTTGTACGCGACGAGGTTTCCCTCGCCGGGGCCGACGCCGCCGATCGTCGTGTTCGAGGAGTTCACGCCCACGAGGATTCCCCAGTAGCCGTTGGCGAGGCGGACCGTGCCCGTCGCGTCGGTTCCGACCTGGTTTCCCTGGACGACGTTGCCGTCGCCGTCCACTTCGATCGCCGAGTTGCCCGTTCCGCCGACGCGGTTGCCCGCACCGGCCGCCGAGCCGCCGATCGTGTTGTTGCTGGAGCTGGTGCCGGTCACGATGCCCTGGGAGTTGCTGCTGATGACGATCGTTCCCGTGACGTCGAGCCCCACGAAGTTACCCTGGATCTGGTTGCCGGCGCCGGGCACGAAGACGCCGTCGATGAAGATGTTGCGGGCGCCCGCCGCGGTGCCGCCGACGACGTTGTTGCCGCCTCCGCCGGTGTTCATCGATAGCACCCCGTTCGGGGAGAGACGATGCAGGCCCGTGATGTCCGTGCCGACCAGGTTGCCGGCGACGAGCGAATTCGAGACCGGCTCGGTCTGCCCCTGGCCGAAGGCGATGGGATCGCCGAACGGGCTGTCGCCGGACACCAGGTTGCGGGCGGCCGGCGTCGTGCCTCCGATCCGGGCGTTGGTCTGGGAGCGGGGATTGACTCCTCCGCCGAACGGCGCGAGCGCCGCCGTGCCCGCCGCGTTGGTGCCGATGAAGCAGCCCTCGAGAACGAAATCCGAGTGCGCTCCCGTGGTCGCGACGGCCTTGTCGGTGCACCGGTTGACGACGAGGCCCCGGATCGTGACGTCGTCGGCCGCGGCGAAGAGGCACGGCCCGGCGCCGGCGTTGGTCCCGTCGATCTCGATCGTCAGGACGGTGTTGAGGCCCTGGCTGGCCGGGTTCGTGTTCGCGGACGAGCCCGACTGCGTGTAGCCGTCGATCGTCACGGGGCCCGTGATCGTCGGGAGCGGCGAAGCCGGTGCGATCGTGTGGACGCCCGAGCCGACGATCGCGAAGGCGATCGTGTCGGCGCCCGGGTTGGTGTTGGCGTCGGTGATGGCCTGGCGGAGGGACCCCGCCCCCGAATCGGCGGTGGTCGTGACGTTGAACGTCGTGGCCTCGAGCGAGACGGAGGCGGCGGCGAGACAGAGCGCGACCAGAGGCAGCCGGCGACGGGTCATGGTTCCTCCTGCCGCTTACTCGGCGGCCGAGTGGAAAAAGGGACAGGCGACGCGGCCCTGTCCCTCGAAAATAGACGGTTTCGGTTAGGGCAGAGTGAACGTCCGGACTATGAACGCGGCCATCTGGGCGCGCGTGTTGTTGTTGAGCGGGACAGTAGTTGTTGCCGCCGCACCCCCCGGTGACTCCCTCGGCGAACAGCCGCTCGATCCAGGCTGCATACGTCGACGGGCAGGCCACGTCACCGAAAACGCCGGTGCACGGAGGAGGCGTGAAGTTCGCGCCGTACTTGCCTTTGAGGAGGAAGACCGCCATCTGATCGCGACGGACGGGATTGGTCGGGCAGAAGTTGCCGCCGCCGCATCCGCCCGTGATGCCCTCCGCGGCGAACTGGTTCACCCAGACCGCGAAATTCGAGCTGCACGGCACGTCCGCGAATACCTGCACGCAGGGCGGGGGCGAGTAGCAGACGCCGTATTTCGCTTTGAGGACGAACACGGCCATCTGCTGACGGGTCACGTTGTTGCCGGGGCCGTAATTGCCGCCTCCGATGCCGGCCGTGATCTCCCCCGCCACGAGCCGGGATATGGCATCGTCGAAGAGGCTGCTGTCCGGAACGTCGCTGAACCGGGAGACGTAGGCGTTGTAGAGCGTGCTGCTGAGCCCGCCCGGGTTCGTCACGGTGACGTCGTACACCTCACCGGGGGCGAGCGACGGGCCGACGAAGCGGATCAGGGTGGGCGACTGCACCGTCACCGCGACCGGGTTCCCGCCGACGGTCACGGTGGCCGCTGGATCGAATTGCTGGCCCGCGAGGCCCTGCAGCTGACTATCGCCGGGGCCTCCCAGGCCGGGATTAAGCTGAAAAGCGATGCCCCACGACAACTCAGACGTGTTCCCGTTCGGGTCGGTCGCGGTCGCCGTTACGGGGTCGCCGGCCTGGATCGGCGTCGCCAGGAGGGCGTTGATGACGGCGTTGCCCGATCCGTCCGTGGTCACCTGCGTCGATCCCAGATAGACCTCGGCCTGGGGCAGGTTGCGCGGGCGGTCGCGACACCCTGGATTCGAGTAGAAGTCGAGATCGAAGACGGTCGATGCCAGGCTGTTGAGCGTGCCGATGACGCGCGTTCCTCCGCCCTCGGGTACGGCCGACGTGAGGATCGGGTGGTTCTGGCGCTCGTTGGCGCCGTCATCGCCGTCGCCCAGGTCGTTGGCGTTCGGTCCGCCGGGCGTCGCCGAGAAATGGAGATCGATCCCCATGGCCACTCCGCTGGTGCCCACGCCCCCCACGCCGTTGCCATAGATGCGATTGCCGCGGATCGGGTTCTGGGACTGGCCGTCCACGATGACGCCGACCCATCCATTGTTCGCGATGACGTTGCCCTCGCCCGGCCCGATCCCGCCGACGGCGAGGCTGCCCGTGCTCACGATGACGCCGATGCTCCGGTTGCCGAACGATTTCGTGCCGGTGGGATCCGTGCCCACGAAGTTGCCCTGGAAGAGGGTGTTGTTGTCGAACACGAGGCCATAGAGAAAGCCGCCGATCACGTTGCCCTCGCCGGGGCCGTCGCCGCCGATCGCCGATCCCTGGTTGACGAGGATGCCGACTTCGCCGCTCTGGATGGTGGCCTGGTGCGAAGCGCCGACGCCGATCGTGTTGCCCTGGACCACGCAGAGGGCCGTGCTCATGTTGATTCCGCGGTCGACCCCGGCGATGACGTTGCCGGCGTTGGGGTTCGAACCTCCGATCGTCTTTGCGCCGCTGTCGCCGCTGCACCCGACACCCGTGACTCCCGTGACGACGGCACCCAGGGCGCGCTCCCCCGTGACGTCGGTGCCGACGAGGTTGCCCTGGACGACGATGGCGCCGAGGCCGCCCATGTTGACGGCCGCGCCGAGCGTGGGTGACGCGATGAGGTTGCGCTGGGCCGGCGTGAGCCCGCCAATGCGGGAGTTTGGCCCCTGCATCCAGACGCCGTTGGCGCCGGGAAAGTGCGTCAGGCCGTCGGCGCTCGTGTTGACGAAGCAGCCCTCGACGACCAGGTTCGCGCCGTTGCCGTCGACGCCTCCCTGCGTGAAGCGGTTGATCGCGAGGCCGCGGATCGTGACGTCCGAGCCCTGGACCTGGAAGCCGGGCCCCGGCGCGGCCGAGCCGTCGATCTCGATGAGCAGCACCGTGTTGAGCCCCTGGCCCACGGCCAGCGTATTCTCCGACGTTCCCGGCTGCGTATAGCCGTCGATCGTGACGGCCTCGGTGATGGGCGGCAGCGGTGTGGCCGGCGTGATCGTCTGGACGCCGGAGCCCACGATGCTGAACTGGATGGTGTCGGCGCCCGGGTTGGCGTTGGCGTCGGTGATCGCCTGACGGAGCGAGCCGGCGCCGGAATCGGCGACCGAGGTGACGGTGTAGGTGAGGGCGGAGGCGGCCGAGGCGACGCACAGCAGTCCCGCGGCTATTCCGATCCGACGCATGGGTTTGTCCTCCTGGTGGCCGCATTCTATTTCCGGCCGGACTCGCGGGAAAGAGGCTTTCCTTCGATACAATTACGGCATCCATGGAAGATGACCCGCGGGGTCCCCGGCCTGAAGAGGTCACGGGACTCTTGCGCGCCGCCGAGGCCGGCGACCGGTAGGCCCTGGACCGCGTGTTTTCCGTGCTTTACGGCGAGCTGCGGGCGATCGCCCACCGGCAGCTCCGGGGCGCGCCGGCCGAGCAGACCCTCTCGACCACCGCCCTCGTCCACGAGGCGTACCTCAAGCTCTCGCGCGGCGCCGGCTGGACGGCGAAGGACCGCCAGCATTTCTTCTCGCTCGCCGCCCGGGCGATGCGCATGATCCTCGTCGACCAGGCGCGGTCGCGCACGCGGCAGCGGCGCGGGTCCGGCCGACGGCCCCTGGACCTGGAGAACGTCGAGATACCCGTCGAGGAGCGGGCGGCGGAGATCGTGGCCCTCGACGAGGCGCTCGTCCGCCTCGGGGAGGTCGACGGCGAGCTCGCGCAGATCGTCGAGTGGCGGTTCTTCGCGGGGCTCTCCGTGGAGGAGATCGCGGAAATGTCGGGCCGGTCGGAACGCACGGTCAAGCGCCACTGGCAGGCGGCCCGGGCCTTTCTCTACCAGGAGCTCTCGGCGCCGGAATCCGGGTCGTGAGCGCCGGGGGGCGCTGGACCGAGGTCCGCGCGCTCTTCGAGGAGCTCGTCGAGCTTGCGCCCGCCGAGCGCGACCGCCGGCTCGCCGCGCTCGGGGACGCGGAGCTCGCCGCGTCGGGTCGCGAAGCTCCTCGCCGCAGATTCGCAGGCCGGCCGCTTTCTCGAGATGCCGGCCGTGGCCGTCGCGGGAGGGCTCTTCGACGGGCTCGCCGGGACCGGAGGCGGAGGCGCCGCCGCCCGAGCGCATCGGCCCGTACCGCGTGCTCCGGCGCCTCGGCCGCGGCGGGATGGGCGAGGTGCTGCTCGCCGAGCGGGCCGACGGCCTCTTCGAGCAGCGCGTCGCCATCAAGCTCCTGCGCCCGGGCATGGCCTCGGACGAGATCCTCCAGCGCTTCTCGCGCGAGCGGCGGATCCTCGCGAGGCTCGAGCATCCGCACATCGCGCGGCTTCTCGACGGCGGCGCGACCGAGGACGGGCGGCCGTACTTCGTCATGGAGCTCGTCGAAGGCGAGCCGATCACCGACTACTGCCGGACCCGCGATCTCCCGGTCGACGAGCGGCTGCGGCCTCCTGCAGGACTGCTGCGACGCCGTCGCCGCCGCGCACCGGAACCTCGTCGTGCACCGGGACCTGAAGCCGTCGAACGTGCTCGTCACGCAGGACGGCGAGGTCAAGCTCCTCGACTTCGGCATCGCGAAGCTGCTCGGGCCCGAGGACACGGGCGAGGCCGTCGCGGAGACCCGGACGGAAATGCGGCTGCTGACTCCCGCCTACGCCGCCCCCGAGCAGGTCCTCGGGGAGCCCGTGACCACGGCCACGGACGTCTGGGCGCTCGGCGCGCTCGCGTACGAGCTCCTGACCGGGACCCTGCCCCAGAAGCGCGAAGGGCCGCTCGGCCTCCGCGCTCGCGGCGGCCGTCGCCGACGACGTCACGGAGCGGCCGAGCCAGCGCGTCGCTGCGCGAGCCGCTCGGCGCATTGCCGCTGCTCCGGCCGACGGAGGGCGACCGGCGGCGCCTCGCGAAGCGGCTCCGGGGCGACCTCGACAACATCCTGCTCGCGGCCCTGCGCCGGGTGCCGGAGCGGCGGTACGGCTCGGTGACGGCCTTCGCCGGCGACCTGCGCCGCCACCGCGAGGGACAGCCGGTCAAGGCCCGGCCGGACACGTTCGGCTACCGCGTCGGCAAGTTCGCGCGGCGCAACCGCATCGGGGTCGCGGCCGGGGTCCTCGTGCTCGCGTCGCTCGTGACCGGCATCGCCGTGGCGGCCTGGCAGGCGCGCCGGGCCGAGGCGCACGCGAAGACGGCCGCGGCGGCCGCGCGCCGGGCCGAAGCCGTCAAGGAGTTCCTGATCGGCCTCTTCGAGGTGGCGGACCCCGAGCAGGCCTCGGGCGGCTCGATCACGGCGAGCGAGCTTCTCGACCAGGCGGGCAAGCGCCTGCAGACCGAGCTCTCCTCCGAGCCCGACATCCAGGCGGACCTTCTGGAAGCCATCGCGCGGATCGACAAGGGGCTCGGCCGGCTCGACACCGCCGAGGATCTCGCGAAGCGGTCGCTCGCGATCCGGCAGCGCATCCTGCCGTCCGGCGACGCCGCGATCGGCCGCAGCCTCGCGACCCTCGGGGCGGTGAAGATGTCGAAGGGTCGGCTCGACGAGGCGGAGAAGGAGATCACGGCGGCGCTCGTCGTGCTCGAGGCCGCGGAGGCGCCGGACAGCCTCGCCACGGCGCGCGCGCAGAGCGATCTCGGGCAGGTCCTCTTCTGGAAGGGCCAGGCGGAGCGCGCCGAGAAGAGCGAGCGTGGCGTCTACGAGACCTACCGCCGGGTGCTCGGCGACGACAACGCCCAGACGGCGATGCACCTGCGCAATCTCGCGGTGCTGCTCGACGAGCTCGACCGTGTCGACGAGTCCGAGAAGGCGTATCGGGACTCCCAGGCGATCCTCGTCAAGCAGCTCGGCCCCGACCACGTCAACCTCGGCTACAGCTACATCAATCTGGCCGTCCTCCTCGGCGGCCGGCGCGGGCAGGCGGCCGAGGCGGAGGCCCTGTACAAGCGCGGGGTCGAGATCCGCCGGGCGGCGCTCGGGAGCAAGCACCCGACCGTCGGCCAGGGGCTTCAGCTCACCGGGGTCTTCTATCTGAACCAGGGAAGGCTCGAGGAGTCCGAGACTGCATACCGGGAGGCGCTCGCGCTCTTCCGGGCGATCGACCCGAAGCACTTCGAGGTCGGCAAGTGCCTGAACGGTCTCGCCCTCATCGCCTCGCGCCGCGGCAAGTACGCCGAGGCGGAGAAGACCATGGAGGAGGTCGAGGCGCTCTTCCGGGAAGTTCTCGGCGAGAAGCACTCCTTCACCTGGCAGATCCGGGGCAACCGCGCCTCCCAGATCCGGTTTCAGGGAAGGCTCGAGGAGGCCGAGAAGCTCGAGCGCGAGGTCGCGGCGAGGATCGAGGAGTTGAACGGCAGGGACAGCTCGGAAGCGGTCGACGCCCGCTCACGCCTCGGCGAGACGCTGCGCCTCCAGGGCCGCGCCGGCGAGGCGCTGCCGCTCCACCGGCAGTCCGTCGAGGTCGTGCTCCGTCTGGAGGGGGAGAAGAGCCCGTGGCTGGCGGTCGAGCGCTACCAGCTCGCCGCCGACCTGATCGCCCTCGGCCGCCCCGAGGACCGCGCCGAGGCGCGGCGCCTGCTCGACCAGTCCCTCGCGACCCTCGAGCCGCAGTCGCCGCCGCACCAGCGCCTGGCCGAGATCCGGGCGGCGAGAGACGGGGTCAGGCCTTGATTCTGTACTCCCCTCGCTGGCCTCGGTGCAGATTCAAGGCCTGACCCCCGGCTTTACCCGGCTTTACGGCAGCCGTAGAGCCTTGACCAGGAAAGTGGCCATTTGTCCTCTGGTGTTCGGGTTCGCGGGGCAGTAGACCGTTCCGTTCCCGCACCCGCTCGTCACGCCCTCGTACTTGAGCTGCTCGATCCAGTCCGCGAACAGAGACGGGCACGGCACGTCGTCGAAGTATCCCGAGCAGGGCGGAGCGACGTAGTCGAGGCCGTGGGCCGCCTTGAGCATGAAGGGCGCCATCTGGTCGCGCCGGACCGTCGCGAGGGGACAGAAGTTGCCGCCGCCGCACCCTCCCGTGATTCCCTCCTGGAAGAGCGCCTCGATCCAGTCGGCGAACGGCGAGGGGCACGGCACGTCGGCGAAGACGCCCGGCGGCGCACAGGGTGGCGGCGTGTAGCAGAGGCCGTGCTTCGCCTTCAGCAGGAACACGGCCATGGCCTGCCGCTTGACGGGATCGTCGACGCCGTACAGGCCGCCGCCGATGCCGACGGTGATCTCGTTGGCCACGAGCTTGACGATGTCGTCGTGGAACGGATTTCCGGGCGGCACGTCCAGGAAATCCGAGACCCAGCCGTTGTCGAGCGTTCCCGACAGCCCGCCCGGGTTCGTCACCGTGACGTCGTGGATGCTGCCCGGGAGCTTGGCCGGCATGGTGGCGGTGATCGTGTACGGAGGCGTGACGACCACGCTCGTCGCCGCCTCGCCGCCGACCGTGACCGTGGCGCCCGCGGCGATGTTCTGGCCGGACAGCGTGACGTTTGCGCCCGCGGCCGGGCCCGAACGCGGGTCGACCTTCAGCAGGAGCCCGAGGGAATGCTCCGACGTGCTGCCGCCGGGGTTGGTCGCCATCGCCGTCACAACCTGGCCGACGACCAGGGGAGAGGCGAGCTCGAAGTCGATTGTCGCGTCGCCCGAGGCGTTCGTCGTGACCGAGCGTCGAGCCCGCGTAGTCCTGGCCCTGGGGGAAGGCCGTAGGCCGCGCGACACAGACCGGGTTGGCGTAGAAATCCACGGCAAACGTGGTCGACGGCGTGCTGTTGAAGATCGCGTGGACGACTGTCGGCGGCCCATAGTCGACGCCCGTGACGATCGGCGAGTTCTGCAGCTCGTTGGCCCCGATGTCCGGGTCGCCCGGATCGTTGGGCGCCGGTCCCGCCAGAGGGTTCGGCGCGAAGCCGCGCGACGTGTTGGCGAAGATCCGATTGCCGCGCACCGTCAGTGGATGGTGGAGAAGCTCAGTATCGAGACGCCGGCGAAGGTCGATTGCGGCCGTCCTCCGTTGAAAGCGACCACGTTGGCTTCCCCCGGCCCGATGCCCCCGATGAGGGCGGTTTCCGCGACGGCAGGGGTGGACACGACGATGCCCCCTCCCCGGTTGCCGAGGTTGCGGGTCGTGCTGGCGTCGGTTCCGACGATGTTGCCCCGAATGGTGATGAGAGCCCCGCGCGTCTGCACGCCCATGCCGAGATTCGCATTGCCGCTCACGATGTTGCCTTCTCCGGGGCCGCTTCCGCCGATCTGGATCGGCTCGGTCCCTGTCTGGGTGGCGATGCCGGAGCCGTTGGGCAGCGAGACCGTCACGGTCTTGTCGGTACCGATCACGTTGCCGAGGATCACGGCGCTCGGGATGCTGCCCACGGTCTCGCCGACGACGACCCCCGTTCCTTCGGCGTTGGCTTCCTCGTTGTTGTTGCCGGAGATCAGGTTCCGGTCGGCCGGGTCGGAGCCGCCGATCTGGAGTCCGAGCCCTCCCTGGAGGAAGACGCCGAAATTCTGCCGGGCGACGCCGACGCCCCGCGGCACGGACAACCCGTCGGGCCGCGTGCCGATGAAGTTGCCCTTGATCTGGATGCCGTCGTACGCGCCGCCGGTGGGGGTCCGGATCCCGCCGACGAGGCAGCGGTTGATGGCGAGGCCCCGGATGACGACCCCGCCGGATTCGATCCGGATCCCCATCGCGTCCAGGGTGACCGGGAGGGACTGGCCGTTGATCTCGATCGTGAGCACGGTGTTCAACCCCTGCGGGAAGGGCAGCGTGTTCGGCGAGGAGCCCGGCTGCGTGTATCCGTCGATCGTCGTCGGCTGCGTGAGAGCGGGCAGCGGCGTGAGGAGCGAGATCGTGTGGACGCCGGAGCCAGGAATGGCGAACTGGATCGTGTCCTGCCCCGCGCTCGACGTCGAGTCGAGGATCGCCTGGCGCAGCGAGCCGGCGCCGGAGTCGGCGGCCGTCGTCACGGTGAACGTCGCGGCGGCCATCGGCGTTGCGAGGCAGAGCGAGGCGAGAGCGAGGGGAGTGCGCATGTTGAGAAATCCTCCGTCAGGGAAGCCGTCCACCGAAGGCAGACCCCCGGCAGTAGGCAACGCCGGGCGCAGCCCGGCGGTAACTCAAATGGTCCTTGGCAGACGCATGGTTCACGGGAGTCGCAGGGCCTTATTCAGGAACACCGCCATCTGTCCGCGCGTGTTCGGGTTGGAGGGGCAGTAGTTGCCGCCGCCGCAGCCGGTCGTCACGTACTCGATCGCGAGCTGCTCGATCCAGTCTGCGAAGAGAGAGGGGCAGGCGACGTCGGCGAAGACGCCGCTGCAGCGCGGCGGAGTGTAGGTCGGGCCATGGACGGCCTTCAGCAGGAACGGGGCCATCTGGTCGCGACGGACGGAATCCTGCGGGCAGAAGTTCCCGCCGCCGCACCCGCCGGTGATGCCCTCCGCCGCCATCGCCTCGATCCAGTCGGCGTACTGCGAGGGGCAGGGCACGTCGGCGAAGACGCCGGGGGGCGTGCACGGGGGCGGCGTGTAGCAGACGCCGTGCTCGGCCTTAAGCACGAAGACGGCCATGGACTGCCGCTTGACCGGGTTGTCCACCCCGTAGAGGCCGCTCCCGATTCCGGCCGTCACCTGGTTGGCGACGAGCTTGACGACGTCGTCGTGGAACTGATTGGCCGGCGGAACGTCGAGGAAGTCGGCGATGTAGCCGTTGCGGAGCGTTCCGGAGACGCCCCCCGGGTTCGTGACGACGACGTCGTGGGCCGTTCCCGCTGCGAATGCCGGCATGTCCGCCGTGATCGAGTACGGCGGCGTGACGACGACGTTCGAGGCTGCGACCCCGCCGACCGAGACGGTCGCGCCGGCCTCGAGGAGCTGCCCGAGGAGCGTGACGCCGCCGCCGCCCGCCGCCGGGCCGGAGCGCGGTACGGCCTTCAACAGGATCGTCTGCGAGAACTCCGAGGTGTTGCCCGAGGGATCCGTGGCGATGGCCGTCACGCGTCCTCCCGGGGCGATGGGCGAGGGCAGCGTGTAGTCGATCGCGACGACGCCCGACGCGTCGGTCGTCGCCGTCGTGCTTCCGACGCGCACCTCGCCCTGCGTCGAGAGCACCGGGAACGCGACGCAGCTCGTGCTGGCATAGAAGTCCACGTCGAAGGTGGTCGAAGGCGCGCTGCTCAGCACGAAGTGCGCGACGGTCGGCGGCCCGTAGTCGATGCCGGTCAAAACCGGGGCGTTCTGCCGCCCGTTGGGCCCGACGTCCGGGTCGCCGGGATCCGCCGCGTGGGGCGGATCGAGACCGAGCGCGATCGCCACGGGCCGGTTGTCGTAGAAGAGGTTGCCGCGCGCCGTGATCTGGCCGCTCGAACCCGACATGAGGAAACCGGCCGGATAACTGAAGGGGCCGCCGAGCCCGTTGTGCGCGATGACGTTGCCTTCGCCCGGGCCGAGGCCGCCGAGGACGCCCGTGAACGGCTGAGCGCTCGTGTCCATCGAGACGCCGTTGCCGAGGTTCGCGAGGTTCGCCGTCTGCGTCGGGTTGGTGCCGACGAAGTTCCCCTGGAAGACCGAGAACCGGCCGTAGAACCCGACCGCGAGGCTTCCCCCGATCACGTTGCCCTCGTTCGCTCCCGGTCCCCCGATCTGGACTCCGTGCTTCGACGGGCAATACACGCCCATCCCGTTGGTGATGACGTAAGACACGGTGGCATCCGTTCCGATGAGATTCCCCTGCACCTTGCCGGCGACGTTGTACTCGAAGTAGACGCCGGCCAGGCCCGGATTTCCGGAGATGAGGTTCCGGTCCGCGGGGTTGGGTCCGCCGACCTGGACGTTGATGGGCGGCTCGTTGCCGAGCGAGCCGAGAGCGAAGACTCCCCAACGCTGGGAGGACCCGTCGTCGACCGGTGTTCCCGCCGGCGTCGTGCCGAGGAAGTTGCCGGTGACCGTCAGTTCCCCCTTGTCGTAGAGAGCGCCGTCGCCGCAGCGGTTGATCACGAGACCCTGGATGTGCGCCGCGGTGGTCTCGAGCTCCCAGCAGGGCGCGAGGATGACGGCGGCCCCGTTGATCTCCACGTTCAGCACGGCGTTGGTCCCCTGAGCCAGCGGCAGCGTGTTGGGGGAAGAGCCTGGCTGCGTGTACCCGTCCACCGTGATCGGGCCGAACGCCTTCGGAAGCCATGTCGTCAACACGATCGTGTGCACGCCGGGACCCGGGATGTTGAAGTGGATCGTGTCGGCCCCGGGCGCGGCCTCCGCGTCGAGGATCGCCTGGCGCAGCGACCCCGCGCCGGAGTCGGCGGTCGTCGTCACGGTGAACGTCGCGGCGGCGAGCGGAGCGGTGACGCAGAGAAAGAGCAGCGCGATGCGAATGCGCATGAAAAGGGCTCCTCTTGTGTTAAGGCAGGCGCAGAGCTTTTACCAGAAATGTCGCCATCTGTCCTCGGGTGTTCGGGCTCGCCGGACAGTAGACCGTACCGTTGCCGCAGCCGATCGTCACGTTTTCGGCCTTCAGTTGTTCGATCCAGTCCGCGAAGAGCGACGGGCAGGCGACGTCCGCGAAAACGCCCGTACAGCGCGGCGGCGTGTAGGCGGGACCGTGCACGGCCTTCAACAGGAACGGAGCCATCTGATCGCGGCGGACGGGTTTGTCGGGGCAGTACAAGATCGGCGCGGGAGGCGGGCCGCCGCCGCAGCCGCCCGTGATCCCTTCGTCCGAGAGGGCCTGGATCCAGTCGGCAAAAAGAGAGGGGCAGGGCACGTCGGCGAAGACGCCTGGGGGCGTGCAGGGGGGCGGCGTGTAGCAGATGCCGTGCTCGGCCTTCAACACGAAGACGGCCATCGATTGCCGCTTCACCGGATCGTTCACGCCGTAGAGGCCTCCGCCGATCCCGACCGTGACCTCGCTCGCCACGAGCCTCACGATGTCGTCGTGAAACTGGTTGCCCGAAGGCACGTCCAGGAAATCTGCGACGTAGCCGTTCTGCAGCGTTCCCGTCAGTCCGCCCGGGTTCGTCACGACGACGTCGTGGACGCTTCCCGGCGCGAACGCCGGCATGTCGGCCGTGATCGTGTAGGGCGCGGTCACCACGACGTTCGAAGGCGCGAATCCGCCGACGTCGACGGTCGCACCGGCCAGGAGGTGCTGTCCCGACAGAGTGACACTGCCCCCGCCCGCGGCCGGCCCCGAGCGCGGCGTCGTCTTGAGCAGAATCGTCTGCGAGAACTCCGAGGTGTTGCCCGCCGGGTCGGTGGCGAGCGCCGTGACGCCCTGGCCCGGCACGAGCGGCGACGGCAGCTGGAAATCGATGGTCGCGAGTCCGGCCCCGTCCGTCGTCGCCTGGATCGTGCCGACGAGCTCCTCGCCCTGGACGTAGGCGTTGGGCCGCGTGACGCACTGGAGGTTGGCGTAGAAGTCGACGTCGAACGTCGTCGAGGGCGTGCTGGAGAGGAACGCGTGCGCGACGGTGGGCGGACCGTAGTCGATCGAGGTGATGATCGGGCGTGTTCTGCTTGAGGTTCGGTCCGCCGTCCGCATCGCCCGGATCGTTCGGCGTGGGGAACGAGAACAGGTCGAGCGCGATCGCGACGGGAACGTTTCCGTAGAAGCGGTTGCCGCGAATGACCACCGAGCCGCCCGTCACCGTGAGGCCGTTCGTGTACCCGCCCACGCTGTTGCCGTTCCAGGCGAAGACGTTGCCTTCGCCGGGCCCCAGCCCGCCGATCGAGCCGCCGCCTCCCGTGTTTCCGCTGACCATCCCGCCGCCCAGGTTTCCGAGGGCCGCGGTCTCGGCGGCGTTGGTCCCGACGAAATTGCCCTGAAAGAGCGCGGCGCCGCCGAAGTACCCCGCCGACAGGCTTCCGCCGATGACGTTGCCTTCGTTCGCGCCCGGGCCGCCGACGTGCGGCGGCGGCGTCGAGCCGATGAAGACGCCGATACCGTTGGAGATCGCGTACGACGCCGTCGCGTCGACGCCGATCAGGTTTCCCTGGAGCGTCAGGTGCGTGTAGAACTGGGCCCGCACACCCTCGGAAAGGCCGAAGGCCGTGTGGCCGGAGATGAGATTGCGGTCCGCGGGATTCGGCCCCCCGACCACGACCTCCGTGGTCAGGGGTTCCGACTGCGCGCCCAAAGCGTACACGCCCCGGTTCTGCTTCGAGCCGTCGGTCAGCGGGCCGCCCTGCGGCGTCGTGCCGAGGAAGTTGCCGGCGATCGTCACCGAGCCCGTCACGTGGATCGTCCCGATCGGACAGCGGTTGAAGGTCAGGCCCTGGATGCGCCCCCCACCGGCGGCCCAGGTGAGGCAGGGGTCGAGCGCGACGGCCGCGCCGCTGACCTCGATGTTCAGGACGGCGTTGGTTCCCTGCGTGAGCGGCGCCGTGTTCACCAGCGCGCCCGGCTGCGTGTAGCCGTCGATCGTGACGACGTCGGTGACGAAGGGCAGCGCCGAGCCGAGGACGATCGTCTGGAGCCCGCCGCCTCCGATGTTGAAAGCGATCGTGTCCGCACCGGCGGCGGCGTTGGCGTCGAGGATCGCCTGGCGCAGCGACCCGGCACCCGCATCGCTGGCGCTGGTGACGGTGAACGTCGCGGCCGTCGCGGAGGCGGCCGCCGCGAGGAGACCGGCGGCGAGAACGAGTCGGCGCATGGGGCCTCCTAGGGCAACCGGAACGTCTTGACGACGAAGACGGCCATCTGGCCGCGCGTGACGCTCTGCAGCGGGCAGTAGATTCCGGTTCCGCAACCGACGGTGATGTTCGCGTCGACGAGCGTCTCGATCCAGTCGGCGAAGAGCGACGGGCAGGGCACGTCGGTGAAAATGCCCGTGCACGGAAACGGCACGAAGTCGGGCCCGGCCAGCGCCTTGAGCAGGAAGGCCGCCATCTGGTCCCGGCGCACGGGGCTCTGCGGGCAGAAGTTCCCGCCGCCGCAGCCTCCCGTGATGCCCTCGGCCGCCAGGGCCTCGACCCACGGGGCGAAGGGCGACGCGCAGGGGACGTCCGCGAAGACGCCCGCGCAGGCCGGCGGCACGTAGCAGATGCCGCGCCTGGCCTTCATCAGGAAGACCGCCATCTGCTGGCGCGACGCCACGGCGGCGAGGCCGAAGTTCCCGCCGCCCACGCCCGCAGCCACGCCGTTCGTGACGAGCTGCACGACGTAGTCGTGGAACATGTGGGCGGCCGGCACGTCGAGAAAGTCGGCGAGCCATGCGCTCTGCAGGCTGTAGCCGCCGTTGGGCGGATTGGAGGCGACGATGTCGTAGACGACGCCGGCCGGAAGGGCCGGCATCGTTCCCGTCAGCGTCCACGGGTCGACGACGTTCAGGTTGGCGACCGGCAGTCCTGCGACGGTGACCACGGTCGACGGCCCGAAGTCCATGCCCTCGATCGTGACGGCGGTCCCGCCCTTCGGCGGGGCCCGATCTCGGCTCGCTCCACAGGATGATGCGCTGCGAGAACTCCGAGGTGTGTCCCGCGGGATCCGTCGCCGTCGCCGTGGCTGCCTGGCCGGGTTGGATCTCGAACGGGACGGAGGTCGAGAAGGTCGCGATGCCGGCGCCGTCGGTGGTCACCGGGATCGAGCCCAGGTACTGCTCGCCCTGCAAGAAGCCCCACGGCCGAAAATGGCACGACGGCCCGAAGAAGAGATCCACGTCGAACGTCGTCGAGGGCGTGCTGTCCAGGAACCCCTGGATCAGGGTAGCGCCGGGAGTCTGGGAGACGTCGGTGATCAACGGAAAGTTCTGCCGGTCGTTGGCGCCGCCGTCCGCGTCGCCGTGATCGTTCGGGGTCACGGAGGCACGCCGAGCGGCCGTCGACGATGTCGATGCCGAGGTAGAAGTTGTCGAAGATGCGGTTGCCGCGGATGGTGACCTTGGGGCCGCGGATGTGGATTCCGCCGATGAGGGAAAAGAAGAACGGGCTCCCGTTGTGCGCGATGACGTTGCCTTCGCCGGCCCCCGTGCCCCCGATGACGATGTCCCCGTTCTCCTCGAGGGCGTAGATTCCGAGGCCGGAGTTTCCGAGGGCGAGCGTGCCAGTGGCGTCGGTCCCGATGAAGTTGCCCTGGATCACCGAGCTCGACCGCTCGAGGCCGATCCCGACGCCGGCCTGGGCGGCGATCACGTTGTTCCGGATCAGCGGCGAGGCGTCGATGACGTCGATGCCCATTCCGCCGGCGATCGCCTGCGTCCCGGTGACGTCGGTTCCGATGAAGTTGCCGACGACCGAGCCGGAGGCGTCGGCGTTCGAGACCACCACCCCCCGGTTGCCGACGCCCGAGATCACGTTGCGGGCGGAGGATTCGAGCCCGCCGATGATCGCGAAAGCGGCGACGTCGAGGAGCAGGCCGTGGCCGTAGAGGTCCGGGGCGATGGCCGCGTTGCCGGCGGCATTGGTGCCGATGAGGTTGCCGCGCACACCGAGAAACGGCGCGGTATCGGTGATCACGCCCGCCTCGGTGTGGCCGGAGATCAGGTTCCTTTCGAATGCGAACGGGCCGCCGACGGCGACGTGGCCGGTGTTGTGGACGCGGATGCCGAAGCCCTGCGGGCCGGGCACGCTCGTTCCGGTGGGGTCGGTCCCGATGTAGTTGCCGACGACGATCGCTCCGTCGCCGCCGGTGCCGATGTGGATTGCGCCGATCGGGCAGCGGTTGATGACGAGCCCCTGGATCGCCTGGACGAGGAAGTCATCGTTGCCGGCGTAGACCTGGAAGCAGGGCTCGGACACCGCGCCCGTTCCGTCGATCTGGATCTGGAGGTTCGCGTTGAGCCCCTGGCCGGTCGGGTTCGTGTTGATCGTCGAGCCCGGCTGGGTGAAGCCGTCGATCAGGAGCGGCTGGAGAATCGGGGGCAGCCCCGAAGCCAGAACGATCGTCTGGACGCCGGGGGCCGGGATCGCGAAGACGATGTCGTCGTTGCCGAACGAGCCGTTGGCGTCGAGGATCGCCTGGCGCAGCGTCCCGGGCCCCGAGTCGCTGGTGTTGGTGACGGTGAACGTCGCCGCCATGGCCGGCGAAACGGACCAGGACGGCGGCGAGGAGCCAGGGCTTCTTCATTGGAGATTGAAGGTCTTGGTAATGAACACCGCCATCTGCCCGCGCGTGCTCGAGCCGTCCGGACAGTAGAGCGGCGGCATGACCGAGCATCCGCCCGTGATCTGCTCGACCGCCAGCTGCTCGATGAAGTCGGAGGCGACGCCGCCTCCGGGGCAGGCCACGTCGTCGAAGACTCCGGTGCAGGCCGGCGGCACGTAGCTCGAGCCGTACTTGCTCTTCAGGAGAAAGATCGCCATCTGGCGGCGGGTCACCAGGTTGTCGGGGCAGAACAGCCCGCCGCCGCAGCCCCCGGTCACGCCCTCGGCCGCCAGGGCCTCGATCCAGTTGGCGAAGGTCGAGGGACAGGGGACGTCCGGGAACACGCCCGGCGGCGTGCAGGCCGGCGGCACGTAGCACAGACCGTACTTGCCCTTGAGCAGGAACACGGCCATCTGCTGGCGCTTGGTGCCCTGGCCGACGCCGTAGTTGCCGCCTCCGACGCCCGCGGTGATGCCGTTGCGCACGAGCGTCGCCACGTAGCCCGTAGAACTGGCTCCCTCCGAGGTCGAGAAAGTCGGAGACCCACCCGTTGGGCAGCGTCCCGGAGCTCCCGTCCGTGTTCGACACCGTGGTGTCGTGGACCGTTCCCGCAGGCAGAGCCGGAGTGGTCAGGTTCATCGAGTTGTAATTGGTCACGACCACGTTCGAGGCCGCCAGGCCTCCGACCGTGACGGTCGCCCCGGGGAGAAAATGGAATCCCGTCAGCGTGACGGCGGCCCCGGCCGCGCCGCCGGAACCGGGGTTGGACGAGATGACGAGACGCTGCGAGAACTCGGACGTGTTGTTGGACGGGTCGGTCGCCGTGGCGGTCACCTTCTCGCCCGCGCCGAGCGCGACCGGAAGAACGGTATTGATGACCGCGTGCCCGGCGCCGTCGGTCGTCACGGTGTCCGTGCCGATGTACGTGTGTCCCTGCCGGAGGCTCTGCGGCCGGCGCAGGCACGCGCCGTCCGCGTAGAAGTCGATCGCGAACTGCGTGTTCGGAGTGCTGTTGAGAATGCCCTGGATGGTGGTGTCGGTGCCCGTGGGCCCGGCCGTGACCGCCGAGGTGATGATCGGAAAGTTCTGGATGTCGTTCGGCCCGGAATCACCGTCGCCGAGGTCGTTGGCGGTGAGCCCTCCCTGGGCGAAGCTGCCCGGATTTCCGAGGTCGATCCCGAGGGTGGAGAGCCCGCCGGCCCCGTCCGCGGCGCCGTTTCCGTAGATCGAGTTTCCGCGAATCGGGTTCTCGCGATTCGCGCCGTAGAGGACCATCACGCCGGCGCCCTGGTTGAACGCGATGACGTTCGCCTCGCCGGGGCCGAGGCCCCCGACGGTGACCTGGTCGGTGACGACCCAGATTCCCGCGTTCCCGTTGCCGAGCGGGATCGTCGCCCGTGACGTCGGTTCCGATCCAGTTGCCCTGCACCGTGATGCCGTACACGGTGTCGGAGCCTATCCTGGCCGATGAGGACCCCGCCTGTATCGGCCGCCGCCACGACGTTCCCGCGGACGGCGGTTCCGGGACAGTCGACGCCGACGCGCAGGCCGACGCGTTCCCGCCCCGATGGCCGCCGCGCCGGAGGCGTCGGTCCCGATCAGATTGCCCTGCACGAGGCAGTTCGTGCAGCGTTCGAGCGACGATGCCGTAATCGCGTGTTTCCGGAGATCAGGTTCCGGTCGGCGGGCGCCGGCCCGCCCACCGCGATTCCGTCGCCCAGGTAGACCTTGATGCCGTAGCCGTTCGGGACGGCCGCGGCGCCCGAGGCGTCGACGCCGACGAAGCAGCCGCGGAAGGATGACGTTGTCCGCCGAAGAGGAGCCGACTCCGAAGCCGAAACCGTTGACGACGAGGCCCTGAATGGTGACGTCGTCGGAGACGATGTAGAGGCCCCAGGAGGAGGGGATGCTGGCGCCCGAGAGGACGATCTTCAGCACCGCGTTGATCGCGCCCTGGGCATTCGTGTTCGGCGACGCGCCGGGCTGCGTGTAGCCGTCGATCGTGACGGCGTCGCCGATGTTGGGCAGCGGAACGACGGGCACAATCGTGCAGACGCCGCCGCCGTCGCACCCCGCGCCCGACACGTTGAACGTCGATCGTGTCGGCGCCCGGGGCCGCGTTGGCGTCGAGTGATCGCCTGGTGCAGCGACCCGGCGCCGCTGTTGCTGGTGTTCGTGACGGTGAAGGTCGCGGCGGAGGCGGCTCCGGCGTACAGCACGAAGAGCGGGGGCCAGGAATCGGCGCATGGGTCGTCTCCTCCCTATTGCAGACCGAACGTCTTGACCAGGAACGTGGCCATCTGACCACGATTGGCGCTGGTGCAGGGGGCAGTAGTTGCCGCCGCCGCAGCCGGCGGTGATGTTGCGCGCGACGAGCTCGTAGATCCAGGGGGCGAAGTTGCTCGTGCAGGGCACGTCGGCGAACGTCGCGACGGTGCAGGTCGGCGGGGCGTAGCCGCGGGCCTCGAAGGTCTTGAGCAGGAAGACGGCCATCTGCTGGCGGTTGACGGGGTTCAGCGGGCAGTAGAGGCCGTTGCCGCAGCCGCCGGTGATGCCCTGGGCGACGAGCTCGTTGATCCACGGGGCGAAGTTCGAGGAGCAGGGCACGTCGGGGAAGGCCTGGACGGTGCAGGGGGGCGGCACGTAGCAGATCGCCGTTCTTCGCCTTGAGGAGGAAGACGGCCATCTGCTGGCGCAGGGTGTCCTGCGCGACGCCGTAGTTGCCGCCGCCGACACCGGCCGTGATCGCGTTGCGCACGAGGGTCGTGACGTTCGCGTAGAACTGCTGGTTGCCCGGCACGTCGAGGAAGTCCGCGATCCAGCCGTTGGGCAGCGTCCCGGCGCTGCCGTCGGTGTTCGTCACGGTGACGTTGTTGAGGCTGCCGGGCGGAAGCGACGGCGTGGTCGCCGTGATCTGGTTGTAGCTCGCGACGTTCACGCCGGTCGCCGCGACGCCGCCGACGGTCACCGTCGCGCCGGCGAGGAAGTGGAAGCCGTCGAGCGTGACGGGCGCGCCCGACGGATTCCCGGAGCCCGGTGTCGACCTCAGCACGATGCGCTGCGAGAACTCCGAGGTGTTGCCGTCGGGATCGGTCGCCGTCGCGGTCACCTTCTCGCCGGCGCCGATCGTGACCGGTAGGACGACGTTGATGGCCGCGTTGCCGCTGCCGTCGGTCGTCACCTGCGCCGAGCCGAGGTACGTCTTCGCCCTCGAGAAAGGCCTGCGGCCGGCCCGCGCACGCCGGGTTCGAGTAGAAGTCGAGGTCGTAACTCGTGTTCGCGCGCGCTGTTGAGCCTCCCGGTGATCGTCGTCGTGCCGCCCTCGGCCAGCGAGGCCACGGCGGACGCGATGATCGGAAAGTTCTGGCGGCCGTTGGGCCCGTCGTCGGCGTCTCCCAGGTCGTTGAGGCTGGGATCGCAGAAGACCGCAGACGGATTGCTGAAGTCGATGCCGAGGCACTGATCGCCGAGCTGTGAGTTGTGGTGGTTCGAGTAGATCGAGTTGCCGCGGATCGTGCAGCGCTGGGGGCCGCGCGTACGAGGTAGACACCAGCGCCACGCGTTGAACGCGATGACGTTGCCTTCTCCCGGGCCGGTCCCGCCGACGGTGACGTCCGTCGTCCAGAGGTGGATGCCGGACTGCGCGTTTCCCAGAGTTCAACGGTCCCGGTGACGTCGGTGCCGATGAAGTTGCCCTGGACGATCGTCTCGAACGTCGTAGCGCGAGGCGTTGCCGACGTCGATCGCCCCGAGATCCCCGCCGGCGACGACGTTGCCGCGCACGACGGTACCGCCCAGAATTGGCGCCAGGATGATCGTCGAGTTGGCACGAACCGAGCAGAGCGGCTCCCGTCTTGTCCGTCCCGATCAGGTTGCCCTCGATCGTGGCTCCGGCGGACGCTCTCGAACCAGATGCATCTGAGCCGCGTGGCCGGCGATGAGGTTTCGGTCCGCCGGGTTCGGCCCCCGAGCGGGAGCTCCGGTGGCTCCGCTGAGCTGCGCGTAGACGCCGCGCCGTTCGGAACGGCGGTCATCCCCGAGGCGTCGGTGCCGATGAAGCAGCCCGCGTACGGCGATGTCCGCGGCGTTCAACCAGAAGCCGCGCAGGAGAACCCGCCGTTGAAGACGAGGCCCCGCAACGGTCGAGCCGGCGCCGCTGACGATCAGGCCCTGGGCCGCCCGGGATCGCCGCGCCGGAGAGCGACGATCTTCAGCACGGCGTCGAGCGGGCCGGCGGCGATCGTGTTGGCGGAGGAGCCCGGCTGCGTGTAACCGTCGATCGTACGCTGGGCCGGAGAGAGGGCAGCTGGGATGCCGGCGCGATCGTGCAGACGCCGGCGCCGTCGCAGCCCGCGCCCGAGACGTTGAAGGCAATCGTGTCCGCGCCGGCGGCGCCGTTGGCGTCGGTGATCGCCTGGCGGAGCGACCCGGCGCCGGAGTCGTTCGTGTTGGTGACGGTGAAGGTGGCGGCGGAGGCGGTCGCGGCGAACACAGTGAGAGAGAGAGCGAGGAGTCGACGCATCGGATGGGCCTCCTGTGCTACTGCAGCCCGAAGGTCTTCACGAGGAACGTGGCCATCTGTCCGCGGTTGGCGCTGGTGGAGGGGCAGTAGTTGCCGCCGCCGCAGCCGGCGGTGATGTTGCGCGCGACGAGCTCGTAGATCCAGGGGGCGAAATTGCTCGTGCACGGGACGTCGGCGAACGTCGCGACGGTGCAGGTCGGCGGGGCGTAGCCGGGGCCCTCGAGGGTCTTGAGCAGGAAGACGGCCATCTGCTGGCGGTTGACGGGGTTCAGCGGGCAGTAGAGGCCGTTCGCCGCAGCCGCCGGTGATGCCCTGGGCGACGAGCTCGTTGATCCACGGGGCGAAGTTCGAGGAACAGGGCACGTCGGGGAAGGCCTGGACGGTGCAGGGCGGCGGCACGTAACAGATGCCGTACTTGGCCTTCAGGAGGAAGACCGCCATCTGCTGGCGCAGGGTGTCCTGCGCCGACGCCGTAGTTGCCGCCGCCGACGCCGACGGTGATCGCGTTGCGGACGAGTGTGGTGACGTTCGCGTAGAACTGGTTGGTGCCCGAGCACGTCGAGGAAGTCCGCGATCCAGCCGTTGGGCAGGGTCCCCGCGCTGCCGTCGGTGTTCGTCACGGTCGTGTCGTTGAGGCTTCCCGGCGGGAGGCTCGGCGTCGTGATGGTGATGACGTTGTAGTTGGCCACGACGGCGCTCGCCGCCGCGACACCGCCCACGGTCACCGTGGCGCCCGGGCAGGAAGTGGAAGCCGGCGAGCGCGACCCCCGCGACGCCGGCGGGGTTCCCGGAGCCCGGGTTGGAGGAGACGACGATGCGCTGCGAGAACTCCGAGGTGTTGCCGGCCGGATCCGTCGCTGTCGCGGTCACCTTCTCTCCCGGCGCGAGCGACGACCGGCAGGACGACGTCGATGTCGGCGTCCCCATTGCCGTCGGTCGTGACCTGCGCAGAGCCGATGTAGGCCTGCCCCTCGCGGAACTCCTGCGGCCGCCCGACGCAGGCGTCGTTCGAGTAGAAGTCGAGCGTGAAAGTCGTGCTCGGCGCGCTGTTGAGCCGCCCGGTGATCGTGGTGCTCGCGCCGCCCGAGGCGATCGACGAAACGGCCGACGTGATGATCGGGAAGTTCTGGTTGAGGTTCGGGCCGATGTCGGCGTCGCCGAGGTCGTTGAGGGTCAGGCCGCCGGCGCCGAAGCCGCCCGGGTTGCCGAGGTCGATCCCCTGGTCCGGCGCGCCGAAGCCGGTCGGCCCGGTGTTGTTGCCGTAGATGGAGTTGCCGCGGATCGGGTTCTCGAGAATTCCGATGGTGCTGTAGTTCACGAGGACCCCGGCCTGGCCGTTGAATGCGATGGTGTTGCCCTGTCCCGGGGCGATTCCGCCAACCGCGACCTGCCGGCTCAGGACGAAGATCCCGTTGAGCGCGTTGCCCAGGTTCACCGTGCCCGTCACGTCCGTGCCGATCCAGTTGCCTTCGATCGTGATGCCGTAGACGGTGTCGCTTCCGGCGTTTCCGGCGTCGATGCCGTTGAACTGGGAGTCCGCGATGACGTTGCCCCGCACCAGCGTTCCCCCGGCGTCGGTGCCGACGGTGAGCCCGGTCTCGTTGTTCCCGAGGGGGACGGCGCCCGTGACGTCCGTGCCGATCAGGTTGCCTTCGACGACGGAGTCGGGCGAGGAGAACATTGCCGCGCCCAGGACGGCATTGCCGGAGATCAGGTTGCGATCGGCCGGAGCGGGTCCGCCGAGGCGAAAGCGCTGGCAAAAACTGGCGTAGACGCCACGGCCGTTCGGGACCGCGGTGGTCCCCGCGGCGTCGGTGCCCGACGAAGCACCCGGACACCGTGACGTCGTTCGAGAAGAGCGTGTTGATCGTGTAGTCGAAGCCGCCGTTGACGACGAGGCCGCGGACCGTCGAGCCGTCGGAGCCGGTCGTCAGCGTGACCGCCGACTGGCCCGGGATGTTCGCGCCGGAAAGGACGATCTTGAGGACGGTGTTCAACGCGCCCTGGGGGCTCGTGTTCGCCGAGGAGCCGGGCTGCGTGTATCCGTCGATGAGAGTCGGACTGGCGATCGCCGGCAGGGACGCCGTCGGCGCGATCGTGCAGACGCCCGAGCCGTCGCAGCCCGTGCCCGAGACGTTGAACGCGATCGTGTCGAGGCCGGCCGCCGCGTTGGCGTCGAGCAGCGCCTGGCGGTAGGAGCCGGGGCCTGAATCGTTGGTGTTCGTGACGGTGTAGGTTACCGCGAGCGCCGGCGCCGCCGACACCGCCAAGGCCAACACCGAGCTGGTGAATCGACTCATTCCGCCCCCGCTTGTCTGCCTACCGGTTGCTGCTCACTCTCTACGGCTCACGCCGGAATCGGACGGCCCGCGTATCGATCCTGTCTACTGGAGCGAGAAGGTCTTGACGATGAACACGGCCATCTGGCCGCGCGTGTTGTTGGAGCTCGGGCAGTAGTTGCCTCCGCCGCAGCCGCCGGTGATCTGCTCGGCGGCGAGCTGCTCGATCCAGTTGGCGAAGGGCGAGGGACAGGCGACGTCGGGGAAGACGCCGGTGCAGCCGGGCGGCACGTGGGCCGAGCCGTACTTGGCCTTCAGCAGGAACACCGCCATCTGGTCGCGCCGCACGGGGTTCTGCGGACAGTAGTTGCCGCCGCCGCAGCCGCCGGTGATGCCCTGTGCGGCGAGGTCCTCGATCCAGTCGGCGAAGGTCGAGGGGCAGGGGACGTCGGGGAAGACGCCCGTGCAGTTGGGCGGGACGTAGCAGATGCCGTACTTGGCCTTCAGCAGGAAGACCGCCATCTGCTGGCGCAGCGTCGGCTGGTCGACGCCGTAGAACCCGCCGCCCGTACCCGCCGTGATCGCGTTGGTCACGAGCGTGGTGACGAACGAATAGAACTGCTGCGCCGGAGGAGCGTCCAGAAAGTTCGAGACGAAGCCCTTCTCGAGCGTCCCGGTCGTACCGTCGGTATTCGTCACGACGACGTCGTTGAGGGAGCCGGCGGTGAGCGCCGGGGAGGTCGCCGTGATCTGGTTGAAGCCGGTGACGACGACACCGGCTGCGGCGACACCGCCGATCGTCACGGCGGCGCCGTCCCCAAAGTCGGTGCCCGCGATCGTGACGGCGGTGCCCCCGGTCGACGGGCTCGAGGCCGGCGTGATCGTGAAGGGAAGGCGCTGCGAGAACTCGGAGGTGCTGCCCGAGGGGTCCGTGGCGGTCATCGAGATCCGTTCCCCGGCCTGGATCGTTCCGGAGACCGCGAGGGCGAAGACGCCTTCGCCTGACCCGTCCGTCGTGACCTGGCCCGAGCCGAGGTACGTCCGGCCCTCCACGAAGTCCTTCGGGAACCGCACGCACGCATCGTTCGCGTAGAAGTCGAGGTCGTAGGTCGTCGACGCCGCTGCGTGGAGGACGCCGGAGATGACCGGGCCGCCCTCGACCACGTTCGCGGCGACCGACTCGAACACGGGGAAATTCTGCAGCCCGTTGGAGCCCGTGTCTCCGTCGCCTTCGTCGTTGGCGGTCGTGCCCACGGGCGAGAGGTCGATTCCGAGCCCGGCATTGTCGTGGATGGAATTGGCGCGGATCGCGTTGCCCACGCCGCTCTCGATGAAGATGCCACCCTGCGTGGTCGTCCCGTTGTACGCGATGACGTTGGCCTGGCCCGCGCCCGCGCCGCCGATCTCCAGCCCTCCCGCCAGGACCCGCAGGCCCCAACCGGTATTGGGAAGAGGCAGAGTGCCCGTCGCGTCGGTGCCGATCTGGTTTCCCTGAACCACACCGTCGTCGTTCGGGAGTCCCGAGTTGTAGTTCACCCCGTCGCCGCCCGTCGCCGCGACCACGTTGTCGAGCACGTCGTTGCCGGGGGTGTTGATGTTGATTCCCTGGGTCCCGTTGCCGAGCGGCAGCGTCCCCGTCACGTCCGTCCCGATGTAGTTGCCCTGGATCACGATGCCCGTCACCGCCAGGCCGGCAGAAGCTGTTGGAGACGCGGATCCCGAGGAACTTGTTTCCGGAGATGACGTTGCGCGCCTCCGCCGTGGCTCCGCCGATCGTCACGTTCGTGACGCTGAAGCAGAGCCCGATGCCGGTCTGGTTCCCGACGGGCAGCGGCAGCGGAACGGCGTTGCCGGCCGCGTTCAGGCCGATGAAGTTGCCCTGGATGACGTGGCCCGACCCCCCGGCGCTGTAGCAGCCGAAAGCGAGGTGGAAGCCGGAGTTGCCCGAAATCACGTTGCGCTGTGCCGCGAGCAGGCCGCCGATCTGGACCCCGGGACTGCCCTCGACCTCGACGCCGTAGTAGTTGGGCAGCGCGCCGATTCCCGCCGGGTCCAGTCCGAGGAAGCATCCCTCGATCGTGCCAGAGGCGCTGTTGACCTGCACGGCGGCCGCGCGAGCGCGGTTGATCACCAGGCCGCGCAGCGTGAAGGCGAAGTTGCCCGAGAAAGCCAGCACGAAGCCTCCGTTTCCGGGGTAGGTGTTGGTCCCGTCGAGCTCGATCTGGTGAACGGAATTGTCGGGAAGCCCCGGTCCGTTCGTGTTGGGGCTCGAGCCCGGCTGCGTGTAGCCGTCGATCGTGACGGGCCCGGTGAAGGCGGCGAAATCGGTCAGCGGCGTGATCGTATGAACGCCCGCTCCGGGGATGTCGAACACGATCGTGTCGGCGCCCGGCGGCGGCGTTGGCGTCGAGGATCGCCTGGCGCAGCGACCCGGCCCCCGAGTCGTTGCGTGGTGGTGACGGTGAACGTGGCGGCGGCGAGCGGGCCAGCGGCCAGCAAGAAGACACCGAGCCCGAGACGCGGCGTATGTCTCATGAGCCCCCCGTGTGTGCGGGGGAGTCTATCCCCGGTCTAGCAGCCAGGGCGCCCCGGCGGGCCGGGGATTCTGGGGATTGGATCGGGCCGCCCGGGCTAGAAGTCGAAGGCGTTGACCAGGAACGCCGCCATCTGGCCCCGGGTCACGTTGTTCAGCGGACAGTAGTTTCCGCCACCGCATCCGCCGGTCACGCCTTCCGCGGCGAGCTGCTCGATCCAGTCGGCGAAGGGACCGGGGCACGGCGACGTCGCCGAAATCCCCGGCGCAGGCCGGCGGCACGAAGCCGGAGCCGTGCACCGCCTTGAGGATGAAGACGGCCATCTGGTCGCGGCGCACGGGATTGCCGGGGCAGTAGTTGCCCCCGCCGCAGCCGCCGGTGATGCCCTCCGCGGCGAGGGCCTCGATCCAGGGCGCGAAGCCGGAGGGGCAGGTCACGTCCGCGAATGTCCCGGTGCAGGGAGGCGGCGCGTAGCAGAGGCCGAACTTCGCCTTCAGCAGGAACACCGCCATCTGCTGGCGCAGCGTCGACTGGCCGATGCCGTAGTTGCCTCCGCCGACCCCCGCGGTGATCCCGTTGGCGACGAGCTTGATCACCTGGCTGTAGAACTGGACGTTGCCCGGCACGTCGTTGAAGTTGGCGACCCAGCCGTTCGAGAGCGTCCCGGAGAGGCCGCTCGGGTTCGTCACCGTCACGTCGTGAAGCGATCCGGCGGGCAAGGCCGGCATCGCCGCGGTGATCGTCGTCGCGTCCGTCACGACGACGTTGGTGGCGGGCGTGCCGCCCGCGTCGACCGTGGCGCCCGCCTCGAACAGCATGCCCTCGATCGTGGTGACGGCGCCGCCCGCGGGCGTTCCGGAGCGCGGCGAGGTCGAGAAGATGATCCGCGGCGTGAGCTCCGACGTGTTGCCGGCGGGGTCGGTCGCGGTCGCCGTGATCGGCGAGCCCGACGTCGAGCGCGACGGGAAGCGTCACGTCGAAGGTGGCATTGCCCGATCCGTCGGTCGTGACCTGCGTGGCGCCGAGATACTCGTGCGCTTCCCGGTAGTCCTGCGGGCGGGCCTGGCAGACCGGGCTCGAGTAGAAGTCGAGATCGAAGACCGTCGAGGCCGCGCTGTTCAGCGTGCCCTCGATCGTCGTGTCGGCAGCGCCGTAGGTCACCGACGTGACGAGCGGGAAGTTCTGCTGCAGGTTGTCGCCCGCGTCCCCGTCTCCGAGGTCGTTGATCGTCACCCCCGTGGTTTGGAGGTCGATGCCGAGACCCCCGTTCTGGTAGATGCGGTTTCCCCGAACCGAGTTGCCCGACCCTTTCGGGAGAACGCCGGCCGTGCCGTTGAAGGCGATCGTGTTCCCCTCGCCCGGATTCGTGCCGCCGACGACCGCTCCGTTGGCCAGTCGGATCCCGAAGCTCGACGTCCCCAGGGGAATCGTTCCGGTCAGGTCGGCGCCGATGAAGTTGCCCTGGATCACGACTCCGGCGGCCGCCTCGTGCCAGATGTTGCCCCGAGTGGTCCCGCCCGCGATCACGTTCCCGGCCCCGGGCGCGCTGCCGCCGATCGTGTTGGGCTGGTTGTAGATGCCGATGATGTGGTCCGCGCTGGTAAGCAGCTTCGTTCCGGTGACGTCGGTCCCCAGGAAGTTGCCCTGGATGAAGTTGCCCGACGTCTGCGTGGTGGCGATGGCGTAGCCGAGATCCAGGATGTCGTCGTCGCCGACAATGACGTTACGAGCGGCCGGGTCCGTTCCCCCGACGAGGGAGTCCTTGATGACCCGGAACTTGATTCCGACGCCGCCGAGATTGATCGTGCCCGTGACGTCCGTGTTCATCAGGTTGCCCTGGATGGTGTTGCCGGAGCTGCTCGCGTCCCCCGTCGAGATCGCCCGGTCGTTGCCCGAGATCAGGTTGCGGGCGGCGGGCGTCGTGCCGCCGATGAGGCGGGTGCTGCCGCCCCCGAGGAAGAGGCCGTAGCGGTTGCCCAGCGCGAGGGTTCCGGCCGCGTTGGTTCCGATGAAGCAGCCCTGGATCGTGTGGCCGCTGAAGGCTCCGCTCGTCAGGGAGATGCCGTCGCCGCCGAACCGGTTGATCACCAGGCCGCGGATCGTCGTGTCGCTCGCATTGATCGTGAGCCCCGCGGCGGCGGCTCCCGCCAGCGTGCCGTCGAGCTCGATGAGGATCACGGCGTTCAATCCCTGGCTCGTGTCGTTGGTGTTGGCCGAGGAGCCGGGCTGCGTGTACCCGTCGATGGTCAGGGCGTCGGTCACCGTCGGCAGAGCCGAGAGCGGCTGGATCGTCTGCACGCCGCTCCCGACGATCGCGAAGGCGATCGAGTCCGCTCCCGGGTTGGCGTTGGCGTCGAGGATCGCCTGCCGCAGGGTCCCCGCGCCGGAGTCGGCGGTGCTGGTGACCGTGTAGGTGATGGCGGCGAGAGGGGCCGAGGCCAGGCACAGGACGAGGACACCGAGAGCTCGAACTCGCATCGCGCGGTCTCCTTTGTTTGGGTGGCGGGGAGCTTATCCCGGGTCGGGGCGAAAGCCGGCTCGGTCGGACCTTCCCACCGACCCGATAGGAATGCCCGGGCTGCCAGTCCGAGTCGGTCGGCTACGGGGCCTGCAATCCGAACGCCTTGACCACGAAAGTCGCCATCTGTCCCCGCGTGTTGTTGTTGGTCGGGCAGTAGTTGCCTCCGCCGCACCCCGTCGTGATCCCGTCGGCCGCGAGCTGCTCGATCCAGTTGGCGAAGGTCGACGGGCAGGCGACGTCGGCAAAGCGGCCGGTGCAGGGCGGCGGCGTGAAGCTCGAGCCCCGGTCGGCCTTCGTCAGGAAGACGGCCATCTGGTCGCGGCGGACCGGATTCTGGGGACAAAACAGGCCTCCGCCGCAGCCGCCGGTGATGCCCTCGTTGGCCATGGCTTCGATCCAGGGCGCGAAGGGTGACGAGCAGGGGACGTCCGAGAAGAGCCCCACGCAGGGGGGCGGCGTGTAACAGATCCCGTGCTTGGCCTTGAGGATGAAAACCGCCATGGACTGCCGCTTGATGTTCTCGGCGTACCCGTAGTTGCCGCCACCGACACCTACCGTGATCTCGTTGGCGACGAGCTTGTCGACGTCGTTCGCGAAGGTGCCGCTCGTCCCGCGGTCGTTGAAGAAGGCGATCCAGGCATTGGGCCGCGTGCCGGAGGAGCCGCCCGGGTTCTGGACCGTGATGTCGTTGACGCTGCCGGCCGGAAGGGCCGGCATCGCCGCGTCGATGTTGTTCGAATCCACGACGACGACGCTCGTAGACGGCACGCCGCCGACGAGCACGGTGGCGCCGGGCTCGAAGAACTGGCCGAAGAGGTTGTTGTTGGTGCCGCCTTCAGCCGGGCCGGTCAGGTCCGTCTTGACGAAGAGGAGGTCGCTCGAGAACTCCGACGAGTTGCCGGCGGGGTCCGTGGCAATGGCGGTCACGGGCTGTCCGGCGGCGAGGACCTCGGGGAGAACGAAGTCGAACTCCGCGTGGCCCGCGCCGTCGGTCGTGACCTGCGTCGAGCCCACGTACTCCTGCCCCTGGAGATAGAGGACCGGCCGGCCCTGGCAGGCCGGGCTCGCGTAGAAATCGACGTCGAAGATCGTCGAGGCGGCGCTGTCGAGCGTGCCATGCACGGTGGTCGTCGCGCCGTAGTCGACCGAGGAGACGATCGGGAAGTTCTGGGCGCCGTTGGGCCCGGTGTCCGCGTCGAGATCGTCGATCGGCGCGGGGCCGACGAAGGGGCCGACCTGGATGTCGATGCCGAAGACCTTGTTCTGGTAGATGCGGTTGCCACGGATGCGGTGGCCGCTGCCTTCGTCGACGTAGACGCCGGTCCTGTAGGAGCTGCCGCCGCCGTTGAAGGCGATCACGTTGCCTTCGCCGGGACCGATCCCGCCGATCGTGTTGTTCGTGCCGCGCAGAACGATGCCGTACGGAACGTTGCCCAGGTCGCGAGTGCCGGTCACGTCGGTCCCGATGAAGTTGCCCTGGACGACGCAGTTGTCGCCGCCCAGAAACGAGATCCCGCCGTCGACGCCGCCCGCGCTCGCCGCGATGACGTTGCCGGCGCCGGGCGCGCTGCCGCCGACGATCACGCCGTCGGAGTTGATCTGGAGGCCGACGTAGTTACCGACCGGCTGGGTCCCGGTGACGTCGGTGCCGATGAAATTGCCCTGGATCACGTTGTTCGCGGCCGGGAAGATGGCCGAGGCGGTTGCGCTGGAGATCACGTTGCGCGCGGCCGCGGTCGTACCGCCGATCACCGTTCCGGGCCCCCCGTCGATGTGCCGGGTGCCTTCGTCGAAGCCGGGGAGCCGGCCCGTCCCGGCGGCATTCAGGCCGACGAGATTGCCCTGGACGCGCCCTCCCGGGCCCGTGATGTCGATCTGCCTTTGGGAGTTGCCGGCGATCACGTTGCGGTCGGCGGGTGACAGGCCGCCGATGAGGACGTCGTCGACGCCGGTGGCGAGAACGCCCGTACCCTGCTGGCCGCCCCAGGCCGCGCCAGACGGGTCCACGCCGATGAAGTTCCCGGCGACGATTGCTCGATCCGCGTTGTCCCGGATCTCGATTCCGTCGTCGAAGCAGGCCCTGAGGACGAGGCCCCGAACCGTGACGTCGGGCGCGGTGACGCGCAGGCAGTCGGAGGTGTTGGCCGCGGGCAGCGACTCGCCCGAGATGTCGATGAGGAGCACCGCGTTGGAGCCCTGGTCGGGCGCGTTGGTGTTGGGCGAGGAGCCCGGTTGGGTGTAGCCGTCGATCGTCACCGACTCCGAGATGTTCGGGAGGATCGTCAGGGGAGCGATCTTCTGGACGCCGCTGCCGACGATCGCGAAGGCGATCGAGTCCGCTCCCGGGTTCGCGTTGGCGTCGAGGATCGCCTGCCGGAGCGTCCCCGCGCCGGCGTCGGCGGTGCTCGTGACCGTGTAGGTGTTGGCGGCGAGGGGCGCCGAGGCCAGGCACAGCACGAGGGCACCGAGGGCTCGATTTCGCATCGCGCGGTCTCCTTGTTGTTGGTGGCGGGGAGCTTATCGCGGGTCGGGGCGAAAGCCAGCACGATTGTCCGGACCTTCCCAGACGGTCACTTCGGCCACCCGGCTCCAGCCGAGGGCGCCCGAGGCCTCGAGCCTCTCGGCGAAGTAACGGGCCAGGTTCTCGGCGGAGGTGTTTCGGCCGCGGAAGGCGGCGTGGTCGTTGATGTAGCCGTAGTCGAACTCGGCGGCGATCGACTCGAGCGCTTTCTTCGCCGGAACGAAGTCGACGGCGAGGTCGTACTGCTGGAGCTTCTCGGCCTCGAGCACCGCCTCGACGCGGTACGAGTGACCGTGCAGGGGCTCGGGACCGCCGGCGTAGTCGATCAGGTTGTGCGCGGCTTCGAAGCGGGCCGTCACCGTGACTCGGTAGCTCATCCCGCGAGAAGTGTCGCCTCGCGCGTGACCGACATCCCGGCCTGCTCGGCGGGCGGGATCGCGAGCACGGCCTCGAGGACTTTCTTCGCCGTCGCCGTCTCGCCGGCGGCCTGGTCGAGGTTGACCTCGAAAACGAGGCTCGCGCCCGAGGCGTCGGACTCGAGCGCGAGTGTCCGCAGTGCCGGCATGGATTGTCTCCAGCCGTTGACGAGCGCTTCGCTCGCGCGGTTGACGTGGTCTTCCGTCTCGAGCCGCACGGCGTAGCGCGCTCCCTTGACGGCCTTCGCGAGCGAGGGCTCGCCGGCGGCGAGCGCGCGGACCTCGAGGACCTCGATTCCGGCGGGCAGCTTCGCGTTGATGCGGAGGGCCGCGTCGGCGGGGAAGGGCGAGCGGCCGTCCACGTCGAAGACCTCGTGCCGGCTCTCGAGTCCCGAGCGCGAGCGCCGGGCCCATCGAGAGCTTCATGTGCGGGTTGAAGCCCTCGGTGTAGCGCGCCGGCAGGCCCGCGGCGCGGATCGCGCGCTCGAGGACGTCCATGGTGTTGCGGTGCGAGAGCAGGCGCGCGTCGCCGGTCTTCGAGAACGCGACGCGGTGGCGAAACACCTGGTCGCCCTGCGCGCCGCGGCGCGAGGCCGCCGGCAGGTCCGGCATCGCCTTCTGGCGGTAGGCCGCGCCCTTCGCGACGTCGCGGTAGGCGGCGGGGTCGCTCGCCGGCGCCGCGGCCGCGTCGAACGCGGGAAGGGCCGTCATCCCCTTGGCCAGCATCGTGTCCTCGCCGTTGCCCGGGACACCGCAGGCGTAGCAGTGGCCCCACTTGCAGTCCTCGGTGCGCATCTCCTTCTTCGCCTTGATCAGTTCGATCTGGAGCCAGCGCTTCTTGATCGAGACGTCCAGCACGTCCCACGGCAGGACCTCGTCGAGGTCGTAGGCGCGCAGGTACGACTCCTTCGGGATGCCCTCGGCCTCGAAGGCCTTCATCCAGAGGTCGTGGCGGAAGTGCTCGGTCCAGCCGTCGAAGCGCACGCCCGACTTCCAGGCCGTGTGCAGGATCCGGCCCGCGCGCCGGTCGCCGCGCGACAGCACGCACTCGATCTCGGCCTCGCGCGGCTCGTGCCACTTCATCTTCGCGCCGCGCACGCGGCGGAACCGGTCCTTCAGGTACGCGAGCTTTCGCTCGAGCGACGTCGACGCCGTCGAACGGCGCCCACTGGAACGGCGTCCAGGACTTCGGCACGAAGGAGCCGACGGAGACGTTGACGTTCTTGCGGCCGTGCTTCCTTCCCTGGGCGAGGATGCCCTCGACGAGCGTCACGAGCTCGTCGAGGTCTTCCTGCGTCTCGGTCGGCAGGCCGATCATCGTGTAGACCTTGATGAGGTCCCAGCCGCGCGCGAACGCGACGTCGGCCGCGGCGATCATGTCGGCGTTGGTGAAGGTCTTGTTGATCACGCGGCGCAGGCGGTCGGAGCCCGTCTCCGGCGCGAAGGTGAAGCCGGACTTGCGGACCTCCGACACGGCGTCGGCGAGGCCGACGGAGAAGGCCTCGGCGCGCAGCGAGGGCAGCGAGATCGAGACGCGCTGGTCCGAGAGCGCCGGCGCCAGGCACTTCACCAGCGGCTCGATCTGCGAGTAGTCCGCGGTCGAGAGCGAGAGCAGGCCCACCTCGCTCCAGCCCGACTCGGCGATGAACCTCTTCGTCATGTCGGCGACGTCGCCCGGGTCGAGCTCGCGCACGGGGCGGTACCAGTAGCCCGGCCTGGCAGAAGCGGCAGCCCTGCGTGCAGCCGCGCATCACCTCGAGGCCCAGGCGGTCCTGCACGATCTCGACCGAAGGGACCATCGGCTTGTCCGGGTAGTACTCGGGCTTCAGAACGGGGACCCACGTGCGCCTGCCTGCTCGGGCGCGCGCTCGTCGTTGCGGGTGATCGAAGCGATGCGCCCGTCCTCGCGGTACGTCGACGTCGTAGAAGGACGGAACGTAGATGCCGTCGACCTGCGCAAGCGCGGCGAGGAGGTCGCGGCGCGAGAGGCCGCGGGCGCGCGCCGTCGCGGTAGGCGTCGAGGAACACCGGCAGCGCCTCCTCGGCGTCGCCGACGAGGAACGCGTCGAAGAAGTCCGCGATCGGCTCCGGGTTCGCCGTGCAGGGTCCGCCGCCGAGGACGATCGGATCGGACTCGCGCCGGTCGCGCTGCCACACCGGCAGCCCGGCGAGATCCAGCATGTTGAGGATGTTCGAGTAGTTGAGCTCCGCCTGGAGCGAGAAGCCCAGGACGTCGAAGTCCGCGACCGGCGCGAACGACTCCGTCGAGAAGAGCGGAATCCCGTTCTGGCGCATCCGCTCCTCGAGATCCACCCATGGCGCATAGATCCGCTCGCAGGCGAAGTCCTCCCGGCGGTTGACGATCTCGTAGAGGATCTTCAGCCCCGTGTGGCTCATCCCGATCTCGTAGGTGTCGGGGAAGGCGAGCGCCAGGGTCACCGTGGCCTGCGAGAGGTCCTTGCGGGTGACGTTGCGCTCGAGGCCGACGTACCGGCCCGGCTTCTCGACCGTCGGGAGAAGCGGATCGAGGAGCGGGCGCAGCGACCGGTATCTCATGGAACCGGAGATTCTACAGTGGGGGTCAGGTCGCGCATCGCCCCGGAGACCTGACCCCGTCAGGGCGCGGCGCTGCCGCAGCCGAAGGTCTTCGCCAGGAACACCGCCATCTGGCCCCGGGTGTTCGGGGATGTCGGGGCAATACAGGCGTGGGGAAGCCTGACAGCCGGCCGTGATCTGGCGGCGGGCGAGCTCGCTCGACGAACGGCGCGACCGGGTCGGCCTGCGGCACGTCGCCGAAGATCCCGGTCGGAGGCGGTGGAGCATAGGACGCGCCCGTCTCTCGCCTTGATCAGAAAGACCGCCATTTGCGCGCGCGTGACGGACTCGTCCGGGCAGTACAGGCCGGCGCCGCAGCCCGCGGTGATGCCCTCGTTCGCCAGCTGCTCGATCCAGTCGGCGAACAGGCTCGGGCAGTCGACGTCGGTGAAAGTGCCCGTGCACGGCGGGGGAACGAAGGCGGCTCCGTGCGAGGCCTTGAGCAGGAAGACGGCCATCTGGGCGCGGGTGACGGCGCCGTTGCGGCAGTAGTTTCCGCCGCCGCAGCCCGCCGTGATCCCGGCGCGGAAGATCGCCTCGACGGAGGCGTGAAAGTTGTCGATTTGAGGAACGTCGAGAAAGTCGGCGAAGAAGGCGCCCGGGAGCGTCGCCGCCAGCCCGCGAGTCCCGGCAGGCGGGCTCTGGACGGACACGTCGTTGAGGGTGCCCGGCAAAAGGGCGGGCGCGGTCCCGTAGAGGAAGGTCGGATCGAGCACGGCGGTGTCGGTTCCCGCCGCTGCGCCGACGGTGAACGTGGCGCCGTCGAGGATGCCGCCGCCGAAGAGGGCGACCGCGCCGCCGGAGGCCGGGCCGGAGGTGGGCATGACCGCGTTGACGGCGAGGCTCGAGGAAGTCAGCCGGAAGATGACGCCCTGGCCTTCGAATGCGGCCGGCCCGGAGTATCGCGTGGTGCCGTAGAGGGAACCGTCGGCGGCCTGAAGGAGGCCCGCCTCGGGCGAATAGCCATCGCTTCCCAGAAAGGAATGCAGCGTCGTGACGTTAGCGTCCTGGTCCATCCGGAAGACGGTGCCAGCCGTACCGCTCGCCCATCCCGCCGTCGTCCCGTAGAAATCGCCGTCGTCGGCCTGGATGAGAGGTGCGACGGGAGTCTCGCCGTCGGTGCCGTCGAAGTCGTGGAGCGTCTCGAAACCTTCTCCCATCGCGTCCACCCGGAAGATCGTTCCGAGGCCGTTGGCGCCTCCACTCGCCGTGGTGCCGTAGAGGAGCCCGTCGTCGGCCTCCAGCAGCGGCGCGTCCGGATCCCCACCGTCGTCGAAGCTGAAGGCGTGCAGCGTCGTCACGGTGCCCTGATCGTCGATGCGGAAGGCCGTGCCGTAGAAACCCGGCCCGCCCCCGCCCGTCCCGTAAAAGGCGCCATCCGAGCCCTCGCTCACGATGCCGCCTGCGGTCCCCTCGACGGGGTCGAAGTCGTGGAGCTTCGTCAGATTCCCGGACGTGTCCATCCGAAAGAAGACCCCCTCGTTGCCCGAGCCGCCGGACTGCGTGGTGCCGTAGAGGTTGCCGTCGCTGCCCTGGAACAGGGACCGGGGATACCGGTAGTCGGCGCCGTCGAAGCTCTGGAGCGTTTCGACCTCGCCGCAGGAGTCCATCCGGTAGGTGGTGCCCGCAGCTTGATTGCCGCCGAAGGTCGTCGTGCCGTAGAAGAAACCGTCGTCGGCCTGGAGGATCCCCGAGTAGGGGGCGACACCGGCGGCGGGGCTCTCGCCGAAGCTGTGGAGGGTGACCGCGCGTCCCGGCGCCTCCATCCGAAAGACGGTGCCCTTCCCGTAAGCGCCCCCGGCCGTCGTCGTTCCGTAGAGCATTCCATCGGAGGCCTGGATCGGCGCCGACGTCGGCGCCGCGCCGTCGATGCCGAAGAAACGGTGTCGGACGATCAGCGTGCCGGCGGAATCCAGCTCGTAGACGCTGCCGCCCGGAGTTCCGGCAGCCGCCGTGGTGCCGAAGAAGCGGCCGGGGCTCGCTTCGATCAGTCCGGACTCGAGGAATCCGTCGAGCCGTTTGAGCATCGTGAAGGCGCCGCCGGTCGTGAGTCGGAACGCCGTTCCCCCCGCGGTGAAGGGCGGGACGACCTCGCTCAAGCGCGTCGTCCCGTAGAAGTTGCCGTCGCTTCCCTCGATGAGGGGCGCCCTCGGTGACACGCCCTCGAAGGCGTTGGAGAACGTGTGGATCGTCGTGATCGAGCCGGAGAAGTCCATACGGAACGCGGTGCCGGCGCCGCTGTTCACGCCGGAAGTCGTTCCGTAGAAGTTGCCGTCGCTTCCGAGGAGGAGTCCCGCGTAGGGCGTCGCGCCGTCGCTGCCGGAAAAGCTGAGGAGGACGGTCACCATGCCGCCCGGGTCCACCCGGAACACCGTTCCCAGACCGCCGGTGCCTCCGCCTTGCGCCGTGCCGTAGAGGGCGCCGTTCGCCTCGATCAGGGGCGCGGAAGGAGCGGATCCTGTCGCGCCGGTGAAGCTGTGCAGCGACGTCACGGTTCCGGTCGTGTCCATCCGGAACACGGTGCCCGTGTCGGCCGTGCCTCCGCGGAAGGTCGTTCCATAGAAGTTGCCGTCGCTACCCTCGAGGAGCTCCGCGTACGGCGAGGCGCCGTCCCCTCCCGTGAAGCTGTGAAGGCGGACGAGATGACCGGCGAGGTCCATCCGGAACACGGTGCCCAGGTCGGAGGAGCCGCCGCGGCTCGTCGTGCCGTAGAGCGGCCCGTCAGTCGCCTCGATGAGGCCGGCAAGAGGCTCGGCGCCGTCGGCGAAGCCAAAGCTGTGCAACGTGACGACCGCGCCGTCGGGGTCCAGGCGGAAGATGGTGCCCACGCCGCTCGCGCCGCCCCAGCGGGTCGTTCCATAGATGTTTCCGTCGCTCGCCCGAAGCAGGTGGCCGCGTGGCTCGCCCGCGGCCCGGAAGCGATCGACGAGGCCGAACGTCTGGCCCGGGGAGAACGAGGCGTGGAGAAACAGGGCACAGGAAAGGAGAGATGCAGCGCAGAGGCGACGTGTCATACGCGTCGTCACTGCAGCGAGAAGGTCTTCGTCACCGTGGCCTGCGACAGGTCCTTGCGGGTGACGTTGCGAGGCCGACGTACCGGCCCGGCTTCTCGGCGAAGGGCAGGTGCGGGTCGAGAAGCGGGCGGAGAGACCCGTATCGCATAGGAACCGGGAATTCTATCGCGGTAGGCCGCTAGGGCAGCTGGAAGGTCTTGACCAGGAACACCGCCATCTGCCCCCGTGTGTTGTCGTTGCCCGGGCAGTAGTTGCCGCCTCCGCAGCCGCCGGTGATCTGCTCCGCGGCGAGCTGCTCGATCCAGTCGGCGAAGAGCGAGGGGCATTGCACGTCGGCGAATACGCCCGTGCAGGCGGGAGGCGCGTAGGCGGCGCCGTGTTCGGCCTTCAGGAGGAACGCCGCCATCTGGTCGCGGCGGACCGGGTTCTGCGGGCAGTAGTTGCCGCCGCCGCAGCCGCCGGTGATGCCCTCCGCGGCCAGCGCCTCGATCCAGTCGGCGAAGAGCGAGGGGCACGGCACGTCCGCGAACGTCTGGGCGCACGGCGGCGGGACGTAGCAGATGCCGTGCTTGGCCTTCAGCAGGAAGACGGCCATCTGCTGGCGCAGCACGGCGAGCGAGACTCCGTAGTTTCCGCCGCCGACGCCTCCGGTGATCCCGTTGGAGGCGAGCGCCACGACGGCGTCGTGGAACAGGTTCGACGGCGGCACGTCGAGAAAATCGGCGACGAAGCCGAGGGGGAGGATCCCGTGCGTGCCGTCCGTGTTCGTTACGGTCAGGTCGTAGGCAGCTCCGGGGGCGAGCGCCGGTGTATCGACCTGGATGTGCGTGGCGTCCGACACGACGAGACCCGTTCCGGACAGGCCCCCGAACTTCGCAGTCGCTCCATCCGCGAAGCTCGTGCCGGAGATCGAAACGGACACGCCGCCCGCGGGGTCGCCGCTCGCCGGTGTCGACGAGAACGGCAGCCGCTGCGAGAAGCCGGAGGTGTGGAAGGTCGGGATGGGGATGCCCTGCTGGAGCGAGTACAGAGTCGTCGTCGCCGTCGCGGTCACGACTTCATCCGTCAGCGCGACCGGCAATTCCACGCTGAAAGTGCCGTTTCCTCCGAAGTCCGTCGAGACGGAGCCGGCGCCGAGGTACGTGGAGCCTTCGTCGAACTCCCTGGGAAAGTCCTTCGCGCAGGCAGGGCTCGAGAAGAACTCGAGCGTGACCGTCTGGCTGGCCGGACCGTTGTAGACGCCTTCGACAGTGGTGCTGCTGCTGCCGGGGACGACCGAAGTGATCAACGGGAAGTTCAAATAGTCGCCGGGCGCGTTCGGGCGGATCGTTCCCGCGGCGCCGATGACGATCCCCAGACCGTGGTTCGAATGAATCGAGTTGGCACGGAAGGTCCGGCTAAAGCCGAGGCCCGAATGCGTCGCCCAGATCCCCTTGCTGTTGTACGCGATCGTGTTTTCGTGAACCCAGAGTCCGGGGGCAGACTCGTCCAGGACTCCGGCTCCGCCGTTTCCGAGCGGCAGCGTTCCGGTCGCGTCGGTCCCGATGAAGTTCGCCGACACCTGGACGCCGGACGATGGGGCAGAGAAGTTGGAAGTAGCTGAACGAGAGGCCGTCGCCGGCGTTGCCGGAGACGACGTTGTCGAGGAAGTCGACGAAGATCGCCCCGATCCCTCGACGCGGGCTCCCCGTCCGCCGTTTCCGAGCTTCGACGTGCCGGCCGCGTCGGTTCCGATCCGATTGTGCTGGACGAGTCGAACGACACCTGACTGAACAGGATTCCGTCCGACGTGTTCCCGGAGATGACGTTGCCGTCTTCCGGGTTGAGCCCTCCGATCTGCGAATTCGAGGTGGTCGACAGCTCGACGCCGATGCCGTTGCCCGCCGCGTCGTGGCCGTTGGACGCCGTGCCGATGAGGTTTCCGCGGATCTGCTTTCCGGTTGACCGAAGTCCAGGACGATGCCCGCCGTGGAGTTGCCCGAGATGACGTTGCGCGCCGCCAGGGTTCGAGTCTCCGATGCGGTCGAGGCCGTCCGTGTTCGTGATCGTCACGCCGACGACGTTGCCGGTCGTCACGGAACCGGACGCGGCGGGTCCGATGAAATTTCCCTGGATCAGGTTGTCCACCGCCGCCGTCAGCGCGATCGCCGTCTGGAAGCCGTAGAGCGCGAGGCCCTGCACGATCGAGGAGCCCCCGGTGATCGTCAGGCCGTCGGTGCCGCTGCCGAGCAGCTCGATCTGGAGGACGGCATTGTCGCCGAGAGGGTCCGAGTTCCACGCGGAGCCCGGCTGCGAGTAGCCGTCGATCAGGACCGACTCGATGATGTCCGGCAGCGCCGTGGCCACGAGGATGGTGTGCGGGCCGGCTCCGGGGATGGCGAACGCGATCCCGTCGGAGCCGGGCGAGGCGTTGGCGTCGAGGATCGCCTGCCGCAGCGATCCCGGACCGCTGTCGTTGATGTTGCGTGACCGTGTAGACGGCGGCCCGGTGGCGACCGCCGTCACGACGAGGCCGAGAGGCGGCGGCGGCGATTCGCAGGAAACTCCGCAGAGCTCTCTTCAGGCATGGATTCGCCCCTCGGCATCACGCGCAGGCGGGGCGCGAACGGGATCACCGCCTCGCCCGGGCGCGGACGATCCGGTTCAGGCCGCGGGGCCGCAGCCTGCCGATCTGGCGCGAGTCCGACGCAGGAACGTCTTCGTCAGGAACACCGCCATCTGCCCGCGGGTGTTCGGGAAGGTCGGGCAGTAGTTCGCCGCCGCCGCAGCCCACCGTGATGTCCTCAGGGCGACGAGCTCGCCGATCCAGTCGGCGAAGAGCGACGGGCAGACCACGTCGGTGAAGACCGGGGTGCACGTCGGGCGGCACGTGGCCGAACCGAACTTGGCCTTCAGCAGGAAGACGGCCATCTGCGCGCGCGTGACCGGGTTGTTCGGGCAGTAGTTGTTGCCGCCGCAGCCGACGGTGATGCTCTCGGCCACGAGCTGCTCGATCCAGTCGGCGAACTGCGAGGGGCACGTGACGTCGTCGAAGACCCCGGAGCAGTCGGGCGGCAGGTAGAACTGCCCGTGCTTGGCCTTGAGCAGGAAGACGGCCATCTGGGCGCGCGTGACCGACGCGTTGCGGCAGTAGTTGCCGCCGCCGCAGCCCGCCGTGATTCCCGCGCGGACGATCGCCTCGACGTAGTCGTGGAAGGTGTCGGCCTCCGGCACGTCGAGAAAGTCGGCGAGCCAGGCGCGCTCCAGGAAGCCGATGCTCGTGTCGGTGTTGACGACGGAGAGGTCGTGGAGCAGTCCGGGCGCCAGGTTCGGCGTCGTGGCCGTGATCATCGTCGGATCCACGACGTCGACGGACGTCGCCATCGATCCGGAGAGCGAGACGGTCGCCTGGTTGGCGAAGCCCGGTTCCGCCGATCGTGACGTCCGTGCCGCCGGCCGCGGGGCCCGAGTCCGGCAGGATCGAGACGACCGACGGGGTCGTCAGCTTCCAGATCGCGCCGACGTTGTTGGCCCCGCCGCCCGAGGCGGTGCCGTAGAGGGCGCCGTCGAGTCCCTGGATCACGGCGCCGTGGGGCGCGGAGCCGCTCACCGAGGTGAAGTCGTGCGCGGAGGCGACGAGCTGGCCGGTCAGCGTCATCCGGTACACCGTGCCGGCGCCGGTCCCGCCGCCCGACGCGGTGCCGTACAGGAGGCCGCCGACGATCCGGATCAGGGAGGAGCGCGGATCCGTGCCTTCGTCGCCCGAGAACGCGTGAACGATCTGAAAGTCGGTGCCGTCCCGCCGCAGCTTGTAGACCGTTCCCTGTCCGGCGGTGCCGCCGAGGATCGTCGTGCCGTAGAGGAAACCGTCGGGCGTCTCGAACATGGGCGCGAGCGGCTGCCGGCCGCCGTTGCCGCCGGCGAACGTGTGAATGGTCTCGAAGTTGCCGCCGTCCGTGTCGATCCGGAAGACCGTTCCGTTGCCGGAACCGTTGTGCCCGCTCTCGGTCGTGCCGTAGAGCTTGCCGTCGGAGGCGAGGAAGAGGCCGCCGTAGGGGTTCGAACCGTCGGTCGCCACCGAGCCGAAGGTGTGGAGGACGTCGAACGTCTGGCCGCCCGGATCGATGCTGAAGACCGTGCCGAACCCGTTCGGGCCCTCGTTGCGCGCGACGCCGTAGAGGATCGTGTCGGGCCCCTGGACGAGGCGGCCGAAGGGATTCGCGCCGTCGGTGGCGCCGTCGAAGTGGTGGATCACGGCGAAGTTGTTGCCGTTCGTGTCGATCTTGTAGACGACGCCGGAGCTGTCGCTGCCGCCGTCCGAGGCGACTCCGAACAGAAAGCCCGCTCCGAGAATCGGTCCGGCGTACGGATCGTCGCCGTCGGTCTGGTCGAAGTCGTGGAGGACGACGAAGTTGTCGCCGTCGGGCTCGAGCTTGAAGACGGATCCGTTGCCGTTCGCGCCGCCGAAGACCGCCGTGCCGTAGAGGTTCCCCTGCGGCATCCTGGACGAGAGCCGAGCGCGGGCTGTTGCCCTCGGACAGCTCGAGGCTGTGGATGACCAGGTACTGCGCGCCGAGCGGGACGGGCAGAGACGCGCTCAGGGCCAGGGCGGCGAGAACCGTCAGCGAGGAGCGGCGGCTTGCGATGGCCATGGAGCCCTCCTGAAATTTTGGCGGATTCTGTCACAACGCGGGCGCCGGACGATTGCCCGCCCGGGCTCGGAAAGGGGACGCCGGTCGCCGAGTCGGCAGGACCCTGCCGTTTCGACGCTTTCGCGATCCGGCGCTACGGGAGCGCGAACGTCTTGACAGGAATACCGCCATCTGCCCGCGGGTGTTGGCGTTGCCCGGGCAGTAGTTGCCGCCGCCGCAGCCGCCGGTGATCTGCTCGGCCGCGAGCTGCTCGATCCAGTCGGCGAAGGGCGACGGGCACGGCACATCGGCGAAGTCGCCGGTGCAGGGCGGAGGCACGTACGCCGGATCCGTGCTTGGCCTTCAGGAGGAAGACCGCCATCTGGTCGCGGCGGACGGGATTCTGCGGGCAGTAGACGGCACCGGCTGCCGCAGCCGCCGGTGATGCCCTCGGCGGCCAGGGCCTCGATCCAGGGTGCGAACTGCGAGGCGCACGGAACGTCGGAGAAGACCCCCGCGCACGGCGGCGGCACGTAGCAGATGCCGTGCTTGCTCTTCAGCAGGAAGACGGCCATCTGCTGCCGGAGGACGCTATTCGAGACGCCGTAGAGACCGCCCCCGATGCCTCCGGTGATGCCGTTCGCGGCCAGAGCGACGACGTCGTTGTAGAACTGATGTGCGGGCGGGACGTCGTCGAAGTCGGCGATCCACCCGTACTCGAGCGTCCCCGTCGTTCCGTCGGTGTTCGTGACCGTCACGCTGTGGGGGCCGCCAACGAGAGCGGGGGGCGTGGCGTCGATCTCCCAGGTGCTGAAGACCGACACGTCCGTAGCCGGCTGGCCGCCGATGGTCACCGTCGCCCCGGATCCGAAGTCCGTTCCCGAGATCACGACCGGTGTCCCGGCGGGGCCGGATCGCGGCGAGACCGAGAAGGGGAGACGCTGAGAAAAACCCGAGGTCTGATAGGTCGGGAAGCCTCCGAGCGGTGACAGCGGAATGAAGGTCGTCGTGGCCGTCGCCGTGACGAGCCGGCCCGTGACGTCGATCCCGGAGTCGACGTGGAAGGTCATGTGCCCGCTTCCGTCCGTGACGCCGCTCGCGACGGCGAAGAACGTCTCGCCCTCGTGAAAGTCCGTCGGCCTCACGACTGAGCAGGCGGGGCTGTGGAAGAGCTCGATCGTGACGGCATCGTTCGGGCTGCCGGAGTAGACGCCGTCGATCGCGCTCCCGCCCGCACCGGAGACCACGGAAGTGATGTGGGGGAAGTTGAACGGGCTTTGCGTGAGGTTCGGTGCGATCGTCTCGAGCGCTCCGAGAATGATTCCGAGGCCGTTGTTCGAATGAATCGAGTTCTCGGTGATGGTCACCGAGTTGTTGAACGAAGGGGAGACCCGCCAGATCCCCGACCGGTTGTGGGCGATCGCGTTGTAGGAGATGGCCAGCGCGTCTCCCGCCTCGATGCGGATCCCGGTCCCGGCGTTTCCGATGGGCGAGGTGCCCAGGACGTCGAGGCCGATGACGTTGACCGCCACGAGGTTCTGGACCACGCCAATGTTCACCGTCCCGAACGCGAGGTCGACGCCGTTGCCGGCGTTGCCGGAGATGACGTTGGAAGAGATGAGGAAGTTCTCGGAGACGCCGTCGATCCGGACTCCGTGGCCGCCGTTTCCGAGCTTCGTCATGCCGGACGCATCGGTTCCGATGCGATTGCCTTCGACGGAGTTCGCGTTCCCTTCGGTGATGGCGACGCCGGTTCCGAAGTTGCCCGAGATGACGTTCCGCTCCTCGGGAGTTGGGCCGCCGATCTGAATGTTCGAGGAACCCGTCAGCTGGATTCCGGCCCCGTTCGGAAGAGCCGCGGCGCCGGTCTTGTCGGTCCCGATCAGATTTCCGCGGATCAGCTTGCCGTCGCACCCGGAGATCACGACGCCGGCCGACGAATTCCCCGCGATGAGGTTCCGTGCCGCCGGATAGTTGTCGCCGATCTTGTCCTGCCCCGTCGTGCCGGTGATGGATACGCCCGTGACGTTGCCCGGAAACGTCTCGTTTCCGGCCGCATCGGTGCCGATGAAGTTGCCGATGAGCCAGAGGCCGGGCGCGCCGGAGACCGCGATGGCCGTCTGGAAGCCGTGGAGGGCGAGACCGTAGACGATCGTCGCGCCGCCGGTGATCACGAGGCCGTCGGTCCCCTGGCCGAGGAGCTCGACCTGGAGCACGGCGTTGTCGCCGACCGGGTCGGTGTTCCATACGGAGCCCGGCTGGGAATAGCCGTCGATGAGAGTCGAGCCCGTGACGGTCAGAGGAGTGAACGTCACGATCGTGTGCGGGCCCGTGCCGGGGATCGCGAAATTGATCAGGTCGCCTTCCACCGTCCCGTTGGCGTCGAGGATCGCCTGGCGGAAGGAGCCTGCGCCGCCGTCGTTGGTGTTGGTGACGGTAAGGTGGCGGCGGAGGCGGACGACCAGACACCGGCGGCGAGGGCCCAAACAGCGAGCGTCCGCGACCTGCGAGACCTGGGCATGGCGTTCCCTCCGATGACAACGCGCAAGGAAGCCGAAAGCCGGATCATCTCACCCGGGGGAGGGTTCGGGCAGCCCGAACGACCTTTTCGATGTCGTGGCGGGCTCAACTCGTCAGAGGTACTTGAACCCGCTCCCGGTGTTGAAGAGGACGATTCGTTCGGAACGAGCGAGCCTTCCGGCCTCCGCCAGCAGCTTCGCCGCGGCCCAGGCGGCGCCGCCTTCGGGCGCCGCGAAGATCCCCTCGGCCGCGCCGATCTCGTCGCAGGCGCGGCGCATCTCGTCGTCGGTCACGGAGATCGCGGCGCCGCCGGAAGCGCGGACGTAACGCAGGATGAGGTAGTCCGCGAAGGCCTTGGGCACGCGCAGCCCGGAGGCGTAGGTGTGGGCGTTCGCGAACTTCTCCGAGACCTCTTTCCCTTCCGCGAAGGCCTTCGGGATCGGCGCGCAGCCCTCGGCCTGGACGGCGATCATCTTCGGGCGCTCGGCTGCCGATCCAGCCCATCTCCTCCATCTCGTCGAACGCCTTCCACATGCCGATCAGGCCGGTGCCGCCGCCGGTGGGGTAGAGGATCGCGTCGGGCAGCTCCCAGCCGAGGTCCTCGGCGAGCTCGTAGCCGAGCGTCTTCTTGCCCTCGACGCGGTACGGCTCCTTGAGCGTCGAGACGTCGTGCCAGCCTTCGCGCGGCGCGCGCTCGGCGACCATGCGGCCGCAGTCGTCGATCAGGCCGGGCACGAGCGTGACCTTCGCGCCGTAGCGCTCGCACTCGACGACGAAAGACGCGCGGCGTGTCGTCGGGCATGAAGACGTGGCACTCCATGCCCGCCTTCGCGGCGTACGCCGCCGCGGCGCCGCCCGCGTTGCCCGCGGTCGGCAGCGCGAGCTTCGTGTAGCCGAGCTCCTTCGCCTTCGAGACCGCGGCCGACAGGCCGCGCGCCTTGAAGGAGCCGGTGGGATTGCCGGACTCGTCCTTGATCCACAGGTTCGCGAATCCGCCGCGCGCGCCGAGACGCTCCGCGGCAAGCAGCGGCGTGCCCCCCTCGCCGAGCGAGACGATGTTGGCCGGATCCTCGACGGGCATCATCTCGTGCCAGCGCCAGATCGTGCGCGGGCGGTCGGCGGCCGAGTCGCGCTCGAGGCGTCGCGCGTGGTAACGCGCGAAGAGCGCGCCGCCGCACGCGAGGCAGACGTTGACGCGGCGATCGCGCTCGTACGTCGGCGCCGCAGCGCGTGCAGATCAGGTGCGCGAAGGAGGAGAACATGCGGGCGCGAGGTCGCGGAGGGCGGTGCTCACGCGGAGCGGTGGCGTTCGAACGACGGCGAAAGAGGATAGCACCTTTCTCCTTCGGGAACAGTCTTGATTCTCGGCGGAAACGGAAGCGATAATCGCCGCGGACATGGAACTCTCGGATCACCTCCGCGCGATGCTCAAGGAGCTCGGCCAGGCCATCAACGAGTCGATCTCGGGCTCGGGCCGGGTGCACGAGTCCATCCAGCGCATTCGCGACGAGGGCTACAACCTCTACATGGTCCTCGACGCGAAGGTCGGCGTGAACAAGCGGGAGGGCCGGTCGAGCAAGTCGCGCCGCGCCGTGGTCAACGCGATCGAGCCCGAGGACCAGACTCCCGCCAGCCGCGCGGCGTTTCGCATCAACCTCAAGGATCTCCGCTTTCTGAAGTCGCTGGGCATCGACCCGACCCGCAAGGTCCGCGTGCGCAAGGCCGCGGCCCGCAAAGTCGCCAAGTAGCCGCCGCGCCCGCCGTGGCTCGCCCCCGCCGGTCGATCCGGGGACTAGTGTCCTGTAACAGTAGATTCGATATCAGACTCGTTGCTCGAATGCTGCTCGAACGCTGAAAGCGCCAGGGCCACGGTGTCTGTTTAGAGCCTGGCGGCGCTACCGAATCTCTCGTTACAGTCCACTAGACTGCGCCCATGGATCCGCTGGGGCTGACGTCCGCCGCCTGGGAGGCGCTCGCCGTTTCCTGGGGACAGCCCCGGTACCGGGGCCGCCAGATCTTCGACGCGCTGCACCGGAGCGGGCGACTCGACTACGCGTCGATGCAGGAGCTGCCGGGAGACCTGCGCGAGAGGCTCGCGCGCGAGTTGCCGATCCGGCTCCCCGAGGTGGCGCGCCGCGAGGATTCGGCCGACGGAAGCGTCAAGCTCGGCCTGCGCCTGGAGGACGGCGCCCTGATCGAGGCCGTCTACATGCCGACCGGCGAGGCGAGCGCCGAGGTCAACGAGTTCTCCGACGCCCGCGCCGTTTCACCGGCCCCGGACTCGCAAACGCGGGCCTCGAAGCTCGACGCCTCCCGCGACCCGCTTCACCGTCTGCCTTTCTTCCCAGACGGGCTGCGCCGTCGACTGCGCCTTCTGCGTGACGGGGCGCCTGGGCGCCGGGCGCAATCTCTCGGCGGGCGAGATCCTGGGGCAGCTCCACGTGCTGCTCTCCGAGGTCGGCCGCGGGACCGAGGGGATGCGCCTGGTCTTCATGGGCATGGGCGAGCCGTTTCTGAATCCCGAGGGGGTGATCCCGGCGCTCGAGGTCCTCTTCGAGCTCGTTTCGCCGCACCGCGTCACCGTGTCGACCTCCGGCATCACGCCCGCCTTCGCGCGCTTCGCCGCGCTGCCGAAGCGGCCGAACCTCGCGGTGTCCCTGAACGCGGCGGACGAGGCGGTGCGCGAGAGGCTGATGCCGATCACGAAGACCTACCCGCTCGCGGGCCTCGCCGAGGCGATGCGGGCCTGGCCGCTCGAGGCGCGCCGGTCGATCCTCATCGAGTACGTGCTCATCGCCGGCGTCAACGACTCGCCGGAGGAGGCGCGCAAGCTGGTTCGCCGGCTGCGCGGCCTGCGCGTCAAGGTCAACGTCATTCCGTTGAACGAGGACCCGGTCTACCTGCCGGGCTGGAAGACGGCCCGACGAAGCGGCGATCGACGCTTTCGTCCGGCCGCTCGCCGACGCGGGCCTGACCGTCACCGTGCGCCGCAGCAAGGGGCCCGACGCGTCGGCGGCCTGCGGGCAGCTCAAGGGGCGGACGGAGGACCCGAGGAAGAAAATCAGCAAGCCGTAAGCGGGCTCGACCATCAGCTCGGCTTACGGCTCACCGCTTACTGCGTACCGGACCTACGCCGGCAGATAGGTCCTGAAGAACTCCTCCCACCTCCGCGCGTAGGCCAGCTTCGCCGCCGCCGCGGGCTCGTTCTCGTGATGGCAGTGGCCGGCGCCGGCGACGTTCCAGACGGCGCTTCGCGGAGGCAGGGCCGCGGCCAGCCGCCGCGTGAAGCGCAGCGGCACGAGCCGGTCGTCCTCGCCGTGAACGAGCAGGATCGGCGCCGTGACGCGGGCGGCGGCGGCCACCGGATCGAGCCGCTCGAGGCCCGCCCGCGGAGGGGCCGACCCCGAGCTCGCGCCGCACGCGCGCGACCGCGCGCGAGATGGCCCAGTGGGTGGTCAGCGCCAGCAGCGGCGCCGGGACCTTCGTCGCGCGCGAAAGGTAGTGGCGGGCCATCTCGCGCGGCTCCGCGAACGGAGACTCGAGCCAGAGGGCGCGGATGCCGGAGCGGCCGGCCGCGAACTCCAGCGCGACGGAGGATCCGGCCGAACAGGCGTGGATCCCGATCCGGTCGGGATCGACGCCGAAGCTCTCGCGCGCCGCCTCGAGCGTGAGGGCGAGGTCGTCCTTCTCGAGCAGGCCCAGCGTGAAGATCGTGCCGCCGCTCTTCCCGTGGGCCCGCAGGTCCGGCAGCAGCACGTTGTAGCCCAGCGCCAGTGCCCGCAGCGCATCCGGTTGCCACTCGCTGGAGTTGCCCCCCTTGCCGTGGAGAAAGAGAATGGTCGGGCGGCGGCCCGGCTCACCGGGCGAGGCGAACGTGGACGAGAGCTCGATCGGCAGGCGCGGACTGCCGCGGTGGCGCAGGTTCGCGACGATCTCCGCCTCGGCTTCGAGGGCCGCGAGCATGTCGTCGTAACGGTCGGGTGTCGGGCCGAGGCCCTGCGAGGAAAGCAGACGATCCGCGAGCTCGCGCGCGGCGAGGTAGGAGGCTCCGAGGTAGAGGACGCCGCCCGACGTCAGCCACGGAAGCGCGCGGCGCGCCCAGCGGGAGTCCGTGGCCTACTCCAGGCCGTAGGCCTGCTGCGCCTCCCGGCCCTTCTTTCCGAGCACGCCGACGACCTCGACGGGTCCGTTCACGTACGTCTGGCACGCGAGGCGCGTGGTCCGGTCCTTCCAGCGTTTGCGCACGAGCGCGAGCGGCTTGACGAACCAGAGCGCGAGCGAGAATTTCTCGAGGCGCGTGGGCGCCGACAGGTTCTCGCCGCCCGAGACCGGGATCACGGCGCACGTGCCGCACAGCCCGTCGCCGCCGCACCACTTCCAGAGTCGGGCGTCGGCTTCGAGCGCGGCGTCCCAGAGCCGGTAGCCCTCCCAGACGTCGATTTCCTTGCCGTTGATCACGCAGCGCACGCGGCGCCGCTCCCGTCTTGGGGTTCGCAGCCATGGCGCGATTATACGGGGGCGCCCGACGTGGCAAGATCCGCATCGATGACGACGCTGCTTCTGCTCGCCGCCCTCGCGGTCGCGCCGACGCCGACGCCGTTTGCCGGCCGCCGCGCCCTTCACCGTCTCCGAGGTCGCCCCCGGGGTCTTCGCCGCGATCTCCGATCCCGCCGGCGAGTCCGGCAACGCGGGCTTCGTCGTGGGCTCGGAGGCGGTCCTCGTCGTCGACGCGTTGGGGACGGCGGAGGCGGGGCGAGCGGCTGCTCTCCGAGATCCGCGCGAGGACGCCGCTGCCGGTTCGGTTCGCGGCGCTCACGCACCTCCACCGGACCACATGGGCGGGAGCGCCGTCTTCGCGCAGGGCGGGAGCCGCCGTCCTGGCGCACGAGAACGTCCGCGCCTGGGCGCACCGCGAGTTCCAGGAGGGCCTGACTCCCGAGCAGCGGGCGCGCTACGCCGCGCTGCGCCTGCCGGACGTGACCTACCGCGACCGCGTGTCGCTCTGGCTCGGCGACCGCCGCGTCGAGATCTTCCACCTCGCCGGGCACTCGGGCAGCGATTCGGTCGTCCGCGTCCCGGACGCGAGGGTCGTGTTCACGGGCGACCTCTTCTCCCGGCGCTGCCTGCCCGGCCTCGGCGTTCGCCCGCACGGAGGCCTGGGTCGAGACGCTCGACGCGCTGATGCAGGACTATCCCGACGCCACGTTCGTGCCCGGCCACGGCAGCCCGGGCCGGGCGCTCGACGTGCGCGGCGTTTCGCGACTACGTGAACGGCCTGCGGCTGGCGGTCGCGCGCGCGCTGCACGAGGGCAAGTCGGGCGCGGCGCTCGCTCGAGACGGTGAAGCCGCAGCTCGCGGCCCGCTACCGGAGCTGGGACCGGATTCGAGGAGACGGTCGACGCGAACATCGCCGATGTGGAGCGCGAGCTCACGGGCACGAAGGCGTATCCGCCGGCGCCCGCGCCGTGAGCTGGCGCCATGCGTCGCCGAGGAAGACGAGCTCGACGCCCGAGAGCGTCTGTCCCGGAACGACCGCGATCTCGACGAGCGCGGGATCGCGCGGGTCCGACGTGACGACGCTCTCGCCGTTCCAGACGAGCAGGAAACCGTAGCCGCCGGGCGCCGCGAGGGAGAGGCGGAACGTGCCGTCGCAGGCCGTCGTCGCCGGGGGAGACCAGGGGATGTCCGCGCCGCGCGGGATCCCGCGCACGCCGATGCCGGCGACCGGGCGCCCGTCGAGGTCGCGGACGCGCCCCTCGACGGTCGCGCGCGGATTGGCGGCGATGCGGCGGGAGGCCGCGGTCGTCTTCGGCGGCGTCGCGCAGGCGAGCGAGAAGGCGGCGACGATGCCGGCGCCGAGGAGCGCCCTCCCGAATCGGACGGGACGCGAAGTCCATATGGCATGATCCTGCCATGACCGAGGCGCCCGAGATCCATCACTTCGAGGTCGCCGGCGAGCTGGTCCGGCGACGGCGCCGGCACGGGCGAGGTCCGCGTCTCCGACGGGACGATTCGCCGTTCCCGTCGCCGGCGCGATCGTGTCTCGGCGGCTCCGGCGGGAAGGCCAACCCGGAGGAGCTCCTCCTCGCGGCGATCGGCGCGTGCTTCGCCAACACGTGGGCGATCTTCCTGAAGAAGCTCGGGCGTGCCGTTGCTCGGAGCCGTCGCTCGTCCGTCCGGGGCGAGCTCGGCCCGGACCCCGCAGGCGGCTTTCGCATGCAGAAGGCCGTCATCCGCGTCCGCGTGCCGGCGGCGCTGCTCGCGGCCGACCGGCCGAAGGTCGAGAAGACGCTCTCGCTCGCCGAGAAGTACTGCATCATCTCGAAGGTCGCCCGGGCGGCGATGCCGCTCACGGTGGAGATCGAGGAGATCTAGCAGGCTGCTGAAAAATGGATGCGGGCGTCGTGTCCGGCACTTTGCATCCGGCGTCCGATCCGGGCCGAGTGTTCGGTAGCGCATGGGCTTTCAGCGGGCGCCGGCAAAGTGCCGGCCACCCTTCGGGTTACGGCGGCGCGGGGCCATCTGCGGCGTCATCGCTCCTCGACGATGCAAAGGCATCGCCGTCGTCGCGCTTCCTTGCATCTGACCCCGCGGCGCTCGTAACGCCATCCCACACCCTTTTTCAGCAGCCTGCTAGCCTACCGGGCGCCCGGTGATGAAGCGGATCCCGATCGAGGACGCCTTCGACCTGCACTCGTTCCGTCCCCGGGACGTCGTGTCGGTCGTGGCGGACTATCTGGCGGAGGCCCGGGGGGCCGGATTTCGCGAGGTCCGCCTCATCCACGGGAAGGGGACGGGCGCCCGCCGCGCCGAGGTCCGTCGGTTCCTCGCGTCGCGAAGCGATGTCGCGGACTACTTCGACGCGCCGCCGGGGCGGGGCGGGACGGGCGCCACGATCGTCGTCCTGGCGCCGCCTCGGAACCCTAGACCGCCGGACGCTCCGTCGTCGCGCGCTCGATCGCCGGCGCCGGCCACCGCGACCGTCGCTCCGCACACGCACGACGCCGAGAAGCCGCCGTCGGGAGAAACCGAGGCGCGCGGCACCTCGAGGCGCCGGCCGTCGTTGACGGCGCGGTCGTTCGACCAGCGGCGCACCGACCCGACGAGCCGGTCGGGCGCGTCGGCGTACTGGATCGTCACCTGACATCCGCAGGCGGCGCAGATGCCCCAGAAATAGTTCATGGATTCCTTTCTCCGGCGGGCCCGCGCAGCTCGCGGTGCGCGCGCTTTCGCTCGTACATGACGCGGTCCGCCTGGGAGATCGCGACGTCGATCGGGATCCGCTTCGAATAGATGTGAATGCCGACCGAGGCGGCGAGAAACCTGGTGTACGGCCGGCCGCCCGGGCGCGCCGACTGCTTGACCTCGTCGATCTTGGACGGAAGCATGTAGAAGCGCCGGCGGGCGAGCTCTTCGTCCATGCCGGGGAGGATCACCAGGAACTCGTCGCCGCCCCACCGGATGACGTGGTCGTTGCCGCGGACGAGCTTCTTGATCGCGTTGGCGACCGTCCAGATCGCGCGGTCGCCTTCCTCGTGTCCCTCGGTGTCGTTGATCCGCTTGAGGCCGTCGACGTCGATCAACACGATCGAGCCGCCGGTGTCGCTCGACTCGAGCTGGGGCTTGATTTCGTCGAGGAAGAAGCGGTTGTGCGTTTCGGTCAGCGGGTCGAGGGTCGCCTTGCGCTTCGACCGCCGCGTGTCGTCCACCGTCCGGGCGTGGAGGGCGGCCAGACGCCGCTCGGTGTCTTCCATCGCCCAGATGATCAGCCCGATGCCGAAGAGCATCTCGAGCAGCACGTCGAAGAACCCGCTGTACTCGATGAGCGGCCGGACTTTTCCGGCCTGCCCGGGCGTGACCGAGAGGATGACCACCGAGGAGAACTGGACGGCGGAGTTCAGCAGCGCGAGCAGCCCCGAGAACTGCCGGCCGAGACCCGCCCGGGGGCTCTGGAAGATGAAGACCGCGATGACGAGCCAGCCGATCGCGAGGATTCCGAGATGCACCAGGAAGAACCGCTCGTCGGTTCGCGCGGTCTGCGTGATGAGAAAGGAAACCGGCAGCGCGGCGATGGCCGTGACCGCGAGCGGCTTGACGAGCGAGACGTCGCGGTCCATGCGGATGGCGGCCACCCCGAGCGCCACGAGATAGAGGAGGCTGAAGGCCTGGAAGATCTCCTTGTCGAAGGGGAGGCCGACGCGGGGCGCGGCGAGCATCCCGAGCAGGGACAGGAAGAGGAACAGCCAGCCGACCCCCGCGGCCCCGAGGACGCGGTTGCCCTTCCCGCGGGATAGATACAGAAAGATGACCGCGAGAAGTCCCGCGCCGACCGTCTGGACGACGAGCCCCACGTACCAGAGTTGGATCACAGATCTTTGTCCTGTCGAAGGTTAGAGGGACGTGCCCCGCCCGTCAACCCGTAGATGCGCTAACGAACGTTGATGCGGGCCCCCATCCGGCGAAGCGTCTCCGGTTCCCCGTCGGCGCGGCACGGCGCGCGGGGCACAGCGCCGGCGCAGGCGGCGGGCACGCGCTCGAGCGCGTTGGGGCCCCGGAAGACGAGGCCCCAGGCGCGGCCCGCCGAGGCATCCGCCGGCAGAAGCAGCGCGTCGAACGGGGGAATCGCTCCGTCGAAGTCGACGACGTAGTCGGCGCCGCCGCCGCTGCGCAGGCGGTAGGGCGGGTCGCCGCCCTCGACCGAGAACGTCTCGATGCGCCCGAGCGGGTCGGACCAGGCGACCGGCCACGTACTGCGTCGCGAGCTCGTCGGCGGCGGTCGGAAAAATCTGCCGCGCCCCGCCGCGCCAGGCGCCGGCCGGCGAGTAGGAGCGGTCCCAGTCCGGGCCGAAACCGTCGACGACGACCGAGAGCGGAACGGAGTCGCCCTCGCCGGCGAGCCGGGCCCGGGCCCGGGCGGTCCGGTCGCCGGCGCGGACGCCGAGCGTCGCGCTCCCGGAGGACGCCGCCTAGGACTCGACCGGCGCCCGGAGCTCGCCCCGCGGTCCGGCGAGCCGAAGCGCGAAGACGCCGCGCCGCCGGTCCGCCTCGATCGTCAGCGTGGGCTCGGCGCGCATCGCCTCGAGGTGGAATCGCGAGTAGAGGATCTCGAGCGCCGTGCGGGAGTAGAGCGTCGCCGCGTACCACGCGGGGATCGGCACGCCCGCGATCTCGGCCGCCGAGCGCGCCGCATCGAAGTCGAGGCTGAATCCGGCGAAGGCGTACGCCTCGCGGGTCGTGAGCGTCGCCGGCCTCGACGGTCTCCGCGCGCTCGCGCACCCAGGCCGCGGGCCGGCCGCCGCCGGCGCCTTCCCAGCGGGAGGTCCAGCCGGCCGGGCCCGCGCAGTCGGGCAGCGGCTTTCCTGCCGCGTCGCGCAGAGGCAGCTTCGTGAGCGCGCCGTCGCGATACCGCCAGAATGGTCCGGCACTCCCGCGACGTCGGTCGCCGGCCACGACTTCGACGAGCGCACCCGAGCTGCCGAGAGGCCCCGACGTCAGCGCGAGCGTCGACGACGTCGCCCGCCGGCGCCGGCGCCTTCGCGTCGGCGAGCTTCCGGCCTCGGCGTCGCGGACCTGGATGCGCACGGACGCCGCGCGCCGGCGCGGCCGTGACGCTCTCGGCGCGTCCGTCGCCGTCGAGATCGGCCGTCGAGGCTCGGCGCGACCGCCGACGGGCGCGGCCGGCAGCAGGAGAACGGCGGGAGAAGCGTCGGAGCGATCACGCTCGCGGCGTGCGGGCTACTTCGTCACCGGCTCGGACGCCTGGAACCCGATCTTCCCGTGGGTTCCGTCGCAGTACGGTTTGTTCTCCGAGCCGCCGCAGCGGCAGAGGGAAATCGCGCGGCCGTCTTCGACGTCGATCGCGTTGCCCTGCGGGTCCGTGACCTTCGTCGGTCCGGTCACGCGATACGGACCGTTCGGAATGACCTTGATGGTGGGTTCCGCCATGTCGATTCCTCCTCGTCGTCTCGTTGCTCGAAGCGTCGAACATTGTAGCGCCGCGTCGCGCGCGGCCGACCGCATCGCGTCGCGCGCGCGTTCTGTGTTACCCTCAGTCGAAGTTCGTTGCGCGCCTTCGAAAAAGCCCCGCCCGACGTCCAGGAGCTCCTGACCAAACCCATCAAGGAACTCGGGCTCAAGCTCGAAGGCTCCCCGATCGAGCGCCTCGTGCACCAGCTCTACCGGGAGCTCGAGCGCAAAGGCCTCTCGAAGTTCCGTCCGCTCGTCTACCTCTCGGACGAGTGGGGCTGCCCGTCGGGCGAGCCCGTGATCGGCGTCCCGTTCTACCTCGCCGACCCCAAGCTCGCGCGCCTCGAGAAGGAGATGAACGACCTCGAGGACCGGGACGAGATCATGATGTACCTGCGCCACGAGGCGGGGCACGCCTTCAACTACGCCTACCTCCTCTACCGCACGCCCGAGTGGCGCGACCTGTTCGGCCCGTTTCGGCGTCCGTATCGCGACGCCTATCGCCCGGTGCCGTTCTCGCGCCGCTACGTCCGGCACATCGCGGGCTGGTACGCGCAGAAGCACCCGGACGAGGACTTCGCCGAGACATTCGCCGTGTGGCTGACGCCCCGGTCCCAGTGGCGCAAGCGCTACAAGGGGTGGAGCGCGCTCGCCAAGCTCCGGTACGTCGACCGCATGGCCCGGCGGTTCCGCGCCGCCGAGCCCCTGCGCAAACGCGGCCACACGGACGTGACCGTCGAGGAGATGGAGACCACGGTCGAGGACTTCTACAAGCAGGCGATCGAGGAGCAGGGCCACGCCGTGGAGCTCGCGCTCGACACCGACCTCGTCGACATCTTCAAGGTGTCGCGCCGCAAGAAGAGGGGCGTCCGGCCGGCGGGCGACCTTCTCCGCGAGAACCGCAAGGTGCTCGTCGACAAGGTGACGTACTGGACGGGCGTGCAGCGCCCGCTCGTCAAGCGCCTGATCGAGTCGATCGAAACGCGCGTCGGGGAGCTCGACCTGCGGGCCGCCGTCAAGACCGAGAAGGAGCACCTGACCGAGGTGACCGTCTACGCCACGGCGCTCGCGATGAACTACCTGGCGCGCGGCCAATTCGTCCAACCGTGAGCGGGAGGGAGGAAAGCGAATGAGCCGGGAGAAACTCAAGATCGCGGTCCTCTACGACGTCTGGGAGGAGGCGGCCGAGCCGCCCGCCGCCCCCGCCCGAGAAGCCCTCGAAGGCGCGCGGCAAGGTGCCCCGGAAGAAGAAGAAGGAGAAGCACGACCGCGAGGAGATCCTCGAGGCCCTCGTCGAAGCTCGGCCACGAGGCCGCCTACCAGGTCGTCGACGGCCGGGACCAGTCCCTGATCGCGCTCGCGCGTTGCGATGCGGACCTCGTCTTCAACCTGACCGAGTCCTACGCCGGCGACGACACGATGGACATGAACCTCGCCGCCTACCTCGATCTGCTCGGCAAGCCCTACACGGGCGCCGGGCCGCACGCGCTCTACCTCGCCCAGGACAAGGCGCTCGCCAAGAAGATCTTCGCGTTCCACGGGATCCGGACGCCCTTCTTCGCGACCTCGTACCGCGGCAAGCTCGACCACTCCCACGACATCGCGTTTCCCCTGATCGTCAAGCCGACCTCCGAGGACGGCTCCATCGGCATCGACAACGACTCGGTCGTCGGCTCGGTCAAGGAGCTCATGGAGCGGATCCACTACATCCACGAGGAGTTCGATGCGCCGGCCCTGATCGAGGAGTACATCGAGGGGCGCGAGATGTACGCCGCCGTCCTCGGCAACGAGAACCCGGAGGTCCTCCCGATGGTCGAGCTCGACCTCTCCCGCCTGCCCGAGGGCACGCCGAAGATCGCCGGCAAGGAAGTGAAGTGGGAGAAGGACACCGAGGCGTATCGCGTCACCAAGTCGGCCCCGGCGGAGGACCTCGACGAGGAGACGGCCAAGCGGCTCTCCGACACCGCCCTGGCGGTCTACCAGGCCCTGAAGCTGCGCGACTACGGCCGCATCGACATGCGCCTGACCAACAAGGGGGAGGTCTACGTCATCGAGGCCAATCCGAACCCCTGGCTCTCTTCGGGCGCCGAGTTCCACATGGCGGCCCGGAAGGCCGGCCGGACCTACACGCAGCTCATCTCCGAGATCGTCGATCTGGCCAAAGCCCGGTACACGGCAGGCTGAGTCTGCGGCCGGCGTAAAATCGGGCCATGAACACTCGACGGATTCGCTCCCTCGGCTTCGTGCTCGCGCTCGGGCTCGCGGAGGGGGCGCGGGCGGACGCCGCGCTGGTCCGGCCGAAGACCTATGGCGTGTCGGGCGTTTCGTATCTGCGGGTGCCGGCGGTCGCGTTCCTGCCGGTCGACTCGGACATCGCGTACTCGGGCAATTTCGGCACGCGCTGGGGCACCTCGGGGCTGAGCGTCTTCTACGCGCCGCTCTCTCTGCCGTCCGGGGCGCGGATCGTTTCCCTGGACTTCGACTTCGTCGACACCAACGCCGCCGGGTCCGTGAGCGCCAACCTGACGGCATGCGACCGGTTCGGGGGCAACTGCGTCTTCCACCCGGCGGCGGGAGCGGGCCCGGCCGACTGCCTGTTTGGCGGGTTCATCTGCTCGGGCGACGCTTTTGCGGGCGGAGCGGGCACGCAGAGCGCCGACCTGACCCCGGACGACATCGTCTTCGACCCCATCGACCAGTCCTACTTTCTCCGCTGCGACACCCAGCCGGTCGACGGATCCGAGCGCTGCGCGGGCGTGCTCGTGGGCTACCTGCTCCAGGTCAGCCCCGCGCCGCCCGTCGCGAGCTTTCTCGACGTCCCGACCGACCACCCGTTCTTCCAGTTCGTCGAGGCGCTCGCGGCCTCGGGGATCACGGCCGGTTGCGGCGGCGGCAACTTCTGCCCGGACGGTGCCGCTCACCCGCGGCCAGATGGCGGTGTTTCTGGCCAAGGCCCTCGGCCTACAGTGGCCGTAGGCGCGGCAACGTCTCATAGAATGCGCGCGGAGGAATCATGAGAAGAATGTCGCTCCTGGCCGGAATGCTCGTTCTCGTGGCGGGCGTCGCGTCCGCGCTCGACGTGGCGGGGGTGAAGGTGCCGGACACGATGACCGTCGACGGGACGGCCCTCAAGTTGAACGGCGCCGGCGTGCGCAAGAAGGCCATCTTCAAGGTGTACGTCGCCGGTCTCTACGTCGAGACGCCTTCGAAGGACGCCTCCGCTCTGCTCGCGTCGAGCGACGCCAAGCGCATGCACCTCTGGATGCTGCGCGACGTGAAGGGCTCGAGCGTCAGCGGCGCGATCGCCGACGGCTTCGAGCTCAACTCGAAGGCGGCGCTGCCGCAGCTGCAGCCCCGCCTGGCCAAGCTCGCGACCATGATCCCGGACCTCAAGGAGGGCGATCAGCTCAGCCTGACGTGGGTGCCCGACAAGGGAACGGTGGTCAACGTGCGCGGGACCGACGTCGGCACCATCGAAGGACGGGATTTCGCAGACGCCCTGTTCGCGGTGTGGCTGGGCCCCAACCCGATCCAGGACGACCTGAAGAAAGCGCTCCTAGGAAGCTGAGGCGCGCGCGGGAATGCCGCGCCAGCGTCGCGTGAAGCGGTCGATCGCGACGCCGACGAACATCAGCCGGGTCCAGAGCCACATCGCGAGCGAGCCGCGCTCGACGCCGCCCGCGAGCACCGTGACGACGGCCGCGCGGATCGACTCGGGCGGCCGCGGCGTCGTGAACGCCTCGAAGAAGACGGGGTCGTAGAAGTTGTAGACGAACTTCCGGAAGCGGCCGACCATGCGCCTGGCCTGCCGCTCGTAGGCGGCGAAGTCCCGCGCGTCGACGCGGCCGCGGCGCGCGAGGGCCCGGTCGATCGCGCGGGCGGCCCGCTCGCCGGTCGCCATCGCGAGGAAAACGCCGGTCGAAAAAACCGGGTCCAGAAACGCCGCCGCGTCGCCGACGAGCGCCCAGCCGTCGCCGCCGAGCTTCTCCGACCGGGCCGAGTAGTCGGAGACGCCGTGGACGCCGGAGGCCCGGCGCGCTCCCGACAGCAGCCCGATCACCCGCGGCGAACGGGCGAGGAGCTCGTCGTACTTCGTCTCCGAAGAGGCCCCCTCGGAGAAGCGGACCTCGGACGGATCGAAGACGCCGCCCACGCTGCAGGTCCCGTCGGAGAACGGAATGATCCAGTACCAGACGCCCTGGTCGATCGGGAGGAGGATGTCGCCGGGGCGTCTTCCTTCGGGCCACCGCATGCCCTCGTAGTGCGCGAAGAGCGCCGCGCGCTTCAACTTCGGGTCGAAGCTGCGGATCCCGAGCTTGCGCGAGAGGAACGCGCCCTGGCCGGACGCGTCGACGACCACGCGGGCGCGGATCTCCTCGGCGGCGCCGTCCCGCGCTCGCGCCCGGACGCCGACGGCGCGCCCGCCCTCGAAGAGCACGTCCTCGACGGCGGTCTCTTCGCGCACCTGTGCCCCGCAGGAGGCCGCGTGCCGGAGCAGCAGGTCGTCGAAGTCGGCGCGCTTGACCTGGTAGGCCATCGGATGGTTCGGGTCCCGCGCCTCGGCGAAGACGACGGGGCGCGTGGTGCCGTTGGACTCGTTCCAGAAGTAAGCGCCGTACTTGGTCTGATAGCCCGCGGCTCGGATCTTTTCGTGCACGCCGAGCCGGTCGAAGATGGGCAGGGAGAACGGCAGGAGCGACTCGCCCACGTGGAAGCGCGGGAACTTCTCGCGCTCGAGCAGAACGACGCGCCGCCCCGCCCGCGCGAGCGCGGTGGCCACGGTCGACCCTCCGGGCCCGCCGCCGATGACGACCGCGTCGTAGACTTCCGGCATGGAGCGATTCTAGCCGGTGGCGGCCGCCGCGCTCGAGTTCGTCGAAGTCGTCAAGGGGTTCTCGGCGCGGCGCCCCGTTCTCGACGGCGTGACGCTCTCGGTCGCCGCCGGGGAGACCCTGGCGCTCGTCGGCCCCTCGGGAAGCGGCAAGACGACGGCCCTGAAGCTCGCCAACCGCCTGCTCGAGCCGGACGGGGGGGAGGTGCGGGTCTTCGGGCGCGCGGCCCGCGAGCAGGACGCGGTCGAGCTCCGGCGGCGGATCGGCTACGTGATCCAGGAGGGCGGGCTCTTTCCGCACCGCTCCGTCCGCGAGAACGTGGAGACGGTGCCGCGGCTGCTCGGCTGGCCCGCCGGAAGGCGCCGCGCGCGCGCCGAGGAGATTCTCGCGACCGTCGGGCTGCCGCCGTCCGAGTTCGCGGATCGCCGGCCGCGGGAGCTGTCGGGCGGGGAGCGCCAGCGCGTCGGGGTCGCGCGAGCGCTCGCTGCCGATCCGCCGCTCGTGCTCATGGACGAGCCGTTCGGCGCGCTCGATCCACTCGCGCGGCGGGCGATCCAGCGCGAGTTCCAGGGCTGGAAGCGCACGCTCTCCGCCGCGGTGCTCCTCGTGACGCACGACCTCCACGAGGCGTTCCGCCTGGCGGACCGGATCGCGGTGCTGCACGAGCGGCCGCCTGCGCCAGGTCGGGACGCGGGACGGACATCGTCGCGCGCCCGGCGGACGCGTTCGTGCGCGAGTTCGTCGCGGAGTTTTCCGCGTGAGCGAGCTGGTGCGGTTTCTCTGGGAGCGGCGCGGCGAGATCGCGGCCCTGACGCGCGCAGCACCTCGTCCTCGTCGCCGCCGCGGCGTCGATCGCGATCGCGATCGGCGTGCCGCTCGGCATCGTCCTGACCCGCCGCCCGCGCCTGGCGCGCCCGGTCCTCGCCGTGGCCAACGTCGTCCAGACGATTCCGAGCCTCGCGCTTTTCGGGTTTCTGATCCCGATCCCGTTTCTCGGCGGCATCGGCGCGCGGACCGCGATCGTGGCCCTCGTCGTGTACTCGCTGCTCCCGATCCTCCGCAACACCTACGCCGGGATCCGCTCGGTCGATCCCGCGGTCGTCGAGGCCGCGACCGGTCTCGGCATGACGGACCGGCAGCGCCTCGCCTCCGTCGAGCTGCCGCTGGCGTTTCCGGTCCTGCTCGCCGGCATCCGAATCGCGGTGGTCGTCGGCATCGGTCTGGCGACCATCGCGGCGGCGATCGGCGCGGGCGGCCTCGGCGTGCTGATCTTTCGCGGCGTCGCCACCGTCGACCACCGCCTCATCCTCGCCGGCGCGCTGCCGGCCGCCGTCCTGGCGCTCGCCGCCGACGCGGCGTTGTCGGCGGTCGAGAAGAAGTGGGGGCCGGGCGCATGAAGCGGGCGGCCCTGCTCGCGGCGGTCCTTCTCGCGGCCGCGTGCCGGGACCGCGGGGCGCTGAAGGTCGGCTCGAAGAACTTCACCGAGCAGGTGATCCTCGGCGAGATCGCGGCGCAGACGCTCGAGGCCGAGGGCCTGCGGGTCGAGCGCAAGCTCGACCTCGGCGGGACGTTCGTCTGCCACGAGGCGCTGACCGCGGGCGAGCTCGACCTGTACCCGGAGTACACGGGGACCGCGTTCACGGCAATCCTCAAGGAGAAGCCGGTGAGCGATCCCGCGCGCGTGCGCGAAGCGGTCTCGCGCGAATACGCGCGCCGCTGGAACCTCGCCTGGCTGCCGCCGCTCGGCTTCGAGAACACGTTCGCGCTCGTCATGCGCGGCGACGCGGCCCGGCGGCTCGCCGTCTCGAGGATCTCGGACCTCGCCCGCCACCCGGAGCTCGTTCCGGGGTTCGGCTACGAGTTCGTGGAGCGCGCGGACGGCTGGACGGGGCTCGCCGCGGCGTACGGGCTCGCGTTCACGGCGCGGCCGCGCGAGATGGACCTGGGTCTTCTCTACTCGGCGCTCGACCAGGGCCGGATCGACGTCGTCGCCGGCAACTCCACCGACGGGCTCATCGCGGCCATGGAGCTGGCCGTGCTCGAGGACGACCGCCGCTACTTCCCGCCGTACGAGGCCGCGTTCGTCGCGCGCGCCGGGGTGCTCGAAGACACGCGCGCCCGGCGGGCGCTCGAGCGGCTCTCGGGCGCGATCTCCGCCGACGCGATGCGCCGGATGAATGCCGCGGTGGACCGGGACCGCCGCGCGCCCCGCGAGGTCGCCCGGGAGTTCCTCGAACGCCTCCCCCGGCGCTGAATCGTCGAATTCCGGGGGAATTCTGCTACCCTGAGATCGGAGAATCCCCATGTCCGACGCCTTCGAGCTCGTCAGCCAGTCCGACTGGATGGTCCTGGGCGGAGCGGCGCTGCTGCTCGGCCTCCTGATCGTCTCGTTTCGCTCCCGCGCGTACGTCTTCTGCCAGTACCTGAAGACCATGACGGGCATCGCCCTGAAGCCCGCCCAGGTCCGGCGCGCGTTCAAGGCGGGGGGCAGAGAGGGCGTGCGCGAGATGTTCCTCGACCGCATCATCCAGGAAGACCTGAAGGAAGGCCCGGTCGCGATCCCGGACCGGCGCTGACCCGAGTCTGCGCTCCCAAAGGACCCTAGTTCTCGATCAGCCGGAACCCCGGCACCACGTCCCGTCCGAGCACGCTGCGCAGCACCGTCGCGTGCAGGACCTCGTCCGCGAGGATCCGGGACGCCGAGCCGGAGAGGGCCCGGTCCTGGAAACGGTCGACCACGTATAGGTAGACGCGAGCGGCTCCGACCTCGAGCTTGAAAGCGAGCTCCAGGACGTCCGCCTCGTTGGCGAGCGGGACACCGAAGACGTACTCCTTCTTCGGCTCGACGGGCGAGCCGCCCTTGCGCTTCACGGCGTCGGCGAGCAGGTCCCGGTGCCCCTCGTGGCTTCCCTGGAAGAGCAGGCCGACGTCCTTCGCCTTCGCCGACAGCAGGCCGCTCCCGCCGGCGAGGCCGTAGGCCCAGATGGCCTCGTGCTCGAGCGCGAGCGCCGTGTTCATGAGCGTCAGGTCGTCGGCGGCGGACGGGGCGTCCGGCATTGCGAGCAACGGCCGCCCGGCGGCCGCGAGGCCCAGAGCCAGGCCGGTCTTCCCGGCCTCCCGGAAAAGGTCGCGTCGGCGCATGGGGTCCCCCTTTCCCGCGATCCTAAGCCCGGAGGCCGAAACGAAAAAGGGGCGCCCCGGCCGGATCTCGCGACCGGGGCGCAAGCGCAGGGGAGAAGGGGATCGATCGAGCGTCCACGGGAACCCGGGCGAACTGCGTCGGAGCGTCGTCGTGGACCCGGTCGTCGCCCGAGTTCGGCGTCGTGACGGCCGGGCCAGGGCCATGATGTAAGCTGCGCGCGATTTCCGTGACCTTCGTCCAGGTTTCATGAGTCCGAGACGCGACGACCCCGACCGCCCGTTGATGGCACGCGTCGAGGGCCGCGACGCGGATGCTCTCGGGGAGCTCTACGACCGCCACGCGGGGCGGCTCCTCGCCCTGGCGCGTCGCGTGCTCGGCGACGGAGGCGAGGCCGAGGAAGTCCTCCAGGAAGTGTTCCTCTTCGTCTGGCGCTCGGCGGCTTCCTTCGACCCGGCCCGGGGCAGCGTCCTGACCTGGCTGCTCATCGTGACGCGCAGCCGTGCGATCGACCGGCTTCGCACGCGGCGCGGCGCCTCGCGCCCCGAGGTCCGGAGCCTCGAGGAGCTCGCCGAGCCTCCGGCCTCGAGCGAGGACATCGAGGCGAGCTCGGCGGGAAGGCAGTGGGAGGTGCTCTGCCGTTCGGCGGTCCAGCAGCTGCCCGAGGACCAGCGCCGTGCGCTGGAACTGGCGTATTTCGAAGGCCTGACGCACCAGGAGATCGCGGAGCGGACCTCGAGCCCGCTCGGCACCGTCAAGACCCGCGTGCGGCTCGGGCTGATGAAACTCCGGGAGCGGATGCGTCCGTACTGGGGGAGTGGGAACGATGGCGCATAACGAGCGGCACGAAGACCACGTCGCCGCGCTGGCGCTCGGGATGCCGCTCGGCGAGGACCGGGCGGAGCTCGAGCGGCACCTGGGCGAAGGCTGCGCCCGGTGCGAGGAGCTGCTGGCGGACTTCCGCGGGGCGGCGACGGCCCTGGCGGCCGCCGGCGCGGAGGCGGCGCCCCCGCCGGAGCTTCGCGCGAGCATCCTCGCGTCCCTCGGGCCCGCGCGGGTGGCGCCCCGACCCGCGGCGGCGCGCGCGCCCTCCGTGTGGCGCGCGCTCGCGGCCGCGGCGGCACTGCTTCTCGCGGCGGTCGGCCTCGACGACGCGCGCCTGCGTCGCGAGCGCGAGGATCTGCGGAGCCGGACGGCACAGCTCGGCGACCGGCTGCGCTCGGCCGAGACGGCTCTGGCCGAGCGGACGCTCCGCGCGCGCGTGCTCGAGAGCGACGACGTGCAGATGATGATCCTCGGCGGCAAGGACCCGCAGCCGCAGGCGCGCGCCCGCGTCTTCTGGAGCGAGCGCGCGCGGCGCGGCATCATCGTCGCGTCGAACCTGGAGCCGCTGCCGTCCGACCGGCAGTACGAGCTGTGGGTCTTTCAGAAGGGCAAGCCCGTCGCGGCCGGAGTCTTCGACCCCGATCGCGCAGGGACGCGCGCTTTTCGAGTCGACCGAGTTCCCGGAGCCGCGGAGCCCAGAACTTCGCGGTCACGATCGAGCCGCGCGGCGGCGTTCCGGCGCCGTCGGGGCCGGCCGTTCTGGTGGGATCGCCCTCGGCGTGAACGGCCCCGGGCTCAGGCGCCGCGGCCTGCTCGCCGCCCTGGCCCTGGTGGCCGCCGCCCCCGCGCCTTCGCGCGCCCCGGCACCCGCCGCCGGCATCGCCGTCAACCTCGAACCGGGCGCGTCCCCGGCGGCGCGCCAGGCCGCGCTCGAGATGGTGCGGCGCACGGGCGCGAACTTCTTCGCGCTCGAGCTCTCGTGGGCGGCCGCGGAGCCCGCGCCGCGGCGGTACCGCATCGACGAGATCACGCGCACGGCGCGGCTCCTGCGCCAGTCGGGGGCGGTCCTGCACCTGGACCTGCCCCTGGTGACCGAGACGTCGCGCGACGTGCCCGGCGGACCTGGCCGGCGTCGCCTTCGACGACCCGAAGCTGTCGGTGCGCCTCGGCGGCCTCCTCGACGCGCTGCGACCGGCGCTGCTCGACTTCGAGACGCTCTCGCTCGGGGAAGGCGCCGACGCGTACTTCGCCGACCGGCCCGAGGAGCTGCGCGCCTACCGCCGCCTCTTCGACGGAGCGGTCCAGTTCCTGAAGAAGAAGTCGCCGCGGCTGCTCGTCGGCGTCGCGACGGCGGCGCCCATGGACAGCGCGGCCCCCGACGTCGCGGCCGCCCTCCACCAGAGGAGCCCGCTCCTTCTCTACGACTATTCGCCGTTCGTCCCGGGGTCGCCCTACGAACAGCGCGCTCCCGCCGCCCTCGACTCGGACTGGGCGGCCCTGGTCAGGAACGCGGCCGGTCGGCCGATCGCGTTTCCCGTCGTCAGCTACTCCTCGTCCACGGAGAACGCCTCGAGCCCGGACCGCCAGGCGGAGTTCGTGCGGCGGTTTCGGGCCTTTCTGGGCAAGTCGCAAGCCGGCGCGCTGCTCTTCGCCCGATACGTCGCGCTGCGGGACGTCGCCGCGGACCCCCCGGCCCTCTCGGCCGACGCCTCGCCCGGCGGAGCGCCGGCGGCGCGCGTTCCTCGCCAACCGCGGCCTGCAGGAGCTCGACGGGAAGCCCAAGCCCGCCTGGCGCGAGTGGGTGCGCGACACGACGACTGTGAAAAGATGACGGTCCGGGAGGGCTCTCCATGTCGCGCCTGAACCGCATCGCCGCCGTCCTGCTGACGGCCGCCGTTTCCTGGTCCTGTGCCTCCGACAAGCCGCCGGACAATCCGGCCCCCGCCGTTCCCGTGGCGGGCTCGGACGTTTCGGCCCTCGTCGGAAAGTGGCAGGGCGACTACTCGAGCACCGAGACGGGCCGGTCGGGCTCGATCACCTTCGAGATCAAGTCGGGCGACAAGGTCGCGCGGGGCGACGTGCTCATGGTGCCGAAGGGCGGGTTCGGCGCGCCGCCCCCGGCCGCCGGCTCCGATCCGCTGGCCACGATGCCCCAGGTCCTCCAGATCAGCTTCGTCAACGCCGAGGGCGGCGTGGTCAAGGGGACGATGGACCCCTACCACGACCCTTCGTGCGACTGCCAGGTGGAGACGACCTTCGTCGGCCGCGTCTCCGGGGACACCATCGAAGGGACGTTCACGACGAACCCCACGGGCAAGGAAACGATCTCGACCGGCCGCTGGAAGATGACCCGGCAGAATCCGAAGTCGTAGCCCTCCGGCAGCGATGAGCGGCGCGCCGATCACCCTCGACCGGTTCATTCTCGAGGAGCAGCAGGTCTCGCCCGGCGCCACCGGGGAGCTCTCGCTCCTGCTGATGCGCTTCGGCGTGGCGGGCAAGCGGATCGCGAGCGCGCTTTCGCGCGCCGGACTGACCGGGTCGCTGGGGGTCGCGGGCTCCGTCAACGTGCAGGACGAGGAGCAGAAGAAGCTCGACGTCGTCGCCAACGAGATCCTGGTCGAGACCTTCGACTACGGCCGGCTCGTGACGCTGGCCGCCTCCGAGGAGATGGAGGAGCCGGTCGTCTACGCCACGGGGCCCGCGGGCGGCGGCTACGCCGTGCTCTTCGACCCGCTCGACGGCTCGTCCAACATCGACGTCAACGGCACGCTCGGGATGATCTTCTCCGTGCGCCCGCGGCGGGACGGCGGGCCGGGGGACCTGCTGCGTTCCGGTAAGGACCAGGTCGCGGCCGGCTACGTGCTCTTCGGGCCCGCGGTTCTCCTCGTCTACTCGACCGGCGACGGCGTCCATCTCTTCACGCTCGACCCCGCGATCGGCGAGTTCCTGTTGACGCGAAAGAGCGTGCGGATGCCGGAGCGGGGGCGCTCCTACGCGGTCAACGAGGGAAGGGCGCACTCCTGGGCGCCGCCGGTGCGCGAGTTCGTCGAGTACCTGAAGACACCCGACCGGGCGACCGGCCGGCCTTACTCCACGCGCTACTCGGCCTCGCTCGTCGCCGACGTGCACCGGTTCCTGCTCGAGGGCGGCATCTACCTGTATCCGGCCGACGGCGCGCCGGGCGGCCGGTCCTCGGGCAAGCTCCGCGTGCTCTACGAGTGTCATCCTCTCGCGTTCGTGGTCGAGCAGGCGGGTGGGCGCGCCTCGACCGGATCGCAGCGCGCGCTGGACGTCGTCCCGGACTCGCTTCACGCCCGGATGCCGCTGGCGATCGGGAGCCGGACGGAGGTCGAGCTCTACGAACGCTTCACCGCCGGCAAGGCCCCCGCGCGCTAGTCCGGGACGGCCACAATCGCGGCGAGGCGTCTATCTCGCGTTGACCGCTTCGGCCACGCGATGGCCCGACCAGAGCGCGCCCTGGATCCAGCCGGGGTAGGGCGAGACGTGCTCGCCGGCGAAGTGGATTTTTCCCTCGGGCTTCGCGATGAGCTCGGCCCATCCGTTGGAAAGCTGGCCCGGCATGTAAATCGTGTAGGCGCCGCGCGCCCAGGGGTCCTCGTCCCAGCACTTGGCGACGCCGCCCTCGAAGTTCGCGGCGAGGCCGGGGTGGACCTTCTCGATCGTGTCGAGCGCCCAGCGGATGCGGCTCGCGTCGTCCTCGGCGCAGACCCGCCGCGCCAGGTCCTCGTAGACGTAGGCCTGCAGGAGGCCGCGCGCGCCGGGCTGGTCCCAGCTCGGGCTCCAGATCTCCATGGGCTGGTCGATCGTCGCGAAGCCGTTCTCGCCGCGGTCCTCCCAGAACCGGCGCCGCGTCTGCAGCTCCACGCGGGTCACCGAGCCCGACGAGATCGTGTCGATGACGCCGCGCTTGTACGCGGGAAACGCCGGCTCGACGGGGATCGAGCGCAGCACCGTGAACGGGATCGCGCAGATCATGAGGTCCCCCCGGACCGCCTCGCGCGTGCCCGCCGCGGTCTCGACGACGGCCTCGACGCCTTCCGTGCCCTGGCGGATCGCGACGACGGGGCTGCCGTAACGGATCAGGCGGGAGAGGCGGGAGGCGAAGGCCTTCGGGAGGCGGTCGTTGCCCCCGCGGATCTTCGACATGGTCTTCGTGTGATGGTGGGTGGCGTCGCGGAGGCTGTCGAGCGCGCTCGTCTTCTCGAAGCCGAGCGAGATGTAGGCGGCGGCGTCGGGCGTCGCGCCGCTCTGGTAGAGGAACTCCGCGAAGCTCATGCGATCGATCCCGGCGAGGGCCGGCGGCGGCCATCCGGGGGCCTCGAGGTCCCCGAGGCGGTGGAGCAGGCCGGCTACGTACTTCGCGTCCAGGCCCGCGAGCCCGATGCGGCGGTCCTCGGCCGTGAGGTCGAGCGAGACCGCCTTCATGTCGATCGCGCCGAGGTCGGTGTACGGGATGCGGCGGCCCCGCACGAGTAGGACCTGCTTGCCCCGGCCCGGATAGAAGGGCTCGAGCTCCAGGCCGAAGAGCTTGATGTAGTGGAGGGTGAGGTTGTGCGTCTCGGGGATGCGGCCCGCGCCCGCCTCCGCGTAGAGGCCGTCGGAGAACGGCTCGCGCAGCGTGAGGACGCGGCCGCCCGGCCGGCGCTGGGCCTCGAGGATCACGACGTCGTGTCCCGCCTCGGACAGCTGCAGCCCCGCGGACAGGCCGGCGAGCCCGGCGCCGAGGACCACGATCCGTCGCGGGGATCCGCGGCGGGCGAGGGGCCTGGGGTCGAGCGCGAGCCCGGCGGCCGCAAAGCCGGAGAGCCGGAGGAACTCGCGCCGGTCGAGCGGCGTCATCGCGCGGGCCTCAGAACCTCAGCGAGAGGCAACTCAGGCCGCCGTCCATCTTCTGGAATTCCGACATTTCGAGAACGAGCGGACGATATCCGAGATCGGCCAGCCGGCGCTCGAGGCGCGAAAAGCCCTTCGGGAAGAGCAGGGCGTCGTTGACGGCGACGGCGTTGGCGGCGTAGTCCTCGGCCGGGTCGACGCGCACGAGGTCCCAGCCGGCCAAGGCCGGGTCGCCGGCCAGCGAATCGATGACGACGAGCCGCCGGCCGGACAGCCACGAGATCCCGCTCTTCAGGTGCAGGATCCCGGCGACGCCTCGGATGTCGACGCTCGAGGACGACAGGCCGTCGTCGGCGAGAAACCGCGCGAGCTGCCGGGCGCCCTCGGGGTTGGTCCGCTCCGAGACGCCGATGAACCAGTGGGTCCCGGCCTCGCAGATGTCGCCGCCGTCGAGGGTGCCGGGCGCCTCGATCCGCCGCGGCGCGGGAAAGTACGGCGCGAGGGCCTCGGCGATGCCGGCGACCTCGCCCTCGCGCGACGGAGCCCCGGGCCGCGCCAGGATCGCGCCGCGCGGGGTGAGCACGGCCGCATCCTCGACGAACGTGGAGTCCGGAAATCGAGGGTCCGCCGGCAGCCGCGTCAGCGCGAGCCCGAGTTCGGCCAGGGCGCGGCAGTACGCCTCGTGCTGGGCCAGCGCCTTCGCGACGTCCGGCGTTCCGAGATCGACGGTCGTCAGCCCGTCCGCGAAATTCGGGGCCGGCGCCCGCACGATCGCCCTCCGAAAATTCATGGGGTCAGGTCTCGTTTTTTCGGCTTGGGGTCTCGGTCCGGCATCCAAGACCTGGCCCCCGGCTCAAACATTGAACTTGAAGAGGATGACGTCGCCATCCTGGACGACGTACTCCTTGCCTTCCATGCGGAGCAGGCCCTTCTCCCGGGCGGCGGCTGTCGAGCCCGCGGCGACGAGGTCGTCGTAGGAGACGGTCTCCGCCTTGATGAACCCGCGCTCGAAGTCCGAGTGGATGACGCCGGCGGCCTGGGGAGCGGTGTCGCCGGCGTGGATCGTCCAGGCGCGGGTCTCCTTCTCGCCGGCCGTCAGGTAGGTGCGCAGGCCGAGCAGGTGGTAGGCGGCGCGGATGAGCGAGGAGACGCCGGAGTCCGCGACGCCCAGGTGCGCCAGGTACTCGCGCGCCTCCGCCTCCGGCAGCTCGGCGAGCTCCGACTCGATCGCCGCCGAGACGACGACGGCCTCGGAGCCGGCGTGGGTGCGGGCGTATTCCTGGACGGCGATCACGTGGGGCGAGGCGGACTCCGCGGTCGCGAGCTCCGCCTCGGCGACGTTGCAGGCGTAGAGCATCGGCTTCATCGTCAGGAGAAACAGCGGCCGGGCGGCGGCCTTCTCCTCCGGCGACAACGTCAGGGAGAGGGCGCGACGGCCGGAATCGAGGTGCGGCAGCAGCTTGTCGGCGACGGCCAGCGACGCCTTCGCCTCCTTGTCGCCGCCGCGGGCGTTCTTCTCGAACTTCTCCCTGGCCCGCGTCACCGTGTCGATGTCGGCGAGGACGAGCTCGGTCTGGACCGTCTGGATGTCGGCGATGGGATCGAGCGCCCCGGCCACGTGGACGACGTCCTTGTCCTCGAAGCAGCGCACGACCTCGACGATGGCGTCGACCTCGCGGATGTGCTGGAGGAACTTGTTGCCCAGGCCCTCGCCCTGGGCGGCGCCCTTGACCAGGCCCGCGATGTCGACGAACTCGATCGTCGCCGGGATGACCTTCTCGGATTTCGAGATCTTCGCGAGCGGCTCGAGGCGCGCATCCGGCACGGTGACGACACCGACGTTGGGCTCGATCGTGCAGAAAGGATAGTTCGCCGCCTCCGCCTTGCGGGTGCGGGTCAGGGCGTTGAAGAGGGTGGACTTGCCGACGTTGGGCAGTCCGACGATTCCGGCGCGCAGCATGGGGCGGGGGAGTATAGCGCCTGTCATCCCGAGCGGAGCGAGGGACCCCGGACTCGACAGGCTCTCGAGGAAGTTCGGGATCCCTCGTTGCCCCGCGCCTCGGGCCGACGGCCCATGGTCTAGAATCCGCGCCAACTTGAGCTCGCCCCCGTCGTCGCCCGGGTTCCTGCGGGCGGTCTCCCGATGGGAGATCGTGGCTCTGTCGGTCAACGACGTCGTCGGGTCCGGCGTCTACCTGATCCTGCCGGTCGCGGCGGCGCAGCTGCTCGGTCCGGCCAGCATCTGGGCGATCCTCGCGGCCGGATTTGCCGTGCTGCTTCTCGTCCTCTGCTTCGCCGAGGCGGGGAGCCTCTTCGACAAGCCCGGCGGCGCCTACGTCTACACGCGAGCGGCCTTCGGCGATTTCGTCGGCTTCGAGGTCGGCTGGATGACCTGGATCGCGCGGATCGCGTCTGTCGCGAGCCTTTCGGTCTTCTTCGCCCGGGCCGTGGGCTATCTCTGGGACGGGGCGAACCACGGCGCGGGGCAGGCGGCGACGATCTTTCTGGAGCTCGCCCTGCTGACCTGGATCAACGTGCGGGGCGTCAAGTCCGGGGCGCGGACGGCGGTCTTCCTGGCGTTCGGAAAGCTCGTGCCCCTCGTCATTCTCGTCGCGGTCGGCCTCTTCGCGATCGATTGGAGCCGGATCTTCCCCGTGCCCGCGCCGGCCTCGGGCAACTTCACGAAGGCGGCGCTGCTCGTCCTCTTCGCTTACGCGGGATTCGAGAACACCGCCGCGCCCGCGGGAGAGTTCAAGAACCCGAAGCGCGACGTGCCGTTCGCGCTCATCGTCCAGATCGCGATCGTCACGGCGATCTACACCCTCGTTCAGCTGACGGCGATGGGGACGCTTCCGGATCTCGGCGTCTCGAAGACCCCGCTCGCGGATGCCGGGCGACTCCTTCTCGGCCCCGTCGGGGGACTCCTGCTGACGGTCGGCGCCGCGCTCTCGGTCCTCGGCACCAACAACAACACCGTCCTCGCCGGGCCGCGCTACCTCTACGCCCTCGCCGAGGGCGGCCGCCTGCCGCGCGTCTTCGCGAAGATCCACCCGCGCTACCGCACGCCCTACGTCGCCATCCTGACGCAGTCGGGGATCGCGCTCGGCCTGATCGTGATCGACTTCGTGATCCACTCGATGCGCCCGGGGGCGCTGGGCGTCGCCGAGGAGCTGGCCGTGCTCTCCGCGATCGCGCGCCTGGCGACCTACATCGGGACCTGCCTGGCCGTTCCGGTCCTGCGGCGCAAGATGCCCGCGACCCCGCGCACGATCCGCCTGCCCGGGGGCCCCGCGATTCCGATCGCGGCGCTCGTCATCTGCCTGGTGTTTCTCTCGGCGGCCGAGAAGCAGAATTTCATCGCCGGCGGCCTCGCGCTCGCCGTCGGGGCGGTCGTTTACTTCGCGCGAGGCGGCGCGGTGGCCCGCGACAATGTATAGACGAAGGGGGCGTTCGTGAGACAAACCTCAGGGGTCGTTGTCCTGGCACTGGGCTTCTGCGCCGGCGGCGTCGCCGCCCAGACTCCGACCGCTCCGCCGATCACCGCGATCCGGGCGGCGCGGATGTTCGACGGGAAGTCCGACGCGACGGTCGCCAACCCCGTGGTCCTCGTCCAGGGCTCGCGGATCCTGGCGATCGGAGCGGGCGTGCCCGTGCCCGCGGGCGCGACGGTGATCGACCTCGGCGACGCGACGCTGCTGCCGGGCTTCATCGACAGCCACACGCACATGACCGGCGAGGCCGGCGAAAGCTACGTGCAGGACTTCTTCGAGGGGTTGCGGCGTCCCGCGACCGAGCAGGTGTTCTACGGGGCGGTCTATGCGCGGCGGACGCTCGAAGCCGGCTTCACCACCGTGCGCGACGTGGGCTCGTCGGACGACATCGACGTGGGCCTTCGCGACGCAATCGCCGCCGGACTCACTCCAGGGCCGCGGATGCTCGTGGCGCGTTACGCGCTCGGCGCGACGGGCGGCCACTGCGACAACACCGGGTTCCCCCCGAGGACCTTCGGCCCGGAGCCCGGGATGGAAAAGGGGATCCTCCACGGCGCCGACGAAGGCCGGCAGGCCGTGCGCCTGGACGTCAAGTACGGCTCCGACGTCATCAAGATGTGCGCCTCGGGCGGAGTCCTGTCGCTCGGCGACGACGTTTCGGCGCCGCAGCTGACCGACGAAGAGCTCTCGGCGATCGTCGACGAGGCCCACCGCCTGAAGCGCAAGACCGCCGCGCACTCCCACGGCGACCTCGCCGCGCGGTCGGCGGTCAAGGCGGGAATCGACTCGATCGAGCACGGCTCGTTTCTCTCGGACGAGACGCTCTCGCTGATGAAGTCGAAGGGCACGTTTCTCGTGCCGACCTGCATGGCTGGCCAGTGGACCGGCGGCAAGCTCGACCGGTTCCCGCCGGAGGTCGCGGCGAAGGCGAAGGCCGCGCTCGATGCCCACAACGACATGTTCCGGCGCGCCGTTCGGATGGGGATCAAGATCGCATTCGGGACCGACTCGGGCGTGTCGCCGCACGGCATGAACGCGCAGGAGTTCGGCCTGATGGTCGAGCGGGGCATGACGCCCGCCCAGGCCCTGAAGGCCGCGGGGCCGGTCGCGGCGGAGCTCCTCGGCCTCGCCGACCGCGTCGGCACGCTGGAGAACGGCAAGGAAGCCGACATCGTGGCCGTTCCCGGCGATCCTCTCAAGGACATCCGCGCGACGGAGCGCGTCGTGTTCGTCATGAAGGGCGGGCAGGTCTTCAAGTCGCCGGCGCGGTGACGGCCGACACATCGCCGCGCATTGACTAATCCGGGCGCCGGCGCTACCGTCGGTCCCATACTTTTCGAGAACGCGGGACTCTCCATGGGGCGTCGACCTGGCGCAACCGCCGGACGGCTGTGTGGACCCGCGCGTTCTCCGTCAGGAAGGGAGCGGGCATGAGACTCGGGCAATCGGCGAATCGGGTGCTGGCCGGCCTCGCGGTTGCGGTCGCGTTCGCGCCGGCGGCAGGCGCGTCCGCGAACGACACGGACTCGACCGGCGCCGTCACGGCCGGCGTCTACCGGGGCGTCACCATCGCCACGCGATTCGACGTCTCGCCTCCCCTGCGCTCGATGCCGCCCCTTCCGATCAAGCCGAAGCCGCGTACCGGACCGGAAGAGCTCTGGACGGGGCTCGAGGGCCCGCCCGGGCCCCAGAGCATCGATCCGCTCGTCCAGTCCCGGGTCGGCCCGGGCGAGATTCCCGCTCCGAGCGCGAGCTTCGACGGGCCGGGCAACATCGCCAACGTGTCGCCGCCCGATCCGGTGGGCGACGTGGGCCCGAGCCACTACGTGGCGATGTCCAATCTCTACTTCGCGGTCTACGACAAGGCGGGCCTCCTGCTCTACGGGCCGGCGGCGAACAACACGCTCTGGGCCGGCTTCGGCGGCCCATGCCAGACCGAGAATGCCGGCGACCCGGTCGTGCTCCACGACCAGCTCGCGGACCGCTGGATCCTGACCCAGTTCACCGCCAACGGACCGACGTACTACAACTGCGTCGCCATCTCGACGTCCGCGGACCCCATGGGAACGTACTATCGCTACGCCTTTTCGACCGGAACGAACTTTCCGGACTATCCCAAGTACGGCGTCTGGTCCGACGCGTACTACATCAGTACACGCGAGTTCGCCGGCGCGTCGACGTTCGCCGGGGTCGGCGCCTATGCCCTGAACCGCGACCAGATGATCGCCGGCAACCCGGCGGCGCAGGTGATCTCGTTTCTGGTTCCGCCCGGGGGCACGCCCTACAACATCGGGGACGGCCTCCTGCCGGCCGACCTCGACGGCTCGACACTGCCTCCGCCGGGCTCGCCCGAGTTCTACCTGGGCTCCATGGACCAGGGCGGGCCTTACGGCGCGCCCCAGGACGCTCTGACGCTGTGGAAGTTCCACGTCGACTTCGCGACACCCGCCAATTCGACCTTCACGCTGGCGGGCCCGCTTCCGGTCGCCGGGTTCGACTCGATCTTCCCCTGCGCGCCGTCGGCCCGGAGCTGCATCCCGCAGCCGGCGACGGCCCAGAAGGTCGACATCCTGTCGTACCGGCAGCGGCTGATGCACCGGCTGGCCTACCGCAACCTCGGAACGCACGAGTCCCTGGTGGCGAACCAGTCGGTGGAGGCGGTCGCGGGCATGGCGGGCATCCGCTGGTACGAGGTCCGCGACCCCGACGGCGACGCCCGTCGTCTTTCAGCAGGGCACCTACGCGCCGGGAGCGACCGACGGCATCCACCGCTGGATGGGCTCGATCGCCATGGACGCGGTCGGCGACATCGCGCTCGGCTACAGCGCTTCCGACGCGCACCGCGACGTTCCCGAGCGTCTGGTACACCGGCCGCGTGCCGGCGGACCCCCTGGGCACGTTGCCCCAGGGAGAGGGCAGCATCGTCAACGGCACGGGCTCGCAGACGAGCAGCGCCGGGCGGTGGGGCGACTACACGTCGTTCAACGTCGATCCCGTCGACGACTGCACGTTCTGGTACGTCAATCAGTACATTCCGGTCACGAGCCCCGTCGGCTGGCGCCTGCGCATCGGCAGCTTCAAGTTTCCGGGCTGCGTCGCGGGCCCTTCGGGCACGCTCCAGGGCCAGGTCACGGTCTGCGGGAGCGGCCTGCCCCTGGCGGGCGCTTCGGTGACGGCGGGCCCCTACGGCGCGACGACCGACGCGTCGGGCAACTACTCGTTCGGGCTGGCTCCCGGCGACTACACGGCCGTCGTCTCCGCGACGGGATACTACGTCCGGGGGCGGCCCGGTGACCATCACCGACGGCGGAACGACCGTCCTCGATGCGTGCCTGACGGGCGATCCCGATCATCGTCTCCGCCGGCGCGACGCTCGTGGCGGAGGACTGCGCGCCCGGCAACGGCCGGATCGATCCGGGCGAGACGGTGACGAGTCAACTTCTGTGTGCGTAACGTCGGCGGCGCGGACACGACGAACCTCGTCGGCGACCTCGACGAGACCGGTGGCGTCGGCGACGCCCCGGATCCCGCCGAGTTCGGCCTCGTCGTGGCCGGCGGCGCGGACGTCTGCGCGGACGTCACGTTCACGGCCGACGAGACGCTCGTGTGCGGCGACGGCCTGACCGCCGACCCTCGAGCTCGAGGACGGAGCGGCGGACCTCGGGACGCTCGGCGTACGCCTTCGCGACAGGCATACCCGTCGCCGCCCTCGTCGAGGCGTTCGACGGGGTGGTGGCGCCGGCGCTTGCCGGCCGGGTGGGCGGTGTCGGGGACGCTGGGTGTGGCGCCGTGGGTCACGAACACGACATCGCCGGACACGGCGCCCAACGCGGCGTTCGTGGACGATCCGGCCATCGTGACGGACCGAAACCTCGACTCTCCGTCGATCCCGATCACGACGGCGTCGGCGCGGCTGAGCTTCCGCAACTACTACGTTCTCGAGAGCAACTTCGACGGCGGCGTGCTCGAGATCGCGATCGGAGGCAACCCGTTCGAGGACATCGTCGCCGCCGGCGGCAGCTTCGTGTCCGGCGGCTATAACGCGACGATCGCGTCAATGACGGCAGCCCCATCGCCGGGCGTCAGGCCTGGTCGGGGAACTCCGGCGCCTACCTGACCACGGTGGTCAACCTGCCCGCGGCCGCGGCCGGCCAGAGCGTGGTCTTCCGGTGGCGGGCAGCCTCGGACACGACGGTTTCGGCCACCGGCTGGTGGGTCGATTCGATCGCTCTCGAGGACGGCTTCACCTGCTGCACGCCGATCGCCGAGGGCCTCGATGTCGACGCGCCCAACGCGCTGGCGGCGCCCGCGGCGTCGCAGAACGACGTGTGGGAGCCGGGCGAGACGGTGGTGGTGGAGCCGTCGTACTTCAACGGCGACTCGGTCGCCGCTGGCGCTGACGGGGACGCGGCTCGAACCTGACGGGCCCGGCGGGCGCGACGTACACGCTGACCGACGGCGCGGCCAGCTACGGCTCGATCGCGTCGAACGCGACGGCGGGCTGTCTGGCCACGCTCGACTGCTACCAGGTCTCGGTGGACAACCCGGTCGCGCGGCCGGCGCCGCACTGGGACGCGACGCTCGACGAGGCGCTCTCCAACGGCGCGTCGAAGACCTGGACGCTCCACATCGGGTCGAGCTTCGGCGACGTGCCGGACGCCAACATCTTCTATCCCTTCATCGAGACGATCTTCCACAACGGCGTCACGGGCGGCTGCGGGGGCACGAGCTACTGTCCGGGCAACCCGGCGCTGCGCAAGCAGATGGCGGTCTTCCTGCTGAAGGCGCGCTACGGCGCGACGTACGTGCCGCCTCCGGCCGTGGGCATCTTCGGGGACGTGCCCCAGGCGGACCCGTTCGCGCCCTGGATCGAGGACCTCTACAACCGCGGGATCACGGGCGGCTGCTCGGCGTCGCCGCTGAACTACTGCCCGGACAACACGGTGCTGCGGCAGCAGATGGCGGTGTTCCTGCTGAAGACGCTCGAGGGCGCCGCCTACGCGCCGCCCGACTGCGAGGGCGTCTTCGGCGACGTGCCGTGCCCGTCGACGTTCGCCGACTGGATCGAGGAGCTCTACGACGCGGGGATCACCGGCGGCTGCGGCGGCGGCGAACTTCTGCCCGACCCACCCGAACACGCGCGGCCAGATGGCCGTCTTCCTGACGAAGACCTTCCGCCTGCTCCTGTACGGGCCGTAGGCCGATCCGGCGCCGCTGGTCTCACCGGGGGCCCCCGCAAGGGGGCCCTTCGTTGTTCGGTGGGTTAGAGTGCTCCCACTCGACACGCGATGACGAACGCAGGCACGCATCCGCCCGGCCGCGCCGCCCGGAAGGGGCTTCCGCGGCACACGAAGATCCTCTTCGGCCTCCTGTTCGGCCTGGTGGCGGGACTCGTGGCGCACGCCGTCGGCGGCGATGCGCCCTGGGTCGAGTGGAGCGTGAAGAACGTCGCCAACCCGGTCGGGCAGCTCTTCCTGCGCCTGATCTTCATGATCGTCGTGCCGCTCGTGTTCTCCTCGCTCGTGCTCGGCGTGCTCGAGCTCGGCGACGTCAAGAAGCTCGGCCGCGTCGGCTTCAAGACGCTCCTCTACACGATCTTCGCGAGCGGCATCTCGGTGGCGATCGGCCTCACGCTCGTCAACTTCTTCAAGCCGGGCGCGGGCGTGGACCCGTCGGTCCGCGCGAGCCTCGAGGGCACCTTCGCCACGCAGTCGCAGGCGGCGATCGAGAACGCGAAGAAGGCGGCGTCGTGGAGCGACACGCTGCTCTCGCTGATCCCGCGCAACCCGATCGGCGCCGCCGTCGAAGCTCTCCAGGGCGAGATGCTGGCGCTGATGGTCTTCGCCGTGTTCTTCGGCGTCGCGCTGGCGCAGATCCGGAAGGACAAGGAGACGCTCGTCGAGGTCTTCGACGGGATCCAGCGCGTCTCGATGAAGATCGTGGACTGGGCCATGGGCCTGGCGCCCTACGGTGTCGCGGGCCTGATGTACTCGCTGACGGCGCGCTCGGGGTTCGCGGTCATCCCGCGCCTGGGAGGCTACGTCGGCGTCGTCGTCGCGGGTCTCGCCATCCAGCAGTTCGTCGTGTACTCGGCGATCCTGAAGGGGCTGGCGCGCGTGTCCGCCGGTCGAGTGGTTCTTCCGCGTCCGCGAGGTCATGCTGACGGCGTTCTCGACCGCCTCGTCCAACGCGACGCTCCCGACCTCGCTCCAGGCCGCGCGGGAGAAGCTCGGGATCGCACCGCGCATCGGCAACTTCGTCCTGACGGTCGGCGCGACGGGCAACCAGAACGGAACGGCGCTCTTCGAGGGCGTGACGGTGCTCTTTCTCGCCCAGGTCTTCGGCGTCGAGCTCTCCCTCGCGCAGCAGGTGACGGTCGTGCTCATGTCGATTCTCGCGGGCGTCGGAACGGCGGGCGTTCCGGGCGGCTCGCTGCCGTTGATCGTGATCGTGCTGCAGTCGGTCGGCGTTCCGGCCGAGGGCATTGGAATCATCCTCGGCGTCGACCGGTTCCTCGACATGTGCCGCACGACCCTCAACGTCACGGGCGATCTCGTCTGCGCCACGGTCGTCGCGCGGTCGGAGGGCGAGCTGCGGTTCGACTCGGTCCGGGCGGAGGCGATCGCCGAGGACGCGTGATCCGGCGGGCCGTCGTCCTGGCCTCCGCGATCGGCGTCCTGGCCTTCGCCTCCGGCGGCTGACGCCGCGACCCTGAGAGTCGAGACGTCGCCGGCGCGGCCGAAGCAGGGCGACGTCGTCTTCGTGACCGTGCGCGCGAGCGAGCCGCTCTCGGCCGTCACGCTCTCGGACGGAAAGCGCGAGGTCGGGCTCGAGGCGGGCCCCGACGGCCGGACGTTTCGCGCGCTCCTCGGAATCGATTTCGAGAGCCCCGTCGGAACGCGCACGCTCGAGGTCGCGGCCGTGGACGGGGAGGGCCGGCCGGTCCGGGCGTCGCAGACGCTGAAAGTCGTTTCGGGGAAGTTTCCGACGCAGAAGCTGAAGGTCGCGCCCGCCTACGTCGAGCCGCCGGAGGCCGAGCTCGCCGCGCATCGCCCGTGATCGCGAGAAGGTGGCGAAGGTGTGGGCCTCCGCCGCCACGCCGCGCGCTCTTCGACGAAGGCCTTTCGGCTTCCCGTCGAGTCCGCTGCTCACGGCAGCTTCGGCGCGCGCCGCGTCTTCAACGGCAAGCCGCGCTCGTCGCACGACGGCGTCGACCTCCCGCGCCGCAGGGAGCGCCGGTCCTCGCTCCGGCGCCGGCGCCGGGTCGCGCTCGCCGACGAGCTCTACTTCTCGGGCGGCACCGTGATCCTCGATCACGGAAGCGGCCTCTTCACGTCGTACTTTCACCTCTCGGCGATCGACGTGAGCGTGGGCGACTCGGTCGCCGCCGGACAGCGCGTCGGAGCGGTCGGCGCGACCGGTCGCGCGACCGGTCCGCATCTTCACTGGGGCGCGAAGCTCCATCGCGCGCGGGTCAACCCGCTCGATCTTCTGAAGTTACCGGCATGGCCGGCAGCCGCGCCTGAAGGGCCCTGAAGTCTGACTGACCGGTCGGTCAGTAAAAGCATCCTTTCTTTCTCAAAACAAAGGGATTAGAGTCTCAGGATCGTGGCTCGATCCCGTAAGCAAAGCGCCGATCTCGTCGAAGGCCCACGTCCGGTTCGTGCTGAACGGCGAGACCGTCGAGACGGCCTTCGCGCCGCACAAGACGCTGCTCGAAGTCCTCCGCGAGGACCTGAACCTCACCGGCACCAAGCACGGCTGCGAGCTCGGCGAGTGCGGGACCTGCGCGGTGCTCGTCGACGGCAAGCCCGTCCTCTCGTGTCTCGTGCTGGGGCTCGAGTGCGAGGGACGGCGCGTCGAGTCGATCGAGGGCATGGCCGGGCCGGCGGGGCTCCATCCGCTCCAGAAGGCGTTCGCGGATCTGGGCGCCGCGCAGTGCGGCTACTGCACGCCCGGGTTCCTGCTCACCGCGAAGGCGCTTCTCGAGGAGAACCCGAAGCCGACGCTTCCGCAGATCCGCGAGGCCCTCGCGGGAAACCTCTGCCGCTGCACGGGCTACATCAAGATCTTCGAGGCCGTCGAGCTCGCCGCGGCCTGGATGCGCGGCGAAGAGGCACAGCCGCGCAAGGAGTCTCTCTACGGTTTCGATTTCGACGAGAGCGGACTCCTTCCGGTGGTGCGGGGCTAGGGCGATGTTCGAAGGCTCCCGTCTGGAAACATCCGTCCGCCGGTCGCGCAGCGACCGCCGCGGACCGAGTTTCGATTTCGACGAGAGCGGACTGTTGCCGGTCGGTGAAAGTCGTGACCGCGCCGCGCAACAGGACCCGCGTCGTCGGCCGCCCCTACGCCAAGGTCGACGCGCGCCGCGAAGGTCACCGGCCAGACGAAGTTCGCCGACGACGTGATGCTGCCGCGGATGCTGCACTGCAAGCTCCTGCGCTCGAAGATCGCCCACGCCCGGATCGTCTCGATCGACGTCTCGAAGGCGCTCGCGGCGCCGGGCGTCGTCGCGGTCGCCACCGGCAAGGACCTGCCGACGCCCTTCGGCATCCTGCCCGTGTCGCAGGACGAGCACGCGCTCTGCACCGACCGCGTCCGCTTCGTCGGCGACCCGGTCGCCGCCGTCGCGGCGCGTCGACGAGGACGCGGCCTTCGACGCCCTCGATCTCATCGACGTCGCGTACGAGGCCCTGCCCCCGATCGGCTCGATCGACGACGGCCTCGCGCCCGCGGCGACCCCGATCCACGACTACGGCGACTCGGGCAACATCCACAAGCTCGTCTCGATGGAGTTCGGCGACATCGACGAGGGCTTCGCCGGGCCGACCGGGTCTACGAGGACCTCTTCTTCTACGAGGGCAACACCCACCTGCCCGCTCGAGCAGCACGCCTCGGTCGCCGACTTCGGGCCGGACGGCAAGCTGACGCTCTGGTCCTCGACCCAGACGCCGCACTACGTGCACCGCGCGCTCGGCGAAGGTCCTGGACCTGCCGCCGGCGAAGATCCGCGTCATCGCGACGCCCAACGGCGGCGGCTTCGGCGGCAAGTCCGATCCCTTCAACCACGAGATCGTCGTCGCGCAGCTGTCGCGCGTCACGGGCCGACCCGTGAAGATCTGCCTGACCCGCGAGGAAGTCTTCTACTGCCACCGCGGCCGCCACCCGATGCTCATGAAGGTCCGGACCGGCGTGAAGAAGGACGGCGCGATCACCGCGATGCACTTCCAGACCGTGCTCGACGGCGGCGGCTACGGCTCGCTACGGCGTCGCGTCGACGTACTACACGGGCGCGCTCCAGACCGTCACCTACCAGGTGCCGGCTACCGCTTCGACGGGGCCCGCGTCTTCACGAACAAGCCGCCGTGCGGCCCCAAGCGCGGCCACGGCACGCCGCAGCCGCGCTTCGCCCTCGAGGTCCAGCTCGACAAGATCGCCTGCGACCTCGGCCTCGACCCGGTCGAGATCCGGCGCAACCACCTCCATCCCGCGAACACGCTCACGGCGAACTTCCTGCGCGTCGGCTCGATGGGCCTCGGCGCCTGCATCGACAAGGTCGTTGCCGCGTCGGGCTGGAAGAAGCGCCGCGGGAAGCTGCCGCCCGGCCGCGGCCTCGGCATCGCCTGTTCGTCGTACCTCTGCGGCGCGGGCCTGCCGATCTACTGGAACCGGATGCCGCAGTCGGGCGTCCAGCTGAAGATCGACCGCGGCGGCGGCGTGACCGTGTTCTGCGGCTCGACCGACATCGGCCAGGGCTCGGACTCGATCCTCGCCTCGATCGTCGCGGAGGTCCTCGGGATCGATCCCTTCGACATCCGCGTCGTCACCGGCGACACGGATCTGACGCCGGTCGACCTCGGGTCCTACTCGTCGCGCGTGACGCTGATGACCGGCAACGCCGCCATCCAGGCGGCCGAGCGCGCGAGGGAGATGCTCGTCGCGACGGCCGCCGGGAAGCTCGAGGTCCCGCCCGAATGCGTGGGCTTCGCCGGCGGCCGCGTGTTCGACGTCGGCGACCCGGGGAAGGGGATGACCTTCGCCGAGGCCGCGGTCCTCGCCGAGTCGCGCTTCGGCACGCTCGGCACCGTCGGGCTCGTACTCGCCGCCGCCCTCCGCCGGCCGCTATCGCGGCGCGGGCGTCGGGCCCTCGCCCGGCGTACTCCTATTCGGCCGCCGTCGTCGAGGTCGAGGTCGACCCCGAGACCGGCATCGTGACCATTCCGAAGATCTGGATCGCGCACGACGTCGGCAAGTGCATCAATGCGACGCTGGTGATGGGCCAGGTCGAAGGGTCCGTGTACATGGGCCTCGGCGAAGCGGTGATGGAAGAGATGGCGTACCGCACGAACGCCAACGCGCAACGTCGTCCACAAGTTCCCGTCGATGCTCGAGTACAAGAGCCCGACGACGAAGGAGATGCCCGAGGTCGAGACCTACCTCGTCGAAGACCCGGACGCCAACGGGCCGTTCGGCGCCAAGGAGGTCGGGCAGGGCCCGCTGCTTCCCGATCCCGCCCGCCGTCGCCAACGCCGTCTTCGACGCCGTGGGCGTGCGCGTGGACGAGGTCCCGGTGACGCCGGAGAAGGTCCTGCGGGCGCTGAAGGCGAAGGCGCAGGGCAAGCCGGCGCGCTTCGGCCCGGAGCGGTTCCCGGACGTGCCGTACCCGGCGCCGATCCACGTTCCGACTCCGGCGCAGGGCGGCGACGGCCGCGCGGCCGACGCCACCGTGACGGAAGCCGGAGGGGTGCGGTGACGCCATGATGCGCCTCCCGAAGTTCCGCTACTTCGCGCCGACGAGCGTGAAGGAGGCGCTCCGCATCAAGGCGGGCGAAGGGCCCGACTCCGTTTTCGTCGCCGGCGGCACCGACCTGTACCCGAACATGAAGCGCCGGCAGCAGACCCCGAAGGTCGTCGTCGGCCTCTCGCGTATCGCCGCGCTCGCGCGACTGCGCGTCACAGACGCCGGGGCCGCGATCGGAGCGGGCGTCCCCCTCTCGCAGATCGAGACCCACCGGCGGATGCGCCGCGGCTTCCCGGCGCTCGTCCACGCCATCGAGGAGATCTCGACGCCGCCGCTGCGCAACATGGGCACCCTCGGCGGCAACGTGCTGCTCGACACGCGCTGCAACTACTACGACCAGAACTACGAGTGGCGCCAGGCGATCGACTTCTGCATGAAGAAGGACGGCACGGTCTGCTGGGTCGCGCCCGGCTCGCCGAAGTGTCTCGCCGTGCAGTCGGCGGACTCGGTTCCGATCCTGATCGCCCTCGGCGCGCGGGCCGTCCTCGCCTCGCCCGACGGCGAGCGGGAGATCGCGCTCGAGAGCCTGTACGCCAACGACGGCATCCACTACCTGACCAAACGCCCGGAGGAGCTCCTCACCGAGATCCGCGTCCCGAAGAACGGCTGGAGGGCCTCGTACCGGAAGCTCCGGCGACGCGGCTCCTTCGACTTCCCGGTGCTGTCGGTCGGGGCGGCGGTCCGCTTCGACGGGGACCGGGTGGCCGAGGCGCGCATCGTCCTGGGCGCCGTGGCTTCCGCTCCCGTCCGGGTGCCCGGCGCCGAGGCCCTCCTCGCCGGGCGGCGCCTGGACGTGACCGCGATCACGGAGGCCGCCGCGGCGGCGGCCGGGCCGTCCCGGCCCATGGACAACACCGACTTTTCCTTCCTCTGGCGCAAGGAGATGACGGGGAAGTGGGTCGCCGCGGCCCTCCGCGAGCTGTCGGGTCAGGCCGGGCCGGCGGCTTAAGAAAACCTAAACAGCGGGTTGCCGGCCTCCGACCCCGCTGCTATACTGCCCGTCTTCTCGTAAATCGCTCGTCTTCCACGCACGCTTTCCGCGGTCGAAGAAGTCCGACGAATTCCAACGGGAAGGTCGGCTCCTCCGAGCGGCGCGGTTGGGTCGACAGCGAATGACGCCGGTTTCGAGGGTTCTGTTTCGATGAAACTCTACGTTGGAAACCTTCCCTACAACACGTCGGAGGACGATCTTCGTACGCTCTTCTCGACCTATGGAGCGGTCAGCTCCGTCGCGATCATCACCGATCGCGACACGGGTCGTTCGAAGGGGTTCGGGTTCGTCGAGTTCGGTAGCGACGACGAGGCGCGCAACGCGATCTCGGCGCTGTCCGGCCAGGAGTACGGCGGCCGCGCGCTGACCGTCAACGAGGCCCGGCCCAAGACGGAGGGCGGCGGAGGACGGGGCGGCCGGTACTGATTCGGTCTCACGGGGCACTCCAGGGGGGCGAAAGCCCCCCTTTTTCTTTTCGGCCCGATAGACTTCCGGGCCGATGAACGAGGTGCGCGTCGAGAGGTGGCGGCCCGGCGACGGCCCGCTCTCCGAACGCCGCATGATGCTCGCGATGCAGATGGAGGGCTACGACGTCCTCGTCTTCACCTACCGCGCCGGCACGGTCTTCCCTCCGCACGAGCACGCGCAGGGCAAGTGCGACGGCGTGATCGAGGGGACGCTGCGGGTCACGGTCGGGGAGGCGGCATTCGACCTGACGCCGGGGGACCGCATCTACCTTCCGGCCGGTACGCGGCACGCCGCGCAAGTCCTCGGCGAGAAAACGGTCGTGTCCCTCGACGGGACGCAGTGGTAGGGAGGAGAGAGCCATGGCGCTGACCCGGTCCGAACGCGACGAGCTGATCCGGCGGTACGAGGAGGGCCCGGCAAGGCTCGCCGCGGCGCTGGCGAAAGTCCCCCCGGAAGCCCTGAAGTGGCGGCCCGCCGAGGGGAAGTGGTCGGTGCACGAGGTGATCTGCCACTGCGCCGACTCCGAGGCGAACGCCTACGCGCGCATCCGGTACCTCGTCACCGAGCCGGATCCGAAGGTCGTCGGCTACGACCAGGCGCACTGGGCGAAGGTCTTCGACTACCACGCCGCGCCGCTCGAGCCCGCCCTGGCGACGGTCCGCGCCGTGCGCGCGAACACGGCCGCTCTCCTGAAGCGGCTGTCGGAATCCGCCTGGTCCGCCGTGGGCACGCACACCGAGTCGGGCCGCTACTCTTCGGAGGACTGGCTCGCGGTCTACGCCGAGCACCTCGAGAAGCACTCGCGGCAGATCGAGCGCAACGTGGAGGCGTGGAAGGCGCGGTAGGCGTCGCCGCTCAGTCCCGCGTCAGCACGTCGTGCATGGCGTTGGCGACGATCCGCTTCGGCGCCTTCGGCAACCGGATCGTGCCCTCGACCGGCACCGACGTGTTGCCGACGAACGACACGACGGCCAGCCGCTGGAGCTCGGACTTGTCGTACTCGAGATAGAGCGGCAGGAATCCGACGAAGTCGTTCGAGACGCCGTCCTGCGTCACGGACCCTGACAGCTTGTACTCGCCGCCTCCGGCGCTGCGGACGTCCACCTTGACGGTGTAGCGGGGGATCTCGGTTCCGTCGACCCACTGCCGGAAGAACCAGTCGAGCCTGCCCGTCTTCGCGACGTCGAGTGTCGGCGTCATGTGCCGCTCGACGACGTCCTGGAAGTCGCGCGTCGACGCGTTCCTGCCGGCGAAGGACCGGGCGAAGTCCGTCATCATCGCGATGAACCGGCCGTCGGGGGCCTTGGAGCGCGGGTCCCACATCAGCATCCGCAGCATCTGGAGGACGTAGGCCCCCTTGAGGTAGACGATGGCCTGGTAGGCCGACGGGGTCCTCCGCGTATAGAGGCGGGTTCCGAGCGTGAGGGGCCCGGCCTCATCGTTGGAAACGGAGCTGCGTGGAGGCGTCTCGAGGATCCATTTCCGGGACTGCTCCCAGTACTCGGAAAGTCGTTTGGGGCCGAGGGTCCGCTGCATCACGAGCGAGGCCGAGAACTCGGCGAAGCCTTCGGACAGCCAGGTGTCGCGGTAGCTGTCCCAGCCGACGCTGTGCCCCCACCACTGGTGGGCGAGCTCGTGGGGGCCGACGAGGTCGACGAAGTCCGTCGTGCGGTTTCCGCCGAGCCCGAGCTCGCGCCGCTGGGTCCCGTCGAGAGCGGCGAGATACGGAAGAAAGACGAGCGACGGCCACGACTGCCCGAAGAACCACTGGGCCTGTTGGGTGATGGCGACGTGGCGTTCCGCGATGGGCCCGAAATACGCCGTGAAGATGCGAGCGGAGTTGACTCCATCCGCCAGGGCGTTCTGGGCGAACGCATCGGCGTCCATGTCGACGCTGTGCATCCCGGCTCTCGCACCGCCGCCGCCGCCGCGCATGGCGAGGTTGATCTCCGCGATGATGTCCGGCGTCCCGGTGTTCGAGAACACCTCGAGCTTCATCCCGCTGTCCTTGTCGTCCGAGTCGATCCGCTTGAACTTCCCGTAGTTGAAGCCGGCGACGCGGATGGGCCGCTCCGCCTTCCACACCGAGACCTGCATGTCGCCCTCGACCCTGTCCGAGATCCGCTCGCCGACCGAAACGACCTGCCGGCCCTTCGGCACGCGGTAGGTGAGGTCGAACGTCGCCATGTCGCGGAACGTGCCGAGGTTCGGGTACCAGCTCTGGCGCGCGCCGACGGCGAACGTGCCCTCGCCCATGTCCCGCATCACCTCCCTGCCGTCGTAGGCGATGCGGATGCGCACGGTTCCGCCGGGCGCGGGCGCGGCAGGCAGGACGACCGCGGGGTCGCTGTCCTCCTCGGCCTTCTCCTGGATGAAGGCGACCGGAGTCCACGCGCCGTCGGCGGCCTCGACGGAGGCCTGGTGGATTCGGAGCTCGTCGAAGAGCTGGAGCGGAACGACGCGGAGATCCCCGGCGCTCGCCCGCAGGGTGAGCGTGGTCGTGCCCGAGAGCCGCGTGCTCTCGGAGATCGCCGACTCGATCGCGTAGTGTTCGGCGTCGGCCGGAGGCTCCGGCGTCGGCGTTCCGGCGTCGGCCCTGCGGCGGGCCAGGTACCAGAATCCGCGATCGAACTCGGGCAGCATCCAGACTCCGGAGTTCTCGGCGCCGGATCTCGGGCCGGGAGGAAACCAGCCGAGGCCGGTCGGGTCGACCATGACGAGGCCCGCCGGCAGGCTCTTCCCGTCCACCGCGGCCAGGAAGACCCCGGACTTCGGATCCGCCTTGCGCAACAGGTCCGCGAGGATGCGGATCTGCAGATTGACCTCGAGCGTCTTGCGCTGCTCGGAGCGAAAGTCGTCCCATGCGCCCGCCGCCCCGGCCGGGGCCGCACCCTCCGAGCCCGCGGCGCGGATCTCGGCCTCCGTGGCGTCCGTGAAGAGGAGGACGAGGGTCTCGAATCGGTCGCTCAGGGCCTCGAGGCCCTTCTGCGCCGTCAGGAGCGCCAGGTGGCGGCGCTCGCCCTCGTCGGCGGGCGTCAGCTGCCACGACCCCTGGCCGACGAAGGCGGCGCCCGTGACGCGCCCCTCGACGGCCGGGAGAAACTGGAACGCTCCCTTCTCGAAGGTGAGGCGAAAGACGTCGCGTTCGATGGTCAGGTTCTGCACGGCGATCCCGCCGCCGGATGGCCGCGCCGCGCGCAGGGCCGTGTAGGTCGGATCGCCGTCGGCGAAGAGGGCGGCGGGCAGGGAAAGGGCGACCGACGCCAGGAAACCCGGGCGGAGCTTCATGAGGGCTCCTTTCGCGCGGCGGGGGACTCGCGCAACAGGATAGCAGGGGTCAGTGCGAGCCCAGCAGCTCCCGCCCGATCCGCGCCGCCTCGTCGAGGAGCGCGGTCAGGTCCGCCTCGCGAGTCCGGAAGTTCGTGATCGCGACGCGCAGGGCCGAGCGCCCCTTGAGGACCGTCGGCGCCAGGAAGAAGGCGCCGTCGGCGACGAGGCGGTTGATGATCTTCCGGTTGATCCGGTCGAGCTCGCGGTCGGACAGGCCCCGGCCCGCCGGCCGAAATCGGAAGTTGACGATCGAGAGCACGCACTCGGCCAGCAGCTCGAAATCCGGGCGCCGGTCGACCTCCGCGGCGAGGCCCTTCGCCAGGCGCACGTCGCTCTCGATCTGTTCGGCGTAGGCGCGGCGCCCGTGCACCTTGATTCCCATCCAGACCTTCAGCGCCTTGAAGCCGCGCGAGAGCTCGATGCCGCGCTCGGCGAACCAGGCGGGGCCCGGGAACGGGCTCTCGGGATCGGCCGCGAGGTACTCGGGGAACTTGCGGAACGTCGCCGCGAAGCGGCCCGGCTCGCGCACGAGGGTGGCGCCGGCCTCGTAGGGCACGTACAGCCACTTGTGCGGATCGGCGGCGATCGAGTCGGCGCGCTCCATCCCCGCGAAGGAGCGGCGCTAGCGCCGGCACCATCGAGGCGAGCGCCGCCGTAGGCGCCGTCGACGTGGAACCACAGCTTCTCGCGGGCGCAGAGGTCCGCGAGCCGGTCGAGCGGGTCGATCGCGCCGGTGTTGACCGTCCCGGCGTTGCCGACCACGATCGCCGGGAGGTACCCGGCCCGCCGGTCGGCCGCGATCGCGGCTTCGAGCGTCGTCGAGCGGGATGCGGAAGTCCGCGTCGCTCTCGAGCTTGCGAAGCTGGTTCGTGCCGATGCCGAGCAGGTCCACGGCCTTGTCCACGCAGGAGTGAACCTGGTCCGAGGCATACACCGTGAGGCGTGGCCGGCCCGGCCCCGCGAGGCCCTCCTCGCGCACGTTGCCCGGCGTCATCGCCCGGCGCGCGACGGCGAGCGCGGTGAAGTTGGCCATCGATCCGCCCGAGACGAGGATGCCCTCGGCGGTCCGGCGGGAAGCCCAGCATCTCGGCGAGCCAGCGCATGACGCTCTGCTCGACGTGGGCCGCGGCGTGGTCGCCGCCCCAGCAGTTGGGGTTCATGGCCGAGGCGAGGAAGTCCGCGAGGATGCCGACCGGGTCCGCCGTCGCGTTGATGAAGCCGTAGAAGCGCGGGATGCGAGTTGCCCATCGGGTAGGGCATCACGTTTTCGCGAACGAAGGCGAGGACCTCTTCGAACGGCCGGCCGTCCTCCGGCAGCGGCTCGTCGAAGATCGCGGCGCGCGGGCCGATCTTGCCGAAGACCGGGCGCGATTCGAGCGATGCACGGTGCTCGGCGACGGCGTCGGCCGCGAGCCCTCCGAGCCGGCGCAGCTCGTCCGGCGAAAGGTCGAAGTCGGACTTGGTCATGCCGGAGATTGAATCACGCGGCGAGGACGGGCCCCGCCGGCGAAGCTATTTCACGACGCCACACCCCAGCCGTCCGCCGGCGTCTCCCGTGGGCTGCGTCTTGAGATCGTCGGGTTTGTCGTGGAACACGACGGCCTTGCCGACGACGGAGTTGGGCCCCGGCTCGACCGTCAGCATGTCCGAGGTGACCTCGAGGTGGCCCTTCCCGTCGGCGCCGACCGTGATGTTGCCCCAGTCTCCGGCGTGGTGCTTCGCGTCGGCGGGCCCGGCGTGCGGAGCGCCGGTCGGGTTGAAGTGCGGGCCGGCCGACGAGGCGTCGGGCGCGGAACAGTCGCCCTTCTCGTGAAGGTGAATCCCGTGGACCCCGGGCGTCGCGTTTTCGATCCACACCTCGACCTTCGTCGCGCCCGAGGGCAGCTCCGTGAAGACGGCCTTGCCGGTGACCTTCGATCCGCTGCGGGACTCGATCGCGGCCGAGGCCTGCGGGGCCGGCGCGGGGGCCGCCGAGCACGCCAGGCACAGCAGCGCCGCCGTCCCCGCCGCGGCCGATCCGATGTTACCGAGTCGCTTCATTTCTTCCTCCTTGATTAAGGCGGTCATAATAACGGCAGCGAGACCCTATGATCCCCCCAGTGCCTCCGATCGCGGTTTCCCGCCCGCTGCTCTTCGGCCTCGTTGCCGCCGGAGCGCTCGCCGCCGTGGCGCTCGAGCCCCCGCACGCCGCGTTCGCGGCGGGCTTCGCGGCCGGGGCCGGCTCGGTCTTCGTCCTCTCGTTCATGAAGCGCGCCGGGGGCGAGAGCGCCTCCCCGCCGGATCGAAGGCGAGGAGAACCCGCCGTGAAGGTCGTGGTCGTCGAGGACGAGCAGCGCATCGCCCAGTTCCTGCGCAAGGGGCTGACCGAGAAGGGTTACACCGTCGAGGCCGTCGGCGACGCCGACGCCGCCCTGGAGAAGATCGTCGCCGGAGCGCCCGGATCTCGTCATCCTCGACCTGATGCTCGACGGCTCGCGGGACGGCCTGGAGCTCTGCCGGGAGCTGCGGTCCCGCGGCGTGCGCGCCAAGATCCTCATGCTCACGGCGCGCGACACGATCGAGAACAAGATCGAGGGCCTCGACGCCGGGGCCGACGACTATCTCGTCAAGCCCTTCTCGTTCCGGGAGCTCATGGCGCGCATGCGCGCGCTGCTGCGGCGGACCGAGGTCGTGACGCCGGGACCGCTCGTCTTCGAGGACCTGACCTACGAGCCGGAGTCGCGCGAGGTCACCCGCGGCGGCGAGACCGTCCAGCTGACCGTTCGCGAGGGCGCGCTCTTCGAGCTGCTGCTGCGCCGGCGCGGCAAGGTCGTTCCGCGCTCCGAGATCCAGGCGCGCATCTGGGAAGACTCCTTCGACCTCTCGACCAACATCATCGACGTGTACATCAACGCGCTGCGCAAGAAGATCGACGGCGGCGAGCGCGAGAAGCTGATCCAGACGGTCCGCGGCGTCGGCTATCGCGTCCGCGAGCCCGAACCGGCAGCGCGGGTAGGTCCGTGGCCGGGCTCTTCGGCAGGCTCTTCGGCGAGGGGAGCGCTCCGCGCCGGACGCCGGAGCCCTCGCCCCTGGCGGAGCTCGCGCGGCGGCTGGAGGAGACCGAGAAGCGACCGCTCGTCCGGATCCCGACGGAAGGCCTCGGCGAGGAAGCGCGACGCGGTCGCGGACCGTGCTGAACGCGAGGCTCGACTCGCTCGCCTCCGCGGAGAAGGAGCAGCAGCAGTTCATCGCCGACGTCTCCCACGAGCTGCGCACGCCGCTGACGGTGCTCCGCGGCTCGCTCGAGGTGGCGCTCGAGGAGGAGCGGTCGGCCGAGGAGTATCGCGAGGCGATCGGCAACGCCATCCTCGAGGTGCGGCACCTGACCCGCATCTCGCAGAACCTCCTCTTCCTGACGCGCGGCGAGAGCGGCCGCGTCACGCTGTCCTTCGCGAACCTGGACCTGGGCCGGTTCGCGGCCGACGTGGTCAAGGACCTCTCCGATCGCGGCCGCCGATCGCGGGCTGGAGCTCACGGCCGACATCCCGCGGATTCCGGTCTTCGTGTTCGCCGACGGCGGCCGGCTGCAGCAGGTCCTCCACAACCTGATCGAGAACAGCCTGCGCTACACGGAGGCGGGCGGGAAGATCCGGGTGGCCGTCGCCGCCGCGCCGGGCGAAGCGCGGCTCTCGGTCGCGGACACCGGCGTCGGCATCCCCGAGGCGGATCTGCCGTTCGTCTTCGAGCGGTTCTACCGCGGCCAAGCGTTCGCGCGCCGCCAACCCGGGCGGCTCGGGCCTGGGGCTCTCGATCGTGCGCTGGATCGTCGAGGCCCACAAGGGGAGCGTCGGGGTCGAGAGCGTGGTCGGAAGAGGCTCGACGTTCACGGTCAGACTGCCAGTCATCTAGAGGCCGCCGCCGCCGTCGCCCGAGCCCTGGGCCGCGTCTCGTCCCTTATAATCCGCGCTCCCCAATGCGCCCCGTCTTCGTCCTTTCCGCAGTCCGCACGCCGATCGGCAAGTTCGGCGGGTCGTTCGCGTCGCTGACGGCGGCCGAGCTCGGCGAAGTCGCGGCGAAAGCCGCCATCGAGAGATCGGGCCTGCCGGCGGCGGCGATCGACGAGACGATCTTCGGCCACGCGCGGCAGGCGGGCGGAGGTCCCAACACCGCCCGGCAGGTGGCCCGCCGCGCCGGCGTGCCCGACTCGGTTCCGGCCTACACCCTCAACAAGGCCTGCGCGTCCTCGCTCAAGGCGATCACCCTCGGCGCGCTGACGATCGGCGCCGGCGAGAACGACGTCGTGCTCGCGGGCGGGGCCGAGTGCATGTCGGCGACGCCGTACCTTCTGACGCGCGCCCGATTCGGGCTGCGCCTGGGCCACGGGGAGGTCGTCGACGGGATGTACCGCGACGGCTTTCTCTGCCCGCTCTGCGGGCAGCTCATGGGCGAGACGGCGGAGACGCTGGCGCGCGAGTACGGGATCCTGCGCGCCGAGCAGGACGCCTACGCGGTCGAAACGCAGCGGCGCGCGGGCGAGGCGATCCGCGCCGGCCGCTTTGCGGCCGAGATCGTGCCGGTCGAGGTCGCGGGCCGCAAGGGCCCGGTCGAGGTCGCCGACGACGAGCACCCCCGGCCCGACACGAGCCTCGAGGCGCTCGGCAGGCTCCCGCCGGTCTTCGATCCGCAGGGCACGGTCCACGCCGGGAACTCCTCGGGGATCACCGACGGCGCCGCGGCGCTCGTGCTCTCGACGGAAGAGGAGGCGGGGAAGGCCGGGGTCGAGCCGCTCGCCCGCGTCGCCGCCTGGACGTCGGCGGGCGTCGACCCCGCGCGCATGGGCATCGGCCCGGTCCCGGCCATCCGCGCCCTGCTCGAGAAGACGAAGCTGTCGCTTTCCGACATCGACCTGATCGAGCTCAACGAGGCGTTCGCGGCGCAGGTCATCGCGTGCGCGCGGGACCTGTCGCTCGACCTCTCGAAGGTCAACGTCAACGGCGGCGCGATCGCCCTCGGGCACCCCATCGGCGCCACGGGCGCCCGCATCGTCGACGACCCTGCTCCACGAGATGAAGCGCCGCGGCGCCCGCCGCGGCCTCGCCACCCTCTGCGTTTCCGGGGGGATGGGGATGGCGGTCCTGTTCGAGCGCCCGTAGAGAGGGCGGCCGCAAGGGCCGCCCCTACGACACTAGAATGAATCCATGCGCATCGCCCTGACCCTCGATCGGGACTCGGACACCTCGGAGTCGAACGACTACCTGCGCAGCCTGGTCGACGCCGGCGTGCCGCGCGAGTCGATCGAGATCGTCACGCCGCTGTCGGGGGGCGCGCCGCGCGAGTTCGACGCGCTGGTCCTCGGCGGGGGCGTGGACGTGGACCCCGAGCGATACGGGCAGGCGCGTCTCGGCAACGGCACGGTCGAGGTGGACGCGGAGCGGGACCGGATCGACTTCGACCTCTTCTCGGAGGCCCGCCGCCGCGGCGCGCCGGTCCTCGGGATCTGCCGCGGGCTCCAGGTCGTCAACGTCGCCCTCGGCGGCACGCTCGTGCAGGACATTCCGACCGAGCGTCCCTCCGACGTCGTCCATGCACGGGAGCGCGACAAGACGCGCCTCGACCACGCGGTGGCGATCGAGCCCGGCACGCGGCTGGCGGATCTGTCCGGCGGCGCCGAGGTCCTCGTCAACAGCCGCCACCACCAGGCGATCGAGTCGGTCGCGCCGGGCCTCGCGGTTTCGGGAACGTCGCCCGACGGTCTGGCGGAGGCGGTGGAGACCGCGGGCGGACCCTGGCTCGTGGCCGTGCAGTGGCACCCGGAGAACCTCGCCGCCGCCGGCGACCCCGTCTCGCGCCGCCTCTTCGCCGAATTCGCCGTGGCCGCCCGCGAGGCGGCGGCGCGACGCTGACGGAATTTTCGAGAACGCCCCGCGTTGTGGAGCCGGATTTCCGCCGATGAATGGCCCGAAGGAGTGTTTGTGATGAAGATTCGCGCGATCGTCCCGGTTCTGGCCCTGGCCGCCGCCGTCCTGGCGGCGCCGCTGTCGGCCCAGCCCCAGCTCAAGGTTCAGAAGCTCGCCGACGGCGTCTGGGCCGCCACGCCCGACAAGGGCGCCAACGTGGGCTGGTTCCTGCTCGGCGACGGCGTCGTGGCCGTGGACGCGGGCACCGACGCCGCGACGGCCCGCGAGGTCCTGAAGCAGATCGCCGCGACGACGGGCGGCAAGCCCGTGCGCCTTCTCGTGCTCACGCACGGGCACGCCGATCACAGCGCGGGGGCGCGGGCGTTCGTCGCGGCGGGGGCCCGCGTGCTCTGCCACGAAGGGATCGCGGGGCAGATCCTCGCGTACGTCACGCAGGCGACGACGGACCCCGCCGACCCGCTCTCCGGGAAGGCGGACGTCCGTCCCGGTCGTCGAGTCGATCTCGGAGCGCTCGATCCAGCTCGACGGCATCCACAACGTCCAGATCTACTACCTGGGCGCGGGCCACACCGCCGGCGACCTCGTGGTCTATCTGGCGGGCGACAAGATCCTCTACGGCGGCGACCTCGCCGCCGGCGGCCGGCAGCCTTTCATGCAGTCGCCCGACGTGGATCCCGCCGCCTGGGAACGCGTGCTCCAGGCCCTCGCGCGCGTGCCGGTCGAAAAGTTCGTGCCCGGCCACGGCGAGATCGGGACCGCCACCGACATCAAGGACTCGCTCGCCTACGTGCACGCCGTCAACGTGCTCGCAAAGAAGTTCGTCGACGCCGGGACAGCGGACACGATGATCGACGGCCAGCTCCGGGACCCCGAGAACACGATCGCGAACGTGCCGCTGACGCGACGCGCACATCGCCAACGTCAAGGCCTCCGTCAAGGCGATGCGCGAGAAGGCCGCGAAGAAGACGACGCCCGCCGCGGCGCCCGCCCCGACGCCCGCGAAGAAGTGATGCCGGTGAAGGGCTCCCCGGCGGGAGCGGGGGTGCGGCTCGAGCGCTCGCGCGGCGGCGCGCGGGCCGACCTGTCGATCGACCTTCCGCCGGTCAACGTGCTCGGTCCGCGGCGTCGCTCGGCGATCTCGCCGCGGCGATCGCGGCGGCCCCGCCGGCGCGCCTGCTCGTCCTGACGGGCCTTCCGCGCGCCTTCTCGGCCGGCGTCGAGGTGGCCGCGCACGCGCCCGAGCCCGCCCGGATCGAGGCGATGCTCGCCGCGATGCGCGCGGTGCTCGCGGCCCTCGTCGAAACGCCGGCCGTCACGCTCGCCTCCGTGTCGGGCGCGTGCCTGGGCGGGGGAGCCGAGATCGTCGCGGCCTGCGACCTGGTGCTCGTCTCCGAGGACGCGCGCATCGGTTTCCCGGAGATCCGCCTCGCCTGCTTTCCGCCGGGCGCGGCGGTGCTGCTGCCGCTGCGCCTCGGGGAGGCGCGGGCCACGGAGTGGATCCTGACGGGGCAGACCTATCTCGGGACGGGAGGCCGCCGCCGCGGGATTCGCCGCGCGCGCCGTGCGAGCCGGGCCGCCTCGCCGCGGAGACCGAGCGGCTCGCGGAGCGCCTGCTCTCGGCGTCGCCGGCGGCGCTGTCGGCGGCGCTCGGCCTCGTCCGGCGCAGCCGCCGCGAGGCGCTGACGCAGGGGCTCCCGGCGGCCGAGGACGCCTACCGGACGCTCGCGGGAAGCGAGGACCTCGAGCGCGCCGTCCGCGAGTTCGAGGCCGCGCGCCGCCGCTGATAGCATCCCGCGCGATGGCGATCCTGTACCTGAACGGGCGCTTCGTGCCCGAGGCCGAGGCGCGCGATCTCGCCGCTCGACCGCGGGTTTCTGTTCGCCGACGCGATCTACGAGGTCGTGCGCTACTGGCGCGGCCGGCCGTACCACCTCGAGGCGCACGTCGAGCGCATGCGGGAGGGGCTCGACGGCCATCCGCATCAAGGCCTCGCCGGACTTCTTTCCCGAGGTGGGCCGACGCCTCCTCGAGGAGAACGGCCTTTCGGACAAGGACGCCTTCGTTTACGCGCAGGTCTCGCGCGGCGCCGCGCCGCGGTACCACGCCTTCCCGCCCGAGGGCACCACGCCCACGGTCTTCGCCTTCGCCCGCGAGGTGGACCCGCCACCGCCGGCCGAGGGCAGCAAGGTGATCCTCCTGACCGACGAACGCTGGGGTCGCTGCGACATCAAGAGCGTGATGCTCCTGCCCAACGTCCTCGCGGCGCAGAAGGCCCGGGAGGCCGGGCGCGATCGACGCGATCCTCGTCCGGGACGGGTTCGCGCTCGAGGCGACCAAGGCCAACGTGTTCATCGTCGCGAAGGGCGTGCTGCGGACCGCGCCGAACGGCCCGCGGATCCTGCCCGGCGTGACCCGCACGGCGACGATCGACGCCGCCCGCCGCCTCGGCCTGACGGTCGAGGAGCGCGCCTTCACGGTCGAGGAGCTCTGCTCGCGCGCAGGAGGCCTTTCTCGCCTCGACGACGATGTGGACCCAGCCCATCGTCGCCGTCGAGGACCGCGTCATCGGGAGCGGGAAGCCCGGACCGGTCGCGCGGATGCTGAAGGAGGCCCTGGTCGCGGAGTTCCGGGGCGTGCGGCGACGGCGTCGCCCTAGTCCTAACCCGTCGGGTACTTCGCCTCGATCGTCGACGAGATCCCGCCGCGCGAGGAGAATCGGCCGGTGATCGTCATCGACTTCGGCCGGCACGCCGCCACGCAGTCCTCGAGGATCCGGTTGACCGCGTTCTCGTAGAAGATCCCGACGTTGCGGTACGCGACGATGTAGAGCTTCAGGGACTTCAGCTCCAGGCACAGCCGGTCCGGCACGTACCGGATCGTCAGGTGGCCGAAGTCCGGCAGCTCCGTCTTCGGGCAGATCGCGTTGTACTCCGGGATCTCGACGGTGATCTCGTAGTCGGGGTACTGGTTCGGCCAGGTCTCGATCGCGGGCAGCTTCGCGTCGATCCCGGAGCGGGCGTGCGCGTCGGTGTATTCGGGCATGGGCGCAAATCCTATCCGAGCCTGCTACCATCCGCTCGCGCCATGGAGTGGTTCAAGCAGCTCTTCCACCAGCTCACCGACGTCGAGACGCTCGTCCGCGTCGGCGGGCTGACCGCGATGACGATCATCGTCTTCGCCGAGACCGGCCTTCTCGTCGGCTTCTTCCTGCCGGGCGACTCGCTGCTCGTGACGGCCGGCGTCTTCGCGGGGACGGGCCAGATCAACATCGTTCACCTGAACCTCGTCCTGATGGCGGCGGCGATCCTCGGCGACACCGTGGGCTACTGGTTCGGCCGCAAGACCGGGCCCGCGCTCTTCAAGCGGCCGAAGTCGTTCTTCTTCAACCCCGACCACCTGCGCCGCGCGCACGACTTCTACGAGAAGCACGGCGGGAAGACGATCGTCATCGCGCGCTTCATGCCCATCGTCCGGACCTTCGCGCCGATCGTCGCCGGCATGGGCCAGATGGAGTACCGCCGCTTCCTCCTCTTCAACGTCTTCGGCGGGATCTTCTGGGTCCTCTCGATGACGCTGATCGGCTACTTCCTCGGCCAGATCCCGGGCGTCAAGGAGCACATCGAGATCGTCATCATCGCGGTCGTCTTCCTCTCGATCCTGCCGGGCATCATCGCCGCGGCCATCGAGTGGCGGAAGAAGCGCGTCAGGTCGTCCTGACGGGAACGAGCAGCGGCACGGCGCCCGCCACGAGCCCGGCGGCGAGTCCCGCCAGGCCCGCGACTCCCGCGATCCAGCAGCCCGACGGTGCCCGCGAGCAGCGTGACCAGGGCGGCCGTGACCCAGTAGGCGGCCGGGTTCTCCAGCCGCACCCGCCGCCGGGACGCGAGCACGAGGCCCGCCGCGGCGCCGCCGGCGGCGCAGAACCACGGCAGGAGATCGCAGAGCGCGGGCGAGCCGAACGCCTCGATCGCCGGCGGCAGCAGGAAGGGCACGAGCCCGGCCGCCAGCCCCGCGCGCGCCCCCCGGCCCCAGTCCTGGCCGCGATACAGCATGGCCGCGACCAGGATCCCCAGCGCGACCGAGCACGCGACGGACGGGAACGGCTGGGCGCACTGCAGGAAGGCGAGCGACGCCGCCGGCGGGATCAGGACGGCGGGCAGCACGGCTCGCCGGAGCCGCCCGCGCTCGTATGCGCGCCGCGCCCGCGCCTTCAGGTCGTCAGGCATCCGGTCCATGTCCCGTCGTCCACGCGCGGCGCAGCCGCGTCACGGCGCGCTGCACCCGCTTGCGAAAGGTCGCCGGCGGCACGCCCGGCCGTTCTCCCGTCATGTACGCCCGAAGCGTCGCTTCGTCGGACGGATCGAGCTCCGCCAGGACGTCGTCGATCTGGCGCGCGCGCTGGGCTTCGACCGCGGCGTCCTCCGGCGATCGCCCGCCGTCGGGCCGCCCGGCCAGCGACTCCGTCGTCGAGGACCTCCTCGCGCCGGCGGCGTCGGCGCGTGCGGGCCGTCCGGATCTCCCAGGCCGCGATCCCGAGAATCCAGGCGAGGGCGTCGCGGCTGCGGTCGAACTCGCTCGCCCGGGCGAACACGGAGAGCAGCGCCTCCTGCGCGGCGTCGTCCGCGTCGGCGGGCGGAAGGTGGCGGCCGACGAATCCGCGCACGAGCGGCCAGACGCTCTCGAACACGCCGTCGAACACGGCCCGGTTGCCGTCGGCGAGCTCGGCCATCTGCGACCGGAGCCATTCGCGCTCATGGCGCTCCATTCTTTCGAGCGTAACAGCCGCCGGACACCCCTCTCGAGGGGGTATAGGCGCGAGGGGGCCCGGGCGTGACACCCCCCGGCGACGTGTCACGCCGGGCGGCACTGGCGCCTAGTGCTCTCCGGAGGAATCGAATGAACGCTGTGATGACGCTCGCCCTCGTCGCGCTCGGCCTGCTCGCGCCGCCGCCCCCGGAGTCCTGCCCGCCGGCCTCGTGCGCGCCCGGCGAGACCGCTTCCGTCGGCCGGCTGATCGTGCCGTCGGAGCACTATGCGCGGCTCGCCCGCCTCGACGCGCTCCGCGCGAGGGCGGCGGGCCGGCGCGACCGGCAGCTCTTCGACCTCGCCGTCGATGAGCCCGGGCTACTTCAAGATCCTCGGCCGCGCTCCGGCGTACCTGAGCGCGCCGCCCTCCGTCTTCTCCCTCCCCGAGTTCCCGGCCAACAGCTCCGCGCAGACCCGCGCGGAGCTCGACTTCCTGCTGGAGCTCCAGGCGAAGTCGCGCAGCCCGGAAAACGTGGCGCGCAGCAAGGCCCTGGCGGGCGTGTACTACCGGGTCAGCACGCAGCCCGGCGACGAGGACTACGCGCGCATGCGCCGCAACCTCTTCTTCACGGGCAGCGCGCTCGGCGAGTGGTTCGGTCCCGAGACTCTGCCGAAGACGGCGGACCTCATGGCCCGCGTCCAGTCGGACGCCTCGTACTACATCTGGACGCAGAAGTACCGTTTCGACCGCGCGCGGCCCTACGAGATCGAGCCGAGGATCGAGACGGCTGGAAACGCCCAACTTTCCGGCCTATCCCAGCGCCCACTCGGGCAACTCGTGGGTGGCGGCCTTCGTCTTCGAGGAGCTGCTGCCCGACGGAGCGCGACGTCTTTCATCGCGGGGCCGCGGAGCTCGCCTTCTCGCGCGAGATCCTGGGAGTCCACTTCCCGAGCGACTCGACCTCGGGCCGGGCGCTCGCCCGTCAGATCGTCGACCGCCTGAAGACGCGTTCCGCAGTTTCGCAACGACCTCGAGGCCGCGCGCGCGGAGATCGCGGGCGCCCGGCGGACGGGCGCGGCCGCGACGAAGGCGGCGTCGAAGGACGGCGACTGTTTCTGAGGAGCGGCGGAAGGCGAGACTAGGCGACGGCCGAGGTGAAGGGCCGCAGCGCGTCGGGCATCGAGCCGCGGATCTCGGCGAGCAGGCTCGCGATCTCGACGCCGTGCGCGCGGTCGTGCTCGACCATCATGCGCGGGAGGTCCTCGAGGGTGACGCGTCCCACGCCTTCCTGCGCGCCGGCGCGCTTCCACTCGGACGGGGAAAGGCGCGCGAGCGCCTCGAGGTTCTGCCGCCGCGAGCGGGCGAAGCACACGATGCCGCGGTCGACGTCCCGTTCCTGGTAGGCGCGCTCGCGGGCGATGCGGTCCCCGTCGAAGTTCAGCAGGGCCGGCTCCGTCTCGCCGAGGATGCGCCGGATGCGCACGCCGTAGCCGTCGCGCTCGAGGTCGGCCAGGTGCCAGACGTTCTCGAGCAGCGAGAAGCCGCCCGCGGCCGGGCGCCGCCGTGCCTCCGCCGGGGACAGGAGGGCCGCCGCGCGGGACAGGAGGGCCGGCGTGGACTCGAGGGTCAGCAGGAGGGTCTCGAATTCGCGCCGTTTCATCGTCATTCCTCAGTACCCAATACGCGCGCCGGACCGGAAAAGTTTCGCCATAGACTGCAAACCATGGGGATCCACGAAATCCGTCAGTACTTCCTTTCGAAGCTGTCCTCTCCGGAGGAGCCCCGCGCGGCCGGACGAAGTGGCGATCGCGGCCTGCGCGCTGCTGCTCGAGATCGCCAACGCCGACGACGGCCTTCGACGGAGGCCGAGCGCGAGCGGATTTTACGCGCCGTTCGCGAGGACTTCGGCGTGGCGCCGTAGGACGTCGCCGAGATCGTCCGGCTCGCGGAGGCGGAGCGGCGCGAGAGCGTCGACCTCTACCAGTTCACGCGGCTGATCACCGAGCGGTTCACGCGCGAGGAGCGGCTGCGCCTGGTCGAGGTGATCTGGGGCGTCGTCTACTCCGACGGGTCGCTCACCGCCGCCGAGAACCAGCTCGCGCGGCGCATCGCCGAGCTGCTCGGGTTCCAGCACCCGGAGGTGCAGGCGGTGCGGGAGAAGGTCGCCGGGAAGAGCTAGCCCGGCGCCGTCACCGGGGCGCCCACACGGGCAGCGACGCGCTTCTCCGGCGGGATCCGCTCGAGCGTCGCCGGCGATCTCGGCGAGCACGTAGGCGAGCGTCGCCGTCGCCGCGGTCGACCGGTCCAGGATCTTCGGGTCGATGCGGTCGAAGTTGTCGTTGGCCGTGTGGTGGTGGTCGAAGTAGTCCGTCGCGTCGAGCAGGAGCCCCAGGTTCGGAATGCCCGAGGGCAGCAGGTACGTCAGGTCGGCCCCGCCGATGTCCGCGACCGTGAGCGTGTCGGCGGCGATCGGCGCGAGCACGCCGGCCACGGCCTTGAGCATCGCCTCGGCCGAGGGGCCGGCGTTCCACGAGAATCCGAGCGGCGGTCCCTGTCCCAGGTCGGCCTCGAGCGCCGCCACGTGCGACGCGAGCTCGGCCGCGTGCGCCTCGGCGTAGGCCTTGCCGCCCCTGAGGCCGTTCTCCTCGTTGGCGAAGAGGACGACGCGGACCGTCCGCCGCGGGCGCTCGCGAAGCAGGCCGATCTGGCGCGCCGCCTCGATGACGATGCCGCAGCCCGCGGCGTCGTCGAGGGCGCCCGTGCCGAGGTCCCAGGAGTCGAGGTGCGCGCCGAGGAGCACGATCTCCTCCGGCGCCTCGCGGCCCGGGATGTCGCCGATCACGTTGGCGGACTCGGCGTCGGGCAGCGTGCGGCAGCCGAGCGTGAAGCGCACGCGGACGGGGCCGCGCTGCGAGGAGACGGGTCAGGAGCGCCGCGTCGGGCGCCGACACGGCCGCCGCCGGGATCTTCGTCACGCCTGCTCGTAGTGCGTGCCGCCGGTGTGGGGGAGGCGGTCGTCGTCGGTCCCGATCGAGCGGATGAGCAGGCCGACGGCGCCGAGCCTCGCAGGCGCCGAGGGGCCGTCGCCGCGCACACGGCCGGCCGAGGCATAGCCCGAGCCGTCCGACGTGCGCGCGGTCGGGCGGTCGATGAAGACGATCTTGCCCCGGACGGCGCTCGCCCCGCCCGCGAGCTCGTCGAGCGACGCGACCCGCACGATCTCGCCCTCGAGGCCGCCCTCGGGCGTCGCGACGCTGCCGCCCAGGGCCGTCAGGGCGAGCGTCTGCGAGACGGGTGAAACGACCTCGCCGGTCTCGACGCCGCGCTGCCAGACGGGGACCATCACCTTCTCGGCCCGGACGTTCTGGAAGCCCTGGGCCTGCGAGCATCCTGACCGCCAGCGCCACCGCGGCGCGGTCGCCCGCGGAGCCGGCGAGCCGGGGCCCGGCGAGGTCGGTCAGGTCGCGCACCCAGTCGACGGCTTTCGATCCCGCGAGGATGCGTGTCGCGCAGCGTCGCGGCGGACGCGAGGACGGCGGGCGGGACGGCCGGGTCGGCGGCCGGCGCCGGCCGAGGCGAGCGCGCACACCGAGAGAACGAGGACGAGGCGCATCAATGACTTCAAGAGCTCCCTCCGCGCCGCGGCATCCTATCAGCCGTGCCCCGCGCTCCGGCTTCTGCCGTCGCACGGCCTCCGGCCTCCCGCCTCCTGCATTAATATCCCCCTCCCATGTCCACCCGCAGCTCCGCAGGCCGAGCCTGTCCGAGGAGCTCCTCGCCGAGTTCGGCGCCAACGCCAGCTACGTCGAGGAGCTCTTCCACCGCTACCGGGCCAACCCCGCCGCCGTCGACGACGAGTGGCGCCGGTACTTTCGCGAGCGCTTCGGCGAGGCGGAGCCGAGCGTCCCGGCGCCTGCGGCGGAGGCGGCGCGCCCCGCGCCGGCGGCGGCCCCGGCCCCCGCTCCGGGACCGGCGATCTCCGGCGAGCGGATCCCCCTGCGCGGCGCGGCGGCCCGGATCGCCGAGAACATGCAGGCGAGCCTCGCGGTCCCGACCGCCACGACGCAGCGTCAGATCCCGATCAAGCTGCTCGACGAGAACCGCCGCCTCATCAACGACGCGCGCGCGTCGATGGGGCAGTCCAAGATCTCGTTCACCCACCTGATCTCGTGGGCCATCATCCGCGGGATCGAGGCCTTCCCCGTCATGAACGACGCGTTCGACGCGGCTTCGGGCGAGCCCGTCCGCGTGCGGCGCGGGGAGATCCGCTTCGGCCTCGCGGTCGACGTGACGAAGTCCGACGGCTCGCGTTCCCTCCTCGTTCCCAACGTGAAGAACGCGCAGGCGCTGAGCTTCGCGCAGTTCCTGGCGGCCTCGGACGACATCGTCACCCGCGCCCGCGCCGGCAAGCTGCAGATCTCCGACTTCGAGGGCACGACGATCTCGCTGACCAACCCGGGCACGCTCGGCACGACCGCGTCGGTGCCGCGCCTGATGCCCGGGCCAGGGCGCCATCATCGCGACCGGGGCGATCGAGTACCCGGCCGAGTTCGCGGCCTCCGCTCCGGCGACGCTCTCGCGCCTGGCGATCAGCAAGGCCGTGACGTTCACGTCCACCTACGACCACCGCATCATCCAGGGCGCCGAGTCGGGCGCCTTCCTGGCGCACGTCCAGGAGCTGCTGCTGGGCGGCCACGGCTTCTACGAGGGCGTGTTTTCCGACCTCGGGATCGCGTTCCGGCCCCTGAAGTGGGAGACCGACAAGAACCCGCCGTATGCCGCCGACGGCCACGCCGAGGACATCGCCAAGCAGGCGCGGGTCCTCGAGCTCATCAACGCCTACCGCGTCCGCGGCCACCTGCTCGCCGACATCGACCCGCTGCGCTCGCGCGAGATCGCGGCCCACCCGGAGCTGGAGCTCGAGACTTACGGCCTGACGATCTGGGACCTCGACCGCGAGTTCTACACGGGCGGCCTGAAGGGCGGCGACCGGATGCCGCTGCGCGAGATCATCGCGCTGATGCGCCGCGTGTACTGCGGCAAGATCGGCACCGAGTATCGCTACATCTCGAGCCCCACCGAGAAGTACTGGATCCGGGCGCACGTCGCCGCGGCCGCCGCGGCCGGGCCCCTGCCGACGGAGGTTCGCAAGAGCCTGCTCGTCAAGCTGATCGCGGCGGAGGAGTTCGAGCGGTTCCTCGGCACGAAGTTCCTGGGCCAGCGGCGCTACTCGGTCGAGGGCTGCGAGACGGCGATCCCGCTGCTCGACCGGCTCGTCGAGGGCTCCGCCGCGCGCGGAAGTCGACGAGGTCGTCATCGGGATGTCGCACCGCGGGCGGCTGAACATCCTCGCCAACGTCGTCGGCAACTCGGCCGAGCGGATCTTCTCGGGTTTCGAGGGCGTCGTGCACCCGGACTTTCCGGCCGACGAGGGCGACGTCAAGTATCACCAGGGCGCGCGCACGGTCCGCCGCTCCGAGTCCGGCCGCGAGATCGGCGTGCAGGTCGAGTCGAACCCCTCGCACCTCGAGGCCGTCGACCCGGTGGTCGAGGGCGTCGTGCGCGCCAAGCAGGAGCGCAAGGCCGGCGCACGGCCCCGCGGCGTGGAAGCCCGTGCTGCCGGTCCTCCTCCACGGCGACGCGGCCTTCGCGGGGCAGGGGATGGTGGCCGAGGTGCTGAATCTCGCGCAGCTGCCGGGCTACCGCACCGGCGGCACGATCCACGTCGTCGTCAACAACCAGATCGGATTCACGACGCCGCCCTCGAAGGGCCGCTCCTCGGTCTACTCGACCGACGTCGCGAAGATCAACCAGGTCCCGATCTTCCACGTCAACGCGCGACGATCCCGAGGCGGCCTACCGCGTGCTCGAGATCGCGCTCGACTACCGCCAGGAGTTCCACAAGGACGTCGTCATCGACCTGATCGGCTTCCGCCGGCACGGCCACAACGAGGGCGACGAGCCCACGTACACGCAGCCCCTGATGTACCGGGCGATCGAGGCGCACCCCGGCGTGCGGACGCTGTACGCGCGGCGGCTCGTCCGCGAGGGCGTCGTCACCGAGGCGGAGGTGCAGGAGCTCGAGGCGCGCCAGCTCGCGGCGTACGAGGCGGCGCTCGCCTCGGCCAAGGAAGCCGCCGCGCCGGCCCGCGCGCGCCCGCCCCGGCCGGACCGGAGGGCGCGCTCGGCGTCGTCGAGATCGAGACGGGCGTTTCGCGCGAGACGCTCGCGCGGATCGGCCGCGTGCTCGACGACGGTGCCCGGCGGGCTTCGGCCTGAACCCCAAGATGGTCCAGCAGCTCGCCCGCCGCGCGAAGATGGCGGAGGGCGCGCTGCCGCTCGACTGGGGGACGGCCGAGGCCCTCGCCTTCGGAACGCTGCTGCTCGAGGGGACGCCGATCCGCGTCAGCGGCCAGGACTCGAGCCGCGGGACCTTCTCGCAGCGGCACGCCGTCCTCCACGACACGCAGACGGCGGAGACCTGGACGCCGCTTTCGACACTCGACCCGAGGCCAGGCCCACTTCGAGGCCTGCGACAGCCCGCTCTCGGAGTTCGCGGTGCTCGGCTTCGACTACGGCTACAGCGTCGAGTGGCCCGAGGCGCTCGTCCTCTGGGAGGCGCAGTTCGGCGACTTCGCCAACGGCGCCCAGGTCATCGTCGACCAGTTCATCGCGTCGGCCGAGGACAAGTGGCGCCAGCGCTCGCGCATGGGCATGCTCCTGCCGCACGGCTCCGAGGGCCAGGGGCCCGAGCACTCGAGCGCGCGCATCGAGCGCTACCTCCAGCTCTGCGCCGACGGCAACATGCAGGTCTGCAACGCGACGACGCCGGCGCAGTACTTCCACCTGCTCCGCCGCCAGATGCGCCAGCCGCTCGCCAAGCCGATCATCGTCTTCACGCCGAAGAGCCTGCTGCGGCTCCCGGCCGCCTCCTCGCCGATCGAGGCCCTGGCCTCGGGCGGGTTCCGCGTCTGCCTCGACGACCCGGAGGTCGGCGACCGCGCTCTCGTCGAGCGGGTCCTCTTCTGCAGCGGCAAGGTCTACTACGACCTGCGCGCCGAGAAGGAGAAGCGCGGCGACTTCAAGACCGCGATCGTGCGCGTCGAGCAGCTCTACCCGTTCCCGCAGGAGCGGCTCGCGGCGATCGCCGCGGGCTACCCGAACGCGCGCCGCGCGGTCTGGGTCCAGGAAGAGCCGAAGAACATGGGCGCCTGGAGCTTCGTCCAGGAGCGCTCGGAAGCCTTCCTGCCGCCGGGCCGGCGCCTCGAGTACGTCGGCCGCGCCGCCGCGCCGTCGCCCGCGACCGGCAACGCCGGCGTGCACAAGAAGGAGCTCGAGCGGTTTCTCGCCGAGGCGTTCGCGGCTAGCCGCGGTCAGGTTCGCGGGTCCCGCCAGACGAGCCTCTCCTCGGATCGCATCGAGAAGAAGTCCGGGCACCGGCCGTCTCCGCCGCCGTCGACGCCTCCGTTCGGGCTCGCAGAGGATGGCGCCGTCCGCGTCGTAGAGGACGCTTCGAATGTCGCAGCAGCGACTGATTCGGAAGTACACCGTGTCGCCCTGGTATCGATAGCTGTAGATCGCCGTGGGAGGCGTGGTGACGGGCTCCGCTTCGATCCGGGCGATCAGGCTCTGCAGCCACTGCGGGCTGCCCTGAGGCTCGGTGGGCATCGAGTCGCCGCACGCGACGACGAGCAGCAGGGCGACGCCCGGAAGCAGGAATCGAACTCGGCGTTTCATCTTCTCCTCCCTGGCTCCAGGCGGATGCGACGCAAGAAAAATGCCCGTCGGTACGCGTCCTCCAGGCGCTTGACGCGGCCGATGGTTTCAGGCCCGAACCAGGCAGACATGGTCTCGACGATTCAATCCGGTGGATTCGGGTACAGAAAAACCAGCCGCGGACTTCTTGCCGGGGCTCACGCCCATGCGGCGGCGGCCTCCCGCACGAAGGCGTCGAAGCTCCGCGGCGCGCGGCCGAGGATCGCCCGGGTCTCACCGAGCTGCTCCGGCGTCGCCTTGAGGCCCTTCTTCTGGAACATGGCGTACATGAGGGCGTAGTCGTAGATCGCCCACGCCGGAAGGTAGGGCTTCATCGCCTTCGCCCACGCGGCGAGGTCGTCGCCGCCGTAGGCGATCTTCCGTCCCAGCGCCTCCGAGAAATGCGCGGCGCAGTCCTCGCCGGTCAGGGCGTCCGGGCCCGCGAGCGCGTAGGTCTTGCCGATGTGGCCGGCTCTCGGTCAGGGCCCGGACGCCCGCGTCGCCGATGTCGCGCGTGTCGACCCGCGAGAGGCCGATCGATCCGATCGGCTGGGGATACACGCCGTACTGGAGGATCGCGTCCTTCCACCAGTAGTCGTTCTGGTAGAAGTTGTTGGGCCGCAGGATCGTCCAGGGCAGGCCGCTCTGCTTCAGCGCCGCCTCGATCGCGATCTTCGAGGCGAAGTGCGGCGCATCGAGCCCCTTTTCCACGTCCTGGATCGAGAGGTGCACGACGCGCCTGGCCCCGGTCCGGCGCGCCTCGGCCACGGCGGCGAGGCCTTCCATCAGGTCACTCGGCCCGTTGGCCGTCAGCAGGAAGAGGTGGTCGTAGTCGCGGAAGATCGCCTCGTACGTGTCGGGGTTCGCGAGGTCGCCGACGACGCCCACGACGCCCTTCGGGAGCGTCTTCGCGCGCTCGGCGGTGCGGGTCACGACCCGCACGGCCTCGCCCTTCGCGAGCGAGGCCCTGCACGACGAGGCTTCCCACGGTCCCGGTTCCGCCGAGCACGAGATGTCGCATGGTCGCTTCCTCAGCCCTTCTTCGGCTTCATCGCGTCGAACGCGGCCTTGAGCGCCTCCCGCGGCACGCGCCGGTAGTCCGAGAACTCTCCCGCGCCGGCGATCCACTCGCCGCCGTCCATCGTGACGACGTCGCCGGTCTGGTACGGGCAGAGGTCCGAGAGCAGGAACGTCGCGAGGTTGGCGATCTCCTCGGGCTTGCCGAAGCGCGCCGAGCGGGATGCGGCCGCGCGCCGCCTTCTCCGCGGCGGGATTGGCCATGAGGCGCGAGAAGGCGCCCTCGGTCGGGATCGGCCCGGGAGCGATGGCGTTCAGGCGGATGCCCGGCGTGGCCCCACTCGACGGCGAGCGAGCGCGTCATGGCCATCACGCCCGCCTTCGCGCAGGCGGACGGCAGGACGAACGCGGACCCGGTCCAGGCGTAGGTCGCGAGGATCGAGACGACGGCGCCCGGCGGCCTTCCGCGCGAGCAGGTGCCGGCCGAAGGCGAGCGTGCAGTTCACGGTGCCGTAGAGCACGGTGCGCACGACGGCGTCGAAGCCGTTGGGCGTCAGCTCCTCGGAGAAGGCGAGGAAGTTGCCGGCGGCGTTGTTGACGAGACCGTCGACGCTGCCGAAGCGCTCCGCGGCGTGCGCCACGAGCGCCTCGCAGGCCGCGGGCTCGCGCACGTCGGCGGCGAAGGTCTCGACCGCGCCGCCCTCGCGCGCGGCGGCGGCGATCTCGCGCGCCGCCGCCTCGAGGCGCTCGGCGCCGACGGCCCGCGATCGTGACGCGCGCGCCGCAGGAGACGAACTGCTTCGCCATCGCGAGGCCGAGGCCGGAGCCTCCGCCGGTGACGACGATGGAGCGGCCGGCGAGGGTGCGCGACGTCGAAGGTCATCGGGGGTTTCAGGTACCGATCAAACCACGCCGCGCTCCGTTCTGACGATGTCGAGCTGGTTCTCGGGCTTGCGGATCGCCGTGGCCCTCGTCGGTGTAGATCACGAGCTGGGTCGGCACGCCGAGCGTCTTCAGCGCGTGCCAGAACTCGTAGCCCTGGGGCGTGGGGACTTCCGAGTCGCGCTCGCCGTGGAGGACGAGCGTGGGCGTCTTCACCCTCTTGATGAACTCGATCGGCGAGGACTTCGCGTAGACCTTCGGGTCGTCGTAGACCGAGGCGCCGAAGAAGGGGAGCATCCACGTGTCGATCTTGTTCTGGCCGTAGTAGCTCTGCCAGCTCGCGATGCCGGCGCCGGCCACGCCGGCGGCGAAGCGGTCGGTCTGCGTGACGGCCCACATCGTCATGTAGCCGCCGTAGCTCCAGCCGGTGATGCCGAGGCGCTTCGCCGTCGATCGGGGCCGCGGCGAGCGACGGCGTCGATTCCCGAGAGGATGTCCGCGAGGTCGCCGCCGCCGAAGTCCTTCACGTTGGCCTCGGCGAACGCCTCGCCGAAGCCGAAGCTGCCCCGCGGGTTGGGCAGGAAGACGAAGTAGCCCTGCGAGGGAAGCACCGACGTCCAGCGCGAGGGCCAGGAGGCCGTCGCGGCGCCGGAGGGACCTCCGTGGACGACGACGACCATCGGGTACCGCCGCGAGGGGTCGTAGCCCTCGCGGGTAGAGGAGCCAGCCCTGGACCGAGGCGCCGCGCGCTCTGCCAGTGCAGGGACTTCGCCTCGCCCCAGAACCGCTTCGCCTTCGCATTGACGGACGAGAGCTTCTTCCAGGCGCCGATCGGCCCCGCCCAGACCTCGGGCGGGTCCTGGAACGATTCGCGGATCGCGACCGTCGCGCTCGCCGGCCGCGCGCGGCGCCGAAGTGGCCGAGCTTCTCGGCGCCCGACGAAGCGCGTCGTCGAGCCGCCCGGTCGCCGGATCGATCGCGGCGACGCCGTAGCCGCCGTCGGTGTGCCCCGCGAAGAGAAGCTCGCCCGCCGAACGCCAGACGAGGCTCGCGCGCGGACCAGCGCATGCCCGGGCGTGAGGTTGCGCGCGCCGCCGGCGCCCGCGACGCCGGCACTTCCCAGACGTCGCCGCCGTTGGAGCCCTCGTCGCTCATGATCCCGTGGATCACGGCGATCGCGCGGCCGTCGGGCGAGAAGCGGGGGCAGGCGATCTGGAGCGGCGGCTTCCAGATCGAGCGCGCCGTCCCGGACGCGGCGTCGACGAGGTAGAGCTCGGCCACCCAGTAGTTGTTGGTGCCCGAGCCCAACGCCGCCTCCGCGGCGAAGCGTCCTCCCGTCGGGGGACCAGTCGTAGTCGTAGACGATAGAGGTCCGGAGGCGAGACCGAGCGGACCTTGCCCGGTCGCGATCGTCCGCGACCGCGATGCGCTGCATCTCGGGCTTCTCCTCGACCGGGCCGGAGTCGCGGGCGTGAGCGACGAGCGCGCCGGTCTCCTGCGCCGAGCCTTCGACGAACAGGAAGGAGACCGACTTGCCGTCCGGCGACCAGCGGAGCTCCTGGAGCTGGCCCTTCACGCGCGTGAGCTGCCGCGCGCGGCGCCGCCGGCCGCCGGCGCGATCCAGACCTGGAGCTGGCCGCGGTGTCGCGGCGTCGGAGAGGAACGCGATCGACCGGCCGTCCGGAGAGAAGACCGGCTCCTTCTCCCGGCGCGGCTTGCCGTCGGCGGCGGCCGAGAGCGGCCGCGAGGCGCCCGGTGGCGAGGTCGGCGACGCGGATCGCCCCCAGCCGCTCGAGCCCGCCGGCGTCGGCAAGCTTCTCGGACCACGCCGCCCGCCGGCCGTCGGGCGAGATCGAGGCGTCGTGGAATCCGCGGACCTTCTCGCAGGGAGGCGAAGACCGAGTCGATCGAGGGAGGCGCGCTCGCGTTCGGGGACGCGAGGAGCGCGGTCAGCAGGAGCGCGGAAGAGACCATTTCCCCCTCACCCGGAATCCGGGTCAGACCCCCTAACGCCGGCCTCCGGCCGGCGTTGCCTACTGCCGACGGTCTGCCTTCGGTGGTCGGCCTGGGGGTCAGACCCTTCTCCAGTCGACTACGTCAGGTCGACCCAGATGCTCTTGACCTGCGTGTACTCCTCGAGCGCGTAGTGCCCGCGCTCGCGGCCGAAGCCCGACTCCTTGTAGCCGCCGAAGGGCAGGCCCGGATCGTAGAGGTTGTAGGCGTTGATCCACACCGTGCCGGCCTTCAGGGCCTTCGCGGTCCGGAGCGCCTTCTTGATGTCCTTCGACCAGACCGCGGCGGCGAGGCCGTAGATCGTGGAGTTGCCGATCGCGACGGCCTCCTCTTCGCCCTGGAAGGTGAGCGTCGCGAGCACGGGACCGAAGATCTCCTCGCGCGCGATCGTCATCGTCGGCGTGACGCCGTCGAAGACCGTCGCCTCGAAGAAGGCTCCCTTGCCGTTGACCGACGCGCGGTTGCCGCCGGCGACGAGCTTCGCGCCGTCCTTCTTCCCGGCCTCGACGTACCGCGCGACGCTGTCGCGCTGCTTCTCGGAGACGAGGGCGCCGAGGCGCGTCTTCGGGTCCATCGGGATCGCCGGGGGTCATCTTCTTCGCCCGCTCGACGACCTTCTCGATCAGCGCGTCGTGGATCGACGTCCTCGACGAGCAGGCGCGACCCCGCCGAGCAGAGCTCGCCCTTGCCGTAGAAGATCGCGTTGATCGCGCCCCTGGCCGCGGCGTCGAGGTCCGCGTCGGCGAAGACGACGTTGGGCGACTTGCCGCCGAGCTCCATCGACACGCGCTTGACCGTGCCGGCCGCGGCGCGGAGGATCGACTTGCCGGTTTCGGTCTCGCCGGTGAACGAGATCTTGTCGATGCCGGGATGCTCGGCCATCGCCTGACCCGACGAGCGCGCCGGGCCCGGGGACGACCTGGAAGGCGCCGGGCGGCAGGCCCGCCTCGGCCAGCAGCTCGCGCGAACATGAGCGCCGTCAGCGGCGTGGCGGACGCCGGCTTGAGAACGACCGCGTTGCCGAGCGCGAGCGCCGGCGCGATCTTCCACATGGCCTGCAGCAGCGGGAAGTTCCAGGGCGTGATCGCGCCGACGACGCCGACGGGCTCGCGCACCGTCATCAGGAAGGCGTCGGGCCGGCCGGGATGGGTGTCGCCATAGAGCTTGTCGGCGGACTCGCCGAAGTACGCCAGGCACTCGGCGGCGGCCGGCATGTCGATCTTGGCGGCCTCGAAGATGGGCTTGCCGTTGTCCTGCGTCTCGACCTTGCCGAACTCGTCGGCGCGCGAGAGCAGCAGCTCCGCCGCGCGCGTCAGGATCCGCCCGCGCTGCGCGCGGCTTCATCGCCGCCCACGGGCCCGGACTCGAACGCCTTGCGGGCGCCGGCGACGGCCCGGTCGAGGTCCGCCTTGCCGGCCTCGGCGACCTCGGCGATCGTCTCGCCGGTGGCCGGGTTGACCGTCGCGAAGCGCTTTCCCGACTCGGCGGGCGCGAACGTCCCGTCGATGAAGAGGTCGGTCGGAAGCGTGCTCACTTCCCGGTGAACTTCGGCACGCGCTTCTCCTGGTTGGCGGCGATGCCTTCCTTCGCGTCGTCGCTCTGGAAGAGAAGCTGCTGGAGCTCGCGCTCGACCGCCAGCGCCGACTCGATCGGGAGGTCGCAGGATGCATTGACCGACCGCTTGATGCGGCCCACGGCCTTCGAGGCCTTGTTCGGCGGCACGAACTGGCGGGCATAGTCCATGACCTGCTCCCACCACTCGTCGGGGGTCGCGTCGATGACCTGGTTGACGACGCCCATCTCGAGCGCCTCCTCGAAGGAGAAGGTGTTGCCCGTGACCATGAGCTCGATCGCCTTCGCCTTGCCGACCATCTTGGTCAGCCGCGTCGTGCCGCCCGTGCCCGGAAGCACGCCCAGGGTGACCTCCGGCAGGCCGATCTTGCCGGCGTCCTTGCGGGCGATCCGGAGGTCGCACGCCATCGCGATCTCGAGCCCGCCGCCGACCGTGTGGCCGTTCAGGGCCGCGATCACGAGCTTGGGCGTGTGCTCGAGGCGCAGCAGCGTCTCGTTGGCGTGCAGGCAGAAGAAGTACTTGAAGCCGGGCGTGACCGCGTTCAGCATGCCGATGTTCGCGCCGGCCGAGAAGAACCGGTCGCCCTTGCCGCGCAGGACGATGACGTGCACGTCGTCGTCGAAGCGCGCCTTGAGGATCGCCTCGTCGAGCTGGCGGTTCATCGCGTAGGTGTAGGTGTTGGCGGGCGGGTCGTCGATCTCGATGACCGCGATGCCGTCGGCGGCGCGGTAGTTGATGACGGGGTGGTCGAGCTCCGGGCTCGTCCAGTCGCGGGTCTTGGCGGTCGTGCTCATGGGGTCCTCCGTAGTGCGTATTCGGGCGCGGGATGGTATCAGAGGCGGCCCGCGCCGGCTCGCCCCTACAGGCCCAGAAAGGTCTTGGCGATCGAGAAATAGATGATCAGCCCCGTCGCGTCCACGAGGGTCGCGATCAGGGGCGCCGACATCACCGTCGGGTCGATCTTGAAGACCGTCGCGAGCATCGGGATCATGGCGCCGACCGTGTTGGCCCAGGCGCAGATCACGAGGATCGAGACGCCGACCGTCAGCGCGAGGGGCATGCGTCGAGCCCCAGAGCACGGCACGGCCGAAGCCCGACGACGCCGAGCAGGATGCCGAGCACGAGGCCGCTGCCGCCCTCGCGGCCGAGGACCCGCCAGAAGTCGCGCAGGCGGATCTCGCCCACCGCGAGACCCCGGACGATGGTCGTCACGGTCTGCGAGCCGGAGTTGCCGCCGGTGCCGATGAGGAGCGGGATGAAGAACGAGAGCGCCACGACCTTCGCGATCTCGTCCTCGTAGTGCCGCAGGACGGTGCCCGTGAGCGTCTCGGTCACGAAGAGCAACAGCAGCCAGTTGAACCGGAGCCGGACGTTGCGCCACGGCTTCGACGCGAAGTACCCCTGCTCGACCTCTTCCTCGGTGGCGGAGACGCCGCCCAGGTGAAGGACGTCCTGCGGTCTGCTCCTCGATCAGGATGTCGATGACGTCGTCGACGGTGACGATCCCGAGGAGCTTGCTGTCGTCGTCGACCACGGGGATCGCATGGACGTCGTACTTCGAGACGAGCCGCGCGACCTCTTCCTGGTCGGCGTCGGCCCGCACCGTCAGCAGCCGGCGCTCCATCATGTCGGCGATCTTCCGGTCGGGCGGAGCGGGGAAGAGGCGCCGCAGCGCGACGTACCCGACGAGGCGCCCGGCGTCGTCGACCGCGTAGAGGCTCTGCACCGTTTCGACCTCGGGGTCGATCCGCTTCAAGTGCTCGAGGGTCTCCGCCACGGTCCACTCCGGCCGGATCGTGGCGAACTTGATGGTCATGAGGCGGCCGGCCGTGCGCGCCGGGTAGCGCTGGAGCCGCTCGACCTCCGCGGCGTCGCGCGGCGACATCTTCGCGATGATCGATTCGCGCTGGCGCTGGGTCAGGTGCTCGAGGAGGTCGGTCACCTCGTCGGCCGGGAGCCGGTCGAGCATCGGCCCGAGCTTGGCGGGGGAGGCCGCGTGGAGAACCAGGCGGAGGGACTCGCCCTTCAGCTCCGAGAGCACCGCGGCGCCCTGCTCGACGGGCAACGCCTCGAACAGGACCAGGCGGTCCTCGCGCGGCAGGTCGTCGAGGAGCTCGGCGAGGTCCGCCGGGTGGATGTTCGCGACCGCGGCCGGCAGCTCCGCCGGGTTTTCCCGGATCAGCTCCTCGATGTCGGGACCGATGACCTTCGCGAGGGACATTCGGGAGGATTGTGACCGATCAGGAGGCGGAGGACGGTTACCGCTTACCTCTTCGTCGGATCCACCCAGTCGCACGTGCCGTCCGGATGGAACTCCTTTTTCCAGATCGGGACGGTCGTCTTGATGCGATCGATCGCGGCCCGGCAGGCCGCAAAGGCCTCCGCGCGGTGGGGCGAGACGGCCGCGATCGCGACGGAGGCCTCGCCGACTTCGAGCCGGCCGACGCGGTGCTGCATCGAGATCTTCACCGCGGGGAAGTCGCGCGCGAGACCCTCGGCGATCTTCGCCATCTCGGATTCGGCCATCGGGCCGTAGGCCTGGTACTCGATCGCGGTCGTCCGGCGGCCCTGGTGCTCGTTGCGCACGACTCCGACGAAGAGGCAGAGTGCGCCGTCGCTCGCACGGGCCTCGAGGAGAAGCGCCGGCAGATCGATTGGGGAGGTGGTGATGTACACGCCGGCCCTAGCCTCCGGCGACCGGGGGCAGGAAGGCCACCTCGTCGCCCTCGCAGAGCGCGGTGCCGGCCGGGACGTACTCCCGGTTCACCGCGGCGGGCGGCATCGAGGGAAACCGGGCGAAGAGGGGGACTTCGCGGCAGAGGGCCGCCCAGAGGTCCTCGACCTTCGCGCCCTCCTCCACGCGGCGAGTCTCTTCCTCGCGCCCGACGGCGTCGCGGAAGGACGCGAAGTGGAGGAGGCGGACGTTCACGCCGCAAGTCTATGGTAGGCAGGGGCTTCAGGGGGTCGGGCCGGGCCCGGTTGACATCTGACTGACTGGTCAGTTAGGATCCGGACCATGACGCGATCCGCCGTTTCCAGCGAGCCCGAGCGGCGCCTGACGCTGCTCAAGGCCGCGTTTCGCGAGGTGGCCGAGAAGGGCTTCTCGGAGGTCACCCTCGACGACATCGCGCGGCGCGCCGGGGTCTCCAAGGGCGTGACCCTCTACTACTTCGATTCCAAGGAGGAGCTCTTCCGCGAGCTCTTCTCCTGGCTGATCGACTCGATCCACGGGCGGATGCGCGAGGCCGTCGGGAAGGAGCAGGACCCGGTCGCGAAGGTCCGCGCGCTCGTGGCGCTGATCTTCCCGTCGCCTTCGAAGAACCGCGCCTTCTTCCGGGCCTTCGTCGACTTCTGCGGCCTGGCGGCGCGGCGGGAGGCCTTCCGGGAGGTCAACGAGCGCTTCTACGCGGGCTGCCGCGAGATCGACGGCGGCATCGTCGAAGAGGGGATGCGGCGGGGCGTCTTCGTGGTGCGCGACGCGAAGGAGGCCGGATCCACGATGCGCGCGATGTTCGACGGTCTGATGATGCAGTGGCTTTCGGAAAAGGACCCGGAGGCGACCTTTGGCGCCTACCGGGAGCGCTGCGAGCGGGAGCTCCTGCACTACCTGCTCCCGCCGCGAAGCGAGAAAGGGAGGAATCGATGAGCGTGAACGAAAGGGTCGAGCGCCCCTGCGCCAACGAGGCCTGCGGCCGCGGGGCCGAGCCGGGCGAGAGATTCTGCGCCGAGTGCGGTCTGGAGCGGTCGCTCTTCTTCCGGGGGCGCCGCGAGGATCCGGCCGAGGTCCGGAGCGAGGGACGCGAAGGCGAACCCGGGCGATAGAATCGCCCGCGGCGCCATGAATCCCGAACGCATGACGGGACGCCTCCAGGGCAAGGTCGCGCTGGTGACCGGCGCCTCGCGCGGCATCGGTGCCGCGATCGCCCGCCGCTTCGCCGAAGAAGGGGCGCGGGTCGTGCTGGCGGCGCGGGACCACGGCGCCATCGGCCGCCACGCCGCCGCGCTTTCCGCCGCCGGCGCGGAAGCGATGGCGGTCCCGTGCGACGTCACCGACGCGGAATCGATCCGGCAGGCCGTCGCGGCCGGCCCGGGCCGGTGGGGGAAGCTCGACATCCTCGTCAACAACGCGGGCCTCGGCGGCTTCACGCCGCTCGAGGACGCCGGCGACGAGCTGTGGGACGCGATGGTCGCGACCAACCTCACCGCGGTCTTCCGCGTCACGCGCGCCGCGGCGCCGCATCTCTCGAAGGGCGGCCGCGTGATCAACCTGTCCTCCGTGCTGGGGCGCTTCGGCGTTCCCGGGTACTCGGCCTACTGCGCCTCCAAGCACGGCGTGATCGGCCTGACCCGGGCGCTCGCCCTGGAGCTCGCTCCCCGGGACATCACGGTCAACGCCATCTGCCCGGGCTGGGTCGAGACGGAGATGGCGCGGCAGGGCTTCGAGCGCTTCGGCTCGGTCGAGGCGGGGCGGGCCGCGGCCGCCGCGATGGCCCCGCTCAAGCGGGTGCTCGAGCCCGAGGAGATCGCGGGCCTCGCCGCCTACCTGGCCTCGGACGACGCCCGGTCGGTCACCGGACAGGCGATCGTGGCCGACGGCGGGCAGGTGATGCCCTAGGGCGTTTTGGGGTTAGACTTTCGCCCTCGTCGTCACCGACGTGGGAGGTTTTGAATGACGCGCGAAGAATTCCTCACCGCCCTGGATGCCCTGATCGCCGAGAAGCATCTGCTCAAGCACCCCTTCTACCAGCTCTGGTCGCAGGGCCGCCTCACCCGCGAGAACCTGCGCGAGTACGCGATCTCCTACTACCCGCACGTCGCGGCGTTCCCGACCTACGTGTCGGGCGTGCACGCCGGCTGCGAGGACGCGGCCCTGCGGCAGGACCTCCTCGAGAACCTCATCGAGGAAGAGCGCGGCACCGACAATCATCCGGCGCTGTGGCGCAAGTTCGCCGCGGCGCTCGGCGCCGCCGAGTCCGACCTGGCCTCCTCGCCCCGCACGGCCGAAGTGGCCGGGACGATCGCCGAGTTCCGCCGCGCGACGCGCGAGGGCTCGACGGCCGAGGGCCTCGCGGCGCTCTACGCCTACGAGTCGCAGATTCCCGAGGTCTCGAAGACCAAGCGCGAGGGCCTGAAGGCGTTTTACGGCATCGAAGAGGGCGACGCGACGAAGTTCTTCTCCGTGCACGAGGAGGCCGACGTGTGGCACCGCCAGGTCGAGCGCGAGGCGCTCGGCCGCGTGGCCGACACGCCCGAGGCGCGCGAGAAGGCGCTCGCGGCGGCCCGCCGCTGCTGCGACGCCCTGAACCGGGCGCTCGACGGCGTGATGCGGGAGAACGCGCTCGTCTGCTGATCCGCGCGGTCTGCTTCGACGCCGGCGCGACCCTTCTCCGCCCGGATCCTCCCGTCGAGGAGGTCTACGCCCGCGTGTTCGGCGAGGACGGAGCGCGTTTCGCGCCGGAGCAGCTGCGGGAAGCCCTCGGGCAGACGTGGGCCGACGTGCAGGCGCGTTCGGCGGGCGACCGGTACGGAGGCGTCTCGGGTGAGGCGGAATTCTGGCGGGGGTTCCTGACCGAGATCCGTTCCCGGCTGGACGGGGGAGGGGTCTCCCCCGAGGCCTTCGCGCGGCTGGCCGAGCACTTTCGCAATCCGGGGTCCTGGGCGATCTACGGCGACGTCCTGCCCACGCTCGAGGACCTGCGGGAGCGCGGGCTCGCGCTCGCCGTGATCTCGAACTGGGACTCCCACCTGCCGCGGCTGCTCGAGGCCCTGGGCCTCGCGTCCTTCTTCCGCGTCCTCTCCGTCTCGGCGATCGAGGCGACCGGGAAGCCCGACGCCGAGATCTTCCACCGGACCTGCGCGCGGCTCGGAGTCGCGCCGGCCGAGGCGCTCCACGTGGGCGACTCGCTGCGCGACGACTACGAGGGGGCGCGCGAGGCGGGCCTCGCGGCGCTGCTACTCGATCGCGAGGGGCGCCACCCGCAGGTGCCCGATCGGATCGAGGGCCTGGTGGAGATCTGCGGCCGCGTCCGGTCGCCGTGAGCGCGCCCCGGGATCGGTCCTCCCTTTGGGCGGCCGCGGGCTTTGCCGTCCTCGTCGTCGTCGCCTTCTTCCCGGTGGCCGCGGGCTTCCGGACCTTCTTCCACCTCGATCTCTTTTACGAACACCTTCCAGTCTGGGAGGTGACGCAGAAGGCGCTCGCTGCCGGCGACTCGCCGTACTGGATCGACGGCGAGTACTGCGGCCAGCCCCTCCTGTTTCACCAGGAAGCGCCGCTCTTTTATCCCCTCATGGTCCCGCTGCTCGCGACGGGTGCGTCCGTGTCGCGATTGGCCGACCTGTTCACGCTGCTGCACCTGTGGCTCGCCGGTTTCGCGGCGTTCCTGCTTCTGCGCGACCTGACGCGCGACTCCGGCGCGGCGTTTTTCGGCGGCACGGCGTGGATGCTCTCCGCGCGGCTGGTGCAGAGCGTTCTGTGGCCCAATGCCGTTGCCGTCTCCGCGCTGCTTCCCTTGATGCTCTGGGCCATCCTGAGGATCGGCGCGGGACGGCGGCGCTCCGGTGTCCTGGGCCTCGCCGTGTTCGGAGGCCTGGCGATTCTCGCGGCGCGTCCGCACGTGCTCCTCGCCGCGGCGCCCCTCGTGGCCGCCGTGACCGCGGCGGCGATCGCCCGGGCGCCTCGGCGGGGACAAGCCCTCCGCGACCTGGCGCTGGGAGGCCTCCTCGCGCTCGCCCTGGGTGCACCATCGCTTGCGCCCTCGGTCGCGCTGTATCCCGAGATGTCGCGTTCGGGCGGCCTCTCCCGCGAGGAGAGGGACGTTCTCCCCGTTTCGATGGGCCGAGATCTCGCTCCCGTGTTTCTGCCGGTGGACGGGGCGCGGCGGTGGCCCGAGAGCGCGGCCTATGCGGGGGTTGTCGCCTCCGGTTTGTTCGTCGCGGGCTTCGTCCTCGCCGCGCGGCGGCGACCCTTTCCCCGGGCGATTTTTCTGGCCCTGGCCGCCGGCGGCCTCGTCGGGCTCGTGTTCGCGTTCGGCGAGCGAGGCCCCTACGGACTGATCGCGGAGCTCCCGATCATCAGCGGATTTCGCGTTCCCGCCCGGTACCTGGCCTCCTGGTCTCTGGCCGTCGCGCTGGGCTCCGGGCTCGCCCTGTCGAGTCTGGTGGCGGGTCGGAGGCACCGCCACGCCCTGACGGCGCTGGCGATCGCCGTCCTCGCCGCCGACCTCATCTGGCACGCGCGGCGTGCCGCGCCGACCGCGCCGGCCGAGGTCTACGCCATCCGCCCGCTTCTGGTCGAGGAGCTGCGGCGCCGGCTCCCGCCGGACGCGTCGGGGTTTCCCCGCCGCTATGTGTCGGCGGCCGACACGATCTATCCCAACCTCTACTCGGACGACAACCTTCGCGTGATCTTGCGGCACTTCGAACCCCTCAAGCTCGCGCTCGGAATGCGTTTCGGGCTCGAGGCCGTCAACGGGTACGGGCCGATGCTCAAGCGAACGTACGAGACGCTCGCTTCCGGCACGGCGCGTCCACTCAGTCTCGCCGGCACGGCCGCGGTCGTCGTGAGCGGACCCCGCCCCGCCGGTGCGCCACCCACCGAGGCGCGGCCGCTCCTCGTCGAGGACTTCCCGGGACTGCCTCGCGCCATCCTCGTGCCCGAGGCTCTCGTCGTCCCCGCCGAAAAGGCGGTGGAATTGGCGCTGTCGGCAGCGATCGATCCGCGCCGGACGGCGGTCCTCGAGGTAGGCGAGCCGATGGCCGCCGATCCGCGGTGGCGCGAGGACGCCGGGTCCGTGCGCGCTCTCGAGTATCGGCCGGGCCGGATCGCGCTCGAGGCGCGCCTGCCTGCCCCGGGAACGCTCGTCGTCTTCAACGCCTTCGAAGCGGGCTGGCGAGCCCGCGTCGACGGCCGGCCGGCGCCGCTGACGCGCGCCGACGGCGCATTCCAGGCCGTTCGCCTGCCGCAGGGAGACCATCGGGTCGAGCTCGATTACCGGCCGCGTGGTCTCGTCGAGGGGCTCCTCCTCGGCGCCGCGGGGGTGCTCGGCACGCTGCTGGCCGCGATGCGCCTTTCCTCCGTCTGATATCCTGCCGCCACTTTCGCATGAGCAGCCAGCTCTTCCGGACCAAGACCCTCGACTCGATCCTCGCCGACGCGGAGGCGCCCGCCCACCAGTTGAAGCGCACGCTCGGCCCGATCCAGCTGATCGCGCTCGGCATCGGGGCGATCATCGGAGCCGGGATCTTCGCCGGGATCGGGACGGCGGCGGCCGGCGGCGCCCACCACGCCGGGGCGGGCCCGGCACTCGTCATCTCGATCCTCATCACCGCGATCGGATGCGGCTTCTGCGCGCTCTGCTACGCGGAGTTCGCGTCGCTGGTGCCGATCTCGGGCAGCGCCTACACGTACTCGTACGCGACGCTCGGCGAGTTCATCGCCTGGATCATCGGCTGGGACCTCATCATCGAGTACGCGATGGGCAACGTCGCCGTCGCCGTGTCCTGGTCCGGCTATTTCGTGGAGCTGCTCCGGGGATTCGGAATCGAGATCCCGGCCTGGCTGCGGACCGACCTCGTCACGGCCGCGCGCACCGAGGGGTTCTTCGACGCGGCCCCGCACGTCCTCGGAATCCCGATCGTGTTCAACCTCCCGGCGGTCGTCATCACGGCGCTCGTGACGTGGGTCCTCGTGATCGGCATCAAGGAGTCGTCGCGTTTCAACACGGGCATGGTCGTCCTGAAGCTCGCGATCCTCCTGTTCTTCATCCTCGTCGGGGCCTTTTACGTGAAGCCCGGGAACTGGCAGCCCTTCGCCCCGAACGGGTGGGCGGGGATCGGCACCGGCGCCGCCCTGATCTTCTTCGCGTACATCGGCTTCGACGCCGTTTCGACCGCGGCCGAGGAATGCAAAAATCCGCAGAAGGACATGCCGATCGGCATGATCGGCTCGCTCGCCATCTGCACCGTGCTCTACGTTGCCACCTCCCTGGTGCTGACCGGCATGATTCCGCTGGCGGACATCCGGGGCTCCGCCGAGCCCCTGGCCAAGGCCTTCTCACTGCTCGGGATGAACTGGGCGGCCGGAATCGTGGCCTTCGGGGCGGTCGTCGCGACGACCGCGGTCCTCCTCGTCTTTCAGTACGGCCAGGCGCGCATCTTCTTCTCGATGGCGCGCGACGGGCTGCTTCCGCCCGCGTTTGCAAAGGTCCACCCGAAGTTCCGCACACCCCACGTGACGACCATCTGGATCGGCGTCGCGGTCGGGGTCCTCTCCGCCTTCGCCAACCTCGACGTGTTCATCGAGCTGACGAACATCGGAACGCTCTTCGCCTTCATCCTCGTGTGCGCGGGCATCCTGGTCCTGCGTCACAAGGACCCGCACCGCAAGCGCGCGTTCCGCACGCCGTTCGTGCCCTTCGTCCCGCTCGCGGGCATCGCGATCTGTCTCTACCTGATCGTGGGGTTCCCGTGGTTCCGCTCGACCCCCGAGGGACTCGTCTTCGTTCGATACGGGGGGCTTCCGGCCGACACCTGGATGAGGTTCGGCATCTGGCTCGCGATCGGTCTCGTCATCTACTTCCTCTACGGCTACCGCCGCTCCCGCCTGGCGAAAACCGCCGCGTAGACGCCTCGGCCTGCTACACTCCCTAGAGTCCGCGCCGGAGCGTCCGGCACGGCATGGCTTTGGCGTTTCGCAGATGGAGGTGGGAATGAGATTCGGCAGGCTGGCTTCGGCTTTGGCTCTGGCGGGGGTTTTCGCGGCGCCGCTCGCGGGCGAGGTGGCGACCAAGAAGTTCGAGTGGGCGCCCATCAACGGCGTCCAGGAAATCAACATCCAGGCCGGCGAGATCGTGATCGGCCAGGTGGTCTTCAACGTCGGAAGCACGCTCAAGGGGACGCCGCTGCGGAAGTCGAGCGCGGACGTGCGCGTCCGGATCGACAACAACGGTCTGACGGATCAGCAGGTCGGGGTCGCCGTCGTCGTCTTCGATGCGGAGGGCAACGTCGTCGCCGCCGGCTCCAACGGCACCAAGTGGGGCTATCTGACCAAGGGCGACCGCACGTATTACGCGATCGACTTCCCCTACGTCTACCGGCGACTCGACCAGGCCGCGAGCTTCCTGGTGACGATCGAGACGCAGGGCAAGTCGTCCAAGCCCTCCAAGAGCTCCACCAAGACCTCGTCTTCTTCCTCGACCGTCGAGTCCGAGCCGCTGGCGTCGCCGACCCCGGTTCCCTGACGCGCGGCGTTCCCCGAGAGTGATCGAAACGGCGGGCCTTCGGGCCCGCTTTGATATGGTGCCGGCACGGAGGAACGCGCCATGCGCCGAGGTTTTCTCTTCGCCGCCGCGGCCCTTCTCGCGGCGCCGCTCGCGGCCCAGCAGCCGACGAAGACGCCCCCGGCGGCCCGGCAACTGACGAAGACCTTCGACTACAAGCCCGTCAAAAGCATCCAGGACATCCGTCTCTCCCTCGACAACGTCAAGATCAACCAGATCGTCTTCCACGGCGGCAAGGAGGCGGGGGCCGGCGTGCGCCGCTCGACGAGCGAGGCCGTGGTGCGCATCGACAACGACGGGCCGACGCCGGTCGCCGTGGGCGTCGCCGTGGCCGTGATGGACGAGGACGGCAACCTCGTGGCGGCGGGCTCGGGCGGCACCCGCGTCGGCTGGCTTCTGGCCGGGGAACGGGACGCCGCGGCGATCAAGTTTCCGTTCGTGTATCGCAACATCGCGAACGCCAGGACCTTCACGATCACGATGGAGGTCGAGCCGAAACCCGGGACCGCGACGCCGACGCCGGTGCCCTGACGCCTACGGAGCGAACCCCGGGACGTCCCGTCCCGCGTAGCCCGTCATCTCGACGTAGGCGCGCCCGGCGATCGGGCGGCCGTCCCGGGTGCCCTCGATCCGGCACGCGCCCTCCCAGTACGTGACCTGCGTCGACTGCGCCGTGACGAGCTCCTGGTCGGAGAGCAGCGGCGAAATCGTCACGTCGAGACCGAGCGGCACCACCGCGAGCGACCAGACCGCGGGGTAGACGCCCTTCGACCGGGGCGAGGCCCAGATCGTCTTCGGCGCGAGACGCACGTCCTTCCAGGCGATCGGCCGGGGCGGCCCGGAGGCGGGAATGAACGTGCCGGCGGAGAACGGCGACGCGGCGCCCCCGGAGAGGCGCATCCGGTAGAGCATCAACTCCGATCCGTCCGAGAGCTGCAGCGCGAACCAGTCCCACCCGGCGACTCCCGCCGGTAATCCCCCCGGGCCCCACTCGTGGTCGAACCACGCCGTGCCCGCGAGCTTTTCCGAGCGGCCCTTGCGGTCGAGCGTGCCGGTGACCGCGAGACGCGGGATCGAGACGTAGTGCGAGTACTCGTTCGGGCCGGGCCCCTTGCGGGAGATACCGGCCTCGCCGTGGAGCACCGGCGGCTTCGCCGGCGCGAGCGTCAGCGTCAGAAGGCCCTCGGCCGTGCGCGCCGAGAGCTTCTGCGCGCCGCGCTCTTCGCGCGCCGACCAGTCTTCGTTGAAGACCTCGAGGCGCTCCGCCGAGGCGCCGGCGATCCCCGGCAGCGCCAGGTGCACCTTCTCCTCGAAGGCGAACGTTTTCGAGGCGACGTCCGTCCAGGCGAAGTGGGCCAGGTGCACGTCGCGCAGCCGGAAGAACGTGAGCTGGAACCCGTACGCGCGGCCGCCATCGCCCGCGAGGTGCCCGGTCCAGTACCACCACTCGAGCGCCGCGTCGGGGTGCGAGCCGTGGTCGCGCGGGAAGGCGACGGGCGGGGCGGCCGTCGACGCGAAGATCAGGAGTCCCGCGAAGAGGCGCGCCATCACTCCTCCTGCAGCGCCGCCGCCGGGTCGACCGCCGCCGCGACGCGGCCCGGAGCGAGCCCGGCGAGGATCGAGGCGGCGAGCACGAGGGCCGTCGCGCCGGCGAGCGTTCGCCACGGCACGGCGAGCGACACGGTCCAGCCGAACGACTGCGGGTTGATGACTTCGAGCAGCAGCCAGGCGAACGCGGCGCCCGCCGCCGTGGCCGCAACCGTACCCGTCAGGCCCGAGAGGAGCGCCTCGACGAGCGTCGCGCGGCGGATCTGCTCGCCCGAGGCGCCGATCGCGCGGAGGAGGCCGAACGAGCGGCGGCGCTCGACGGCTGAAGCCATCAGCGCGTTGGCGATCCCGAGCACCGCGACCGCCACCGCGATCGCCTCGAGAGCGCGCGTGACCGCGAAGGTCCGGTCGAAGATCCGAAACACCTCTTTGCGGAGCTCCCGGTTCGTCGACACCGAAAGAGCGTAACGCCCGGCAGCGGCGGCGAGGATGCGGCGCCGCAGCTCCGTCGCGTCGACCCCGGGCCGCGCCGTCACGGCGAGGCTCGAGATCCGCGGGTCGGAAAAGAGCGCGAGGTAGAGCTCCCGATCCAGGACGACCGTCCCCCGGTCGTTCGAGTAATCGCGGTAGACGCCGTGGACGCGGAACGCGCGGAGGCCGGCCGGCGTCGCGAGGCGGACGACGGAGCCCGCGGGAGCGGAGAAGCGCCGGGCGTAGGGCTCCGACACGAGGACCTCGCCGCGCCGGCGGGCCTCGAGCGCCGCGGCGCGCGGGTCCCGCCCGTCGAGCAGCGCCAGGCCGCCCGAGCGCGCCGCGACCCGGAAGTCGCCCGAGCCGAGGGTGAACGGCCGGCCGCGCTCGTCCGAGGCGTCGCGGGCGCGGAACGGGTCGACCTCGCCGACGCCCTCGATGCCCTGCAGGAAGGGAAGGACGTCCTCGGGGAGGTCGCCGAGGATTCCGCTGCGCCCGCCGGAGTCCGTCTTGATCCAGAGATCGGACTGAAGCGTCGTCTCGACCCAGACGCGGACGGTCTCGCGGATCGACGCCACCGTGACGATCATCGCCAGCGTCATGCCGAGGGCCATCGCGAGCGCCGTGACGGCGATGCCGTTCTTCGCGAGCGCGCCGCCGAAGAAGCCCGCGCCGAGACGCCCCGCCGCTCCGAGGGCCCGCGACGGGAGCCGGCGCGGCAGGGACGCGGCGGCGCGAACGAGAAGCGGGGAGGCCGCGGCGAGCGCCGCGACGACGAGACCGACGGCCGCGAAGCCGAAGAGGGGCAGGCCGTCGACCGGGGGCGCCGTCGAGGCCACGGCGGCGAGCGCGAGGGCGAGGACGGCCACACCCGCCCGGAGGGGAAGACGCGTGCGCGCGATCCGCTCGATGGCGCCCGAGCGCATCGCGGGAGCGGGATCGACGCGCATCGCCTCGAGCGCGGGCAGGATCGTGGCGACGAGGGAAGCGGCCATACCGACGAGCGCCGCCAGCGCCGCGGGCCCGGTCCGGCCCGCCGCGGCGATGCGCGCCGCCGGCGCGTAGAGGCTCGAGACGGTGCCCCCGACCGCTCGAACGGCCTCGCGGGAAACGAGGATGCCGAGGACCTCGCCGAGGGCCGTCCCGGCGAGACCCACCACCGCGCCCTCGACCAGAAACGCCGCGAAGATCGACGCGCGCGAGGCGCCGATCGCCCGCAGCGCGGCGATCTCCGGACGGCGGCGCAGCACCGCGATCGACACAGCGTTGGCGATGAGAAACATCCCGACGAGAAGGGTCAGCGAGCCGAGCGCGTTGAGGTTGAACCGGAAGGCGCGGACCATCCGGTCCGCCGTCGCCGCCGCGCGGCCCGGCGGCTCGAGGGAGAGGCCCGGCGGCAGGCGTCGCGCGATCTCGTCGCGCATCGCCTCGCGGGACACGCCGGCGTCGAGAACGACGTCCACGCGGTCGACGACGCCTGGGCGCCCGAGCAGGTCCTGGGCGGTCGAGACGTCGGTGAGCAGCAGATCGCCGCCCGAGGCCCGCGCCACGCCCGAGAGCTCCAGGATCCCGCCGACGCGGACCCGTCGCGGCACGCCCCCGGCCGTCAGGGCGAGCTCGGTCCCCGGCGAGAGCCCGTGCCGCGCCGCGAGGGGGGCGGGCACGAGGACCGATCCGCGGGTGGCCAGGAGTCCGCGCCCGCCGTCGGCCGGCGCGACGAGACGCACGTCGCGCACGACGCCGTCGCCGCCCCAGTCGACGCCGAGCAACTGCACGACCTCCCCGCCTTCGAGCAGGACCGTCCCCGTGACCGCCGGCGTGAACGCGCCGACCTCCCAGAGGAACGCGAGCTTCGGAAGCTCGGAGAGCCGCACGCCCGCCGGGCCCGTGATCACGAAATCGCTCCGGCCCGCGATCGCCGAGGCCGCGTCCCGGAAGGACTCGGTCACGCTGCGGTTGGCGTGGTGGATGGCGGCGACCGCGGCGACGCCGATGGCGACTCCGAGGATCGGCAGCGCGACGCGGGCGGGGCGGCGCAAGGCGGGACCGGTCACGAGCGCCTTCAGGACCAGCCCGAAGCCGTTCATGCGCCGAGCACCCTGCCGTCCTTCAGGTGGACGACCCGGTCCGCCCGGGCGGCCGCCGCCGCGGAGTGCGTGGCGAGGAGGAGCGTCACCCCGCGCTCGCGCCGGACCTCGTCGAGGAGCGAGAGCACGGCTTCGCCGTTGCGGCTGTCGAGGTTGCCGGTCGGCTCGTCGGCCAGAAGCAGCCGGGCGCCGGTCACGAGCGCCCGGGCGATGGCCACCCGCTGCATCTGTCCGCCCGAGAGCTCGTACGGGTGCGCCCCGGCGCGCGCGGACAGGCCCACGCGCTCGAGCAGGTCTGCGGCGCGCTCGGGCGCGTCGGAGCGGCCGTCGAGACGCCGCGGCAGCTCCACGTTCTCTCCCACCGTCAGGTGCGGCAGGAGGTTGAAGAACTGGAAGACCAACCCGACCTCGCGCCGGCGGAACAGGACGAGCTCCCGTTCCGGCAGGGCGCCGACGCTCGCGCCGGCGACCCGGATCTCGCCCGACGACGGCCGATCGATGCCCCCGGTCAGGTGGAGGAGGGTCGACTTTCCGCTTCCCGACTCGCCGACGAGGGCGAGGAACTGGCCCGGCGGGACCTCCAGATCGACGCCGTCGAGGGCGACGACGGCCTGTCCGCCGGCGTAGACCTTCGTGACGGCCCGGAAGGAAACGGCGGGCGCGGCGGGCGGATCGCTCGACACGATGCGAGAATACCCGACGGCATCTTCCGTCCTCGCGATCTGTCCGTCGAGCCGAAACCGAAAACGGGAACGAGACTGGAGACCTGAGACGGTGTTCCTGGCCCCGCTTGCCCGCGCGATCGCGCAACGCGCGCTCGTCCTCGCGCTGACGCGCAGGGAGCTCAACGCCCGCTACCGCGGCGGCGCGCTCGGCTTCCTCTGGTCGCTCGTCAACCCGCTCCTGCTCCTCCTGGTGTACGCGACGGTGTTTCGCCTCGTCTTCGAGCCGCGCGCGGACGTCCGGCCCTACGCGCTCTTCCTCTTCTCCGGGGTCCTCGTGTGGGGGTTCGTCTCCGCGGCCCTGAACGACGCGGTCGAGACCTTCCGGGCGAACGGCCCGCTCCTGCGCAAGACGACGGTGGCGCCCGAGGTGTTTCCGGCCGCGTGCGTGGGAGCGCGGCTCGCGCACCTGCTGCTCGCCCTGCCCGTGCTCGCCGCGGCGATCGGGTATGCCGCGTTCCGGGGGAGCGTCCGGCCGGGCCTCGCCCTCCTCGAGTTTCCGGCGGTGCTGCTGCTTCTCGCCCTGACCGTCTTCGGGATCGCGCTCGCGGTCTCGGCCCTGGCGGTGCACTTCGGCGACGTGCGCGACGTGGTCGGAAACCTCCTGACGCTGGCCTTCTTCGTGACGCCGGTCCTCTATCCCGTCGAGGCCGTGCCGGAGCGCTTCCGCGGGCTGCTGCGCTTCAACCCGTTCGCGACCTTCTTCGCCGGCATCCACGACACGCTCTTCTACTTTCGGCCGGTGGGCGCCGCGGACTGGGCCTGGATGGCCGGGACGGCCGCGGTGGCGCTCGCGGCGGGCGGCTGGATCTTCGAGCGCTTGCGCGACTCGCTGGCGGAGAACGCGTGAGCGCCCCGGCGGTCGCCGTCCGCGGCGTGACGAAAGTGTATCGGCGCTACGGCCGGCGCCCGCACGGCACGCTCAAGTCGGCGCTGCTCGCCGGCGGCCGGGCGCCGGCGATGCCGGGCGGGGTCACCGCGCTCGAGCACGTCTCCTTCGAGGTGGCGCCTGGAGAGACGCTCGGCGTCGTCGGAGCCAACGGCTCGGGCAAGTCGACGCTCCTGAAGATTCTCGCCGGGATCGTCCGCCCGACGCAGGGCTCGATCGAAGTGCAGGGGCGCCTGGCGGCGCTCCTCGAGCTCGGCGCGGGTTTCCACCCGGAGATCTCGGGACGCGAGAACGTCGAGATCACCGGCCTGCTCCTGGGGCTGACCCGGAAGGAGGTCGCGGCGCGCTTCGACGACATCGTGCGGTTTGCGGGCGTCGAGGCGTTCCTGGACGCTCCCGTCAAGACGTACTCCTCCGGCATGGCCGTGCGCCTGGGGTTCGCGATCGCCGCGCACAGCGATCCCGACGTCCTGCTCGTCGACGAGGTGCTCGCCGTCGGCGACGAGGCTTTCTCGCACCGGGCGCTCGAGAAGTTCTCGGAGTTCGAGCGCGCGGGCAAGACGCTCGTCGTCGTGTCGCACGACCTGTCGCTCGTCGAACGCCGCTGCCGCCGCGCGATCTGGCTCGAGGGCGGCCGGATCGCGGCCGACGGCCCCGCCCCGGAGACCGTGTCCCGCTACCTCGAGCGCGTGGCCGTCGAAGAGGGAGAGCGGCGGCTCGCGGAGGCCGGGGCGGGAGGGCGCATCGGGTCCGGCGTGGCGACGATCGCCGGCGTGCGCCTGCTCGACGGGAGCGGCCGCCCGGCGGGCCGCCTGCGCGCGGGCGAGCCCGCGTCGCTCGAAATGACGGTGCGCGCGGACGAGCCGTTGACCGATTTCGTGTTCGGCTTTCGCGTGACGACCGTGTCCGGGGTCATGGTCCTCGGCACCAACACCGAGCTCGAGGGTTTCCGTCCCCGCGAGCTCCGGGGCGAGGCGCGCGTGACGCTCGCGCTGCCCTCGCTCGATCTGGCGCCCGGCGTCTACCGCCTCGACGCCGCGATCCACGCCCGCGACGGCGCCCCCTACGACGCGCGCGCCGACGTCCTGCGCTTCGAGGTGACCTCGGACCGCGCGGGCGCCGGCGTCTGGGGGCCGCCGCGCCGCTGGGATTTCTCCGGCGGCGTGCGGTGGGACGGGTCGTGACGGGCGCGTCCCGGCGTTGAGCGCGCGCCTTCGGGCGGGACTCCTCGCCGCCGGTTTCCTCGCGGCGCTCGCCGCGCGCCTGGCGCTGCTCCACGCCTTTCCGGGAAACTACGACACCGAGTCCTACGACATCGTCGCGGACGTCGTCACGCGGGGCGGCGACCCGTACCGCGAGACGACCCGGTACAACTATTCGCCCCTGTGGGCCTTCGTGATCGCGGGAGCCGGGGCGGCGGCGCGGACGTCGGGCGCCTCGCCGACCTCGGTCCTCGGCCTGCTGTTGCTCGCGGGCGACGTCGCGACGGCGGTCCTCGTGTACCGGCTCGCCCGTCGGCGCCGGTCCGGCGCGGCCTCGGCGCTGGCGGCCCTCTTCTTCTTCGCCAACCCCGTCTCGATCCTGGTCTCGAGCCATCACCTCCAGTTCGACGGGCTCGCCGTTCTCTTCCTCGTCGCCGCGGTGCTTCTCTCGGATCGCGGGCGCGACCTGCCGGCCGCGGCGGCGCTCGCGGTTTCCCTCCTCGTCAAGCACGTCACGGCGTTCCATCCGCTGCTCTTCCGCCGCCGGCCGGGTTGGCGCGGCCTCCTTCCGGCGACTCTTCCCTACGCCGCCTTCGCGGCCTCGTTCCTGCCCTACGCCGCGTCGTGGCGGGAGATCCTCGAGAACGTGCTTCTCTATCGCGGCGTGACGGGCAACTACGGCATCGAGGCCATGGTGCTCCTGCCCGGCGTGCCCGACTGGGCGCCGGTCCCGATCTTCCTCGCGGCGGTGGCGGTCGCGGTGTTCTTCCTGCGGCGCGAAGAGCTCGTGCGCGCGAGCCTGCTCCTCTTTCTCGTCGTGCTCGTCTTCGCGCCGGGCTTCGGACGCCAGTACTGCGTCTGGCCGATCGCCCTCGGCGCGATCTTCGCGGGTCCGGGGTTCTTCCTCTACAGCTTCGTCGCCGCCGCGTTCCTCGTGGGTGCCCTCTTTCCCGGAGCGCGGGAGATCCTGCCGCTGCCCGGCTGGTACGGGCCGTGGTGGGCCGCGATCGCGTGGCTGCTGTGGGAGCTTCGCGGTCCGCGGGTTAAGATCCCGGCGAACTCGCGATGAAAGTCTCGATCGTCGTCCCGGTCTTCAACGAGGAAGGCAACCTGCCGGAGCTGCTGACGCGGCTTTCCGCCGTCATGGAGGGCACCGGGCGGCCCTACGAGCTCGTGTTCGTCGACGACGGCAGCCGCGACCGGTCGCTGGAGATCCTCAAGGCGGCTTCGCGCGAGCGGCCCGAAACCGTCCGGGTCCTCGAGCTCGCGCGCAACTTCGGGCAGCACCAGGCGATCCTGGCCGCCTTCGAGAACGTGACCGGCGACGTCGTGGTGACGCTCGACGCCGACCTGCAGAATCCTCCCGAGGAGATCCCGAAGCTCCTCGCGAAGTTCGACGAGGGATACGACGTCGTCGGCGGCGTGCGCCAGGACCGCCAGGACTCCTTCCTGCGCCGGGCGGCCTCGCGCCTCGTCAATCGCGCCACGACCTTCATCACGCGGATGAAGCTCTCGGACTTCGGCTGCATGCTGCGCGCATACTCGAAGGAGGTCGTCGAGGAGATCAACCGGTGCGACGAGGCCTCGACCTTCATCCCGGCGCTCGGCCAGAGCTTCGCGCGGCGGCCCACGGAGATCCAGGTCGCGCACGCCGCGCGGCGGCACGGAGCGTCGAACTACTCGCTCTACCGGCTGATCCGCCTGAACTTCGACCTGATGACCGGTTTCTCCCTCGTGCCGCTCCAGGTCTTCGGCCTGATGGGCACGGCCGTCGCCTTCGGCGGCGTCGCCTTCGGCCTCTTCCTCTTCGTGCGCCGGCTGGTGGTCGGCGCCGAGGTCGAGGGGGTCTTCACGCTCTTCGCCATCCTCTTCACGCTTCTCGGGATCGCGATGGCGGGGCTCGGCCTCGTCGGCGAATACGTCGGGCGGATCTATCTCCAGGTCCGCGGCCGGCCGCGGTTCCGCGTGCGCCAGGTCCACGGAGGCGCCCGGCCGCCGGGCCCGGACGCATGACGGCGCCGCGCATCGCGGTCTTCGCCTACTCGGGGACCGGCCACGCCTGCCTCGACGTTCTCCTCAGGCGCGGCCGCCGACCCGTCCTCGTCGCGACGCATCGCGACCTGCCCGAAGAGGCGCGGTGGTTCCCGAGCGTCGCGGAGCTCGCGCGCGCCCACGGGATCGAGCCGGTCGTCATCGACAACCCGCTCGACCCCGCGGCGATCACGCGGGTGCGGATCGCCGCGCCGGACCTGCTCTTCTCCTTCTACTACCGCACTCTCCTGCCGGCGGAGATGCTCGCGGTCCCGCGGCTCGGGGCCTTCAACATGCACGGCTCGCTCCTGCCGAAGTACCGCGGCCGCGCGCCGGTCAACTGGGCGGTCTTGAAGGGCGAGACGCGCACCGGCGCGACGCTCCACGTCATGACCGAGCGGGCGGACCGGGGCGCGATCGTCGACCAGGAAGCCGTGCCGATCGGCTCCGACGACACCGCGATCGACGTCCAGAAGCGGGTGACCGCGGCCGCGGCGGCGATCCTCGAGCGACGCCTCGAGGAGCTCGAGGCCGGCTCCGCGAAGGCGACGCCTCAGGACGAGACGCGGGCGACCCGCTTCGGGCGGCGGCGGCCCGAGGACGGGCGCATCGACTGGAGCCGGCCGGCGAAGGAAGTCCACGACCTCGTCCGGGCCGTGACCCACCCGTACCCCGGGGCCTTCACGGACCTGTTCGGCGCGAAGACCTTCGTGTGGCGCAGCCGGCTGCCGGGCCTGGCGGCGCACGATACGTTCCCCGGCCAGGTCCGCGGCGAGGCCGGCCGGCTCCACGTCGCCTGCGGCGACGACCGGTACGTGGAGCTGCTGTCCCTCCAGACGGAGGGCGGCGAGGAGACGGACGCGGCGCGGTTTCTCGCGGCGAGGGGGTAGGGATGCGGATCCTGATTCTCGGCGTCAACGGCTTCATCGGCAACGCGCTGACGGAGCGGGTCCTCCAGACGACCGACTGGCACGTCTCGGGACTCGACATCGGCTCGGACAAGATCGCGCCGTTCCTCGACAACCCGCGCTTCACGTACCTCGAGGGCGACATCGCCATCAACAAGGAGTGGATCGAGTACCAGGTCAAGAAGTGCGACGTGGTGCTGCCGCTCGTCGCGATCGCGACCCCCTCGGCCTACGTGCGCGAGCCCCTGGCGGTCTTCGAGCTCGACTTCGAGGAGAACCTCCGGATCGTCAAGCAGGCGGTCCGCTACGCGAAGCGCGTCGTGTTTCCGTCCACCTCCGAGGTCTACGGGATGTGCCCCGACGCCGAGTTCGACGAGGACTCCTCGCCGCTCGTCTACGGCCCGATCCAGAAGCAGCGCTGGATCTACTCCTGCTCCAAGCAGCTCCTGGACCGCGTGATCTGGGCGTACGGAACGAAGGGGCTGCAGTTCACGCTCTTCCGGCCGTTCAACTGGTTCGGGCCCCACCTCGACGACATCGATTCCCCCAAGGAGGGCTCGAGCCGGGTGCTGACGCAGTTCCTCCACAACATCCTGTACGGCGAGCCCATCAAGCTGGTCGACGGCGGGACGCAGCGGCGGTCCTTCACCTACATCTCGGACGGCATCGACTGCCTGATGAAGATCCTCGAGAACCGCGCCGGCGCGGCCGACGGGGGGATCTTCAACATCGGCAACCCCGCCAACGACCTGTCGATCCGCGAGCTCGCGCAGCGCATGGTCGCGGCGGTCGGCGCCCATCCCGGATTCGAGGCCCTCGCGGCGAAGGCGGCGCTGACCGACGTGGCTTCCGGCGCGTACTACGGCCCGGGTTACCAGGACATGCTCACGCGGGTGCCGTCGATCCGGCGCGCGCGGCAGATTCTCGGCTGGGAGCCGCAGGTCTCCCTCGACGAGGGCATCCGGCGGACCCTCGACTTCTACCTGACGCGGCGCCGTTCCGGGGTCAGGCCTTGAATCTGTACTCACATGACGCCGGTCGAGCGCCTGGTTCGCGGCTCTGTTTCTTGAACGACCGAGTACAAAATCAAGGCCTGACCCCGTGATCGGTCGCGTCGCCCTCAAGGTCGACTGCGACACCGACGAGGGCACCCGCGACGGCGTGCCGCGCCTGCTCGCGATGTTCGCGGCGCGGGGGATCCGGGCGACGTTCTTCTTCACGCTCGGGCCCGACCGGTCGGGCCTCGCCGTCCGGCGGATCTTCACCCGCAAGGGCTTCCTGAAGAAGATGCTGCGGTCCCGCGCGCCGTCGCTCTACGGCTGGAGGACGATGCTCTCGGGGACGCTCCTTCCGGCGCCGATGATCGGCGAGCGCTGCGCGGGCCAGATGCGCGCGGCGGCGAAGGCCGGGCACGGCACCGGCGTCCACGGCTGGGACCACGTCCGCTGGCACGACGAGCTTCCCGCGATGAGCGCGGAGGAGATCCGGGCCGACTACGGCCGCGCGCACGCCGAGTACCTCCGGATCTTCGGCGTGCCCGCCCGCGCGAGCGCCGCGCCCGGGTGGACGGCCGACGCGCGGTCCCTCGAGGCGCAGGAGGAACGCTCGCTCCTCTTCGCGTCCGACACGCGGGGCGGCTCCTACTTTTTTCCCGAGGCGGGCGGCCGCGTGTTCCGGACCCTCGAGATCCCCACGACCCTGCCGACCCTCGACGAAACCCTCGCCTGGCCGGAGCTTTCGTCGGACGAAGACCAGCGGGCGTTCTTCCGCAAGGCGGCGAGCGGCACGCACGTGCACACGATCCACGCCGAGGTCGAGGGGCGGTCCAAGGCGCCGCTCTTCGAGGGGATCCTCGACGACTGGCTCGCGGACGGGGTCGCGTTCCCGCTCCTGTCGGATCTCGCGCGGGAGGTGCTCGCGCACCACGACGCGATCCCGGTGCGCCGGCTCACCACGACGACGCTGCCCGGGCGCGCCGGGACCGTGGCGACGGGGTGGCCCGAGACGTCCGGCTCGGCCTGAGCCGGTGTCGAGGAGTATCCTCTCGAAAGACGTGACCGAGCGACCGCGGGCCGGCGTGCGGCCGGAGATCTGGATCACCCTCGCCTCGGTCGCGGGCTCTTTCCTCGTCTACTGGCCGTTCCGCGCGGACATGTCCGTCGTGTACCGCTTCTGGGACGGGCCGAACTACCTCACGGTCGCCCGGACGCTCTACGACGTCGCGCCCGGCAACCCGCTGCTCGCGTACGTCTACCAGCCCGCGTACTTCCTGACGCACCTGCCGCTCTACCCGCTGTGCGTCCGGGCGCTCGCGGGGCTCGCGGGGTACGAGCCGGCGCTGCTGCTCGTCTCGGTCCTCGCCTCGGCGGCCGCCGCCGTCCTCTTCTACCGGCTCGCGCGCGACGCGTGGCGCCTCCCGTCCCCGGAGTTTCTCGCGCTCGTCTTCCTGTTCCTGCCCCCGCGGTGGCTCCTCTATCGCTCGACCGGCGCGACGGAGGCGCTCGCGATGGCGTTGACGCTGGCGTCGATCGGGTTCTTCGAGAAGTCCCGCTACGGCCGGGCCTCGCTTCTCGGCGGGCTCGCGGCGCTGACGCGCATCTCGGGCCTGATGCTCGCTCCCGCGTACGCCGTGGCGCTCGCGCGCGAGCGGAAGTGGCGGGCCTGGCCGTGGCTCGCGCTCATCCCGGCGGGCCTCCTCGCCTACTTCGTCTTCTGCGCCGTGCGCTTCGGAAATTTCTTCGCCTATCTCGCGCCGCACGGCGAGAAGGTCGCGGCGTTCCGGCCGTTCGGGTTCCTGCCGGCGCTCTTCGAGAAGGGCCTGTACCACCAGGCCGAGTTCCACATCCTGCTCTTCCTCGTGTACGCCGTCGGCACCTTCCGCCTGCGCGTCCGGTTCCCGGTCCTCTTCTGGTACTGCCTCTTCGAGCTCGCCCTGCTCGTGTGCGTCTCGACGGAGGACTGGAGCCGGTACTTTCTCGCGATGGCGCCCTTCGCCCTGGTCGTCGGCTACCACGACGTCCTCGACACGCGCGCCTTCCGCTGGCTGCTCCCGGTCTTCGCGGCCCTCTCGGTGTACTACGCCTGGAGCGTGATTCCGTTGAACGGCTGCCGGCCGGACATCTACCAGGGGCTCCTCATGCACCTGGGGCTGGCGCCGGTCCCCGTCCCGTAGGCCGGGCCCGCGTCGCCGCCGCCGCGGCGAGGGCCGCAAGCAGCGCCGCGGCCTGGATCGCGACGCCGCGGCGAAACGGGCCGCGGTCGTACTCGAGCTCGACACGGTGGCGCCCCGCGGGCACCGCCACCGCGAGGTCGCGGCCGTTGGCGACGCCGACGGGAGCGCGCAGGCCGTCCACGCGCGCGCGCCAGGCCGGGAAGAACGTCCTCGAAAAGAGGAGGTGGCCGGGAGCGGCCGCGTCGATCGTCGCGGCCGCGCGGTCGGCCCCGAGCGACTCGATCGCCACGCCCGCCTCCGACGGCGCCTGCGTCGGGTCCTCGTCGCGCGGACCGGGGAACGCGACGTCGGTCGACGGCTCGAACCGGTCCGAGCGGACGAGCTCGAGCGTTCCGGAGAGGGAGCGGCGGCGCCACGCGCGGCCCGCCCAGCGGAGCTCGGCGACCGGCTCCGGGTTTTCGTAGAGCACCAGCCGCCGGCCCGCCACCGCGAAGCCGGTCGACGCGCGAAAGAGCGGGTGCTCCTCGCCCTCGTCCGCGAGGGCCCACCGCGCGCCGAACGCGCGCAACAGCCGGTCGCGCTCGGCCGGCGTGGAGGCGTCGGCGACCTCGTTGGCCAGGCGATTGTAGAAGCCGTACGAGCCGTCGGGGTCGGTCTCGAAGAGGTATCGGACGCCGAATTCCGCGGCGGTCGCGGGAACGAGTTGCTCGAGCATGACGCGGGCGGTCTTCTCCGAGCGCGGCAGGTCTCCCGGGGCGTCGACCGGGATCGCGCCGGCGTCGAAGCGGGGAAGCCGCGGCGAGACGTAGAGCCTCCCGTCCCCGGCCACGCGCGAGACGAGCGCCGGCGGCCGGGCCAGCTCCGTCTCGCGGGCCGTCACGAAGAGGGGCAGTCCCCAGACGAGTGAGGCGACGAGGGTCAGCAGGCCGAGCACGTACCCGGCCTCGCGGCGCACGCGCTTCCAGGCGAGCACGGTCGCGAGCGCGGCCAGCGAGCCGACCAGCGCGTCGCCCCGGACGGCCCCCCGGAACGCCGAGAGGAACCCGTCCGGGTTGGCGGAGACCGACGCCACCGCGGGCGACGCCCAGGCGTCGAGCGTTCCGCCCGGCGCGGCCATCCACCAGGCGGCCGCCAGGGCGGCGAGGACCGCCAGGACCGGGACGGCGTCGGCCCGGCCGGCGCGCCGGCGGGCCAGGGCTTCGGCGGCGAGCCCGGCCAGCAGCGCCACGCACAGGGTCGTGAGCAGGTAGAACTTGATCGGGTAGCGGAGCCTGCGCAGGAACTCGACCGCGTACACGAGTCGATAGAGGGGCAGGGCGAAGCCGAACGCGAGGGCGAGCGCCAGGAGGCCCCCGCCGGCCAGGGCGGCACAGCGGCGGCTCCAGAAGTCGCGCCGCAGCGCCGCGAGCAGGATCACGACCAGCGGCACGATCCCGAAGCTCACGCACCAGATGTAGACGATGCCGGCTTCGCCCGAGGGGGCCAGCCAGTTGGCGCCTCCGCCGAGCGTCCCCGGATCGCCGCCGAAGCGGGGAAGGAGCCATTCGATCGTTCGCGCCGGCGTCAGCGCCGCGGCGCCGAAGGCCTTCTCGGAATAGAGGTGCTGTCCGCGGTAAGTCAGCGGGAAGACCCGGGCGAGCGGGAGAAGCAGCGGGGCCGCGAGGGCGAGCGCGAGGAGCCCCGCCCCCGCTGTGCCGGCGAGGAGCGCGACGAGCCGCGGCCGTCTCTCTCCGCGCGGCGCGGAGACGGCGCGCGCCAGGCCGAGCGCGCCGGCGAAGGCCACGGTCAGAAGCGACAGCGCGGGCTCGCCGGCGAGAAGCTGCAACCCGAGCGCGAGGCCGAGCGCCACGGCGGCCCGCGCGGCAGCCTTTCGTCCCGGCGCGCAGACGAGCGCGAGCGCCGCGGCGGCGCACCAGGGCAGCCATGCGGCGGCGGCGATCGAGTTCATGAAGGCCGCGCCGTACGAGAGCACCATGCCGGAAAAGGCGAAGGCCGCGCCCGCGAGAAACGCGGCGTCGTCCGCCAGGCCGAGCTCGCGGGCGAGCCGCCGCGCGCCGAAGAACGCCCAGAGCACGTGGAGCAGGAAGTGCAGGTTGAAAGCCACGGCGGGCGGGACGGCGAGCTCGAGCAGGAACGTGGGGTAGAGGAGCACGGCGTTGGGATTCGCGAGCAGCGGCTGGCCGCCCGAGGCCGCCTCATTCACGAAGGGCACCTCGCCCCTGGCCAGCGCGGCCGCGGCCACGCGCCGCCAGGGCCAGTGCGTGACCTGGGCGTCCCGGAAGACGAGCCGTCGCGTCCCCAAGATCTCGGGCAGGAGCGGGAGGGCGAAGAGTACGACGACCGCGAGGCTCGAGGAGAGCGCGCGCCGCGAGGACATCGCGAAGAGTGTACAGTGAGCGCCACGCATGATCGACGCGCAAACCCGCGACGCCACGCGCGCGGCCACGGCGGTCCTCTTCGCGTTCGCCTTCTCGGCCGTCTTCTTCTCGGGTCTCTTTCCGCCCTTTTCCAACCCGAACGAGCTCTCGCGCCTGGAGGCGGTGGTGGCCGCCGTGGATCACGGCACGTTCGCGATCGACGAGGTGATCCCCCGCCTCGGCGACCACGAGGACAAGGCCGTCTCCGGAGACCGGACCTACTCCAACAAGGCTCCGGGGCTCGCGTTCGCGGCCGTCCCCTTCTACGCGCTCTACCGGCTCGCGCTGCCCGAGCCCGGCTCGCCCGCGGCGCCCGTCTTCCCGTGGCTGCGCGTCCTCACGGTGACCGCGGCGGCCATTCTCGCGCTCGTGCGGCTGCGGCGGCGCCTGGGCCTTCAGATCGAGCCCGCCGCCGTCGCGCTCCTCTTCTGCGCGGCGGCGCTCGGGACGCCGTACCTCTTCTACGCCCGGTCCTTCTTCGCTCACGCGTGGACCGCGGCGCTCCTCTACCTGGCGTGGGACGGCCTGATGACGTCGGACGAGCCCGGCCGTCGACGCGGCGGCTGGCTGGGGCTCGTCGCAGGGCTTCTCGCCGGCTGGGCCGCGATCTCGGAGTACACGGTTGCGCCGCTCGCCGTCCTGCTCGCGCTGAGGTCCGCCGCCGGCGGCTCGTGGCGGCGGCTGGCGGCGTTCGCGGCCGGCCTCGCTCTGCCGCTCGCGCTTCTCGCGGCCTACAACGCGGCCTGCTTCGGCTCGCCGTGGATCCTGTCGTCGGCGCGGGAGGCGTACCCCGCCTACGGCGATCTCGCCTCGAAGGGACTCTTCGGCTTCGGCGCGCCGAGCCTCGCCGTCGCGCTGCGATACCTCGTCTCTCCCGAGCGCGGGGTCCTGCTCTTCTCGCCGTTCCTGCTGTGGTGCGTGCCGGGCTTCTTCCGCTGGTGGCGCTCGGGCCGCGGCCGCGCGGACTGCCTGCTCGCGGCGGCGGCGACGCTGGGCTTCTTCGTGGTCATGACCGGTTACCCGAACTGGCACGGGGGCTGGTCCCTCGGGAGCCGTTACCTGCTGCCGATCCTCTTCTTCCCGATCGTGGCCGCGGGCCATGCCCTGGCGACGCCGCTGTCGCGCGGCCTCTTCGCCGCGGCCGTCGTCTTCTCGGTCGCGAGCCAGTTCCTGCTGTCCTCGACCTTTCCGCACTTTCCGGACAACGTTCCCTGGCCCGCGGCGACGGGCTCCGCCTGGTTCCTCGCTCGCGGCTGGACGGCGCCGACGCTGGCGGGCATCTCCGGAATCGCGGGTCTCCTGCTTCCGGCCGCCGCCTTCCTCGCCGCCCTGGCCCTCTCCATCCGGGCGTCCGGCCCGCTCGCGCCGCGCGCCTCCGTGGCCGCGTTGCTCGGAGCGGCGCCGCTCGTCCTTCTGTTGCTGCGCCCGCCCGAGCTCGTCTACGGGGCGCGGCTGTGGCGGGCGGCGATGTTCGGGGCGTACTCGGGCCGCGACCCCGCGCGCGAGGAGCTCAAGGCCGTCGCGCTCGAGGCGGCGACCGACGGGCAGCGGCGCCAGGCCCTCGGGGCGTGGCGGATCTACGGGCCGCCGCCCGAACCGGCTCCCTGAGCGGGGTCGACGATCTCGTAGACCGCCCACCGGGGCACCCAGCGGCCCCCGCGGCGGATCGCGGTCTGCGAGCGGTGCAGCAGCCGGACGCTCGAGAGCGGCGGGATCTCGAGGCCCGGGACGCTGCCGCCGCGCCCTTCGAAGTCGTAGAGGCGCGACTGCATGGTCGCGAAGTACTCGGGGGTGGGCACCTGGCCGCCGGGCGTGTCGCGGATCAGAGGCGGCCGGCCGAGGTACGAGGCGTAGTCGTTCATGCGGGGCACCAGGTCCGTCGCGACGATCCAGCGCGCGCGGTGCTTTCGCGCGATCGCCAGCGCCTCCTCCTCGCTTCCCGCGAGGAAGAAGCGGATCGAGTCGAGAAAGCCGTACCCGAAGTTGTTGGCGACGACCGGCAGCCCGGCCTCGTAGAGGAGGAGGTGCCCCATCGACCAGGGCGCGATCACCGCTGAAGCGCGGGCGAGCGCGGCGGGGAACGGCGGCGGCCCCAGCAGCGCCGGGTCGTAGGCGTCCACCGCGTGCGGCAGCTCGGCGCGCATCCAGTCGAGGGTCTCGAAGAGGTCGGAGCCCGGCACGTGAACGCTCGCGAGCTCGGCCGAGAGCCCCTGGCGCATCGGCAGCGCGAGAACGAGGCCGACGGCGACCGCGGCCGGCGCCCGAAGGAGGCGGCCGGCCGAGGGCACGAGCCGCGGCAGGCGGTTCGCGGCGGCCCTCGCCGCCTCGACGAGGGCGAGCGCCGAGAGCACCGCCGCGTAGTGGACGTTCAGGCGCTGCGAGAGAGCGAGGAAGAGGACGACCGCGCCCCAGACCGCCAGGCCGACGTTGACGCCCGGACGAAAGCCCCGCACGGCCCGGCGCGCCCAGAGGAAGATCGCGACGGGGGTCAGGAAGAACGCCGCGGATAGCTGCTGCCAGGCGAGCGCCGGCCCGTCGGCGAAGAGCGGCCGGGCCTCGAAGATCCCCTTGAGCCAGTCCTTCGGGTAGGAGACGTAGCCGCCCTCGCCCGCCACTTCCTGCGTCGCCCCGGCGACGTAGCCGATTCCGTTGGTCAGGCCCGCCAGGAGCGGCCGCGCGAAGGGGAGCGTGGCCACGGCGACGGCGGCGACGACGAGAAGCGTTGTCACGAGCTCGCGGCGCCCGGCCCGCCGCTTCGCCGCGCGCGCGAGGAGGGCCAGCGCGGCCGTGCCTCCGCAGAGCGCCGCCAGAAAGAGCGGCTGAAAGAAACCGAACGACACGTAGGTCAGCGGCGGGGACAGCCAGCCGAGCCAGGCGGCCGTCGCCGCGCCCGTGACGGCGGCCGGCAGGCCCAGCGTCAGGACCGCTGCGCGCAGCACGCTGCGCGGGAGCAGGATCGATTCGAGGAAGACCGCGAGAGCGAAAACCGCTCCCAGGAAAACCGCGCCCTGCCAGGCGAGGACGGCGACCGCGAGAGCGAGCCCCGCCGCCGCCTCCCGCCAGGCCCGGCCGCGCGCTTCCGGATGCTCGCGGCTGCCGAGGAAGAGCACGAGGGCGAGCAGGCTGCAGAAGGACTCCGCCGCGTGCTGGTCCGTGTGCCCGTACTGCGTCCAGAGGATGTGGGCCGGACAGACCGCGAGAAACGCGGCCGCGGCCACGCCGGCGGCCGCGCCGTGCAGGCGAAACGCGAGCAGCCCCGCGAGCGCGATCGCGCCGGCCGCGAGCACGACCGGCACCCACGCCGCACCGCGCGCGACGGCGTCCGTCGAGGCCCCCGGGCCGTCCGCCAGCCGCGCCGGCGCCGCGAGGGCCAGGTCGAAGAGCGGCGGCCAGATCGGGACGCCGCCCTCGGGAAAGTTCATGAGCGGATCGAAGACGATCGTGCGCGGGAAATTCGCCGCGGCGAACCGGGCGCGGCGCAGGTGATAGGCGGAGTCCGAGTCGAACGGCCGCAGGACGCCTCCGGCCGTGACCTGCGCGCGCGTGTGGAGCCGCAGGGCGACGCCGGCGGCGACGGCCGCGCACACGCCGAGCGCCAACGCGAGTCGACGAGTCACGCCCGTGATTATGAGACCGTTCCCTCCGGCTCGCCGCGTCCGCTTCGCGTATCATTCGCCCAACGCCGTGAAGCTCTCCGTCCTGATTCCCGTCTACAACGAGGAGCGAACGATCGACGAGATCCTTCGCCTCGTCACGAGCGAGCCGACGGAGAAGGAAGTCGTCGTCGTCGACGACGGCTCGACCGACGGCACCCGCGAGAAGCTTCGCGCCTGGGACGGCCGGAACGGCGTGCGGGTGATCCTCCAGCCGGGTAACTTCGGCAAGGGTCGGGCCGTGGCGGCGGCGCTCGCCGCGGCCCGCGGCGAGATTCTCCTGATCCAGGACGCGGACCTCGAGTACGACCCGGCCGAGTACCCGATCCTGCTGAAGCCGATCGAGTCCGGCCGCGCCGACGTGGTCTTCGGGTCCCGATTCATCGGAAGCTCCGAGCACCGCGTCCAGAACTTCTGGCACCAGCAGGGCAACCGGCTGTTGACGCTCATCTCCAACGTGGTGACGGGCTTGAACCTCTCCGACATGGCGACCTGCTACAAGGCGTTCCACCGGCGCGTGGTGCCGTCGCTCGACCTCCAGTCGCCGGGCTTCGGCATCGACGCGGAGATCACGGCCAAGGTCGCCCGGGGCGGATTCCGGATCTTCGAGGTGCCGGTGTCCTACTTCGGCCGCTCCCAGGCGGAGGGCAAGAAGATCCGGCTGAAGGACGGGTTCGCGGCGCTGGTGTCGCTGGCGCGGCACTCGTTCGGGGCGGGCCCGAAGCGTTGAGGCCGGCCCTCGGGGTCCTGGCCGCTCTCGCGCTCGCGGCGGCGGCGGTGTTCCTGGTGCGCGACCACACGCGCGAGGACGCCCTGTCGGCCGACGAGCCGATCCACATCCTCTCCGGCTACTTCGCCGTCGCGAGCCGGACGGCGATCGTCAACATCGAGCACCCGCCGCTGATGAAGGCGCTCTCCGGCCTCGCGCTCGCGGCCCTCCCGCTCGCCCCGCCCCCGGAGAAGGTCCCGATGGGGAACCTGTTCCTCGGCTACGGTCCGGACTTCTTCTATCGCAACCGCGTCCCGCCGGACCGGATCATCGCCGCCGCGCGCGCGCCGTTCCTCCTGGTCCTCGCCGGCCTGCTGCTCGTCGTCTTCTTCGCGGCCCGCTCGCGGTACGGCGTGGCGCCGGCCCTCTTCGCGACGGCGCTCCTCGCCTTCGACCCCAACCTCCTCGCCCACGCCGGGGTCGTCCACACGGACCTGGGGGCCGCGCTGGCGTTTCTCGCGACGGTGCTCGCCTGGGAGGCGGCGCGCGAGCGCCCGACCGCCCTCCGGCTCGCCGGCGCCGCGGCGTGCCTGGGGCTGGCGCTCGTCACGAAGTTCTCGGCCGTGTACCTGGCGCCGATCCTGCTGCTCCAGACGCTTCTCGCCGCGCGGCGCGAGGGGTCGGGCCGGCGGGTCCTCGCGAGCCTCGGGCGCCTCGCCGCGGTCGTGGCCGGGGCGCTCCTCGTCGTCGTCGCGGTGTACGCGTCGGTCACGACGGGGATGGACCGGGCCGACCAGAAGACGATCATCCGCGAAAAGGTCGGCGCCCTCGGGAAGGCGCCGGCGCTGGCCGAGAGGATCGTCGCCGTTTCCGACGTCTCGGCGCCGCTCGCCCATTACCTCGGAGGCCTGGCTTCGGTCGCGCGGCAGAACGCCGTGGGCGGCGGGATCACGTACCTGAACGGACGCGTCTCCACCGACGGCTTTCCCGAGTACTTCTTCGTGGCCTTCGCGGTGAAGTCGACCCTCGCGTTCCTCGCCGTGGCTCTCGCCGTCCTCGCGGCCTCGCTCCTGCGGCGGGCCGGGTTCGCGGAGGAGCTGCGCCTCTTCGGCCTCCCGGTCGTCGTGCTCTTCCTCGCGTCGATCGGCACGACGTACAACATCGGGATCCGGCACCTCCTTCCGGTGTACCCGTTTCTCGCGCTCTTCGGCGCCGCGCTCTTCGCGCGGGCCTGGGCGCGCCGGTCCGAGTCGCTCGCGCGGCGCGCCGCCGCCGGGGTCTGGGCGGCCCTGCCGCTGCTCTCGGCGGTCGAGCTCGCGCGGATCCACCCCCACGAGCTGTCCTACTTCAACCCGCTCGCCGGCGGGCCGGAAGGCGGCGCCCGGATCCTGACCGATTCCAACGTCGACTGGGGGCTCGACCTGCGGCGCCTCCGGACGGAGCTCGCGCGGCGAGGCGTCAAGCGCGAGGACCTGATGGTCTCGTACTTCGGAGGCGACAACGTGTCGTACCGGCTGGGCGTCCCCGACTTCTCGGCGCTGCCGGTCGTGCGCGGGCGCCTGCTGGCGATCTCGGTCTTCCTGCTGACGGCGGGACCGGAATTTTCCGCGTATCATGGCGACGAGACGATGGCGGAGGCGCAGCGCGGGCTGCAGCGCGTGATCGCGCGCTCGAGGCCGGTCGGCCGCATCGGACATTCGATCTATCTCTTCGAGCTGCCGGAGCCAGAAACGCCGTGAAGCTGTCGGTCGTGATGCCCGCCTACAACGAGTCGAAGACGATCCGCGAGATCGTGCGGCGCGTGCAGGCCGTGCCGGTCGAGAAGGAGATCGTCATCGTCGACGACGGCTCGACGGACGGAACGCGGGACATCCTGCGGGAGCTCGACGGGAAGGACGGCGTTCGCGTCGTCTTCCAGCCCTTCAACCAGGGCAAGGGGGCGGCCGTCTCCGCCGGGTTCCGGCACGCGACGGGGGACGTCGTGATCGTGCAGGACGCGGACCTCGAGTACGACCCGATGGAGTATCCGAAGCTGCTCGCCCCGATCGAGCAGGGGCACGCCGACGTGGTGTACGGCTCGCGCTTCCTCGGGGGCGGGGCCCGGCGGGTCCTCTACTTCTGGCACACCGTCGGAAATCGCTTCCTCACGCTCGCCTCGAACATGTTCACCAACCTGAACCTGACGGACATGGAGACCTGCTACAAGATGTTCCGGCGCGAGGTCGTCTCGTCGATGACGATCGAGTCGCGCCGCTTCGGCATCGAGCCGGAGATCACGGCGAAGGTCGCCCGCCGCGGCTACCGGATCTACGAGGTCCCGATCTCCTACTACGGCCGCACCTACGAGGAAGGCAAGAAGATCGGCTGGAAGGACGCGGTCTCCGCGCTCTGGACGATCGCGAAGCACTCGATGCGCGAGACCGAGGACCCGAAGAACGTCGGCCACGTCACCCTCGCGCGCATGGGCAAGCTCGACGCGTACAACCGCTGGCTCGCAGACCGCTTCGAGCGCGCTCTCGGTTCCCGGGTGCTCGAGATCGGCGCCGGGTTCGGCAACATGACGCGGTTCATGGTCGGGCGCGAGCTCGTCGTGGCCTCGGATCTGGACCCGGTCGCCCTCGAGTACCTGCGCGGGGCCTTCCGCGAAGACCCGCGCGTGCGCGTGGCCTCCTACCGGTTCCCGCTGGCGGAGGCCGAGAAGGCCGAGATCCGGTCGCTTCGCGTCGACACCGTCGTCTGCCTGAACGTGCTCGAGCACATCGCGGAGGACGTGGCGACGCTCGCGGATCTCCACTCCCTGATCGCGCCGGGCGGACGGCTGATCCTCATCGTGCCGGCCCTGCAGCGTCTCTTCGGCACGCTCGACGAGCACCTTCACCACGTGCGCCGCTACGAGAAGGCGGAGCTCGAGGACAAGGTCCGCGCGGCCGGGTTCGTGCTCGAGGACGTGCGGTTCCTGAATCGGCCCGGCATCCTCGGCTGGTGGATCAACGGCAAGCTCCTGCGCCGCCGCGTTCTTCCCGCCAGCCAGCTCGCCGCCTTCAAGCTCCTGCTGCCGATCCTGAGGCGCGAGGAGAAGAATCCGCCGAGCGTCGGGATGTCCCTGCTCGCGATCGCCCGAAAGCCCTAGGGCCCGGGCCGCGTCCAGAGCAGGACGAGCGCGTTCGGGCTCCTCGACAGCTCGCGCACCGCGCCCCCTGGCAGCGCCGACAGCAGCTCCGGCGTGGCATACGCGGGAGGCAGGACGACGTAGAGTCGTCCGCCGGGCGCGAGCCCGCCAGCCGCGACGGCGAGCGCCTGCCGCTCGCCCTCGGCGGGAAGGCCCGGCACGAACCACCCCGGGTGCGCGGCGAGCTCCACGGGCAGCGCATGGACGGTCACGGCCGCCGGCTGCCGGCCGGCTTCGCGGCGCATCGGCAGATAGAACCCGCCCGCCGCCGCGACCGCGTCCGCCGGCCTCGCGGTGCGGGAGACCGCCGCCGCGATGTCGGACGCCTCGGTCGAGGGGGATGGCCCGAGGGCGACCGCAGCGGTCGCCGCCGCCCCGAGCAGCACCGCCGCGGCGGCTCCCCAGCGCGCGGCGCGGCTCTCGCCGGAGGCCTTTGCGATCGCCCAGATCCAGACCGGCAGCACGGCCATCTCGGTCCGGCCGGCGAACGCGACGGGCCGCCACGCTCCGGCGAGCATCGCGGCGCCGAGCACAACGGCGACGAAGACGAGGGCGGCCCGGACGTCGCGATCCCGGCGCGCCCTCGCCGCGACGGCGGCGAGCAGAAGCGCTCCGGCCGCGATTCCGCCGAGAAAGAGGAGCCGGGGCGCCGGGCCGCCGAGCGGCGGCGGAATGCGCCCGACGCCGCCGAGCGCGGACAGGAAACCGGCGAGCGAGGCGAGGGCGCTTTCCTGCATCCACGCCACGGCCTCGCCGGGCTGGCCGCGCAGCACGGGAAGCCAGGGGAGGAAGGCGGCCGCGCCGGCCGCCAGGGCGAGCGCCGAACGGAAGCGGCGCCGGCCGGCGGCGAGGAGGACGAGAGCCGCCACCACGAAGATCGCGAGGTAGTGCGTCCAGAGCGCCGCCGCGGAGAGGGCCGCCGCGGACGCCAGGCGGCCGGCCGATTCTTCGCCGCGCGCCGCGAGCAGGAAGAGCGCGAGCCCGAGCAGCGCCAGCAGCGCGTAGGGCCGCGCCTCGGCCGCGTAGAGGGTGGGCAGCGCCGCGCAGGACGCGAGTGCGACGTAGATCGTCCGCGCGCGTCCGTGCGGCAGCGTCGCGGCGGCGGCAAAGAGCAGGAACGCCGCCAGGAGGGACGGCGCGCGCAGGAGCGCGTCGCCGCCGGCCGCGAAGGGCCGCTCGAGGAGGTAGAAGCCCGGCGGCCCCGAGTCCAGGCGCAGCGCCGCGACCAGGTCCGGCAACGGCAGGCGCGCGGCCCACGCCGTGAAGATCTCGTCGAACCAGAGAGGACGCCGGACGGCCAGCGCCAGGCGCGCGAGCGAGGAGGCGGCGGCGAGCAGGAGGAGCCCCGCGCTCGCGCGTGATCCGCTTTTATCTGCGCGCTCGATGCCCTATTCTAGCCCGAGGCCGTGGAGTCGAGCTCGAGCGCACCCGTCCCTTCGCCGAGCCGGCGGCTGCCGGGCGCCTTGCCCGTCGCGGCCTTCGCGGCGCTCGTCCTCGCCGTCTACGCCGATCCGCTCTTCACCGGGCGGGCCTTCGTCGGGCGGGACATCGTCCCCTACAACCTTCCGCTGGAGAAGGTCGTCCACGACGCGTGGTCGAACGGCCGCCTCCCGGTCTGGTGGGAGACGGTGTCCGGGGGCCGGCCCCTGCTGCCGAACCCCAACGCCGGCGTCTTCTATCCGCCGAGAACGGCGCTCGCCCTCGTGCCCTTCGAGACGGCGATGCGCCTCTTTCCGGTCTTCCACTGGCTCCTCGGCGGCATCGGCATGCTGCGGCTCGCCCGGTCGACCGGCGCCTCGCGCTCCGCGGCCTGGGTCGCCGCCTCGAGCTTCGCTTTTTCCGGCGTCGTCGTTTCGGAGGTCTTCTACAGCAACTTCCAGCCCGGCGCGGCCCTGCTGCCCTGGTCCCTCTGGGCGCTGGCGCGGACGACGCGCGGGTTCGGCGGGCGCGTGCTCGGCATCGCCCTCGTCTACGGGGCGATGATCCTGGCGGGCGACGCCTTCTCGGTCGCGATCGCGCTGCTCGCCGCGGCGCTGTGGATCGCCCTCGAGACCTCCGCGCCCGATCGCGGAGAGCGCGCCGCCGGCCTCGCCGTCGGGTTCGGCGCCGCGGTGCTCATCGCGCTGCCCCAGGTCCTGGCGACGGCCCTGCTCGCCCCGGAGACGCGGCGAGTCGTCGGCGGCGTCACGCTGGCCGAGGCGGTCGGGTTCACGCCGCCGGCCTGGAGGCTGCTCGAGCTCGTCGTTCCCTTCCCGTTCGGTCCGACGGCGTCGATGGATCTCTCGCGCGACTGGGGCACGCACGTGTTCCGGCACTTCTTCGCGACGTTCTTCGTCGGGCCGATCGCGCTGGCGGGGCTTCTGCGCGGCCCGCGCAACGCCGCCCGGGGCTGGAGGTTCGCGCGGGCGCTCGCGCTCGCGGCCGTCATGCTCGCGCTCGCCGGGCACCTCCTCCCGGAGGCCTGGGGCCGGTTGCCGTCTCCCGTGCCGCTGCGGTACCCGGAGAAGTTCATGCTCGGCGCGACCTTCGCGCTGGCGCTCTCGGCCGGGATCGCGGTCGACCGCCTGCGAAGCTTCCGGACGGGAGGACGGAGCCTGCTCCTCGCCGCGGGGGGGCTGACCGTGCTCGCCGCCGCGGCGGCGCTCGTGCCGGAAGCCGCCGGGCGGCTCATCGTGGGCGCGGTGACCGGGGATGCCGGCCTGGCGCCCTCCGCCGCGCGCGAGCTCGCCACCGCGCTCGCGGTCGCGGGCCTGCTGTGGGCCGCGACGGCGGTGGCGGCCGACGCGGTCGCCCGTCCGGGCCGTGGCCGGCTTCTCGCCGCGATGGCGCTCTTGACGGCCGTGCCACTGCTCGCCAACCGCGGGATCGCCCGGACCGCGCACGCGGGCACCGTCTATCCGCCGACGCCGTTCGCGCGCGAGATCGCTCGCCGCGATCCCGAGGGGCAATTCCGGACGCTCGACGTCTCGCTCTACCGCCCGGTTTCGCCGTTGCTCGCGGTGTCGGAGGCGGGGGATCTCGGCGGCAGCGAGCTCTACCGGCAGTCCTGGTACTACTACACGCCGACGCTCTGGGACCGGGGCACCGTCCTGAACAGCGACCTCGACGCCGGCGACCTTTCGCGGATCGAAAGCCTGCGCAAGCTGTCGGGGGCGGCCGTCCTGCAGCCGGACGCCAACCCGTTCTTCTCCGCGCTCTCGCTGCGCTACGCGATCCGCTTCCGGGGCCAGGAGCCGGCCGCCGGGTTCCGGCGGTTCGGCGGGGACGCGATGCGCGACTGGGACGAGAACCCGCAGGCGCTGCCGGACATGCGCCTCGTCTCCCGCTGGCGGGAGGAGACCGGGCCGGTCGGGGCGCTGCGCGCGATGCCGGGACTCCTCGCCGACGAGATCGTCGTCGAGACCGGGCGCCGGGCGCAGGGCACCGCCCGGCCGGGACGGCTCTCGATCGTCGAAAGGAGCCCCGGGCGCATGGTGCTCGAGACCGCCGCCGACGACCCGACGTGGCTCTTCGTCCTGCGCGGCGACTGGAGCTATCGCACGGTCACGATCGACGGCCGGAGCGCCGAGACCCGGCCGGCGCAGCTCGCCTTCACCGCGGTCCCGGTCCCCGGGGGCCGGCACCGGGTCGAATGGCGCGAGAACGCGCCGGGTCTCGACGCGTCCCGCTGGGGCCCGCTCGCCGGAGCGCTCGTCCTGCTCGCGGCCGCGCGCTGGCGGCGATCGCCATGAGCGGCGCGATGGCGGCGCCGGCCGCCCGGCCGCGGGTGCGTCACGTCCTGCTGTTTTCGGCCCTGGTCGTGCTCCTCTATTCCGATCCGCTCTTCGTCCGCCGCAACTTCAGCGGCCGCGATCTGATCGCCTACAACCTTCCCATGGAGAAGAGCGTCCACGACGCGTGGGCGCGAGGGCGCCTCCCGGTGTGGACGCCGGAGGTCTCCGGCGGCCGGCCGCTCGCCCCAAACCCCAACGCCGGCGCGCTCTATCCGGTGCGCGCGCTGCTCGCGCCGCTGCCGTTGCCGCTCGCGCTCCGGATCTTTCCCGTCCTGCACTGGATCGCCGCGGGGATCGGCGTCCTCGTGCTGTGCGCCGCGATCGGGCGCTCGGCGGGCGCCGCGTGGGTCGCGGCGTCGACCTACGTCTTCTCGGGAGTGGCGGTGTCGGAGGCGTTCTTTCCGCACATCCAGCCGGGCCTCGCTCTCCTGCCCTGGATCGTCTGGGCGGCGGGCCGCCGATCGGGCTCGCCGGCCTCGCGTCTCCTCCTGCTCGGGTGCCTGTTCGCTCTCGACTTTCTCGCCTCCGACGTCTTCACGATCGCGATCGCGATCGGAGCCGCCGCGCTCTGGATTGCCCTCGAGGAGACCGAGTCCGGGGGCTGGAGCCGGGGCGCCACCCTCGCCGGCGCCGTCCTGCTCGGAGCGCTCGCCGCCGCCCCGCAGATCGTGGCGACGGCGCTCTGGATTCCGCAGACCAACCGCGCCGTGCTGGGCATGAAGCTCTGGGACGTCCTGCTCTTCTCGATCCACCCGTGGCGCCTGCTGGAGCTCGCGGCGCCCCACGTCTTCGGGCCGATCTGGGAGCTCGACGGGCGCCTGCTGTGGGGCCACCCTCTCCACAACGGGCGCCCCTCGGGGCTCTTCCCGACGATCTACGCGGGGACCTTCGCCCTGTTCGCCGTCTTCATCGCGTGGAAGTCGCGCGAGCGTGGGGCGCGGTTCGGCCGCGTTCTGCTCGTCGCGACGCTGCTCGGCTCGATCCTGCCGAGCTTGCTTCCGGCGAGCCTGAAGGACGCGTCTTCGCCGCTGCCGCTGCGCAATCCCGAGAAGCTCGCGGTGGCGATCGTCCTCGCGCTGGCGGTCCTGGCGGCGATCGCCTTCGACGTCTGGCGCGAGCGGCCGCGGCGGCTGCGCGTCCTGATCGGGATCGGCGCGCTCTGGGCGGCAGCCGCGCTGCTGGCGCAGATGTTCCCCCTCGCCGCGGGCGGGATCGCCGTTGGGCTGATCGGGGCGATTCCGGAGCGGGCGCCTCACGCGGCGGCGAGCCTTCCGCTCGCGCTCTCGGAGACGGGCCTCTTCTGGATGCTGACGGTCGTCGCGCTCGACGCGCTGGGCTCGTGGAGGCCGCGGCGCCGCGGAGAAGCCGCCGCGCTCGTGCTCCTGACGCTCGTTCCCGTCGCGGCGAACCTGCGGATCGCGCGCACGTTTCCCGAGCGCGACGTCTTCGCGCCCACGGCATTCGCCCGGTACGTTGCGCGACGGGACCCCGAGGGCGCCTACCGGACGCTGTCGGAGTCCTTCCTGCTCGGCCAGTCGCCGCTGGCGCTGGGCCAGGTCGGCGTGACGCTGTCGGAGTCCGAGTTCTCGCGCCGCGCCTGGTACCAGCAGACCTCCGTGTTCTGGGGCCGCGGCACGGTCCTGAACGAGGACTTCGATTCGGGGGACCTTTCTCGAGTCGAGAGCCTCCGCAAGGTCTCCGGCATTGCGACGGGCTATCGGGACTCCGCCGATTTCTTCGGGACGCTCGCGCTGCGCTTCGGGATCCGGTACCGCGACCAGGAGCCGATCTCGGGCTACCGGGAGGTCGGTGGCGACGCGTTGCAGGCCTGGGACGAGCACCGCCAGGCCTTTCCCGACGTCCGGCTGCTCGAGGGCTGGCGGGCCGCGGGCGGCCCGGTCGAGGCACTGAGATCGATCGCGGGTCTGGGTCCCGGCGAGGTCGTGCTCGAGACCGGGTCGGCGTCGAGGGAAAGCGGCGCGGCGCGCACCGGCTCCGTGCGGCTCCTCGAGAAGACCCCGGAGCGTCTCGTCGCCGACGTGGACGCCCCCGATCGCACGTGGCTCTTCGTCCTGCGGGCGTTCTGGCCGTATCGCCGGATCCTCGTCGACGGCGCGCCGGTCGAGGCCGTCCCGGCGCAGCTCGCGTTCTCCGCGGTTCCGATCCCGCCGGGCCGGCATCGCGTGGTCTGGGAGGAGCGGCTCCCGGGCCTGCGGGTCTCGGCGTGGGGGCCGGTCTTTTTCGGGATGATCGCCGCGGGCCTGCTCGTTGCGCACTCCCGCCGGAGGACAGCATGAAGAGATTTCTGGCGGCCGGTCTCGTCCTCCCGCTCTTCTGGGCGTGCTCCCGCAAACCCGCCGCGTCCCGTCCCTCGCAGGTCGACGACGTCCGGCGACCGGTCGCGGAGTGGCTGCGCGAGGAGCCGGTGCGGCTTCTGCGCGACTACGTCCGAATCGACACGACTCCGGCCCGCGGCGAGAAGGCAGGCGCCGAGTTTCTCCAGCGCTTCTTCGAGTGCGAAGGCATCGAGTCGGAGATGGTCTGTCCGGCCCCCGGCCGCTGCAACGTGCTGGCGCGTCTGCCCGGACGCCATCGCGAGAACGCCCTGCTGCTCCTGAACCACATCGACGTGGTCGAAGCGTTTCCGCAGTTCTGGAAGGAGGCGCCGCCTTTCGAGGGAAAGATCTGGCTCGGGTACCTCTACGGACGCGGCGCCTACGACATGAAGTCGCTCGGCATCGCGCAGGCTCTCGCCATGGCGAGGTTGAAGCGCCGGGGGATCGTTCCGGAGACGGACATCCTCTTCCTGGCGGAAGCCGACGAGGAGGTCGGCCAGAAGTGGGGCGCCCGCTGGATGCTGAAGAACCGGCCGGAGTGGTTCGCCGGCGTGGGACAGGTCCTCAACGAAGGCGGCGCCACCGAGATGGTCATCCGCGACATCGTCTACTGGGGCATCGAGACGCTCCAGGCCGGTTACGCGGTCTTCGAGTTCGACGCGGCGGAAGACGCTCCATTGAAGCGCCTCGCCGACAAGTATCCGAAGGTCTCCGCGCCGCCTTCGACTCCGCATCCCCAGGTGGTCGTGGGCTTCGATCTGCTCGCGAACCGGCTGGTGTCGCCGTTGACCGATCCGATGCGGCATCTCGACCGGGTCGTCAGAGATCCGGTCGAGCTCGCCGTCCTTCCCGACCGCTTCGGGAGCTTCCTCGAGCCCCGGCTGTCCTGGTCGCTCATCTACCGGCACCCGGCCCATCCGGACCGGGCGCGGCGGTACGTCACGATCTCGGTCCCGCCCGGAGTTCCGCCGGTTCCCCTGATGCTGCCCATTCTCGAGGAGGCCAGGCGCGAGGGGCTGAACGTCTCGATGTCCATGGTCAGCGAGGTCGGAGTCGCGAGCCCGTATCCGACGCCCTTCACCGAGCTCCTCAAGCGCGTGACCGAAGCGTTCTACCCCGGAACGCCTTTCGGTCCGCTGCCGACGGCGGGCGGCTACACGACGTCGATCCTCCTGCGCGAGCGCGGCATCCCGACGTACGGATTCCAGGTGATCGCGTTGAACATCGCCGACGCGTCGCGCCGCCACGGCAACGACGAGCGGGTATTCCTGCGCGACTACTTGAACGGCGTGACGCTGTTGTCGGAGGTGGTCGAGGAGTTCGCGCGCTTCCCGCCTCCGCCGCCCCGCTGACAGGGGGCGAAAGAGTGACAGCGGCAGGAAGCGCGGTCTGACAGAAAATGGCACGAACCGCCCTTTAGCCATGGCTCAAACCATTGGAAATGATGTACTTACTCACCTCTGGCGTATGGCCTGAACTTTGTATCTCCCCTCGCAGAACCACAACTTTCGAAAGGAGCGGGAGTCCATGAAGAAGAGGGAATCCGGTTTCACCCTGATCGAGCTGTTGATCGTCATCGCGATCATCGGCATCCTGGCGGCCATCGCCATTCCGAACCTGCTCAACGCCGTGCAGCGCGGCAAGCAGAAGCGGACGATGAGCGACATGCGCGCCCTGGCGACCGCGGTCGAGGCGTACGCGGTCGACAACAACAACTACCCGGCGGCGGCGACGTGCGCGACGGGGCTCTACACGACGCTGACCGTGACGCTCAACACCGCGTCGTTCTCGAACCTGTCGCCGACCTACATCGCGCAGGCCCCGAAGATCGACGGCTGGGGCCAGTTTCTCGGCTACGGTGTCGACGCGGACTTCAACAACTACGTGATCGCGTCGGGCGGCCGGAACAAGGCGATCGTCGCAGCCACCTGCGGCACGACGACCAACTTCAACGACGACATCTACTACTCCAACGGCACGTTCATCCAGTGGCCGGAAGGCACCCAGTTCTGATTCGCTGGGTCCCGTTTCGGCAGGTCGAGGCCCCGAGCGATCGGGGCCTCTTTCTTTTTGGATGTGCGCCAGGACACCAAACAGCGTCAGCCCGCGGCCCCCAAAGTGACAAAAGAAGGTAGGGTCCCCAGGGGTGTGCGTGAGTCAACCTCATGAAAAGAAGCCTCTTGGCGGAACCCCGGGCTTGGCTCGGGGATTGCTACCGATACGGCTAACTCAGTCATTGAAAGGAAAATAGAGTCATGAAAAAGCGGAACTCCGGTTTCACCCTGATCGAGCTGTTGATCGTCATCGCGATCATCGGCATCCTGGCGGCCATCGCCATTCCGAACCTGCTCAACGCCGTGCAGCGCGGCAAGCAGAAGCGGACGATGAGCGACATGCGCGCCCTGGCGACCGCGGTCGAGGCGTACGCGGTCGACAACAACAACTACCCGGCGGCGGCGACGTGCGCGACGGGGCTCTACACGACGCTGACCGTGACGCTCAACACCGCGTCGTTCTCGAACCTGTCGCCGACCTACATCGCGCAGGCCCCGAAGATCGACGGCTGGGGCCAGTTTCTCGGCTACGGTGTCGACGCGAGCTTCAACAACTACGTGATCGCGTCGGGCGGCCGGAACAAGGCGATCGTCGCAGCCACCTGCGGCACGACGACCAACTTCAACGACGACATCTACTACTCCAACGGCACGTTCATCCAGTGGCCGGAAGGCACCCAGTTCTGATCCCGGCCTGAACCCTGGTCTCGATGCGGCCCCGGGCAACCGGGGCCGTTTCTTCGTGGTGCCGGGCGGAGGAAACCGCGTGTGACCCGACCGACGAAAAGTGACTGCGGCTCGCGCGGCGCCCTTCCAAGCCCCTGAAAACACACGGCTTGCGATATGCAGGAGTTGGCTCCGGTCTTGCTCATCGAATAGTCAGCTGAAGGAATAAGGAGGCAAGAACGATGAGGAAGCGCGAGTCCGGCTTCACTCTGATCGAGCTCTTGATCGTCATCGCGATCATCGGCATCCTGGCGGCGATCGCCATTCCCAATCTGCTCAATGCCGTTCAGCGCGGCAAGCAGAAGCGGACGATGAGCGACATGCGGGCGCTCGCGACGGCGATCGAAGCCTACTCCGTCGACAACAGCCAGTACCCGGCCGCGGCGTGCGCGACGGGGCTCTACACGACGCTGACCGTGACGCTCAACACCGCGTCGTTCTCGAACCTGTCGCCGACCTACATCGCGCAGGCCCCGAGGATCGACGGCTGGGGGACCTTCCTCCAGTACGGGGTCAACGTGGCCAACGACACGTACGTGATCGCGTCGGGCGGCCGCAACAAGGCGATCGTCGCAGCCACGTGCGGCACGACGACCAACTTCAACGACGACATCTACTACGCCAACGGCACGTTCATCCAGTGGCCGGAGGGCACGCAGTTCTAGCCCGGCGCCCGGGCTCGAAATCCCCGGCGGCCCCTCACGGCGGGGCCGTTTTGTCCGTCCCCGCCGCTACAATGGGCGCGTGCGGATTCGCGGTCGGCTCGTCTCGGGAGTCTGCGCGGCCGCAGCCGTTCTCCCTGCTCTGTTCTGGCTCGTCCCCGCGCTGACGCGCCGGGAGGCGCCGACGCTGCGCGACCAGGGCGACTTCTTCTTCCCCCTCAAGCTCTACACGGCGGACCGGCTCCGCGCCGGCGAGATCCCGCTCTGGAACCCGCTCTCGGGTGCCGGCGAGCCGTGGCTCGCCAACGGGCAGGCCGGGGTCTTCTACCCGCCGACGCTTCTCTTCCTGCTGCCGTCGGCCGCGCTCGCGGCGGGGCTCTTCCTGCTGCTCCACTTCGGCGTCGCGGCGTGGGGAGCGCGGCGATTCCTCAAGGAGGAGAACGTCTCGGACGCGGGCGCCCTCTTCGGGGCGGCGCTCTTCGCCGCCTGCGGCTTCACCGCTTCGTTCGCGGTGTACTGGAACCACTTCGGCGCCTTCGCGTACATGCCGGGCATCGCGGCGCTGGCCCGCTCGGGCCTGCGGACGCGGGCGTCGGTGCTGGGCCTGGCGGCGCTCGTGGGTCTCCAGGCCATGGCCGGCAGCCCCGAGATGTCGGCGGCTTCGGTCCTCCTCGCGGCGGCCCTGGCGGCGGTTGCGCGCGCGCCTTTTCCGGAGCCGGTGGCTCCCGTCTCGCGCTCGGCGCCGCTGCGGCGGTGCGCCGCCGGCGTGGGACTCGGACTCGCGCTGGCGGCCTGGGTCGTGTTCCCGATGGGGGAGCTCGCGGCGCACTCGGACCGTCGCGACGCGTTGCCTCCGGAGCAGCGGGACGTCGGCGCGATCGGGCTGCCGGACGGCCTTTCGCTCGCCGGCTTCTCGCCGCCCTTCTTCGGCGGGACGTACCTGGCGACGCTCTTTCTGCCGCCGTTCGCCCTCGTGGCGGCGGCGGCGGCCTTCGGCGAGAGCCACCGGCGGCGGCTCGCGCTGCTCCTCGTCGTGTTCGCCGCCGCGGGCCTCCTGCTCGCGACCCAGGGCTTCCCGGGAGCGTGGCTGAGGGCGATCCCTCCCCTCGATCGCGTGCGCTACGCGGCCAAGAGCCTTGCCTGGACGGCCTTCGGCGTCGCGATGCTCGCGGGCCTCGGACTCGATGCGCTGCGTTTCGCCTCCGGGGTTCTGCGCCGCCGCGTCGTCTTCGGCGCCCTCGCGGTGGCCGCTCTCGCGGCCGCGGCAATCGCGCCGCTGTCGCCGGTCGTGCGCGCATGCTGCGCCGTCGGAAGCGCCGCGGTCGGCGTCCTGGCGCTCGGCGGCGGCGCCCGTCCGGCGCTCGGCTCGCTCGTCTCGGGCACGGCCGCGGCGGCGCTCGTGGCGGCGCTGGCGCTCGGGCTCGCGGACGTCCCGAGATTCGCCGCCGAAGCCCAGATCCGGCGCTGTCCTTCCGGGGTCGAGCCGCTCGCGCGGCTTTCCGGCCGGGTCGTCACGCCGCCGATGAGCGCGCTGGCGGCCTGGGCGCTGCGCGACGGGCGGTTCGGCGCCGACACGCTCTCCCGGCAGCGCGAGGCGCTGCTCGGCTACACGAACCTGACGTGCCGCGTCGCGACGGTGCGCACCGCCGCGCCCCTTCGGACGGCGGCGGCGGCGGCGATCGAGGAGTCGATCGGCTCCGCCGAGGACGCCGTGCCCGCCGGCGCCGCGAGCGGGCGCGCCCTCTGGACGCCCTTCCCGCCGGCGCGGCTGCCGTCGCGGAAGATCGGCGAGTTCTTCCGCGCGCCGCTCGCCCCGTACCGGCCGAGGCTCTCTTTCGTGCGCGGCTATCGAGTCGAGCCCGATTCCGCCCGGGCCTGGCAGCGCGTGGCCTCCGGCCAGGTCGATCTCGTTCGCGAGGTCGTGGTCGATCGCGGTCCGGACCCGGATCCGGCGGGCCCGGGGGCGGCGCCGCCGCTGCTCGTCGCGCAGCTCTCGCAGGACCGGCCCGAGGAAGTCGTGGCGGAGGTCACGACGAGCTATCCCGGCCTTCTCGTCCTGACCGACCTGCACTACCCGGGCTGGATCGCGGAGGAGAACGGCCGGCGTCTGCCGATGCTCAAGGCGGACGGCTGGTTTCGCGCCGTCTCCCTGCCCGCCGGCACGCACCGGGTCGTGTTCCGGTACCGGCCGATGGCCTTCTACGCGGGGGCGGCCGTCTCGGTTGCCGCCCTGCTGACGCTGCTCGTCCTCTGGCACCGGGGCGAGCCCCTGCGCGTCGGGCGGCGCGCGCCGTGACGCTCTGGGAGCTCGCGCACTCGGTCGCCGGATACGCCGTCGCGGGCGTGCTCGGATTGATCGTCGGCAGCTTCCTGAATGTCGTCATCCACCGCCTCCCGAACGAAAAGTCGGTCGTTTCGCCGCCCTCGAGCTGTCCCTCCTGCGGGATGCGCATCGCTGCGCGGGACAACGTTCCGGTCGTTTCGTGGATCCTGCTTCGCGGCCGGTGTCGGAACTGCCGCGCGCCGATCTCCTTGCGCTACCCGGCCGTCGAGCTCGCCAACGGCGCGCTGTGGGTCCTCGTCCTGCGCGCGGCGCCGTCCTGGGGCGACGCGGCGACCGGCGCGTTCCTCGCCTCGGCCTGCCTGGCGCTCTTCGCGATCGACCTCGACCACTGGATTCTCCCCGACGCGATCACCCTGCCGGGGATCGCCGTGGGCCTGGCCCTGTCCTTCTCTTCGGTCCGTCGCACTCCGCTCGAGGCTGCACTCGGTGCGCTGCTGGGGGCCGGGGGACTCTTCCTCTTCGCGTTCACGTACGAAAAAATCGCGAAACGTGAGGGGATGGGCCTGGGCGACGTCAAGATGCTGGGAATGATGGGTGCCCTTCTCGGCCCCGCCGGAATGTTGGTCGGTGCTTTCGTTGCCGCCGTCACGGGCAGCATCGTGGGTCTGATCTGGATCCGCGTGCGCGGTGGTGACGGCAAGACCCAGATCAAGTTCGGCCCGTTCCTCGCGGTGGGAGCGGTGTTCGCCTGGTTCTTCGGAGGGTCGCTCGTTCTGTGGTACCGGTCGCTCCTGCCGCAATGAGCGAGACACCGGCCTCCGTTCCGCACTCCTTCCGCCGCGAGTCCCGGCTCTTCCTCTGGGTCGCGCTGCTGCTCGTCCTGTTCCTGAACTTCCTGACGCTCCTCTTCTTTCGAAACGCGGTGGCCTGGGGCCGGGACGAAACCGAGCGGCGCACCAGCGAGATCCTGCGCCGCGTCGCCCTGTCCTCGGCCCGGCCCGAGCTCGCCGAAGAGGCGCTGGAACGCGGCGCGATCGAGCCCGACGTCGCCTACCTCGCGACCTACGACGAGAGCGGCCGGCGGCTGTCCTCGGCCGGGCCGGGCCCGCCCGAGGCGCCGCGGCAGCTTCCGGAGCCGCGTCCCGCGGCCGGCCGGGTCGTCCACGAGTGGCGATCGGAGCCGCCGCTGCTGCTCTCGACCTTCGCGACCGGGCGGCGCATCTACGCGATCGCGATCGATCCGGGAGCGGGCGGCGCGCTGATGACCTACGCGCGCCGCCTCTCGGTCTTCGTCCCGGTGGCGGCCGTCGTCCTCATCGTGCTCGCAGCCTTCTATCTGCGGTCCCTCCTGAAGCCCTACGAGCGGCTGCTCGAGGCGGCGGGGGGCGTGCCGGCGACCGGGGAGGAGCACGGCGACGAGCGGCATTTCCTCCTCTCGCGCTTCGAGTCGACGATCGAGACGCTGCACGAGAAGGAGCGGGAGCTCGAGCGCCTCGCCCGCCGCGAGAAGGAGCGGGCCGACGACCTCGAGACGGCGGCACGCACGCTGTCGCGCAACCTTCCCACGGGGCTTCTCTCGGTCGACCCGGGCGGAAGCGTCCTCGACATCAACGAGGCGGGCCGCGAGATCCTCAGGCTCTCGGGCGAGAGCCGCGGCGAGCCGTACGAGCGCCTGCTCGGCGAGGCGCCGGACTTCCGGGCCCTGATCGCCGACGTCCTGCGCGACCGGACCGTGGCCGGCCGGCGCGAGGTGCGCTGGCGCCGCGAGGGCGAAGAGGAGCGGGCCCTCGGCGTCACGGCGACGCCGGCCGAGGGCGGCGACGGCCGCTTCCTGGGTGCCGTGGCCCTCTTCTCGGATCTCACCGAGATCCGGCGGCTCGAGGGCCGGGTCGCGCTGGCGCGGCATCTGGCCGACCTCGGCCAGGTCTCGGCCGGGGCCGCTCACGAGTTTCGCAACGCGGCCGCGGCGATCGACGGTTACGCCGATCTCGCCCTGCGCGCCACGGACTCGGAGCGCGCCGGCGACTACGTCCGCGCGATCCGCCGCGAGGCGCAGGAGATGAGCCGGGTCACCAGCGACTTCCTGCTCTTCGCCCGGCCCGAGGCGTTCTCGCCGGAGTCCCTGGACCTCGACGGGGTCGCCGAGGCGGTCCGCGGCGAAACCGAGCGGGCGCATCCGGGCCTGACGGTCGGGCAGGACGGCGAGTTCCCGTCGGTCGGAGGCTCGTCGGTCCTGCTGCGCCGCGCGCTCGCCAACCTGCTGCGCAACGCGGCGGAAGCCACGCCGCCGGAGCGGTGGGGCGAGCCGGACGCGGTGGTGCTCGCGGGAGCGCGCGGGGAGAACGAGGTCGCGCTTTCCGTCTGGGACCGCGGCCCGGGTGTCGACGCCGCGGCGCGGGAGAAGATCTTCCTGCCGTTCTACTCGTCCAAGCCGAGCGGCTCGGGATTCGGCCTGGCCATCGTCGCCCGCATCGCGGAGCTCCACGGCGGCACGGTCGAAGTCTCGGACCGGCCGGGCGGCGGGGCGGTGTTCACGCTGCGCCTGCCGCGATGAAGCGTCCGTCCGTGTTCGTCTTCGGCGCGCTCGCGGTGCACCTGGCGCTCGCGCTCGCCCTGCGGGTCACCGCCTGGCCGGAGGTCACGACACCCGGCTACCTCTGGTCGCGCGGGATGACGATGTACAGCGAAATCAAGCTCCAGCACACGCCCGCGACGACGGGAACCCTCGCGCTCGGCTTCTGGCTCTTCGGTCCCCAGACCTGGTTCGTCCGCGCGTACGCGATCCTCGGGCCGCTCGTGGCGCACCTCTTCGTCCTGCGCGAGACCCGCGCACTCCCGTGGCGGACGCGCGCCCTCGCGTCGGCCTTCTTCCTCGCCGTATTCTTCTCGAGCGACGGCCACGCGGTCTGGCCGACCGTCGTCATCGCCGCGCTCGCGATCCCGACCGCCGCCGCCCTTTCCCGCGGCCGCATGGCCGCCGCCGGCCTCCTCTTCGGTTTCGCGATCCTGTTCAAGCAGACGGCCGCGTACGCCCTCGTTCTCGCGGCGATCGTGCTGATCCTGCGGCGCCGGAGCCGCGAGGCCGCGGTCCTTTTCGGGTACGGCTGCCTGCCGTATTTCGCGACCCTCGCGGTTTTCGCGGTGGCGGGGGCGGGCATGGACATGCTGCGCTGGACGATCGAGGTCCCGTTCACGATCCGGCCCGCGCTCGTCGTCTTCCGGCCGGGCCTCGAGACCTCCGTCGGGATCCTTCTCGGCTTCGTGCCGCTGGCCGCGGAAGCCGCGCTCGAGGAGCCGGGCGAGTACGAAACCTCCGCGCGCTGGCTGCTCGTCGTCGCGGCGGGATTCGCGCTCATCTGCTTCCCGCGGTTTCAGGTCCTCCAGACCGTCGCGTCCGTGCCCTGCCTGGCCGTCGGCGCGGCGCGCCTCATGCGCCGCCGGCCGCCGATCCTGGCGCGCGCGGCGACGGCGTTCGTCGCGGTGACGGCGGTCTCGCGCGGGATCGTGGTCGCCGCGGGCAACGAGTTCGACGGGAAGGTCGTCTTCTGGAACGACGACCCGGCGCTGGAGCGGGTGATCGCCCGCCTGCGCGGTTTCCCCCGGGAGACGCCGCTGTACTCGGAGCTCTGGGGCAACGTTCATCCCCGGGCCGGGATGATCCCGCCGGGCCGGATCTACCAGCATCCCTGGTTCTTCTGGTTCTTCGACGTCGACCGCACCGGCGAGCGCATGCGCGCGGCCAATGCCGAGCCCGGCACGGTCACCGTCGGCTACCGGGGAGACTGGCCCGCCGGCGAAGCGATCGGGCCGTACGCGATCGCCCGACGGTGACCGGCGCCTATTTCTTCGGCAGCGCCC
>CAWGOM010000003.1:0-34033 GCA_963824165.1 uncultured Acidobacteriota bacterium
ACGGCCAGCGCCGAGGTCGTCGTGACCGGCGAGGCCCCGCTCATCGACGAGTCCTCGAGCTCGGTGGGAACGAGCATCGACAGCCAGCAGATCAAGGCGCTGCCGACCGGCCGCAACTACACCTCGATCGTGCAGATCGCGCCCGGCGTCTCGACGCAGACCTCGAACACCGAGGCCTTCGCGAACTCGATCACCTTCTACGGGTCGACCGGCCTCGAGAACTCCTTCGTCATCGACGGCGTCGTGACCAACGGCGTCGAGTACGGCGCCCAGGGCAAGGAGCTCAACTACGAGTTCATCCAGGAGCTCGAGGTCAAGGCCGGCGGCTACCAGGCCGAGTACGGGCGCTCGACCGGCGGCATCATCAACGTGATCACGAAGTCCGGCGGAAACGAGTTCCACGGTGAGGCGTTCGCCTACTACACCGGCGACGGGATCCAGGCCGGCAACAAGCATCCCGACGAGTCGCTCTTCGGTACCCTCGATGGCGCCGACCGGCTCGACTACGGGGCGGCCCTCGGCGGGTTCGTGCTCAAGGACCGGATCTGGTTCTTCGGCGCCTTCGACCACGTGGACAACACGACGCTCCAGACGCTGACTTCGGGCCCGAACGCCGGACAGCCGGCCAATACGGACAGCATCAAGAACCTCGGGTCGGCGAAGGCGACCTGGATGATCAATCCCTCCAACACGGTCGTGGGCAGCTACTTTCAGGACCCCCGCGACGATTCCGGTGCGGTCAACGACGGCGCGCATCCGCTGAACGGCCCCTACTCCACCTTCATCGGCGTCCAGAACATCGGCGGATCCGACTACTCGCTGCGCTACAACGGTCTCTTCGGCTCGAGTTGGGTCCTCGCGGCCCAGGGCGCGGTCCACCAGGAAGAGAACTCGGTCGACCCGGGGCTGCCGGGCGGCGACGACATCCAGTACATCGACCAGCGCAACAACGACCTCCAGTCCGGTGGCTTCGGCCTCATTCAGGAGAAGTCCTTCAAGCGGTACCTGGGCGGCATTTCGGCCACCCGGTACCTGTCCAACCACGAGATCAAGGGCGGCTTCGACTATCTCGAGGACCAGGCCGAGGTCATCAAGCGCATGTCGGGCGGCCAGCGCGTGACGATCATCCCGAACACCGAGAACCCGTCGCAGCCGATCTACTCCCACTTCTACTGGACGGTCCCGGACGCCAGCCTTCCCGACAACGTCCCGACCTCGCAGCTGAACGCCAACCCCTACCAGCGGATGTTCACGTTCTACCTGCAGGACTCGTGGCGCGCGCTCTCCAACCTGACGGTCAACCTGGGGCTCCGCTACGACAACCAGCAGATCTTCTCGGGCGACGGCACTCGCCAGATCAACCTGACCGGCAGCTGGGCGCCCCGGATCGGCTTCTCCTGGGACCCCACCCGCGACAACCGCACCAAGGTCTTCGGCTCCTTCGGCTACTTCTACGAGCAGGTCCCGATGGACCTCGTCATCCGCTCGTACAGCTCGGAGCGGCAGCCCACGATCTACAACTTCGACCCGACCTCCGTCGTCCCGGACGCCACCGCCGCCACGCTCGCCGGCGACGAGAACGCGGCGCTGCAGGGCGGCGGCAAGATCTTCGGCGGCTTCAACAGCCTGACCGACGAGGGCATCAAGGGCCAGTACCTGCGCGAGGGGATCTTCGGGATCGAGCGCGAGGTAGGCGCGAGCTTCGCGGTCGGGGCGCGCTTCATCTACCGCGACATCCCCCGCGTCATCGAGGATTACCTCTGCTCGGGGGAAGGTGACTACTGCGTCGGCAACCCGACGCAGGGCCGGATGGCGACCCTCTATTCGCTCGACTACAACACGCAGTTCGCGGCGCCCGCGGCCAAACGCATCTACAAGGGATTCCAGCTCGACGCGACCAAGCGCTTCTCGGACAACTGGACGATGATGGCCTCGTACGTCTATTCGAGCCTCAAGGGCAACTACGACGGCCTGTTCGCCCCGTACACGCAGCCCCGCGGCACGGCGGATCCGAACATCTCGGCCCTCTACGACTACTACGACTTCTTCACCCGGGGTCCGGTCGTCGACGGCGTGGCGCAGCCCTTCACGGCGAGCGGCGACCTCTCCAACGACCGCCGCAACACGATCAAGCTCTCGGGCCTCTACGTGACGCCGTTCAACCTCTCGGTGGGCCTGGTGACCTACTACCAGACCGGGACGCCGGTCTCGCGCATCGGCTACTCGGTGGCCTACGACCGTTACGAGTTTTTCCTCGCGCGGCGCGGCTCGGAAGGGCGGGTCCAGTCCTCGTACGACGCCGACCTCCACCTCGGCTACCCGCTTCAGCTCGGGCCGGTGACCGTGACGATGCTCGCCGACATCTTCAACATCCTCAATACGCAGCGGGTGGTGATCGTCGACCAGCGGTACAACATCTCGGAGTTCGAAGATCCGGGCTACATCTGCGGCAGCGCGCCCGGCAGCAACGACGAGGCGGCGTGTAACTCATTCTACGGGCAGGCGCTCGCGCGCACGCTTCCGCTATCGGTGCGGTTCGGACTGAAGGTGGGGTTTTGAGATCGGTGCGCAGTAAGCAGAAAGCGTGAGCGGCGGGGCGGGGGTGAACCCCGCCCCTACTCGTTTTTGGCCGGGAGAGTGGCGGCGAAGAAGTCGCCGAGGGCCGCAGCCACCGCGCCCGGCCTTTCCATCGGGGCCAGGTGCCCGGCGCCCGGGATCGTGGCCAGGCGCGCACCGGGGATCGCGTCGGCCATCTCCTGCGCATCGGCCGGCGGCGTCAGCGCGTCCTGCGCCCCGACGACGACGAGCGTGGGAATCGCGATCGCCGCCAGCCCCGGCCGCGCGTCCGGCCGGTCGCGCAGGGCGGCGAGGTCGGCCTCGACCGTCTCGGGCTTCTGGCGGAGCATGATCCGCCGGACGCGCTCGACGAGGTCGCGATTGGCGAGGGAGGCCGGCGTCAGGAGCTTGCCGACCATGGCGTCGGCGATGGCCGCGACGCCGGCGGACCGGACGGTCGCGATCGACTCGTCGCGCCTGGCACGGCCGGTCTCGTCGTCGGCCGGGGCCCGGGTGTCGACCAGGGCGAGGGCCGCGAGTCTTTCCGGGCGCCGTCCGGCGAGCGCCAGCGCGGCGTAGCCGCCCATCGAGAAGCCGGCCAGGCCCGCCGGCTCCGCGAGGGAGGCGAGGACGGCCTCGAGGAAGTCGGCGTAGTCTCCGATCGTCGCGCCCGAGGGGGCCGTCGTCTCTCCACGCCCCGGCAGGTCCGGCTTCAGGACCCGAAAACGCGTGGACAGCGCCCGCGCCACGCCCGACCACATTGCGCCGTCGAGCGGGTAGCCATGCACCAGGACGACCGGGGGGCCTTCCCCCATCTCGCGGATCCGCGCCGGTTCGCCTTTCCAGACCAGGTCCATGCCGACCCCCGGACCCTTCCTATCATCCCGGGGCGTCCCGGGGGAAGGCCGCGGGCGGGCGGGCGGGAGGCTAGGCGGCGCCGACCCGGCCGAGCTCGTCCACGGTGGCCCGCAGCACCTCGACGCCGTCCCGGTCCCACCAGCCCCGCACGACGCCGTCCTGCAGGATCTCGAAGGCCGTCTCGACGGAGAGCGCGCCGCGGTACGCGCGATCGGTGGTCAGCGCGTCGAAGATGTCGGCGACCGTGACGATCCGGACCGTCATCGGGATCGCGTCGCCGGAGATGCCTTCCGGGTACCCCGAGCCGTCCAGACGCTCGTGGTGCCAGTACACGACGGGAAGCGTCTTGCGCATCGTTCGCATGGGGAGGAGCAGCTCGTGGCCGACCGTCGGGTGCTCCTCGATGACCGCGCGCTCCTCGGCCGTCAGGGCTCCGGGCTTGCGGAGGATCACGTCGGGGATGACGATCTTGCCGAGGTCGTGGAAGAGGGCGCCCCGTCGCATGTCGGTGCGCGCGGCGGCGTCGAGGCCGAGCCGCGTCGCGACGCGGTCGGCATACTCGGCCACGCGGCCGCTGTGCCCGGCGGTGTACGGGTCGCGCGCATCGATCGTCTTGGCGAGCGTCAGGATGACGTGCTCCGCGTGCTCGTGCTCGTCGGCGAACTGCTTGAGCATGACGAGCGCGCGGACGCGCGGCACGAGCTCCTCGGGGGAGAACGGCTTCGCGATGAAATCCGTCACGCCCTCGGCCTGCGCCCGGATCTTCTCGGCCGGCGACGTCGTGCCCGTGAGCATGACGACCGGCAGCAGCCGCGTCGCGGGCTCGGCCCGGATCTCCTCGAGGACCTCGTGCCCGCTGCGGTCGGGAAGATGCAGGTCGAGCAGGACGAGGTCCGGCGGGTTCGCCCGGACGAGCTCCATGGCGCCGGTCGCGGTGTCCGACTCCTCGACGACGTAGCCGGAACGCATCAGCAGGCGCCGCAGAAAGCCCCGCACCTGCTCGTCGTCGTCGACGACCAGGATCCGGACGGAGGAGGTGTCGGTTATTGGAAACACGCTTGGCAGGCATCGTTGCGATGCTCGAGGCAGTGTAGCAGGTTCGCGCCGCGGGTCCGCGCGCCGGGGCGTCAGCGGGGACGAATGCGGAAAGGCCGAATGCCGGCGGCCTCCGCGATCCGACGCGTCAGCGTCGGAATGGCGGCCCGATCGAGTCCGTCCGGCGTCAGCCAGCGAACGTTCGAGGCGGCCCCGCCCGCGATCTTCGCGGCGCGCGTGGCCGCGGGGGCGAGCGGGACGGCGCGGTAGGCGCGAATGTCGAGAATGCGGTTCACGATCGTGTGGCGGGCGGCGCCGAGAGACGGGGAGGCCTCCAGCCGCAGGCCGAGCGCAGGAAGGGCGCGCGCCAGCCGTCGGCGCGCGGCACGGGGCGAAGGCGCTTGCGCCGACGGGAAGAGCCACAACCCGCGCAGGAGCGCGGCGGTCTCGCGAACGAGCAGCACGCGGCCGCTTCTTTCGGCGACGGCGGCGGCCAGGTGCACGCGGCGAGGCCGCGGCTTCGCGCGGCGCCGGGGGAATCGTTCCGGGTCCCCGGAGCCGAGCGCCGCGCAGAATCGTGCGCACGGGCACGCGGCGCAGTCGGGGCGACGCGGCCTGCAGATCTGCTGTCCCAGGTCCATGAGGGCGGCGGTCAGATCGCCCGGACGACGCGCGGGCAGCAGGGCCGCGGCGCGGCGGTTCACGGCGGCGGCGTGGACGGGCGTTCCAGAGACGCCCGCGATGGCGAAGAGCCGGGAGACGACCCGGGTGACGTTGGCGTCGACGGCCGCAACGCGCGCGCCGAAGGCGAGCGAGGCGACGGCCGCCGCCATGTAGTCCCCGAATCCCGGCAGCGCCGAGAGGGCCTCCGGATCGCGCGGGAGGCGCCCGCCGTGCTCGGCGACGATGCGTCGGGCCGCGCCGCGGAGGTTGCGCGCGCGCGCGTAGTAGCCGAGCCCCGACCACGCGGCGAGAACGCTCGACTCGCGCGCCCGGGCGAGCGCCCGGACGTCGGGGAATCGCCCGAGGAACGCGTCGTATCGGCCCCGCACCGCGGCCACGGTCGTCTGCTGGAGCATGACCTCCGAGACCCAGATCCGGTAGGGATCGCGCGTGCCGCGCCAGGGGAGAACGCGCCGCTCGCGGCGGAACCAGTCGAGCAGCGCGCGGCGGATCGACGCCGCGCGTCGGTCCGTCAGGAGACCGTCACCTCGGTGCGCGGCGCGATCCAGCCCGGCTCGCGCATGAGGTTGCGCACGAAGGCCTTCTCCTCCTCGTTCGGGAGGGCCTCGGCGACGTGTTTCGCGTGGGCCTCCGACGAGAGGAGCTCGCCCGTGACCGAGTAGGGATGCCCCACGAACTCGCCGATCGAGCGGTGGAACCGCATGTCGGGCGCCGTCAGCGGCGCCGTCCCGGCCGGCAGGAGGCGGCTGATCGCCTCGAGGAGCTTGTCGACTTCCTCCTTGTAGAGGTCGCGCGAGAGCTCGTTCAGGTGCGCCTTGTCGGGGTCCGCCGGCTGGCTGGCCTCGTCGTAGCGTCCCTTGAGGCCCCACACGTAGAACCACTCGGCCGAAGACGAGGAGTCCTTGCCGAAGAGGTCGTAGGCGGTCGAGAGCCACTTGTTGATGTACTTCTGGAGCAGCGCCGGCGGCACGCGCCCGGCCTTCACGATGCGCTGGAGGCCCATGTGACCCGTGCCGAGGTGGAACCCCTCCTCGCGGAGCATCGGTCCCATCGAGCGCGCCAGCGGCGCGAAGCCCGAGGTCGAAAGCATGTTGAGCTGGAATTTCCCGTCGCGGTCGACGAACTCGGTGTACGTGAAGAAGTCGACCCAGTTGTCGACGTCCACGTTGAAGGACCCGAGGAGCCGGTTGTTCTCCCAGGAGCGCCGCTCGAGGAGCTTGCGGGCCTCGATCCGGCCCGTTTCGCCGAAGTGGTTCACGAGCAGGTGGCACATCTGCCAGCCGTGGCGCATCTCCTCGACCATGATGCGGCAGGCGCTGTCCGTGTCGTAGTCGGAGGGCGACGACTCGAGCAGCGTGCGCTGCTGCTCGACCGAGGCAAACTCGGTGTCGCCCTGGTAGACGATGAGGTTGCAGAGCGCGTCGCGGATCGGCTGCTGCGGGATCTGCGTGACCCGCTCCCACTTGCGCGCGCCCCGGAAATCCCCGTACTCGATCTCGTCGTTCTTCAGGTCCCCGTACTTGGCTTCGAACTGGTAGTCGGCATACTTCGGCAGCGCCAGGCCGATGTCCTTCTGCCAGGCGCGGAACGCGTCGATCCAGTCGTCGAACGTGGCGATCTTGCTCATGACCCTCCCGAAACCCGTATCATATCGAGAATATGCCCCTCGAGATCGACTGGGAGGGCCTGATCGTGGCCTTCGAAAACCGTTCCCAGAAGATCACGCATTTCTTCGACCGCGAGACCGGCGACGTCGTCCAGGTTCTGGTCCAGGACGCGGCGCGCCACGCGGAGCTCGAGCGGGACCCGCGCTACCGTGCGCTGCCCAAGGACCGGGGCGAGCGGACGCGCGGCGACCTCGAGGACTTCGCGGCCCACTGCGAGGACGAGGACTGCCGGCGCGACCTGCGCAAGGCGCTCGAATCGTCCGACGCTTCGGCGGCCTTCCGGGCGGCGCTGCTCTCGCACCCGAAGGAGGAGACCCACTTCTTCCAGTTCAAGGAGCGGCGGGCGAAGGAGCGTGCGGCCGAGTGGCTCACGGAGGAGGGAATCGCGAGGCCGGTTTCCTAGCCGAGGCGTAGAACGCCGAAGCGCCCGGGCACGTGAAAATCCGCCGGGTCGGCGAGGGTCGGGGACCACGCAGTGAACTCGTCCGGGTCGCCGCGGTCGATCCGGTAGAAGTTGGCCCGCAGGCGCCCGGGTTGCGCCTCCCCGAAGAGCGGCTCGAGCGGGATCGCCAGAAGGGCCGACCAGCGGTCCGGCCGGAGCGTCACGCGCGCGGTCAGGCCGGGGCAGTCCCAGGCCGCGTCCACCCGCATCGAGCCCCGCGTGAGCTCGGGTGACTCCACGCGGGCGTCGAAGATCGCGCCGAGCGGATTGACCTCGACCTCGAAGTAGCGGCGGGGCGGATCTTCGGCCGACAGAAAGACCTCGAACACGTCTTCCTTCCAGAGCGGGTCGTCGCGCTCCGTCAGCGTGGCGACGACGCCCGCGTCGCGGCCGTCGAACCGCACGCAGAGCACGCCGGCGCGGAGTCCGACGCGGACGGCCGTCGCCTGGCGCGGCGCCGCGCCCGTGCGGGCGTCGAGCAGGCGGAGCGCCGGCAGGCCGACGAGCCGGTCGGTCGGGGAAAGGGACGGGACGAGGAGCTCGGGGACGGGATGGGGCACGGGCGCATTGTGTCGCAGGTGGCGGGCTCGGCGTGGAGGTCGGCCCGAGGATCCCGGGATCCCTCGGCCTTCGGCCTCGGGATGACGCCGCGCGACGCGCTCACGCGCGGCGCGGCGTCAATTCAGCTTCCAGGCGCGGTAGAGGTTGAAGCCGATGTAGATGTTGCCGGGCGAGCGGCCCAGAGGAATCGAGCCGGTGTACTGGTCGACGGTCGTCGCGCGCTGGTTGCCGACGAAGAACGCGAACCGGTGCCGCAGCAGCGACTTCTCGACCGTCACCGCCCAGCCGACGCCGCTCGAATTGACGGCCGCCAGGCGCGGCGTCACCTCCCCATGCACCGTGATCGTGCGGGTGATCGCGATCGACGCGGCCACCGGAACGTTGAAGATGTTCTCGTAGAGCCCCGAGCAGGCGTAGGGAGGCGCGGGCGGCGGGTTGCCCGACGGCCGGCACGATTGGTCGCCGGGCGGAGGGGAATCGAAGTCGACGTAGACACGGTTGGTCCGCTGGAGGTACGTCGGGACGGCGGTGATGCGAACGTACGGGCCGAACGAGTAGGCGAGAACGGCCTGCGCGAAGAAGCTCGACTTCGGGCTCGCGGCGAACGGGATCGTCTCGTCGCCGAACTCGAAGACTTCGGTCCGCCAGTCCTCGCCGACCCGGACCGACGAAGCGAACCCGCCGAGCGTCGGCAGCGCATACTGCACGGAGGCTTCGTAGGTGGCAAGCTCCGAGGTCCGGTAGAACCCGACGTTCAGGTTCTCGAGCGGGGCATACCAGAGGCCGAACCCCCAGGTGTTGCCGCTGTCGAGCGTGAAGAAGTTGTTGATGCTGCCGTCCTGCAGGCGCTGGGTGAACCGGTGCGTGACGAGAAACGTGAGCGTGCCGGCCGCCGGCACGTCGACGGACGGCAGCGCGACGATCACGTTCGACTCGATGGGCCGGTAGGGGAGCTTCACCTCCTTCTCCTCGCTCGCCTCGCCGGCTTCGGTCGCGGCGGGGGTGGTGGGCGTGGGCGGCGGAGGTTCCTGTGCCGTTACGAACCGCGTCAGCGCGATGCCGATCAGGGCCGCCGCCGGGAGCGCCGACTTCCTCATCGTCCCTCCTTCGTACGCACACACCGACCCGGTCCGAGCCTAGGCGCCGGCGCGCGCCTCCGTCCGAAACTCACGAGATTTTCAGGTGCCCGCCGGGCCGTCGAGGACCTCGCGCACCTTGCGCGCGAGCGCGTCGGGCGTGAAGGGCTTGGACAGGAACGCCGTTCCCGGCGGGAGGATGCCCTGCTGGGCGATCGCCGCGTCGGTATAGCCCGACATGTAGAGGACGCGCATCCCGGGGCGCTCGGAGGCGAGAACGCGCGCGAGCTCCCGTCCGTTCATGCCCGGCATGATCACGTCGGTCACGAGAGCCGCGATCGTCCCGGGCGTCGCTTTCGCCGCGGCGATCGCCTCGGCGGGGCTTCCGGCGGAAACGACGGTGTAGCCCTGCATCCGGAGCAGCTTCTCGACGAGGCGGCGCACCTCCGGCTCGTCCTCGACGAGGAGCACCGTCTCCGATCCCGGGCGGGGCGTGGCGGCGGGCGGCGGCGCTTCGCGGGCATCGAGCGGCTCGTCGCAGCGCGGCAGGTAGATCTTGAACGTCGTCCCGTGGCCCGGCTCGCTGTAGACCCAGATCGAGCCCCCGCTCTGCTTGACGATGCCGTAGGTCGTCGAGAGGCCGAGCCCCGTCCCCTTGCCGCGCTCCTTCGTGGTGAAGAACGGCTCGAAGAGCCGCGCCTGGAGGGTGGCGTCCATGCCGACGCCCGTGTCGGAGACGGCCAGCATCACGTGCGGGCCGGGATGAACGGTCACGTAGGAGCCCGCGAACTTTTCGTCGAGCATGACGTTGGCGGTCTCGAGCGTGAGCCGGCCGCCCCGGGGCATGGCGTCGCGCGCGTTGACGGCGAGGTTGACGATGACCTGCTCGATCTGGCCGGGGTCGGCGAGGGTCCGCCAGAGGTCGGCATCGAGCGCGGTGGTGAGCTCGATGTCCTCGCCGATGACCCGGCGAAGCATCTTCTCCATGCCCGCGATGACGGCGTTCAAGTCGAGCACGCGGGGCTCGAGGACCTGGCGGCGGGAGAAGGCCAGGAGCTGATGGGTCAGGCCGGCCGCCCGCGGCCCGCCTGCCGGATCTCCTCGGCGCTTTCCCGCCGCGGGTCGTCGGCGGGAAGCTGCTCGAGCAGCAGCTCGCTGTAGCCGGAGATCACGGTCAGGAGGTTGTTGAAGTCGTGGGCGATGCCGCCGGCGAGCCGTCCGACCGCCTCCATCTTCTGCGACTGGAGGAGCTGCTCCTCGAGTCGGCGCCGCTCCGTCATGTCGAAGACGGTGCCGAGGATGACCTCCTCGCCGTCCTCGTCCACGATCAGCGAGACGTTCTCGATGAGCCACACGGAGGTGCCGTCCTTGCGGCGGCCCTCGCTTTCGTAGTTGACCAGGCTGCCCTCCCGGCGCAGCCGCGCCAGGAACTCCTGCCGCGCGGCGGCCAGGCCGTGAAAGGCGCCGGCCGGCTGCGCCATCGCCTCCGCGGGCGAGCCGTAGCCCATCATCCGGGCGAACGCGCGGTTGCACTCGAGCAGCCGCCCGTCGACCGTGGAACGGTAGACGCCGGCGAGGTTGCGCTCGAAGAGCAGTCGGTAGCGCTCCTCGGATTCGCGCAGTCCCGCCTCCATGCGCTTGCGTCCCGTGATGTCGCGCATGACGGCCTGCGACCCGGTCTTGCCGTCGAACTCGATCGGCGTCACGCGCACCTCGACGTCGAAGGTCGCGCCGTCGGCGCGCAGACCCACCGCCTCGTAGAGCTCCGGGGCGGGGCGACCGGCGGTCCGGTGGTGGACGAACTCCTGGATCTGTTCGCGCGAGCCGGGAGCGAAGAAGATGGTGACGGGGACGCCGATGAGCGGCTTCTCGTACCCGAACATCTCGACGCAGGCCGGGTTGGCGTAGGCCACCTTTCCGTCGATCGCCACCGACACCGCCTCCTGCGTCTGATCGAGCAGGGTCTTGTAGCGCCGGTCGCGGTCGGCGAGCTGCTCGTAGTGGCGCAGGCGGACCTGCCGCCACCATGCGAGGCCGGCGCCGGTGATGGCGGCGAAGAGAGCGGCCGCGGCGAGGACGATCCAGAGGGCCTCGGGGTGGCGCCCGCGCAGGGCGGCATCCCGGTCGACCTCGACGACGACGGCCCAGCCGATTTCCGGGATCTGGCGGGTGGCCGCGAGGACGCGATGCCCGCGGCCGTCGGAGAACTCGCCGGAGCCGCGCGGCGCGGCCAGGGCGGCCGCGGCGAAGGTCGAGCGGTCGGCGGCGGGAAGGCGATACGCGGCCCCCGCCTCGCCCCGGACCTCCGGAGCGACCACGAGGATCGTGTCGCCCTCGCGGACCACGACGAAGAGACGTTCGCTGGCCGGACCCGTGGGGCGCGGGAAGAGCGCGCCCATCGCCTCGGCCGCGTCGACGGCGAACAGCACGGCGCCGGCCGCGCGGCCGGCGGGGTCGGCGACCGGCTGGGCGAGCTCGAGATGGAGGGAGTCGACGCCGGAATGGATCGGGTGGGCCAGGACGGCGCGCCGGTCGGCCACGGCCCGGCGGGCCGGAGCGATGTCGGCCTCGTCGAAGGCCTCCGCCTCGGCCGAGGCCGCGCGGACCCGGCCGGCGGCGTCGACGACGCCGATCGAAAGGTCGTCCTCTTCGCGCGCCGTTTCGTCCAGGTCCCGGCGGGCCCGCTCGGCGGCGCCCGCCCCCGCCCCGTCCGCGAAGAGCGCGCGCACGCTTTCGAGTCCGGCGAGGCGGTGCGCTTCGCGACGCCACGAGTGGATAGCGCGCTCGGCGATGACCACGCGGTCGTCCGCCAGCCGCGCCAGGCGCGATTCCCAGTCGGCGCGGTTGGATCGGTCCGAATGGCGGATCGAGACGAGGGCGGCGATGGCCAGCAGCGCTCCGGTCAGCGCCCAGGAGAGCAGGAGCGCGGTCGGCAGGGGACGCGCGTCGGCCTGCGGCTCGGGCGGATCGGGCGTCGCCAACGGCTCAGATCCGGAGAAGGCCGGCGCCCCAGTGGAGCCCGGCGCCCAGAGCCGTGAAACCGACGAGGTCTCCGGGACGGACCCGCCCGGCGGCCTTCGCCTCGTGGAAGACGAGCGGCAGGGTCGCGGCCGTCGTGTTGCCGTAACGCTGGATGTTGTTGAAGACGCGCTCGTCCGGCAGGCCCAGGTGCTTCTGGACCGACTCGTTGATGCGGAGGTTGGCCTGGTGCATCAGCAGGAGCGACAGGTCTTCGACGCGCAGGCCGTGCTCGGCGAGGACCTCGCGGACGATCTCCGGCATGGCCGTCGTGGCGAGGCGGAAGACCTGCCGGCCCTCCACGACGGGGATCGTGCGGTTCTCGGCGAACATCTCGGGCGTGAAGTACGGAAAGCTCGCGGACCCGCCGCCCGGCACGTAGAGCTTGTCCCACTCGCCGCCGTTGGTCCGCATCCGGAAACCGAGGAAGCCGCGGCCGTCGCCCGAGGCGTTGGCTTCGAGGACGAACGCTCCGGCGCCGTCGCCGAAGATGACGGCGCGGTCGCGGTGGGCCGTGCCCCAGGCGAGCGATTCCTCGCGAACGGGGCCTTCGGAGTCGCCGAACATCACGGCCCACTCTTCCTCTCCCCACGGGAAGAGCGAGGCGTGGCACTCCGCTCCCACCAGGAGCACGCGGCGCGCGGCGCCCGACCGGATGAAGGCGTCGCTGACCTGCAGGCCGGAGAGGAACCCGGCGCACTGCATCCGGATGTCGAGGGCCGGGGTCGTGGTCAGGCCCAGCCCGTGGGCCATGATCCCGCCGTTGCCGGGGAAGTAGTGGTCGGGCGTCATCGTGGCGAACACGATGAGGTCGAGGTCCGAGGCCGCGAGGCCCGCGTCGTCGAGCGCGCGCCGCGCCGCCTCGAGCCCGAGAACCGAGGAGGACTGGCCGCGGCGGGCGAAGTGCCGCTCTTCGATGCCCGTGCGCTGGCGGATCCAGTCGTCGGTCGTGTCCATGAGGCGCGAAAGGCGCGCGTTGGTGACGACTCCGTCCGGCACGAACATGCCGGACCCTCGGACGACGGTTGTCGGGAGGGGCACGTCGACGATTGTACCGGGTGCCCTGCCGGTTCGCGGGCTACTGGACGGCCGCCAGGTCCACGTCGCCGGTCTGGTTGTCGACGGCCGCCGTCCAGGCGTAGACGTTCATCCCGTCCGGCACGTCCAGGCGAATCCGGCCGCCCGGCTGGTTGGTGATCCCGAGTGCGGCGAAGACGGAATTGAGGCGGCCGGGCGAATGGTCGCCGAGCGGCACCTGGAGCTGGCCGGCCTCGGTGCCGTCGGCGCGGAAACCCGTCACGGTGACGGTGCCGGGGAAGCCCCGGTTGTAGAAGAGGAGATTCGTGCGGCGCTGCGCGGTCTGCGGAAGGCCGAACGCCGTTCCCGCGCCGTCGGCGATTCCCGACGAGCCGGCGATGGCGGGCGCGAAGCCCGCATAGTCCGCTCCGGCGGTGCGGGCGCCCACGCGGACCCCGGCGGCCACGGGCGCCGTCGAGCTCAGAAAGAGCGAGCCCTGCCCGGAGGTCAGGCCGTAGAGCGCGAGGAGGACGTTTTCGATCGCCTGCGACTCCAGGGGCGCGAGCGTCACGGTCTGCAGCAGGGGAGTCGTCGGTTCGTAGAGCGGATAGTAGGTGACGGTGACGACGCTGCTCGCGTCGGGGTCCGGATTCGACAGGAAGAGGTCCGTCACGAAGCTCGTGGCGTTGGCTCCGACGAGCACGCCGGCGTTGGGGACGATGGAGTCGGAGAGCGGCTGCACGGGGACGAAGGCCGCGGCGTCGAACGTGCCGAGATCGAGGACGTTGACGTAGGGCTGGAGCGAGCCGGTCTCGACGGAAACGCGGACGACGTCGCCAGGCTCGGGCTCGACGCCGAAGGCGACCGATGCGGGGTTGAACTCTTCGCGCGTGTTGATCGCGAGCGTGAAGGGTCGCGTTCCGCGGACGGTGCCGTCCGGGGCGGCCAGCGTGAGCACGCCCGTCGCGCCGACCATGGTGTACATGCCCAGGATCGACGCCTCGGTGTCCCGGGCTCCGGTGAAGAGAAGCGCCTGCGAACCCGGCCCGAGGGTCGTGGGAATGGTCTGCGCGCCGATCGAGTAGCCGTAGGCGGCGCCGGTGGGGGTCACCCGGGTCGAGCGGACGCTCGCCTGGAGGTCGCCGGCGTTTCCCGTGAGCACGCGCAATCGCACGGAGCCGCTGGCGAGGTACCGGCTGGAGCCGACGTTGCCGAAGGCATCGGGGAGGACCTGCGTCGCGCCCGCGGCGAGCGTAAAGGTCGTCCTCGCGGCGAAGGCCCCCGGCGAATACATGTAGAGGGCTTCGCCGGCGATCGCGCCCGTGCCGGCGTTGGAGACGGTGACGTCGATCCGGATGCGGTCATTCGTCGGCCCGGCGGCCGAGTTGGCGACGGGAACCGCGCGGTCGTTGGGCCCGCCGATCGCCTGGAGGGCGACGCGGACGAGGTTGCCGCCGGCGCCGAACCAGACCTGGCCGCCGTCGACGGCGATCCCGTAGGCCTGCTGCACCGGGACCTGGGTCACGAGCGCTCCGGGGTAGGCGGCGTTGCTCGAAACGTCGAAGTCGGCCTCCGGAAGCACCGTGGCCTCCGTTTCGAAGGTCGTCGGCTCGACGGGGAAAGTCCGGTTGAACACCTGCAGGATGCTGTCCGTGGTGCGCACCTCGAGCTCCAGAGGAATGAGGGTCGTGCGGAACGGCGCCCCGAGGTTCGGGTCGATGACGTTGACGGCCGCGGCGGCCTGGTTCGAGGTGACGTAGATCCGGCCCTGGAAGAACTCGAAGTGGATCGGGTTGGAGACGCCGTAGAAGGAGTCGAGGTTGCCGGTCGCCGGGTCGAAGCGGTCGAGCCTCCCGGCGGAGAGCTGGGATATCCAGAGCGTCCCCTGCTCGTCGAAGTCGATCTGCGTGGGGTTCAGCCGGCCGTCCGCGGGATTGAAGAAGGTCCAGGACGTCTCCGTCGCCGCTCCGGGCACGTAGCGGACGATCCGGTTGTTGCCGAAGTCGGCCAGCCAGAGCGTCCCGTCGGGGGCAACGGCCATGTCGGCGTAGGCGTAGGTCAGCGCCGAGCGGTAGTTCTTCGTCAGCCCGGTTTCGAAGTTGACGTTCAAGAGGGCCGCGCCCGTGATCGGGACCCAGTATGTTCCGTCCGCGGCCTTGTGAAAGGCGGCGGGGAGTGAGCCGGGGATGATCCACTCGGTGACCTGGTTGGTCGCCGTATCGAGCTTCGCGACCGAGCACCGCCCGGCCGGAATCTGGCTCTGGCCGCTCTCGAGGATCCACACGTCGGTCCCGTCGAGGACGAAGTCGACCGGGTTGGCCCCGAGCTCGTCGTCGGGGCGCAGCTGCCAGTAGGTGATCGTCGTGCCGCGCAGGACGCCGACGCGGTCGGCCGAGGACTCGAGAAACCACACGCCGCCGTCGGGCGCGACCCGGACCCGCACGCCGTTGATGTTGGCCGAGTCCTCGGTGGCGAACCGCACCCCCGCCGGCACCGTCGTGGGCGCCCCCGGCGTCGGGGTCGGGGTCGGGGGGGGCGTGGGTGTCTGCGTCGGGTTCTGGGCGAAGAGCCCCAGAGCGCCGCCGAGCCAGACCGCCGCGGCGGCGAGAAAGACACGCTTCATGACGTCGGCGGATGATAACGCAGGGGGCCCCGCCGGCATTTCTCGATTCGGCGCGGCGTTAATCTTGGCGGGTCGCCATGGTCTCCAGTTCTCCCGTCGCCGAAGTCCTCGCGCGCCGCACGGCGCCGGCCGCCCCCGAGCTCGTCGAGCTCCTGCCGGACGGGCGGCTGCGGTGCAACGCCTGCGGCCACCGCTGTCCGATTCCCGAGGGCCGCGAAGGCGTGTGCCGCGTGCGCTTCCGTCGCGGCGGCGTGCTCGAGGTGCCCAGCGGCTACGTCGGCGCGCTGCAGTGCGACCCGATCGAGAAGAAGCCGTTCTTCCACGCGCTGCCCGGCTCCGACGCGCTGTCCTTCGGGATGCTCGGCTGCGACCTGCACTGCGCCTATTGCCAGAACTGGTTCACGTCCCAGTCGATCCGCGACCCGGAAGCGGTCGCGGCGCCGAGGGACGTCTCGGCCGTCGAGCTCGTGAGGCTCGCGCTCGAAAGCCGCGCGCCGACGATCGTCTCGACCTACAACGAGCCGCTCATCACCTCCGAGTGGGCGGTCGAGGTCTTTCGCGCGGCGAAGGCGAAGGGCCTGCGGACGGCCTACGTCTCCAACGGCAACGGGACGCCGCAGGTGCTCGACTACATCCGACCGTGGATCGACTTCTACAAGGTGGACCTGAAGTCGATGGACGACAAGCACTACCGGCAGCTCGGCGGCGTGCTTCAGAACGTTCTCGAGACGATCGTCGGTATCCACGCTCGGGGGATCTGGCTCGAGGTGCTGACACTCGTCATCCCGGGATTCAACGACTCCGACCAGGAGCTGACGAGCGCAGCGCGCTTCATCGCTTCGATCTCACCCGACGTTCCCTGGCACGTCACGGCCTTCCATCCCGACTACAAGATGACCGACCGCGGCGCGACGCCGGTCGAGACCCTCCTGCGCGCCTGCGAGATCGGGACGGCCGAGGGCCTGCGGTACGTCTACGCGGGCAACCTCCCGGGGCGAGTGGGGAAGTGGGAGAACACCCGCTGCCCCCGCTGCGGCGAGACGCTCATCGAGCGCCGGGGCTTCGTCGTGACGCGGAACCGGCTCGCGGGGGGCGCATGCCCGAAGTGCGCGACCGCCATTCCGGGACGCTGGGACGAGTCTGTCGAGGGGACCTCGAGAACGCGCGGGATCCCTCTGCCGGTCGTCTAGACGCCGCGCGCGGTCACCGCAGGTCGAACGTCTTGATGATGAACACCGCCATGTGGCCGCGCGTGTTCGGATCCCCGGGGCAAACGTCGCCTCCGCCGCAGCCGCCGGTGATTCCCTCGGCCGCGAGCGCCTCGATCCCGTTGGCGAAGAGGGAAGGGCAGGCGACCGAAGATGCCGGCGCAGGGCGGAGGCGAGTCGCGGAGCCCGTGCATGGAGACTAGAAGAAGGTCTTGATGATGAAGGTCGCCATCTGTCCGCGGTTGGCGGAGTCTGTGGGGCAGTAGTTGCCGCCGCCGCATCCGGCCGTGATATTGCGCGTCACCAGCTCGTAAATCCACGGCGCAAACGGGCTCGAGCAGGGCACGTCGGCGAAGGTGGGGTTCGTGCAGGCGGGCGGGGCATAGCCGGTCCCCTCGAAGGTCCGAAGCAAGAGGACCGCCATCTGCTGGCGCAACACAGGGTTGGTCGGGCAGTAGTTGGTCCCGTCGCCGCAGCCGCCCGTGATCCCCTCGGCCACAAGCTGGTTGATCCAGGGGGCAAAGCCCGAGGAGCAGGGGACGTCGTTGAAGACCTGGACGATGCACGGGGGAGGCGTGTAGCAGAGGCCGTTCCTGGCCTTCAGCAGGAATGGGGCCATCTGCTGGCGCAGCGTGGGCTGGGTGACGCCGTAGAGACCGCCGCCGACGCCGGCGGTGATGGCGTAGGAGACGAGCGTCGCGACGGAGGACCAGAACTGGTGGCTCGGCGGCACGTCCAGGAAATCGGCGATGAAGCCCTTCGTCCGGGTGCCGGAGGTGCCGTCGGTATTCGTGGCGACGATGTCGTTGGCGGAGCCGGCGGGAAGCGCGGGCGTGGTGGCGGTAATCCGGTTGAACGAGACGAAACTGACATTGGTGGCGGGCAGGCCGCCGATCGAGACCGTGGCACCGGCGGCGAAGTCGGTGCCGATCAGTGTGACATTCGTGCCTCCGGTCGACGGGCCGGCGATGGGAAGGCAGGAGAAGACGATCCGCTGCGAGAGCTCCGAGGTGTTGCCGGCGGGATCGGTCGCCGTGGCGGTGATGCGGGCTCCATCGGCGACCACCGCGGCCAGCGTGACGTCAAAGACTCCCGTCCCGGATCCGTCCGTCGTCACCTGCCCGGATCCGATGTAGGTCATCCCCCCGAGGTACCCCCCCGGGAAGAAACTGCAGGCCGGGTTCTCATAGAAGTCCAGGTCGTAGAGGGTCGAGGCGGCCGAGTGGAGCACCCCCTGGATCCGCGTGCCCGTGCCCTGCGGCACGGTCAGGACGTCGACGCTCGAGATCACCGGCCAGTTCTGCAAATCGTTCGCTCCGGTATCCCCGTCGCCGGGATCGTTCGCCGTCGTTCCGTCCGGGACGAGGTCGATGCCGATCGGGCTGGAGTGGATCGCGTTGCCTCGGATCGTGTTGCCCGTGGCGCCCGAGACGTTGACTCCCCTGGCCGAGTTGAACGCGATGAGATTGCCCTCGCCCCCTCCGGGGCCACCGACCAGGTTGCCCGGGGAGCCAGCGATGTTCACGCCGTAGGTGTCGTTGCCGAGTGGGAGCGTTCCAGAGGGGTCCGTGCCGATGAAGTTGCCGACGACGAGGTTCTGGCCGGCGCCCGAAATCGAGATTCCGCTTCCCCAGCGATTGATCGCGAGGCCTCGCACCGTGCTCGAGCCAGCGGTGATCGTCAGCCCCGCGCCCGCAGCGGTCGACCCGTCGAGCTCGACGAGCGGCATTCCGGCGTAGCCCGGCTGAGTCGAGCCGTCGATGACGACCGGGTCGGTGACGACGGGCAGCGCCGAGAGCGGCGTGATCGTCTGCACGCCCGTGCCGATCGCGAAGGCGATCGTGTCGAGAACGCCGACGGACGCGTTCGAGTCGACCATAGCCTGCCGCAGCGAGCCAGCGCCCGAGTCGGCCGTGGTCGTCACGGTGAAGGTCGCGGCGGGGACGTCGGCCGCAGAGAGCAGTGTGGCGGCCAGCCAGGCGAGGGTCCGCGCTGAACTGTTCATGCTCAAAACCTCACGAGCTGGTTGATTCCGTTCAGAGCGATCCAGAAGTTCAGGCCGTCGCTGCACGCGGCCGCGGGCGTCGAGCCGGCTCCGGTCGAGAAGGACCCCAGGGGCGTCAGATCGGCGGCCTTCCAGAGCGAGACGCTGGCACCGTCGCGATTGGCGACGAGAATTCTCTGTCCGTCGAAGGCCGCGGCGTCCGCGAAGTTCAGCCCGTTTCCGGTCAAGGAGGTGAGGACGGTGCCGGTCGAGGCCCGGATGACCGTGACGTCGCTGTTGTTTGGCACCCAGATGTTCGTGCCGTCGAAGACGGGAATGCCTGCGTTTCCCATGGAGATCGTCTGCAGCACGGCGCCGGCCGAGTCCAGCTTCTTGAATCCCGTGGAGTCGGAGACCCAGATGCTGGCGCCGTCGAAGAGGATCCCGTCGAGAGAGGTGAACCCCGACACCGTCGTGACGGACCACGGTGTGGCGGGCCCGGGGGTGACGATCGACACGGAATCGATGTTTGCCGTCCAGAAGCGGGCCCCGTCGAACGCCAGGCCGACAGGGAACGCGCCGAGGGAGTCGGCGACGGTCGAAACCGCCCCGGACGGCTGCGCCGGGTCGATCATGTAGAGCGCGCCGGGATTCGTGTTGCCGGCCACGATCACCCGGCCCATCGCGACGGCCACGGCGGTGGCCCGGATCGCCCCCGTCCAGGTATCCAGGAGGCGGCCGTCGCTCGCGCGAACTCGCGTGACCACGTGGCTCGGGAAGTGGTGCGCCACCCAGATGTCGGCTCCGTCGGATGCGACGCCGTGCGGACTCGCCGGAACGCCGGTCTGGCCCAGCACGCCCGTGTCCTGCGGGGTCCACCACTGGCCGAGCGCCCCGCGGCGGCTGCCCCGCGACAGGGATTGATCGAAGGACTTCGCGATGAATACGGACATCTGGCCGCGGGTGACCGATACGTTCGGCGCGTAGGTCGTCGGCGAGGTCCCGGCGGTGATTCCCAGGTAGTACATCTCGAGAATGAACGGGCAGAAGTTCGGCGGGCCCGCGCCCACGTCGGTGAAGGGGCCGCAGTCGGCGAGTACACCGGCCACGGCTCCTCCGAAAAGAGCTGCAACCGCCGCGAGCACGGCGAAGCGGAGCTTCCTTTTCTTCATCGCGACTCCTTTATCTGCTCACGGCGCGTCCCACGGCCAGTGGAGGCCGAGCGCCTTGGCGAGGAAGACGGCCATCTGACCGCGCGTCAGCGGCGAGTCCGGACAGTAGTTGCCGCCCCCGCAGCCGACGGTGATGCCGGAATCGGCGAGAGCCTCGACGAACTGGAAGAACGGATGGTTCGTCGGGACGTCGTTGAACGTCGCGGCCTGCGGCGCGGGGCTGACCTGGCGCCGCCACCGCACCTCGATAGCCCGAATGGCGGTCGTATCGTCGCCGGCGGGCGTGCGAACCCGGATGTAGTAGTAGTGCAGCACCGAATCGCCGTCCTCCTCGACGTCCCGGTATCGGATGTCGTACGAGTTGACGTTCGCGGCACGCGAGTCGCCCGGCGCACCCTGCGGATACGTCGTGATAATGCAGACGGTGCCGCCGGAAGCGCCGTTGGAAGGGTTCAGCCTGATCTCACTGAAACAGAGGGTCAGATTCTCGTCCGGATCCGCGTCGCGAAAGTAGTAGGTGATCCGAGTGACCCGGCATCCATTGGGAAGCATGTTCAGGGGGGCAATGAGCCATCCTCCGGCGTCGCTCCAGCGGCGGCTGGTGCTCGGAGGGTAGGAAGTGCTGGCGGTTCCGTCTTCGGCCACGAAGTCGGCCGGCCCGAGGACGGTGATGGACTCGTCCTCGGTTCCGTAGTCCTGCGGCGCAGGGGTCTGCGCCTCCGCCCGGGCACCGAGTAGCCCGGCGAGGAGGAGGATCGCACCCAGCGGGGATCGATCTCGTTGCATGAATCTCCCTCGACGTTCACCGGGAGTGACCCGAGGGAGGAGAATTTGTACCAGTCGGCGTTTGACCATCGCCGTTCGACGGTGCTATCCCTAGCGCGTCCATGCCCGAGGACACGCTCCTGGCGGCGCTGCGCGGGGCCCGCGCCGGCGGAGCGCATGCCGACGAGGCGTTCCGCGGCCTCGACGCGGCCCTCCGGCCCCGTCTGTTCCGGTTCTTCCGGGCCGCCGGGATTTCCCCGGATGACTCCGAGGACCTGGTACAGAAGACGCTCCTCCGGGTCTTTCAAGGCATCGGGGGAGTCCGCGAGGAGGAGAAACTCCTCGCGTGGCTCTTCACGGTGGCTCGCAACGTGCGAAATACGGCCTTCGAGCGGCGGCCACCCCCGGCTCTGCCGCTCGAGGAGGTCCCGGAGCCGGCGGACACGAGGGACATGGGCGACCCGGAACATGAAAGGAGAATCGCGGCCGTCTGGCGCGCGATCGAAGCGCTGCCGCCGCGGCAGCGCCAGTGCCTGCCGCTCCAGGTGCGTGACGGGCTCTCGCACGAGCAGATCGCGGCGACGCTGCGGCTCTCGGTGAACACGGTCCGAAATCACCTTGCGGCGGCGCGGGAGAGCCTGAGGCGGACCTTCGAGGGAGGCGAGACATGAATCGGGACGAGAGGCTCCAGAGAGACCTCGAGGATGCCCTGCGCGCGAGGACCGCGTCGCCGTGCCCAGGCGAAGAGACGTTGCTGGCGTTCTACCGCGGTGGTCTCTCCGAGACCGCCAACGAGTCCGTGCGCGGGCATCTCGCCGGGTGCGCCTCGTGCGTTGGCCTGGCGCAGGACGCCCGTGCGTTTCTCGAAGCGATGAATGCGCCGCCGGAGACGTTGCGCCGGTTCGGCCGGCGCTGGCTGGCCGCCGCCGCAGTCCTCGCCGTCGCGCTCCTGTCGGGGCTCTGGATTGCGCGACAGCGTCGGGCGTCTCCGCCGCCTCCCTCCGTGCCGGAGGCAGCCGTTCCCGGGCCTGCGAATCCCTGGAAGGATTTGCCGGTCGCGTCGGCGACTTATCGGCCCGCGGCCCCGGAAGACGAGCTCGTCTTCCGCTCGGGAGATGCGGCGTCGCCGACGGCAGCGTTTGCGGCCGCGATGGCTCCCTACGGGCGCGGCGACCCTGCAGCGGCTGAAGCCGAGCTCGCGAGATTTCTCGCGGCGCATCCCGGCCACACGGAGGCGAGCTTCTATCGGGGCGTCTCTCTTCTGATGCTCGGAAGACCCGATGAGGCGAGAGCGCTGCTGGAATCCGCGGCCGCCTCGTCTCACCCGCCGGCCGAGGCCCGGTGGTACCTGGCGCTCGCGCTCCTGAAATCGGGCGACGCGTCCGCGGCGCTCCTCGAGCTCGAGGCCGTCGGGAGCACGCAGGGTCCGCACCGGGCCGAGGCCGCAGAGCTTTCGGAAGAGGTACGGCGTGGTCTTCACGCCCGGTAGCCTGCTCGCGCTCGCTCTCTATGCGTCGGCGGGCTCCGCGGCGCAGCGCGACGACATCGAGCGGCTGGTTCGCGAAGCGGAAGATCTGGCCCACTTCGAGGCCTTCGCGCCGGCCGCCGCGAAGCTCGAGACGGCCCTCTCCGCGGCCGAGCGCCTGGGCGACGCGGCGCTGACCGCGCTCTGTCTCGATCGCATGGGCCTGGTGCTCGACCTCGAGGGGGATTCCGTCGCGGGATCGGAGCGCCACGCCCGGGCACTCGCGCTCGCCCGCGAGATCGGTGACGTACGCCTCGAGGCCTCGATCCTGGGCTCGATCGGCGCCGGACAATTCCGCCGGTCGGACTACGAGGCGGCGCTCGAATCCCTCCGAGAGGCGCTGGCCCTGCAGGAGGCAATCGAAGACGACGCCGGCCGCGCGCGGACTCTCGACTTCATCGGCCGCGTGCACTTCAAGAAAGCGGCCTACGCCAGGGCGCGGGAGGCCTATGCTCTCGCGCTCGCGACCCTCGAGGCGACCGGCGACGGGCGTTGGAGGAGCATCGTGCTCGAGGACCTGGGGGACCTCGACCAGGAGCAGGGCTTTTATGCCGACGCGCTCGGCAACTACGAGGCGGCGCTTCGGGCCCGGGAGGGGATCGGGGATCGGCGCGGTGAGGTGTACGTCCTTCACCTGGTCGGCCGCTGCTACATGCTCCAGGGCGCCAACCGCGAGGCGCTCGCGTGGTTCGAGAGAGGCCTCGAGAATGCGCGGCAGATCGGCGACGAGCCCGGCCGCGCGCTGGCGCTTTACCACATGGGAATCGCGCTCTACCGCCGGGGGGCCGTGGCGGAGGCGCTCGCGCGCTACGGCGAGGCCCTGGCGATCAAGGAGCGTCTCTCCGACCGGAGGCAGCAGGCGTGGATCCTGGCACGCATGGGAGACGCCAATGCGGCCCTGGAGAAATGGGACGCGGCGCTTTCCCGCTACCGGCGAGCGATCGCCATCTGGGGCGAGATCCAGGACCCGCGCGGCGTGGCCTCGGGACTCGACAAGGCCGGGCTCGCATACTACCGGCTCGGACGGCACGCGGAGGCGCTCGCGGCTCTCGAGCGGTCGGCGGCGATCCTGCAGGCGGGCCAGCCGGCCTTTCTCGCCCCGACGCTGGCCCTCATCGGCCGGGTCCACGCCGCGCGCGGCGACCCGGCGCTCGCCGTCGAGTTCGGCGGCCGGGCCATCGAGCTCGCGCGCGCGCTCGGCAACGAAGAGGTCCACTGGGCGGTGGCCCATCGCTGGGGATCGATCCTGCGGGAGCTGGGTCGTCGCGAAGACGCCCTCGCGTCGCTCGACGAGAGCCTCGCCGTCATCGAGCATCTGCGCGCGCGCGCGATCGCCTCCGACGAGGCGCGGGCCGGATTCCTCGAGGGCAAGCAGGCCGTTTACGCCGACGCGATCGACCTCCTGATGGAGCTGGGGAGGATCGAGGAGGCTCTGGAACTGGCCGAAAGGGCGCGCGCCCGGGCCTTTCTCGACCTGCTCGGCGGGCGCGTGCCGGGGGGCGCCCGCGCCGTCCCGTCCCTGACGCTCGCCGGGATCCGCGAGGAGGCGGCCCGGCGGGACGCCACGCTCGTCGAGTACTTCTCGGCGGACCGGAAACTCTTCGTGTGGACCGTCGAGCCCGGCGGCCGCATCCACGGCGCCGCGATCCCCGTCTCCCGCCGGGAGCTGTCGCGCCTGGCCCAGCGTGCGCGCGGGAAGCGGGAGGAGGCGCGGCCCGCCCTGCGAAGGCTGCACCGCGCTCTCATCGACCCGGTCTCCTCGCAGCTTCCGGCCGATCCGGGGCGCCTCGTGACGATCATCCCGCACGGCCCGCTCTTCCTTGTGTCCTTCGCGGCGCTCGTGGCGGGCGACGGGAAGTACTTCGTCGACCGCCACACGCTGACGTACAGCCCCGCGATCGGCGTTCTCCGGTACACGGAGAGCCGCCGCCTGCACGCCGTCGATCGGGATTTCCCGGGGCTGCTGGTCGTGGGCAACCCGGCGATGCCGGCGCCGGCGAGCCCCAAGCGTCCCCTTGGGCCGCTACCGGAGGCGGAGGCCGAAGCGCGCGCCATCGGGTCGCTCTATCCCGCCGGTCGCGTCACGGCGCTGACCGGAGCGCGAGCGGGAGAGCAGGCCTTCCGCGAGCTCGCCCCGCGGGAGTCGATCATCCATCTCGCCACGCACGCCGTGATCTTCGACGACGAGCCGCTCTCGAGCTTCCTGGCGCTGGCGCCTGGGCCCGTTTCCACATCCGGACGCCCTGCGTCCGAGCGCGACGGCCGGCTCACGGTGCGCGAGGTCTTCGACCTGGAGCTCTCCGCAAGCCTCGTCACGCTGTCGGCCTGCAACACGGGCCTCGGTCTCGTCAACGGCGACGGCGTGCTCGGCCTCTCGCGCGCCTTCCTCTACGCCGGCACACCGAGCGTGCTCGTGAGCCTCTGGAGGGTCGCGGACTCGGTGACCCGATTTCAGATGGAGCGCTTCTACCGCGCGCTGATCGACACGGGCGGCGACAAGGCGGCGGCCATCCGGCGGGCCGAGCTCGACACGATCCGCGCGCTGCGGCAGTCGCGCCTGCGCGCGCCTTCCGGCCGGGCCCTGCCCGAATCGCCGCAGCTCTGGGCCCCGTTCGTCCTCGTCGGCGAGGCCCGGTGATAGCCTCCCGCGCGTGATTGCCGGCCGGGCCACGCTCGAAGGAACCCAGCGTTTCGCCAGCCGCTCGAGCGCGGCGCCCGGGCACTTTCGCGACGCGATGGGCCTGAGGCTCTCCTCGATCGGCGTGGGCACCTACCTCGGCGACGAGGACGCGAAGACCGACGCGGGCTACGAGGCCTGCATCGCCGCGGCGCTGGCTTCGGCGGTCAACGTTTTCGACACGGCGATCAACTATCGCGGCCAGCGGAGCGAGCGGGCGATCGGTCGGGCGCTGGCGAAGGCGTTCCTTTCCGGGGCCGCCAGGCGCGACGAGGTCTTCGTTTCGACGAAGGGCGGCTACCTGCCGCACGATGCCGAGGACCCGCGCCCGGGCCGGCGCTACGTGAAGGAAACTTTCCTCGACCCGGGCCTCGCGCCGCCGGAGGAGATCGCCCAGGGCTGCCACTGCATGTCCCCCGCCTACCTGGACGACCAGATCGCCCGGAGCCGCGCGAACCTCGATCTGGAGACGATCGACCTCTACTACCTGCACAACGTCGAGACCCAGCTCGAGGAGGTCGGCCGCGAGAGCTTTCGGGGGCGCCTCGTCCGGGCCGTCGAGACGCTCGAGCGGGCGGTCGCCGACGGGAAGATCGCGTCCTGGGGCCTGGCGACCTGGAACGGGCTGCGGGTCCCGCCGGAGCACCCCGAGCACCTGTCGCTGGCGCTCCTCCGCGACCTCGCGGAAAAGGTGGCGGGCGCGTCCCATCACTTTCGCGCCGTCCAGCTTCCCTTCAGCCTGGGCATGGCGCACGCGGTCGGCTATCGGTCGCAGGCGCTCGGGGTCGGGAGAGTCCCGGCACTCGAGGCCGCCGGGGCTCTGGGCATCGCCGCGTTCGGCTCCGCCTCGCTCATGCAGGGCAGGCTCGCCGTGACGCTTCCGGACGCGATCGTCGAGGCCTTCCCGGAGGCCGAATCGCCGGCCCGGCGGGCCCTCCAGTTCGCCCGATCGGCCCCCGGCCTGACGACGGCCCTCGTCGGCGTGTCGAGCCCGGAGCACGGCGCCGACAACTTCGGACTGGCGGCCGTGCCTCCGGCCGACGGCGACCGGGTGTTCTCGGTTCTCCCTTAAGCGCTTCTGCAGCCTGGGCTTGAGGCGCGCGGCGGGGCGCTCGACCGCACGGATCGCTTTTCTTTTTCTTTCGTCGTAGAATGAGTCGTTCCCGCCCGGACCCAAGAGTCAGCGCGGCGGGTGGTTTGGGAGCTCATGTCCGAAGATCCCTTGATTCCCGGCAGTCCTGCATCCGTATCGGTTCAAACTGAGGCCCCCTCACGCGAGGGCGGTCCGCAGGGCGATGGGCCACGCACGAACCGCCGCCGCCGGCGCCGCCGCCGGCGCGGGGGCCGCGGAGGCGGGCAGCCCGGCGTGCCCGGCGGCTCCCACGAGCGGACCGAAGACCTGTCCGCGGCGGGCCCCGAGCGGCCGGCCGAGGGCGTTCTGTACCTGCCGCCCAGGGACAACGCGCCGGGTGTCCTGGTTTCGGCGAAGGCGAACTTCGTCCCGTCCGCCAAGGACCCTCTCGTCCCGCGAGAGCTGATCCAGCGCGAGGGCCTGGAGGCCGGAGCCTTCATCACGGGGTTCGTCGCCGACGGTGGCCGCCCCGTTCTCAAGAAGGTCGAGACGATCGAAGGCATGGAGCCGGGGGCCTTCCGGCAGCGGCCGACCTTCACGGAGCTCATCTCCATTGATCCGACGACGATCCTCCGGCTCGAAACCGAGTCCGACGAGATGTGCGGCCGCGTCGTCGACCTGTTGACGCCCATCGGGCGCGGGCAACGGTGCCTGATCGTCGCGCCGCCCAAGGCCGGGAAGACGACCCTCCTGAAGCGCATGGCCCACGCCGTCGAGGTCAACGAGCCCGACGTGCACGTGATCGTGCTGCTGATCGACGAACGACCGGAGGAGATCACGGACTTTCGCCGCAGCGTGGTCCGCGGCGAGGTCATCGCCTCCTCGGCGGACCTCTCGGCGGAAAACCACATCGCGGTGGCCGAGATCGTGGCCGAGCGGGCGCGCCGCCTGATCGAGTGCGGCAAGCACGTGATCATCTTCCTCGACTCGATCACGCGCATGGCCCGCGCCTACAACCACATGCAGAAGGGCGGCGGCAAGATCCTCTCGGGCGGCATCGACGCGCGCACCATGGAGAAGCCGCGCCGCTTCTTCGGCGGCGCGCGCAACGCCGAGGGCGGCGGGTCGCTGACGATCGTCGCGACCGCGCTCGTCGACACGGGCTCGCGGATGGACGAGATCATCTTCCAGGAGTTCAAGGGCACCGGCAACACGGAGATCGTGCTCGACCGGGACCTCTTCAACCGGCGCATCTTTCCCTGCATCAACATTCCGCAGTCCGGCACGCGCAAGGAAGAGAAGCTCTACGACCCGGACGATCTGCCGAGGATCGTCAAGCTGCGCCGCGCGCTCGCCGCCGTCGACAAGATCCAGGCGATGGAGCTGGTGCTGGGGCGGCTGTCGAAGTTCAAGACGAACCGCGACTTCCTGAAAAGTTTCTAGGCGTCAGCAGCCTCGGCTCGCGAGCGTCAGAGACCGCCTCGGCCCTCTCGCCATGGAGGCTGTCATCCCGAGGAGCGAAGCGACGAGGGATCCCGTGATTTCCTGCTGGGCGTCGATTCCGGGATCCCTCGCTGCGCTCGGGATGACGTCAACAGAACGGCGGGGATGACGCGAAGAAGACGTCGGTCGGCGCGGGCTCAGCGCCTGCGGCTCTTGCGTTTCGTGCGGCCGTAGCTCTCGTCGGTCGGCTCGGCCTTCTTGGGCGCCTCGCGGCGCGGCTCGGGCCGCGATCGAAATCCCGCATGGGCCCGGGGCGCCTGCGCGACGCGGCCGCTCTTGTAGAGCGCCTCGGTCGGCCACTCGACGGGGATCTTGCGGCCCACCCTCTCCTCGATCGCATCGAGCGAGAAAACGTAGTCGTCGCAGGCGAACGAAACCGCGGTGCCCGCCGCCCCGGCTCGGCCGGTCCGCCCGATCCGGTGCACGTAGTCCTCGGAGTCCTGCGGCAGGTCGTAGTTGATGACGTGGGAGACGCCCTCGATGTGGAGGCCCCGGGACGCGACGTCCGTTGCGACGAGCACGGCGAGGCGCCCGTCCTTGAAGTCCTGGAGCATCTTGAGTCGCCGGTCCTGCGGCACGTTGCCCGCGAGCGCGCGGGTCGGGTAGCCGTTGGCGGAGAGGCCGCGCACGAGGTCGGCCGCCGTGGTCCGGCGGTTGACGAAGATGAGGACGCGGCTGCCGCCCTCCCGTTCCAGCAGGCCGAGCAGGAGGCGGAACTTCTCCTGCGCCGAGACGTGGTACAGCACCTCGGTGATCCCGTGCGCTCCCACGCGCTCCGGCTCGATCTCGACCTTTTCGGCGTTGTTGGTGTGCTCGTAGGCGAGCTCCATCACCCGGATCGACAACGTGGCGGAGAAGAGCATCGTCTGGCGGCGGTGGTAGGGCGGGCAGCGCCGCAGGATCTTCCGCAGGTCGCGGATGAAGCCCATGTCGAACATCCGGTCGGCCTCGTCGATGACGAGGATCTCGACGTCGCGAAACGTGACGACGCCCTGCTGCTCGTAGTCGAGCAGGCGCCCCGGCGTTCCGACCAGCAGGTCGGGCACGGTCTTCACCTGGTCCCTCTGCAGCCGGTAGTCCATGCCGCCGAAGACCGCCAGCGTGGCGAGGCCCGTGTGCCGCCCGAGCAGCTCCGCGTCGGCGCGGATCTGAGCGACGAGCTCGCGGGTCGGTGCGATCGACCAGCGCGCGCGGGCCCCGCGGAGCGTGAGCGGGCTTCTTCTGGAGGAGGCGCGTGAAGATCGTGATGAGGAACGCCGCGGTCTTCCCGGTGCCGGTCTGCGCCTGGCCGGCGACGTCTCGGCCGGCGAGGGCGATCGGAAGGGTCTTTGCCTGGATCGGGGTGGCGAAGACGAAATCCGCGTCGGCGATGCCCCAGCGGACCTCGTCCGGCAGGGCGTAGCTCGCGAGCAGGGTCTGCGTCAGGTGGTGTTCCGGGCCGGCCGAGGTCATGAAGGGGACGGATCTTAGCGCAGCCGCCTCCCGAAGTCGCCGAGCAGGGGCCGGCCGGTGGCCTCGGCCAGGGCTTCCCCGAGGAGACGCTTTTCCCTGGGTCCGGCGGCGGCGGCGATGGGATGGAGCTTTCCGCCCGACCGCGCGGCCAGCCGCTTGACGGCCCAGGTCCACCAGGGTGGCAGTGGAACGTAGGTCTCCCGCCAGCACTCGAGGTCCGCGCGGCGGATTCGCGTGACCCGCGTGCGCTCGAAGGCGGTCGTGCGGACGGTCACGTTCTCGGCGTCGACCTCGATCGACTCCTCCGCGAAGGCCAGCGCCGCCAGTCCCAGCAGCGACAGCGGGGCGGCGACGAGGAGGATCAGCGAGAGGACGATGAGGAGAGGCAGCGGCAGGTCGGCGAAGTCGAGCCGGCGCAGACCCGCCTCCCAGGCCTGTCCGAGGCGGTAGCAACCGAGCAGTGCCGCCGCCCCGACGGCGCCGCCGAGGACCGCCATCCGGACGCGCCAGGCCCGGGCCCGCGCAAGCGGCTGAATCAAAACGGAGAGTCCGGCGGCGCGAGGCGTGATCGAGATGCGGGGCGCATCGGCGCGGCGGGAGAGCTCGGGGGCGTCTCGCCTGGACAACATCCGGATTGTATGATCCGCCTTCCGGCGGAGCCGGCACAGGAGGCAGGAGTGGTGAAGAAGAAAAAGGCACCAAAGAGCGCAAAGAAAGGGAAGAAGGTCGCCCGGAAGGTCGTCCGCGAGAGCGCGCGGGCAGCGAAGAAATCATCCGCCCGGAAGCCCGTTCGAAAGGCCGCCCCGAGGAAGGCGGCGAAGAAGCCGGCCCCGAAGAAAGTCGCCCCAAGAACGGCGGCGCCACCGAAGAAAGCCGCGGCGGGCCTGCCGCAGGCCAGGACGGGCGGGGCGCTCCCGGGTCGCGGCGGCGCTGCCCTTGGTGGCCGCCTCCGCCGGCGAAGGCTACGGCGAGGAAGGCTGGAGGGAAGAGGAGCTCGCGGCCGGCGAGCTCGAGGTCGATGCCCCGGAGCTCGAAGAGCTCGAATCGGAGCTCGGCGGCCCCGAAGTGGGCGGCGACGCGGAAGACGACGCGGAGTGGTGATTTAGGAGTAGTATCGAGTCGAGATCGCGAGCATTGCCGGGCTTTTGCTCGGCTGACACGGAAGAAGGCCCCGAAGTTTTTCGGGGCCTTCGTATTTCCGTCACGCGGCAGCGGCACCGGCCTCCGGTTCTTGTCGAGGTTCACGTACGTCACTTCCGCCTCGGTCACCTTCACGCGGTTTCCGAGCCCCTCGCCCGGCTGCGAGACCACCTCGACCGAGATGGTGATCGACGTCCGGCCGATCTTGACGAGGCGCGTGTAGAAGGACACGAGATCGCCCACGTAGACCGGCTCGTGGAAGACGACCTCGCGCATGGCGACCGTGACCAGGAAGTCGGCGCCTTGGCGCTTGGCCTCGACGGCGCCGGCCTGGTCGATGTACGACAGGATGACGCCGCCGAAGATGGTGCCGTGGGCGTTGGTGTCCTTCGGCATCATGATCACGCGGATCGAAGGCTCGCGGCTGTCGGGGGCCGGCGCCGGCGTGGCGGGACCGGTCATTCGGGGCGGGCCGAGGTCGGGATCCTCGGCGGCTCGAACACGGCCGAGACCCGCTGGACGAGCCCGTCGGTGATGTTGACGGTGAGGGTGCCGTCCGAGAAGTAGTAGGTCCAGATCTCGCGGCGCGAGTCCTTGCCCTCGGTCGCGACCGAGATCGAGGGCTTGCCGATCCGCTCCACGAGGGTCGCGGCGGCCACGCCCGGGTCGACCTTCGGCCGCGCGTCGGCGAGCGTTCCCGGGACGAATCGCGCCCCGATGCCGGCGATCTCTTCGGCCTGCCCGGTACTCGCGGTTCTCCCACCAGCGGGGGAGCCAGAGCGCGCCGGCGACGAGCAGGGGAACGAATGCGCCGGCGACGAGGAGGGCGCGGTTGGGGCGGGTTTCGGCCATGCCGGAATGATACGGCAGGCGGGCTGGAGTCCTGTAGAATCCCGACCCGCATGAAACACAAAGTGACCGTCGTCGGGGCCGGCAACGTCGGGGCCACGGCCGCCCAGCGCATCGTCGAAAAGGCTCTGGCCGATGTCGCGCTCATCGACATCGTCGAGGGCGTCCCGCAGGGCAAGGCGCTCGACATCATGGAGTCGGCCCCGGTCGAGAAGTTCGACGCCCGCATGACGGGCTCCAACGCGTACGACGTCACGGCGGGATCCGACGTCGTCGTGATCACGGCCGGCCTGCCGCGTAAGCCTGGCATGAGCCGCGACGACCTCGTCGCGACCAACGAGGGCATCGTCTCGGACGTCGTGCGCAAGGTGCTGCCGGGCTCGCCGGACGCGATCCTCATCGTGGTCTCGAATCCTCTCGACGCGATGTGCGAGGTCGCGCGCCGCATCTCGAAGTTTCCCCGCGAGCGCGTCTTCGGCATGGCCGGGGTGCTCGACTCGGCCCGGATGCGCTGGTTCATCGCCGAGGCGCTGAACGTCTCGGTCGAAAACACGCACGCCTTCGTCCTCGGCGGCCACGGCGACACCATGGTCCCGCTGCCCCGGTTCTCGACCGTCGCCGGGATCCCGCTGCCGCAGCTGCTCTCCCAGGAGAAGATCGACGCGATCGTCAAGCGCACGCGCGAGGGCGGCGCCGAGATCGTGAACCTGCTCAAGACCTCGGCCTGGTACGCGCCGGCGTCCGCGGTCGTCGAGATGGTCGACGCCGTCCTCAACGACCGGAAGAAGATCCTGCCCTGCGCGGCGTATCTCCAGGGCGAGTACGGGATGCGGGACATCTACCTCGGCGTGCCGGTCAAGCTCGGGCGCGCCGGCGTCGAGCAGATCGTCGAGATCGCGCTGACGCCCGAGGAAACGGTGGCGCTCGAGAAATCGGCCGAGGCCGTGCGCGAGCTCTTCCGCATCCTCAAGGTCTAGCAGGGATGGCGGAGGCGCCCGCGACGCTCGCCCGCCGCCTCCACTCGATCTCGGGAGTCGTTCCGGTCGGCGCCTTCCTCGTCTTCCATCTCACCACCAACGCCGCGGCGCGGCGCGGCGCCGACGCCTACAACGCCATGGCCCGCCGCCTCCAGGAGATTCCGCTTCTCGTGGCGGTCGAGGTGCTCTTCATCGCGATCCCGCTCTTCTTCCACGGCCTCTACGGGCTCTTCCTCGTCGCCAACGAGGCGCCCGCGGCGCTGCGGCCCTCGGCCGGGCGGCGGGCCCTCTCGATCGCCCAGCGGACGACCGGCGTCCTGCTCTTCGTCTTCGTGCTTCTGCACCTCTGGACCGCGCGCCTCGTCCAGATCCGCGACCATGAGAGCCTCGATCTCTTCCGGCTCATGCAGGCGGTCCTCGCGAGCCCGTGGCTCAACGCGGCCTACGTCGCCGGCGTTCTCGCGGCGACGTTTCACCTCTCGGCCGGACTGTGGACTTTCGCCGAGACGTGGGGCCTCGCCGTCAACCCGCGGGCCCGGCGGCTCGCCGCCGCCGCGTCCGCCGGGGTCTTCGTGGCGCTTTCGGCGATGGGCCTCGCCTCCCTGGAGGCCTTCCGCCTGTAGGTCCCGATTCCCATATAATCCGCGCTCTTTCGCCATGAAAGTCCACGAGTACCAGGCCAAGTCGATCCTCGCGCACTTCGGCGTCGCCGTGCCGCGCGGTGAGGTCACCGACAGCCCCGCCGAGGCCCGGGAGATCGCGCGCCGGCTCGGCGGGCGCGCGGTCGTCAAGGCGCAGATCCACGCCGGGGGCCGCGGCAAGGGCGGCGGCGTGAAGCTCGCGAAGGATCCGCAGGAGGCGCACGACCTCGCCAAGCGCATCCTCGGCATGACGCTGGTCACTCCGCAGACGGGGCCCGCGGGACGCGTCGTCCAGAAGGTCCTCGTCGAGGAGACCCTCGACATCGACCGCGAGCTCTACCTCGGCATCACGCTCGACCGCGTCGCGGCGCCTCCCGGTCGTGATGGCGTCGAAGTCCGGCGGCATGGACATCGAAGAGGTCGCCGCGAAGGACCCGTCCGCGATCATTCGGGAGGGCGTCGACGCGAACCCTCGGCATGTTCCCGTTCCAGGCGCGCAAGGTGGCCTTCGCTCTCGGCTCTCGGGCGAGAGCTTCAAGAAGGGGGTCGGCCTCATGCAGTCGCTCTTCCGCGCCTACGTCGAGACCGACGCGAGCCTGGCCGAGATCAACCCGCTGCTCGTCACGAAGCAGGGCGACGTCCTGGCGCTCGACGCCAAGATGACCTTCGACGACAACGCGCTCTTCCGCCACCCGGACATCAAGGAGCTGCGCGACCTCGCACGAGGAGGACCCGCTCGAGGTCGAGGCTTCGCGGTACGGCCTCAACTACATCAAGCTCGACGGCAACGTCGGCTGCATGGTCAACGGCGCCGGACTGGCGATGGCGACGATGGACATCGTCAAGCTCGCCGGCGGCGAGCCCGCGAACTTCCTCGACGTCGGCGGCGGCGCCAACGAAGAGCAGGTCAAGAACGCGTTCCGCATCATCCTCTCGGACGAGAACGTCAAGGCCGTCCTCATCAACATCTTCGGCGGGATCATCCGCTGCGACATCGTCGCCAAGGGCGTCGTCGCCGCCTGCGCGAGATGGGCCTGTCGATCCCGGTCGTCGTCCGCCTCGAGGGCACCAACGTCGACGAGGGCAAAGCGATCCTCCGGGAGTCGAACCTCAAGATCACCCCGGCGGACGGACTGTGGGACGGCGCGCGCAAGGCCGTCGAGGCGGCCCGATGAGCGTCTGGGTCGGAAAGGCGACGCGCCTGCTGGTCCAGGGCCTGACGGGGCGCGAGGGCACGTTCCACGCGCTCGCGTGCCGCGAATACGGCACGCAGGTCGTGGCCGGAGTGACGCCGGGCAAGGGCGGCACGACGCACGAGGGCATCCCCGTGTTCGACACCGTCGCCGACGCCGTGCAGGAAACCGGCGCGAACGCCTCGATGATCTTCGTTCCGCCGCCCTTCGCGGCCGACGCCGTCGTCGAGGCCGCGGAAGCCGGGGTGGCGGTGATCGCGTGCATCACCGAGGGCATCCCGGTCAACGACATGCTGCGGGCGCGGACGTTTCTCGACCGGCAGGCCGCTGCCGGGAAG
>CAWGOM010000004.1:0-8434 GCA_963824165.1 uncultured Acidobacteriota bacterium
GCCTGGGCGCCGATTACGCGCTCGAGATCGCGGCGGAGATCGCCCGGGACTACGTCACCGTCGCCGTGGCGCCCGCCCGGGCTCGCCCGCCCATCATTCACCTGCTCGAGCGGCGGCCGGCCCCGTAAGATAGCGGAGCGTGACGAGCGCCTGGCTTCCCAAGACCTTCACCACCCTCTCGGGCTATACGCGACGGCAGCTCGTCGCGGACCTGCAGGCGGGGGTGGTCGTCGGCATCGTCGCCATCCCGCTCGCCATCGCCTTCGCGATCGCCTCCGGTGTCTCGCCCGAGAAGGGACTCGTCACCGCCGCCGTGGCCGGGTTCCTGATCTCGTTTCTCGGCGGGAGCCGGGTCCAGATCGGAGGGCCCACGGGCGCCTTCGTCGTCATCGTGTACGGCATCGTCGCGCGCTACGGCGTGGACGGCCTGACGATCTGCACGGTCCTCGCCGGCGTGCTGCTGATGATCCTCGGACTCGCGCGCTTCGGGGCGGCGATCAAGTTCATCCCGTATCCCGTGGTCACGGGTTTCACGAGCGGGATCGCCGTGATCATCTTCTCCTCCCAGATCCGCGACCTCTTCGGCCTCCGGATGGAGAGTGTCCCGGCGCCGTTCCTGGAGAAGTGGGGCGCCTACGGTGCGAGCCTGCCGACCGCCTCGCCGGCGGCGATCGCCATCGCCGCGGGATCGCTCGTGATTCTCGTCGGCTGGCCGCGCCTCTCGCGCACCGTCCCCGCGCCGATCGTCGCCATCCTCGCCGCGTCGATCGCCGTGGCGCTGCTCGGCCTTCCCGTCGAGACGATCGGCACCCGCTTCGGCGAGATCCACGCCTCCATCCCGGCGCCACGCATGCCCGACGTGACGCTCGAGCGCGTGCGCGAGCTCTTCCCGGCGGCCGTGACCGTCGCCCTGCTCGCGTCGATCGAGTCCCTGCTCTCGGCCGTCGTGGCGGACGGCATGATCGGCAGCCGCCACAAGTCCAACGTCGAGCTGGTCGCGCAGGGGGTCGCCAACGTCGCCTCGGGACTCGTCGGCGGCATGCCGGCGACCGGAGCGATCGCCCGCACGGCGACCAACGTCAAGTCCGGCGGCCGCACCCCGGTGGCCGGGATGGCGCACGCCGTCGTGGTGACGCTGGCCTTTCTCTTCCTCGGGAAGTGGGCCCGGTACATCCCGCTGGCGACGCTGGCGGCGATCCTCGTCGTGGTCGCCTACCACATGAGCGAGTGGCAGGCGTTCACGCAGCTACTGCGCACGCCCAAGAGCGACGTGGCGGTCCTGCTGACGACGTTCCTCCTGACGGTGCTCGTCGACCTGACGGTGGCGGTCCAGGTCGGCGTGGTGCTCGCGGCGTTCCTCTTCATGAAGCGCATGGCCGACGTCACGAACGTGGGCATGGTCACGGCCGAGTGGAACGACGCGCCCGACGGCACGATGAAGGGCGACACCGAGGGCGTGGCCCGCCGCGAGATTCCGGCGGGAGTGGAGGTCTACGAGGTCAACGGGCCGTTCTTCTTCGGAGCGGCGGACAAGATCAAGGACGTCCTGCACTTCGTGGCGAAGAAGCCGAGGGTCTTCATCCTCCGCATGCGCAACGTCCCGGCGATCGACGCCTCCGGGATCCGGGTGCTCGACGACCTCTTCCGGTCCTTCTCGCACCAGGGGATCCGCTTTCTGATCTCGGGCATCCAGGCCCAGCCGCGCGCGGCCCTCGAGCGGGCGGGCAAGATCGAGGAATACGGGCGCGAGAACTTCGTGCCCGGCATCGACGCCGCGCTCGAGATCGCGGCCGGCCACGTCGCGGCGCAGAGCGCCCCGGAGGGCGCGCGATCGTGACGGCCGAGGCGTCCCCGGCGCCGACCTCGGGCGTGAAGTTCCCTCCGCCGGCGATCTATGCGCTGGCGCTCGGCGGGGGATTCCTGCTGTTCCGGTGGTGGCCGGTGTCCGTCTGGCCGGCCCACGCCCTCGAGACGCGCGCGCTCGGCATTCTCCTCTTCGTTCTCGGCCTCGGGATCGGCGCGTGGGCGGTCCTGACCTTCCGCGCCGCCGGCACGAGCCCCAACCCGATGCGGCCGACGACATCCCTCGCGTTCGAAGGCCCCTACCGCCTATCCCGCAACCCGATGTACCTGGGTCTCGCGATCGCGTTCGCCGGCTTTGCCCTGTTCTGGAACGCGCTCTGGCCGCTGCTGTCGGTGCCGGTCGCGATGGCGCTCCTGTCGCGCTTCGTGATCGCCCGCGAAGAGCGCTACCTGACGGCGAAGTTCGGCGAGAAGTACCTGCGCTACACGGACGAAGTGCGGCGCTGGATCTGAGATGAGCCCGGTCCGCTGGAACGGCGAGGAGGTCCTCGAGCGCTTCGACGCCGAGACGGGCGCCACGATCCTGATCGCGTTCCACTCCTCGCGCCTGGGGCCATCCTCGGGCGGCACGCGAATCAAGACCTACCCGGACCTCGCGGCCGCCCGGCGCGACGCCGAGCGCCTGTCGGAAGGGATGACCTACAAGTGGGCCGCCGCGGGATTCCCGCGCGGCGGTGGCAAGGCCGTGATCGCGGTGCCGCCCGGTCTCGATCCCGAGCGGCGCGACGGCCTCCTGCGCCGCTACGGCGCTTTCATTCAGGAGCTCGCCGGCCGGTTCTGGACTGGCGCCGACGTCGGCACCTCGTCGAGGGACATGGACGTGATCTCGGAGACCGGCGCTCCGTACGTCTTCAGCCGGACGCCGGAGCACGGCGGGGCCGGCGACTCCTCCGGATGGACGGCGCTCGGCGTCGAGGCGGGCATCCGCGCGACCTGCGCGCGGCTCTTCGGCGATGCGTCGCTCGCGGGCCGCCGGATCGTCGTCCAGGGGGCCGGCAGCGTGGGCGGAGCGCTCATCGAGAGGCTGCTCGGGGCGGGCGCCGCCGTGGCGTTCAGCGACGTGTCGGAAGGATCGGTTCGACATTTTCGCGACGAGCGCGGTGTCCCGTTCCTCGATCCCGCAGCCGTGCTCGAGACTCCCTGCGACGTTCTCGCCCCCTGCGCGCTCGGCGGCGTTCTCGACGCCGAGTCGATCCCGCGCCTCGCGTGCCGCGCCGTCGCGGGCGCCGCCAACAACCAGCTCGCCGGGCCCGAGGACGCCGAGCGGCTGCGCGCGCGGGGGATCCTCTATGCGCCGGACTTTGTCATCAACGCGGGCGGGGCGGTCGCGATTACCGGCCAGGAATCGCTCGGATGGCCGGCCGAGCGCGCCCGCCACGAGGTGCTGCGCATCGGGGCGACGCTCGAGCGCGTCTACGCGCTGGCCGAAGCGCAGGGGATCACGACCGACGCCGCGGCCCGGCGGATCGCCGAGGAACGGCTGGCCCGGCCCGTCTAGGACCCTGTCCGAAAAAGCGCGGGGTCAGGTCTGGAATTTTCGGTTTTCGCGAAACCGGAATCCGAAAAAACGAGACCTGACCCTCTAACTTTTCGGCTAGCGCGCGACCTGGCGAGGAACGCTGACCGATCCGGGCGCATAGTCCGGGTCGATCGTCTTCATCTTCGCCTCGACGTCCGCCGCGAGCGTGACGCGGCCGGCCCGGCGGGCGTCGGCGGCGATGCGGTCGAGACGGAAGAGACCCTCGCCCCAGGCGTCGAAGCGCGGGTTGAGCGAGAGCTCCGTGGCGACCCGCCGGATCGAGGCCTCGGCCTCCGCGGGGTCCTTCCCGTGGAGCGCGATCTCGGTCTCGAGCTGCGTGACGAAGGGCGCGACGAACCAGTCCAGATACCGGCCCTGGGCTCCGAGGGCGACGCGCCCGGCGTCGAGCCGCTCCTGCGCCCGTGCCGCGGCGGCTCTCGCGTCCTCCTCGCGTCCGAGCGCCAGCAGCGCCTCGCCCTCGACGACCGTCGCGACGATGCGCGCCGCGGGCGTGCGCGTGTCAACCTGAAGCGCCTTCGCGACGGCCAGGGCCTCGGCGGGCTGGCCACGCAGGAGGTAGAACTCCGCGAGGCTCGCCTGCGGGGCGCCGCGGTAGGGCAGGCGGGCGGGAGTGTCGAATGCGCGGCGGAAGGTCCTCTCGGCATCGTCGATGCGGTTCATGCGCAGGTACGTGTAGCCGAGCAGCTGCAGGTTGTGGAGGTGATGCCAGTCGTCGCCGGGCCTCAGGTTCTCGGCCTTCGCGTAGGCCTCCTCGATCGCGTCGGCCTTCTCGAACTGCGCGAGGGCCTCGTCCCAGCGCCCGAGGCGCGGGAGGACGTGCCCGTACATGTGCTGGGCGTGGGCGACACCGGGGCTCGAGGCGGCGTAGGTCTTCCCGTGCACGGCCGCCTCGGCGTGGTGGCCGATGTTCTCGTAGGAGTGGACGAGATAGTGGTGCGCGCCCAGGTGCCCGGGCGAGCGCACGAGCGCGGTCTCGTAGAAGGCGATCGAGGCCGAGCCGCCGAACTGCCCGCGGCCCCAGGGGCCCGGCTCCTCGGCGTTGCCGCGGAGGAGCCAGAGATCCGCGTCCTCCGGGTATGCGGCGAGGGCCTTGTCCAGGGCCGCCTTGTACGCGGCATGCCTGGCCCCCTCCTCGGAGGGGGGCGCGGCCTGGGCCTCGATCTGCTGCGCGCGCAGAGCGATGAACGCCTGCTCCTTCGGGGTGGCCTTGTCCGAGAGCGCCTTGGCCTTCGCGATCGCCGCCGCCGTGGCGTCTTGCAGCTCGAGCCCCTGGTCGGCGCGCGCGAGCCCCATCCAGCACATCGCGCAGTCCGGGTCGGCGCGCAGGGCCTGGCGGAACGAGCGCGCGGCTTCGATGAAGACGTAGTGGTGCATGAAGGTCAGGCCCTGGTCGTAGAACGCCTGGGCCTCGGGCGAGCGCGTCGTGACCGCCTGGTGCACGCTTCCGACGTCGGTTCGGAGCTTCGACGGCCGCTCGAGCAGGGCGGGGTCGACCGGGTCGCCGGGGGCGGCGCAGCCGGCGTGCGAGACCGGGAGGTCCGCGGCCGGGGCGGCGAAAGCGAGCGCGGCGAGCGCGGCGCCGAGGAGCAGACGGATTGGGACCTTCATGCGTTTTTCTCCAGGACGCCGTAGGGCCGTCCGTTCTTCGAGACCTCGAACTCGCGGGACCTGCCCTTCGGGATCGACAGCGAGACCCAGCGGGTCCCCGTGAAGTGCCGGGCGAGCATGACGATCTGGCCGACGTGGTACGCATAGTGGGTGAGCTGGCGGTCGATCGCCTGCATCACCGTGTGCGGCTCGCCCCGGATCGCGACCGACCGCAGGAGGTCGCCGGGCGCGAGGGCGCCGAGAGCGCCGAAGAGGAGCGTCCAACCGGCCTCCCACCGCTCGAGGAGGGCCGCCTTCGTGTCCCCTGCGTCGAGCTCGAACTCGGAGTCCCGATCGCGGTCGGGTTTCTCGCCGTCGGAGGTCAGAAAGTCGCGCCAGCGCGAACGCATGTTGCCCGCGAGGTGCTTGACGACGTGGGCGATGCTGTTGGACTCCGGGTCGAGGGCCCGGAAGAGGTCGGCGTCTCCGACCTGCGCGAGCGCCCGGTCGGCCAGACCCTTGTACTTGCGAAACTGTAGGACGGTGTCGTCGAGAAACGCCGCCTCGGGGACCGCCTCTTCCACAGGCCGATCGTACCCCTCCCGGGGCCGCCCGGGGAGAATGCCGGCATGAGCCGTGGCCGGCCGATCAGGACGCCCGTTTCGGGCGCGGCAGCGTCACTCCCGAGGACATCAGCGCCGCGAACGCCGCGTCCTCCATCGGTCGCGCGAGGTAGAACCCCTGGCCGAACTCGCACGCCGTCTCGCGCAGCGCGCTGACCTGCTCGACGTGCTCGATGCCCTCGGCGACCGTCGTCAGGCGCATCGCGCGGCCGAGGTCGACGATGCCGCGCGCCAGCAGCGACAGCCCGATGTCGCCCGAGGCCTCCTGGATGAACGAGCGGTCGATCTTGAGGATGTCGACGGGCAGGTTCTGCAGGTAGGCGAGCGACGAGTAGCCGGTCCCGAAATCGTCGACGGCCAGGCGCAGGCCCAGCTCCTTCAGGGAGCGCAGGCGCGGGATCATGGCCCGGGGATCGACCATGATGAGGCTCTCGGTCACCTCCAGCACGAGCCGTTCCGGAGGCAGGCCGGCGCGCGCGAGCGCGGCCTCGACCTGCTCCACGATGTCCGACTCCTGGAGCTGGCGCGCGGAGAGGTTGACGCTGACGTGAGTCGTCGCCGCGGGACCCGAGAGGCTCGCGACCCGGCGGCAGGCCTCCTCGATGACCCACAGCCCGATCGGAACGATGAGGCCGGTCTCCTCGGCGAGCGGAATGAAGTCGCCGGGCGAGAGCAGGCCGCGGCGCGGATGGCGCCAGCGCACGAGGGCCTCCGCGCCCACGATCGTTCCGGAGGAAAGCTCGACGATCGGCTGGTAGTGGAGAATGAGCTGATTCCCGGGAAGTGCGCGGCGAAGGTCCCCTTCGAGCTCGAGCCTCTCGACGACGGCCGCCCGCATGCCGGGCTCGAAAACCTCGAAGCCGCCCTTGCCCTTCTCCTTCGCGATGTAGAGCGCCACGTCGGCGTTGCGCAGCAGCTCGCCGTCGGATTCGCCCGGAGTTCCGACGGCGATTCCGGAGGAAGCCGAGAGGAAGACCTCCTTGCCGAGCAGGGCGATCGGCGCCTTCAGCGCGGCCGCGATCCGGTCGGCGACCTCGCGGGCCGTCGCGACGCCGGCCGTGTCCTCGAGGAGCAGGGCGAACTCGTCGCCGCCCAGGCGCGCGGCCGTGTCGCCGGCCCGGATGCATCCCTGGATGCGGCGGGAGACCTCGACGAGGACCTCGTCCCCGGCAACGTGCCCGAAGGTGTCGTTGATCGCCTTGAAATCGTCGAGATCGAGGAGCAACACCGAGCACGGCCGGCGGTCGCGCTGGCTGCGCGCCTGGGCATGGGCGACGCGGTCGGAAAGGAGGGCGCGGTTGGCGAGTTTCGTCAGCGGATCGTGGAAGGCCTGGTGCGTGAGCTGGTTCTCGAGCGCCTTGCGCTCCTCGATGTCGCGGAGGTTCAGGACGAGGCCGCCGATCGTCGGATCCTCGACGAGGTTGGTCACGATCACCTCGGCGAAGAACCATTCGCCGGTGCGACGGCGCAGCCGCCACTCCGCGGGCGCCGGCGCTCCGGGGCGGGTCGAGACCTCCGCGACGATGGCGAGCGCGCGCGGCTGATCCTCCGGATGAAGAAGGTCGATCAGGAGGGTGCCTTCGAGCTCCTCGGGCCGGTAGCCGAGGTGCCGCTCGACGGAGGGCGTCTGATACCGGATCGCGGTCTCCGGCGAGACCACCACGATCATGTCCGAGGAGTTCTGCACCAGCGACCGGAAGCGCGTCTCGCTCGCCCGGGCGGCGCTTTCGGCGGAGAGGCGCACGTTCTCCGACACCGCCATGTACTGGCGGACCAGGACGGCGGTCGTCAGGGCGATGGCCCCGAGCACGATGCCGAGCGAGGTCTGGCGCTGCGAGATGGCCGAGAAGAAGAGCGTGCCGTAGCCGAGGACCACCGCGAGATACGGCGCCAGGCTCATCGCCGGCCGCGATGCCTCCTCCGGGGGCGGCTGCACCGCGGCCCCCCCGAGACGGCGCTGCGCCTCCGCGCTGGCGCCGAAGAAGAGCCAGGCCGCCATCGCGACGACGTCGAGCGTTCCGCCGCTGCGGTAGGCCGAGGTCAGGCTCATCACGCTCGAGACCGAGTCGTTGATGACGGTCACCATGAGGCCGGCGGTCAGCAGCACGAAGACCAGACGGACGGAGTCGGCGCGGCGGCGGGCCGCGATGACAGACATCCCGAAGAGCAGGATCAGGTCCCCGAGGGGGTATCCGATCCGGAGCACGAGTTCGGAGAAGCTGGTGGCCTCGGTCGAGACGAGGGGCGCGAGCAGCGCCGACCAGAGGAGCATCAGGCCGCCGGTGAAAACGGTTGCGACGTCGAGCCAGAACTGACGGGCCTCGGCGCGGTTTCTGAGGAAGCGGGGAAACGAGAGCAGCCCGAAGAGCAGCGGCGGGTAGTAGGCCACGTAGGCCACCTGGCTCGCGACGTAGGCGCCACCGGAAGTTCCCGCTTCGCGGAGGATCCACTGCGAGACGAACCAGAGGGTATCGCCGAGCCAGTAGCAGGCGAAGGCGGCGGTCAGGAACCGCCAGGCCCGGCGCGTCGAGTCGTCCAGGCCGGGTGCCCGGCTGGCGCGCCCCGCCAGCAAGACGACCATCAGACCGACCGGGATGAAGATCAGGTCGCTCGGTAAGGCCCGCGCTTCGTCCGGCAGCCGGGAGGCGAGCACCCAGGCGCAGTAGGCGCCGCCCCCGAGCGCAAGCGCGAGGAACGGGACGTCGGCCCAGCTGGGACGCCGGCGGGTCCCGCCCGTTGTCGCGGTCACCCGGCCATTGTCGCCGATCCCCGCCCGACGCGGTGGCCGGGCGGGGAAGGAAGCTCAGGTTTTCCGGGTTTT